>CBEULT010000005.1:0-198640 GCA_965544045.1 uncultured Thermoactinomyces sp.
CCTTTGGAGCGTCAGCACCGGGGAATATCGTCATGGATGAGTACGGGTTTACCGTGGACAATGTGGTGAGATTGGTAGAATCTGTTTTGAAATAACTATGAGTCAATAGATAAAAAAGGCACCCGGACTTTGATAGATCCCCGGGTGCTTTTGACTGAAGAAAAACTGATTTTGGAGGCGATTTTAAGGACTCCGTTCCGCTCCGCCTTAAGAAAGGGGCAGGGGGGCTCCAGCATTCGCTTCCAGGCGGGCTCCTTACTCGCATGCGCTCAAAGAGTTTCGCCCGTTTTTCCTGGAAGTTTTGCTGTCATTTTCCAGCGCCGAAATCACTTCGCTTCTAAAAATCGCTCCCTAAACCGGTTATTTGATATGCTCAAGCACCCGGACCTGTATGCCCGGATGCTTTTTTATTTTCTTATGGGAGAACGGACTCGAGGATGGCCAGATTAGCCTGTTCGTTTAAGCGCAATTCCTTGGTATAGCGCCAGACTTCTGTAGGAGAAACGGGAAGTTCGCCGCAAATGTCCATGCCAAGAATATTTTTTTGCCGGATCAATTTTTTAAGAGCGGCAAGCAATTCCTGTAACTTCATATTTCCCTGATCCCAGTTGGTGAACGCATAAGCGCGATCCAAAACATCTTTGTCGATACTGATGTAAATATCCCTGGTGGGAATGGTTGAAACAAGGTTTTCCCATTGGCCAGTTTCCGGCCAAAGCATGATTTTGTCTTTTAAACTGGACGAATAACTCTGCAATTCGGAACAAACTCCAATAATCAATGCACGTTTCAGGCAGGGTAAGCTGGCCAGAGCTTCTGACACCCACGAACCGCAAGACAATAGACCTTGTCCCTGATCGGACGTTTTTGAATCTGTATGGTTATCAAACAAAATAAGAGTAAAGGGACGATTGATTTTGCGAAGAAACAGGTAAGTAACATAATGATAGTTGCCATTACCAATAAAGGTAATGCCGCGCCCCGACTGTCTGGAAATCCGCTCACTGATTTTTTTCAAGGAGCGGTGTGTGCAAAAAAGGTTGGATTCAGGAATATCACCAAGTTCGATCCAGTCAGTGGCAAAATACGTAAGTTCCGGTTGCGCATTGTAAGAATCATCGAAATTCAGGAATGTAACATCCTGAGTTAAGAGTCCCATATCATCATTTCCTTTCTTTATGAAAACGAAATGAATAGTGCAGGCCTATTGTCAATATTTAATTGTTATTCCCTGATTTTACTAAATAAAACATTTTGTGAATTTTTATTAAGAATCAGTCCGGGAGAATAGATTAAATTGAAACAAGCCAGTATGCTTGGTATGATTTGAGTGACAGTTGGGAATATTAAATTAGATAAAAGAAAGAGGAGACGTTATGAAATATGCCACTGGAATAGAAACAAAGAAAAGAATTATTGATGCGGCTTTCAATTTGATGGCCAGTCGCGGATTTGACGCTGTAAGTATTGATGATATTATGAAGAGCATCGGGAAAACAAAAGGGTCTTTCTATGTTCATTTTCATAACAAGGAAGAATTGTTATATGAAATAATGGAAACTCGTCTGGATCGAGGCTATAACCAATTGGTTGATGAAGTTCTCGGAGAGTTGTCCAAGGAACCTTGCCATGTTCGGGCTATTCTTGAAAAAATAACGAAAAAAATATATTCAGGATTGGGCATAGACCGATTGACCTGGACATCCTTTTTTTATCATTTACTGATCCATTCCCCGAAAAATGAAGTCGTACATAAATGGTTGAAAGCAAACACTGAACAATGGTCTTCTCTATTAAACCTCATAGTAAAAAAAGGCCAGGAGTTGGGTCAAATCCGAACTGATGTGGATGCAAAAGTCATAACCAATATAATGATGGGGATTGTTATGGGGTATGATATTCTTTTCATGATTGATTGGCATGTACATGAAGAGGAAATCAATCAAATTCATGACTGGATGTTTGTTTAGACCAGCAGGCGAAAAAACCAACCGCATAGCGGCTGGTTTGAAGTTTAAATATTATATTCCCTGCGCACTGCTCTTTACTTCTTCCGGAACCTGAATCGTCTCAGTGTATTCTCCTTTCAGATTCATTTCAACGTGCTGGTTAATAGTTAAGTTGGTGCCTTCAACGGGAAGCGAAATTTTCATATCTTGTGTAATTTTGGTTTGTTTAAAGGTTTTTTCATCAATCCAGATTTTCTGGTTATAATTTTCAATTTTCATCTGATCCAGATTGGCGGGGTCAATCCCGCTTGAGCTTTGGAATCCTGCTTTGAATTGCTCCTTTAACATGTCTTGGAAAGATGTATCATTTTTAAAAGCGCTAGCATTCATTTCAAGTACATATGCCCCTGATGCTTTATTCAAAGAGATGCCTTCCGGCAGTACATTTCCACCCAATTTTTGAATCACTTGTTCAAGCTGTTTCAAGGCAGCGGTCGGGTCTTGCGATGCTTCAAAAGCAGAAGTGTCCATCGTAGCTTTTGCCCAGCCGCCATTGGGAACTTTGTTGTAAAGAGTACCATCAACCAGATACATTTCGATTGGAAATTGCATTCCATCAGACTCTACAGTACCGTTTATATGAAATGCCATCGGGTTTGTTGTTGCATTAATGGTAGAATCAATATTTGTTTTGACCGTCTGGGACATGTCACCGCTTGCTGTTGTAATATCCTGATTTGATTTCAAATCATATGTGTAACCATTTTGATCCATAGTTTGAATAGACTTATCGATAACCTCGGTGGGTGTCAATTTGGATGTGGCTTGATCTGCTTCAGATTTATTCGCGCCGTCACTGCCACATCCACTGATAAGGAGAATGCTGGAAAGCATGACGGCGGAAAACAGCTTCCATAAATTTTGCATAAATAATTGCTCCTTTACATTGAAATAACATGTGTATAATATTAACACAAATAAATTAGTAGAAATATTATAATTTTGTCTAAAATGATAATTTGACATCTTTGTTAAGGAAATGGAATGGAAAAACGGACCAATTATTTTTTGCAGGTTGTAATCTTTTGGTTCAACAAACCAAGGAGGTTGTACATGCCTGATCATACTCGGATTTATAAAGAAAAAGCAAAAAATTTATGATCAACTTGTTTCCAGACAACCAAGTGTGGCCTCCATTCTGCAAAAGATCAAGCCTTGGCAAGGGTTGAATATTGTTGATCTGGGGGCAGGTACGGGGAGACTTGCTTGTCAATTGGCGCCTGAAGCCAATTCTGTTATTGCACTTGACCAATCTTCAGCCATGCTTGAGGTTACTGCGGAAAAACTTGGCATGATGGGGTTGGCGAACTGGCAGGTTCAGGTGGCAGACCATCGCAGCCAGCCAGTGGAAAATGATTGGGAGGATCTGATTGTATCCGGTTGGAGCATTTGTTATTTGGCCAGTTCGAATAAACCGGACTGGAGACAAAACCAGGAGCAGATTATGACGGTGATTGCACATGTTTTAAAGCCTGGCGGGATCATAGTTGTTTCTGAACACTGTGTACAGGAACAGAGAAGCCTGCTCCTCCGGATTTTCTGCAGAATTTGCCAATAGGCTCGTCAGATGGAATATAATTCACCCATATTGATGAAGTCGCGAATTAAAATGTTTTCTTTGAAAGTGAGCCGTCCGACCAGGCAAAAGAACAGAAGCGGGTTTATTTGCCGAATGGGCGGGGATATGGTGGCGCGGCTTCTGATAAAAGGTTATAGTTGTAAAATAGAGGGAAAATAGTTTTTGTGACAGAAAGGAATGAACTTGAATGAATCAGGACTGGCACCAACTTTTGCACAAGGTACGGAATGAACAACCTCTTGTCCACAATATTACCAATGTCGTTGTCACATCTTTTACAGCCAATGGGTTGCTTGCCCTGGGCGCGTCTCCGGTCATGGCGTATGCCAGGGAAGAAGTGGCGGATATGGCTCGGCTGGCCCGCGCCGTTGTTTTAAATATCGGTACTTTGGACAACGATGTGGTAGAAGCGATGATTCTTGCCGGCAAGTCGGCCAATCAACATGGAGTGCCTGTTATTTTTGATCCGGTTGGCGTAGGCAGTACCGCGTACCGGCTGGAAATGGCTGAAAAGATTTTGTCCCACGTGAAAGTATCCGTCATCCGCGGAAATGCTGGTGAGATTGCCGGCCTGATCGGGAAAACCGGCATGACCAAAGGAGTGGACGCACTGGAACAGGAAGCGGAAGATCTTGTGGCTACCGCGTTAGCCTGTGCCAAACAACACAAAACGATTGTAGCCATGACAGGAAAAGAGGACATCATTACAGATGGTGTTACACATTACCTTGTACAAAACGGCCATCCCATGCTGACGAAAGTTACCGGAACCGGCTGCTTGCTTTCCTCTGTTCTGGGGGCGTTTGTCGGGGTTGCAGGAAATCATCTGCTGGCAGTAGTTTCCGGAGTGGCAAGCTACGGGGTAGCAGCCGAACTGGCAGCCAAAGAAACCGGAGAAAAAGGTCCTGGCCATTTCCAGAGTCTGTTTTTGGATCAATTGTACAAGCTTTCCACAGAGGATATTCTGTCATTGGGCCGCATTCAAAAAATATAATTGGTTTGGAGCTTGCAAGTTAAGGAAATCTGGCGACAGATAAAAACCGAAGATTACCGGCGGCAGGAAAACAAGCCTCATGCAGTAATGAGATTCGCTGTTTTCCGCCGGCTGCATCTTCTGGTTGATGATATATTTTTCTTGTTTTTTCCGAAACTTATATTTAGTCTGAAAGGATGGATGTGTGATGAAAACAGCTGACCTGTGTGACCATTATGCAAATCAGTTAAGTGTATGCGAGGATGTTTTTAAATCTTTTGGCAAGAAAAAAAGCTTTTCCGGACCGATTAAAACGGTGAAAGTTTTTGAAGATAATGTACTGGTCAAAGAAGCTCTGAATACAATTCCCGCCGGGTCTGTGCTGGTTGTTGATGGAGGCGGGTCAAAACGGTGCGCACTTCTGGGAGATCGACTGGCGGCTATTGCCGTTAAACGGAAATTAGCCGGGATTATTATAAATGGATGTATTCGTGATTCGGCAGATATTGACAATATGGATATTGGCGTGCTTGCCCTGGGGAAAAACCCGCTGAAAAGCCGTAAAGAAGGCAAAGGCGATCGGGATCTCACTGTCTCTTTTGCCGGTGTGCATTTTAAACCGGACTGGTACGCGTATGTGGATGAGGACGGGGTGGTTTTATCTGAACAATCTCTATTTTTGGATTAAACAAATCCTCCCGCTTATCTGCGGGAGGATTTTTCCTGTTCAGGAACTTTGCTGGACGGATGGGGATTTCTTTTTAACACATTGAAACAACCAGAAGAACAGATGCATGGCAATGGCCGTTACACTGCCCGTTACGATCCCGCTGTTGGTTAACAGTTGCAGGTTTTCCGGCAACGCCTTGAAAAAATCGGGAACTGCGGTAACACCCAGTCCCATCCCGATTGAGCAGGCGATGATAAGCAGATTTTCGTTATTGTTAAAATCAATATCGCTCAAGATACGAATTCCGGATGCGATCACCATGCCAAACATGGCAATCATGGCTCCTCCTAAAACAGCAGGCGGAATGATGGTGGTAATGGCCGCGACTTTGGGAACCAGTCCCAGCAGAATCAGGATAAAGCCGGCAACAGCAACGACATGGCGTGACTTTACCTGGGACAGTTGCACAAGGCCCACATTTTGCGAGTAGGTTGTATAAGGAAAAGCGTTAAAAATCCCTCCGAGGATTGTGGCGATTCCTTCCGCCCGGTATCCGCGGGTCAGGTCATGAGACGATAGCGGCTGGTTGCAGATTTTGCCCAGTGCCATAAAAACGCCTGTTGATTCAATCATGCTGATTAAACTGACCAGAACCATCATAAAAATGGCACTGGCTTCAAAAGCAGGCGTATGAAAAAAGAAAGGCTGTGGCATATGGAACCAGGAGGCCTGCCCTACTGCACTCAAGTCGACTTTGCCCATAAAAAAGGCAACCATGGTGCCGGCAATTAATCCGATCAATACCGAGATGGCACGGATAAACCCATGAAAAAGGCGATGCAGGATCAAAATCAGAATGAGTACACCAAAACCGAGCAACAGGTTGGAAGGGGCCCCGAAATCAGGTGAGCCCTGGCCGCCGGCAACATTGTTGATCGCTACCGGAATTAATGTCAGTCCAATGATGGTAACCACAGATCCGATCACTACAGGGGGGAGTGATTGGACCAGTTTACCCAGTACTCCTGAAAAAAATAACAGGATGATGCCTGAGACAATAATGGCTCCATATACGGCAGCCAACCCGAATTGCGATCCAATCGCGATAATCGGGCCGACAGCGGTGAATGTGCAGCCAAGGACAACTGGCAGTCCAATACCGGAAAAACGGGTGCGAAAAACTTGCAGCAATGTAGCCACTCCGGATGTTACCAGGTCGATGGCAATTAAATAGGCGATCTGCATGGGAGTCAGCTTTAAGGCACTCCCGATGACAAGAGGCACAGCGACAGCGCCGGTATACATGGCGAGTACATGCTGAAAACCGAGTGAAGCAATCTTTAATGGATGCTGATCATTTGGCATAATGCATGCCTCCTGTTAAAAGAGTTGAAAAAAAGCTCATCAGAGAAATCTTTCACATAAGCGAAATGCATGAGTGAAAGACCTGTCTGATGAGCTTTACAGCAGGTTCTGGAAACAGAGAGAAGAAATCTTTTCCCTTTCACTCGTAGTCAGGTTATTTACGGTAACCCGTAGAGACTCGCAGACCATATTTCTACAATTATACGAGTGATATATGAACGTTTTATGATCAGATTTTAACAGAAACTATATAAAAAGAAAAGGGAATTCAACCAAAAAGCGAATGTTTTATTTTGTTTTTGCGATGATTGTTCGCCAATAATCATGATCTTCAGTATAATGATGTAGGATTGACGCAATACTCATTCAACCATATGCTTAACATGCAGACTTCAGGCTATGTGATGTTTTTCCCGTTAACCAATCTATTGCAGGACAAAATCGGGAAAAAAGCGACTCGGAAAAATGTGGAAATAAAAGAGGTTGAGCAGGATGAAAACAGTTTTATCTACCTTAAATGCAAAGTATATTCACACGGCTTTGGCGTTACGGCTTTTAAAGGCTTATAGCGGTCGTGATTTTGATGTGGAAATTGCTGAATATACGATTAAAGATGGGGCATTAAGCATTGTTTCCGATTTATATACGAGGCAACCGGATGTGATTGGATTTTCCTGTTACATATGGAATATAGAACAAACAATTCAGATCCTTGAAATGTTAAAAAAAGTGCTTCCCAAAGTAAAAATTGTTTTGGGCGGACCGGAAGTTTCCCACGATACAAAATACTGGATGGAGCGGATTCCACAGGTTGATTTTATCGTGGTCGGAGAAGGAGAGAAAACCTTTCACCATCTGCTTTTGGAAATTGCTTCACATCAGCGATATGATCAGGTAAAAGGTTTGGTTTATCGCAGAGGAGAAGAGATTGTCATAAATCCTCCACGGCCGCAACTGGATCTGAATGAGATTCCTTCACCGTATCGTTTTAAAGAGGATTTGCCCCATCTGCCGAATCGTGTGGTTTATTTTGAGACAAGCCGGGGTTGTCCGTTTACCTGCCAATTTTGTCTGTCGAGTACAGAAGTGGGTATCCGTTTTTTTGATATCGGGCGGGTCAAGCAGGACCTTCTTTATCTGATTGAAAACGGGGCAAAAGTAATAAAGTTTCTGGATCGGACTTTCAATATTAATCGGGAATATGCGCTGGAAATATTTCAGTTCCTGACTGACCATCACCAGGGATGTGTATTCCAGTTCGAGATTACCGCTGATATTATGCGCCCCGAAGTATTGGAGTTTTTGGCCAAACACGCACCTCCCGGAATCTTTCGCTTTGAAATTGGCGTGCAATCGACAAATGATCCAACGAATAAAGCGGTAAAACGCAGACAAAACTTCGCCAAGTTAACACAAACGGTCACCAGGATCAAGGAAAGCGGCAGAATTACCCAACACCTTGATTTGATTGCTGGACTTCCTTTTGAAGATTATGACAGGTTTCGAAAAACATTTAATGATGTGTTTGCCCTCCAACCGGAAGAATTGCAACTAGGTTTTTTGAAGATGCTTCGGGGAACCGGATTGCGCAAGCAAGCCGATCAATACAATTATGTATATATGGAACAGCCCCCCTATGAAATCCTGGGTAATCAATTTTTATCATTTCAGGACATGATTCGGATCAAACGGGTGGAGGATGTTTTGGAGAAATACTGGAATGCCCACCGGATGGATCATACCATCCAGTATTTGATTCAGCAGGAATTTCCATCGGCATTTGATTTTTTCCAGGAGTTTGGAGACTATTGGGAAGAGCAAGGCTGGCAAAGGATTGGACACCAGTTGGAAGATTTGTTTGTCCGTCTCTTTTCATTCCTGAAAAGCAGGCATACGCAACAACCTCAGGTGATATTGGGGCTTATGAAATATGACTATTATCTGAATCATCGGCATCGGCCCCGTAAAGTCTGGTGGGATTGGACACTTGACAAGAAAGAACAATCTGCTTGTTTGCGACAAGCTCTAAAATTTCCTGAACGGGTATCCGGAGACTTCAGGAGACAATCTTTCAGCGAGCGGCAACTTTTCAAACACGCGGTAATTGAATTGCTGCCATTTGATTTGCAAAGTTACCTGGAGTGCGGGGAGATTGTTTTTCAGGATCAATTGATGCTTGCTTACTATGAACCGGGACAGAGGGTGAGGATTTATACCATGAATCCGTAAGCTGAGAAAATCTATATACCCTGTTTTAAACTCTTCTGTTTTTAATAAGAAGAGTTTTTTCTTTAGAAAAAAATTTTCTTGCAGCGTTTTGCCACCAACTTTTGCATCCAGAAATTTTCTTTATCCTGAGTTCGATTTTTTCTAAAAAAACTATTGATTTGTAGACAATATTGATTCATATTGGATGAGGTATATTATTTCAGCAGAAAGAAGAAGTGGTCTTATGGTTATTCGGTGGTTGGTCATTATTTTATCTTCTATCATTGTTGCGTTTTCATGGAATGCTTTTTTGTTGCCCCATAAGGTTTTAAGCGGCGGGGTTTCAGGGATCGCCATGATTATCAGTCATCTAACGCCTATCAATACCGGGTATATCAACTTTGGGTTAAATATTCCCCTGCTTGTTCTGGGCCTTATCAAGCTGGGGAAAAAATTTATGGTTAATACAATTCTATCTGTGGTGGTCACATCGGTTGCGTTGCTGATTTTCCCCATTGAACCGATTTCTACCGATCCGATCTTGTCGGCTGTCTTTGGTGGCGCATTGTCCGGAATCGGAATTGGATTGATCTTCCGTTTCTCGGGTTCGACCGGAGGATTGGACATCATTATCTTTTTGCTGGCACGGAAAAAAGAAATTCCGCTTGGCACACTCACTTTTGCCCTGAATGCAATTATTGTCTTTATTTCCGGTTTTCTGTTCACTTGGGATATCGCATTGTATACGATGTTGTCCATCTTTGTGACAGGAAAAGTGATTGATATGGTTCATACAAAACATCTCAAGTTAACAGTAATGATTGTTACCAATAAATCTGAGGAAGTAAGGCAGAATCTGATTTCCAGGTTGATCCGGGGCATTACTATTGTTGATGGGGAAGGTGCTTATACGAAAGAGAAAAGGAAAGTCCTGTTTATGATTATTTCCCGTTATCAATTATCCGAGGTGAAAAAAATTATTCGCGAAAGCGATCCGAAAGCTTTCGTAAATATTATGGAAACTGTCGATGTAATGGGATATTTTCGCAAGGACCCTTAAAACACAAAAGACCGCAAAGGAAAGAATTTGCGGTCTTTTTTAACATATAACGATTGCATGAAGTAAGAAAGATTTGTTCTAAACTATAGTAAGCTTACAAATTGATTGGAAAGGAATGGATCAATGAAACAACCTGGCAACATAAAAAAACGAAAAGATGAGCATATTCACATAGTGCTTAATGAAAAGGTAACGAGTGAAAGGATAACCACCGGACTTGAAAATTATCGCTTTGTGCATCAGGCTTTGCCCGAGATAGATTTAGAAGAGATCGACCTTTCCGGCTCTTTTTTGGGAAAGCCGCTTAAGGCTCCTCTTTTTATCAGTTCGATGACAGGAGGAACCGAAGAAACTGGTGAAATTAATAAAAGACTGGCGGCCGCCGCGCAGGAGTGTGGTTGGGCAATGGCTTTGGGTTCGATGCGAGTGGTTATGGAACATCCGGAAATGCAATATACTTTTCAGGTGCGGCGCTATGCACCGGATATTCCGATCATTGCCAACATAGGTGCTGTCCAGCTGAATAAAGGAGTTGGAAGTGATGATTGCCAGCGTCTGGTGGAAGTTGCGGAAGCAGATGCTTTGGTACTGCATCTCAATCCGATGCAAGAGGTTTTCCAGCCTGAAGGAGATGTGGATTTCAGGGGGTTGTTAGGCAAGATTGAGAATTTGTGTTTACGCCTTCCTGTGCCTATAGGAGTAAAAGAAGTCGGCTGGGGAATAAACGGGAATCTGGTACAAACATTGTTTGATTGCGGCGTGCAGTTTGTTGATGTGGCAGGCGCAGGCGGAACATTGTGGAGCCAGGTGGAAAAGTTTCGTACAAATCATCCTTTGCTGAAAAAAGCAGCCCAGGCATTTACTGATTGGGGGATTCCAACGGCGGAATGTGTTTTGGAAGCGAGAAACATGGCTCCAGGCAAGACGATCCTTGCCAGCGGAGGATTGGAAACCGGAGTGGATGCGGCGAAAGCGATTGCATTGGGAGCTGATCTGGCTGGATTGGGGCGTTCGCTGTTATCTGCTGCGATGAATCCTGGTCTTGACGAGATAATCAAACGGTTGGAACTGGTGATGCTGGAAATGAAACTTGCCATGTTTGGAGCCGGAATTGCTTCCATTTCAGATTTAAAGGAGAGTGACCGGCTTGTTTATGATGCTTCCAGATAAATTTCCTTGTTATAGCCGGAGCGTTGACATAAACATGTAAAATTGAGGGACTGAAATTGATTGACATTATTTTTGGTCATGATAATATTTAATTTGATTAAATATTAATGTTTTAAACAAATAAGAAAAACTTGCAGAAAACGGGGGAGGCTCATGGATAACAGAAATGTTTTATCGCGTGTCCAGGTTTTAACGTATTCCATTACCAGAAAAATCGGTCATCACATTGCGGGGGTTTTATCGGAATTAGGATTGACAAGCGGGCAATTTTACATTTTGAAATTTATTGAATCTCAGGGAAAATGCCGGGCAACAGATATTGCTAACATGATGGAGGTCAAACCGAGCGCTGTTACTTTAATGATTGATCGGCTTGAAGCCCGTCGGTGGGTGAGACGTTCACAGGATACGAGTGATCGACGCGTAATTATTATTGAACTGACACTGGAAGGAAAGAAAATTTTAAAAAGGGCCAGGCAGATTAGCGATGAAGTTGTTAAGCGTTATTTTTCCCATTTATCTTCTGATGATTTGAATAATCTTTTGAAAATTTACGAAAAACTGGAGCGGATTGTCACTGATGAAAACGGGAGAGATAGATGTATACCAATGAATGAGAATAAAAATGGAGCACCAGTTATTACAGAAGAACAAAAAGACTAATTATTGCAATTATTTTGCTTGTGCATGCAGATTAACCTGAAATCGCAAAGGTACCTTTTGGAACCGATTTTTTGGTATGATAATAATGATCAATCTTATTGGTTGCTTGTTGCTCTTCAGGGCAGAAATTGGCGTGGGTTTCTTACATATGGAAAGCCTGTTATGCTGTTTGCCAGTTGCTGTAGCCAGCCTCCGCTTATGACCGGTGGTTTCGTAAACCCTTTTTAAAAACCGGACTTTTATTCCATTTTATACAATTTGTTATGGGTTCCCCAATGTTTGGACTGATTGGTACAATCTGATTTCACAGGAGTTGATCTGTGTAATTGGCATAAATATTGGTGTGAAACTTTGAAAGAGATGGCTGGTTTTGCTCAGGTTTTGCACAATATTACATAAAAAGGATGGTCTTTTCTATGCAGCTACCAGACTGGTTACAAAATTGGAAATGGGATCAGCGGTGGCGGGAAACAGGATTTGACTTCTTGGATGAAGCAACTTATTTGGATGAATTGACACAGTTCATGGATGGAGAAACGGATTTGATCGTTTTTGCCGAAGCAAGCAAATTGGGGTATGCACGTCAGATTGTGCTTGCATACCGTCCTTTGGTCGAAAACCAGATTTTTGCTGTATTTCAAGGTCAGTCAATGTATACATTGGCCATTCCTGCTGATCTCGATGAAATTTGCCGTTTTTACGATTATTATATATCCCCGGGGTGGCAAATAAACCAGAATCGACTGCCACAAAATACCTTTCCCCGGGTGTGGAGAGGAACCAGCCAGAGGCCATTAGCGCCTTTAACAAAAGAGAGTTTGAAATTCGCTTCTTTCTATATTGGAGTCGGCCATTATGAAAATGAAATGATCGATATGGAAGATCGTGCGTCTTTTAATCCATTTCTCTTTACGGATCGCATGGTAATGGCAACAGCAGACGGGGGGCAGGTTTCGCAGTGGTATACCCGCTACTCCGGTTCAATCTTTTCGATCTACCGGATCCCCACCGAGGATGTACGCGGAATTTTTTATCTCTTTGTCCATTATCGGCCTTGCCCGTTTGTCAAAGGAAAGCAACAAATACTCGATTATTTGTCAAAAGAGAAAAAAATGGCCAGCAAGTTACCACCAGATGTGCCTGTTGATGTGATTTTGGCATTATCCAGCTTTTCTTTCCAACAGCTCCTTACGATTGATGAATTAAAAAAAGAGGCAGTACAAGGGAATTATGAATTGTTTATTCATTTATTGGGGTATCTCGATTGTCCGCTTGTGCAACAGGAAGATCAGGATATAGAAAGTGTGCTGGCTGATTTTGTCTATTGCAATCATCAAACTATCCGGCAAGAGGTAGCCACGTTAGCTCAGATTCATGGCTGGCAGAGTCTCTTGAAACAATTGGAAAGACAGGATGTCATGTGAAATTAAAAGGAGTCAGGTTGTGCGCCCGGCTCCTTTTTAAACTGCTTGAAGGCGAGTTATTCAACTTTCAGGAATTCTGGCAAATCAAAGCAGGATTGCAAAATGGATTGATTGACATACTTTGTATCTTTGTGAAAACCACCGGTACAGAGCTCCCGATACTTTTTTGATCCCAGTGTGAAACTCCAAAATCCGCCCGGATAAGTGGGTACGGTTGCCATATACACCCGGGTTACAGGGAACAGTTTGCGAATATGGCGGATGGTTTCATTCATGACGGCACGATGGAATAAGGGTGACTGGCTTTGGCAAACCATTAATCCATCCTCTTTTAATGCATGCCAGATACTTTCATAAAAACTTTGTTCAAACAGCGCTTTGGCAGGTCCAACCGGATCAGAGGAATCCACAATGATGACATCGTAATGATTTTTGACATCCTGCACATGTTTTATGCCATCGTTGAAAACAAATTGTACCCGTGGGTCGGAAAGATTCCCCGAAACGGCAGGCAAATGCTTTTTGCACACATCCACGACCAATTGATCAATCTCAACCATATCTATTTCTTTTACCTGCTCATATTTGGCAACTTCCCTGGCAGCTCCACAATCGCCGCCACCAATAATTAATACCCGCTTCGGGCCTGGATGGATTGACAGAGGTATGTGAGTAATCATTTCGTTGTAGATATGCCCATCCAGTGAAGTCGTTTGTACGACTCCGTCCAATACCAGCATTCGCCCAAAATCGTAAGAGTCCAGAATCATTACGTGCTGGAAAGGAGATGTCCGTGAAAATATTACCTCTTTTATGCGATAGCCTACTTTCATATTTTCCCGTTCATCTTCTACAAGCCACAGATCACCATTTATTTCCTGGAGAAAGTTTGATGTTTCGCTCATTAAAAAACCTCCTTCGATCCATATGTATAATTTCGACAAATCATTTTATCAAATGTTTTCCCCTTTTGCAGTGGGGATAACCTCTTCTGTTTTTGTTGCGGGATAAACGGAGGGATTTGGCTGGTTTGTCAAATTTCCAGTTTTTTTATATACTTTTTCTGAAAAAGAATTTGATTAATGCAGAAATAAAGGAGAGGCTTATGGAAAATAAAGAGCCCATCCCCAATGAACGGTTTGCTGAAATAGAATTATTGCTCAGGAAGATCAGTGTGATTGTCAAGAGAAAAGGAAGAGAAATCTTAAATCATTTTCCAATCACTCCTCCCCAGTTCAGGGCTTTGGTATTACTCAGGGATGAAGGGGATTTGACCATTGGTGAACTGAGCCAAAAGATGTTTCTGGCATGCAGTACGATGACCGATTTGGTTGACCGGATGGAAAAGAACGAAATGGTCAGGCGGGTAAGGGATAAAAATGACCGGCGTGTTATACGAATTCATTTGCTGGATAAAGGGAGCCATATAATCAATGAGGTTTTGGCTGCGCGCCGTGAATACCTGGCTAATGTTCTTTCGCATTTGTCTCAATATGAAACAGAACAAATCCAGATACACCTGTCTATTTTATATGAGGAAATGAAAAAAATGTGAGTTTTTCCTCCATTCGTGCCTGAATGGGGGTTTTTGTTTGGAAGGTTCCAAACAAGCAGGATTCTCATATGATAAGATGGATGACATAGCTGCAATGCAAGGATGAATATGAATAGGAGTTGGATTCACATATGACGCAGTATATGAAAAAACAAGCGATCGGCATACTGGATTCCGGTGTTGGCGGATTAACTGTTGCACAGGAAGTCATGCGGCAATTGCCCCGAGAGACTATCTATTATGTCGGGGATACGAAACGTTGTCCATATGGTCCCAGGAGTGTAGAAGAAGTTCGGGCATTTACGCTGGAGATCGTGCGGTTCTTGATGAGGTATCCTTTAAAAGCAATATTGATCGCTTGTAATACAGCTACAGCGGCAGCGTTGAAACAGGTAAGGGAACAAGTTAGTATTCCGGTGCTTGGTGTAATAGATCCTGGTGCACGGGCAGCTATCAAAGCGACTAAAAACAATACGATCGGCGTTATCGGAACACAAGGAACAATCCAAAGCGGAGCCTACGAACAGGCGCTTCGGCAAATTCACCCGGACTTGTCCATACACAGTCTGGCTTGTCCAACATTGGTGCCTTTGGTCGAAAGCGGGTTGAGCCGAACCCCAATGGCAGATGATGAGGTGGACGTGGCGCTGTCTCCGTTACAAGAAACTTCAATTGATACCTTGATTCTGGGTTGTACCCATTATCCGTTATTGGCGGACTCCATTCGAAAAGCGATGGGAAAATCCGTCTCCATCATCAGTTCAGCGGAAGAGACCGCGGTTGAATTAAGTACCATTTTACAGCACCAACAATTGCTGTCACAGCAGCGATTGCTGCAACATCGTTTTTTTACTACCGGTTCGACAGAAACATTTGCACAGGTTGCAGAGGAATTATTCGGAAAACCGGTTGTTGTTGAGCAAACAGATCTCCAATCGCTTATGATCGGATAAAAAATAACAAATTTAGTGCTAAATCCCTCCTGCGCTCGTATACATGTAGTAAATGACTTGTCCTTGGAGGGATGATTGTTCATGCATAGACGATGTCTTTTTGCATCAGCATGTTTTTTGCTGGTGCCGCTGTTGTTAAGCGGTTGCGTGTTTGGACCGGAAAAAGATGCATCTCAACCGATTGACCCGCCACCTGCCGGTGTAAATGAGAATACATCAGAAGTGGCGGCAAATCAGGCAAAAAAAGAAGAAAAAAAGGAACAGTCACTCGGAGTGGAACTTTATTTTATGACTCAAACCGGGCATGTGGCTCCATATACTCTGAACCTGCCATCATCCAAAGGGATTGCCAAAGATGTATTGAAATTCATGGTTAAGGAGGGTCCCGGGCAGGCAATGCTACCCAAAGGATTCACCCCGATCCTGCCAAAAGGGACGCAAGTGAAAGCATTAAACATTCAGGACGGAGTTGCAACCATTGATTTCTCCAAAGAGCTTCTGAATTACAAGCAGGGAGAAGAAGAGGACCTGTTAAGTGCGGTTACGTGGACTTTAACCGGGTTTTCAACGATAAACAAAGTAAACATATGGGTGGATGGAAAACCGCTGGCTGTAATGCCCAAGGAAAAAACCCCTGCCCAGGGTTTGACCCGAAGCGACGGGATTAATCTTGAGGTGGCCAAAGGAACCGATATTACCCGCAGTATGCCGGTAACCCTATATTTTATGGGGCAATTGCCGGATAATCAAACTTATTACGTGCCAGTAACCAGGATGGTTAATACCACAGACAATGTTGGCGAAACGGTCATCAATGAACTTGTAAAAGGTCCGCAATTGCAGTCCGGATTAAGCGCCACCCTTGATACCACCCTTAAAGTGAATAAAGTACAGGTGAAAGGGGACCTGGCGGTTGCCGATTTCGGGGAACAACTGCTGCAATATGAAAAAAACGTCGCTTCCGAGGATGCTTTGCAAACGATTGTTCTTTCCTTGACTGAAAATACGTCTGCTGAAAAGGTAAAGCTGAGCGTCAATGGAAAAGAGGATGTCACAACCGCTGGGAAAAAACCGGTAAGCGAACCTGTTTCAAGGCCCAAATTTGTCAATCCCAATAAATCCTGACGCAGAAAACAGGTTTATATATCATTCCTCCTGAGCGCTGTGACTGATTTCCGGCCAGGCAAAAAACAGGTATTGGTAAATGGATCAAGTTACGGTTATTTGCAGATTGTAAGGAATGGGTATAATTTCATTCCTTTTTTCTTTTCGGATTTCTGAATTTGGTTTACGGGTATGCTATACTTAAGGAACTTGGCACAGGAGGGAAACATCATTGAGAACTGATGGACGTGCGAACAATGAACTGAGAAAAGTAGAAATGGAACGCGGGTTTATCAAAACGGCAGAAGGCTCGGTTTACATAACAGTAGGGGATACCCGAGTGATTTGTACCGCTACGGTAGAAGACCGTGTCCCCCCTTTTTTGAGGAATTCCGGAAAAGGATGGATTACGGCGGAATACTCAATGCTTCCCAGAGCAACCCAACAAAGAACGATCCGGGAGTCCAGCCGGGGCAAAGTAAGCGGAAGGACGATGGAAATTCAGCGTCTGATTGGACGTGCGCTTCGTTCCGTTGTTGATCTTTCGGCCATTGGTGAAAGAACGGTATGGATTGATTGTGATGTAATCCAGGCTGATGGAGGCACTCGCACAGCCTCGATTACGGGGGCGTTTGTTGCCCTGGTGGATGCGTTGGCTCCGCTTGTTAGAAATGGTACTCTTCCAACAATGCCTGTCAAGGATTTTCTGGCAGCGACCAGTGTGGGGATCGTGGGAGATCAGGTGTTGCTGGATCTTTGTTATAAAGAGGACTCTTCGGCCGCAGTTGATATGAATATAGTTATGACCGGCTTGGGGAAATACGTTGAAATTCAAGGAACCGGTGAGGAATCTCCTTTTTCTGGCGAACAGCTGGCCTACTTGCTGGATTTGGCAAAAAAAGGAACCATGGAATTAATCAGCATGCAAAAGGAAGTTCTGGGGATTGATTCCGACCTGGTAGACGGAGTGTCTGCCGACGAAAACTCCGCTTCCACTTCCGTGTAATTGGATAGAATGCCCATGAGCCTGGCTTACGCTTATGGGCATTTTCGATTTTGTATATATTTTGATTGCATCAAACAGGAGGGAACGGGGAAACAACCCAACAAAATGAAGAAAAACTGGTCATTTCCTGATATTATTATTGCGACCGGAAACATAAATAAATTAAAGCAATTTCAGGAACTGTTCAGCGGGTATTTGCATCTTGACGTAAAAGGATTAAAAGATCTGCCGGAAATGCCCGAAATTATCGAAGATCAGGATACCTTTGAAGGAAATGCCCGCAAGAAAGCTGAAATTATCTCACAAAAATTGCAAGCCCCAGTCGTCTCCGATGATTCAGGTCTGGTGGTGCCGGCACTAAATGGCGAACCTGGTGTTTATTCCGCCAGATATGCAGGAGAGGACGCAACAGATGAAGAAAATAACCGGAAACTGTTGCAGCGGATTGCACCGATTCCTCCGTCTCAGCGCAAGGCATATTATGTTTGCGCGATGGCGCTGGCGATTCCAGACGAGCAAACGAAAATCGTGCAGGGCAAATGTGAAGGGGTGATTGTCAGCCAGCCGAAAGGAAATCAGGGATTTGGCTATGACCCTATTTTTTTCTTGCCTTCTCATATGAAAACGATGGCCGAACTCTCCAATCAGCAAAAGTTTGCTATCAGTCACCGTGGCAAAGCAACCCGCCTTTTGATTGAAGAGATGCAGAAAGCTTATCATTTCAAGAGTGAGGGGGGAAATCATGAAAATATTACTGATCAGCGACTCCCATGGCAGGACAAAACTACTGAACGAAATCGTGGGACGTGTTAACCCGGATCATGTCATTCACTGTGGCGATTTTTGCACCAGCCGGAGGGATCTCCCTTCCGGTTCCTTAACTGTTGTCAGGGGAAATTGTGATTGGGAAGCAGTGCCGGAGGAGCAGATTTTTGAAACGGATTCCCTCCGCTTTTTCGTCACCCACGGTCATCGGCACCAGGTGAAGTACTCGCTGTTGCCCATTCGCTACCGTGCCCAGGAAAAAGGAGCCAATATCGCCTGTTTCGGACATACTCATTTACCGATTTACGAAAAAAGTAATGGGATTTTACTGGTCAATCCAGGCAGTATTATGTACCCGAGAGGCTTTAAGCACCGGACTTATGCCGTCCTGGAGAAAAAAGACGGCCAGCCGATGAAAGTCACTTTTTATCGGGTGGATGGAACCCCGGTTCCGGAACTTGGATATGAAGAATAAAATGAAATGGACGGAAACGATCTGAAGAAAAGTGACATATATAATGATGAAGGGAGAAGCGTTCGCTGAAGGGAAAACGTGTAAAACAATTTCTGTGCAGGCAAACCCCTGAGCCCGCCTGATAGCGAACGCTGAAGTGCCCTTGTATCCAGGTTATAAAATAAGGGGAAAACTGTTGACGGAAAGAGTAATCTGTTATAAAATATTTCTGTCGCTAACTTGATATGAATATGTCCCAGTAGCTCAGCTGGATAGAGCAACGGCCTTCAATTAGGAGCCTCTACGGGGAAACAGAAACCTGTAGAGTGGACGGCACTATATCGGTGAAGCCTTAACAGATTATGCTGATGGTAATACCGAGGAAACTTGCGATCTCTTTTAAAGGTGCTATTATGAAACACCATACAAAAGATAAGGGAGATTTAGGAGTTTTAAAGGCTCAAGTTGATTTGTATCAAAAAGGTTATATGATACTTTATCCCCAGACTGAACATGCTCCCTTTGATCTGGTTGTTTATAAAGATAACCAGTTTAAAAGGATTCAGGTTAAGTATCGGGAACTTAACCAACATGGGGTCTTGGAAGTAAGGTTTCGTTCATCATATTGTAATGCTCATGGTGTGGTAATGAAAGATACAATCAAGCATGAATTGATGTTTATTGTGTCTATTGCCCACAAACGGATGAATGTTACTGTTTTGATCCTGCAACCTTTAACAGGTCAATCAGCTTGAGGGTAGAGACTCCAAAGAATAATCAGGTGCAAATTGTGAAATTTGCCCGTGATTATCGTGAGGTTCCGTAGAGACTATACGTGCCGCACCTGAAATGGTGAAGATATAGTCCAGACCACAAACAATGTTTGTTGGTAGCGAAAGCTATAGTGGTATGCTAAGCCGTCGGTCGGGAGTTCGAATCTCTCCTGGGACGCCAAAAGATTAAATGTATGAAGCGTTCTCCTTAACATATGATTAGGTGGTTAAGGGGAACGCTTTTTATTATGTCAGGAATATTTGAACCTCTGCAGAAGAAATGTACTTATACTGAAAATGATGGTAAGCTTTTGGGATTTTCCTTTTTATATCGTTGGTTGTATAGATTAAGTTAATTACACCATAATGGTATATGCATTAAATTAGATGTATATTTACTTGAATATTCAGGGTAATATAGGAGGATATAATTAATGGAAGCAATTCCTGAGTCAGTGAATCTTAAAGACTACTTGGATGAATTAGACTTAGTTGATTATTCTCATCCTTTAATCAGACAAAAGGCTGATGAGTTGTTTTATGATGAGCAGTCTGAAATTGAAAAAGTGAAGATTGCTTTCGAATTTGTACGGGATAAAATTTCTCATTCTTGGGATATTCAAAGTACAAGAGTTGTTTGTAAAGCATCTGAGGTACTCAAATACAAAGAAGGTATATGCTATGCAAAATCTAATCTGTTGACTGCTCTGCCAAGGTTAAAAGGAATCCTGCAGGTTTTTGTTATCAACGGTTGATGATATTTGATACAACAGAGAAAGGTTACTGTCTTCGTGTATTTAATGGAGTGTTCCTAAGGTCATTAGATCGATGGATCCGTATAGATGCTCGTGGAAATAAACCAGGTATACAAGCCCAATTTTCTATAAATGGAGAAATTCTGGCATTTTTACCTAAGAGTTTGGGGAAAAGGTTTAATCACCCTGTCCTGTTTTCAGGATGAAGGTATGCATTTATAAGGTCTAAAATTAAATAAGATTGTTGTCATTGTACAATGTGGATTAATAATATTGTGATTATGGATGTTTATATTAACGGGTGTGAAGTACAGTGTGACATTGATGTGGTTGAAAAATAGGAGGATTCATCATGAATACCAAAGTGACGATCCGAAAAGCGGTGGAAGAAGATGCTGAGCAGATTATTCAGCACACCAAAAAGGTATTTAAAGAGAATCCGGATGTATTTGCTACGACCCTCGAGGAGTATAATATCAGTGTCAAAAAAGAGAAGGAATGGATCAAACTTGTCAATGAACAGGGGTTATTAATAGTTGCGGAAGTGAATGGTACGATCATTGGAATGCTTCATATTCAATTGTCCCGCGTAAAAGATTTTGTCACGCGGGAAGCTTTGGCATGAGTATCCAGGAAGCGTACACCAATCAGGGGATTGGAGGCTCATTAATAGAAACATTGCTGGAATGGGATGAAAAAGATAACAGGGTGGAAAAGGTTTCCCTTGAGGTATTTTCAAATAACAGGCGAGCCATCCATGTTTATAATAAGTATGGCTTTACAGAGGAAGGCATCAGAAAAAAACAGGTTAAATTGGGTCCGGGGGAGTATCTGGATGTTATTGTAATGAGCCGGTTTATTTGATCATCATTGACAAATATTGCTTGTGGCAAGTAGAATAAAAATATTCGAAAAGGAGGTGGAACAGGTGAATCAGACTGGTAAAGGCGTGACGGAAATCCTGGAATATCTGTGGATTCGTCGTGCCATTTTTTCTGTCGCATGTGAACAACGGGTGCAGTGTGCCCTTTTTTAACATGCGAATAGAAAATACCAGGAAGAGACATCTGCCCATGATCGGATATATTTTTTATGGATGGCGGAGATTGGCTCTGCCATCTTTTTTTTGTGTCTCTTCCTTTTGAGGAGGAAGACAAATGATTATTTGCCATGTGCAACAAGCAAAGCAAATCTATGGAGCAAATACCATTTTCCAAAATGTGTCCTGTGAAATAAAGCTGGGAGAAAGAATTGGCATGGTCGGGCGCAACGGAACAGGAAAAACATCATTTTTGAAACTGATGGCCGGTCAGGAAGCACCGAGTGAAGGCCAGGTTACCTGGAAAAAAGGACTTTCCATTGGTCTTCTGGAACAATTGCCCGATGTGAGTGATAATAAACCTGTATATGATTTCCTTCTTGAAGGATATGGAGAATTGATAAAGATAAAGGAAAAAATGGCTGAGCTGGAGCAAAAATTATCAGATGAATCATTAACGCAGTCATCATTGGAGAAATGTCTGGAACGCTATGGACGATTACAGGAAAAATTTCAGCAGGATGGCGGGTATGAGATTGATGCCAAAATCAGAAGGGTGGCTCACGGACTCCAGATTTCCCTTTTGCTTGAGAAGAAATGGAAACAGCTTAGTGGAGGGGAAAGGACGAAAGCCGGACTGGCCAGGCTCCTTTTAAGGTCCCCGGATTTATTGTTGCTGGATGAACCGACCAATCATCTGGACTTGCCTGCGATTGAATGGTTGACGGAGTTTCTGTCCCATTATGACGGAACCGTCGTTGTGGTTTCCCACGATCGCTATTTTCTGGATGAAGTTGTGACCCGGATATTTGAATTGGAGCAAGGGGAACTTCATATTTACCACAGCAATTACTCCGGTTACGTAAAGGAACGGGAAGAACGGATTTTGTGTGAATTTCAGCAATATCAGGATCAGCAAAAGAAAATCCGGAAAATGAAAGAAACGATCAAGCGTTTAAAGGATTGGGCCAATCGTGCCAATCCACCCAATGAAGGATTGCACCGGCGGGCCAAAAGTATGGAAAAAGCACTGGAACGGATGGAAAAATTGAAAAAACCAATTCTGGAACAAAAGAAAATTCATCTGGACTTTGGCATGCACCATCGAAGTGGGGACGACGTCGTCATCTTTGATAATGTGAGTAAACGGTTTGGCAAAAGGGTACTTTTCCGCCATGCCGACCTGCATGTCCGTTTTCGGGAACGGGTTGCCATTGTTGGCGAAATGGGAGCGGAAAATCGACATTGCTGAAAATGATGATGGAAATGGAATCTCCCGATGAAGGTGACATATTTACAGGAAGCAATGTCTCGATCGGGTATTTGTCTCAACATAACCAGGAAGTGGATCATGAAAAGACCATTCTGGATGAGTTTCAGGATAAAATCCCTGTGACCGAAGGGAAAGCCCGGCAGATCCTGGCGCGGTATCTGTTTTACGGAAATACCGTATTTCGGAAAGTGAAGGCATTAAGCGGTGGTGAACGCATGCGCCTGCGTCTGGCCCAGCTTGTTTATCAGCATCATAATTTGTTGTTATTGGATGAACCAACCAACCATCTGGATATTGATTCAAGGGAAGTGCTGGAAGAGGCTTTATCTGCTTTTCCGAGTACCATTGTTGCTGTTTCGCATGATCGTTATTTTCTGGATCAGCTCTTTGATATAACGTATTGGCTGGAAGATCATACTTTAACCCGTTACGAAGGCAACTATTCTTATGCCAGACAAAAAAGGCACAGTTGACGGGAATGATTGGTGCAAAAGGCAAAGAGTATAAACCTCTTTGCCTTTTATTTAGAACAGATTGATATCATTCCGATGATTGAAAATTATGGGGCGAAATGAATCAACGCACTTATGTCAAATCAACCGGTTTTGCCAAAGAAGGATCATCATTTCGTGGTGAATTGATCAGCGTGGATACCGGATATGCTTCCATTTCTTCTTCCGGGTAAGGGAGAAAGAGTGTTTGCAGGTAATCGGGATCTGTATTTTGGGAAAGCCACAGATCGTAAGCGTCTTCAGGCAGAATAAGTGGCATCCGGTTGTGAACTTTACTGGCCAGCGGATTTGGCTTGACCGTGATGATGGTACAGGAAAAAAGGGTTTCGTTTTCCTGTTTCCACCGGTCCCATAACCCCGCAAAGGCGAAGGGTTCCCTGTTTTTCAACTGAAAGCGGTAAGGCTGTTTCTTTTGCCCATGTTTCTTCCATTCATAAAATCCGTCAGCTGGAATCAGGCAGCGCTGTTTTCGAAAGGGAGTTTTGTATGCTGGTTTTTCGGCCAATGTTTCTGCTCTGGCATTGATCATTTTATAGCCGATCCTGGTATCCTTGGCCCAACAGGGAACCAGGCCCCATCTCATAAATTTCCCGACGCGCCTGTCTTTTCCCTGAGCAACTGTAAGGATTGGCTGGCTTGGTGCGATATTGTAATGAGGGCTTATGTTATCTGCAAAAATAAACTGGAATTTCTCCATTAATTGGGCCAACTCTGTGGCAAGAGAAAAACGACCGCACATGGGATCACCCCGTTTAATGATTTCTGTGAAGAATAATTATTGGACTTGTGTTACAAGTAGAATGTAACATGATGATGGGTTGATGACAAAGTTGAACAAGGCGGTAAAGAAAATGAAAATATTCTTTAATTGAAGGTAATTTATTTCAGATAATGATCACTTTTTAAATATAGAATAACAACATCTTTTTCGATAGAATGACAGAATTAAATATCCAAATATAAAAGGAGATTAATCCGATGACCGATGCTGATACAAATAAGCAAGTCATTGTTGATCCTGACAGCGAACAAGTCCTGATGATTTTCAATTTCCCCGTTTATCCTGAAAGAAATGAAATACATCTCCACTCAGCCGAGGAAGTAGCCAAACGTGCCTTGTCTCTTCATATGTTATTGGGAGTGATTTTTTACAAGGAACCGGAAAAGGTGGCCAGGTGGTCGATAAATGAGGGACTATGGGATTTTTTAAGCCCTCAGGAACAAGATATCTTTCGTGTGCCGATCTCAAAGCTTGATCCGGCTGAGAAAAAGTGGAAGCAACAGGCATTGCAGTCCAATCTGTTGACCTGGCGAATAGAGGGTTTGCTTACGTTGTTATGGAGTACGGGATTGGTTGAACAACTGGAATTGCCTATTGAACGATGCGATGGTTTCTATATCGGCAGGGCTTTGCCTGTACTGGGCGAATCTGTTAAGCCATTTTTGGCGCAAGCCCGACTACGTCCGATTGAAGAGATTGCACATATTCTGGAGAAGCATTTTCAAATTTACAACCACCAGGTTGAAGCCTATAAAAATGAAGAAGAGCTTCAATTTGATATGATGATTACATATGAGCGGATTCATGCATTAAACTGGGTTTGCGGCTTGATTGGTGAATGGGATGATTAGGAGTATGAATATGAGGGAAGCCGCCTGATATAGGGCGGTTTTTTTCTTCTCAAGTTGGTATATTCTCTGTTTTGTAGTATAACTGAAGATATCCATAAACAGGAGAGTGATAAGATGAAGCGTGTTTGTGTTTTTGCCGGATCAAATCCTGGAACTCGTCCCGAGTATAAGGACTCTGCTGTTATGCTTGGCCAGGAACTGGTGAAAAACGGGCTTGAACTGGTATATGGCGGTTCCAATGCAGGACTGATGGGGGCAATTGCCAACACGGTATTGAATCGGGGAGGCACCGTAATCGGGATCATGCCTAAGAACCTGTTTCGAAGAGAAGTGGTACATCGAAAACTGACCAATTTTCATGAGGTAAATGACATGCACGAGAGAAAAGCGAAAATGGGGGAACTGTCTGATGCCTTTATTGCTCTTCCTGGAGGGTATGGAACCCTGGAGGAAATTTTTGAGATTGTCAGCTGGGGGCAGATTGGAATCCACCGGAAGCCGATTGGCATGTTAAATGTGGCTGGTTATTATGATCCGCTGATTGAGATGATTGATAAAGGAGTTAAAGGAGGATTTATTCCGTCCCCCAACAAGGAATTGATTGTTTGCGAAACAAACCCGGTGCTTCTTCTGGAGAAGCTTTACACATACAGATTGCCTGAAAAATAAGTGCGTAATCAGCGGGAGCCATCCACCAGCAACCGGATGGCTTTTGGCATTTATAGTCTGGCAGCGGGATTGGGAAGGAAACGGGCAGTTTGGAATTTGTTCAAGCGGGAAAATGTTACAATATTTTGTCTTGTGTTTTGGTTGAATGGTTGAAACACAGATTTTGCTTGGGTTATGTTCTTATTTACTTAAAAATCAGTTCATAAACAAATCAAAAGAAATAAAAGGAATCAACAATATTTAGTCTAATTAATAAATATAGAATTTTGTGTATTTAAATTGCCCGAAAATGTTTTAAAAAGGTTTTATCTTTTGGAGGGGGGAACAATGAAGAAATCCAATATCTCAATTTTTTCAGTTCGGGATCTTGGAGCCAAAAGCAGGGAATTAAAAAAGATATGGGAAAATTTTTTGTTGGGGGAGACATCCAAAAACAAGCTTAGGCATGTGGTTTACCAATCTTGGGAGCGATGCAGGCATTATGGAGTTAATCCGCATAATCAGGAGACAACGATTGTTTATGATGCTCAGTCGTTGAAAGAAATCCTGAACCAGTCAAAACTTTTTAATGCAGCACTCCCTGTACTTGATGATTTGAAAAAGCAAACAGAAAATACGGGCTACATCATTACTTTATGTGACAGCTTCGGGCGTATCATTTATTTGGATGGGGATCCCCCAACCTTGCGACAAGCTGAAAAAATGAATTTTGTCCAAGGTGCAGACTGGAGTGAGGAGAAAGCGGGTACCAATGCGATTGGTACCTGCATTAAAATTTCCGGACCAATCCAGCTCTTTGCCGCGGAGCATTTTTGCGAAGGGGTGCATCCCTGGACCTGTTCCTCCGCTCCAATTCAAGACCCGCTTACCGGGGAACTGCTTGGTGTTATTGATTTAACTGGAAAATGGATGGATGTTCAACCACATACGTTAGGAATGGTGGTAGTAAGTGCTCTTTCTATACAACAGCGATTAAAAGAATCTTCCATGATGGTTCGTCAAATTTTGCTTCAGGAATATTTAAAAGCTCTTCATCGTTGGCCAAATGATGCCGTAATTGTCATGGATCAGGCAATGAATGTGGTTGAAGGAAACAAGCAGGCATGTAAATTGCTTAAAGTTCGTTCTCTGCAAGAACTGCGCAACACCCGGGAGTGGATCGAAGGACTAAACAATTTGCTGTCTTGTACTGGCAGCCAGAAAGATCAGGAATGGCAACTCTCTTCCCTGAATATACGGATTTATGCATCTGTGATCATGCATGAAGGGGAAAGAGTCGGATTCCTGTTGCATTTACAAAAAAACTTGCTAAGTAACAATATCATTCAAAAAAACGATTCATCAGCCTGGAATGACATTATCGGGAAATCTTTTGCGATCCGGCAGTTGATTCACAAGTGCCAAATCGTGGCCAATACTTTTGTTCCTGTTCTTATTACCGGAGAAAGCGGTACGGGCAAGGAGCGTTTTGCCCGGGCGATTCATGAATCGGGCGAGCAGAAAGACGCCCCGTTTGTCGCCGTTAATTGTGGAGCTATTCCCAAGGAACTGATAGCCAGTGAATTGTTTGGTTATGAGGCGGGAACCTTTACCGGCGGCAAAAAAGAAGGCAAAAAAGGAAAATTTGAAGAAGCCGACGGAGGAACCCTGTTTCTGGATGAGGTTGGGGAAATGCCACTGGAGTTTCAGGTGCATTTGCTGCGGGTTTTGCAGGAACGGGAGGTTGTACGGCTTGGATCTGTCAAACCGGTTCCCGTTCGTGTTCGGGTCATTGCCGCAACCAATCAGAATCTGGAAGAGATGATGAAAACCGGCTTGTTTCGAAGAGATCTGTATTACCGTTTGAATGTAGTCTCATTGCACATTCCTCCACTCAAGGAGAGACAGGAAGATATTCCGCTTTTGACAGAGCATTTTGTCAGAAAGTTCAAGCATCAGCATAAAAAGGAAATTGAGGGAATCGCAGAAGAGACACTGGCGTTTTTTAAAGTTTATCCTTGGCCGGGAAACGTCAGGGAACTACAAAATGCTTTGGAACACGGAGTATTGTTCTGTGATGAGAAAAGGATTCAATTTCATCATTTGCCTCCTGTCATGAAAAAAATCAGTCTGGCTGAAAATAAAGAAAAACGATCTGGCTGGAATCTCATGGAAAATGAAGAAAGGAAAGTGCTGCTTGGTCTTCTGGATGAGACCGGAGGGAATTTGTCAGAAGTGGCGCGCCGGATGAAGATTGCCCGCACCACGCTTTACCGGCGCTTAAAGAAATATAGGATTCAGACAAACTGAAAGCCCCATAAATAACGGGGCTTTCAGTTTGTCAACAAAGTATGAGAATACTATTTTTTTTAGAAGTGGAGTAGTGTCAATGCCGATGTAAAGAGACATCGGATAAACGGAAAGAACTGTTTGAGCGTACCGACTGGAGAGTCCCCTGAAGGTGAAAGCCGGAGCCCCCTGCCTCCTTCTTGCAAGGCGGAGATGGAACGAAGTCCTGAAAATCGCTTCTTCTCACTTTTTTTATTCTTATGCCCCGTTACAAACGGGACTTTTTGCTGTGCAATTATCCTGTTGTATCGCTACAACCGTATCGGTTTGCTACAGCATGTCTGTAAAATGGCTTGATGAAAAAACGGAGTTGGCCGTAAAACAGGGAAAATTTTTTGTGTTTGGAGTTGGCATCCAATTTGCTTATTAAATAGATGAGCAGACAAGATGTCAGCAAAGCAGGGGACTGGCGTCAACATGTCTGGATTCAATAAGCAGGAAGGGAGAGAGGTTGATTGGAAAAGAATTCACAAATCTTGGCCATTGACGCCGGGGGGACGATGACAGACACCTTCATTATTGATGACCAGGGAGAGTTTGTGGTTGGGAAGGCACAATCAACACCGTATGATGAATCCATTGGTTTGATCAATTCAGCAAAAGATGCGCTTACTTATTGGGATACAACAGTTCAGGCAGAATTCCCGAAACTTCTGGCCGGTGTTTATTCAGGTACCGCAATGCTCAACCGTTTGGTGCAGCGGAGAGGGCGCCGTGTTGGACTGATTGTCAATAAAGGAATGGAAGATTTCCATCGTATGGGAAGAGCCATTCAGGCTTATTTGGGCTATTCTTACTCTGACCGGTTGCACATCAATACTCACCGGTATGATCCTCCGCTTGTTCCCAGAGAATTGACACGTGGTGTAACTGAACGGGTTGACCTGTTTGGAAATGTGGTTATACCGCTATATGAACATGAAATAGAACCAGCTGTGTACGATTTGTTAAAAATGGATGTTGAAGCGATTGTGATCAGTTTGCTGCATTCGTACCGATATCCTCAACATGAACGGAAAGTCAGGGATATTGCCCAGGAAATGATTAAACAATCCGGCAAGGATATTCCTGTTTTCGCATCTGTTGACTATTACCCGGTGCGGAAGGAGTCACACCGGACCAATACGACCATCATCGAAGCTTATGCTGCCGATCCATCGCGTAAAACACTGCAAAAAATTAATCATCGTATTTCGGATATCGGAGCCGCATTTGACCTGCGTGTTATGGCAAGCCATGGCGGTACGATCAGCATTGAAGCGAACGAATTGGCCAGAACGCTGGTGTCTGGTCCGATTGGCGGCGTGGTGGGAGCCAAGTATCTGGGAGAGTTACTGGGGATTCCCAACATCGCCTGTTCCGATATTGGCGGAACCAGCTTTGACATTGCTTTGATTACGCAAGGGGACCTCAGCATAAATCCGAGTCCGGACATGGCACGTCTGGTTCTGTCCTTGCCGCTGGTGGCCATGGATACGGTTGGTTCCGGAGCGGGAAGTTATGTTCGGGTAGATCCCAACTACAAATCAATTACACTGGGACCGGACAGTGCCGGTTATCGTGTGGGTGTCTGTTACCCGGAAGGCGGGGTTGACACGGTTACGGTTTCGGATTGCCATGTGGTGCTGGGGCTCATCAATCCTGACAACTTTCTGGGCGGAGAGGTTAAACTTTATCCGGAGCGCGCCTATAAAGCGGTGAAAGAACAGATTGCCGATCCGCTGGGACTGTCAGTAGAAGAAGCCGCTTATGGTGTAATTGATTTGCTGGAATCACAACTCAAAAATTATCTGGAATCGATGATCCTGGGAAAAGGTTATTCGCCAACGCAGTATGTCTGTTTCTCTTACGGCGGAGGAGGACCGCTGCATACCGCCGGGTATACGAAAGGTTTGGGATTTGAAAAAGTAATGGTACCGGCCTGGGCTGCAGGATTTTCTGCTTTTGGCTGTGCCGCAGCTGATTTTGAATATCGCTATGACAAGACACTTGATATCAATGTGGATGATGGGGCTGCTGACAAAATCAAGCAAGAGGCCGGAAAGGAATTGCAAGACGCATGGAGTGAGTTGAAAGAAAGAGTAGGAAATGAGTTTGAGAAAAATCATTTTGAAATGGAAGAAGTAGATTTCCGGCTCTATTTCCGGATGCAATACCAAGGGCAATTAAACGATTTGGAAATTGAGGCGCCCATTGAAAGCTTTAAAGACGTACAGGACTGGGATGCGCTGGTAGAAGCATTTGAAGAGGTGTATACCCGCGTCTATGCAAAGGCAGCCAGATCCCCGGAATTGGGTTACAGCATCACTGGCGCTATTGTCAGAGGGCTTGTTGATGTGGTGAAGCCCAAAATTCCGAAAGAGGCATTGTCCGGTGAAGAACCGTCCCAAGAAGCTTATCTCGGAAAAAGAGAGGTATATTGGAAAGGTAAATGGACGGAAGCGGATATCTGGGAAATGGAAAAACTGAAAGCTGGCAACCGGATTCAGGCATTTTCCATTATCGAATCGCCGGCAACCACCTTTGTCGTGCCGCCGGGATTTGAGACTATTCTTGACGAGCATCGCATCTTTCACTTGGTTGAAGTGGATTAAGGAGGGAAAAAAATATGACTATTCAAATTGATAAAGAGAAAAACTCCTGGCGCAAGCCGATTGGCTGGGATGGAAAAACGTTGAAACAGATGCGTCAGGAGACAGATGAGATCAGCCGCTTAACAGGTTATTACAGCGGTTTGGACAGATTGCCCTTTAAAGAATCGGACCCGATCCGGTTTGAGAAGATTTTTGCCAAATTACGGGGAGGAGTTGTCCACGCCAGGGAAACCGCCAAACGTGTGGCTGCTTCGCCGATTGTGGAGCAGGAAGGGGAACTTTGTTTTACCCTGTATACGCCGGAAGCAGATTCCGTTGTTACTTCGACCGGGATTATCATTCATGTGGGTACGATGGGTGCGGCCATTAAATACATGATCAATAATGATTATGAAGAAAATCCTGGCATCGAGGATGGAGATATTTTTTGTAACAATGATTGCCATATCGGGAATGTTCACCCCTGTGATGTGCACACGATTGTCCCGATCTTTTGGAAAGGAGAGCTGATCGGCTGGGTTGGCGGAGTAACCCACGTTATTGATACCGGAGCCACAGCCCCGGGAAGCATGACAGTGGGACCTGTAACCCGTTATGATGATGGATATCAGGTCGCCTGCCGGAAAATCGGGTCCAATGATACCTTGTCCAGGGACTGGTTAATAGAAAGCCAGCGCTCGGTACGTACGAAAAAGTACTGGTTGCTGGATGAGCGGACCCGGATTGCGGGATGCCACATGATTCGGGATTTGGTGCTTGATATAGTGAAAGAGGAAGGAATCGGCACCTACAAACAGTTTGTACGTGAAGTGATTGAGGACGGGCGTCGCGGATTTATAAACCAGATCAAGACACTTTTGATTCCGGGGCGGTACCGCCAGGCTTCTTTTGTCGATGTCCCGTATGAAAATCTGGATGTTCCACCATTTGCCCGCGTCAATACAATCATGCACGCACCGACAGAAATGATTATTCATAAAGACGGGAAATTCGAAATTGACTTTGAGGGAGTGGGCCGGTGGGGATGGCACAGTTATAACACTACACCTGTTTCCATCACCAGCGGAATCTGGGTAATGATGTCACAAACGCTGATCCCGAATGACCGGGTAAACGACGGCGCTTACTACGCAAGCAAATTTGACTTGCCATACGGTTCCTGGTTAAATCCGGACGATATTCAAACAGCTCACAGTTATGCCTGGCATTTCCTTGTTTCAGCCTGGAGTCCGTTGTGGCGCGCTTTAAGCCGTCAATATTTTGCCCGCGGCTATCTTGAAGAGGTTAATGCCGGAAATGCCAATACTTCAAACTGGTTACAAGGTGGGGGATATAACCAGTTTAATGAATCGCACGCCGTCAACAGTTTTGAATCAGCAGCGGAGGGCGTAGGTGCCAGTGCAGTGAAAGATGGAATTGACCACGCAGCGGCGATTTGGAACCCTGAAGGAGATATGGGGGATATGGAAATCTGGGAACTGGCGGAACCGCTTCTCTATCTGGGCAGAAGCATCAAGCCCAATACAGCAGGATATGGAAAATATCGGGGAGGATCCGGTTATGAGACATTGCGCATGGTTTACGGAGCCAAAGACTGGACCATGTTTTTCATGGGTAATGGCTATATTTCCAGCGATTGCGGTTTGATGGGAGGCTATCCGGCAGCTGCAGGCTATCGGTTTGAGGCGCATAAGACTGATCTGAAAGAACGAATTGCCAGGAAGTTGCCGATTCCAACAGGAGGAGATACCGATCCGGATTATCCACAGTATGAACAGCTGTTTGAGGCCAAGGAAGTTATCCGGGACAAACAGGCTATTACAACGGAAACGATTTTCGAAAATTATGACTTGTATCTGAACTATTTGCGCGGAGGTCCCGGATTTGGAGATCCGCTGGAGAGGAAACCCAAAGCAATTGAAGACGATTTGAATGGCGGTTATTTGCTGCCGCGTTATGCGGAAAAAGTTTATGGAGCAGTATTCCATCAGGACGAGAAAGGGCATTACACGGTTGATGAAAAGGCCACCGAAAAGCGCCGTCGGAAAATCCGCAAAGAGCGCCTGAAACGGGGAATGGCAACCAAACAATGGATGGAAAAAGAACGTGAACAGATTCTGGAGAAAGAGGCATCTGTTCAGGTGCGCCACATGTATGCAAGCAGTTTTGCGCTTAGCGAAAAATTCGCCGGTGAATTCAAGAGATTCTGGAATCTGCCGGAGAGCTGGAACTTGACGGAAGACGAATTGGAGATACCCGTATTTGGAGCAAAAATCAACAGAAATCCCTGAAGTGTGGGCGAAGGCTTTTAATTAAAGAGAACATGGAGGTGTTTCAATGACCGTTCAACATGACCGCAAGACGATTGAAGAGCTGATTGATGGTACGATTGATTTTTACAAGCTGAAGGACCTCTTGTCCAATTTCAAGGATAAAGACCGCTTTCAAACGTATTTGAGCATTTTGCAGGCACGGGTGCCCTGGGATGACCCGATTTTGCTTCCGGCCGGACTGCACCTGTACATTGTGCAAAAAGAAAACGGGAATCGTATCGTCAAATGTGACTGCGGGCATGAGTATTGCGATTACCGGGATAACTGGAAACTGCATGCACTTGTTTATGTTCGTGACACGGAAGAAAAAATGAACGAACTTTATCCGAAAATGCTCGCTCCTGATCCAAAGTGGCAGGTCATCCGGGAGTATTATTGTCCAAAGTGTGCCTCGCAGCTGGAGGTAGAGGCAGTTCCTCCCTGGTACCCTGTGCTGAAAGATTTTGAGCCTGATATTGATACGTTTTATGAGGATTGGCTTGGACTTCCTTTGCCGTTGGGCAAAAAATAAAACAATCGACCGAGGGAAGATTGTCCCTCGGTCTGTTTATTTAGCGGGAGCTTGGGCGATTTTTCTCTCGCAGGCACCCGTGCTTTATTTTATAGTTCTTCTTACGATGAAAGGATCAGAGTTTACTGGTGGCATCCATTGCCAAAATGGCAAAAATGAAGCAGATAGGGCTTTGGTTTGAATTTGGCATATTATTGTCCTTTTTCATCAATCCATTGACCGCATGGTCAATAAGAGGTAAAATAAATTTACGCTAGTATTGACCATATGGTCAATGGAGGTAGAATTATGAAACAGATTTATCAACAGGTCCCTGAAGAGAAAAGAAAAAAAATCCTTCATGCAGCAATTGCGGAATTTGCCGAACAAGGTTATGACAAAGCGTCAACCAACAGGATTATCCGGGAGGCTTCTATTTCCAAGGGGCTCTTGTTTCACTACTTTGGAAGCAAGAAACATCTTTTTTTGGCTACATTTGATTATTGTGTCAATCAATATACCAATGAAATAAACAAGTTGATTCCTCCCCTGCCGAATTTACCGGCAGACTTCTTTGATCGAATCATTTATAGGGTTGAATTCAAGTTTCGATATTTTTTACAACAGCCAACCATGTATTCTTTTTTGCTTACAGCTTTCGATGAGTTACTCAAAAAATTTCCTGATGAAGCTGAAAAAAGGTTAAAAAACTTTGAAAAGATTTCCTTGTCTTTTATGTTTGAGGGGATTGATCGATCCAAATTTCGTCCCGATCTGGATATTGATAAGGCGATTTCTTTCATTTTCCTCAGTTTGAATGCATTTACCCAACAATGGATCAAGCGGTTTGCAGAGTATCAGGAAAAGGGGATTGACAGATGGGATGAGGTATTAAACGAATATAAACTGATGTTGGATATCTTTAAGCGTGGAGTCTACAAAAATAGCGGGGAATAAATTGTCATTATCCTTTTTTATTGTGAAGAATATTGATTTCTCTTTAAAGGGAAGTGAAAATTGATGAAATATGTCCTCCATTTTGATGAGATTGACCGCAAGGATTTATCAGCTGTCGGCGGGAAAGGGGCAAACCTGGGAGAAATGACCAAAGCCGGTTTTCCTGTTCCCCCCGGATTTTGCGTGTCGACAAAGGCATATCGGAAATGGATTGGTGCGAATGTTGAAATGGAACAATGGTTTGACCGGCTAAACCGGTTAAAACCGGATCAGTTTGATGAGATTCGCATGACAGGAGAGCAAATTCGCGGACAAATTCTCGCTGTTTCGGTTCCGGAATCCACCAGGACAGAGATTGTCGAAGCTTGGGCGAAACTGGGCAAAAATCATGCTTATGCTGTTCGTTCCAGCGCGACAGCGGAAGATTTGCCGACAGCTTCTTTTGCGGGACAACAGGAAACATTTCTGAATGTAAGGGGAGAAGATCAACTCATTGAAGCAGTAAAAAAATGCTGGGTTTCCCTGTTCACGGATCGGGCGATTTTATACCGTGCCAAAAACGGTTTGGATCATCAGTCTGTGTGGATGTCTGTTGTCATTCAGCGGATGATCTTGCCGGACAAGGCTGGAATCATGTTTACGTTGGATCCGGTTACCGGACATCGACGCACGGTTTCCATTGACGCCGGATTTGGACTGGGTGAGGCGCTTGTTTCCGGCATTGTTTCGGCTGATTTGTACAAAGTGCGCGACAATGAAATCGTCTTTAAACAGATTGCAAAAAAGGAAAAAGGTATTTTCCCTGTTAAAGAAGGCGGAACTAAAACCAGGCAACTTCCCCCCGAGTTTCAGCAAAAACAGGTACTGCCCGATAAAGAAATTCTTGAACTCGCCGAAGTAGGCCGCAAAATTGAAGAACATTATGGTTCGGCACAGGATATTGAGTGGGGGATGGAAGACGGACAGATCTACATTTTGCAAAGCCGTCCGGTTACTTCGGCATTTCCGGTTCCACCCGCAAGCGACAACAATTACCGGATTTATTTGTCGTTAGGTCACAAACAGATGATGACAGACTATATGAAGCCGCTGGGGATTTCTGTTATGCGAACGATTGTTCCTCTGGGCAAAAATTCTGCTTGTGACGAAAGTGATGTCTATGTAGAGGCTGGGGGAAGGCTGTATCTTGATTGTTCTGAAGTATTGTATGCGGAATTTGTTCGGCGGAAGCTGAGCCGGGTTACCATGCCGGACGATGATATTTCAGCACTGAAAAAAGCAGTACTGCGGGAAGAATTTGAAAAAAGAATTCCGAAAAAAAGGATGACCAAACGGGTATTTCGTGTGTGGAAATTTATATTTGATCTTTGTGGCAGATTGCTCCCCAGACTGATCAGAATGATATACTTTGAAGATCCTGTTAGGGCTGTTAAAAAAGTGAACTCTGCTTTTGATCAGGAGTTGGCCCGTTTTAAACAAGGTGCAAATAAGCGATTTGGTTCGGAACGGATCAAATATGTCCAGGAACATGCCGGAGGCAAGCTGTTTTATTCCCTGCTGGATTCTTTGGCCTGTACTTTTGTCGGTGTGATTGCCCGGCCTGAAATTGAACGGCTTGTGCAAAAATGGCTGGGTGAAGAATTAAGTGCTTCCATTCACAAATCTCCTCCTGACAATGTCACAAGTGAAATGGGTCTGAAGATTGGAGATTTGGCGGATATCGCAAGAAATTATCCGGAAGTGGCTGAATATCTTGAGCATGCTGTCGACAAAACTTTTTACGAAGGATTGAAAGAAGTAAAAGGTGGCGATGTGTTTAAGGCAGAACTGGACCGTTTTATGGAGCAATTCGGTATGCGAGCCCAGGGGGAAATAGATATTACCAGAACCCGCTATAAAGAAGCGCCAACCATACTTGTCCCATCCATACTGAGCCACATGCGGTCGAACAAGCCCAATGAACACCGGGAAAAGTTCGAACAAGGTGCAAGAGAGGCAAACGAGGCTATTCAAAGCTTGTTGACAAGAGTCAGGAAAACGAAAGGGGCAAGAAAAGCCAAAAAACTGTCCCGTTTCATCCACCTTTACCGCTACATGACGGGAACTCGCGAATTGCCCAAGTATATGATTATCCGCTGTTTTGGCGTATACCGGGATGCTTGCTTGGAAGAAGCGGAAATTTTATGTGCGAAGAGGATTATTGACCATAAAGAAGACATTTTCTATCTTACTTTCAATGAAATCATTGCCTTGCTGGAAAATCGTTTGCATAACAATGTCAAGGAATTGATCCAGTCCCGAAAACAAATGGAAAAGCAGTATCAAAAGCTTGTTCCGCCTCGCGTCATGACAAGTGATGGGGAAATATTTACTGCCGAAAGAAGCAATACAGAAGCTCCTCCCGGGGCATTGATCGGGATTCCTGTCTCGGCTGGCGTTACGGAAGGCTTTGTCAAGGTGGTACGTCGGCTGGAAGAGGGAACTTTGGAAAAAGGGAATATTTTGGTGGCACCTTATACAGACCCCGGCTGGACTCCTTTATTCCATTCGGCCCAAGGATTGGTCACCGAGATTGGGGGCACGATGACCCATGGGGCGGTTGTGGCAAGAGAGTATGGAATTCCCGCCGTTTGTGGTGTGGAGAATGCAACAGGGTTATTGAAAGACGGCCAGTATGTCCGAGTTAATGGTACGAAAGGTTATATTGAGATACTGGATGAAAAGGAATGAGTCTGTCTGTTTGTATAACAGCATCAGATTATTTGTTTTGAGCCGCTTGAGCGGCTTGTTTTTTTGTCAATCCCTGTGAGAACATGAACATGCCTTTAATTTATAAAAGTGTGACAAAAAATAAAACTAATATTTAGTAAAAGGGTTAGTGTGAATTAAATCACAACCCGGACAGACACCCTCCCTTTATACTGTTCATGTAGATCAGAAAAATAAATTAACGGGGAGGAGAGATTATGTCTGGATCTAAATTTTCCGGAAATGCCGCCAAAAAGTCGCTGTTGAAACAAATCCTTATCATCACGCTAATAGCCAGTTTCACTGTTCTGTTAGTCGGCGGTTTCTGGATCTATAAAGAGCAGGCTCCGCGGCCGGCGAAAGTGATTGGGCCAACTGGTGAAGTAATCACAACCGTTGACCAGATTAAGGGCGGTCAGGCAGTCTATCAAAAATATGGCTTGATGGATTATGGTTCGGTTTTAGGTCATGGTTCCTACCTGGGGCCTGATTATACGGCTGAAACTCTGCATCTTGTCACTACATCGATGCAGGAATACAAAGCCCGGGAAATGTTCAATAAAACTTTTAAAAATTTGACAACTGATGAACAAGCTGTTGTTAAAGAGAATGTCAAAACGGAAATCAAAAAAAACCGTTATGACGCACAGACAGACAAGTTAACCTTGACGAAAGCTCAAATTTATGCCCTTGAACAGGTACGCAGGCATTATGCGAAAGTATTTACCGAAGGGGATGGACACGGTCTCAAAGCGAATTTGATCAAGGAAGAGGATATGCCGGAAAATAACAGGGCTTGGGTAGCCGAAGGTGACCAGTTGACGCAAGTAGCTGATTTCTTCTATTGGACGGCATGGATCTCCAGCACGATTCGCCCGGGTACCGACGCTACTTATACCAATAACTGGCCATTTGATAGTGAGGCCGGCAATGAAATGGGCTTTTCGGCAAACTTCTGGAGTGCAGCCAGTGCAGCGATCTTAGTAGGATTTATCGCTCTGATTCTTTATTTCTATCAGCGTTATAAACTGGAAATGGAAGAAGCATATAAACCGGGAGAATTTCCAGCATTTGATTTGGCTAATACCCCTGTAACACCAAGTCAGGTGAAAACAGGCAAGTATTTTGTGGTCGTACTTGTATTGTTCCTGCTTCAGGTAGGATTTGGCGGTCTCTTGGCCCACTATTACCTGGAGCCTAACTCATTCTACGGTCTTGACTGGATTGCAGAAATGTTACCATTTAATATTGCAAAAGGTTATCATTTGCAACTGGCTGTCTTCTGGATTGCAACGGCATGGTTGGGACTGGGAATTTTCGTAGCACCTTTAGTTGGAGGAAAAGAGCCAAAACGTCAAGGATTATTGGTTGATCTTCTCTTCTGGGCACTTGTTGTGCTGGTATTTGGAAGCATGATCGGTGAATGGCTTGGTGTCAACGGTTACCTTGGTAACTTGTGGTTCCTGTTTGGACATCAGGGGTGGGAATATCTCGAACTTGGACGGATTTGGCAAGTCGTTCTGGCAATAGGAATGGCTCTTTGGCTGTTTATAGTATGGCGTGGTATCAGAAGCGCACTTCGTTCTGAAACAGACCGGGGAGGACTCGTTCACCTTCTCTTCTATGCAGCAATTGCTGTACCACTATTCTATGTATTTGCCTTTTTCTTCAACCCGGGCAGCAATATTACGTATGCAGACTACTGGCGCTGGTGGATCATACACTTGTGGGTTGAAGGAGTATTTGAAGTATTTGCTGTTGTGATTATTGGTTTCCTTATGGTTCAAATGAAACTGGTAACCAGGAAGTCAACACTCAGAGCATTGTATTTCCAATTAATCATTCTGATGGGTAGTGGTGTAATCGGTACCGGTCACCACTACTACTGGATTGGAGCACCGGATTTATGGATAGGACTTGGCGCCGTGTTCTCTGCGCTGGAAGTGATTCCGCTTTCATTGCTGATTCTAGAAGCTTACGGACAATACAGAGTATTGAATGCAGGGGGCAGGAAATTTCCTCATCGCGCATCGTTCTGGTTCCTCATTTCTACAGCGATCTGGAACCTGATTGGTGCCGGTGTTCTTGGATTCCTGATCAACTTGCCATCCATTTCGTACTTCGAGCATGGTTCAGGTCTCACCCCGACTCATGGACACGCAGCCATGATGGGTGTTTACGGAATGTTTGCCGTCGCCGTCCTGCTTTACTCGATGCGCCACATTGTCCGTCCGGATAGATGGACCGAGAAAACTGACAAGCTTTTGAAAATCTCTTGTTGGGGATTGAACATTGGTTTGGCAGGCATGGTTATCATAACCTTGTTGCCGGTAGGTGTCATTCAGTTGCAAGAGGCATTTGCCAATGGATTCTGGTTTGCAAGAGACCCTTCTTTCTATCAGGATGGTCTGGTAAGAACTCTGCTGTGGATTCGTCTCATTCCAGACAGTATCTTTATCCTGGCTGGTGTAGTACCGTTGGTATGGTTTGCAGTCAAGGCACTGTTTAACCTTCGCAAACCGGTAAAATAAGAGCAAAAATTTATTTAGAACAAAATAAATGATTTAAACTGGCGATCCTCTCCAGCTTCCAAACTGGCAGGATCGCTTTTTTAATGAAATTTACGGAAATATGACTAATTAAGGTGGCCCAGAATTAGCAGCAGAAGTCCGGTTGATAAAACCTTTAGTTCTACGGACCTGATAAATTTTATAGTCCAACGTACCATGGATACCTGAATAATGAACTGCCTGTTTTAGTCAATTTGTCGCCAAAATCCTGTGTGTACTTTTGGATCTTTGCCTGCTATAAGGACAATGCCAGGCCAAGCGGAAAAAGAAAGTCGGAAGGATTGATTCCTGTCTTACGATCCAAATAATGTTTCAAATGGACTGACAAAAATCTGGTGTGGTCCGGATGGCTGGAGCTATCCTTTGTGGTTGTCTGTGAGAAAAAGAATGTCAGATACAAATTTTCACGATTTTGTCGTACGGATGAGTTGCTTTTGGCTGTTGATCGAGCTTTTAAATAACCGATTTCCTTTTGGCACAAATGACAGGAGCCTGATTAATTGGAGAAGCAATGGATGCCAAATGACGAGTCGTCGCTATATGAAATCACTAAAAGATGCCGGGATCAAAAAATCCTGACGCAGATGTCTGTATTGAGCTTACCCTGAAAGAGCAACTGTTTGTTTACAGGGATATTTTTCCTTTCTGGAAGGATCAATATATAAAATTCTGAATGACGCACATTCTGCTTAAGGATATTATCCCCTGAATAGTTTCGCCAATCTATATCTTCAATTGTTGCTTAAATGTCGGAAAACGGGGTTCATTAAGACAGCCAGGTTGCAAATGATTCCTTTGTGCAGCTTCAAACATATTTTTAAAGGCACACTGATAAATCACTTTCCGAGAATTCCATAATAAAACAATCTGTAAATACTTTCCTTATATTCTTCACTTGCATTTAGAAAATCAGGATGAGTAAATATAGTCATATATGCTGATATATGTGCCATAACTGCTTCAACTGATATATGTTTGTCAATCGCACCTTCCTTTTTTCCTAGCTCAATAAATTTGGTGATAAAGGGTAAGGCGTTTTCCAGTAATATTTGTCGGAATAATCCAACTATTTTCGGGTCATTCCACGCAACCGATTTTAAAAAGTTATTGCTCATAACACTGTCTGATTCATCTCTTAATGAAAACATCATCTCTATTTTTTTAGAAAAAGGTAAATCAAGTTCCAATACAGCTTCTGTTGAGTTGAGTGCCTTCGTTATGTGTTCATATAATACTTCATTAAGTATGGCTTCTTTACTCCCGAAATAATTGTAGATCGAGCCTTGGGAAACTTTTGCTTTCCTGGAAATATCAGAAATACTGGTTTCTGTAACACCATTCTCAAAAAAAAGCTCTTGCGCTGCGCGTAAAACAGCGTTTCTTTTTTCCGTAGTTCGCTTTAAATATCCATTCATATAATCACCCACGTAAATGAGTATAGCACGGTTTTGTAATATTGTAAAACTATATTACATAACTATTGACAAATGTTATTTAAAAGCATATATTAGTTTTGTAATATAAATGATTAATATTACAAAACATCAACATATTTTTTGTTGATGGGAATGAAGTGGTGGTTTATGGATATGGCAATAGTTTTCGCGAGATTTTGGGGTATTTTTTCAATAGCCTTTTTTGCGGCTATGCTTTTCAATAAAAAGCTATATGACATGATGCTAAGAGCAAAAGATAATGAAGCGTTTATTTTAACAACAGGGCTTATATGTCTAGTTATCGGAGCATTCCAGGTTTCAGTCCTGAATATATGGGAATTTAGCTACAGGGGCGTTGTTACCTTTATTGGCTGGTATACCCTTTTAAAATCCTTTTACCGTTTTTTAAAACCTGAAGAAACAAAATCAGCAGTAGCAAAAAATGAGCTCATAAGAAAAGAGATTTTTAAAAATATTTTTTTTGTAATATGTATATTGTTTGGTGTTTATCTTCTTTGGATGAGTTTTTTATAAAGCTGAATATAATTGTGCATAAAAAGAGACTGGAATGTAACTGGTTGCAAGAGCACTTTTGTGATTTATATAGGCAAATTTTGCCAGGTTCCTCGTTTTTTGACGTTATGCCACAAACCTTATTTCCTGACCGTCGATTCTCTCTACTTTGCAGGGCAATATTGCTACTGATTCAAATAAAGAATACGATAAATCGATGGAATTGACAGATGAACTGCAAACGGGCTTTGTCAAATGCCTGTGAGAACTATAATTTTGGGATAGTATTATGCCTGAAAGGAGGGGGATGTCATGAGGATTATTAACCGTATTATGATTTCAAGTGCTGTTTTGGTGCTTCTTTCGCTTGTCTCCCTGCTTGCTGTAATAAGTATAATAATATTCCTGTTGCCGGATGATCCCGGCAAGGAGATATTGGATAAAAACGTCTTTCAAGTCGGAGAAACACTCGACGAATTTGATACTTCAGCAAAAGATTGGGATACACTGAACGGCCAACTTTCCGAACAAGGTTATAAGCTGCTCATCTTGGAGGATAACGATGTTGTTTTTTCCACGCTCAGCGATAGCGGTTCACAAGGTGGAATTATAAATAGCCTTAAACCGCTGGAACCTGGGCAAAACGTGTTGACGGGAAAAGTGCAGGATATGACGTTTGCTGCTGTTGAAGACGGCGCATATTCATTATTTGCTGTTGGCGGTAAAACAAATAACCCGAATAGTAATAATATGGATTTTCCGCAGTTGTTTCTAATATCCTGCCTGATTGTCATGGCTATTCTGTTGCTTAGCCAACTTTTCACGCGCAAAATGGCATGGCGCATCCTTCGCCCATTAAACGCCTTGTCAGATGGCGCAAAGCGCATTGGAAATGGCGAATTATCGAAACCGATAGTTTATACGGGCAAGGACGAGTTTGCGTCTGTCTGCACAGCGTTTAATCAAATGCAGAAGCATCTTTTGATAGAGCGGCAAAAAACCGCTGCTTATGAAAAAGCCCGCATGGACTTGATCGCTGGCATCTCCCACGACCTCAGGACCCCCTTGACCTCTGTCAAAGGCTATATCAAAGGCTTGCGTGACGGCGTGGCCAGCACTCCGGAAAAACGGGAACAGTACCTCTCCATCGCTTATAAAAAAGCATGTGATATAGATGTGCTTTTACAAAAGCTATTCTATTTCTCAAACCTGGAAACGGGTAATTTGCCGCTTTCGCTTGAAGCCCAGGATTTAGGGGAGTTCGCCAAAAAGTTTGCAGAGAATATGCGTGACGAGCTTGTTAATAAAGGTGTGAAGATGACCGTTGACGCAACATCTGTCCCGCATCCCGTGAAAATTGATACAGAGCAAATGCGCCGCGCATTGATTAACTTGACAGAAAATGCGATAAAATATGCAAACGCGGAATCCCTTGTCTTACAAATATCGGTATGGCGTGAGCGTGGCATGGAACACCTGCTGTTTGCTGATAACGGTCAGGGCGTGTCGGAAAAACATTTTCCGCATTTGTTTGAGCGATTTTGGCGAGGTGATGAGGCACGCAGCACCAAAAATGGCGAAGGTAGCGGACTTGGGCTGTATATTGTGAAATACATTGTGGAAGCGCATGGCGGATTTGTAACGGCTAAAAACGATCACGGGTTTCAAATTAAAATTTCTCTGCCGTGTGGAAAGGAGTAGAACCTTTGAGCAAGATACTTATTGTTGAGGATGACGCCGAAATTGCTATGCTGGAAAAGGACTATCTGGAAATAAACGATTTTAAAACAGAGATCATAGCGGATGGAAAAAAAGCGTTGGAGACTCTTCAAAAAGGTGGTTATGACCTGGTACTGCTTGACCTGATGCTGCCGGGGCAGAACGGTTATGATATATGCAGGCAAATAAGGGATAAAATCAATATTCCCATCCTTATGGTAACAGCACGTTCAGAGTCCGCAGATAAAATTCGCGGGCTTGGCCTTGGAGCGGATGATTACATTACCAAACCCTTTGATCCTGCCGAATTGGTGGCGAGAGTCAAATCTCATCTGAGTCGTTATGAACGGCTGACAAACTCCGGAAAAGACAGCAAAGATGATACGATTATCATCGGTGACTTGAAAATATTGCCTAAAAGCTGGAAAGTTTACAAGGGAGAAACCGAAATTAAATTGCGTAACCGTGAGTTTGAGCTTTTATTATTCCTCGGGGAGAATCCAAATACAGTTTTTTCAAAAGAACAGCTTTTTGGAAAAATATGGGGTTTTGATTATATTGGCGACAGCGCTACTGTTACGGTGCATATTAACCGTATTCGGGAGAGAATTGAGAAGGACCCATCGAGACCAAAAGTTATTGAAACCGTATGGGGCGCAGGATACAGGCTTAACCGTTAAAATATAATATGCAGTATTAATAAGACCATGTAGGCGACACCTACATGGTTTTTTTATTTATAAATTGTTGTTTTTTCGTTTAGAAAATATTTATTTTTTTTAATCCGGCAATTTAGAAACGCCTCTCATAATAAGCTTAAAAACTTGTAAAGGAGGCGTTTGTGTGAAGCTGACAATTGAAAACATCAGTAAAAATTTTGGTAAAAAACAAGCCTTAAATGGCGTCAGCTTTGAACTGGAAAACGGCGTTTACGGATTGCTGGGGCCTAACGGGGCTGGCAAGAGCACGCTCATCCGAATTTTGGTCGGCGTCATGGATGCAAGCAGCGGAGAAGTCTTTATGAACGGGAAAAACAGAAAAAGCTGTGACCGGGAATATCGCTCAAAGTTGGGCTATCTTCCGCAGTCATTGAATTTTTACCCTGAATTTTCAGGGCTTGACTATTTGCGCTTTGTTGCGGCACTAAAAGGTTGTGAAAGCGGAGTTACAGAAAACAAGATCAGGGATCTGGCCGAGCAAGTTGGTTTATCAAGAGATTTGCACCGTAAATGTATCAACTATTCCGGTGGCATGAAGCGTCGGCTTGGTATTGCGCAGGCACTGCTAAACAACCCGGAGATACTTATACTGGATGAACCAACCGCAGGTCTTGACCCGCATGAGCGCATCAGGTTTCGCAACCTTGTTTCGATTTTTTCCCGGGACAGAACAGTGCTGCTCTCTACACACATCGTTTCCGACATTGATTCCATTGCCAAACAGACCGTCATGATCAAAAACGGAAAGGTAGGACGGATGGAAAGTAACCAGCATTATGTGGATGCAATGGAGGGCAAGGTCTGGCTTCTCAGAATGATGGTTGATGAGCTTGTTACTTACCAAAATGACCACATTGTCAGTAGCGTCTTACCCATAGGCGACCGGATAGAGGTACGGGTTGTATCAGATGACAAGCCTGCAGCCGATGCAGTTCCTGCAATACCGACGCTTGAAGACGCTTACCTTTATGAATTCAACGCTGAAAGAGGATGCGCCATATGAAATTGTTCAAATATGAGATGAAAAAGCTGCTTTTTAATAAAGGCAAGCTCATTTTTCTGGCGGTTTTGTTTGTTGTCTATGCTGCAGTTGGCTTTTCGATGGCGTCAGGGGAATTTGAACTCGACAACTCCGAGCAGTCAAAACGGGCAATTGCGAAATACAAACACCTGCTTTCGGAAAACTCGGGACCATTTGACCCGTTACAGTATAAGGAATCAAAGGCGATTTATGAAGCGACCGTTGCCAAATACGGCACTGGCGAACCGCTCGCTTTTCAGATTAACCGCAATCCTGTACTGAAATTTCATTTCCGATACAACTCGTTCGGAGAAAGAGTAAACATATATTGGAATGGTCCCGAAAAGCAAAACGGCCAGGATATTTCAGGGGTCTATCCCATTCAGGAAAAGCTGAAAAAGCTGGAGGAATCGAATCAAACTGATTCGTATGCGTATCGGTACTATCAGGAACGGCTGAATACAGAGCTTTCCCACGGCGAGCCTTATTTTGAACACGCCTATTTCTGGAATACTCTTTTTGTTATGTATGAAGGCATTATAGTAATTTTCCTCTTCATGATGGTATTGACATTCGTTATTTCTCCACTGTTTACACAGGAAGTCAAGACTGAAATGGATAGTATCATCCTTTGCTCGGCAAAGGGAAGGCGGGAAATTGTTACCGCTAAATTGCTCAGCGCGGGTCTCACGTCCGCAATTATTTCTGTTGTCTATCTGATTGCCTTCTTTACTGGAACTTGGCTGGGATATAGTGATTTGAGCGGAATTGATGCGCCTGTTCGCTCTCTCAGCGGGTTTGAATTTTCCGCGCTGAATATGACGATTGGCGGCGCAACCCTGTTTGCCGCAGGATGGTTAGTATTTGTTGCGATTGTCTTTGGACTGGCACTTAGTTTGATTTCAGCATTAACCAAAAGCCAAAGTGTTGCGTTTGGAATTGGTATCACAGTACTTTTGGGGGGAGCAATGTCAGAGTATCTTGGTGACAGTTTACGCAAATTGGCATGGCCGTTTGTCGACTTTAATTTCGGAACCATGCCCTTGTTCAATGCGATATTTGGCGGACACAAAATGTACAACATTTTGGATCAACCAGTGTCGTATGGGACTGTGGCACTTGTGGTTTGTATCGCGCTTGGCACAGTGGCTGCTTTGCTCACATATTTGGCGCAGAAAAAACGGTCGGTGGTGTGATGGTTTCCGGGGTGTTACACACAAAAAGGGAATTTACGGTAATGTGACCTAATTCACTGAGCCAATTTTCCGGGTGGTTTAGAATTAGTATCAGAAATCCGGTTGATAAAGCCTTTTTTGAAGGGGAATAATGTAAAAGCAGAGCGATAGGCATTCAATTGGATTTATATCAAATTTACAAACATCCAGCGCTTTGATTTTGAGTAAAAGTGAGGTTGTTATAAATGAATAAAAAGTTTAAAGGTACCGAAAAGATCGGCGACATCGTGACGATTTTTCCCGGCGCCAGCAATTTGTTCAAACAGTATCAGATTGATTTTTGCTGTGGCGGAAACAGGCCGCTATCGACTGCCCTGCACCAGATGGATTTGGATGCAGGAGCTTTTCTGGCCAAATTAAATGAAGCTTTTGAGAAGGCCAACCAGCGGGCGGATAAGGATACTGATTGGCGTGCTGTTTCTTATACGGATCTGATCAACCACGTTGTCAATACCCATCATGCATATCTAAATAATGAATTGCCTGTTTTAAGCCAATTCGTCACCAAAATTCTGCGTGTGCATGGCCCCAATCACCCGGAATTGTCTTCTTTGCACCGTACGTTTCATCAATTGAAGATTGATCTGGAGCAACATCTGGTTAACGAAGAAGAAATCGTTTTTCCGCTGATTGCCGAGTATGAAAAAACAGGTTCCATATCGGTTTTGGAAAAAGCTTTGCAAAAAATTGATGAACTGGAATCAGAACACGACGATGCCGGCGATCTCCTCAAAGAGATGAGAAAGATTACTGATCAATATACGTTGCCGGAAGGAGCATGCCGAACATATACCCTTACCTTCCAAAAGCTCGAACAACTGGAGTCGGATATGTTCCAGCACGTTCACCTGGAAAACAATATCATGTTCCCCCGTCTTCGCGAAGAACTGAAGAACAGCTGAAAGATCTGGCCAGCCTGTGTCATTTTTTGAATATGCACAGGCTTTTTTTAATGGGCAAAACAGACCGTTTTTACTATTAACAGCTGACTGCAGCCGGCATGTTGACAAAGCAGGCGGTTGCTCTGGAGAAGTTATTCTAATTAAAAACAGTTAACCTTTCGTTTTCTCTTTTTTATAAAAACAACCTAAAGCAGTTGGTAATCTCCTGTAATGATTGGCTTTATGTGCGGCCTCTCGCCTTCAGTTTTGATGAAGATTTTAGATTGTTCGGGTTTGGTATGGGGATGTTTCTAGCTCTTCTAACAACGCTTCTTCTTTTCCTCGCTCATACTTTCCTTTAGCTCTTCCAAACTGATCGCATTGTTTGCAAATACTTCTTGCCATTTGCGGCGACGTTTTTTGATTCGTTTCAGTTCTGCTTCAATCTGCTTTAGTCGGAGCTCGTTATTCGCCTCTTCTGGTTCTGCTTCCAGTGTAACTTTGCTTTCTTCAATAATCTATGAAAGAGGCACTCTCTGTCCAAGATTTCGAAAATTTTGTTCAAGAAAATAGCTTAGAAGTTGAAAACTTTGAGATTCGAGTAATTGATGAACAGGGATTACGAGCAACCTTGGGCGGACGACCTGATGGCGGGGATTTATATCCAGAACAAAAATTAAATGAGTTCCTTGATGGCCAGAAAACTATTAAAGGAGTTTATATCGTTAAAGCAAATATGCCTGTGGAACAAGAGTTGTTTGATAAATTTCACAACGATAACCGGGTATTTGTAGCTGATGTCTCTGAAAAGATATTGGAAGAAAAAGTGAAAAACTCAATTGAGTATAAGCAATTGGGAAATGATAAACACATTGATATAAATCTTCCCAATAATTTTTATTGGAAATTAGAGGACTTGAAAATAGCAAAATAAAATTTTTACAAAAATAAGAATATTTGTATTAAAGTGGACGTTTGATAGTGTTCAACAATTGAATTTGTTTAAATAAAAAGGCCCAACACGGGCCTTTTGCCATTCTTTCTATTTGGAAAGAATGGCGGTTTTTTGTTTATGAGCCGGCTGATTCAGCTTCATCAAAGAAACGCTGGTGGGTTTTCCCTTTCCAGAACTTGTGATAGTACACATATTGTCCGATCAAAGAAACAGTAAAGGAAATGGGATAGGCCATCCAAACCCCGTACAGACCAAAGAACTTCGATAAGATGTAAGCCGAAGGGATTTCCGTGACAATCACCGCGGAAATAATGATCAGCGTCGGCCAAAAGACGGTACCGCTGGAACGCATCAATCCTGACAGAATAATGTTGTGACCAAGCAATATAAACGCCCATAAAGTGAAATACAGGGATGTTTGCGCAATTTCTATCGTAGACGGGTCGGTCAGGAAAATCGACAGAACCTGTCTGCTAAACAGATAGATAGTCACGGTTAAAAAGATTCCAATGATATAATTCATCCGGACGGTTGTTTTTACCAATTCTTTCAGCCGTTCCTGCATATTGGCTCCAATCAATTGCGCTCCAAAGATTCCGACGGCAATCGCCAGACTCATGGCCGGGATGTGGACATAGTTGATCACCTGGTTAATTGCCCCATAGGCTGCAGTTGCCTGTGCGCCGAAATGGTTGACAAAGGTGACAATGGCAATTTCCGAGATGGAGACGACGATCATCTGGATACTTGTCGGCAATCCGATTTTAATCATCAAGCGCAATATCTGTGGATCAAGTTTCAGCTTTTTGACTGTTGTTTTGTCCAATGCCAGGGGATGCCCGATTTTAAGCAGATAGATAACCAAAAGGATAAACGTGATAGTGCTGGCAACGATCTGTGCAAGAGCTGCACCTTCCAGCCCCATCTTTGGAACGCCCCATCCAAACAGGAACAGCGGCGTGAACAGGATGGTAAGTCCTGTACTAATAATAAGGAAATAAAAAGGGGTTTTGGAATCACCGGTACCACGCAAAAGAGTCGTATAGATTATATAAGGAAACAGGAAAGGCAACCCTGAAAAAAGCATTTGCATATAGTTGGCGGAATTCTGTTTGATTTCTGGCGGAATTTGAATTAATGAAAGCAATTGATCTGAAAACAGAAGTCCGATGGTTAAAGAAAATAAACCCAGGATAAAACTGAAAGAAAGCGAGGTGCCAACCGTTGACTTCATTCTCTCCATGTTTCTGCTGCCAAAAGCCTGGCCGATCAGGATGGAACTGGCACTCCCCAGGCCGATCACAAAAGAGATAAGAAAGAAAGCAAGGGGTAATATAGTGCTGGCTGCCGCCAAGGCGTTTTCCCCCAGGTGCTTCCCGATCAAAACCGAGCTGACAGTTCCACCCAGGGATTGCAATATGTTGCTGTAGATAAGTGGCATAAGAAATATAAATATTGTTTTCCATAAAGGGAGAGAAAAATCGATAATATGTTCTTTTTTGGATGAAAATCCAATTTTTTTATGTGAAATGGCATGACTTTTGTGTGACAATATCGGTTTCCCCCTTTCGGTTTTGGTTTGATCGTACCGACGCGCCATAATTGTCAAGTAAAAATTTCAATGAATATACTTATAAAGCGGCAAGTTGCGAAATCACATTTTCTAGACAGTCCGTTTGATATTGAATCTGCATATAATTTTATATCATAAACAGATAAATATCTTATTTGTTATTTTATTAAAGCTTCTGCTTAAAAGAACAGATTGGAATCTGTTTATCCCCCAGTAAACCCAGCTGGACTCAACCTATCAACTATACTACAAACAACAAACAAATGGAAGTGTTTTATATTTCCTATGAATGGTTATTTCTTGAAACAACATAGTTTTATTAGGAAAAAGTGACCGTAAATCAGTTGAAAACATAAAAAAACCCAGCCACAAGGGTTGGGTCTGAATAAAAAGTCAGACTGGGTAGTCATCTCCGGTTTGATCTGCATTTATAAATAATGGGCAGGGTTGGGAAGAAGTTTTTGTCCATTCTTTTCATTATAAAGCGAGGTTTTGTCAGATTGCCGGTTCTCCCTTACAGGAGAAGCGTCCATAACCTGATCCAGGATATTTCCAACCAGTGAACCAAAGACCGGATGGTTCCGCCTGCGCGGCCGTGAAAGTGAAATCTGCACGTCCATCCCCACTTTTCCGTCCTTGATCAAGATGACCCGGTCAGCCAATACCACGGCTTCTTCCACATCGTGGGTAACCAGGATGGATGTGAATCTTTGTTCTTGCCAAAGCTCTTCAATCAATTGTTGCATTTCGATCCGTGTCAATGCGTCCAGGGCACCCAGAGGCTCATCCAGCAACAGCAGTCGGGGACGGCTCACCAGTGCCCGGGCTAAGGCTACCCGTTGGCGTTGCCCGCCGGAGAGTATATTCGGCCATTTATCTTTGTAATTTATCAAACCGACTCGCTGAAGGATTTCATTGGTTTGCTCTTTTTTTATTTCTTTATTTTTGTCACTGATTCCCAGTGCTACATTTTCAAAAACCTTTTTCCATGGCAAAAGGCGGGCTTCCTGAAACATCATCCTAGCATCAGAATTCAAACCGGATATCGGTTGTCCGTCCTGAATCACCATTCCTGCACTGGGCTTTTCGATTCCTGCAATCAAGCGAAGCATAGTGCTTTTTCCACTGCCGGACCTCCCCACGACAGCAATAAATTCACCAGGTTCAATCTGAAGGTTGACTTGATCAAGAACCGGGTTATTGCCGAATTGTTTTTGTAATCCCTGTATTTTCAGCATGGTTCCTGGAACTTTGTTGTCCATTGAAAACATCCTCCCTGATCTGCAAAAAAGATTATCCGTTTACCCGCCAACGCAAGCAATGTTTTTCCAGAGTTTTCGCAAAAACATCAGCCAATTTTCCGAGCAATGCGTATAGCAGGATACTTAAAACGACCACATCCATTTGCATGAATTCCCGTGCATTCATTGCCATGTATCCGATCCCGGAGTCAAAGGATATCGTCTCAGCCACGATCAAGGTCAGCCACATAATTCCCAGGGCATAGCGGAGGCCAATGAGGATTGACGGCAGTGCGTTTGGCAAAATGATGTGCCAGATAAAGTACCAGTTGGTCAACTGATAAACTTTTCCCACCTCGATCAGACCGGGGTCGATATGACGGATGCCATAAAAGGTATTCAAATAAATGGGGAAAAACACACCCAATGCGACAAGAAACAATTTTGATTCTTCCCCGATGCCAAACCACATGATGGCTATCGGGATCAAGGCCAGATGGGGAATATTGCGCAACATTTGTACCGTCGAATCGAGCAGTTTTTCAGCGATTGGGAAGATTCCGTTCAAAACACCCAACAACAGTCCTGTGCTTCCGCCAATCCCCAAACCGAGCAAAGCGCGAACAGCGCTGTCACCAATGTGGTGAAATAATTCCCCGGTCGTGGTCAAGTGAACAGCAGACTCTATTACCGTAAGCGGTGCCGGCAGGGTTCTGGTTGAAATCCAGCCAAAATTGCTGAGGATTTGCCAAACAACAATCAGAATCACCGGGACAAACCAGGAAATTAGAAAGTCCAGCTTATGACGGGAACGGCATTTATTTGTGATCAATGGCTATACCTTCTTCCTTTTCGGGAAAATGGTCATTGGCAACGATTTCCCCAAACGGGCTATAGACTTGTGGCTGTGAATAAATGGTACTATTGGGAAGCGACAGTTCAGGAAAGAGCAATTCGGACACCCGGTATGCTTCTTCCAAATGGGGATAACCGGACAGGATAAATTTATCAATCCCCAGGCTGGCATATTCCCTGATCCGTTCAGCCACGGTAGAGGGATCTCCGACAAGAGCGGTACCGGCGCCTCCGCGAACCAGAGCAATTCCTGCCCATAAATTGGGGCTGATCTCCAAATCGGATTTTTTTCCACGGTGGAGTTGTGACATTCGCTGTTGCCCGACTGAATCAAACCGGGAAAAAATGCGTTGGGAAGTTGTGATGGTTTCATCATCCACATAGCGAATCAACTGTTCTGCTGCCTCCCATGCTTCTTTTTCTGTTTCCCGCACAATGACATGCAAGCGGATGCCGAACTTGATTGTTCTGCCTTGCTTGGCGGCAAGGTTGCGAACTTGTTCAATTTTGGCTGCTACCTGTGCGGGAGGTTCCCCCCAGGTAAGGTAGACGTCCGCATGTTTGGTGGCCACGCTTATTCCTGCCGGAGAGGATCCGCCAAAGAATAGGGAAGGGTACGGGGTTTGCACTGGAGGAAATATCTGTTTTCCGCCGGCAATGTTTATATGGTTGCCGTTGAAATGAACTTCTTCTCCTTGCATGATTGCTTTCCAGACGGTCAAAAATTCATCTGTTGCTTCATAACGGGTGTCGTGATCGACATGAATCCCGTCTCCGGCCAGTTCAACCGGATCTCCTCCCGCTACGATATTAATGAATAACCGGCCTCCGGACAAACGGTCAAACGTGGCTGCCATTCGCGCAGCTAGAGTAGGAGAAATAACACCAGGACGAACGGCCACGAGAAATTTCACCCGCTTTGTTACGGACAAAAGTGAAGAGGCAACAATCCATGCGTCCTCGCAGGAGCGACCGGTAGGTACCAATGCCCCGCTGAAGCCGAGATGATCCACTGCTTGTGCCAGCTGGAGCAAATACGGATACTGAATGGCACGTCCTCCAATCGATGTGCCTAAATAACGACTGTCACCATGTGTGGGGATAAACCAGAACAGTTCCATTTTTTTCTCATCCTTTCGTTTAATAAGTTTAATTTTCATTCCAGATTACATCCCGGATGTCAATAGGTTTGGGAATCAAGTCAATTTGAAAAAAGGTATTTGCGATTTGCTGCTGATCACGGATGATTGATTCATTGATCGGTACCACGCCGTAATCAGTCCGTTGAATGGCCGTGTTAACCGGTTTAAAATCCATCCCGATCTGTTCGGACAGCAACTCGGCCGTCTGCCGGGGATTTCTGTTGAACCAGTCCGCTGACTTGTCCAGTTCATCCAAAATGATGTTTATGACATCCTGGTTTTGCCGGGCATAGTTTTTTGAAGCAAAGTAGTAGGAACGATTGGATGTATATCCCTTTGCGTTGGTCAGTGTTCTGACACCTAAATCTGTCTGTGCATCTGCGTAATAAGGGTCCCAGATGACCCAGGCATCAACGCTTTTTCTGATAAAGGCCGCCTTCGCATCAGCCGGTGGCAAATAAACCGGCTTGATGTCTTTATACTGTAATCCTTCTTTTTCCAATGCTTTTACCAGCAAATAATGGACATTGGAGCCCTTGTTCAAAGCTACTTTTTTCCCTTTTAACTGCCGGATGTCATGAATGGGCGAATCTTTGGGAATGACAATTGCCTCAGCTTCGGGGCGAGGCAAACCGGCTCCGAAATAAACGAGCGGAGCATCTGCTGCCTGGGCAAAAATGGGCGGTGTGTTACCAGTTTCTCCGATATCAATACTTCTGGCATTTAAGGCTTCCAGCAACTGGGGTCCGGCCGGAAATTGTATCCACTTTACCCGGATTCCCCGGGATTTAAGTTGGCTGTCCAATGTTCCACGCGCTTTTAAAATACTTAAGATACCAAATTTCTGGTATCCGATGCGGATTTCGGTTGTATCTCCGCCGGGTTTATCTGAGCAGCCGACTGCTGTGGCTGCAAATAAAACAATGAAAAGAAAAACAGAGAAAATTCGCATCGGAATTTCACCTCTTTTTTGGGAAGAATATAAAAAGGCCCCACATCCTGCTTGATTAGTCAGGGATGGGGCCTCCAGTGATCTGGTCGGCATTTTTAAAAAAATTTTTACTTATTATTTTTTTTTGGAGAACAAATTCTCGATTGTTTAAGAGCAAAGCGAAGTTTTTCGGTACGATCAATTTGCACAATATTGGAATCATGAACCGTAATGACAATCGTTCCGTATTCAAGGCCTTCCAGTAACTTTCGAATCCGGAAAATCTGCTCGTCAGAAATGGATAATGGTCTCATTTCAGTTTCATGCTCCCTTCAGGACTGGGAATTTGACCTTCAAGCAGATCATTCAAGGTCGTATTTTCCAAAAGTTTGGAAACGGTGTCGCGAATCAGGGTCCATAATGGCTTTAACAAGCATCCTTCTTCCAACGGACATGGATCATAAGCAGTGACACTGACACACCCCATTGGTGCCAAAGGACCTTCAAGTTGCCGGATTACCTGGCCTATGACGATTTGTTCGGGTGATTTGCGCAGTATGTATCCTCCGCGGATCCCACGCTTGCTTTTTACATATCCGAGATTTTTGAGTTGCAACAGGATTTGTTCCAGATAGTTAACCGGAACCAGTGTTTTTTCGGAAATTTCAGCAATAGGTATGATATTTGGATGCTGTCCGAGAAGGATCAAGGCACGCAATGCATATTCTCCCCGGGTAGAAACTTTCATTTCCGGTCTCCTTTACAGAATCACAACAGAATCAATGGTAGCTTATACTTTTCCTGAATGGGTCAAGCCGTGCAATACACCTTCCTGAATAAGGAGTAACCATGCCGATGGTTTGGTATCATACTGCCAATACTTGATAATCTTTAGCGTACTAGTCAACTTTTTCGGTGAGTCATTTCATCATATGTTTGGTGCAAAGGTATTAATTTAAATTAAATTTAATATATCATCCCGTTTTAGTCAACTATTATTTTCGTTATTTCTGATATATTTACTATGTTTTAAAAGGATAAGGGAGATTGATGTTGTGATTAGTTAGAAAGAATGCAGTTCAAGTGTACATGAGATATCTTTTAACGTGATTTTCTGAATTGAATATCCACTGGTGCGTGATTTCTTTGGACACGCTCCTGATGAGGCTTTAAATGTTCATCTATTCACTTTGAATTCAATGTGTAATTGATGATTGTTTTCCGAGCTGTAAGTAATCAAAGCTTTGAGCGTTCCGGGGAAACCGATCATCTTCCGGATGTATAACGCGGGAAAACTGAATCCCGTTCTTTAATTGCAGGCAAACCATCTACAATCTGAGCCCAACTTTTTTGGTTGGAAATCACGTTTTGGTATTGGCAGTATGCTGTTCCAGCTAAAAAATCCACGTTCATTCATCACCCCTTTTGCGATTTAATGCATTAAATATATTTATACAATTGAAAATAAATAGAATTATATATAAAATATTTAACAAAGAGAAAGTAGAATTGTAGATTTAATAGAAAAAACCTTTTCTCTTCAAAGAATAGCTATGTACAATGCTTCCCAAGGTATGAGTTTCATTCAGTTGCAGGCAAAAAGGCCATACCCATTATTTCCCCAAGTTTCTGGAACAGTTGCCGCTTCACAATCAGATACCGTTTCAACACAATGGGTAAATGGAAAGAAGTCGTGACCCCGGTTCTCCCAAAAGATCCGGACAAATTGCTCTGTTTGTATGAATCGGGAAAGCGGATTTTGTTTGAATGCGGTCATATTCGCTGCCGTTTATTGCCCTGGCACAGGAAAAAGGTGAGAAACGTGCGACAAACCAAGGATTTTGGAGGATGATAGTGTGAAGGCAACGATGATGGATTATCCTTTAACCTTGCTGCACTTGTTGGAGAGGGCGGGTAAATTGTACCGTTCCGTTGAGATCGTTTCCAGAATGCCAGACCGTTCGCTTCACCGATATACTTATGGCGATTTTTACCGGCGTGCCCGTTTGCTGGCCAAAACGCTCAAAAAAGCGGGCCTCAAGCGGAAAGATCGGGTCGGAACATTGATGTGGAACCACTATGTTCATTTGGAAGCCTATTATGGAATACCTGTGGCAGGTGGTGTATTTCACACGCTGAACCTTCGGCTTCATCCGGATGAAATCGCCTATATGATCAGGCATGCAAAAGACCGATTCCTCATTATTGATGATATTTTGCTGCCACTTTTTGAAAAATTCAGAAATAAAGTTGATGTGGATAAAATCATCGTTGTCCCATTGACCGGCAGTACGGTACCTTCCGGATATGAGGATTATGAACAGTTTATCCAGAGCCAGGATGATCTTTTCACTTATCCGGAACTGGATGAAAACGAAGCCGCCGGCATGTGCTATACTTCGGGAACAACCGGAAAGCCCAAAGGGGTTGTTTACTCGCACCGTGCCCTTGTCCTTCATTCCTTTGCGTTGGCACTTAGAGACAGTTTGGGGATTTCCGAACAGGATTCAGTTATGCCCGTTGTTCCGATGTTTCATGTCAATGCTTGGGGACTCCCTTTTGCCTGCACGATGATGGGAGCCAGGCAAGTATTGCCCGGACCCCATCTCGATCCGGAAAGTCTGCTGGAATTGATGGAAAAGGAAAAGGTAACGTTTGGTGCTGGAGTTCCGACGGTCTGGTTTAAAATCTTGCAGGAACTGGAGCAAAGGCCAGGCAGATGGAATCTTCTTGAGGATATTAATGTGCTTATCGGAGGTTCAGCCGTTCCGCAATCTTTGATCCGGGGACTTAAACGCCATGACATGCAAGTGATTCAAGGATGGGGAATGACAGAAACATCTCCGGTTGCCACCGTTTCCCGGCTCAGGCCTCACTTGAAGAAACTGTCACAGGATGATCAGTTTGCATATCAGGCGAAACAGGGTATACCGGTGCCGTTTGTCGAATTGCGCGTCGTGAATGAAAAAGGGGAAGTCCCCTGGGATGGGGTTACAATGGGGGAACTGCAAATCCGTGGTCCGTGGATTACAAGAAATTATTACAATCGACCAGACTCCCGTGATTCTTATTCAGAAGATGGCTGGTTCTCGACAGAGGATGTAGCTTGTATCGATGCGGATGGTTATGTGAAAATTACTGATCGCACGAAAGATCTGATTAAATCAGGCGGAGAGTGGATCAGTTCTGTCGACCTGGAAAATGCGATAATGGATCATCCGGCAGTTGACGAGGCGGCTGTTATTGCCATGCCGCATCCAAAATGGCAGGAACGTCCGCTCGCCGTTGTTGTGCTCAAAGAAGGGAAAAATATATCTCCGGAAGAATTGCGGGAATTTTTGATACCAAAATTCAGCCGTTGGTGGCTTCCGGATAGATTTGAGTTTGCTGATGAAATTCCCCGCACCTCGGCTGGCAAATTTTCAAAAGCCAAATTGCGGGCGTACTATGTGCAGTCGGAAACTTGAGCAGGTTCTCAGTTATATGGATAAAACAGGATGGAAAATCAATTCTGGGCGGTTCAAAAGGACAGGGTTTCTGCGTACCTTTATAACACAAAGATAGAAACCAATGAATTTTCTTCATTAATAAACGCCTTATATGACTAATTTTGCCGCTAATCTTGTGGGACAAAATCTGTTTTGCGGGGTGGTCCGGGAAGGCGGACATTTTATTTGCCGGAGGGTGAGGAATGAAGAGTAGCTATCTGAACAAGGAACATCAACTTTTCCGCAAGTCGTTGCGTAAATTTTTAGACAAAGAGGCGGCTCCTTTTTACAGCCAGTGGGAGGAAAACCGGCAAATTCCCCGTTCTTTCTGGCGGAAAATGGGAGAACAGGGATACCTTTGCCCCGGTGTAGATGAAAAATATGGTGGTGCCAAAGCCGATTGGGGATTTTCAGTGGTGATTGCCGAGGAATTGGAGCGAATTGGATCAAGCCTTGTCGGCATCAGCCTTCATAACGAGATTGTTATTCCCTACATTGCTTCTTACGGAACCGAGGAACAGAAGCGGCGTTTCCTTCCGGCATGTGCCAGTGGAGATCTGATTACGGCCATTGCCATGACGGAACCGGGAACTGGATCGGACCTGGCCAATATCCAGACAACGGCGGTCAGAAAGGGAGATGAATTTGTAATCAACGGGCAAAAAACGTTTATTACCAACGGGATTTTGGCCGATTTGGTAGTGGTTGCCGTAAAGACAGGTCAAAAAGCGCGTACCAAACACAAAGGAATCAGTCTTATCCTGGTGGAACGGGAAAGCCCGGGTTTTTCCCGCGGAAAAAAGCTTCATAAAATGGGACTTTACGCCCAGGATACAGCAGAACTTGTTTTTGAGGATTGTCGTGTGCCGGCGGCCAACTTATTGGGGGAAGAAGGAAAAGGTTTCGAATATCTGATGGAAAAATTGCAACAGGAACGGCTGTTGGTGGCAATTTGTGCACAAGTTGCGGCAGAAGAGATGCTCAGGATGACAGTAGAATATGTCAAGACGCGTGAAGCGTTCGGCCGACCGATCAGCAAATTCCAGAATACGCAATTCAGGATTGCGGAAATGGCCACAGAGATCAAGATTGGAAGAGCTTTTCTTGATCAGTTGATTGCCAGCCACATTGAAGGAGAGGATGTGGTAACCGAAGTATCAATGGCCAAATGGTGGCAGACGGAAATGGCCAAACGGACAGCCGCCCAGTGTATGCAGCTTTATGGCGGTTACGGATATATGGAGGAATATCCCATAGCGCGCCGATACCGGGATATTCCGGTTTCGGCTATCTATGCTGGAACCAATGAAATCATGAAAACAATTATTGCCAAAAATATGGGTTTATGAGAGGGGAGATACATGATGCAAAAATTGCCGCTTGCTTCGCTTCGCGTACTTGATTTGAGCCGTCTCCTGCCAGGGCCGTACTGCACGATGCTGCTGGCTGATTTCGGCGCGGAAGTCATTAAAATTGAAGATCCCCGTTTGGGTGATTATGCCCGATCATTTGGACCGGGCTGGGGAGAGGACAGTGCCTTTTTTTCTTCACTCAATCGCAACAAGAACAGCGTAACACTTAATCTGAAGTCGGAAGAAGGAAAAGCCATCTTCAAGAAAATGGTGCAAAAAGCGGATGTGCTTGTCGAGTCATTCAGGCCGGGAGTGATGGAAAGGCTTGGTTTGGGATATGACACCCTGAAGGAAATCCGGCCAGAGCTTATCTATTGTGCAATTACCGGTTATGGGCAGGATGGGCCATATGCCGATCGGCCTGGTCACGACATTAATTTCTTGAGCCTTGCCGGCTTGCTGGACTTGCAAGGGGAGAAAGATGGAAAACCTGTCCTTCCCGCAGTGCAAATTGCTGATCTTGGTGGCGGTGCCTTGATGGCTGTAACAGGAATTCTTTTTGCATTGATGTCTCGGCAGGTTACCGGCAAAGGGCAAATGGTGGATATATCGATGCTGGATGGGGCCATCTCCTGGATGCAGGCGATTCTTCCCCGTTTCCTGGCTACTGGCCAAGTGCCTGAAAGGGGAGAACCCTTTTTGTCCGGGGGACTGGCATGTTATGGCATTTATGAAACGGCTGATCGGCGTTATCTGGCAGTTGGAGCCCTGGAGCCCAAGTTTTGGATGAGTTTTTGCCAAAAAATTGGCAAAGAAGAATGGGTTTCCCGTTTAGATGCACCGCAACCGGAACAGGAGGAAATGAAACGTGAGCTGACCTCCATCATTGGCAAAAAGACATTATCGGAATGGATGGAGCTTTTTGACGGAATCGAGGCCTGTGTTTCTCCCGTTCTGACTGCAGAAGAAATGATACAAGATCCGCAGGTCCGGCACCGTCAAATGATTCTGGACTGCAAACATCCTGAACACGGAATTGTCCGGCTACCGGGAGTCCCGATAAAAATGTCTGAAACAAACGGATCAGTTCGTTCCTTTGCTCCGGCTTTGGGGGAACACAATCATCTCTATTTAAAAGAGATGGGTTACAGTGATCAGCAAATCGACCGTTTGAAAAAGGAAAAGATTATCTGAAACAGACAGGCAAAAGGAGGATGTTTGATGAAAGAAGCGGTAATTATTGAAGCAGTGAGAACGCCGGTTGGCCGGCGAAACGGTATTTTAAGCGGCATTCGACCGGACGAACTGGCAGCAATGGTGCTCAAAGCAGTAGTGGAACGGGCCGGAATTTCCCCGGAGATAGTGGAAGACGTGATCATGGGTTGCGTTACACAAACAGGGGAACAGGCAGTAAATATTGGTCGGATAGCCGCATTGATAGCCGGCTTTCCGGTGAAAGTCCCAGGTACAACCATTGACCGGCAATGCGGCTCCAGCCAGCAAGCGGTTCATTTTGCTGCCCAGGCCATTATCAGCGGGGATATGGACGTGGCCGTGGCGGCCGGAGTGGAAAGCATGTCCCGTGTCCCAATGCTTTCCAATCTTCAGGGAGTGCAGTTTAGTGAAAGGCTGACTTCTCGTTACGAAATCATTCATCAGGGATTGTCCGCCGAAAGAATTGCTGACAAATGGGGATTTACAAGAAATCAACTGGATGAGTTTTCCCTTGAAAGCCATGAAAAGGCGTTAAAGGCACAAAGAGAAGGGCGTTTTCAGAAAGAAATCTTGCCAGTGGAAGTTCTTATAGACGGAAAAAAAGTAACAGTTGATCGGGATGAAGGGCCACGGGGAGATTCCTCCCTGGAAAAGCTGTCTGCACTTCCCCCGTCATTTATTGAAAATGGGCTGATCCATGCTGGCAATTCAAGCCAGATCAGCGATGGAGCGGCAGCCCTCCTGTTAATGTCCCGTGACAAGGCGAAGCAGCTTGGCTTAAAACCGAAATTTCGCGTGTTGGCACGTACGGTGGTTGGTTCGGATCCGACTCTGATGCTGACAGGACCGATCCCGGCGACAAGACAGGTGCTGATGAAAGCCGGCTTGCAATTGAATGATATCAATATTTTTGAAGTAAATGAGGCGTTTGCTTCCGTTCCGCTGGCTTGGTTGAGTGAAACGGGTGCCGATCCCGAAAAATTGAATCCTAACGGAGGAGCCATTGCCCTTGGCCATCCGCTTGGAGCCTCAGGTGCCCGTTTAATGGCTACAATGATGTATGAATTACAGCGGTGCGGCGGTCGTTACGGCTTGCAGACAATGTGTGAAGGACACGGAATGGCCAATGCGACGATCATTGAACGTTTGGATTAATAGTTGGAACAAGGGGGAATCAAAATGAATCTGAAAAACAAGGTTGCCCTGGTGACCGGAGGAGCTTCCGGCCTGGGAGAGGCGACAGTCCGCCGAATAGTTTCTGGAGGTGGAATGGCAGCCATTGTGGATCTGTCTGAAGAAAAAGGGGAGAAGCTGAGAGCAGAACTGGGGGATAAAACCGTTTTTCTTCCAGCAGATGTAACCGATGAGCTGGCTGTAAAACAGATTGTCGGGCAAACAGAAAACCGGTTCGGGCAGATTGATATCGTGGTAAACTGTGCAGGAATAGCCATTGCTGAAAAAGTACTGTCCAGGCAGGGACTTCATTCACTGTCTTCCTTTGCCAAAGTGATTGAAGTCAATCTGATTGGCACCTTTAATGTAATCCGGATCGCCGCGGAGAAAATGTCTGCCAATCAGCCGAATGGAGAGGGAGAGCGGGGAGTGATTGTAAATACGGCATCTGTTGCGGCATTTGAAGGGCAAATCGGCCAGGCGGCATATAGCGCTTCCAAAGGAGGCATAGCGGCAATGACTCTGCCAATTGCCAGGGAATTGGCCCGATACGGTATCCGGGTCATGGCCATAGCCCCGGGATTGTTTAATACACCGTTGTTTGCAACACTGCCGCAAGAAGCAAAGGATTCCCTGGGGAAAATGGTTCCGTTCCCGTCACGACTTGGCCTGCCGGATGAATACGCCCGCCTGGTACAAAACATTGTGGAAAATCCGATGTTGAATGGAGAAACGATCCGGTTGGACGGAGCGATCCGCATGCAACCAAAATAATTATTTTTTTGCGAAAAGACGAAAATGAATTTTACGAATTGTTGAATGGTTTGATAAAATAGGAAAAGAGAGAGTAATGGACGATTACGAACAGGTTTGGTATCGCCGGTTTGCTACAAAGGGAATATAAAGAGGGAGATGAAATCATGCAGCATAAACTGCCGTCAAAGATCTCAGACCAATTGGTTTTGCCTGTGATCGCTGCACCAATGTTTCTTGTATCAGGTCCAGATATGGTGATTGAAAGCTGCAAGGCAGGAATTATTGGTTCATTTCCATTGTTAAATGCGCGTACAACAGATATTTTGGATAATTGGATGAAACGCATTATTACAGAATTGGAAAAAGCCAAAAACAGCCATCCGGAAAAGTGCATCGCCCCATGGGCAGTCAATCTGGTCGTACACCGGACAAATCAGCGGTACGAGGACGACCTTGAATTGATCACCAAGCACAAACCGCCTATTGTGATCACATCCCTTGGAAATCCGGCTCAAGCCGTCAATGCGGTGCATGAGTATGACGGGCTTGTCTTTTCTGATGTCAGTACGATTGCTCATGCGAAGAAAGCAGCCTCTGCCGGAGTGGATGGTCTGGTGCTTGTTTCCTCGGGGGCGGGTGGCCATGGTGGTACGATCAACCCCTTTGCCTTTGTCGGAGAGGTACGGAAATTCTGGGATGGGATTACACTTCTGGCTGGATGCTTGTCCAGCGGGCGGGATATTTTCGCCGCCAGATCTCTGGGGGTTGATCTTGCTTATATGGGAACGCGTTTTATTCCCGCTCTTGAGAGTTCTGCAAGTGAGGACTACAAAAAAATGGTTGCTGATTCCACGCTGGAAGATGTTGTTTATACAAATGCTTTCAGTGGAGTAAATGCCAACTATCTTAAACCAAGTATTCGAAAAGCAGGTCTTGACCCGGATCAGCTTGAGAAGAAGGAAGTCGTTGATTTCTCAGCATTAAGCCGATCCAAATCCACACCATGGAAGGATATTTGGTCGGCGGGGCAGGGTGTGGGCTCTGTCAACCAGGTACAAACTGTCGCCGAAATTGTGGAAGAACTGAAGCAGGAGTATGAGGAGGCTTGCCAGAATCCCTCCTGAGAGTTGATATAACAGGACGCTGTCCCTTCACCTGTTTTTGGGGGGACAGCAATACACAACCACCCGTATGGAATCGGAAAATTCCGACCTGATAAACAGGATAAGACAGATTGTTGTTGAATCATTATCTGCATTCTTTACAGATGGAAAGTCATGGTTTAACATAAGGGCTGTTGGTATGGGATACATAATGATTTGATATAGCAAGTTCCCCAAAAAAAGGCACGTTTATCCTGCTCACGAATGTTTATTGCAAAGTCTTTTTGCTGTGTTATAATGAAAGGGTTATTGTGGGGAGCAATACTAGTGAATCGGACTATTCATACCATATGATAGATTTGCGATGCAGGAGGTAACAATTAAATGAAGGCAAGTTGGGAAAAAACTGAAAAAAACAGAGGAATACTCACCGTAGAAACTGATGAACAGTCCGTTGCAAGTGCATTGGATCAAGCGTTCAAAAAAGTTGTAAAAAAGGTTAATGTCCCCGGATTCCGTAAAGGCAAGATTCCCCGTCCCGTTTTTGAAAAACGGTTTGGTGTGGAAGCATTATACCAGGATGCACTCGATATCCTGTTGCCCGAAGCTTATGAAGCAGCGGTGGAAGAAACAGGAATCACTCCTGTGGACCGGCCCGAGATCGATATTGAGCAGTTGGAAAAAGGAAAAACCTTGATTTTCAAAGCTGCAGTAACGGTCAAGCCGGAAGTGGAGCTGGGTGATTACAAAGGCCTCGAAGTAGAGGTAGACGAAGAAAAATTTACGGTGAAACCCGAAGATGTGAATGCGGAACTGGAAAAAATGCAAAAGCAGCAAGGACAACTTGAAGCGGTCGAAGACGGAAGCGTGGAAAATGGAGATAGTGTCATTATTGACTTTGAAGGTTTTGTGGACGGGGAAGCATTTGAAGGTGGAAAAGCGGAACAACACACCTTGGAGGTGGGCTCCGGAAGCTTTATTCCCGGTTTCGAAGACCAGTTGGTCGGGATGAAACCTGGAGAAGAAAAAGAAGTTGAAGTTACTTTCCCTGAAGAGTACCATGTAGATGAGTTGAAGGGAAAACCTGCCAAATTCAAGGTGAAGCTTCACGAAATCAAGCGGCTGAATCTGCCTGAACTGGATGATGAATTTGCGCAGGATGTCAGTGAATTTGATACTTTGGATGAGTTAAAAACAGATATTGAGAAAAACCTGAAAGAAAAAGCTGAAAAAGAAAAAGAAAACCATGTCCGCAACGAACTGGTTGAAAAAGCGGCCCAAAATGCTGATGTTGAAATTCCGGAAGTAATGATCGAACAGGAAACGGAGAATATGTTGCGACAGTTTGAGCAACGATTGATGTATCAAGGCCTCAATCTGGAAACATATGCCCAATTTACGGGACAGGATCAGGATGCGCTTAAAACCCAGTTTAAAGAAGATGCCGAAAAACGTGTGCTTGGGAACTTAACCCTTGAAGCAATTGCCGAAGAGGAAAATATTGGTGTAAATGACGAAGAAATTGAAGAAGAAATCAAAAAGATGGCTGAAGAGATGGGGCGTGAAACAGAAGAAGTCCGCCGCATTCTGGAAAGCCAAAATGCCTTGGATTCAGTAAAAGAACAACTTCGAGCCAAGAAAACGATTGACCTACTTGTATCGAACAGTAAAAATAAGGCATAATGTTGTTAGGAGATGGAATAAGGCACGTGAAATACGTGCCTTGTTTTTAAAATTTTTCACTCCGAAATGAGGTGCTGTAAATGCCTTTGGTACCGATGGTTGTAGAACAGACTAATCGTGGAGAACGTTCGTACGATATTTATTCCAGGCTTTTAAAAGACCGCATTATTTTCCTTGGAGGTCCGATTGATGATAATGTGGCAAACCTGGTTGTGGCGCAACTTCTTTTTTTAAGTGCAGAAGACCCGGAAAAAGACATTTTTTTGTACATAAATTCACCAGGTGGTTCTGTAACAGCTGGAATGGCAATTTACGATACAATGAACCATGTACAGCCACAAGTTTCCACCATTTGTGTCGGACTTGCGGCAAGCATGGGAGCCTTCTTGCTTGCTGCCGGGGCAAAAGGAAAACGCGTGGCCTTGCCTAACAGTGAAGTAATGATTCACCAGCCTTTGGGTGGTGCAAAAGGTCAGGCAACTGACATAAAGATCCATGCAGATTGGATTTTGCGGACCAGGGAGAGAATTAACCGGGTTTTGGCTGAAAGAACTGGTCAGCCGCTTGATAAAATCGCTCGCGATACGGATCGTGACTTCTTTATGAGTGCCGAAGAAGCTAAAGAATACGGCCTCGTGGATCAGGTGATGACTAGCGACCGTTGAAAGGGGTGAGAAGATGTTTAAATTCAACGAAGAAAAAGGGCAATTAAAATGTTCATTCTGTGGAAAATCCCAGGATCAGGTGCGCAAGCTGGTCGCCGGCCCTGGTGTATATATCTGCGATGAATGTATTGAATTATGCAATGAGATCGTTGAAGAGGAATTGGGCAACGAAGAAGATATTGACTTGCAAAACTTGCCAAAGCCGCAGGAGATCTGCTCTATCCTTGATCAATTTGTTATTGGTCAGGACAGTGCCAAAAAATCCTTGTCCGTAGCGGTTTACAATCATTATAAACGGATCAATTCCTCGCAAAAATCGGATGATGTGGAGTTGCAAAAGAGCAATATTTTAATGGTGGGTCCGACCGGAAGCGGTAAAACGCTGCTGGCTCAAACCCTGGCACGCATATTGAATGTTCCTTTTGCCATCGCTGATGCTACCTCTTTGACTGAAGCAGGTTATGTGGGAGAAGACGTGGAAAATATCTTGCTCAAACTAATTCAGGCGGCCGACTACGATGTTGAAAAAGCGGAACGTGGGATTATCTATATCGATGAGATTGACAAGGTGGCACGGAAATCGGAAAATCCGTCCATAACCCGTGATGTTTCCGGTGAAGGTGTACAGCAGGCACTATTAAAGATTCTGGAAGGAACAGTTGCCAGTGTGCCCCCGCAAGGCGGCCGAAAACATCCGCATCAGGAATTCATCCAGATTGACACAAGCAATGTTTTGTTTATTTGCGGTGGTGCCTTTGATGGATTGGAGACGATTATCAAACGACGAATCGGCAAAAAAGTGATCGGATTTGGAATGGACCAGCAAAGTGTTAACATGAAACCAGGCGAATACCTGAAGCTGGTATTGCCTGAAGATCTGTTAAAATTCGGTCTTATTCCGGAATTTGTAGGACGTCTTCCTGTAATTTCCACTCTGGAACCGCTCGATGAACATGCATTGGTAAGAATTCTAAAAGAGCCAAAAAACGCTCTGGTAAAGCAGTATCAAAAGTTAATGGAAATGGACAATGTGGAACTGACTTTTGAAAAAGATGCGTTGGAGGCTATCGCGACCGAAGCGATCAAACGGAAAACAGGGGCTCGTGGTTTACGGGCTATTATTGAATCAATCATGCTGGATGTCATGTTTGATTTGCCATCACGTGAAGATATTGTTAAATGTGTGATCACCAAGGATACGGTTCTGCACGGGGTTGTTCCCAAATTGATTACACGGGAAGGCCGGGTAATCAAGAACAAGAAAGAAGAATCTGCCTAAAAAGTGATTGTTGATTGCATCTGCTGTCAAATAGCAGATGCTTTTTTCTATGGAACATGGTATGTTAAAATGTAGTAGTTTCTTGATCGATTGGGGAAGCAGTTCTACACTCTCGGTAGAGCTGCTTTTTCGATTAACAAAGGGGTGAGGAGAATTTGTTACAAATAGCTGCTATAGACAGAGAACATTATTTGGATTTTGTGGAAACGCAGCCTTACAGAAATTTTATGCAATATCCGTCTTGGGCTGATTTGAAAACAGAGTGGAAATGGATTAGCGAGTTTTTGGGATGGATGACTGGGGATGGAAAAATAGTCGGAGGTGCGGTCGTCTTATATAGAAAAGTTCCAGGATTAAACAAATTTTTGGCATACATACCACGCGGACCAATGATTGATTGGTTTTCCAGTTATCCTTTGAAGGACTGGTTTCAGCCATTGTTTCACCATCTGAAAAAAAGGAATGTATTTACTGTAAAAATAGACCCACCACTGGTAAGCAAGAAATGGTCAGCTGAACGCATTTCTCAATCCATCCAGGATTTTAAATCCCACGGACTAAAACATAAGCGCTTAACTGATATCCAGCCTGACCAGGTTTATAACGCAGTTGAGTATGTCAAGCAAGAACTTGCTGAAATGGGCTGGAAACCTAATGGAGGCAAAGACAGTTTTGATACGGTACAGCCACAGTTTGTATTTCGGCTTAATATGAAAGGAAAGTCGATGGAGCAAATTTTTTCTTCCTTTAACCAGGTTTGGCAAAATCGGATTCGGCAGGCGGAAAATGATGGCGTTCATGTCTATTTGGGCACCGAAAATGATTTGCCTGATTTTCACCGTTTGCTGGTATTGGCAGCCAAGCGGGAGCATTCCCATGTTCGGGATATTTCCTATTTTGAAAAAATGTTTGAAACCTTGATTCTTGAAAATCCATACCGGATCCGCCTTTATCTGGCACAAAAGGATGAGCAGTTGCTGAGCGCGGCCATGGCGGTAAGGGTAGACGGACATACGTGGGATTTGTATAATGCAAGGCGGAGCGATTCGCTTGAAGATCCGTCCTCCTATCTCTTGCGCTGGAAGATGATTCAGGATGCTTATCGAAACGGAGACCGTATCTTTGATTTTCGGGGAATATCCAATACTTTGGATGAACATAGCCAATTATATGAATTGTTGAAGTTTAAAATGGGCTTTGGCGGAGAAGCCTGTGAATTTATGGGAGAGTGGGATTTTCCGGTGATCCCCATGCTGCACTGGGCTTTTGACATGTACATGAAAAAAAGATAATTTTGGTTCATTTTGGCTGATGCAAAAAGCATGAGTATCCCTTTCCTCAGGCGGTCATAATACAAGAAAAACAGACGGATTTTGTTTTAAGTCAGAGGGAGGAAAGGAATGGGCTTGAGATGAACTGGACTGCTTTACTCATGTTTTTGCAAGTGTTTTTTTCCATTATTATCGGTTTATATTTCTGGAGTTTGTTAAAAAGCCAACAAACCAGCCGCAGTGCAGTCGACAAAGAGTCGCGAAAAGAAATGGACCGGCTCAGGTCAATGCGTAAAATTGCTTTGACAGAGCCTTTGGCGGAAAAAACGAGACCGGCACAGATGGAAGATATTGTTGGACAGGAAGAGGGAATTCGTTCGTTAAAAGCTGCTTTATGCGGCCCCAATCCGCAACATGTCCTGATTTATGGCCCGCCTGGTGTGGGAAAAACAGCAGCTGCTCGTATTATTCTGGAAGAAGCAAAGAAAAACCCGATCTCCCCGTTTAATAACGGATCCAAGTTTATTGAGCTTGATGCCACAACAGCCCGATTTGACGAACGTGGAATTGCTGATCCCCTGATTGGTTCTGTTCATGATCCCATCTATCAAGGAGCGGGTGCAATGGGCGCCGCCGGAATTCCCCAGCCAAAGCCGGGGGCGGTAACCAAGGCCCATGGTGGTGTTTTGTTTATTGATGAAATCGGGGAACTGCATCCGGTACAAATGAACAAGCTGTTAAAAGTATTGGAAGATCGAAAAGTTTTTTTGGAAAGTGCTTATTATAGTCAGGAAGATACCAATACCCCAAATCATATTCACGATATTTTCCAAAATGGGTTACCTGCCGATTTTCGCTTGATTGGCGCAACGACACGAACACCGGAAGAAATTCCTCCGGCGATTCGTTCGCGTTGCATGGAGATTTTTTTCCGTCCTTTGCTGGCCCATGAAATAGAAAAAGTTGCCGTTCAAGCATTAAAGCGTATTCGTTTTGACTATGGTGAAGAAGCGATCAAGGTAATTATGCGCTATGCCATGAACGGACGTGATGCTGTAAATATTGTACAGACAGCGGTGGGGCTGGCTATGTCCGAACAACGAAGCCGGGTTGAAGCCAGTGATGTAGAATGGGTCGTCCATAGCAGTCAGTTGAGTCCGCGTCCCGATCAGAAAATGCCGGAAAAAGCGCAAATCGGTTTGGCAGCGGGGTTAGCCGTATTCGGCCCGCACATGGGAGCGGTCCTGGAAATCGAGGTTTCTGCTGCCCGTGCCGAAAAAGGACAGGGAACAGTCCGCATTACAGGAGTAGTTGAGGAAGAAGAAATGGCAAGCCGTGAGCGGACGTTACGGCGAAAAAGCATGGCACGCGGCTCGGTGGAAAATGTGATGACGGTACTTCGCAAGATGGGGCTTCAGCCGGATAACTATCATCTGCATATAAATTTTCCCGGCGGAGTGCCAATTGATGGCCCTTCGGCCGGAATTACCATGGCAACTGCCATTTGTTCAGCGATTAAGGGAATCCCTGTCGACCATCGGTTGGCGATGACAGGGGAATTAAGTATTCATGGGAATGTAAGGCCAGTTGGAGGAATTATTGCAAAAGTGGAGGCCGCAAAACAGGCAGGAGCCAAACGCGTGCTGATCCCGAAAGAAAACATGCAGTCTATGTTTACACAACTGGAAGAGATTGAAGTGATTCCTGCAGAACGGATTGAAACGGTATTTGATCATGCTTTTGGCAAACAGAAAAAAGCAGAGGCACCGGTTCTGTTTTCACCCACTTCAGCTCCTGTATAAAGTATAATCTTTATAAACAGTGATGGCATCCTTATAATCTTTATGGATAAAGGGATGCCAGTCGTATCATAGACAAAAGATAATGAATAAGATAAAATCGTACAAAGCTGGCATCCGTTCCTTGTGTTGACAGCAACGGAGGTGCATGTATGGCTGTAAAAGAAGGGGAACAACATCTTTTGCCTTTATTGCCACTTAGAGGATTGATTGTTTTTCCTACCATGGTATTGCATTTGGATGTAGGAAGGGAAAAATCGGTTCAGGCGTTGGAAAAAGCGATGGTTGATGACGAAAATACGATTTTGCTTGCTACGCAAAAGGAGCTTCAAATAGAGGTCCCGAACAAAGAGGATATTTACGAAATAGGAACTATTGCCAAGATCCGGCAAATGTTGAAGCTTCCAAACGGGACTATTCGTGTACTTGTGGAAGGGCTCAAGAGGGCAAAAATTATCGAATATGCCAATACGGATGACTGTTACTTCGTAAAATATGAAGAGCTGCCCGAGCAAGAAGAAGAAGGACTGGATACAGAAGCATTGATGCGAGCAGTATTGGATCATTTTGAACAGTATTTGCGGCTGTCCAAAAAACTGTCTCCTGAAACCTATTCCGTGGTGGCGGATATTGGAGAACCGGGACGGTTGGCAGATGTCATCGCTTCTCATCTTCCACTCAAAGTTTCCGACAAACAGACGATTTTGGAGACTCTGGATGCTCAAGCCCGTTTGGAAAAATTGTTATCCATGATCCATAACGAAAAAGAAGTACTGGAACTGGAGAGGAAGATCAGTTCCCGGGTTAAAAAACAGATGGAAAAAACGCAAAAGGAATACTATTTGCGTGAACAGATGAAAGCTATTCAGAAGGAACTGGGCGAAAAAGAAGGCCGCATGGCTGAAGTGGAAGAATTAAGAGACAAACTGATCGAGTTGAAAGCACCAGAACAGATCAAGGAAAAAATAGATAAAGAAATTGACCGTTTGGAAAAAGTCCCTACCAGTTCTGCTGAGGGTGGAGTGATTCGTACCTATATCGACTGGCTGCTGGATTTGCCATGGCTGAATGAAACCGAAGATGATCTGAGTCTTAAAAAAGCGGAAAAAGTATTGAATGAAGATCATTATGGATTGGAAAAAGTAAAGGAACGGGTGCTTGAATACCTGGCAGTGCAGCAGATGATCAAGAAATTGAAAGGTCCGATTCTTTGCCTTGCGGGACCGCCGGGAGTCGGAAAAACATCTTTGGCGCGTTCTGTTGCCCGAGCTCTCAATCGCAACTTTGTGCGTGTTTCATTGGGCGGTGTGCGCGATGAAGCGGAAATTCGCGGTCATCGCCGGACATATGTAGGTGCCATGCCCGGCAGAATCATTCAGGGAATGAAGCAGGCGGGCAGTATCAATCCGGTCTTTTTGCTGGATGAAATTGATAAAATGTCTATGGATTTTCGCGGTGATCCATCGGCTGCATTGCTGGAAGTATTGGATGCAAATCAAAACTATGCCTTTAGCGATCACTATATAGAAATACCGTATGATTTATCCAAAGTCATGTTTATTACAACGGCCAATGCAATTCATAATATTCCCCGCCCACTGCTTGATCGTATGGAAGTTCTGTATATATCCGGTTATACAGAAATCGAAAAAAGGGAGATTGCCAAGGCGCATTTGATTCCAAAGCAGTTAAAGGAACATGGCTTGACCAAAGAAAACATGCAGATTCAATCGGGTGCAATCTTAAAATTAATCCGCCATTATACCCGGGAAGCCGGAGTCCGAAATTTGGAAAGAGCTATCGGAAAATTATGCCGCAAAGCAGTAAAAATTCTTATATCCGGCAAGAAAAAGAAAGTTATTATTACCCCCAAAAATTTACCAACCTTCATGGGGCCGGAGCGTTTCCGATATGGACGGGCAGAAGAAAGCGACCAGATCGGTCTCGCCACGGGGCTTGCCTGGACAGAAACGGGTGGAGATACTTTATCGATAGAAGTTTCGCTGTTGCCAGGAAAAGGAAAACTCACCCTGACCGGGAAGCTGGGAGACGTCATGAAAGAATCTGCCCAGGCAGCATTCAGTTTTATTCGTTCGCGGGTGAATGAATTAAACATTGATCCATCCTTTTACGAAAAACAGGATATCCACATTCATGTTCCGGAAGGAGCAATTCCCAAAGATGGCCCTTCAGCAGGAATTACCATGGCCACAGCGCTGGTTTCTGCTCTGACTGGAATTCCGGTTTCACGCTATGTGGCAATGACGGGTGAAATCACCTTGCGTGGCCGGGTGCTTCCCATTGGTGGTCTCAAGGAAAAGACATTGAGCGCTCACCGTGCAGGGATTAAACATGTCATCTTTCCCAAGGAAAATGAAAAAGACCTTGAGGATATTCCCAAAAGTGTCAAAGAAGATTTACAGTTTACGGCTGTGGAACATATGGATGAAGTATTGCGACTGGCGTTAGTGAGGGATCCTTATGCTCGTGAAGAAAGCTGATTTTGTAATCAGCGCGGTAAAACCGGCACAATACCCGGATGACGCCCTGCCAGAGATTGCTCTGGCCGGGCGATCCAATGTAGGCAAATCGTCGTTGATCAATTGTTTGCTGCGTCGTAAGAACCTGGCTCGTACAAGCTCAAAACCGGGAAAAACACAGACGATTAATTTTTACCGAATTAATGATACGTTTTATTTTGCCGATGTACCCGGATATGGCTTTGCCCGCGTTCCCAAAAACGTGAAAAAAACATGGGGAAAAATGATGGAAACCTATTTGGTAGGTAGAAAACAATTAAAATCAGTCATTCAAGTGGTTGATCTGCGGCATCCACCTTCAAAGGATGACCAAAGCATGTATGACTTTTTGAAATATTACCAAATCCCTGTGTGCGTTGTGGCAACAAAAGCGGATAAAGTGACGAAGGGAAAATGGCAACAGCATTTAAAAGCTGTTAGAGAAACTTTGGGCATGGAAAAAGAAGACCCATTACTTCTCTTTTCCGCACAAACTGCATATGGTAAAGAGCAACTGTGGAATTTGATCGAGGAGCAAGTCGCTGTAAATAACAGATAGACATTGGAAAGGGTGGAGAGGATGGGTAAAAAAATACGTGTTGCCGTACTGTTTGGGGGGAAATCGGGAGAACATGAGGTATCTCTTCAATCAGCAACATCGGTAATCAGAGCAATGGATTCCAACAGATATGAAGTAATTCCGGTAGGGATCACAAAATCGGGGCACTGGCGTTTTGCCCACGAGGCTTTACCGATGATTGCCGGACAAATGGAAAAAGAAGAGGTTGACCAATTGCAGGCCGGTCTGCCAATACCTGTCTCCAGAGGGGGAGGAAGTTTGCCTGTTTTTGCTCCTGGCGAGATTGACGTGGTATTTCCGGTTCTGCATGGCACATACGGCGAAGACGGAACGATCCAGGGGATGCTGGAGATTGCGCAGCTCCCTTATGTGGGAGCAGGTGTATTGGCTTCAGCCGTGGGGATGGATAAGGTGATAGCCAAAAAAATATTTGAGCAGGAAGGACTCCCGCAAGGAAAATATGTTTATTTCCTGAAAAACGAAATTGGAAAACGGCTTGATCAAGTAATTGGAAAAGTGGAAGAACAGCTTGGCTATCCCTGTTTCGTAAAACCCGCCAATCTCGGATCAAGTGTAGGTATTTCCAAGGCCAGGGATCGCAAGACACTGATTGATGCCTTAAAGTTGGCGACACTATATGACCGAAAAGTGGTGGTTGAAGAATTTATTCCGGCTCATGAAGTTGAGGTGGCGGTATTGGGAAATGATGAACCGCAAGCTTCTGTTCCCGGTGAAATTGTGTTTGTCAACGAATTTTATGATTACAAGGCCAAATATCTGGATGGGAAATCAGTAATGCGCATTCCCGCCGAATTGCCAGCGGAGACTGCCGAAACTGTAAGGAAACTGGCAGTACAGGCATTTAAGGCCATCGATTGCAGTGGACTGGCTCGGGTGGATTTTTTCATACACAAAGATAGTGGCAATGTATTGATCAATGAGATCAACACCATGCCCGGATTTACTCCATTCAGTATGTATGCCAACTTGTGGAAACATTCCGGGCTTTCATATTCCGAATTGATTTCCAGGTTGATTGAACTGGCGCTTCAGCGTTATCAGGAAAGAACGGAATTAAAAACATCTTTTGATGTTTGAGGGAAAAAGGGCTGACATAGCACAACTACAGGAAGACGATTTTCAGGACTCTGTTCCGTCTGCGCCTTGCAAAAGAAGCAGCCATGACGCTCAGCATCCACTTCCAGGCGGGTTTAAAAAACAGTTTCGCCCGTTTTCCCTGGAAGTGAATGTTTTTGCCTGAGGGCGGCTTCGAAGTCACTCTGCTAAATCGCTTTCTCATACTTTGTCGACAAGCTGAAAGAGCTGACACAACAGCTCTTTTTTCTTTTGTTACAAAGCGATGTTTTCATCCGCCTGTCTGGTCAGGATCAGGGGACCGTTGCCGGTGATGGCGATGGTGTGTTCATATTGTGCCGACAAGCTGCCATCCACAGTTTTGGCCGTCCAGCCGTTTTCGGTCATTCTTACATGATGGGTCCCTTCACTCAGCATCGGTTCAATGGTAATAACCATACCTTCCTTTAGTTTGATGCCCTGGCCGGGAGGCCCAAAGTGAGGAACTTCCGGGAGTTCATGTATCCGCCTTCCGATTCCATGACCTATAAAAGAGCGGACCACGGATATTCCTTTTTCTTCAGCATAAGACTGAATGGCATGGGAAATATCTCCGATCCGGTTTCCTGCTTTTGCCTGGGCAATGCCTTTATATAAGGATGTTTTGGTTATGTCCAGTAAAGTTTGAGCGCTTTTTGAAATTCTCCCCACCGCGTAAGACCAGGCGGAATCGGCTAACCATCCGTCCACATTGACAACCATATCGATGGTGACAATATCTCCATCTTTTAAAGGGGTATGGCGCGGGAATCCGTGACAAACTTCATCATTGACGGAGGCGCAGGTGGCATACGGATAACCCATGTATCCTTTCTGTTCCGGAGTTGCCCCATGTTTTTGCAAGAACTGTTCTACCCACTCATCCAGCTCCTGGGTAGTTATCCCCGGGTGAATCTTGCGTTTTAATTGCTGGTGGCATGTGGCCAGCAATTTTCCGGCCTGGTACATTTTGCCGATCTCATGGGGTGTTTTTAAATGAATCATTTCAGTTCGCTCCCTTGAAATTTCATTCTGAATACATAAGTATGATCCGTCATTCAATTTTTCCACAAATAAAAGAAACAGGAGTCTCCCCCTTGAAATTGGTAAAGCAACATATAGGGGCTCCTGTTTTGGGCTGGAAAGTGTTTTATTAACCAGTGATATCCCGTCGGTTATAAGCGATGATTCCACTTGCGGCAGTGATGACCGCCATCAGCGTGAGAACAGTCATTGCCGTAAAATTGAGTTCTTCGATGGGGTATTCGGGCACATGCTCAAAAACGGACAAGTTATTCATCCATTGGGGAAAATCAAGAATTTCGCTAAAATAGACGACGATAAAACAATAAATGACATAAAGCCAGACAAAGCCTGTCGCTCTGGGGATGGCTCCGACGAATAATCCGGCCAGACCGATCACGGCCCACATGGCGGGCAAATAGGCAAAGGCGGAAGTAAACGTTGAATCAAATGCGATCGCTTCATCCATCGCCAATTGGCCAACGGACCATAGCCCCAGAACGATCAGCAATTGCATGATAAAGCTGACGATTGCAGCCAGCAGATAATAATTGGCCAACAGGCAAGTACGCGAAACTGTACGGCTGAATATGTGTTCGGTCAGGTTTTTGTTTTCTTCTCCTTTTAATTTCATTACCGTTGTTACAGATGGAATCAACGCAATCAATGACATGATGGCAATTAATAGTGTAATAAACTGATCGGTAAGAGAATCACCTGTTTCTTTGGAGATGAATGTTTGCATAAAATCAATATCGCTGTAATAGGTTTCCAAATCCCCAAGCACCGCACCAAAAGAGGCGCTTAAGGCAAAAATTCCGATCGCCCAGGCAAAAATATGGGTTCGCTGCAATCGAAACATAAGTCCAAATACGGTCTGCAAAAATGTTGAAGCCTGTATTTTTCCTTTTCTCTCCGGCAAAAATCCGGCTCCCATGTCCCGAATGGAGTTCAAATAAAAAGTAACCATGGTGATGATGATTGATAACACAGTTGCCATAAAGATTGGCTGCCAATTGTTGTCTGCAAAAACTTCTGTTCTCACTACCCAACCCAGAGGAGAAAAAAGAGAGAGCGTCTCGCTTGTGACATCTCCTATCGCCCGAATCAGGTAAGCTGCGATTAAAACAGCGAAAGACAACATTGCTGTTCCTCTTGACGTTTCAGATACTTGGGCCAATAAAGCAGTAATGCTTGCAAAAATCAGTCCGGTCGCTCCAAGAACAGATCCGTAAAGAAAGGAACCTTCCAGGCCGATACCGTCAATTCCAAGTGAAGCCAGACCTATTCCGGTGAGAAAAGCCAGAAGAATATTGGTTGCAAACACCATAATCATGGCACTGCTCAAATAGGCCAGTCGGCCGACAGGCAGTGCGTGAATCAGTTCTGTCCGGCCGTCTTCTTCGTCGGTTCGGGTACTGTTTACAACCAGTAAAATACTCATGATGCCAGCAACAATTGCTGTAAAAAGCAGGCATTCGTGTGCAAACAAAGTTCCCAACGAGGCCAGATAATCTCCGGCTTCATAGCCTGGGCCAAGCATGGCCACCATGGCAGGATTGTCCATTGTCATGAAAAAAGCCATCTTTTCGGGGGTATCCTGATATATATTCGGATAAGCTGAAGCACAAGCCAATGTTACAGTGAGCAATCCAGCTAACCAGGCGAATATTTTGAATCGCTGTTGCCGGAAGATTAACCTTGTCAGACTTCCGGTTTCTTTGAAAAGGCGTTCAGACATGGTCAGGAATCCCCCTTGTGATCAGGGTGAACCTTATCCTGGTAATGGCGCAAAAACAGGTCTTCCAGCGTCATTGGCGTGCTCTCCAATTTGACGATTCCAAACTGGCTGATATACCGGATGATCTCATCGGTTTTATCCGGATCTGCTTGAAAGAAAAGCTCCGAGTCTTCTGCTTCTTTTACATTATGAATTCCATTTACATCATTGAGTGAAGGAATCGGTGTTTTGGTTTTTATGATAAAATTGGTCCGGGTTAAGTGGCGCATCTCCCTTAGGCGACCTGCTTCGATTATTTTCCCCTGTCTGATAATCCCGATTGTATCGCATAATTTTTCAACTTCCGATAAAATATGGCTGGACAGGAGGATGCTCTTGCCTTCTTTTTTTGCCTTGATCACGCATTCTTCAAAAACCCGTTCCATTAACGGGTCAAGGCCTGCTGTGGGTTCATCCAGTATGTAAAGATCGGCATCACTTGCAAAAGCAGCAATGAGTGCAATTTTTTGCCGGTTCCCTTTGGAATAGGTTCTGCATTTTTTGGCGGGATCAAACTGGAACTTCTCGATCAGTTCATTCCGCCTGTTTTTATTCATTCCTCCACGCATTTTCAACAATACGTCGATAACTTCCCCGCCGGTCAGATTTGGCCACAAGTTGACGTCACCAGGTACATAGGCAGTCCGCTTGTGGATGTTGACAGCATCTTTCCAGGCATCCTTGCCAAAAATCTTCGCTTCTCCTTTTGTTGCCCGGAGCATCCCGAGCAGGATCCGGAGAGTGGTCGATTTTCCGGCGCCATTTGGCCCAATAAAGCCGTAAATTTCCCCTTCGTTTACTTCAATATTCACACCGTCCAACGCAACGAGCTTCCCGAATCTTTTGGTCAGGTCAGCTGTTTTTACAATGGCCATTGCTTGTTCGCCTCACTTCTTCAGTATAAAAACAAGACCAAGGATGACGATAAAGACAGACCAGTAGGCATGGATCACCGAAGTGATTGGTGAAAGAATGGGAAGATCGGCAATCCCCGGGTAGGCAAATATACCCGTTAATAACATAATAATTCCAACCAGGGCGGTTATTTTGTTTTTATTAATCATGAATTGCAATAAAACCGCTACGCCAAACAGAGCCAGCAGCAAGCCCCAATGTTTCGACCAGCCGTCAATATAATTCATTCCCCATATGGTTAAACCGAGGGCAGTAATCAGTCCTCCCCACAATGTCAGGGAGCTGTGCCTCTTCATCAATGCGGTAAATAACAGGATTGCACCAGTTAGAAATAAAATGAAGGGCCAGGTGATAAGGGAAGTGATTGGAGCCAAATCGGATTGGATCACCATAATCATAATTCCGACCAGAGTAAAGAAAAATCCTATAAGCTTTGATTGCATCGAACCATTCTCCCCTTATAAAAAAATAAGTAGAATTTTCCTATTATCTTAACACAATTTAATAGAAAACAAATGGTAGATTTCATGATAAAAAAGAGAGCGAAGCCGTTGACCCCTTTCTTCGTCCATCCACTGGTAATTCCGGGCTGTTGCAGAGATCAGCCGGTCTCCCTTTTGCAATTGGTCGATTAATTGAATCCACTCTTCTTTGGTTGCCGTAACCTCTAACTTGATCCATATCAGCTGAAAGAACGGATTTTTCCCGTTTTCTATTTCTGTTTTCAATTCCGGTGTTTGGCCCTTTCCTATTTTCGCTTGGTCTTGTGGAAAAAAAGAAGCATAAGTTTCTGCTACCTGCATTTTAACAATCGAATTTCGGATCGCCTGGTCGATCTGTACCACAAATTCAGGATGATTCTCCTCAACCGGGACTCTTTTTTCCAATGCCGGCCCTTCGACATCGGGTAATGCATAATAAACGGAATCGGACATCTCTGTCTTTGAATATCTTTTACTATTTTCGACTAATGCGGAATACTCATGCTCAAGAAGCTGGTAATGGAGATAAAGGGGGCGTAAAAGAAAATAAACAAGTCCAACAATCCCCATTAATCCCAAACAACAAATGATTAATAAAGTTTGTCCTGTTTTTAGCCGTCTCCGTTTGATTGGTTTATGAATAGCCGTTTTCCTTCTTTATTTATTTCTGATCGCTAATTCTGCTTAAGAATGAAATGAAGCTGGATCACGACTTGCTTCCCTTTCGCTTTGACGGGAGAGACGGCGCAAGAAGCACCGACGCAATCCACCCAACCTTCCTGAAACAAAGCATTCTGCCAGTCCGGAAGGACGGGCGTACAGTTTCACCTATGATCCGTATGGCAATCTGACCAAAGTGACGGATCCGAAAGGGACGGCAACTGCCACCGTCGACGATTTACACGACCTTTTACACCTGCCACGGCACGACCGGGCTGCTTCATACGGTGAAGGATGCGAATAATCTACGATCACCTACGAGATCCGGCAGCGGCGGATTATGGGTACGATGCCAACGGATATCCGAAGGTAATCAAAGATGCGAAAAATAACGAAACCACCTGCCAATACGACAGCCGTGGCAACGTGCAGGAAATCACGGATGTCAAAAGCAAAACAAGCACCTACACGTATGATGTGTTTGGTCTCCCGCTCACCGGCAAAATACCCAAAGACCAGGCAGCAGAAAAATACATTGAAACTCCGGCCCCCGTCTATGACGCCAATGACAACGTCACGGAAGCAACGGCACCCAACGGGGCGGTAGCAACAAATACGTATGACGCAGCTGATCAGCTCATTGCCACCTATGCTCCGAAAGATTCAGATACCTCAGCTGAACGTAAAACGACGTTTGAGTATGATCTAATCGGCAACCAGATCAAAGTGATTACCCCGCGAGGGGTGGAAACCACAACAGAAGGCGACTTCACCCACGAAAAAGTGTATGATGAACTCAACCGGGTCAAAGAAGTGATCTACCCGCGTGATCCGGCAAGCGAAAACCCGAGATACACCGCCACCCACAAAATGATTTACGAGTACGACGAAGTGGGTAACGTGACCAAAGTCAGCGCACCGCCCTCGGAAGGACAAACCAGGCGCAATGACACTATCACCGAGTACTTTGACAATGGCTGGGTGAAAAAATCTTCCGATATGTGGGGCATCAGCACCGTTTACGATTACAATGACATTGGAAAACAAATCTCCCGGACCATCAGCGGAGCCGGAGGCACCACCCCGCGTACGATGAGCTGGGACTACTTCCCGGACGGCAAGCTGAAAGCACGCAGCGATACAGGATCTCCAGCCGGTTCGCAGGCCGTTGTCGTGGATAATGTAGAAACACAAGATATCTCCACCGTAGGAACCTGGGCCACCTCTACTTCTGGAAGTGGATATGAAGGAGACAATCATCAATATAACGCTGCCGGAACCGGTGCAGATACATTCACCTGGAATATTGCCATTCCTGAAGCAGGCGCCTACAACGTCTATGCGAAATATGTCCAGGGAGACAACCGCATCACCGATGCCGAGTACACCATCACCCATAAAGACGGAACCGCCACAGTAACAAAGAATCAGCAACAAAACGGCGGAACCTGGATTTTGCTGGGTAAATATAATTTTGATCAATCCGGCAGTGTAAAGCTCTCGGATAAAACCGTGGCCCACAGTGGACAAACCGGATTCGTCGTCAGCGCTGATGCGGTGAAAGTAGAGAAAGACTTAACCGGCATCCCTGACAACGAAAGCAAAGACTTCCAGTATAACTATGATGTCAACGGCAATATGACCAGCATGACGGACAACTCCCCGCATGCCGGTATCAAAACCTACGCTATGACCTACTCAGTGTTGAACCAGGTCGACAAAGTGGAAGAAAAAGACGAGTGAAGCGCACCATCGATTTCGCCTACGATGAAAATGGAAATTCCACCAAACGCGCTTATAATGAAGGCATCGAAGAGTTCCAATACGACATTCGCAACCTCTTAACCCAAGTCACCCATAAGAAGAGTGAAACCGACACCGATCCCAAGGTCACGACTTACCAGTACAATAACAATGGCCAAACCAGCCAGGAGCTCTTGCCCAACAACAACTTGACCACCTATACGTACAACCTGGATGGCAGCCTCTATGAACAGTTGACCAAAAAGGATAGTGGCAACGGAGCCGTGGTCAACCGGCATACGCTGGAATACAACGCCAATGGCCATCGTACGAAAGATACGCTTCAGCTGTTAGATGCCAAAGGAACCAACGTCAACAGCGTCTTAACGTATACGTATGACCCGATGGACCGTATTGCTGGCTACACCAAAACCGGTGACAATGCTCGCACTGAAACCTATGTCCATGACGCCAATAACAACGTGATCGAGCAGACCATCGACGGAACCACCACCACTTACAATTACGATCGGAACCGGTTGGTTTCCGCGGCCACAGGTGGAAGTACGGCCAAATACAACTACGATGTCTACGGGCGCTTGCGTTCGGTGACCTCTGGCAGCACCCTGATCGAACAAACTATTTACGATGGCTTTGATCATGTCAAAGAACACAAAGCATTAAAAGAAGGCTCCACCACCGAGTACAACACCACTCAATACTCCTACGACCCGATGGATCGGACAACGCAGAAGATCAGCAAAGCCGGTACGCCGGACAGTAAAACCACCGACTTCGCTTATCTGGGTCTGAGTGAAGAAGTGTTGCTGGAGCTTGAAAACGCCCAGGTCGTCAAGTCCTACCAGTACTCTCCAACCGGCAAACGCCTGGCGATGATTAACCATAAGGATACAGGGGATGTGTCCTCCTACTATGGTTACAACACCCATACGGATGTAGAGATGTTGTACAAGCCGGATGGCAGTGTGGAAGGAACCTATGGTTACACGGCGTATGGAAAAGAGGATAAAGCAGCGACAACCGGTGTCGATGATCCCGATCCGGCAGACAATCCTGATCCGAACTATGACCCTGACGATCCGGTCAATGATTACAGGTATAATGCCAAACGCTGGGATCCGTCTACCAAGTCCTACGATATGGGCTTCCGGGATTATTCTCCGGGGCTGAATCGGTTTACGACGCTGGATATGTACAACGGGGCACTCCAAGATATGGGGCTCAGTACCAGTCCTTGGACAAACAACCGTTATGCGTTTACAGGCGGAAATCCGATTTCGAATATCGAATGGGATGGGCATGTTCCACTGGCTGATGGAGTATATCAGACAGCACCGGTCTCTGATTATAACCGTGCCATTAGTGTAGGGGAAAACCTTTATGGGACATCGATTAAAAAAGATGCGGGGTATGATCAAAGAAAAGCGCAGGAGGCTTTTTCACTACATGTCTATAAAGTAGATGGCCTGGGAAATGCGTGTGAATGGCCTTGTAATCCAGAAGTAAGAGGATTTATATCGCATGAAGTTCAAACTGTTTTTGGTATTGATCCATTCAAAGATTATTCTAGCTGGAAAGAGTTTTTAAGAGATCTAATACCAGGAATTGAAATAAATAGTGAAAAATATCCTCTTCCAATAGGGAATATTAGAGCTCAAAGGTTTACTAGTGTGGGTGATTCTAAAATATTGGCAGCTAAATTAAAAGCTGCTGGCGAAATGAAACTGGCATCTAGAGGATATGCTGCCCATCATATTGTTCCTGGAAACGAGACACGTCGCGTTGCACAGGAAGTAAGAGATCTGTTTGATGAGATGGTAGGTGCGGATCAAATTAATGAGGCATTTAATGGAGTCTGGTTGCCACATAACAGACCAATAGAAGGACAAATGTATCACAATACGATTCATACTCGAAGATACTATCAAGAGCTGTATGATCGTCTCAGTAGGGCCAGCGACAGAGAGAGTTTTTTGAGAATTTTGGGGAATATAAATAGAGATATCCAAAATAATAATTTCCCATATTAAGATTGGAGGTTTATGATGAAGGTATTTCAGCTACGAGCAGACCCATCTTATCAAGGCTTTGACTTTATTAACAGAGAGCAGAGACTGATCTTCAGGGAGCTGAAAAAAAGTTTATGGGGACAACCCATAGGAGAGAAGTGGAAGCCAATCGGAGTCATTGTTCCCAAAGAGGAACAACATTTACCTAAATGTGATTTTCCAGAACTTTTGCCAGATGTACCTGTTTTTAGTCGGCGTGCAAAGGAACTCTTAACAGATCTTCTGGTACCCTTTGGGGAATTTTTACCATTATTAACTGATACAGGTGAGTATTATGCCTTTAATGTAATCAATCGGATAGATGTATTAAATGAGAAAAAGTCCGAATTAGAACGTTTTCCAGATGGTCGTGTTATGAGAGTAGTGAAGTATGAATTTTATCCGGAGAAAATTCAAGATCAACTCATTTTTCAAATACCGCAAGAAACAACAAGAATCTATGTAACCGATAAGTTTGTAGAAAATGTAAAAGAGTATAACTTGACTGGATTTGAATATTTACCCCTTTGGAGTTACGAGGGATAAGGTTAAAAGCAAGTATAACGATGGATTTATCTCAGTCAAGTAGACAACGTTAAAAAAAAAGCCTGGTTAAGCAACTGGAGTCTGATATTAAACGGACTTCAGTTGCTTGGTTTTTTCCTTGTCAACACTGTGTTCATGATATCAACCACAACGTCATAAGGCAAACCGTTGGCACAACCACCACTTACACTTATAATCGCAACCGGTTGGTTTCCGCGGCCACAGACGGAAGTACGGCCAAATACAATTAGCCGGCATGTCAGACAGCAAAACCACTGACTTCGCCTATCTCGGTCTGAGTAAAGAAGTCTTGCTGGAGCTTGAAAACGCCCAGGTCGTCAAGTCTTACCAGTACGCCCCAACCGGCAAACGCCTGGCGATGATCAATCATAAGGACACTGGGGATGTATCTTCCTACTATGGGTACAACCCCCATACGGATGTAGAAATGTTGTACAAGCCGGATGGCAGTGTCGAAGGAACCTACGGCTACACGGCGTACGGGAAAGAAGATAAAGCAGCGACAACCGGTGTCGATGATCCTGATCCGGCGGACAATCCCGATCCGAACTATGACCCTGACGATCCGGTCAATGATTACAGGTACAGCGCCAAGCGCTGGGATCCGTCTACCAAGTCCTACGACATGGGCTTCCGGGATTATTCACCCGGGCTGAATCGATTTACAACGCTGGATATGTATAACGGAGCGTTGGCGGATATGAGTCTGACCACCGATCCATGGACGAATAACCGTTATGCGTTTACAGGTGGGAATCCGATTAGTAATGTAGAGTTGGATGGGTATATTTTTCCACTCGTTGCTGCAGGTATTGCATTAACCGCTGCTGATGCAGCTATAATTGGGACAGCCGCAGCTACACTGGCAGCAGCTCCTGTATTAGCTGATGAAGATACCAGGGAAAGTATTAGTCAGGGGATAGGGGATTTAGTCGAGACAGTAGGAGTAGTTCTTCTTGGAGAGGAATTAATTTTGCTACAAAGTCACAGGAAGTACTTGTGGAGTATTATATTCCGTCAAGTGCAATATTAGATGTTCTTTCAGTTTCTTCAATTCCTGAATAAAGAGGTTTTTATAAATGATGAGCTGCTTTTATCTCCTATATTTTTAAGGGGATGAAAGCGGCTCTAAAATATAGTAATAGTAGGAGGTTAACTTGTGTTTTCTTCAAATACTCTTAATGAACTAGTAAAAGTTTACTTAAATCCTGAAACTGATGATTTTATTTTGAAGTTAAGAGCTGGTAAAGGTATTGACCAAAAGGGTTATCGCTATTTCTGTAATTTATTACTTTCATTAAAAGAGGAATGGATTGTTAATGATTATCTACCTAAGATAGCAGCAAATATTTTAGTGGAACTTTACCCGGAGATTATAGGGTGCATTGGGATAAATAAGGATAAAACTGAAATAGTCAGTATATCTGAGAATATCAAAAATATCAGCAAAAAAATATGCGAGTATACGAATTTAAGATATAGAGCTTATGATAGCTTATTTCAAAAACTAATTAAGTATCATTTTGAAAAAGATAGCTTTTATCAAAAATTGAAACGAGGTGAAGGTTTAGATCAAGATCAATTAGATATAATTACCAATATGTTAACCGAAGTTTCAAAAAAATGTAAACGAGAAGTTCTTTTGCCTAAACCATTAGTTCTGGTTTTAATAGAATTAAATGAGATACAATGTTTTGATGTATTATATATGAATGATCCTGATAAAGCTGGAAGAATCGCAGATATAGGTTACGAGATTTCGGAATTAGTGGCATGTTGTGTTTCTGTTGATCGAGATTTGGCAAGACAATATGGTTTAAAGTAAGTACTATAAACAAGCAGATTATATTACTTCATCTTTCAAATCACTCAAGATGATTTTCCTGCGAAGCACAAGGTTTTTTAGCATGCCTATTGAAGACAAGGGGACGTTTCGTTCGTCTCATTCATGTTTTTTTCTACCCATTCTTTTCCCACACCTTATTGGTATTAGGTTAGAAAAGCAGACACAGGAACCGACAATTTCTCTATCATCCATTAAGTATGCTCGCCGGATATACTGGCGGGCTTGTTTCGTGTATAAAGCATATGGATACTGTGACCAAAGTCAGCGTACCTCCAGATGTCTATGGACGCTTGCGTTCGGTGATCTCAGCGGGAATACTCATGGAACAAACTATTTACGATGGCTTTGACCATGTCAAAGAACACAAAGCATTAAAAGAAGGCTCCACCACCGAGTACTTCGACAATTTGTTCAATCTTTGTTAGAGTTAGTGAATCCAGTCAGTTTAGAGCATCGCTGCCTTCATCAACTATCTGGAGACCAACAGCAGCGTGTTGCTTTGGCGAGAATCTTAGCTCCTTCACCACAAGTATTGTTTATGGATGAACCCTTTAGTAGAGCAGAAAATATTATGAGTTCGGAATTAAAATCAATTGTTAAAAATTGGGAATTTCCGTGATTTTGGAACCCGTAATATCAAGGTTGGCGCTGGCGAATGCTGATCAGATGATTGGGGTGAATAAAGGAATTATCCTTTCTACCTTTCCTGTTTACCTAGATGTATAATATAGAATTAAGTTTGCAGTTGAGTAAGTTGTATAGTCATTTTTTGACTCCACTGGCATCATGATCAGACAGGATGCCTGTTTGCATTGGAATAATGGTGACAATATTTAACTTATAAAGAAGAAAGGACGTTCTACATGGGTTTACAAACTCCTGAGCTGAATGTTTCCTCAGGAAGCCTTGCTGAAGCAGAAAAATTATTTGCAGCGGGTGCTGATGCGGTCACTGTGGGTGATGAAAGGTATGCGCTTCGAGCCCCTGGTTATTTTGATTTGGCTATGATTCATTCGGCTGTTCAACTTGCCCATGACCAAGGGAAAAAAGTATATGTTTTAGTCAATGCTCTCCTCCATCATGATCATCTCGAAGGGCTGGAGGAATACCTCCGGCAACTGGCCGAGTATGAGGTGGATGCCATCGTGGTTGGTGACCCGGCGGTTTTCATGACGGCTAAGCGGGTCGCTCCTCAGCTTGGTTTGCACTGGAATACAGAGACCACATCCACCAACTATCGCACGATCCAATTTTGGGCGAAACGCGGGGCAACTCGCGCTTTTTTGGCACGTGAACTTTCGATGAAGGAAGTTATCGAGATCAAACGATATAGTCCTGTCCCGATCCAAGTACAAGTCCATGGGGTGACCTGCATTTTTCACTCAAAGCGGAAGTTGGTCAGCAACTATTTTCATTTCCAGGAGCGATACCGCGAAGAGCGGGAACAACCGCTTTTTCTGAAAGAGCATGTTCGAGATGAGCAACAATATCCTGTTTTTGAAGACCTGCATGGTACACATGTGATGAGCGCTGAGGATCTCTGTATGATTGAACACCTTGGACAGTTAATCACTAGCGGCGTAGACTGCTTTTATATCGAAGGAAATCGCAAATCGATCCCTTATAATTGTCAGATTGCCTCCATCTACCGTCAAGCAATCGATACTTTTCTTCAAGATCCACAGGCTCCACTCGATCACAGCTTGCTTTCTGAACTGCAAAAAATCCAACCAAAGAATTACCCTCTCGGTACCGGGTTTTACTTTAAAGAACAAGTTTATCGGAAGAGGTGATACAAAATGGCAGAGCTAACCAGGTTAAAAAAACCAGAACTGCTTGCTCCGGCAGGTAATCTGGAGAAATTGAAATTTGCCGTGTTGTACGGAGCGGATGCTGTTTATATCGGAGGGCAAAAATACGGTCTTCGCTCGAAAGCCGGAAACTTCTCTTATGAAGATATGAAAGAAGGAGTCGCTTTTGCCCATCAACATGGGGCGAAGGTGTTTGTTGCAGCCAACATCATAGCTCACAATGAAGACTTTGATGGGATGAACGACTATTTTCAAGCGTTGTACCAGATTGGGATCGATGCAGTGATTATCGCTGATCCGGCAGTCCTTGATATTTGCCGGGAAGCGGCCCCCAATCTGGAAATTCACATTAGCACTCAATCTTCCATCACCAACTGGAAAACGGTGCAGTTTTGGGCAGATGAAGGAATCCAGCGTGTCGTCTTGGCGCGTGAGGCCTCCCTGAACGAAATTCAAAAAATCAAGCAGCATACCGATATCGAGATTGAGACATTTATTCATGGAGCGATGTGTATGTCTTATTCTGGTCGCTGTGTTCTGTCTAACTATATGACCAGCCGCGATGCCAATCGAGGTGGATGTGCACAGTCATGTCGTTGGAAGTATGACCTGTTTGAAGACCTTGATGGTGAGGCAAACGCCCTGTTTGAAGAAGGGGATCATTCTTTTACCATGAGCTCCAAAGACCTTTGTATGATTGAACACATTCCGGAATTAATCAATGCAGGAGTCGATTCACTTAAAATTGAAGGACGGATGAAAAGCATCCATTACATTGCAACAGTAGTCAATTCCTATCGCCGGGTGATTGATGCCTATTGTGAAGATCCAGAAGGGTTCCAGTTTAAACCGGAGTGGAAAGAAGAGATCCTGAAGGCGGCCAATCGACCGTTAACTACTGGATTTTATTTCAAAAATCCTTCCAAAGAGGATCAAATTTTTGGTTTGCCTCCGAAAATGGCGGCTTATGATTTTGTTGGTCTGGTTCTCGATTATGACCCAAAAACGCAAATCGCTCTGATCGAACAACGCAATCATTTTAAAATTGGTCAAGAAGTGGAGTTTATTGGACCGAAACGTGAAAAGTTTCTCCAACGAATAGATGGGATTTGGGACGAAAAAGGAAATCCACTGGATGCAGCACGCCATCCCATGCAAAAAGTGAAAGTGAAAGTAGATCTTCCCGTTCAACCATACGATCTGATGCGGATAGAAAAGGAGCAAGCAATTATTAAAGAAACCACTTCCTGATTATGCCCTTGTAAGCGTCAAGTGTTCCCGGCGTGCCTGGCCAAGCCAGGTACCACTAGCTGATGAAAGTTCAGCCGAGGACGGGGCCAAGCCGCCTCGTAGCCAGCAGGCAGACGTTGGAGAAATCCGGCGGCTGAAGCCCTGTGAAAAGCTACACAAAGAGTAGCGGAGCAAAACCGCAGGCCGTAACAACTGTGAATCCTGCCGCATCGTCAATTTGTAACCCAATAAGGGACAAGAGAGTGTCGAGCCTCGTAGATGAAGGCAAAGACCAAGAACTTGGAAACGCAGTGTAGAAGAACTCTCCGGTATAGAGGATCGGCATGTGGAGAAAATTGTGTCTGGAACCAGGGAGGCCTCCCCCCGTAACAGGCAACCCTGTAAGCCCAAAAGGTGAAATGGTAGTTGCGGGAAAGGGGGGCATATTGCCAATAAAGGCAAGGACAGCATAACCTTGCGGCTAAGGAAACCCGAAGAGATGGTTCCATCCGTTGTTTGACAAGCTATATCGAAAAGATATCATGCAAACGGTATGGAAACAGGTAAAGGCAAACGGTGGAGAGCCGGACTGAGCCGGAAAGTTTTGCTGGAGCTTGAAAACGCCGGGTTGTCAAGTCCTGCCAGTGTGCTCCAATTGGCAAACGCCTGACGATAATCAAGCACAAGGAAACAGGAGACCAAACTTCTTACTGATGAACTGACTATAGATTGTCAGTTTTTTTTATTATGTATATGAAAAGTTAATAAGCATATTTTTGATATGATGTTTATAGGTGTTCTGAAGATGTTTTTAAAGGTATTTATTTATGGATGTGCGTTAATTTATTTTCGCATGTTTATAAAAACCACAGGATAAAGGAGGGTTGTCTATGAAGTTTAAATTGAATCCCAAAATACCTAAAGTATCAGAGTACCCTGCTAAAGCATCTAATTTTTTTGGTAAAATAAACGAGTATTTTACTAAAATGGCCAGGTCGTTCGTTGAATGGTTTGGCAAGTTTGAAAAGAGTTTATTCACTCGTGTCTTGAGAGTAATATCTACTGTTTTATTGCCTGTTATTTTGTTGACTTCTTTCTTTGTTTTTGATGGTGAGGATTACTGGGAGTCTGTCTTTTTGGTCTGGGTTCTTTCTATCCCGACTTATTTTGTTCTGTTTTTGTTGTCCAGGATTGTTGATGGAAAGTCTTTGGTGATTAAGTTATCTATGTCTGATTTTGAGCCTGATTCTGTGTCTTCTCAGGAGAAAAAAGTTTTTAAAGACGAACAGTCTGATGAACTTTCTGATGATTGGGAGACGCCTGAACCGATTGATGATACAGGAACTACCGAGTCCAGATTCCGGGGAATGGAATTTAAAGAGTTGGCAGAGGCCTGGGGTTTAGATGCAGAAAACGATAAGGAAGCGATAAAAAAGCATTTGGATAAGGTATTGTTAATGGGTGAAGAATCCGTTAATAAGCATGCCAGGGATATAAGGGACTTTTTGTTGTCAATGGCAAGGGAAGAGAAGAGGCGTTATGGGAAGACCTATACTTTTTATAAAGGCTTGTATGACATTAGTGATGACAGGTCTTTGATAGTGTTGGTAAGAAGATTACTGTATGAGTTGTATGTATAGATCAATCCTCGAAATCGTGTGTAAATTACCTCGGTCAGGAAAGTCAACGTTTAACCAAATGCGTGTGGCTTTTGACTGAGGTTTTGTTTTTCATTGGTTAAAAGGCAGGGGTAGAACCTCATTCTCTACTGATTTATCTAAAGTGATTAATGAATTTTATGAGCAAGTTAATTTGATGAGATTATTTATTATTTGGAAGAATCGCTTTCTGAAAGAGAATGGTGAAATACTATAACATATGGTTTGGCTTTGCAATCATCCATCCTTCGCTCAGGTCCTGCCTTTTTAATATATTGAAAGAACCTGACCTGGCTTTAATCAATTCTTGAACAAGAATCCATAAAGGATGGATCAGACAACGATAACAAACTTTTTTCACCCCACTTCTTTTCACTCCATTTTCGGTGAATTCGAATCAAAGAGAATATCACTCCTGATGCAGCTCAAAATCCGAATCTTCCGCTTTGACCCACCCCGAATGGGCAAAAAGTACCAGTAAGAGGAAAACTGAATATATACAGAAAAGAGCAATTTGAGGAAATGATTTTCCGATAGCAAATCCGGCAATTGCTCCCCCACCAGCCCCTGTCGCCAAAATCCACAAAATTCCAGTTAACAATGACCTGGGTTCTAAAATCTCGGAAAAAATCGACGACGATAACGGTAACCAATCCGTCCTGCCATCACTAAAGGCAGAAAAAACATTAATGCACCCGTTAGGGTTTCACCATTTACTCTCCAGGCAAGAACCACCATATGCATAGAAAATAAATCCAGATGGATTATAGAATAAAGAATTCGCCACTTGTGTCTCCGATCCAGCTGTTTATAGTAGCTGATTGCTGTCCAGATACCACTGATGATCAGATTCCCCGGCACCACCCATCCCCAGAAGGAGAGGGTTCAGGAGCAAATGCCGCAAGCCATTAACAGAAGCCCGGGTAATTGATAAATATGACGTGTATCCACTGTTGTTGTGACAACAATGATACTCCTTTCTGTAACTAAACTAACAAATTCGCTACTGTATCTGCAGCTTTTTTTCTGTTTTTATTTCTATCGACCTGAATAAAAAGGGTTAATTGAATTATAAACTTATAGAGTTGTACTTGGAGAGACAAGGGGAAGTTTCTATTGTCCCTGAAAAAGGAGTATCAAAAGACGATACTCCTTTTTGCAAAAAATTAGCCAGATATATGAAATTACTGCAATAAACACAATTATTTTTCATTCCTGGCGAACTTTGTGAACAAAATGTTTTTCAATGACGGCAATGATTTGGTACATGATGGTGGCAATGATTGCTACGATCATCAGGCTCAGCATGACAAGGTGCAGGTTAAATACCTGAAAACCATAAATCATCAGATAGCCGAGCCCCTGCTTGGAAACCAGGAATTCTCCGACAATGACACCAACCCAGGCAAGCCCGACATTTACCTTCAAGGTGGCGATCATGTCAGGAATGCAAGCAGGAAAGATGATTTTAAAGAAGATTTGGCTCTGGCTGGCGCCAAATGACCGTGCCAGGAGAGGATAACTCTCATCTACGCTTTGAAAGCTGGTATAGATGACGATGGTGGTAACAATGATGGTAATGGCAATTCCCATCGCCAAAATGGACGCAAAACCTGCTCCAAATGAAACGATGAAAAGCGGACCAAGGGCGACTTTTGGCATGCTGTTCAGAACAACGAGGTAAGGGTCGAGGACGCGGGACAAAAAAGGAGATGCCCAAATGATTGTTGCCAGGATGATCCCGGAGGCAGTACCGATCAAAAAACCGGCTATGGTTTCCAGAGAAGTGATGGCAACATGCTGGTATAAGTCCCCTGATTGGACCAGGTCTGCCGCCTGTTTCCAAATTAGCGCGGGACTGCTGAACAAGAAGGAATCAATCCAGCCTGTTTGTGTGCCCCATTCCCAAAAGCCGAGAAAACTGATCAGGATCAGAATGCGAAGCGTCCAGACGCCAACCTGCCTGAGTCGCAGTTCCCGTAAAAAACGGGCGTGTTGGGGACTGGATGCTCCTTTTTCAAGCCAACGTTTCCATTGAAAGAAATTCATCTCTGTTCCACCTCCCGCCACAATTCTTCAAATAACTGGCGAAACACGGGATGGCTTCGTGACTTGAATGGCGGCAACAAACGAATTTCTTCCGGAACCGCAATGGTTTGACGAATAATACCGGGTCTGCCTCCCATTACGATGATCCGATCCCCGACAGCCAAAGCTTCCTCTAAATCATGCGTAACCAAAACGGCTGTTTTCTTGTGTTTTTTCATGACTTCCATCAATAGATCTTCCAGAATGATTTTGTTTTGAATGTCCAGTGCTGAAAATGGCTCATCCAGCAGCAGGATATCGGGGTTTACTGCCAATGTCCTGACCAGTGCCACCCGTTGCCGCATTCCTCCTGACAGCTGGGATGGATATTGATGGGCAATATGTCCAAGTCCCATCTGTTCCAGGAGATGAAAGGCATAATCAATCCGCTCCGGAGTCGCCTGTTTCTGAAGTTCAAGACCCAAAAGCATATTTTTGGCAACGGTTCGCCACTCAAGCAATCCGTCTTTTTGCAGCATGTAACTGGTACATTTGGCCCGCTGGCTTATTTCTTTTCCGAACAGCAGGATTTGGCCGGCAGTTTGTTTATAGATCCCCGCGAGAAGGGAGAGAATGGTGCTTTTGCCGCAGCCGCTTGGTCCGACCAAAACCAGCAGTTCTCCTTGGGGGACAGTAAAGTTGATACCAGAAACAGCTGTAACTTCCTCTTTTTTGGTAAAGTAAGTGTGTGTAACCTGATCCAGGATAATCGCAGGCTCGGTTACGAGCTTCATGGAGAAGCCTCCTTTACTTCCTGAATCACTTCCCGGCTCACTTTGGTATCAATCAGCTGGTCATAAGGAACGTTTCTGGGAAGTTCGCCTGCTTGCCGCATGATGTCCAGCAGATGCTGATATTCATTTTTATCGATCAGTGGATTGCTGGCATATGAGGACTGTTCTTTGTAGCGCGTTATGACACGTACGAGGGTTGACTCACTTGTTTCGGGAAAGTAATCTGAAATGGCTGTAGCAATTTCTTTCGGAGAATGGTTTTGTACCCATCTTTGGCCTTTGTAAACCGCACGGACGAACTTCTTGGCGATATCAGGGTTTTTCTCAAGCCAGCTTTTTTTGGCCTGATAGCATGTATAGGGAAGGTAACCACTGTCTTTGCCAAAGGAAGCAACAATATATCCTTTGCCCTCTTCCTCAATTTTTGAGGCAAGGGGTTCAAACAATTGCGCAAAATCTCCTGTTCCGGACAAGAAAGCATTCCCCAGATTCTGATAATCGACATTTTGGATAATTCGGACATCTTTATGCGGAATCAGGTCATTTTTTCGTTGTACATATTCACTGACCATTTCGGGCATGCCGCCGCGACGTTGGCCCAGCAAGGATTTTCCTTCAAGCATTTGCCAGTTGAATTGCATTATCGGTTTTCTTGATACCAGAAAGGAACCGTCGGTCTGGGTGAGCTGCGCGAATGCCGCAATCGGACTGCCGCCTGAGCGTGCGGTGACGTAAATCCCTGACTCGGCACCGACTAGGACAATATCTGATTCGTCAGCGAGCAAAGATGTCATCGTTTTGTCTCCGCCGTTGCCATTGGCCAGTTCAATCGACAATCCTTCCTGCTTAAAGAAACCCTGGCTCATTGCGACATACTGCGGAGCATAAAATAAGGAATGCGTAACTTCGACCAGGCGAATCCGGTGTTTGTTGTCGTTGGATGATGGAGTACAGGCTGTGATCAGGGCAAAACACACTGCCAGTATGAAACCGGAAAACCAGCCGACTTTTGCTTTCAAAAACATCACCTCATTAAAAATAGGCAAGTATCTATATTATCATTATATAATATTAATACCAAAAAGTACTCAACCGATTCAGTCAGTTCCAAAATGTGTTCACAGGTCATAACTACATGTTATGGTATAATGTATTATATTTCTTCGATGCTTTATATACCCGGATCAGCATCTGGGATTTGAGGTGAAGTGCTATGCATATATTAACGGTCGGACTAAATCATAAGACGGCGCCGGTTGAATTGAGGGAAAAGCTGTCTTTTGCAGAGGATCGACTGCAATTGGCTTTAAGAAGTTTGCGTGATATGAAAAGTGTCCTGGAATGTATTATTGTAAGCACTTGCAACAGGATGGAGCTTTATGTTGTTTGTGATCAACTTCACACAGGGGAATATTTTGCCAAGACATTCCTGGAAAGCTGGTTTCGCATACCTCGAGAGGAATTTGCCGACCATCTGTATATCAAAAGTGGTCAGGAAGCAGTTTATCATCTGTTTCGTGTTGTGTGCGGCATGGATTCCATGGTGCTGGGGGAAACGCAGATTTTGGGTCAGGTGAAACAGGCTTTTCAGACGGCAATGGAAAATAAAACAACAGGCACTTTGTTTAATACGCTTTTCAAAAAAGCAGTTACTTTTGGGAAGCGTGTTCATTCCAAAACGGAAATTGGACAAAATGCTGTATCCGTCAGTTATGTTGCTGTTGAGTTGGGCAAAAAAATGTTTGATTCGTTCAAAGACAAGACGATCCTGCTAATTGGTGCGGGCAAAATGAGCGAATTGACGGCAAAACACTTTTATTCATCTGGGACAAGCCGGGTTCTTGTTACAAACCGGACATTTTCCAAAGCGGAGGAACTGGCTGCCAAGTTCCAGGGTGAAGCGCTTCCCTGGGATCAATTGGTTCCTTCTCTTGGAGAAGCGGATATTGTTGTCAGTTCCACCGGAGCCAAGGAGCCGGTTTTAACTCGCGCCATGGTTGAACCGGTGCTGAAACATCGCCGAACACCGCTTTTTCTGATCGATATTGCTGTTCCCCGTGATATTGATCCGGCGATTGAAGAATTGGAGTCTGTATTTCTATATGATATCGATGACCTGCATGGAATCGTCGATGCCAATCTGACATTACGGAAACAGGAAGCGGAAAAAATCAGTGCCTGGATCGATGATGAGGTGCGGGAATTTGGGGAGTGGCTTGATACTCTGGGAGTGGTTCCGCTAATCTCGGCGCTGCGCGAAAAAGTTTTGTCGATTCAGGAAGATACTGTGAAAAGAATTGAGCGAAAACTGCCTGACATGACAGAAAAAGAAAGACGCATTATTCGTAAACATACAAAAAGTATTGTAAATCAAATAATGCGTGATCCAATCGTTCGCATTAAGGAATTGGCAACAACCTCACAAAAAGAAGCGGCACAGGATATGTTTGTCTACCTGTTTGCCCTGGAAGAAATGTTGGCAAAAGAAGAGGAAGAAGTTTCTGCCCAAATAGAGGTAAAAAGTCCAGCGCTTGCCGGTAAAGCTTGGGTCCGCACGTAAGAGGAGGAAATCGATATGTTTGCGGAGCGTTGGATTTATGATTTTATGATTTATATGTATGCAATAAGCTTGCTGTTTTCAGCGTCTGGTCTGTTGCAGCGAAACAAGAATTCTGAAAAGATATCCTATTATTTTCTGGGGATCGTATGGTTGATCCAGACATTCATTTTTATGCTGGTGGTTTTTGATTGGTGGCCAAATGCATTATCATTCCGGATTGATGCATTGTTTATTTATTCATGGATTATCATAAGTTTTACCCTGGTTATGCACTTCATTTATCGCATGCCGATTTATTATCTGCTTGCCAATCTGATGGGTTTTATTGTTCTGGGACTCAATCTTTTCTTTGTACGCCATAAATCCCCTGCTTTTGAGCACTTATTGCTGACAGAACTTGTTTTTATCCATGTGACGATGGCGATGACAGCTTATGTAGCCTATTCTTTGGCCTCGATCAGCGGGGGGTTATATTTAATAAACAATTATCTGCTAAAAGAAAAGAAATGGAATAATTTATTGCGCAGAATGCCCAGCCTGGCCCGTCTTGAATTTTTTTCAATATGGCTGGTGATCACGGGCACTGTTTTTTTACTGATATCATTGATATTGGGTATCATTTATGCTTGCCAAACAGTTAGCGGAATGTTTTGGATCGATCTGAAATTATGGTGGTCTTTTTTGATTATTTTGCTGTATGGCTGGATTTTGTACAGATGGTTTCGAACCCATCTGAGAGGACGCCGTTTGGCCTGGTGGAATGCACTTTCTATATTGGCGGTTCTGCTAAACTATTTTATCACTCAATCCAGTGCCACTTTCCACCACTGGTTTTAGAGTTCAAAGGAGCTTGGGGTTGATATGACACAACGATATGCGATGATGGTAGACTTGAAAGGACGGCCCTGTCTGGTAGTGGGCGGAGGGAAAGTAGCCGAGCGAAAAGTAAACGCCCTGATTGAATCAGGAGCCCATGTAAAATTGGTCAGTCCCACAGCAACTCCCCGGATCAAGGAATGGACGTTTTCCGGAAGAATTGACTGGATCAGTCGAACGTACCAAACTGAAGATAATGATAATCAATTCCTTGTTATTGCCGCCACCAATGATAAAAATGTTAACAAACAGGTTTATCGGGCCGCGATTCTCCGCAATCAATGGATCAATGTTGTCGATCAGTCTGAACTTTGCAATTTTACGGTGCCTGCTGCAGTCAGGCGTGGAAATTTGCAGATTCATATTTCTACCAATGGCGCCTGTCCGACTGTAGCCAAAAAAATCCGCTCTGAACTGGAGAAGATCTATGGTGAAGAATATGAACTCTTTCTGGATTTGATGCAGGAAATTCGTAAAATCATTCGAGCGAAGGTAGCTGATGACCGTTTAAGATACCGGTTATTGAAAGAACTGGCATCTGAGAAATGGATCCGTTTATGCCGGGAGGAACCGGCAAGGGCACAAGATAAAATGTTAACCTGGCTGGAAGAAATGATGGCAGACAGCAAGGAGAAAGGAGGTTCTGTCGTGTGCGGACGCTAGTCGCAGGAACAAGGCAGAGCAAGTTGGCTTTAACCCAGACAGATTGGGTCGTAAAACGTTTGCGGGAACTGGAACCGGGATTGGACATAAATCGTAAAAAAATTGTTACCAGGGGAGACCGGATTTTAAATGTCACCTTGTCAAAAGTGGGGGGCAAAGGTCTGTTCGTAAAAGAAATTGAACAGGCAATGCTGAACGGGGAAATTGATTTTGCGGTGCACAGCATGAAAGATATGCCTTCGGAAATGCCGCCAGGATTGGTAATAGGTGCGGTGCCAATCAGGGAAACCCCGACAGATGCCTGGTTGTCGCGGGATGGAAAAACACTGGATGAACTTCCGAGCGGGGCAGTGACAGGGACAAGCAGTTTAAGGCGCCAGGCCCAGATTTTGGCTTACCGGCCGGACCTGAAGGTGGCGCCTGTTCGGGGGAATTTGGACACGAGAATACGGAAAATGAAAGAAGGCCAGTTTGATGCCATTTTATTGGCGACATCCGGATTAAAACGGATGGGTTGGCAGGAAGAAATATGTCAGGAACTGCCTCTTGATCTGTTGCTGCCGGCGGTTGGTCAAGGTGCATTAGCCATTCAGTGCCGTGAAGATGATGATGAGTTGCTTGCCATCCTCTCCAAACTGAATCATGAAGAAACTGCCAGGGCTGTTCGTGCGGAACGGGCTTTTTTAAATGCCTTTCAGGGAGGATGCCATTTGCCTCTGGCAGCATATGCCGAGATAAAAAATGATGAGGTATATTTAACAGGGTTAGTGGCCCATCCGGATGGGAAACCCGTTATCAAACAATCATTTATTGGGGAAGATGCACAAGAAGTTGGTGAGAGCTTGGCTGAATTGCTAAAAGAAGAGGGTGCGGACAAATTGTTGGCAATGGTGAAAGAAGGGTTGGCTAGATGACAGGCATTGTATATCTGGTAGGAGCTGGTCCAGGAGATCCCGGTTTAATTACAGTAAATGGATTAAAAGCCATTTCAAAAGCGGATGTAATTGTTTATGACCGATTGGCAAATCCCCGGCTTTTAAAGCATGCCAAGAAAGATGCGGAACTGATTTATGTTGGGAAAATGCCTTACCGAAGTGGCTTGAAGCAGGATGATATTAATCAGGTGCTTGTGGAAAAGGCCAAAAAAGGGTTGATTGTGGTCAGACTGAAAGGAGGAGACCCGTTTGTTTTTGGGCGCGGCGGAGAAGAGGCAGAGTGCTGTGTAGAGGAAGGAATTCCTTTTGAAGTTGTTCCCGGAATCCCTTCAGCGGTTGCTGTTCCGGCTTACGCTGGCATTCCTGTTACCCACCGGGACTACAATGCCTCCTTTTCCATTGTCACGGGCCGCGAGCAGCCGGAAAAAAATGGTACAAAGGTTTCCTGGGCAAACCTGGCCAATACGACCGAAACCCTGATAATCCTGATGGGAATAAAAAATTTGCCCTATATTGTTGCACAATTGATGAAATACGGGCGTGACAGTAAAACTCCGGTTGCTTTGATTCGATGGGGAACAAGAGTTGAGCAGAAAACCATAACGGGTACTTTGGAAAATATTGTGCAGAGGGTGGAAGAAACGGGCTTTCGCAATCCGGCAGTCATCGTTGTGGGAGAGGTTATAAGGTTGCGTGAAAAATTGTCCTGGTTTGAACAAAAAACATTGTTTGGGAAACGGATTTTGGTTACCCGGGCGCGTTCGCAAAGCAGCGTGCTTTCTGAAAAGATTGAGGCATTGGGTGGAGAAGCTTTGGAATTTCCGGTGATTCGGATTGTCCCCCCGAAACGGCAGGAATTGTTTGACCAATCTTTGCACCGTCTGGGCGAGTTTGACTGGGTGATTTTTACCAGTGTTAATGGAGTTAACCTTTTTTTCCGGCGGCTGTCAGAACTGAAAATTGATATTCGTCAGATGGCAAAGGCACGAATTGCGGCTATTGGCCCAAAAACGGCTGAGGCTCTGAAAGAAAAGGGCTTGCTGGTTGAAGTGCTCCCAAATGAGTATAAAGCGGAAGATTTGGTGGAAAGCCTTCGATCCCGTGTGAAAAAAGGAGAAAAAATATTACTTCCGCGTGCCAATATTGCCCGGAAGATTTTGGCAACCGAACTGGAGAAAATCGGTTGCGAAGTATCTGATGTGGATGCTTATGATACGGAGCTGGAAACGGGAGATGCCGAGGAAATTGCAAAAAAACTGGAAGACCGGAAAATTCACGTACTCACTTTTACAAGCTCGTCTACGGTTCGCAATTTTGTGCAAGTGATTCGTACCGCAAGAGAAGATGTCCTGTCTCTTCTGAAAGATGTTCAAATTGTGTGCATCGGTCCCATTACAGCGCAAACCGCAACAGAATTGGGGCTTAAAGTAGACCTTGTTGCGGAAACCTATACGATTGATGGTCTGGTTGAAACCTTGAAGCGACTTCCATAATTCAGTTCAATGACAGGAGATGAAATCATGTCATCATTTATTCGTCATCGGCGTTTGCGTATGAATAGCCAAATTCGGAATATGGTAAGAGAGAATTATGTTCGATTGGAAGACTTGATTTATCCTATTTTCGTCATGGAAGGGACGAACATCAAGCAGGAAGTTCCATCCATGCCCGGGGTTTTTCAATATTCGCCGGACCGGCTGCATGAAGAGATCGATGAAGTGATCCAACTAGGCATTCCTTCTGTATTGGTGTTTGGCGTTCCTTTACATAAAGATGAGCAAGGTTCCCAGGCGGATCATGATCACGGGATTGTGCAGGAAGCGATTCGTCTGTTGAAGAAACTGGCTCCTTCCCTGTATGTGATTGCGGATACCTGTTTGTGTGAATATACTTCCCATGGACATTGCGGAATTGTGGAGCATGGGGAAGTGTTGAATGACCCGTCTCTTGAGCGGATGGTGTCCACGGCGGTTTCACAAGCCAAAGCAGGAGCGGACATGATTGCCCCTTCCAATATGATGGACGGTTTTGTTTATGCGATTCGCAAAGGACTGGACGAGGCCGGATTTGAACAGATTCCGATCATGTCTTATGCCGTGAAATATGCTTCCAGCTTCTATGGTCCGTTCCGTGATGCTGCTCATTCCACCCCCGAATTTGGCGATCGCCGCTCGTATCAGATGGATCCGGGAAATGCCAGGGAGGCGATGCGTGAAGCAGCTTCCGATGTTGCAGAAGGAGCCGATCTGATTATTGTGAAACCGGGTCTGGCTTATCTGGACATAGTCCGCCGCGTCAGGGAACGGTTTGATTTGCCAGTGGTTGCCTATAATGTCAGTGGTGAATATTCCATGGTAAAGGCTGCAGCGTTGAATGGATGGATCGATGAAGAGAAAGTGGTTATGGAAAGCATGGTTTCCTTTAAACGTGCAGGAGCTGACATGATTATGACTTACCATGCCAAGGATATTGCCCGCTGGCTGAAAAAAGCGAACAATTAACGCTTGAAGCTGATCCGGAGGAAAACAGGAAAAGAGCGTAGCGGGGATTTTGAAAGCATGAGTGGAAAAGGTGGGAAAGTTGATGAGTAACCGTTATGAGCGATCTGTTGCCAATTTTAAAGATGCAGTGGAATTGATTCCGGGTGGTGTAAACAGCCCGGTTCGAGCTTTTAAATCAGTGGAGATGAATCCTGTTTTTGCTGAGAGCGGGAAAGGCTGCAAAGTAACGGATGTTGACGGCAACCGGTATATTGATTATATCGGTTCATGGGGGCCGCTGATCTTGGGGCATTCGCATCCTAAAGTGGTTCAGGCGGTAAAAGAAACGGCTGGGAAAGGTACCAGCTTTGGCTTGCCGACCGAATTGGAAACAAAGATGGCCAAAATCGTGACGGAGCGGATGCCTTCTGTTGAAATAGTCCGGATGGTTAACTCGGGAACAGAGGCAACCATGAGCGCTATCCGGTTGGCGCGAGCCTATACCAGGCGGAATAAAATCCTGAAGTTTGAGGGGAATTATCATGGGCATTCGGACAGTTTGCTGATCAAGGCCGGTTCCGGAGTAGCTACATTGGGGTTGCCTGACAGCCCTGGAGTTCCGGATAACCTGGCCCGGTTTACGCTAACTGTCCCCTATAATGATTTGGAAAGTATACGGCTTGCTTTTGAAAAGTTTGGTGATGATTTGGCTGCTGTCATTGTCGAACCGGTTGCCGGAAATATGGGAGTCGTCCCGCCCCAACCCGGTTTTTTGGAAGGAATTCGCAAAATTACCGAGCAGTATGGCACCTTGTTGATTTTTGATGAGGTGATGACTGGTTTTCGGGTCGGTTATTACTCTGCACAGGGACGTTATGGCATCACTCCTGATTTGACAACGATGGGCAAAGTGATCGGGGGAGGCTTGCCGGTCGGCGCCTTTGGCGGAAAGCGCGAAATTATGGAGTTGATTGCCCCGAGCGGTCCTGTTTACCAGGCAGGAACTTTGTCCGGGAATCCATTGGCGATGGCCGCGGGAATTGCAACATTGGAAGAAATGACTCCGGCTGCCTATGACCAATTGGAGCAAAAGGGAGCGATGCTTGAAGCCGGCTTCAGGCAAAATGCCGAAGAAGCGGGAATTCCCCATTTTATTAACCGCGTCGGTTCCATGCTTTGCATGTTCTTTACCAATGAAACAGTGACCAACTATGAACAGGCCAAAACAGCGGATAGCGCTTTGTTTGCTTCATACTTCCGCAATATGATGGAAGAAGGCATTTTAATTGCTCCTTCCCAGTATGAAGGTATGTTTATTTCCATGGCTCACAGCAATGAAGATTTAAACCGGACCCTTGAAGCAAACCGGCGCGCATTGAGAAAATTAGCCGGAAACTAACGGAAAAACCATAAAAATACTTTACTTTTGAGAGACTGCTGGTGAAATATCAGCAGTCTTTTTTGTTGGGCAAAATATACGTCTTGTCCACAAGAATCAGTTATAACCAAAAAGGAATTGCATATAGTTTACTAATATCCCATACGCTTGAGCTTGCGGACAGCAAGGAATTGAGTTTTGGGAAGAAAACCTCTTGAGGAGGGAATCAAATGGAGAGCCAGTTTACCCAACTTCGTTTTGATATCTCCGAGATGGTACGTTTACATCCGCAACAACCGGGAATCGATGCCCTCCTGGAATTGGACCTGTATCCGGATGTAGAAATCAAGGATGAGGGGCAACATCTAAAAATTGAGGGCTATTTGCGTTTAAATGGTGTTTATGTGGGTGCAGAAAAAACGGATCTGAATGAAGAAGTTCCCTTACATACCCGGTTAAGGGAAGAAAGAACGAATGAATTGGCATATGTGATACCGGTAGAGATTACTCTTCCAGCAGATCGTGCAGAGCGCTCGCGTATTTCTGCCGAAGTAGAAACTTTCGATTACGAAGTCCTGTCGCCATTTGAATTGAAAATCGAAGCCATTTTAATGATTGATGGTCTGCTTCCGGAATTGAATGAGGAGGAAGAACAGGCAGAGGAGACAGAACCAAAATATCCGGTTTTTTCCGGCTCTAACGTGCAGCCTTTAACAATTTCCCGGGATTATTTCCAGGATCAATCCGAAAATCAATCCCGGGATCAAACCACTGATCATCCCAAAGAAGACTGTGCTGCTTATTTGCAACCCTTTGGGGAACAACTGGAGAAACAGGATGTGGAAAACGAAATACAACCGGAACAGAAAAAAGAACTTTATCCAGAAACAGAAGAAGAAACCGATTGTCCCCAGGCCAAGGAAGAGGAAGCATCATCATTGCAGAAAACAGAGGATCAACACGAAAAAACGGTACAACCAGAAGTAAATATAGAAATAAAACCATCCCCGCAAGATTTTTGGCGGGACAGACAGCAAAGCAAAGTCTGTCTGGAAGAGGTAGCTGAAACACCAACGGCTGAAAAAGAGAAAAGAGGAGCGGGGCCGGACTTATTCAAGGAGGAAGCAAAAGCGGAAGAAAAACAGAACCCATACATGGAGGAAGCGAAAACAGAAGAGAAACAGAATCCACACATGGAGGAAGCGAAAACAGAAGAGAAACAGAATCCACACATGGAGGAAGCAAAAGCGGAAGAGATGCAGGATTCTCACATGAAAGAGGAAGCGAAAACAGATGATGAAACACAAGATGAGGCCACAGAAATCGATCCGGAAACCGAAACCTGTGAGGAAATGGAAAGTGAAGAGGGGACAGAGTGGATTCGTTGGCTGGTTAAAGGAAAAGAAGAAAATTTTGTTCCAATACGCATGGTTATTGTACAAGAAAACGAAACCATAGATCATGTTGCCAATAAGTATGAGGTATCTGCCGATTGGCTGGTGAAGGTAAACCGGTTGCAGACAGACCGGCTTGAACCTGGACAGATTTTGCAGGTGCCTGAGAAAAAAAACCGGGATGATGAGGACAGAGAGGCACATTTTCAGTAATCGCCGTGAAGCAGAGAGGAGGGAGCTGATTGCATTTGAAACAATACGATGAATTGAGGGAGGTTTGCAGCCAGTTTGGCTGGGAACCAACTCATGTCAAGGGAAGTCGGGGGGTATGGAAAGTTGCTTTGCCCGACCGGGAATTTGCTCTTAAACAATCGGATGCTCCTTATGAAAAGCTGATTATCCTTCATCAGATCTTGTCAAACATGAGCCAGGCCGGTTTTGGGCATTCCTTGCCCTGGGAATTGACAACAAAAGGTAATCCGGTCGTCCGTACAAGCAAAGGCTGCTGGTATGCAGTACCGTGGAAGGAAAAGCAAAAACAGGAGATTACGGCACAGGAGATCATACGCGGGATTGCGCATCTCCACCGGTTATCGGAACCAGTTATCAGTGCTTACCCGGAATTGATGCATGGAACGAATGAACGACTGGTAAAAGATTGGGAAGCCAAACAGGAGCAGTTGCAATCATATGAAGATGAAGGAAATGAACGGGAATTTCCTTCTCCTTTTGACCAATCATTTGCGCAGATTAGAGAACAGATGGACCGTTCACTGTCATTTGCCATTAGGGGCATGCGCCGTTTCCTTGAAACTGAAGAAGGAATTGCCCCGCGCTATGTGCTTTGTCATCGACGGATTCATCCTGGGAATGTGGTATGGGATGAAGAAAAAATTTATTTTATAGATTTTGACCATGCCCAGGTAGATTCACCCGTTCGCGATCTGGCACTTGCTGTTCATCGTTTTGGCGATGCGTCTGATCCGGAAAATTCGCCGGCGGGGTTAATTCAGGCTTATGAGGAGTTGTTTCCCCTTCAACCGAAAGAAAAGAGATTGTTGGCGCTGTATTTGTCTTATCCTGAACGATTGTTAAAAACAGTTTCCGAATATTATTACGATTACCGGCTGTCAAGTGGTGAATCACAAGCTGTTTCCCGTCTGGAAAAAGAAAGAATTCTGTTTGAGGAGATACAGGATATTGTACGCCGCTTATGGCCAGCCAGAAAAAAAAGCCTACCGAAACAAAGGAATATGTAGATCATCGCTCTAGAATATGTCCGGGGATTCCCGGTTTTTTTATTTTTGTCAACTTTATATCCTTTTTTAATGTTAAACTTAATATCGATCATATGATGGAATGGGATGATAACCTGATTCATGATCAATATCCATTGTTCTGCCGTTTTTTTAAATACTGGACAGATGAGTACAAAAAGTGGAGAATAGGAATATGTTAAAATGAAAAGACTTCGGACGCAGACAGGAAGGGGTTTATAGATTTGAGAGCAGTAAAATTAATGGTTAGAAAAGCTTATAAAAGTGTTTTGTTCTTGACTTTTCTCAGTCTGCTGCTGTTATGCACAGTTTTGCTTTTGGCTTTCTTGGCTGATCCTCAGGCAATGTATGAATTTATCAAGCAAACTTTTGGTGTTCGAGCATAACTTGAGAAATCATTTCATTATATTTTTTAGAACGGCGTTCTCGCCGTTTTTTATTTTATAAACGGAACAGGGATTTGAGGGAACGTGTACAGAGATGTTTAAAGAGATGTTTTTTTAAAATAGATTGACAAGTGAGCAAAGTCTGCACTTTAAACAAATCAGGGCGGTTCTGAAAAAAACCGGTTTTGAGTGGGCCGATGACATTGTTCACACTCCTTTTGGAATGATGCTGCAAGACGGGAAAAAAATGTCCACCCGAAAGGAGCGTGTAATCCTGCTTGAAGATGTATTAAATAAAGCAATTGATTTGTCCCGAAAAATTATCAAGGACAAAAATCCATACTTGAAAATAAGGAAGAGGTAGCCCGACAAGTTGGTATTGGTGCTGTTATATTACATGATTTAAAACACTTTCGTACCAACGATGTGGATTTTTCATTGGATTCCATGCTTAATTTTGACGGTGAAACTGGCCCATATTTGCAATATACAAATGTTCGTTGCCATTCTCTGATAAGAAAAGCAAACTATACTTCACCAACGAATAATTTGGAAATAAATGAAGATGAAGCCTGGCCAGTGATCGTTCTTCTTGGAGAATTTGATAATGTTGTAAGAAAAGCCTGGAAAGGCTTTGATCCATCAAAAATTGCAAGATATGCGCTTGATCTTGCACGTTCATTCAACCAATACTATGCCAATGTCCGTATTCTCTCTGAAGAAAAACAGCAGGCATCACGTTTAAATCTGGTGCATGCTGTTCAAACTGTTCTGGAAGAGTCACTTCGATTGTTGAATATCAAAAGCCCCAAACAAATGTGAAAAGTTTTTTCGATCAAAAGTAAAATTCATCTTTTGTGATGTGGTCTGGACCGCAACCAGCTTTTTGTAATATAATATCCAATAACAATGTCTGAAAATGTAATGCGAGGAAAGGAAGAGTAGGCGGTTTAAGCCAGTCAGAGAGAGAAACCCTGGGCTGTAAGGTTTCTTCTGGATTTACCCGTTGAACGTCATCCTTGAGCAGGTCATCTGAAATTCGGGAATAGAACAAGTAGGATGATCCGGTACCGGCCGTTATCTGGTTCAAGTGCACTAATCATTGATGGATCTGTTAGTGAACAAAGGTGGTACCGCGAAGATCTTTCGTCCTTTACTGGCGAAGGGTCTTTTTTTATGACAGGAATTATGAGAAATGGAGGCAGGAAATATGTCTGAGATGGCGAAGACTTATGATCCCAAACAGGCTGAAGCGAAATGGTATGATTACTGGTTGGAGGGAGGATATTTCAAAGCCGGGGATAATCCGGACAAAGAACCGTTTACGATTGTGATTCCTCCGCCAAATGTAACAGGAAATCTGCATATCGGACACGCCTTGGGCAATACTTTGCAGGATATCCTGATCCGGTTTAAACGGATGCAAGGTTATGACGTGTTATGGCTGCCGGGGATGGACCATGCCGGTATTGCCACGCAGGCACGTGTGGAAGCCAAGCTTCGGGAAGAAGGCATCAGCCGTCATGATCTGGGACGCGAGAAATTCCTGGAGGCTGCCTGGCAGTGGAAAGAGGAGTATGCCCAAAATATTGCCAACCAATGGCGGAAAATGGGATTATCCCTTGATTACAGCCGGGAACGTTTTACTTTGGACGAAGGATTGTCTGATGCTGTCAGGGAAGTGTTTATCCAGCTCTATGAAGAAGGGTTGATTTACCGGGGAAAATATATTATTAACTGGGACCCGGTTGCCAAAACGGCGCTCTCTGATATCGAAGTTATCCATAAAGAAGTACAGGGCGCCTTGTATCATGTCAAATATCCTTTTGCTGACGGCAGCGGCTATATTCAGATTGCAACCACCCGGCCGGAAACGATGCTGGGGGATACGGCGGTTGCAGTACACCCGGAAGATGAGCGTTACCAGAACCTGATTGGCAAGAAAGTGATCTTACCCTTAACCGGTCGCAAGATCCCGATTATTGCCGATGACTATGTGGATATGGAATTTGGAAGTGGTGCCGTAAAAATCACGCCTGCTCATGACCCAAATGATTTTGAAGTAGGAAACCGTCATCAATTGCCACAAATGCTGGTGATGGATGAATCAGGAAAAATGAATGAAAAAGCGGGCAAATATCAGGGGTTGGATCGGTTCGACTGCCGGAAACAGATTGTAAAAGATCTGGAAACAGAGGGGCTTCTGGTTAATGTGGAAGAACATTTGCATGCTGTCGGTCACAGTGAACGTTCGGGGACTGTGGTGGAACCCTATCTTTCCACGCAATGGTTTGTGGCCATGAAGCCATTGGCTGAAAGGGCCATTCATGCACAGAAAAAAAGCGAAGGGGCCCGTTTTGTTCCGGAGCGATTTGAAAAAATTTACCTTAACTGGATTGAAAATGTTCATGACTGGTGTATTTCCCGGCAATTGTGGTGGGGACACCGGATCCCGGCATGGTATTGCAGCAAGTGCGGGGAGATGACGGTTGCGCGTGAGGAACCGGCTGCGTGTTCCCACTGTGAAAGCGATCAGTTAAAACAGGATGAAGATGTTCTTGATACATGGTTCAGCTCCGCACTCTGGCCATTTTCAACATTGGGCTGGCCGGAGCAAACCGCAGATTTGAAACGGTACTTCCCGACTGATGTTTTGGTGACCGGATATGATATTATTTATTTCTGGGTAGCACGCATGATTTTTACGGCTTTGAAATTTACGGATGAAATTCCTTTTAAAGATGTATTGATAACCGGTTTGGTCCGGGATGCCGAAGGGCGAAAAATGTCCAAATCCCTGGGAAACGGCATTGATCCAATGGAAGTGATCGACCAGTACGGTGCTGATGCCATGCGGTATATGTTGTCTACCGGCTGTACACCGGGTAATGACCAGCGCTTCAGATTTGAACGGGTAGAAGCAGCCCGCAACTTTGCCAACAAAATCTGGAATGCCTCCCGATTTGCTTTAATGCATCTGAAAGGGATAAGCGAAGAAGATTTGCAATTGAAAGGCCCGTTTTCCACAGTTGACAAGTGGATGTTGCATCGTCTGAATGAGACGGTTCGTGATGTGACGCGGCTTTTGGACCGCTATGATTTTGGTGAAGCGGGACGGATTTTGCACAATTTCATTTGGGATGAGTTTTGTGATTGGTACATTGAGTTTGCAAAACTCCCTCTGTATGGCGAAGAGGAAGAACCGAAACGGGTAACCCGTTCCGTACTGGTTCATGTTCTGGATCAATTGCTGCGGCTGTTGCATCCGATGATGCCATTTATTACAGAGGAAATCTGGCAGCATTTGCCGGTCAAAGGCAAAAGTATTGCCGCTGCCTCCTGGCCGAAAGTAAATGATGAGTTTGTATCTCCCCAAGCAGTTAAAGAAATGAAAACTTTAATCGAAATCATTCGGGCTGTGCGCAATATCCGGGCTGAGATGGATGTGGCGCCTAAGCGCCAGATTGAGCTCTTGCTTCGTCCCGACCAGGATATCCTTCGCTCGATTCTGGATCATGAAGCGGTGATTCAGAAGCTGTGCGGTGTCAATCAGTTGACGGCAGATACAGACTTGAAACGTCCGGAAAAATCAATGGCTGCTGTTGTTACTGGTGCCGAATTGTTCTTGCCTCTTTCAGGACTTGTTGATATCCAGGAGACAGTTTCCCGGCTGAAAGCGGAACTGAAAAAGTTGGATGCCGAAGTAAAGCGGACCGAGAAGAAACTGGGCAATCCCGGCTTTGTAGCGAAAGCACCTGCTCACGTAGTCGAAAATGAGCGGAAAAAAGGCGAAGAGTACAAGAAAAAACGCGACAAAGTGATTGCCCGGTTAAAAGAAATTGAAGGATGACAGAGAGTTTGGGGCGGGAGGAATCCTGCCTCCCCTTCTTCATATTGACGGATTGAATGATTACGGGCAAAATGGACAGAGTGAATGTTTCATATTTTAATAGTCAGGAAAGAAGTTGAGTTGACAATGGAACAGTTCAAAACAGCTCACGATGTGTTTTCGTGGATGGAACGTGCATGCACTCAAACCATTCATCCGGGACTGGAACGCATGGAGTGGATGCTTAACCAGTTGGATCATCCTGAACGAAGATTGAAATTTATTCATATATCCGGAACCAACGGCAAAGGTTCCACAGCAGCAATGGTTGCCTCGGTTTTGAAAGAAGCCGGTTATTCTACAGGAATGTTTGTGTCACCTTATGTTACATCCTGGCACGAGCGAATTCAATTTGATGGGCAACCGATTGAAGAGGCCTCTTTTGTGCGCTGGTCCAATGAATTGAAGCCCCTGATTGAAAAAATGGCAGAGGATGGTCCCGGCAAACCGACTCCGTTCGAGTATTGGACACTGGTTTCATTATGTTATTTTGCCAGAGAAGCTTTTCCATGGTTTGTGGTTTGGGAAACAGGAATGGGGGGACGCCTGGATTCGACCAATGTTGTTTATCCATTGGTGTCTGTAATTACAGAAATCGGCTATGACCATAAAAGCTGGCTGGGAAATACGATGGAGGAGATCGCTTTTGAGAAAGCAGGAATTATAAAATCGGGAGTGCCTGTGGTTTGTGGCAGTCAAAAAGAGGAAGCGGTTACTGTAATCATAAATGTGGCCAAGGGTCATCGCAGTCCATTGTATTTGTTAAATAAAGATTTCTCTGTTTCAGATGTTCATCAGGGTTCAGACGGGCAAAAATTTGCTTTTCAAAATATATACCGGCAACTGAATGAGCTTTCCATTCCGCTTATCGGGGACCATCAGTTGCAAAATGCGGGGACAGCATTGATGACATTGGAAGTGTTGCGCCAGGGTTATGCGACGGTGATTAATCCGGAGCACTATGTGAACGGGCTGAAGAAAACAGCCTGGCCCGGGCGATTGGAAAAAGTGAGCAATTCTCCGCACATCCTGTTGGATGGTGCTCATAATATAGAAGGAATAAATGCTTTAATACAGACTATCAAAAAATATTATACGGAATATGACCGTACAGGTTTCTTGCTCGCAGTGATGAGAGATAAACCGGTGAGGGAAATGATAGAACCCCTGGCGAGTACGGCTGATTTTGTTGTTACTACCTCGCTGGAAGATTCTCCGCGTTCTCTTGAGGCAGAAAAGTTGGCAGAATCCCTGAAAAGGATCAATCCGCGTTTATCCGTGGTACCTGTTTCCGGAGAGAAAAAAGCACTCCGTGTTTTCAAGGAAAAACTGGCGGTGGGGGATCTCGGGGTTATAGCAGGTTCGTTGTACTTGGTTTCCGCAGTACGGCCGATGTTGGTGAACCATAAGTGAAGTTATGGATTAAATGAAGGTTGGTGATTTCACGATGGATAATAAAAATAGGGTTCATTTTGTGGGGATTGGCGGATATGGGATGAGTGCCATTGCCCGGGTTCTCTTGGATATGGGTTATCAGGTATCCGGATCAGATGTAGCAGAAAATGCGCTGGTAAAGAAATTGATTGAACGCGGAGCTGATGTTGCCATCGGGCACCATGCCGATCATGTAAATGGTGTGGATACCGTTGTCTATTCAACAAGTATCGCTCCGGATAATGTTGAGCGTGTGGCTGCACAAGAAAAGGGAATTGAAGTTCTTCACCGTTCCCAGATGCTGGCTCGCCTTCTCAACAACAAAAAAGGAATTGCAGTCGCCGGAGCGCATGGAAAAACGACAACCTCATCCATGGTTGCCCAAACTTTGGAATTGTGCGAGGTTGACCCTACTTATATTATTGGCGGAGAGATCGTTGCATTAAAAGGGAATGCCAAAGCCGGCCATAGCGATTATGTCGTTGCAGAAGCGGATGAAAGTGATGGATCCTTCCTGGAATATTATCCGCATCTGGCTGTCGTGACCAATATTGAACCGGATCATCTTGAAAATTATGGTGGAGACTTCGAAAATCTGAAAAAGGCATATCGCTCCTTTTTGAATCAGGTCAGACCGGATGGAGCCGCTGTATTGTTCTGGGACGATGCTTATGTCAGAGAAATGGCAGATGAGGTAAACGGACGTACAATCACGTACGCCATTGATAACCCTGCAGACTATAATGCCATAAACATTCGTGAACACTTGCGCCAAATTCAGTTTACGATTGTACGCAAAGAGGAAGTCCTTGGTGATATTATGTTAAATATTCCCGGACGCCACAATGTTGCCAATGCCTTGGCGGCAGCCATTGTATGTTTGGAAGCTGGTGTACCGTTTGAGCAGATTGCAAAAGCACTTTTCCGTTTTCAGGGGGCAAAACGCCGTTTTCAGGTCATTGGTGAGGAAAATGATATCCTGATTGTTGACGATTATGCCCATCATCCCACAGAGATCAAATCTACATTAAAGGGAGCAAAGGCTTTGGGCCGCCGGATGGTAATTGTTTTTCAGCCCCAGCGTTATTCCCGTACTCATTTATTGATGGACGAATTCAGCCGTGCTTTTGAAGATGCTGATGAAGTTATTCTGAATACCATTTATGCGCCGCCCGGAGAAAAGCCGATCCCTGGAGTGACTGCAAAGCGGCTGGCTGATATGATCAGGCAAAATTGCAATGAAAATACGCGGTTTATTGCATCCAAAGAAGATGTTGTCCAGTACTTGGCAGAGCGTGTAAAACCTGGTGACCTTGTTATGACCATGGGAGCCGGTGATATTTGGCGTGTTTCGCATCAATTCGCTTTGGAACTGAAAAAAGAGCAAGTAGCTAAATAAATCCATTTTTAAGGGGGATTTCCAGCAGGATACAGGGTTATCCCCTCACACTGCCGCTTAATTCAAAGAGCCGTTGAAATACACGGACTCTTTTTTTTATGTTTGACATATCACAAATTTCCTGCTTTTTGGGCTATTGTGATATTATTTGGTTAGAAAGGAGGAGGAGATATGCATAAAGCAACATGGCTGGCAGTCATGGTTAGCCTGATGATCTGGGCGGTGGCTGGATGTACTTCAGATGCCGATAACACAGAAGGGCAACAGGTTGTACAAACTGAAACAAATAATGATGTATCTGCGTTGAACTGGCAAGTCCCATCTTTTACATATACCAATCAGGAAAGAGAACCTTTTGGATTGCGGGATTTGCAGGGAAAAGTATGGTTAACCGATTTTATATTTACCCGGTGTCCCAATATTTGCCCGCCTATGACAGCCAATATGTTACAAATTCAAAAAACATTGAAACAGGCAGGGGTTGAAGCGGAGATTGTATCGTTTTCAGTTGATCCGGAGTTTGACCAGCCTGAAAAACTGAAAGAGTTTGCCAATAAATATGGTGTGGATCTGAACTCGTGGCATTTTGTTACGGGTTATTCCTTTGAAGAGATGCAAAAGATAGTTAAGGAAACATTTAAAGGTGCTGTTTCCAAACAGGAAGGTCCTTCTCCGGATGTTCCGGTTTTGATAAATCACCCGTCACAATTTTATCTTGTCGACCAAAACGGCAAAGTGGTGAAATTTTATGATGGATTGAAACCGGATGCCAAACAAATCGCAAACGATATCAAAACATTGCAAAAATAGATGTGACGCGTGAAATGGCTTGAGTTATTTAAAAAACCATAGATCATTTTACATTAAAAATGGCCTGAGAGTTAATCTCAAGCCATTTTTGTTTTAAAAAATGAAAACTATAAGCTAGGCCTATAGTTCCGGAAAGCTTCCAGCGAAATATAGAGAAGTTCCTTCGAAGTACTAGAATATACATGGTTCTTCAACCAGTATATAAACGAGGATTTTTCTATGTCATCTGATTTTCTTATAATTTTTAACTTTATTCTTGCTCTAGCTCATTTTATGAATTATAATCTAACTAGTTAGTTTAAAAAAGGAGTAAGTCTTATGGATCAAAATAAACGAGGAAGAAAAAAAATCTATGATGCTCAGAAAACTCGTGAGACTATTTTGGCAGCAGCCAGTGCTAATTTTGCTGAATTCGGTTTTAAGGGAACATCTGTGGACTCAATAGCAGCTAAAGCGGGATATAACAAAAGTCTTATCTTTCAATATTACGGCAATAAACAGAGCCTTTATATCGAAGTGCTTAAAAAAGTAGACAATGAAATCAGTGATCTTTTGATGCAGTTGCTTAAAACATTGCCAGAAAATTCCATGGATGTTCTTGATAAAGCTTCGCTTATGAATTTTATAAAGGCATTGATAGAGTCACTGCTTGATTTCATGATTAAACATCCTGACTTTATGCAGCTTATGAATTGGGAACAGGCGGAAGGCTGGCGTAGTCTGGCACAAGCATCATCAGAACTTGCGCCAACTTACTTGGAACAGGTACAAGCAATACTAAAGAAAGCTCAGGAGGCTAAACTCATACGAAGTAATATTGATGTTACTATCATATTTTTACTTATTCAGCAGATAAGTTGGTCGGTTCCCAGATTGTTACTATTTGTTGAAGCAATGTCTGCCAACAATAATATTTTTAACACTGATTCATTAAACAATTTTAAAAAACAGGTAATAGATTTTATTATCTCAGGAATTACGGGGACAGATTAAAAAAATGATGCTTATTTAATGAGTAAGAATGTAATTTTAAAATTATTTAAGAAACAAATCTTTTACAGTATCAAAATGAATGCTGTAAAAATGATACTGGGGGTTTATTGTGAAAACAAAGATAGGAACTTTTCCAATAAAAATATTTGTACGTATAATTGTGATTGCTGGCATATGTATAAAACGCTTCGTACCACTTTTATTTATGAAGAAAAATAGAGACAAGGTTAAATTTGCAAGAACTGCCAGTCAGGTTTGCCATGATCTTGGTTCGACCTTTCTCAAGTTTGGGCAAGTGATTGCATCATCCCCGGGTTTAGTTGGTATTGAAATTGCGAATGCATTTCGCAGCTGTTTGGATACCGGTCCCTGGATTGACAAAAAATATTTAATTTCCTCAATAGAAACCGCTGCCGGCTGTCCTGTTGAAGAAGCATATAGACATATTAATATGGAACCCATCGGAACTGCCTCAATTGCCGTTGTGCATTGTGCAACAACATTATCGGGTGACAGGGTTGTCATAAAGGTGCGTAGACCAGGCATAGTGGAGCGGGTAACAGTTGATATACAAATATTAAGAGGTCTCTTGCGTATGGCTGTTTACATTGGAAAATCGTCAGATGCTGCGGAAATCCTTGAACTGGTTGACGATTTTGAACGTAATATACATGATGAGCTGGATCTTAAGCACGAGCAGGATGCTATTAATCGGATGAATCATTATCTGACAAAACATGGATTTAAAGAAATTACGGTACCAAAAACGTACCCAAGACTTTCAGATGACAGAGTACTGGTTATGGAAATGTTCGATGGAGTTTCAATAGATAATCTGAAAGGGATTAAAGCCATGGATATTGATCCGAAGCCATTAGTTGACAGTATAATACGTTTATGGCTGGTCACAAGTATAGCGGAGGGCGAATTTCATGGTGATTGTCACGCAGGTAATATTCTTGTTTTACGGGATGGCCGTATTGGTTTAATTGATTTGGGAATTATGGGAAAACTGGATGAAAAAACCAGATTATTTTTAGTAAGATTGCTTGAAGGGAGTGTGGGAGTGGATACTGCGTGGTGTGATGTTGCTGATTTTTTCTATACGCAATATGGTGATACATTGCTTGAGGGTTTTGGAATTATGCTGGAAGAGTTTCCATCAAAATTACGTGACTTATTAGGGCCCTTGCTTACTGCTCCCTTTGGGCAAAACAGTTTGGCTAATTTTTTAGAGCAAGCCAGCTTGGAAAATGCCGATTCTACTTCAAGCAGCAGTGTAAAACAATCTGAAGAAAATCCTGATGTCAGTACCTCTTTTGACCAAGGTTTTTTCCTTTGGATAAAACAACTGATTTTTTTTGAACGATATGCATGCTTACATAAGCGGTATCAATCAATTGCAAGTTATGCCTCTGAAATACTGCCGATGATACCATCCTCACAGTTGTATGACTCTAGGGCAATATCTGCATCATCCGCAGTTCTTGATAGATTGCACCATATTGGACATATTGTCAGAGACCTTGAAAGTGGTTTAGCTTTGTATGAAAGACTTGGTTTTACTATGACTGTGCCTTGTGTACCGGCTGTTTCATTAAAAAAGGGAAAATCCCTCACCCCGTTAGGAGCAGCAAATAGCCATGCGGACTTTGATGACCACAGCTTCATTGAAGTATTGACTGTTGCTGATGGTACGGGAAAAATACCTGAAAACACGAAGCTTGCGCCAATTCATGTACCGGAAAAAGTGATGAGCAGATTTCTTGAAGTTGTCAATAAAACAATTTCAAAACTTAATCTATGTCTCCAACGTTTTGAAGGTATACACATTCTGGTATTTAGTTCCGATGATGTGTATACACAAGCTATGAGGCTTAGTGCAGAAGGAATCGGGCATTCAGGGGTTGCCTCTACAAAGAGAAATTCTGATGCAATGAAAACAACAGAGGAAATTATACGTTTCTTAGAAATAGATGATGTCAGCAAACCGGTAGTGGAGGGACGAATTTCAATAGCCAGTCCGATAATTGCATCAAATACTCATAAAAACGGTGCCCTTGGTTTGACTGAATCCATATTATGTGTATCGAAATCCGATTTACCGGTGGTTACACAGCGTTATGAAAAATACTTAAACATATCTGCAAATATGACAGAAAACATGAGCATATTTGATTTTGGTGGTACACGACTGATGATTGTGACAGAGGCTGCACTTGAAGAGATTCTGCCTGGAGAACATCCGCAAGCCTTGCCAGCATTTGTTGGTTATACAATCAAGGTTAAGAACATTGAACAGGTACACCAATTGTTGCTTGAAAATGGGTTTACACCACATATTACAAAGAACGGTGATGTTTTTATTTCTGCCGCTGAAGCTTTTGGCACTGCTGTAATATTTAGACAAGCTTATGTTTAGGTTATGGTTGTCGTCTGCTGTATAAAATTCAGAACACAGTGTGTGTCAAATTTAATAGTGACTTGTAAAAGCTGCGGAAAAACATATTTACTAAAGCAGGCCTTCAATAAGATAATCTGCCCCTGAAAATGGTACTGGTTGTATGTAGGGGGGGAAATTACGAATTAAAAATCTATAGGAGTAAATTCATGGCAAAAATCAGATGGATATTGTTGTTTGTAATAACAAAACTCGGCTGAGAATTCGTAAAGACACAATACTTGAAAACTTCCCTTTGTACTGTCCGAAATGCAAACAGGAAATTTTATCAATGTGCGACAATTGAATATGTCAGTTATAAAAGAGCCAGATGCCAGGACGCAGAGCTGATAACCGTGAGTGAGTTCACAGTTATCGGCTCTCTCTTTTATGGCTTTAGCCAGTTGAGCTCGCGATAGTGAGTGAAACAAAAAAACACCCGCTATGCGGCTGGAAGACAATTGGTTATACCAAAAATCCCTTTCTCTCACGTTAGAATATAGTTGCTCAGGCTATATTGTCACGAAAGGAAGGGAAAAAATTGGCGAATAAAGCGAACAGCCCATCTCATATGAAGTTCCTGTGCAAATATTATATTGTCTTCTCCTCAAAGTATAGACAAAAATCATATACAATCAATACAGGAAAAGTTTGCAGGAGATTATCAAGCGTTAGTGTGTATACAAAGGTGTAGAAATATTGGAAGGACATATGATGCCAGATCGTGTTCATCTATTGCTGATTATTCCGCCTAAAATACGTGTCAAATTTTATGGAGTGATTAAAGGGAAAAAGTGAGTTGATGATTTTTGATAAACATGAAAATTTGAAATATAATTTTGCGAATCGTCATCTTTGGTCGGAGGGACATTATATGAACACAGCAGGACTCATGAAGCAACAATAAAGAAGTATATCAAGTGCAGGAAAAACGTCGTGATATTGCCTTAGACAAGAGTTGAGTCAATGAAGAACATGCTATATTCCTGCTTATCCAAATACATAAGGCCACTAAATCTTGTGCTCCAAATTTGCTAAAGCACTATTTTTTCCAAATCATATGCATAAAGATGCTTTTGTAACCTCTCTGACATAAAAATAAAACTTGTGATAATGCGGTTGACTCATTAACAGAAACGCCATCCCCACATCCTTGTCTACTGAAAAGAACAGCGTTTTTTACTTTTGGGGATACTCTCTTTCTTAGCTTGATGGCGATGTGGCAGTGGCAATATAGCTTGAACGCAAGCGAAAACTAGCGCCTTTAAGATGCTAGCCGGTAACAAGGCCTTAAAGGCCTGAGCAAACCACCCGTTTTACGGGTGGTCATGATTGTTTGTAACGCGGCAGATAAAAGTAGCTGATGGCATAAGTAACAATGCAGCCGATTGCGAGCAAGAGGATTACCTCTGATATGGATATTGCTCCAACAAGCCAGGCAAACAAAGCGATGGATACAGTTTGGATACCGATGGTTACCAGGCCGATACTGCGTAAGCCTTGCCGCCATTGTTTCGGAGGCAGGGGATACAATTTATGGATTACGGGATATTGGTGAGACTGGGCCAAAGATGGCAGTTGCACCGAAAACATCCATACGCATCCCAGATAGACAGCCAAAACCACCCATCGATTCGGGAAAACGGCAATTAAAATCATCGCCCAGAGGATGAGTCGGATACTGACGGGAAACAATTCGCTTTTCCGAAAAAAAGTGCGCCAAAACAAATAGGACGAAGCAGTCTGGTTTGGCCATTGCGGGAGAAAGCGGGTAATCCATTTCCGTTTCTTGACAGGAGTCTTCAGATGAGGCAATTCGACGAACATGCTTGCCAAAGCATAATAGCGGGTCCGTATGTTTTGTTCTTGTGTTTGCAGCCGTTGCCAGGGATAAGGGATCGTCGGAACCTGTTTGCGGAGAACATGACCCAATAGCATCAGCCCAACAGCCATTCCCAGTACACTGCCCGCATGTTGATGCAGGAAAAAGAAAACCGTTCCTCCATTTAACAAGAAGCGTCCAACTGTTGCCATGCGGATACTGTTTCGGGACAAAGTGACGGTCAAACGCATTTCCCACCATTCAAGCAAAACATTAAAAACCTGAATCAAGGCGAAAAAGAGGTAAGTGAGCAGAATGGCGAGATTGCTTTTCCACATGATAAACAGCAAGGGATAGGCCAATATGGTAAAAATCCCGAGGTGAATCAAATGGACGGCTGCGCTGTAAGTCAGGCTTGCCCTGAAATATGGTTTCATTTGCGTCTCAAGCGGCAGCAGAAATACCAGATCAGCTGGTTTGATCCATGTCCGGATCCGGCTGGATGTCACAAGCAGGGTATAAGGGATGGCCAGCATGAATGCGATGGGGAAATCCGCTGGCAGCCAGACCAGAAACTGTTGATAGGCAAAATAAAGGGCAATCAATATGATTCCGATAATGAGCGGAGTACCTCCACCTCCAATAATCACCCGGATAATCCGCATGGCGTATGTCCAGGCAGATTTCATCCTTTGGTGGAATAAATCATTTGTGTTCATGATTGCTTCCCTTCTATTGCGATCATAAATAATTCATCCAATGGTTTGTTTTGTGTACCTGCCTGGTGATTCATTTCAGCCAGCGTACCGTTCAACCGGACTTTCCCTTCGTGAAGCAAGACAAAATGATCACAATATTTTTCAGCCATCCCCAAAATATGGGTGGACATCAGGATTCCCATTCCCTCGTTTTTTCCATCCAGCAATAATTCCAGCAAGGACTGGGTGGCTAGCGGATCCAGCCCCACAAATGGCTCGTCAATAATCAAAAAACGCGGTTTAACCAGAAAAGCACACAGGATCATGATTTTTTGCTGCATCCCTTTGGAAAAAGTATCTGGAAACCAGTTTTTGGCCTTTTGCATGCGAAAACGGGTCAACAAGGATTCAGCCCGTTTCTGAAACAGCTCAGGAGACATCCGGTATGCGCTGGCTGTTAACTCAAGATGTTCCCATAACGTCAGTTCTTCATAAAACAGTGGGGTTTCAGGAATATAGGCAAGTTGGCTCCGGAACGACTCCGGATCTTCTGTTAACCTCTTGCCATTCAATAAAACTGTTCCGGAAAAAGGTGTGATCAAGCCAAGAATATTTTTGATTGTTGTGCTTTTTCCAGCCCCGTTCAAGCCGATTAATCCAACCATTTCACCGGGTGAAACAGAAAAAGTAATATTCTGGATCACGGGAAATTGCCTGAAATATCCTCCGGTCAATTTTTGTATGGATAGCATACAAAACTCCTTTATGCAAAAAAATTTAATTTGGGTGTAATATATAGTTTGCTTGAAAAAATAAAAGTTTGCAAGATGGGGCAAGGAGGCTCTTTTCAAACAGGAGATTCAAGAAAATGATAGAATTGATAAATATTGAATGAAGATGGAAAAGAAAGGAGTAAAAGTTTGTTTTTGGAAGAGGCGATACATTTGGCTGCTTCAAAAAATGCGACCGATTTGCATTACATGGAAGCGGAGTTTCCCTATATTCGCGTTGATGGAAAGATTGAAGTCCTTACCCGTGATCATCGGGGTTCTCAGGAAGAGATTATGAAATTTCTCAATATCACTAAAGAAGAAGCAAAGGAAAAAGAAGCTGCCATATCTTTTGGAAGATACCGGATACGGGTTCATTTATACCAGAAACAAAAGCAGTTGGCTTTGACAATTCGACTGCTGCCACAGCTGATCCCTGATCCGGAGGAACTTCATCTGCCGCCTGTTTTAAAAAGAGTAATTTGCCAAACCGGGCTGTTTCTGGTAACCGGGCCGACGGGCAGTGGAAAAACGACGACGCTCGCTTCTCTGGTTCAGGAATTGAATCGTACGGAAGCCTTACATATTTTAACTCTGGAAGATCCGATTGAGTATCTTCATTTTTCCGACCAATCTCTGGTGGTCCAGCGGGAAGTCGGGGAGGATGTGGAAAGTTTTACAAATGGAATGATTGCCGCATTGAGACAGGGGCCGGATGTGATCATGATCGGTGAATTAAGAGACCGGAAGGCAATCCAAACAGCCCTTCACATGGCGGAGACAGGAAAACTGGTGATGGCCACCATGCATGCAGGCAATGTGGAAAAAGCGATTTATCGCATTATTGACAGTTTCCCCCCTGAAGAGCAAGCCCTGGTACGTTCCCAATTGGCCGCTTCCCTGTTGGCGATTGTATCCCAAAAAATCACCTGTTTGGCAGGGAGCGAAAAACGGCAGCCCGTTTTTGAGGTTTTACTTAACCATCGTTCGGTGGCTCATCTGATTCGCAATGATCAAATCCATCAGCTTTATACCATCATGCAGTCCCATCAGTCGTTGGGGATGCAAACAATGGAAATGGCTCTGGAAAGCCTGGAGAGGACTTCGGTACATGGCTGAAAAAGTATTTCTCATGATCGGTATGAGCGGATTTTTGGGCTACTTTGTTCCTGATCTTGCCATGTGGATTGGTGCGAGAAAATTGGCAAAACCAATCTCGCCATCATATTCAAAAGCTATCTGCAAGGCAGTCATGATCGGTGTTTCCACCCTGTTGGCCTGTTTGGTTCAGTGGCGCCTGGGAGCGGGACTGGAAGGGTGGCTGGCGATTGTCCTGATCTGGCTGCTGCTTGTTATTGCACTGACGGATATATGGTTTTTTATCATTCCCAATTTCATCACTTACAATGGTTTTTTTCTGTTTATGCTGATTCGCTTCTTTTTTGATCGCCTGCCAGTCTATAACTATTTGTTGGCCGTTACGGCCATTACCATCGTACTCTCTCTGGTCTGCCGAATCAGCAATGGACTGGGCCTGGGAGATGTAAAGTTGATGGCCATGGCAGCATGGGTGATCGGATGGCCGCATGTTTTTATGGCTGTTTGGCTGGCTTCGGCAAGTTCCTTGATCTATGCAGCAGTTCGCGTAAAATCTCAGGGCTGGAAAAGTTTAAGGAATCCGATTCCTTTCGGCCCTCATTTGGGGATGGGGATTGTCCTTGCTTTGTTAGGCGGAGACTTTCTGTGGGAAGAGGTTTGGTAAAGGTTTCTCATTTTCTTGTCCTCTTGTAGTTCTATCTTTTCTATGAATTCATAATCTATATTGACTGGAAGATAGGGAGGGGGCAGTCTGAATGAATAACCTTGGCAAACCAGGAGTACATGTTCAAAAATCGGGACTGAAAGTAAATATTCAAGCAAAGACAACAAATTCCAAAGCAGGAAAAGAAGAAAAGAAAAATGACTGTTCCACTGCTGTTGCAAGCAAACAACCTTTTTGCTCCAATCCGGGTGTACGGGCAACAGGAAAAATTTCACGGGAACAGCGGTTCAAAAAGGAGAAACTTGATTCATGGAATAAATGGATAAGGAATGGGCAAAAGAAAAAAAAACGGGTGGTGGAATGGGCTTCACCAAACAACCCGTTTAAACATAGAAGAACTGGAGCCAAAAACAACTCCAGGATCTGGCAAATCATTCTGTCGGTTTTAGCGGCGCTGATTATTGGTACAGTTATGGGTTTTTCCGTGTTGAACCTGTTTTTTGCAGAGAATTCAACCCATTCATCCCGTTCAATTGATGATCATCTGCAATTGCCTTCCCCAGCAGCAGAAAAGAGAGATCAGGTTCATGAAACAACCGCATCATCCCAGCCACTGCCTGCGCTTCAGGCTGTCATGCTGCAAGCGGGAAATTTCAGCGAAAAAGCCGGAGCTGAAAAGATGGTCAAGGAGTACCGGGCCAAAGGCCTGGCGGCAGTCATGTCGGAACAGGCACCTTACCGAATCTACCTGGGATTGGCTCCGAATCGGGATTTGGCCTTGAAATTGTCTGCGATTTATCATAAACAGGATGTTTCTGTCTATTTAAAAGATGTTCAGTTAAATGGAGAAACTTCATTGGAGCCGGAAATCTATACCCCGGTCAACCGGGCGCTAAAACTGGGGAACGGACTTTTCCAGAAGTTAAGCGCCCAGTCTGCGCAAACGATAGGCGCAACTGCTTCAGATAAAGCTCAATCTTTCGAGATCACAGAGGAATTGACCAAGGATTATCAACAATTTGTGGTGCAGACACAGCCGGCCAAAAACCATCTTCCTGCAGAAGCAAGGCAAGCCCTTGACCGGATGATCCAATCGTTGGATCAGGCAGTACAGAGCGAAACTGCTTTTTCGAAAAAACCAAGCCAGGCTTTGCTATGGCAAATGCAGGAAGGGTTGGCGCGATACCTGGCAGCTTATGAACAATTGCTTCAAATATTGAAAAAACAATAAAATTGCCTGATCGGGTCAGGTGAAAGTAGCTTGTTGAACTTTACCCCATTTGATAAACTAAAATTGATATGTGTGTTTTCCAGCACCTCGATGAGCAGGTGCTTTTTTCCTTAACAGGGCAAAATGTAAAATTTTGGTAAATAGTTAACTTTGCAGACGCTGTAATTTTAGGCAGGTGTGATTTGCATGAATCGTGAAATTGTATTGGCGTCAGGATCTCCTCGCAGAAGAGAGCTGCTGTCGCGTTTTGGATTCCCGTTTCGTGTTCAGACAAGTGATGTGGATGAAGCGGTTAGCTTGTCCCTGTCGCCAGATCAGGTGGTTGAAGAACTGGCGCTGCGCAAGGCGAAAGCTGTAGCCACACAGTGTGAAAATACTCTGGTAATTGGAGCTGATACCGTAGTCGTTTACCAGGGAGAAATTATGGGAAAACCCGGAGATGAACGTGAAGCAGCACAAATGCTGAGGGATTTATCAGGAAAAGAACATCAGGTTTATTCAGGAATTGCCCTGTTGACAGTTGAGCAGGGGGAAATTGCCAGAGAGGTTGTTTCCCATCGAATGACACGTGTCTGGATACGATCTCTTACTCCTGAAAAAATCACATGGTATGTGAATACGAAAGAACCTTTAGATAAAGCTGGAGCTTATGGAATCCAGGGTTTGGGAGCCTGTCTGGTTGACCGGATTGAAGGCTGTTATTTTAATGTGGTTGGAATGTCTTTGGCGTTACTTGATGAAATGTTGTCAGAGACTGGTTATTCCATTGCACGGGATTGAAATTCAGGAAGAAAAATGCACCTCTGCTGACCGCTTGATTTATGAGAAAGTATTCCTGGAAAAAGGAGTGGAGTGTCCGGCAGGGGGAGGAATATATTGTTTATGGAACGTACATTGCCGATGATCAAGGACGTGCCTGAGGAAGAAAGGCCTCGTGAACGGATGTTGCGCTTTGGGCCGGAACACTTGTCCAACGCAGAACTGTTGGCTTTGTTGCTCCGAACAGGCAGTACAGGGGAATCTGTCATGCTCCTGGCACAACGTGTGCTCAGCAAAACGGGCGGTCTTAAAGCCCTCACCCAGGTTTCCCTTCAGGAATTGATGGGGATTCATGGAATCGGGCCTGCCAAAGCCGTACAAATAATGGCTGGCGTTGAACTTGGTCAACGGATTTCGCGACTATTGCCTGAGGAGCGTTATGCAATTCGTTCTCCGCAAGATGCAGCCCAATTTGTGATGGAAGAATTGCGTTTTCAAAAACAGGAGCATTTTATATGCTTATTTTTAAACACCAAATATCAGGTGATTGGAAAACAATGTATTTTTAAAGGGAGTTTAAATGCTTCTGTTGTCCATCCCCGGGAAATCTTCCATGAAGCAATCCGGTTCAGCGCTGCGGCGATTATCTGTGTACATAATCATCCCAGCGGAGATCCGACACCCAGTCCGGAAGATCTGGAAGTAACCGAGAGACTGGTCGAGGCGGGAAAATTAATGGGGATTGAAATAATTGATCATCTGGTTATTGGTGATCAATCATACATGAGCATGAGAGAGCATGGAATGGTCCCGGATGAATAAAGCAGACAGAGGGAATTGTACTTGTGATGATGGGAAGGAGGTTTACCATGTTTGGTGGACTGGTGAAAGATTTGGGAATTGATTTGGGTACAGCAAACACACTGGTTTACGTGAAAGGGGAAGGAATTGCTGTCAGGGAACCGTCTGTGGTGGCAATCGATATGGAAACACAGGAAATAAAGGCAGTGGGGAACGCAGCCAAGCTGATGATCGGACGCACACCAGGCAATATTGTAGCGATCCGTCCCATGAAAGATGGGGTTATTGCTGATTATACAACGACGGCTACCATGCTGGAGTATTTTATCAAGCAGGCTGTCAGTCAAAAAATGATTATCCCGCGAAGACCCAATGTGATGGTTTGCATCCCTTCCGGGATTACTCCGGTTGAAAAAAGGGCTGTTGAACAAGCTGCGATGCGGGCAGGAGTAAAAGAAGCCTATACCATTGAGGAGCCATTTGCAGCGGCAATTGGAGCAGGTCTGCCTGTTTGGGAACCGACAGGCAGTATGGTGGTTGATATTGGAGGCGGTACAACTGAGGTTGCCGTTATTTCACTTGGAGGGATTGTGACGAGCAATTCACTGCGGGTGGCTGGCGACAAGATGGATGATGCAATTATTCAATATATCCGCCGCAAGCATAATTTATTGATCGGAGAGCGGACAGCAGAGATGTTAAAACTGGAGATTGGCTCGGCGATTCCTGAAGATGATTTGGATGAAAGTTACACACGGGAAATCAAGGGTCGCGACTTGATGACCGGATTGCCACGGATGATAAAGATCACATCCAGGGAAATTGCCGAAGCCTTGTCGGAAACGGTGCGGGAAATTATTAACGCTGTTAAAATGGCTTTGGAAGAGACGCCGCCCGAACTGGCCGCAGATATCCTGGAACGTGGTATTATGTTGACAGGCGGGGGAGCATTGCTTAAGCAACTGGATAACTGTTTGGCTCAAGAAACGAAAATGCCCGTCATGATTGCCGAAAACCCGCTTGATTGTGTAGCGATCGGAACCGGAGCTTCCCTGGAGCATATTGATAAGTTTAAGCCGAGAAGCGGCTCCGGTTATCGCAGTTTGCTGCACAAACGTTTCTATTAAAGGGATTGTGAAAAATGAGACGCAGTACGATACATTTCCTGATTGTAGTGACGCTTGTAGTTGCCTTGTTTTTGACGGTAAGTGTAACGCGCGGGGCAAGAGGAACATTATCCGCGCCGGAAAGTTGGCTGATCAATGGGGTTGGATGGATACAGTCTCTTTTTCATCTTCCCGTCCAAGCCATTTTTGCCGCCGGAGATGAATCTGCTGAGGAGACGGCCATGCTGAAACTGCAAGCCAAAGTGAATCAATTGCAAAAAGAAAATAAAGAACTGAAACAACTGATCAACTATAAAAAAGAGCATCCGATGGATACGATTACGGCCAGGGTTGTTTATCGCAGTCCGGATCGCTGGAATAACCGGTTGGTGATCAACCGTGGTTCCGACGATGGAGTAAAGGCAAAAATGCCTATTGTTACTTCCCGGGGATTGCTGGGACGGGTCGTTAATGTGACGAAACATATGTCGGAAATCCAGCTGTTAACTGACTCTGACGGCGGACCGGGAGTTGCGGCAGTGATTCAAAACGGTGCGGAAGAAACTCTGGGAATTATCGAAGGATATGACACCAAAAAGAAATGCCTGATTCTGAACAAGGTGCCTGTGACAGCACATCCGAAAAAAGGGCAACTTGTGGTCACCTCTCATTTATCCGACGTTTATCCCGGTGGGATCCTGATAGGCACGGTAGCTGAATCCAAATTAAACGATGGTCAAGTTGAACAGATTGTTTATGTCAAACCGTCTGCTTCTTTTGAACGCCTTGATTTTGTCATGGTAGTAAAGGATCCGGAAAAATTGCAACTAAACAAGTTGACTGAGCAGAAGCAGCCTGAAAAAGGAGGAGAAAAACAGTGAAAAAGTATTTTGTTGTTTTTCTCTCCTTCCTTTTCCTTCTGGAAGGATCACAATTTCAGTTGCTGCTCCCTCAATCCTGGGGGAGTGCTTTTGTGATTGTTCCCCAGTTGGTAGTGAGCGGAATTGTTGCTATCTCCTTCTATTTGCCCCGCCGCTATGTTTTGCTGATCAGCTTCATTTTTGGATTGCTTCATGATATTGTGTATGGACCAGCCATCGGGATTCAATCATTTACTTATCCGCTGGTGGCTTATGGCGCTTATTTGTTGTCAGGGACGTTCTCTTTGTATCAATGGATTGCTGGGGTAACCCTGTTCCTGGGGCAATTGTCCTGTTTTCTGATTACCTTTGGATGGTATTGGTTATTTGGTTTTACAAATATATCCTTCTCCTATGCTTTCTGGATTCATATTGTTCCATCCACCATATTCAATTTCCTGCTAGGCTATCCCATTTACAAATTGATTCGCTGGATCTATCAGAAGAAGCGAACACGCTCCATTATATTTGATACAATTCTGCGTTAACGGTCTTAAGGCAAGAGAGGGATGGAAGGAAAATAAAGGGAAAAAGCGAAATCAATAGTGAGGCGGGTGACGTCAAGATGGGTAAAGTGTTAAAACCGGGCGTAGTGATTAAAGGCACCAAAGACGGCCTTCTCTTTTATCTCGATGATTCGCGTCCCTTTTCAGCAATTTTGGAAGAGTTGAAGCATAAGCTGGAAAATACGCATGCCACTAACATCTGGGATGGCCCTGAAATGAAAGTGATGATCAAGCTTGGAAAGCGGCAGATATCACCAGTTGAAGAATCTTCTGTCAGAGAGCTGTTTTCCATCAGAAAAAACTTGATTATTCAAGGGTTTGAAGCGGAAGGGAAACATTATCTGCAAGGTAAGGATACTGGAATTGAAATTAAATCAGGTACGGTACGTTCAGGTCAAGTCTTGATACATAGCGGTAATCTTCTTTTCATAGGGGATGTTAATCCGGGAGGAATGATCCAATCTTCCGGCAGTATCTATGTAATGGGGGCGTTGCGGGGAGTTGCCCATGCCGGATGCCATGGGAACACAGATGCCATTATTGTTGCATCGCTTTTACGCCCGACACAGCTTCGCATAGCAGATGTGATTTCCCGCCCGCCGGATCAATGGGATGAATCGGAGATCGGAATGCGGTTTGCCTATTTGTCGGAACAGCAGATTGCGGTAGAGAAAATTCACCAACTGGGACAGTTGCATCCAGAGTTTGAATGGAAAGCAAACAGACAGCGTTTTTTATAGATCGCGGTTTGGAGGTTAAGTATGGGAGAGAGTATACTTGTAACCTCTGGCAAAGGGGGAGTAGGCAAATCTACGACTTCTGTCAATATTGGAACAGCTCTTGCTTTGTCGGGGAAAAAAGTCTGTTTGGTTGATGCGGATATTGGTTTGCGGAATTTGGATGTGTTGATGGGACTGGAGAATCGGATAATTTATGATCTTGTTGATGTAATAGAAAAAAAGTGCCGGGTAGAACAAGCATTGGTCAAGGACAAACGTTGCGATGATCTTTGTTTAATGCCGGCTGCCCAGACGCGTGACAAATCTGCTGTAACAAGCAATGAGGTTCGGTGGCTGATTGCCGAGTTGAAAGAACAATTTGACTATGTATTGATTGACAGCCCCGCGGGCATCGATGTCGGGTTTCAAAATGCCGTATCCGGTACAGATCAGGCGATTGTGGTTGCAACGCCGGAAAATGCGGCCATTCGCGATGCGGATCGGGTAATTGGTCTATTGGAAAAAGAACTTGATACAATTCCCAAGCTGGTAATCAACCGTTTGCGGAAGCAAATGACCAAAGATGGGGGCATGATGGATGTAGATGAGGTGGTTGCCGTGTTGGCCGTTGATCTGTTGGGGGTTGTTCCGGACGAGGAACAGGTGATCCGTGCAGGCCATATTGGTGAGCCCATTGTTTACGACAACCGGAATATGGCGGGAAGAGCGTATCGGAACATTGCCCGACGTATCCAGGGGGAAATGGTTCCGTTGATGATATTGGAAAAAGAGGCGAGCATGGTTTCCAAAATGAAAAAATGGCTGGGGTTCGGTTAATCGTTGCTGAAAAGCAGACCTGACTTGACTGGGTCTGCTTTTTTCATATTCCTCGTTGTTCATTCATATATTGGTGAAAAATGGACAAACAGGTGAGGGCCGATGGCAATCGAACAAGAATGGATTCAAAATATAAAAAGGAGACGCGAACAGCAAATTCGCCAAATGAAAAAGAATGGAACGCCAGTAAACGCTTTTGGGAAAGACTTGGTATTTAAAGGGGAAAACCATTTATCCGGCTATGCTTCCTGGAATGAGGCCGCTTCTCTTAATGCAGGCAAATTGAAACGCAAAAAGAACAAATTTTTGTATCAATGGATTCTGTCAATGGTTTTGTTTTTGGCTACAGCCGTTGTTTTTTCACTTCCGCCAAATATTGCGGCTCCTCTTAAAAACGGGATTTCTCAAGTGCTGACAAAAGAGTTTCAGTTTGCTGAAATGCAGAATCTGTATCAGAAATATGTGGGTGGATCTCCGGCGTTCTTGCCGGCATTTTCCGGGAAAACTGACAATGAAGGAAATTGGGTGGCACCGGTTTCGGGAAAAGTTACACTGCCATTTGATGAAAAAAGAAAGGGAATTGTTCTTGCTACACCCCAATCAGCCCGGGTAGTAGCGGTACAGGAAGGATGGATCCAGTTTACAGGGAATAAAGACGGCCTGGGAAACACTGTTATTATCCAGCACGCAAATGGTAAAGAAACGTGGTATGGATGGCTGGAAGAAATCGGGGTGAAGGAAAAGAACTGGGTCAAAAAAGGGCAGCAGATCGGAAAAGTAAAAAATATGGACAATCAATCATACTTATATTTTGCCCTCCGCAATAACGAACAATTTGTCAACCCTGCGAGCGTGATAAATTTTGAATAAGCGGTTTAAGCATATTCCGTTTCGAGTTCATCCCCTGTTTTGGATTGTTGTCTGTTCAGCAGTTTGGACAGGCTATTTTATTGAAATTTTAACTTTGATCGTTTTGGTAATCATTCATGAACTGGGACATCTGGCGGCAGCAAATGCATTTGGCTGGAGGATGGAATCGATTCAGTTGCTGCCGTTTGGCGGAGTTGTCAAGACAGATGAATGGGGAACTGTTCCTGCTTATGAAGAGATAAGCGTAGCTTTGGCGGGCCCTTTTCAACATGTTTTTATGGTATTGATCAGCCTGTTCTTCTATCAGCAGGGCTGGTGGTCTTTGGAGTGGACGAAATACTTTATTCAGGGGAATATGATGATTGCCGGATTTAATTTGCTGCCCATTTTCCCGCTGGATGGAGGACGGATCTTACTATCTTCCTTAAGCTATTTTTTACCATACCGGTTTTGCCTGGAAATCACTTTATGGTTGGGCATGATTGGTTCATTATTGTTATGTGTATTCCCGTTTTTCCTGACATCTACGGGAGTTCCGGTCCACTTGCTGGTTCTTGGTCTGTTTCTGTTTTATTCCAATTACCAGACCTTTAAACAAAAGAACATTCATTTTATCCGGTTTCTTCTTCATCGGCGTTATCATTTGGATTTTTCCCGGCGGGTTGACAAACTTCGGATCAGGGCGGATACAAGCCTGAACGCGGTGATACGAAAAATTTGCAAGGAAAAATACCATATCCTGGAGGTAGCCGATGAAAGCGGAAAACTGATCAGTGTGTTACCTGAAGAGTGGGCACTTGACACTTATTTTCGTTCCCCTTACTATGAAAAAGCAATCAAGGAATGGTTTGCCTCTTGAACTGGGTTGAGTTGGAAGCGGAAAAGCTTTGACAATCGTTCAACAAATGTGCTATGATAATCGTTGTCGTTATCACCGCACACGTCTGGATTGATAAAAAGGCTCGTGCCTTTCCTGTTCGTGGCGAGTCTCTAGTAAAGAGGAGGATTGTAAATGTACGCAGTAATTGAAACGGGTGGCAAACAATATCGCGTAGAGAAAGACAGTGTTCTCTACATTGAAAAACTTGACGCACAAGAAGGGGATACCGTTACCTTTGACAAAGTCCTGTTTGTAAAAAACGGTGATGAAGCCAAAGTAGGTTCTCCGCTGGTTGAAGGTGCGAAAGTAACCGGTAAAGTCGTTAAACATGGAAAAGGGAAAAAAATTATCGTGTTTAAGTATAAACCGAAAAAGAACTACAAACGTAAAAAAGGCCATCGTCAGCCATTTACGCAAGTAGTAATCGAAAATATTGAAGCCCAATGATTAAAATCCGAGTGAAACGTGACGGCCAAAACCGCATACAGCGGGTATTGATTACCGGACATGCCGATTTTGACAAGCATGGCAAGGATATTGTTTGTGCTGCTGTTTCTGGTATTTCCATCGGAATGGTAAATGCCATTGAGCAGATCTTTGGTGTGCAGATGCATGCTGAAGACGATGGAGATGGAAAAGTGGATTGCCGTTTGACGGATGAAATCCAGGATCCGGATCAACGGGAGAAGATTGGCTTGCTACTGGAAGCAATGGTTGTCTCACTCAAGAATGTGGCTGATGAGTTTCCTTCTTATGTTAGAATAAACGATCGAAATAATGATTAGTGAAAAGAGGTGGACGTGATGTTAAAACTTAACCTGCAATGCTTTGCATCCAAAAAAGGGGTAGGTTCCACAAAAAACGGCCGTGACAGCATTTCCAAACGTCTCGGTGTTAAACGTGGAGATGGCCAATACGTATTGGCAGGAAACATCCTGGTTCGTCAACGCGGAACCAAAATCTACCCTGGCCTGAATGTTGGGCGCGGCGGAGATGACACCCTTTTTGCCAAAGCAGATGGTGTTGTACGTTTTGAACGTGTCGGACGCAATAAAAAACGCGTAAGCATTGTTCCGGCAGTGGTGCAGGAAGCGGCTGCTGCACGCGCCTGAGTTTCGGATTGATATATTTTCAGAAATAAAAGGTAAGCACATTTGTTATACATGTTGCTTACCTTTTATTTATTCAATTTCCGGTTTTTCATTGGCAAACAATACTGTACAATAGGTTCAAGTGATTACATAAAATGGGGGAGATTTGTTTTGAAGCGAGGATTTATAGTTGGCAAGCTGGTTGTTCCGATGGCCCTGTTGATGTTTGGTTGGCTGATTCATCCTTTTGGGAAACTGGTTGACTTTTTCTTTTTCCTCGCTTCATTTATCACACTTGTGGCAGGAGTGGCTTATCTGCAGAAACAATGGCTGGAGCAGGCGAAAGTAAAGGAAGAAGAACGGGCCAGACAGGTTTTTGCTGAATTGCGCCATGACTTGATGAATCATATCCAGGTTTTAATGGGATATTTGATGATGAAGAAAGAAGAACAGATCAAAAAATATTTAAATAAATTGGTGAAGCAGGCTCAGACAGAAAGAACCGTTTCCAGACTGACGTATGCTCCGCTTGCAGTGGCCTTGCTGGAATTACCCCGCCGCCTGAAAGAATGGGAAGTGACTTTGGCCGTTTCGGAGGCTTTTGGATTTGGACAGATCAATGAAGAAAAGGTTTTTTTGGAAATTTGGCAGCGGTTGCTTGCGACAATCGATACAAAGCGGCAACAGTGTGATGCGTTTGTACAAGCTTCTTTTTCATTGGCAAATGATACGGATGAGGTTCAAATAAAGATTCAATTCAAAGGTTCACACCCATCCGCTTTTTTGGCTGGCGATTTCAGAGTCTTTCTGGAAAATCATTTGCGGGAAGTGGAGCCATCGCTTGCTGTAACAAACCAGGAGAACGAATTGCAGTTGACTTATAAACGAAGGTCGGACTGACCGGGAAGGTGACAGAAGCATGTTTGTAGATAAGGTAAAGATCTATATTAAAGGCGGTGACGGCGGGAACGGCATGGTTGCGTTTCGCCGGGAAAAATATGTTCCCAAAGGCGGGCCTGCGGGTGGTGACGGCGGCCGTGGAGGGGACGTTGTCTTTGTGGTTGATGAAGGTCTGCGGACTTTGATGGATTTTCGCTACCAAAGGCATTTTAAAGCCAAACGGGGAGAAAATGGGCGTTCCAAGTCCCAGCACGGAGCCGGGGCAGAAGACCTGTTGGTAAGCGTTCCTCCGGGTACCATTGTCCGCAACGCGGATACAGGAGAATTGATTGCAGACCTTACTGAAAACGGACAAAAAGCAGTTGTAGCCCACGGGGGACGCGGCGGTCGTGGAAATATCCGTTTTGCCACTCCGGTGAATCCTGCTCCGGAAATTGCCGAGAATGGTGAACCGGGGGAAGAGCTGTGGATTGAACTGGAATTAAAGCTGTTGGCTGATGTTGGCCTGATTGGCTATCCCAGTGTTGGAAAGTCCACTTTATTATCTGTGGTATCCGCAGCAAAACCCAAAATTGCAGCCTATCATTTTACAACGCTTGTTCCGAATTTAGGCGTGGTGCAAGTGGAAAGCAGCCGCAGTTTTGTCATGGCGGATCTGCCTGGGCTGATTGAAGGAGCTCATCAGGGAGTCGGCTTGGGTCACCAGTTTTTACGTCATGTCGAGCGGACCAGAATTTTGCTCCACGTGATTGACATGGCCGGTTCCGAAGGGCGGGATCCCTATCAGGATTTCTTGCAAATTAATGAAGAACTGAAACAATATCGCCAGGGGTTGGAGAAGCGTCCGCAAATCGTGGTTGCAAACAAAATGGATTTGCCGGATGCCAAAGAAAATCTTGCCCTGTTTAAAGAGCAAGTGGGAGAAACAATTTCGGTTATACCTGTTTCGGCTGCTACCGGTGAAGGTTTGAAAGAGTTGCTTTACAAGACGGTAGAATTACTGGAGCAGGTGGAAAGGGAACAGCCTGTTCAGGAAGTACCCGAACATACCTCTGAGAGAAAAATTTACCGGAGTCGGGAAGAGAAACCCGCCTTTACGATTCGCAAGGAAAATGAGACTTATGTAGTAGAAGGCGAACGCATTGAAAAACTGGTTCAGCGTACCAATTTTTCGTATCATGACAGCATTATGCGCTTTGCCAGAACGATCCGGCAAATGGGTGTGGAAGATGCATTGCGCAAACGAGGTGCCGAAGACGGGGATACGGTGCGAATTGGCGAAATGGAATTTGAACTGAATGATGCAATTGATTATTGAAAAAAGCAACCGATCATGTTATCGGTTGCTTTTTTCCTGCCAGATGCGCCCATGTGCGACGGATTGCTGTAAACGGCCGACGGAACTTTGGTCCATTTTAAACATGAATTTCCCTCCCTCATGCGGTATCGTCTGTTTTTTTGTTTTTCCGGGCGGAACCATCCCGTCTGCAATGGTCGGGCATTCCAGATGGTCACAATAAGTAAATACAAAGTAAGAAACAGGAGAGGGGCCAAAATTATGAATTTCAAGGGTCATTGTTCCTTTGTCCATGTAAAACCAGTCCGTCCATGAGGAGGGTTCAGATTGCAACGGATTTAAGACTAAATGTTGTTCGGCCCGCTCATAGGATGAAAAGCCCATGGAAAAGCACATAAGAAGTAAAGAAAAACAAGTAATTGACAAAACAGAAATTATTTTCGGTCGCTGAAGCCGGTGCATTGAATCACCACCCAATTCTTTTGGTTAGTATAAACAAGGAATGGATGGGATATGAAAAGAAAGTAGTATTAAAATCTGGTTTTGAGATACCGTTACCCAACAGGGTTTCCCAATAAAAATTTAGCCGAGTTGATGTTCTTTTTTTATCTCCTGCAAAAGAGTTCGGCATCCCTGGCTTACAAGATCATAAGTTTCATCAAAATTTCCGGTATACCAAGGATCAGGCACTTCGGTATAAGTTGTATCGGGTATAAAATCGACAAATCGGCAGATATTTACATTCCGATTTTGGGCCAGGCGATGCAAATCACTGATATTGTTGTCATCCATTCCAATGATATAGGTAAATTTCGAGAAATCGTCTGCATTTACCTGCCGTGCGCGCAATCCATCACAGGAGATACCCAGTGATTTTAGTTTTTGCCGGGTTCCTTGATGAGGTCCCTCTCCGGTATGCCAATTCCCGATTCCGGCCGAATCAACTTCAACTTTTCCTGCCAACCCCTCTTTCTCCAGAAGATGGCGAAAAATGGCTTCTGCCATGGGAGAACGGCAAATATTGCCTAAACAGACAAATAACACTGAAATCATTATCAGAACTCCTTTTTCTAAAATGATGGCATTCAATATCATAACATATGAAAAAACAATAAAAAAAAGCTTGCAAGGAAGCGTTTACAAGAGTTAAAATGTCCGCAATGAAAAAACATTTGTTTATTAACGGGGGACAGCACATGTCAGATGATATATTCGCTTTGGTTCGTGTTGATATGTTGCCTGAAGCAATACAAAAAACATTGGAAGCCAAAAAAATTCTGGAGTCAGGTGACGTGACGAAGGTGCAGGAAGCCGTAAGCAAGGTCGGATTAAGCCGCAGTTCTTTTTATAAGTATAAAAACAGTGTGTTCCCGTTTAATGCGATGGTAAAGGAAAAAATTGTAACTGTGGCCCTAACCCTGGAACATCGCCCGGGTGTGCTCTCAAAAGTACTTAAGTATCTGGCGGAGATCAGAACAAACGTTTTGACCATTAACCAGACTATTCCATTGCAAGGAGAGGCCACCGTATCCATGTCCATTGATACGACACAAATGGAAGCTGATGTTCAAGTGATTTTGCGCGGACTTTCCCGGCTGGATGGAGTAAGAAGAGCGGCCATTGTCGGATCGGGCGAGTAAATAACAAGATAGGGAGAGAGAAAAATATGAGAACGGGGATTTTAAAAAAGTATGGGGAGTTTCTTCCAATTACTGAAAATACACCGGATCTGACCTTATACGAAGGAGAAACTCCTCTGTATTTTGCGGAAAATTTATCACAAGATCTAGGAATAAATATATATTTAAAATGGGAGGGTGCCAATCCGACCGGATCATTTAAAGATCGTGGAATGGTTTTGGCTATTGCAAAAGCAATAGAAGATGGAAGCAAGGCTGTCATTTGTGCATCGACAGGCAATACGTCGGCCTCAGCTGCTGCTTATGCGGCAAAACTCGGAATAAACTGTTATGTGGTTGTTCCCCATGAACACGTCGCATTTGGAAAATTGTCGCAAGCAGTCATGTATGGTGCAAAGGTACTTGCTGTAAAGGGGAATTTTGATCAGGCGCTGGAAATCGTGCGCGAATTAACAGACGAATATCCTGTTACCCTGGTTAATTCTGTGAATCCATACAGGATTGAAGGACAGAAGACAGCTGCATTTGAGGTGAGCGAGCAATTGGGAAAAGCTCCTGATGTGTTGGCTATTCCGGTCGGTAACGCCGGAAATATTACTGCCTACTGGAAAGGATTTAAAGAATATCATCAAAAAGGACGGATCAAAAACCTGCCGAAAATGTGGGGGTTTGAAGCGGAAGGAGCCGCCGCTATCGTTCGCGGAGAGCCGATTATGGAACCAGAAACCATAGCCACAGCTATCCGGATCGGGAATCCGGCGAGCTGGAAAAAAGCTGTTGTGGCGAGGGATGAATCACTTGGCTGCATTGATTCTGTCAGTGATGAGGAAATGCTTTATGCCTACCAGCAACTTGCCAAAAAAGAAGGAATCTTTTGTGAGCCGGCCTCAGCTGCATCTGTTGCAGGTGTCATGAAAATGCGACAGCAAGGAAAGTGCAACGATCAGGCTACCGTTGTTTGTGTATTGACAGGAAATGGATTAAAAGATCCCCATACGGCTTTGGAGTCTGTCCAGGTAAAACCGCAAGTTTTGCCTTGCAAAAAAGAAGCCATTCAGAAATTGATCAAGGAACAAAAAGCAGGGAGCATGTCATCATGAGATATTTTGCTCCGTTTTATGTGAAAGTTCCGGGAAGTACAGCCAATTTGGGTCCCGGTTTTGATTCAATCGGTATGGCGGTCAACTGTTTCCTGACATTATATCTGGAGCCGGCTGCCCAGTTGAGTATCACCATCGGTGGCAAGCATATTGCTGGAATATCTACACAAAGTGATAATTTTATTGTTCAAGTGATTAGGAACCTGTTTGAAAAAGAAAGGTGTGAACTGCCGCCCTTTCATTTGCATATCAAAAACGACATTCCGCTGGCAAGAGGGTTGGGCAGCAGTGCAGCAGCAATTGTGGCCGGACTATTGGCGGCAGACCATTTGCTTGAGGCGGATTGGAGCCAAAAAGAGCTGTTGAAAAAGGCTACTGTTTTAGAAGGTCACCCGGATAATGTCGGTGCCTCATTATTTGGAGGCATTGTGATAAGCTCATGGGATGGAGAGGAGGCAGAAGTGGCTGTTTGTGAACCGCCAGACATTCCGGTGATGGCGATCATCCCTGAACAACAGCTGTTAACGGATACTGCCCGTAAAGCTTTGCCTGAAAATTATTCAAGGCATGATGCCATTTTGTCGAGCAGCAGGGCAAATCTGCTTGTTGCAGCGTTATTTCTGAAGAAGTGGGATCTTTTAAAGACGGCTATGCAGGATGCCTTTCATCAGCCATATCGGGAAACCCTGGTACCCGGCCTGAAAGAAGGGTTGAAAAGAGCCACGGATTACGGTGCTTACGGGATTGCTTTAAGCGGAGCCGGACCAACAATGATTGCATTTGTGGAGGACAGGGTACAACTGAAAAAGTTTTTTTATGAACTTTTCTCCAATTTGCAAATATCTGTCGAGATGCTGGAGATGACTCCCTGTCCGACAGGGGCGCATGTAGTGTTGACAGCAGAAGAAAAACATAGTAAATTCATGGGAAAAATATAAGGAGTACATTCATGGAAAAACGCATTGCTTATCTTGGGCCAGTTGGAACTTTTACTTATATTGCCGCCACCACTTTTTTTTCTTGCGAAGATAATGTTGAGCTTATTCCTTTTTCCACCATTCCGGATTGTTTGCTGGCAGTGGAGGAGGGAAAGGCAGACTGGGCAGTGGTTCCGGTAGAAAATGCGATTGAGGGTTCTGTCAATTCGACGGTCGACTGGATCATTCACCGTGTAAATTTGCCGATCCGTGCCGAATTGGTTTACCCGATTACCCAATGCATAATGGGTCATCCGTTACAGGAAGGGCGCCCAAAGCATGAAATTGAACGAATTTATTCGCACCCGCAAGGGATTGCTCAGTGCCAGCTAACCCTCAGAGAAATGTATCCATACGCTGAGCACAAGACAACAGAAAGTACCGCCCAGGCTGCCGAACTGATTGCCAATCATCCGGAGGAACCTTGGCTGGCAGTGGGTCCCAAAGCAGCTGCTGAACGTTATCAATTGTCAATTATCAAAGAACATGCGGAAGATCACAGCAACAACGTATCCCGTTTTTTTGCCGTCAGCCGTGAAAAGGGCTTGTCTGCCGCTTCCGCTTCTTATAAAACCAGTTTGCAGGTAACATTGCCTTCTGATTATCCTGGCGCCTTGTATCAGGTGCTCGCTGCTTTTTCCTGGCGCAAGGTGAATTTGACCCATATCGAATCACGCCCCACAAAAACAGGGCTTGGCAACTATTTCTTCTGGATTGATGCGCAGATGCCGGTTGAACATGTATTGATGCAAGGCGCAATCAAGGAAATAGAGGCGCTGGGATGCCAGGTGCGTATATTGGGTTCATTTCCGTGTTATTTTAAAAAAATTGGTGAAACATTAGTTGTCAACCAAAAAGTTTAAGAAATTAATTGACATTTATAAATGTTGGCGTTATAATTACTAAAAATTTATTCAAGTCAAATTTCTGTATTATCAGAAGGGTACCTAGGGTTCCGTTCTTCAATGAAGAAGCCTGGACCAAGCGGTACCGACACCAAAGGTTTGGTGTACACCGTGAGGATAAAAGCCTCCAGCGGCAGGTTCTGATCTCCGGATATCTGGAAAAGGAACCGCTTCTGAGAGGCTTTTTATCATAATTACATAAGATAAAGGAGTGTATTACCTTGACGTCGGCCGAACGATTGATTTTTATGAATGGTGAATATAAGCGTAAAGAAGATGCACTTGTTTCTGTATTTGACCATGGATTTCTTTATGGAGATGGAGTTTTTGAAGGAATCCGTGCTTATGAAGGAAACGTGTTTAAACTGAAAGAACATATCAAGCGTCTGTATGATTCGGCAAAATCCATTATGTTAACCATTCCTTATACTCACGAAGAAATGGAAAATCTGGTATGTGAAACTATAAGAAAAAACAATTTGCGCAATGCTTATATCCGTTTGGTCGTGTCACGGGGGATCGGTGATCTGGGATTGAATCCCGATAATTGTTCAACGCCTAATGTAGTTATTATTGCAGATCAAGTCCGTCTGTTTCCTGAAGAACTTTATAATAAAGGAATTTCTGTGATCACGGTTCCCACTCGACGAAATATTCCTGATGCACTGGATCCCAGAATTAAATCTTTAAACTATCTAAATAATATTTTAGTGCGTATAGAGGCAAATATAGCGGGAGTTTCCGAGGCTTTAATGCTTAATTCGCAAGGATATGTTGCAGAAGGATCTGGAGACAATATCTTTGTTGTTAAAAATAATGTTCTGTATACACCTCCCAGTTATGTAGGCTGCCTGGAGGGAATTACCCGTAATACCATCATAGAATTGGCCAGAAAAAAAGGATATGTTGTTAAAGAAGAACCTTTTACCAGACATGATGTTTATGTTGCTGATGAAGTATTCCTGACCGGAACGGCAGCTGAAGTCATCGGAATTGTCAAAGTAGATGGACGACTCATTGGAGAAGGCGTTCCTGGTAAGGTAACGAAAGAATTAAAGCAGGAATTTGAAAAAATTGCTCCAATCGATGGTGTGCAATCTTACACAGACGAAAAATCCGGAGTTCTTTGATTTATTCAGATTATTTTTTATTCTGTGTCCAATAAAAATGCCATGCTCATTTTTAAGCATGGTATTTTTTATGCCAAAACATCTTTGCGTATAAAGGAAACAAAAGCAATTACCAGTGCCGCTGCTGCCCAGCAACTTAAAATGGCCAGGGAAAATGATAAACTCATTCCTTCGATCATGATCGGGTTTCCTGCCAAGTAATCGGTCAAGCTTAGGTGAGTAAAGGCAAAGTATTTTAACGTAGTCCAGGTTGGAGCCATTTGTGTAAGCAAACTGCCAGAGACGACAGCAGCCAGCATTATTCCGATGCTTGCGGCGGTACTTCTGACAAGGACAGACACCATAAAAGAAAGAGTGCCTGTAATAACGCTTGAAAACCAGGCCAGACCGTAAGCCATTAAAAGATATTTCCATTGGGGGATCAGATGGACGCTTTGCGTTACAAGCTGGTCTCCCTGTATCTTAAAGCCGGTCAGTACAGGCATTGTCCAGCCCCGGTAACCAAATACTGCACCAGAGATAAGATAACCGATCAAGGCTGTCAAAAGCATCAAGAGTGAAATTCCCAATATAAGCGCCATATATTTGCTCAATAAAACTTTCCAGCGGGGAACAGGCCGGGCGAGTAGCAGCTTGATCGTCCCGAGGGAGTACTCGCTTGATACAATGTCAGATGCTAACACAACCACCAGTAACGGAAGAAAAAGTGAAGTGGACTGTTCTATAAACTTGCGTAAAAAGGTTGGTGCCCCTGGTGCACTCGGATTGATATCATGCTCCAGATAGTATTGCTGTTGCTCGATATTCAATTTGGACCATGTTTTCCATTCTTTCGGAATCCGGCTTGATGCAAGGCGGTTTTGCTGATCAACAATTTTTTGTTGCAGCAGTGTCCGCCAGTCCGAAGTTCCCATTTGCTGTACCTGTTCTTGTGTATTCCGATATTGTGCATATGTAAAGATCGGGATTAACACTGTCAAAATAAGGGCAATCACAAGAATTCGCCGATTCCTCAACATTTTAAGCATTTCATTGTAAACCAAAGCATTCATAAGCCAGACCCTCCCGTTACTTTAAAGAAAAGATCTTCCAGAGTTTGTTTTCGAGGAGTGATTTCGGTAACACGAATCTGGTGTTTTATCAAATATTGGTTGGTTTCCGCGATTTTATTGGCTGGCATATGAACAGTGATTTTCTTGTCTCCGCTCTGTTTCGTATTTGTAATATAAGGCAAGCGTTGCAAAAAGCAGACACCTTCTTCAAATGGATCAAATTTCCATTCGACTATGGCATTATCGTCTTCCAGTTCGCCGATGGATCCGGTTTGCAACAATTGCCCGTTTTGAATAATCGCAACCCGGTCGCAAAGGATCTGAACTTCATGCAGGATATGGCTGGATATAAAAATACTTATTCCTTCTTTGTGGGCCAACCGACGGATAAATGAACGCATATCGCGGATTCCTGCCGGGTCCAGGCCATTTGTGGGCTCATCAAGAATTAACAGTTTTGGATTATTTAATAATGCCTGTGCAATTCCAAGCCTTTGTTTCATGCCTAATGAATATGTTCTTACCGGATCGTTGATGCGATTTGCCAATTCTACCTGTTTGACAGCTTTAAAGATCCGCTCGTTGGAAATTCCGGTCATACGGGCAAACAATTCAAGGTTTTCCTGGCCTGTTAAATATGGGTAAAGTTCGGGATTTTCCACAATGCACCCAACATGGGAAATGGCTTTCATAAAATCTTTCTGAAGGTCATATCCTGCAATATGAATACTACCTTCGCTCGGGATGGCCAGCCCGACAAGCATGCGGATGGTCGTTGTCTTGCCTGCTCCATTGGGACCCAGAAAACCAAAAATCTCTCCGGCGCGTACTTCAAATGAAAGTTTCTGAACGATGTTTCGGCCGCGAATCTTCTTGCCAAGTCCTTTTACCGAGAGAATAGTTTCATCATCATTTTTTATTGGCTGCATGAGGAGATGCCACCTCCAATCCAGCTGTATTAATTACTTGCCGTAACCGGTCCGCTATTTCTTGATAGCCTTTTTCGTTTGGATGGAAATGATCGCTGTAAAGGTAAGGTTGGGGATTCTTATGAAAAAGGTCATAAACCGGAACAACTGTAACCTGGTTAAATGATTGCGCGGCAACAATAGCGGCATGATTCCAGTCAGCGACGATTGTTGAAGTCCGGCTGGAATCCGTCAAGTCGCCAAAAGGATTATAAAGACCAAGCAAATAAATGGAGCATTCGGGATTTAGCTGATGGATTTCAGACAAAATGGCGGTCAGATTATATTTGAATTGTTCTTTCCTTTTCTTGATAGTATGAATATCAATATGTTCGATGTCCCTGCCTGCGCGGAAAAGATCGTTTCCCCCAATGGTTATTACAATTATGTCTGCCTCTTTTACAAACCTTTTTGTTTGAGCTTTTTTTAACTGGTCAAGCAAATTTTGCGAAGTCTGCCCGCGAATGCTCAGATTTATTGCCCTGGAAGAATTGTCCGCTTTTGCTAGCCATTCTTTCTTTATAATTCCAAAATAACCAAGCCCGTTTTTATCCCCGACACCACGCGTCAGGGAATCTCCAAGCCCCAATAGCAAGTCTTTTGACGGGCTGGGAGAAAATGGTTCTGTATCGGCGCCGGTGATATTATTTGTCTCCGCAGGCTCCAGGATTTCCTGCACAGCCAGTCCGAATCCGGAAAGCAACAGGAAAAAGGATAAGATCGCCAGCCAGTTTAAGATTTTCGCCCATAAAAAACGATATTTCATTTAGTTCCGCCTTCTTTCCGAGATGAAGATTTAATCATCCTAAAACGGTGTTCGTTTTTTATGATATCTTTTATTTCTTTAAGCAAGAAAGCGTTTGTTGTTGCATAGGATGGTATTGATCAGGCTTAAGCCAAGAGGGGGTAGTCAAATTGAAAATCCATATAGTCCGTTCTGGTGAAACATTGTTGGATATTGCCCAAAAGTATAATATAACTCTGGATCGGTTACAAGAAATGAATCCGGGCCTCAATACGTCTGAAATATTGAGCTTGGGAGTAAAGGTTCGGGTTCCGACCGGAAAAATTGCGTTGGGTGTTTCCAAAAATGATAAAGAAAACATAGAACCGGCTCCAACTGAAGGATCTGGATATGTGAAGTATGAAGAGTATCCTGAAAATAACGAAAAAACTTCTGTTGCTGAACCTTTGCCCAAACAATTGCCGAAACCGCCTTCAATCGAAGATTTGAGTAACTGGTCTGAAATGTTGGATTCATCTTCTGTACTTGATAATTCGCCCGTTTATGAAAATCTGGATACTTCCTACGAACCCACATATTTGGAAACACCGCCTGAACCATATTCCCATTTTCGGCATGAAACCTGTATGCCTCCTGTACCTCAGCCTTTTGCTCCCGCTCATTATCCGATGCTTAGGGGATGGATGCCAATGTATATGCCATATTATTTGCCGCCGATGCCAATGAGCAATCCGGATTCAAACCCGTTTTATTCTACTCCTGCCGTTTCTGGGCCGGAAAGCAATTTTGCCGTCAAACAGCAAGAGTGGAAAGAAAGTTCTTCAAGCGAAGGATAAGCAAATGAGGGAGAGCTGATGATTCAACCTGGTCCAATTCATCTGGAAAAGTTGTTACATACACCTGTGCGTCGGATCAGACCATATCGGAACAATTGGTGTATTGAGACAGATTATATGTGGTGGATAGCCAAACAGATCCACGGTTATAAAGCAAAATGGTGGTATCAGGTGGACAGTGAGTTGCGGCAACGAGGTTTTCATTCCATGCCTCCAATGCTTACGGATGGCTCACAGTGGATTCTTACTCCATTTATTCAGGGCAAGTCTTGCAAATACTTAAAGATGGACGAAGTAAAACGGATGGTCAAAACCTTGGCACATTTTCATCGGGTGGGACGACATCTGAGAACGCCGCCACCGTCAGGAGCGGCGTTTCTTTTATCCCATCGATTAGTGAGACGGCTGCAAAAATTCCATCAGTTGCTGTTATCGGCCAACCGCATAAAAAACCAATCCCTCAGGGAACTTCTGAAAAAAACGGGCAAAGATTTTTATCTGGACGGGATTGAAGCATGGCATCAACTGGAAAAGCTTCCTTTTCAAGATTGGATTGAGCGGGAGAGAAATAACCACGTGCTGGCACACCGTGACCTGGCAAGTCACAATTGGATGATAGATCGATCAGGAGGGTTGTGGTTAATAGATTTCGAAACGGCTGATTATGATGCCCAGGTGGGGGATGTGTGGCAGATGGCAACGCGAATTCTGGCGGCAAACAAGTACCAGGACCGGATGATGGAGAGAATTCTTCACACTTATGAAACGGTTCGTCCTCTGGCCAGTATTGAAAAAAAGATATTGGCAGCTTTATTTTTGTATCCCAATGAGTTTTTCCGGGAAATGATCGGGCTTGTGGAAAAGAAGAGGGGATATGAGATCGCCGTTTCCTATCCCTACCTGAAACAGATTGCTTTCAACAGAAAGAAATGGAAAAAACAGATTGCGGAATTGATGTATTGGTAGTGGTTTAACGCTTGTGGTATGATGTAGAATGGTTTTATCCAAGCCTTGTTCTTGCTTGAGGAGGCAAAAGAATGAAAGTAGGACTTGCACAAATTAGACCGCGATTGGGGCGAGTGGACAGTAATATCAAACTGCATGAAGAAATGATCCGCCGTGCCCAAGAAGAACAGGTTGATCTTCTTGTTTTTCCTGAACTCAGTTTAACAGGTTATAATTTATTAGATCTTACTTACGAAATGGCAAGAGATCCATTTAGTCCTGAAATTCAAGGGCTGGTTCAACTGGCAGGAAATATGGATCTGGTATTTGGTTTTGTCGAGCACAGCCCTGAACATATTCTGTATAACTCCGCAGCTTATATTTCGGCCGGGAATTTGCATTATTTGTATCGAAAAGTTTATTTGCCTACATACGGGATGTTTGATGAGGGACGTTATTTCGGAAAAGGTCAAGTGATTCGCAGTTTTCCTACCCGGTTTGGACAAACGGGGCTGTTAATTTGCGAGGATGCCTGGCACAGCTCTTCTTCTTACATTCTGACACAGGACGGAGCACAGATCCTGATAGTCATTTCAAATGCTCCGGCGTCAGGTGTGGGGGGGGCAAGGTTAGGGACCCAGGAAACCTGGGATGCTCTGCTGAAAAATCATGCCATGCTAAGTGGAAGTTATCTGATTTACTGCAATCGTGTTGGAGCGGAAGACGGAGTTACATTCTTTGGCGGATCACAAGTGGTGGATCCGTTTGGAGAGGCAGAAGCACAGGCTGACTTGTTCGTCGAAGATCTGCTGGTAGTCGATCTGGATCTTGACAAAGTTCGAAAAGCCCGTTTTCAAAACCCGGTTATGCGGGATGAAAATCTGGATTTAACAATACGCGAACTGAATCGGATCAAACGGAAGCGGACAGGGGAGGGAAGCTGATCGTGCAAATGATTGATGAACTTTTGGAGAAAGCTCCTTATTTGCGATTGAATGAAGAATTGGCAACCCGCCTTTTGACAACGGCTTTGCGTGAAGAAGTGAACAAGGCTGGATTTGATAAAGTGATTGTAGGCTTGTCTGGCGGGATTGATTCGGCTTTGTCATTGTTTTTGTGTGCAGAGGCATTTGGCCCGGAAAATGTCGTGGCTGTTCGCATGCCTTATAAGACAAGCAGTCCGTCAAGTATGGAAGATGCGCAGCTTGCCATTGATGAAACGGGCGTGGAAGAATTAACGGTGGATATTACGGCGCAGATAGATGCTTATTTTGAAAGCATGCCTGATGCGACGCCTTTGAGAAGAGGCAATAAAATGGCACGGGAGCGGATGAGCATTTTATATGACTTGTCTGCTCAGTATGACTCGTTGGTGATAGGAACCAGCAATCGAACGGAGCTTTTGCTGGGATATGGTACACAATTCGGAGATTCGGCGTCGGCAATTAATCCGCTTGGTGATTTGTACAAGACCCAGGTTCGTCAGCTGTCCGCCTATTTGGGAGTGCCTGAGCCAATTATTACCAAGCCTCCAAGCGCTGATTTATGGGAAGACCAGACGGATGAAAGTGAGCTGGGATTTAATTATTTCGATGTGGATCGCTTGTTGTATTTTATGATTGACAACTACTATACCCTGGACCAACTGCACGCGCTCCAGTTTGATGATGCTTTTATCCGGGAAGTAAGCAAGCGGATCATTCGAAATCAATATAAACGAACCATGCCGGTGATTCTGAAAGTGAGCGACCGGACTGTTGGTTTGGATTTCCGTTATTTGCGCGACTGGGGCTTGTAAACTTCAAGAGGAGTGATAAAACATGGCAGGGCATTCAAAATGGAAAAACATTCAACATCGGAAAGGGCGCCAGGATGCACTAAAAGGAAAAATATTTGCCAAACTGGCACGGGAAATTTATGTTGCTGCCCGTTCGGGGGACAAAGATCCTGCAAATAATCATCAATTGCGGCTGGTGATTGCCAAAGCCCGATCGCAGAATATGCCAAATGAAAATATTGAGCGGGCCATAAAAAAAGCGTCCGGCAGCGGGACGGACCAAAATTTTGAAGCGATTACTTATGAAGGATACGGTCCGGACGGTACGGCCGTTATGGTGGAAGCCCTTACCGACAATCGCAACCGCACGGCTGCTGATATTCGCCATATTTTTTCAAAAAAAGGCGGGAATTTGGGGGAATCCGGCTGTGTTTCCTGGATGTTTGAGCGAAAAGGGATCCTGGTTATTGATCGTGAACAAACAGACCTGGATGAAGAAGAACTGATGCTTGTGGCTCTGGAAAGCGGAGCAGAAGATATTGAGGTTTTGGATAATAACTACGAAATCACCACATTGCCGGAAGAATTTGAAACGGTAAAAGAGAGTCTGGAAAAAGAGGGGCTTTCTTTTTCAACGGCCGAAGTCACTTTTGTTCCTTCAAACAAGGTAGAGATTCACGGGGATGCCATTAGAAAAGTAATTCAATTGATTGATGCGTTGGAAGATCACGATGATGTCCAAAACGTATATTCCAATTTTGAAGCGAATGATGAAGAACTGGCAAAGGTTATGGACGAATAAGCACTACTGAAAACAATTTGACCAGATTAAGGCGATCGTTTTCCGGCAGGCACCGGGTAGCGGTCGCCCATTTGTTTTTTGGCGCAAAAAAGGCACGTCTTTTTTAAAGCTGTTTCTTTGCAAGGTGGAGACGGAACGAAGCCCTGAAAATAGTCTTCAATGTAGTTTTTTTACATTCTGCCGGCCTTTTTTATTCTGTTCAAACCGTAGGTAAGGCTCCCGCTTTTATAGGTGGGTGCCTTACCGTCTAAGTTGTCTGGTTTGGGGAGAAAATAAGACTAGGCAGGATTCATGAATTGCCATTCGATTCCATAATATGTAGGGATAACAATTTTCTGTATAGGAGCACAGACAATGGGAAGAATTTTTTGGGACTTTGCGCTGGAGAAGGCGATTCAGGAAGCTTTGAATATACAAAACGGGCAGGGAACCTGGGAAGAATGGGAAAACAGATGGCCAAGAGAAGTAAGGGAAAAAGCGGAAAAGGAATTAAAAATTTTTACGATGCTGGGTTGGTTGAAGCGCTGACCTGCTTTTGCGAGAAGCGTTTTTTTGTGGAATATTATTTGTGTAATTGCAGAGGATAATTGGTAGCATTTAAACACTAAATTGTGAAATAAGGTGTAGAGTCATGGACATGCGTATCGATCATCCTTTGTTGGATAAAATCTGTTTTTTTTATTCTTTTTTGCGTTCGCCGGTAACAGTGGGCAGCATTGTTCCCAGTTCTTCCTTCCTGGCCAGGAAGATGGTGGACAGTGTTGACTGGAATCAGGTACAGACAGTTGTTGAACTGGGAGCAGGCACCGGCGTTTTCACCGCCCGGATCGATCGTTTGAGAAAAAAGGGAACCAGAATGTTTGTTTATGAGAAAGATAAATTGCTCAGAACAAGGCTGATCCGGAAGTTTCCGCAGATTCATTGCGAAGAAAATGCCTGTCGGTTAATGGCCGATTTACATAAACACGGCGTTTGTGAAGGAGAAGTTGATGTGATCATATCCGGACTTCCGTTTGCTATTTTTACGGATCAGCTGCGTACAGAAATTATGGACAATGTTTACCAGGCATTAAAACCGGGAGGGATATTTATTACCTTTCAATATTCTTTGCAAATGAGAAAAAAATTGCGGGAACTGTTTTCCAAGTTAAGCTTTGCGTTTGTTCTGTTAAATGTTCCGCCGGCTGTTGTGTATAAATGCACAAAACAAGGTAGAGCTGAGGATAAAACGACCAAAGAAGCTCATTAAACGATTCAAATGTATATTCATTTCTATAATGTGCCGCTGTCTTGTAAAGTCATGTTTTATTGATAATTCATTGGATTTTTGATAAGTATGTGCCATTTCCGGATACTTTTGTCTCAGTTGATACCAGTCACCAGGCACAATCAGCGCATTCGTATATTTTTGGGCGTCATTGGTCTTTTCGCCCGGCCGGACTGCTTCCTGCAGAGCGGACTACAATATACTAAATATAACTAATAATTTAATAAGCCAAAAAATACAGAGGTTAAAAATACAAGTTATTAATCTTAAATGCAGGACTGATTTTGGAGACTTTTTTTAGTTAATGAGTATCTTAAAAAAGGTGGGTTATGTGCTGGAAACTCTCTTTTTTGTGCCTTCAAGATGCAGGATTGTTGCCAATTCGCCTGCCAACTTGTGTTATAATTAGTCATGCCATAGGAATGAACGTTCGCTTCGTGCCTGGAGAGGAGTTTACATATGCGTATTATGGGAATTGATCCGGGGATTGCCATTGTCGGGTACGGTATATTGGATCAAAAAGGAACCCGATTGATTGATGTTGATTACGGGAGTATTCAGACACCGGCGGGAATGCCGACGGCAACCCGGTTAAAGGAAATCTATGACGCCTGTACCAGGCTGTTAAAGGAATATAAGCCGGATGTGGTGGCGATTGAGAAACTTTTTTTTAATCGAAACGTTACGACCGCTTTTACAGTGGGACAAGCGCGGGGTGTGATGGTGCTTGCCGCAGAGGAAGCCAATGTAGCCATTACCGAATATACTCCTTTACAGGTAAAAATGGCTGTTGTCGGATATGGACAGGCGGAGAAAAAACAAGTACAGGAAATGGTCAAATTGTTACTTAAATTGCCTGCTGTGCCCAAACCGGATGATGTTGCTGATGCATTGGCGATTGCGATTTGCGAGGCGCATTCCTCAATGACTGTTCATCAATATAGTAGGTGGGGATTGAAGCGATGATTGATTTTATCAAAGGAAGGATTCATTATCAGGAAAATAACTATCTTGCCGTGGAAACGGGCGGTATTGGCTATCAGGTTTATGTGACCAACCCTTTTGTTTGGGACAGAGAGTCAGAAATTTTTTTGTATACCCATCTTGTTGTCCGTGAAGATGCCCATCTGCTGTATGGTTTCTCTTCAAAACAGGAACGTGATTTGTTCCGCCTGCTGCTGGAGGTGTCTGGTATTGGTCCGAAAGCAGCGTTGGGGATGTTGGCGGCAATCCAGCCAAAACAGCTGGTGCAGGCCATTCAAATGGAAGATTTGAAATCATTGACACGTTTGCCTGGTGTGGGGAAAAAGACGGCTCAGCGCTTGGTGCTTGACCTGAAAGACAAATTGAAAAAGATCAGTGCTCTAGATTTTTCATCCGTTCAACCAACCGGGGCACCAGTTCGCCCTGACAGGCAACATGATGTGATTGAAGCATTAAAAGTCCTTGGCTATAATGAAGAAGAAGCCAAATGGGCAGTTATGGAGACTGCCAAAGAAACAGAAGAAGAATACGATACGGAGACCTGGATTAAAAAGGCGCTTAAAATGATGATGAAAAAATAGGAGGGTCGGACATGGAAGACAGGATCATCTCCGCCAGGATGAACCATGAAGATGAGATGGTCGAGTATAGTCTGCGCCCTCGTTATTTTAACGAGTATATCGGGCAAACTCAGATAAAAGAGAATTTGAGAGTATACATAGAAGCAGCCAAAATGCGCGGCGAATCATTGGACCATGTGTTGCTATACGGTCCTCCGGGACTTGGAAAGACTACGCTTTCCCATATTATAGCCAATGAACTGGGTGTAAATATTCGTACCACTTCCGGTCCGGCGATCGAACGCCCTGGAGATTTGGCCGCCATTTTAACCAATTTAGAGCCAAACGACTTGTTGTTTATAGATGAAATCCATCGGTTAAATCGATCTGTTGAGGAAGTATTGTATCCGGCATTGGAAGATTTCGCTTTGGATATTATGATTGGCAAAGGGCCAAGTGCCCGTTCGGTAAGGCTTGATTTGCCGCCGTTTACCCTGGTTGGCGCTACGACAAGGGCGGGATCGTTATCTTCACCGTTGCGTGACCGGTTTGGTGTCATGAGTCGTTTGGAATTTTATAATACGGATGAGTTGACCCTGATTATTGAGCGGGCTGCAGATTTATTAAACGTAAAGGTTGTAGGCCAGGGAGCCAGGGAAATTGCTTCCCGGGCAAGAGGAACACCGCGGATTGCCAACCGGCTTCTTAAGCGTGTGCGTGACTTTGTCCAGGTGAAAGGAGACGGGATCATCACAGAACAGTCCGCCCGTGATGCATTAGATCGCATTCAGGTGGATAAAATGGGACTAGACCATGTGGATCATCGCCTTTTGATGGCCATTATCGAGAAGTTTCGCGGAGGCCCTGTAGGGCTGGATACATTGGCTGCCACCATTGGCGAAGAATCCCATACGATTGAAGACGTGTATGAGCCTTATCTCATGCAAATCGGCTTTCTGCAACGGACGCCAAGAGGGCGCATGGTAACAATGAGATGTTGTGAGCATTTTAAAGTGGAGTGGCCAAAATGAATTCTATTGCAAAAATGCTGATCGTGATGGGTGTTGTACTTATTGTCATCGGACTTGTATGGCAGATTGGCGGAAAGTTTTTGAACCTGGGAAGATTGCCGGGAGATATCGTCATTGAAAAGGGGAATACCCGTATTTATTTTCCCATTGTCACATCTATTGTGATTAGTATTGTTTTATCATTGTTAGCTTACTTGTTTCGCCTGTTTCGATAGGAGCGGGCTTTTTGTTTGAGTTTGTCAGGAGGAAGGGAAACCATCGTGGATGTATCTTTGTATGACTATCATTTGCCAAAAGAATTGATTGCCCAAACACCGATCAAGAATCGGGATCGTTCCCGCCTGCTTGTGGCTGACCGCCGGACATCCAGCCTGAATCATGGCCATTTTCCGGATCTGCTTACGTATCTGAGTAAGGGAGATGTGCTTGTATTAAATGACAGCCGCGTCCGTCCGGCCCGCCTGATCGGTGAAAAAGAGGGAACCGGTGCCCGGATTGAGCTTTTGCTTTTGAATCCATTAGGGAGTGATCGTTGGGAAACTCTGGTGCGGCCAGCCAAGCGGATCAGGGAGGGAACGGTTGTCATGTTTGGGGGAGGCCGGTTAAAAGCAATCGCTGAAAATCAGACCGAAGCTCTTGGTGGACGGATATTTCGATTGCAATACGAAGGGAATGATATCGAAAAGCTGTTTGAAGAGTTGGGGCAGATGCCGCTTCCTCCTTATATTCATGAGCAGTTGAATGATCCGGAGCGTTACCAGACTGTTTTCTCAAGAGTGATTGGATCGGCGGCAGCCCCGACCGCCGGACTGCACTTTACTGCGGAGTTATTGAAAAGAATCAGGGGAAAAGGGGTAACGGTCGTTTTTGTTACCTTGCACGTCGGGCTTGGTACGTTTCGCCCGGTTACTGAGGAGCGGGTGGAAGATCACAAAATGCATGCCGAATACTATGAGTTGGGGGAAGAGGCTGCAAAAGAAATAAATGCAGCCAAAAGCAGGGGAAATAAAGTGTTTGCTGCAGGAACTACCTGTATCCGCACTTTGGAAACCGTCGCCCGGAAATTTAATGGCAAGCTGGAGGCGGACAACGGATGGACGGATATTTTTATTTATCCGGGTTTCACTTTTCAGGTGGCTGATGCCCTGTTGACCAACTTTCACCTGCCACAATCTACCTTGTTGATGCTGGTGAGTGCCTTTGCGTCTCGCGATTTGATTTTGTCCGCTTATGAAGAAGCCATTTATCGTCGTTACCGCTTTTTCAGTTTTGGAGATGCGATGCTGATTCTTTGAATGGGCGGATTAGAAAGGTTTGTTCAAATTATTGTAAGCAGGTAAATCCGGAATATTTTTGAAAAAGCTTGTCCTCGGTGCCCACGTTTTCTATAATGGGTAGCAGGAGTTTGTAATTTTGGTTAGAATGGTACTTTAGTAGGAGGAAACACCTTGGCTGTACGATATGAACTGATCAAAGAATGCAAGCAGTCTGGTGCCCGGCTGGGCCGCTTACATACACCGCATGGAACGATCGACACCCCCATATTCATGCCAGTCGGAACTCAGGCTACTGTAAAAACTATGAGTCCTGAGGAATTGAAAGAGATGAAGGCGCAAATCATTTTGAGCAATACCTACCACCTGTTTTTGCGCCCGGGGCATGAGATCGTCAAGGAAGCAGGGGGATTGCACACATTTATGAACTGGGATCGCCCTATTTTGACAGATAGCGGCGGATTCCAGGTGTTCAGTCTTAGCCAGCTGCGCAACATCACGGAAGAAGGGGTCGCTTTCCGTTCTCATCTTAGCGGGGAAAAGTTATTTATCGGTCCGGAAAAGGCAATGGAAATTCAAAACGCTTTGGGTGCAGATATTATTATGGCGTTTGATGAATGCCCGCCTTACCCTGCAGAACGCGAATATGTAAAGGCTTCTACGGAACGTACATATCGATGGTTAAAAAGATGTATGAAAGCTCATCAGCGCCCTGAAGAGCAAGCGCTGTTTGGTATTGTCCAGGGCGGAATGCATCAGGACTTGCGTGAGAAAAGTGCACAGCAGCTTGTTGAACTGGATTTGCCGGGTTATGCGGTGGGAGGATTAAGCGTTGGAGAGTGCAAAGCTCTGATGTATGAGGTGCTCTTGTACACCACACCATTGCTGCCAAAGCATAAACCGCGGTATTTGATGGGAGTGGGTTCACCTGACGCGCTGATTGAAGGAACGATCCGGGGCATTGATATGTTTGACTGTGTATTGCCGACAAGGATTGCCCGCAACGGAACGACGATGACCAGCCAAGGACGCATAGTTGTGCGCAATGCCAAATATGCACGTGATTTCACACCGCTTGATCCGGAATGCGATTGCTATACTTGCCAAAATTATACAAAAGCTTATTTGCGGCACCTGATCAAGGCAGATGAAACGTTTGGTATACGCTTGACAACATACCATAATCTGCATTTTCTGCTCAAGTTAATGGAACAGATCCGCCACGCAATCCTGGAAGATCAATTACTTGCTTTTCGTGATGAGTTTATGATGAAGTATTATGGATCTTTACAACCAAAAAATGCTTTTTAAGGAGGATAATTATAATGGGTCAATGGGGTACACTTATACCGCTCATTTTAATGTTTGTCGTATTTTATTTCTTTTTGATCCGCCCTCAACAAAAGCGGCAAAAAGAACGTACGTCTATGCTGAATTCCTTGAAAAAAGGTGACAAGGTTATTACTATTGGCGGAATCCACGGAAAGATTGTGGAACTGGGGGAAGAACGGGTAACTTTAAAAGTAAGTGATAACACACGTCTTGTGTTTGAGCGTTCATCGATTAACTCAGTCGTATCCGAAGAACAGCCAGACTCAGAGAAAGAGTCCATGGGAGAAAATAAATAATAAAAAAAGCTTCTGATCATCTCGGTCAGAAGCTTTTTTTATTACTTTTTGTCTGAATTCCAGCAATGCCTCCTAAAGCGCCTCCTCCAAAAGAGAGCAGCGAAAGCCATAAAGGGTGAATGGTTGTAAATGTATCAAAAGCCAGAAAAGCGATGAAGAGTATGATCATAACATAAAGAGCTCCCTGAATACCTCCGGCAATCCACCCCCTGTGTTCTGATTTGCGTGCGGTGACGAATCCCCCGCAAAACAGGGCAAACAAATTGAGTATAAATGCAATCGCTGGAAGTTGATTGGAAGATAATGAAGAATATTGCAAGAACATTGCGACAACCACGGAGCCAAAAATCAGGATGGCCCAAATCACAAATTGCCCAATTATCCATGGCGAACGAAGTCCTTTTTTGGCAGAGTTATAAATTGCATCTTTCATAGTTTTTCCCTCCTTGCTGATTGATACATTTCTATGCTGCAGCGCTTTGAAATATCCCCGTGTGTATTCATAAAAACAAAGGGTTTGGTGAAACTAAAGTGTGACAAGGGGAGGTGATTAAAGGTGATATGGAGCATGTTTTTGCGGACCGTTTTTATTTACGTTTTTCTGTTGTTGATTATGAGACTTATGGGAAAACGGGAAATTGGCAAATTATCCATATTTGATCTCATTGTTTCATTCATGATTGCGGATATATCCGCGATGGTGATCGAAAATTTGAACGAACCGCTAATCCTTGGGGTAATCTCCATAATAACCTTGGCTCTCCTGCAAATTCTCCTTTCATATTTATCTCTGAAAAGCAAAAAAGTCCGTGAATGGGTCGATGGAAAACCTGTCATGATTATAAAAAAAGGAAAAATTCTTGAAAAGCAGATGGCACAAGCCCGCTATAACCTCGATGATCTGATTATGCAGCTAAGAGAAAAAAACATAGCTGACGTCTCCGATGTAGAGTTTGCGATCCTGGAAACGAGCGGTAAGCTGAGCGTATTTGAAAAAGAGGAAAAACGTCCGGCCCAGCGCGGAGATATCAGTCATTCCCTCAGGCCGTTTCGCATGCCTATCCCGTTGATTATAGATGGGAAGGTTCAGGATGATGGTTTGAAAAAAATAGGCAAGACCCGTTTCTGGCTGAAAAACGAAATTCAAAAGCAAGGTTATCGTGATTTCAAGGAAATTTATTATGCAACAGTAAGCAGCAACGGCAAATTGTTTATAGATCGAAAAAATCTTTCATAATTACTTTAACAGCAAATAGGAAATCCACTTTCCGATATAGGGGATTCGGTATACATCATTTTTTCGGACCAGGGAAAAAGCAATCAGGCAAACGGTATAGGCAGCCAAAGCCATCCCGGCCTGGATAAGTGTCTTTGCCAACAGGGAAGTGGATTCATGCAGGCTTCCATAGTGGCAAGCCATTGCTGTAATAATGATGGTCAGAAACAACTTTCCCCATTCTTTCAGTTTCAGGTGAAATGGAATAAGGCGAACAATATCGATAAAATGGAGCGAAGTAACTATCAGTATTCCACAATTGATGGCAAGAGCGACACCATCTATACCAAATTCCGGTCGGGAAGCAAGCAAAATAATCAAGATGGTTTTGAAAACGGCTCCTATAATTGAGTTGCGCATAGGAGCCTGTGCTTTGTCCAACCCTTGCAACACAGAAGCAAACGGGCCTTGCAATGCGTGGATCATGGTGAATGGAGCCATGATTTGAATCAAACGGGCGACATCATCCTGGCGATATAATAGAATAGAGAGAGGTTCTGCCAACAGATACAAAAGCAAGGCGCAGGGGGCGGTCACAATGAAGGACATCCGGATTGCCTGCTGGAGGCGATGTTCAATCAACTTGGCATTGTTTTGTGCGGCAGCTTCACTGATTGCAGGGACAAGAGAGACAGACAGCGCATATGTGATAAAAGACGGGAAAAAGGTTAATGGCACTGCCATTCCTTCCAACTGCCCATAAAAGGCGGTGGCTGTGGCGGTGGCAAATCCGGCCATGGCCAGACTTTGGGCAACGATAATCGGCTCGACCGCATAGGAAAACGATCCGACAAGCCGACTGGCTGTTACAGGAACGGACAGGCGCATCATGTCAAGAAATGTTTGCTTGAACGGCTTCCACCCGGGTTTGTAAGATTTGCGGTTTAGGTTTATTTCAGGATGCAAGGGATCTTTTTTGAATGAATAGACGAGAAACATCATTCCGGCAAATTCTCCAATAACCATGCCAATCATCGCTCCGGCGGCGGCAAATTCCACCCCGTAGGGAAGCAAAAACCGGGCCAGCAGCAATACGGTAAAGATCCGGACAGATTGTTCGACGATGGTTGAAAAAGCATAAGGACTCATATTTTGCCGTCCCTGAAAATAACCGCGGAAAATGGAAGAAACAGCAATAACCGGGATGATTGGCGCGATGCCAAGCAGGGCATAAACCGCACGCTCATCAGTAAGAAGCACTCTTGCAATCCAAGGAGCGGCTAATAGAACAGCACTGGTGATAACGACACTTGTAATAATTATAATAAATATGGAGACCATAAGTATCGAGCGGATTTTGTCTTCCTGATTTCTGGCTTGTGCTTCTGAGACCAGTTTGGAAATAGCCACCGGTAAACCTGCTGTTGTAATGACAATGGTAAATGTCAAGATCGGAAAGGCCATTTGGAACAACCCTATTCCCTCGTCGCCAATGATTCGGGACAGGGCAATTCGATATATAAAACCGAGAATCTTGGTAATAAATCCTGCACTGACAAGGACAAAGGTTCCATACAAGAATCCCCTGCTCACTGTTTCGGCCCCTCCTTCGCGGTATCCTATTTAAAAGTATGAGCAGGTGGGACAACACATGACAAAATTTGTTTACATTTACGTTAAATGTCCTGGCAACCCTTGCACAAATCACTGGAGAGATGTTAACTAGAAGGAGCAGGGTTTGTCAGGAGTTTTCATGTTGACTGCAAATGATAAACTTATTTATGGGATGTGAACTTAATTGAGGAGGAACAATATGACCAGACATGGTGCTTTGAAACCAGTCACCAGCCGGCAGGAATCGGCTGAGCTTTTATCAGAGTTTGAACTGAAACAATGTATCGAAAATTTGTGTAATAGCAAGGCAGAAGAATTTCGAATGTACGGATACGAAAATGTGACAGGTGAGCAGGTGTGGGCCTGTGTTTCAGAAGGATACCGGAGGGGGTGGCCTCGTTTAAACCGGCTGGTAAATGATATTATCTCCCTGAAAGCAAACCGGTTTATGAACTGGCTTATGTTATCCGTTTACAAGGATGAGAATGAAGAGTAGAACAACGACAGCCGCTGATCTGCTGTCGTCTTTTTTGTGATCGCAAAATTGACATCGTTTTTCGAAGCATGGATAATTAGGATTATGGTGTGTGTTACATAGAAGGAGGAGCAAGGAAATGAAAGAACGAAAGAGAAATATAGGCATTTTTATCCTCCTGGTGGTTGCAATTATCGCACTCGTGGCTACAACTACCGGTTACATATGGCAAAATATTACCCTCGGCCTGGATTTGCAAGGCGGATTTGAGGTGCTTTATGAGGCGGCACCTGGACAAAAAGTGAATACGCAAATGTTAAAGGATACCGCAGCTGCTCTGAACACCCGGATTGACGTGCTGGGGGTATCGGAACCGGATATTGCTGTTGAGCCTCCCAACCGTATTCGTGTACAACTGGCAGGAGTAAAGGATCAGAACAAAGCCCGTGAGATGTTAGGAAAGCAGGCAAAACTCACATTTCGGGATGCTTCGGGAAAAGTGCTGTTGACAGGGAGTGACTTGAAAGAGAATGGAGCCAAGGTAGATTATGATCAAATGGGACAACCCATTGTTACTCTCCAGTTGAAAAATCCCGATAAATTTACCGGTATCACCCGCGAGTATTTAGGCCAGCCCATCCCTATTTACCTGGATGAGCAACAGTTGAGCGCACCGGTGGTGCAGCAGGTCATTACTGGTGGTACAGCGTCTATTACAGGACAAAAGGATGTTGAAGAAGCTCAACAGTTGGCTGATTTGCTGAATGCCGGAGCCATTCCGCTCAAGTTGAATGAAGTGCAAAGTGTTGCAGTTGATGCCAGCCTGGGGGATGACTCTTTAAAAGATAGCCTGGTTGCAGGTATATATGCTGTTATTGCCATCTTCATCTTTATGATCGGTTTTTATCGGCTGCCGGGATTGGTATCGGTGGTTACCCTGATCAGTTATTCTTATTTGTTGCTGTTAATGTTTATGTTCATGGGTGCCACTCTTACATTGCCAGGGATTGCTGCCTTTATACTGGGAATCGGGATGGCGGTTGATGCCAACATCATCATGAATGAACGGATCCGGGAAGAGCTCAGGATTGGCAAGAGCATCAAAGCAGCGGTGCGTTTGGGTTCTAAACGCTCTTTCCTGACCATTTTTGATGCAAACATCACTACCATTATTGCGGGTGTTGTGTTGTTTATCTTCGGGACTGCCGCAGTCAAAGGGTTCTCTGTAACCCTGATCGCCGGCATTATCGTCAGCTTCCTGACGGCGGTAGCACTTTCCCGGATGATGATGAACCTGATTCTTCGTTCCAATTTAGTGAAAAACCCGGCTTTGTTCAGGGTTCGAGAGGATGAGATCAGTGACTTATAAATTTGATATCATCAAGCACCGCAAAAAGATTTTCATCATCACCCTGTTGATCATGGCGGTTATGGTTACATCTCTGGTTGTGAGAGGGTTGAACCTGGGGGTTGATTTTGTCAGTGGAACCCGATTGGACATTCATGTCAAACCCAACGCAAATCTTGAACAGGCGCGGGGAATATTGCAGGATCTTGGTTACCAGAATCCGAATGTTCGCGTCGGGGGATCGGAAAACGAGTTTATTTTCTTTCGTTTGAGCGACACAGTTGACACCAATCAAATCAACCGGATTCAATCGGCTTTCAGTGAAGCTTATCAGACCAAAGTAAATATCCAGGAGCAAACGGTCAGCCCGATTATCGGGCAGGAAACAGCGATGAATGCCATCAAGGCTGTGTTAATAGCATCCCTGTTTATTATTATTTATATATCAATCCGGTTTGAATACCGGTTTGCTGTTGCGGCAGTATTCGCCTTGTTTTATGATGCCTTGTTTATTGTGGGGGCATTTTCCCTGCTCCAGATTGAAGTTGATCTGGTCTTTATCGCGGCAATCCTAACCATTATAGGTTATTCCGTAAATGATACCATCGTTATTTTTGACCGGATTCGTGAAAATCTTGATCTGGTTAAGCCGAAAAAAAGGGATGAGTTGGCCAAGGTTGTCAATGACAGCATTAACCAGACATTGGTTCGTTCCTTAAATACAGCACTGACTGTTATATTGGCTGCTTTTTCCTTGTGGCTCCTGGGCGGGGAAAGCATCAGCAACTTCTCGCTGGCCCTGTTACTTGGCCTGATTTCCGGTGCCTATTCCAGCATCTTTGTGGCCAGCCCGCTTTGGGTTACCTGGAAATGGAAATCGATGCAAAAACAAAGTGCCAAAAATAAGCCGGTAACTGAATAAGAAGAGTTAAGAAGCCATGAAATTCATCATGGCTTCTTGTTTTTTTGGCGAAATAAAATATTTGTCTGTATCCTTTGTGCTATAATGGTTAGCGCAAAGTGAGGTGTTCGGCAATGTTGCATGCAAGGGCAAGATGGGAATTTGAACAGGTGGATGAAGAGCTTGGCAGAAAGATTGCCAAACAGTTGGGGATTCATCCGATTGTATCAAATATGCTGTTACGCCGTGGCGTGACAGATGTTTCACAAGCGAATCGTTTTTTGAATCCTGCCTTGAGCGATCTTCATGATCCTTTTTTAATGGATGGAATGGATAAAGCGACCGAGCGGATTCGTCAGGCTTTAAACAATAAGGAATCGATCCTCATCTATGGTGATTATGATGCTGACGGAGTAAGCAGTACCAGTTTGCTGTTAAAAGTATTTGATTATCTGGAAGCTTCCGTCGACTATTATATTCCGCATCGGTTCCGTGAAGGATATGGCATTCATAAGGAAGCACTCAAATGGGCGAAGGAACAGGGATTTCACCTTGTTATTTCAGTAGATACCGGAATTTCTGCCGTTGAAGAAGCTGCTTACGCCAAAGACTTGGGATTGGACCTGATCATTACTGACCATCATGAGCCACAAGATGTTTTGCCTGATGCTTTAGCCGTTATCAATCCCAAAAAGCAAGGATGTTCCTATCCGTTTAAAATGCTGGCCGGAGTGGGTGTAGCATTCAAGCTGGCGACTGCTCTTTTAAACCGTGTTCCGGAGGAATGGCTGGATATTGTGGCATTAGGGACAATCGCTGACCTTGTCCCCCTGATTGACGAGAATCGGATATTAACTTATTACGGACTGAAACACATGAATCAAACGGAAAATAAAGGGATTCAATCATTGATCGAGGTGAGCGAGATCGACCGCACGATTCAGGCGGGGCATGTGGGCTTTGCTCTCGGACCGCGCATTAATGCCAGTGGCCGATTAGATTCAGCAGATACTGCTGTTCGGTTGCTGGTTACTGATGATCGCGCTGAAGCTGAAGAACTTGCTGATTCACTGGACAGGATGAATCAGGAAAGACAGCAACTTGTGGAAGAGATGACTCTTGAAGCTATTGATGAGGTGGAGAAAAAACCTGAGCAGCATCAGTATGTCATCGTTGTGGCACGGCCAAACTGGAATGTCGGTGTGGTTGGGATTGTTGCTTCCCGATTGGTTGAAAAGTATTACCGGCCGGTATTGGTATTGGGAATTGATGAAGAAAAACAGATTGCCAAAGGTTCTGCCAGAAGCATTCAAGGATTTCATTTGTTTCAGGCTTTATCAAAGTGCAAAAAATGGCTGCTCCATTTTGGCGGACACGCCATGGCAGCCGGAATGACATTGGATGTGGAGAATATCCTGAAATTGCACAAGCAACTGGCAGCCTTGGCAAAAGACTGGATCCTGCCGGAAGAATATACTCCCCTTCTTACGGCAGAAGGGGAACTGGAGGTGGACAAGATCCAGCCCGATCTGGTTGACCAGCTTGCTGTACTGGCGCCGTATGGTGTGGGCAATCCGACTCCCCTCTTTATTGTTAAGGAGACACAGGTTTCGCGAGTGCAGCTGATAGGCAGGCAAAAAGAACATATGAAATTGTTCTTGCAGGGAAAGAAAGGAATCATAGATGCCGTCGGATTTCGCCTTGGAAGTATGGCTAATGGTTTGGCTCCTCATGCTCATGTGCGTTTACTGGGGGAACTCCAGATGAACGAATGGAATGGCAGAAGAGCACCGCAAGTGATTATCCGCGATCTTGAAGTTCCCTATCTGCAAGTGTTTGATTGGCGAAGCAACCGCAAAGAGTGGTCCTGGCTGACAGAACTGGACCTGGAAAAAGTTTGCTTTGTCTGCTCTTTGGGAACGGTTCTTTTCAAACAGTTATCCGGTGAGCAGAATCGAACAGTGGTAACTTGGGAAGGGTTGGAAAAGGAAGAACAGCAAAAACATCTCAGGCAAGCCAGGTACCTGGTTTTGGTTGAATCGCCGCCGACGTTAGAGCTGTTTAAAAAAGGGTTAAGCTATGGATATGAAGTGGAACGTATTTATGTGATGTTTGGTGATAAAGAGTTTGATGATTTGTTGCCCAAAACGCCTACACGAGACGATTTCAAAAAGCTGTACAAGGCGATAGCAAGAATAAAAGAATTTCCCTACAAAAAAGGACTGCCCTCATTAATACGGATAACAGGATTGCAAAAACGCGTTATTTCTTTTATGATTCAGGTGTTTGAAGAGTTAGGGTTTGTTACTCTTGAACAAGGTGTGTTGGTTCTTCAAAAGCACCCGGCCAAAAAGCCGCTGAATGAATCGAAATCTTATCAAACACAACTGGATCGGCAACATGTTTTGCAAACATTGGTATATTCCAGTTATAAGGACTTATGCAGCTTCTTGTTTTCAATCATTGCTTTTAAACATTTAGGAGGATATACAGATGGATTTCAAAGAAAAGATTCGAGTTATTCCAGACTTTCCTCAACCGGGGATCAGATTTAAAGACATTACAACCCTTTTGATGGATGGAAAGGCTTATCAGGCAGCGATAAATGAATTGGTTGAAAAACTGGAAGGAAAAGAAATTGATCTGGTAGTCGGGCCCGAAGCACGGGGATTTGTAGTGGGGGCCCCACTAGCCTATGCCTTGGGGGTCGGTTTTGTACCTGTACGGAAATCGGGGAAATTGCCTGCCCAAACTATTGAAGTAAAATATAACCTGGAATACGGGAAAGATGCGCTTGCCATGCATAAAGATGCCATTATCCCAGGGCAAAAAATTCTCATAGCAGATGATTTGCTCGCCACTGGCGGCACCATTTCAGCTACTTTGGAGCTTGTCAGACAGCTTGGCGGAAATCCAATCGGAGCTTCTTTTTTGGTAGAATTGAAATATTTGAACGGACGCCGAAAACTGGAAGGTCTGGATGTTGTGTCATTGGTACAGTACAAATAGCAGAAAACCCGGTCTGACATAAGGCTTTAGATGCTGATAAAATGTGATGAGGATGCGATTTTTAGAAGCGAAGTGATGTTAATCCCGCACAAAAGAAAAAGCATTCACTTAAAGGGAAAGCGGGCAAAACCGTCCCGGCGAAGTGAATGGGAAAACCCGCCCGTAAGTGGAATGTTGGAGAGATCCACCCCTTTCCAGCAATGCGGAGGCGGAACGAAGTTCTGAAAATCGTTTTTCTGCAAATGTTTTTCTACAGTCTGACCCCGTCTGATAGCGGGGTTTTTTTGCGGCCAAATATCAATAGAGAAATCAAGATTAGATTTGTATTAAACCAATAAATAATAACATAAAATCAAACAAGTATGAATTATGTATTATAACAAAATGTTGCATAACAGCATCTGTTATAGTATAATATAAACAAATTTGAAATCGGGTAGGGGGTTTATCCATGGATTCCCAAAATCATTCTGAAGAACAGGAAAACAGATGTGAACATTGCGGCACTCTGCTGACACAGAGGGAGTCTTCAGAAGAGGAAATCATTCATCAATATCTGCTGGATTGTTATAAATAGGGATCAGGTAACGGCTTCTCCTGATTTTAAGTTTGTTGTGGAGAATCGGATCGGAAACATGTTTGATGAATTTACCGGAAAGTGAGTGCCGGGCACTCTTGATCATAATGAGGAAAACAGAGGGAAATACGCCTTTATATAAAACTTTTTTACAGTCTGATGCTGGTTTATGGCCAGCTTTTTTTGTTTTTAAGCAACGTATTCTTTAAAAAGAATGGTATATTGGATTAGTGTAGGGTTTTATACACAAACAGATAATGATCAATCTATTTAAATTGATCTTTGAATATGGGGGTTGTCTATGATGGCTACTCTACTTTATGTTACGGCCAACCCGAAACAGGAATCCGAATCCGTCAGTTTACAAATTGGACGGGCTTTTTTAAACGCATATGAGCTTGCAAACCCGTTTGATGAAATTATGAAAGTGGATGTTTATCAAGATGATATTCCTCTTTTAGATGAGAATGTATTTAATGCGTGGGCAAAATTGGCCGAAAGTCTTCCGCTCTCTTTAACAGAGAGAAAGAAACTGGCAACAATAAATCAGTTGGTTGACCAATTTGTCCAAGCAGATAAATATGTGTTTGTGACACCGATGTGGAATTTTGGATTGCCGCCCATGTTTAAGGCTTATATTGATTTAATATGTATGGCCGGAAAGACATTTCGATATACGGAGCAGGGACCGGTTGGTCTGATGGTAGGGAAAAGAGCGGTTCATATTCAGGCACGGGGAGGAATTTATTCGCATGGCAATGCCAAAGCCATGGAGTATGGGGATAGTTATGTACGCTTGATATTGGGATTTATAGGGATCGATCAGGTTCAATCAATTATAGCAGAAGGAACAGCTGATCCTAAGCAATACCAGGATATTATCAACCAGGCAAAAAAATTGGCCAAACGGACAGCGGTCCAGTTTTCCAAGTAACAGGAATATGTCAATAGAAAGCAAAGTGGAAAATAAAGGTATAAACCATCTCTTTATATAGATGATTACATAAATAAAGTTTCCTGCTGTTTGGTTGGTAAGTTGTTTTTGTTCGTCAGGCAAGGGGATTTTGGCTAAAACCTTGTATGTTATAGCAAATCCCAAAGCAAACAGAAATTTTTCGGTTTGTGTCTGGGGCGAAACTTAATGGAAAAGCTTAAAAGAACTAAGCCCCGATGAGTAAATTGTGATGATTTATACCAGACAGAGATCCCATTTAATTGATGTATTTCAGGACTGGAGAAAATTGGCCAAGGAAGAAACTTTGTTGGCGGAAACAGGAAAATGTGGATCGAATCAATAAATTAACCGATCAATTGGTGTTGTTGAAGCAGATAAATATGTATTTGTGAATTCGGTATGCAACTTATCCATTTGCCCGCTAAAATTGTATATTTATTTCATATGCATAGCCGGGAGAACCTTTAAGTATACGAAAAAAAGCTATGTTCCGACTTTTACAGGATAAAAGGCCATTTATGTGTACGCCCGCGGTGGAGTTTACTTCAGGGTCCGGACAAAGAATGGGAACTACCATTGTGCGGGGGCAAATGTTAAATAAACAGCCCGGTTTTTGGCATTCTGATTTAGTGTGTAGGTAGGGGAACATTTTAAGTGTTTGCCTGAGGGAAAACGGGTGAACTGTTTAAACGCAAATACTTTTGAGCCCGCCCGAAAGCAAACGCTCTATGTTTCCCTGCAAGGTGAAACGAAGAACCATGGGAATGCTGCCTGCGACCTGTTCTTCAGTGCGCCTCTCAATAGTGCTTTTGCTATTTTATTGCGAGACAGTTTCTGTGACCGGTAAATGGATTTGATCAGGTGCCATGGGAAGACTTGGATTTGAAAACAAAATCATGCAACCGGCTATAAAGAACAGAAATCCTAACGACAAACCGGAAATAATCAGATCTTTATTCACTTAAAAAAACCTGCCTTTAAAAAGAGTCTTTTTCCATTAGACTGTTCTTGCTTCTATCTAGTTGCAATAAAAAGCAAAAAAATACTGTTAGAAAATTTTAATCCCAATCACGTGATCGAGTGGGATGCAACCGATTTGCCTGCTGTCAATACTTAGATTGCGGTTGTCCCCCAATGCAAAAATTCTTTCTTCCGGAATTTTAACCTTTAGATCTGGTGTATTCATCCTCTCTTTAATGTAGTTTTCCTTGAGCAGATTACCGTTTCTATAAACCTGATTGTTTTTGATTTCGATCACATCTCCGGGCAATCCGATTACTCTTTTTACCCATAAATAATGCGGGTGATCGTTTGTAATCAAACGAATGATTGGAGAAGTGAGAAAATCATCCATTATGGTGCGCGGTTGGTGAATCCGACTGTCTATAATGATGATGTCACCGTATTTGGGCTGGTAAGAAAAAGTTTGTTCAAGCTTGGATACATAAATCTGGTTGTTAGGTTTGATTGTTGGTTCCATGGATTGTCCAAGCACTTTGGTTGGCTGAAAAATAAAAGTGCTGATCAGGGTGGCAGTGACGATTCCAATCGGAATGGAACTTAGCCAGACAAGGATTTCTCTGATCATCTTCATTTTATATCCTCCTTCTTTGGATAATGCCAAATAAACTGATCGTGCGATTGGAAAGGAAGGACATCTGATACTTTATACAGCAAATTATCCTTGCTTCAGGATATACTGGCTAACCTGGTTACCAAAAAGATTATTCGGTATGAAATGTGAATTTCCTGCAAAAGACGAGAAAAAGCATAAATCATCTGAATTATTTGTTTATAATAAAAATAATGTGTTTTGATAAAATATAAATAGAAAAATCAATAAAATTTGATGGGAGGAAAACAAGATGTTTTACCATCGTCTGGGCAAGTTGCCTCCAAAAAGACATATCCAGTTTCGACAGCCTGATGGCCGCCTTTATAAAGAAGAGGTTATAGGGACAAAAGGTTTTTCAGGAAAAGGATCCATTTTATATCATATTAATCCTCCTACGCAGATAAGTACTTCCGAATGGATTCGTCCGTGGTCTGTGTCTGTGGCCGGAGAAGAAGCAAACCATCACAGACACCTGTTGACCTTCCGTGCTGAAGGTGGAAAAGATCCGATTGAGGGACGGATTCATTGGCTGATTAATGAAGATGTGGCGATTGCCACGGCTTCTCCCGCAGAGACGATGCCTTATTTTTTTCGCAACAATGACGGGGATGAAATCATCTTTGTGCATGAAGGAGAAGGCGTACTCGAGACGGTTTTTGGCGATTTGCCTTACCGTTCCGGGGACTATTTGGTGATTCCGGTCGGAACAACATACCGGATTGAGATGAAAAGCCCCAAGCAGCGTTTTTTGGTTATTGAATCATCCGGTGAAATTACCACTCCCAGCCGTTACCGGAATGAATTTGGCCAATTTCTGGAGCACAGTCCGTTTTGTGAGCGGGATATTCGTGTTCCTGAAATTTTGCAAACCCGGGATGAACAAGGAAAATACGAAGTGCGTGTCAAGACCCGTGGTGGCCTTCACAGTTATACTTATGGTTTTCATCCGTTTGACGTGGCCGGATGGGATGGTTATTTGTATCCATGGGCATTTAACATAGAGGATTTTGAGCCCATTACCGGATCTATTCATCAACCACCGCCAGTACATCAAACTTTTGCAGGGCCCAATTTTGTGGTTTGTTCGTTTGTACCCCGGATGTATGATTATCATCCGCTGGCGATTCCGGCATCATATTATCACAGCAATGTAAACAGTGATGAAGTGTTGTATTATGTGAAAGGAAATTTCATGAGTCGACGCGGAATCAGCGAGGGGTCAATCACCCTGCACCCGACAGGACTTCCCCACGGTCCCCAGCCAGGGAAAACCGAGGAAAGCATTGGAAAAGAGAGAACGGAAGAGCTGGCGGTAATGATTGATACATTCCGTCCCCTGAAAATTACAAAGGCCGCACTGGAAATAGAGGATTCTAAATATTTATACAGTTGGTTGCCAGAGAAGAAAGGTGATGGCGATGCAAATTGATCCGGGCACCCAGACAAAAAAGGAAATCTACAAGTTACTGATCGGAAGTGTGCTTCCACGACCGATCGCTTTAGTTACATCAGCCGATTCGTCAGGTGTTGTCAATGCCGCCCCGTTCAGTTTTTTTAATGTGGTCGGTACAGAGCCGCCGCTTGTTGGCATTTCATGTATGAGAAAACCGGATGGGATGATGAAAGATACAGCACGAAATATTCTGGAGCAAAACGAGTTTGTCGTGCATGTGGTCAGCGAAGATAATATATCCATGGTTAATGAAACTGCGGTTGATTTCCCGCCGGAACAAAGCGAAGTCAAGATGATTGGTTTCCATCTGCTTCCTTCTTTAGTAATCCAGGTTCCACGCATTAAAGAAACAAAAATTCAAATGGAATGCCAATTGTATCGGCATTTGCCGGTAGGAGGAACAAAAGAAAGACCAAATACCGATTTTTTGATTGGTGAAATAGTCCGGTTTCATCTGGATGATGGACTTTATTCTGCCGGGAGAATTGACGTGGAAACCTTGCAGCCTGTAGGACGTATGGCAGGAACGGCTTATCTCAGGGGCGGGGAGATGTTTTCCATGCCACGTCTTTCTTATCACAAATGGCTTTCACAAAGCAGAAAGAGCCGGTCTTGACCAGCTCTTTCTTTTTATATATTTGTTTTGGCAAATTTTTTCTGCTTGTTCCGCTCGCTTCTCGATAGAAATTTTTTGCGCAAGCGGAATGTTTTGGGGGTTATTTCCAGCAACTCGTCATCCTTCATTATTTCCAGCGCATCGTCGATGCTTAATTGCCGCGGCGTATCCAGGCGCAATGCTTCTTCGGCAGTTGCCCGGCGAATACTGGTCAAATGTTTTTTCTTGCAAATATTTACTTCCAGATCACTGTCGCGAATATGCTCTCCCACAACCATTCCCCCATATACTTCTGTTCCGGGAGAAACATACAACTGCCCACGTTCCTGGGCGGCATGGAGGGCGTAGGTTGTTGCTGTACCCGATTCCCAGGCAATCAGGGAGCCATGCTCGCGCGTCTCAATGTGACCGGCAAAAGGTTCATAGTCGTGGAACATGGTATTCATGATCGCTTCCCCGCGCGTTGCGGTCAACAGCTGCAACCGGAATCCAAGCAGACCGCGTGTCGGAACTTTGTACGTAAAACGGATATTCCCGCTATCCAGTACGGTCATATCCTGCAATAGACCTTTCCGTTTTCCCAACAATTCAACAACGGAACCCTGGTACTCACTACTTACCTCGATCTCAACAAGCTCACAGGGTTCCAGTTTTTTTCCGTTTTCTTCTTTAAAGATGACTTCAGGTTTACTTACCTGGAATTCATAACCTTCCCGGCGCATATTCTCAATCAAAATGCTTAAATGTAACTCCCCTCTTCCGGATATCAGGAAGTGATCTGCGGAGTCGGTATCTTCAACACGCAAGGCAACGTCTTTTTCCGTTTCCCGAATCAGGCGTTCCCGGATTTTTCGTGATGTGAGAAACTGTCCGTCCTGTCCGGCAAATGGACTTGTGTTGACTCCGATCATCATGCGCAATGTAGGTTCCTCCACTTTGATCGGGGTTAATGGTTCAGGATGCTCAGGATCAGCAATTGTGTCACCGATTCCTGCTTTGCCAATACCCGTTATGGCAATAATGTCTCCGGCGGTTGCTTCTTCTGTTTCCTGGCGTAGCAAACCATTGTGGGTGAACACTTTTCCTGCTTTTACTGTTTGTGGTTCCCCGTCTTGAGGAAGCAGGACAAGTGTCTGATTACGCCGGATACATCCTCTGTTTAATCGTCCGATGACAATCTGGCCTTTGTAATCATCATAACTCAGCAACGTGGCCTGCATTTGGGTGGGGCCGTTCATATCTACTTGTGGAGAAGGAAGATAGTCAATAATTGTATCAAGCAACGGCTCCATGGTCGGAGTCAGTTCATCGGGGGAAAATCCGGAAAAGCCTGTTAATCCGCTCGCATAGATAATGGGAAAATTGCATTGTTCGTCCGTTGCGCCCAGATCGACAAACAGATCAAAGGTGTTATTGACAACCTCGTCTGGCCGGGCGTATTCCCGGTCAATTTTATTGACGATAACCACTGCTTTGTGATCGCGCTCAAGTGCTTTTTTCAAAACGAATTTGGTTTGCGGCATTGGCCCTTCTACAGCATCCACAAGAAGGAGGACCCCATCTACCATATTCATCACGCGCTCTACTTCTCCGCCAAAGTCAGCATGTCCCGGTGTGTCCACGATATTGATCTTAACACCTTTATAATGAATGGCAGTGTTTTTGGATAAAATGGTAATACCTCGTTCCCGCTCGAGGTCATTGGAATCCATGATTCGTTCTTCAACTTGTTGATTTTCGCGAAAAATATGGCTTTGTTTCAACATGGCATCAACAAGTGTGGTTTTCCCATGGTCGACATGGGCAATGATAGCGATATTGCGAATCTGTTCAGGTTTCATAGCGGTAAGGGGTAGACACCCCAGCCCCCTTTTCTTTGGCTTAAAAAATATTCACAAACGAAATCGTATCATATAAATGGTTTTTGCTACAAACTCTTTGTTTTGGGACAGGATTGTCCAGTATCACTTTAAAGAAGGTGCAGGTATTCCAAGACTTGTGTTGTGGTGGTTTTTCCAGATAGAAGAGCTTAATAGGAAATTTGCCTTGCTGATCATAGCGTTGCGACTTTGGCGATTGCACACCGTTTGTCAATGATCAGGGATGCGAAGCAAATTATGGACCGGGGGCAAGGAAACAACATGAGTTAATGGACAGAAATGGGATTTATCAAGAATGTATTTTTTGCAACAAGGGGATAAATCTTTATTGTGTGCTTAATAGATTTTTTTGGAGGCGATTTTCAGGACTTACTTCCTTTTTTCGCCTCCACTTTGTGTTTTTTAATGAAGTTGCTGTTCTTCCAGGTCATAAACGGGAATGAATCTGATGTCATTCGGATTGCTTTCTGCATGAACACGAACTTTTTCTGTCGTTTCATCCACCATTTCGATCCAGACCGGTTCTCCCCGGTAATTGACAGTAATCTTTTGCGGAGATTGCAAGATCTCTTTGGCACGTTGCAAATCCATAACCATTTCTCCTTTTAATGTTTTGTTATTAGCTTGTTAAAGAACGGGAAGAGTTATACTGAAATCAGATATGACAAGGAGAGCAGTTGTGTCCTGTAGAATTGGTTGAAAGCGCGGGAGAAACCGGAATTCAGGTGCAAACATATTAAAGAATGGATCAGGCAAGGGTGAGGTTAATGATCATTTATCGTCCTCAGAAAAATCTTTTATATTTGTCGTCAGATATGGAGAGAAGAAAAAATTCCGCAGGTAATCATGTCAGGGAGGCACGGGATGCCTTTGAAAAAGATTACGGACGGATTATTCACAGTGCTGCTTTTCGGCGTCTTCAGTCAAAAACCCAGGTGATTGGTCGTGTTGCAGGTGACTTTCATCGAACGAGATTAACCCATTCCATGGAAGTTGCACAAATTGCTCGAGGCATTGCCATCTACTTAAACAGAAATGTTTCATATTTTACAGAAAACAAAGCTTTGGATGTTTCCCTGCTGGAAGCAGCTGCCTTGGCTCATGATTTGGGGCACCCTCCTTTTGGCCATCGGGGAGAGGAGGCCTTGCATGTGTGTATGAAGGAGTATGGCGGATTTGAAGGGAATGCGCAAACATTCCGGATCCTGACCAGGCTGGAAGGGGAACAGGATGCATACGGATTAAATCTGACCAGGGCGCTTATCATGTCTATTTTGAAGTACCCGATTTTTTTGGACACAGCCATGCATCCCGGTAAAGATAATCCTGGTCTTGAGCTTCCACCAAAAGCAAGTATTTTTCGTTGTGATCAGGAAGCTTTTGAATGGACGCTTTTATCATTGACGAGAGAGGAAAGGGATTTCCTGATGAAAACCGAAGAGGTACCGGGCCAGTATCTTCAGACTTTGCACCAGACACTCGAATGTTCTATTATCGAACTGGCTGATGACATTGCTTACGGAACCCATGATGCAGAGGATGCAATCCACCTGGGTCTGATTCGGTTATCCCGGCTAAAATCACTTTTGCATCCATTTCTCAATACTGTTCGCTATCCCGAACTTCAGGAAGCGAGCAAAGACCTGGATGGCATTGATCCGGAAGATACCCAGTTAAAGTATCGGCTAAAAAAAGTATTTGCCAGCTTGATCTCCACCTTTATAACCCATGTGCGGGTAATGGAAAATCAGATTCCGGTCAACTCGCCCCGGTTGAAATTTTATGTGACTTTACCCAAAGATTTGCGCAATCTGTTGGATTGTCTGAAACAACTGGTTTCCGAGAAGGTGATTCATTCACAGCGGGTACAAACCATTTCGTGGAAAGGAAAGCATGTCATTCAATGCCTGTTTCAGGCTTTTATGTCAGAAGAGCGTTTGTTGACGGAACATGACCGGATGCTTCTGAACCATGCGGTGACAGAAGCCGAACGCGCACGGGTGGTTTGTGATTATATTGCCGGAATGACTGATTCGTTTGCAATGCGTATGTATGATCGATTATACGGACAGAGCCGTAATTTTTTTGATTACTGACTGTAGAAACAGAACTAAAAGACTTGATTAATGATTATTTAAAATAAATAACGAAATAAACTGTTATTATCTGATAGCAGCAGGATGATTGTGATGGATGCGTTTTGAAGAGGGAATTTTTGAAAATCCGAAGAACACGCAGACAATCGACATTATATAAAGGGATTGATCCATCGATTTCCCGTCACACGGAGGTAGGTGCGGTATTATGATCTTCAATGTGAAAACTTCTTCCAACGAGTTAGGGGAGATCCTGAAGGAAATAGATGAAAGTATTCGTCAATTGAATGAGTTATCGGAGTTAAACCGAAAGTCTGCTCAAATACTCGGGATCAGCCAAAAAGTGGACCGGATGCTGGAGTGGATGCAGAAAGGGGAATGGGAAGGAATTCATAGCCAATTGCAAGAGTTGATCTATTATTTGGAATTATGCTGTTTTAGCTGGACTAAAATGAATGGGGATCATTTTCATGTTTATTTGGAGGAAGTAAACCAGCGTTACCGGATGTTGCTTTGGGCCTTATATACCTTTCACAAACAGATGAAAAAACATACATTGTGAGGAAAAGAGGGCGACGAGCACTTTTTGTACAGCCATGACAGGAGAAATTGCTTTCTTTAAACCAGTTACAGTGTCTTTTGTCCTGTTGGTGAGACATCAAATCAAAACACCTGATTAAAAGCAAAAGGCCGGACTGACTTCCTGGCAGCGGTAAAAATTGTTGCGTATGAGGATATTTTGGGAACAATTCATAATTTCAGTACGAATCAACCTTGACCTTAACGACCGGCTCGCGGTATCCAAATATTAAAAACAGCGACTGATCTTGAGAGTGATTGGTATTCAAAAAGCGATTAAAACTTCAAAAAAGTCCGGATCTGTCTGATGCCGTTTTTATGAGGCAATGTGTTTTGTGAATTATCTTCCATTTTATGTTATAATGGATCTCAAGCTCTTTCCGGAGGAGTTTTAAATCTGCCTGTAAAGTGCGAGGAGCGATTGATTTTCAGGAGCGAGTTACCTCGATATGTTTTGTTTTGAAGCAGTCTGAAGCTCTTTCCAATGAGGAAGAGCTTGTTTTATCTGCAACTGTTATTATAATTATCTGGTTTTTGCTCGCGAAACTTTTTCACCTGGACTTCTGTTGTGCTGTTGCGATTCTTGCGAATGTACAACGGAACTGGAACACATATTAAAATCAAGAATAAGAACGTTGTATATATAAAGGAGTGACATGATGAATAATCAGGCCAGACTGGCAGATCCTTTTTCACTGGTTATTTTTGGAGCGACCGGTGATTTGGCAAAACGCAAATTGTTTCCGGCCATATTCAACCTGTATAAAAACCAAAAATTGCCTGAGCATTTTTTGGTTGTCGGTGTTGGACGATCCATACGATCCGTTGGTGATTTTCACCAGGCTGTACGGAATTCCATCCAATCCCACAGCCGGTTTCAAATAGATTCAGAAGCTGAATGGTCAGAGTTTGTAAGGCACTTTCAGTATATTTCTGCAGATATTCACGATGATCAGGGTTATCGTGAAATGAAAAAGCTTATTGAAAAACATGAAATTGGATTTGGAGTCATTTTTAACCGCCTGTTTTATCTGGCGATTGCCTCTGGCCTGTTTGCAACGGTTTCACAAAAACTGAAAACGACGGGCTTGGCTTCCGGTACCAGCGACAAACGCCTGATTATTGAAAAGCCGATCGGACATGATTATGAGTCTGCCAAAGTGTTAAATCAACAGATTAAAAGTACTTTTGATGAAGAGGAGATTTACCGGATTGATCATTATCTTGGCAAGGAAATGATACAGAATATTGAAGTGATCCGTTTTGCCAATTCCCTGTTTGAACCTTTGTGGAATCACAGATATATTGAGTCCGTCCAAATTACGGCCAGTGAAACAGTTGGAGTGGAAGAACGGGCCAGCTATTATGATAAGGCCGGGGCGCTTAGAGACATGGTGCAAAACCATTTATTGCAAATGTTAATGATGGTTTGTATGGAACCGCCAAGCCGGTTGAAAACGGAGGCCATTCATGATGAGAAAATCAAGGTGTTGCGTTCTCTGCGTCAGTATGAAGAAAATGATGTGGAAAAATATTTTGTGCGTGGCCAATACAGGGAAGGGAAAATGAACGGAAAGCGGGTTCCCTCCTACCGGAATGAACCGGGAATTGCCCTGGATTCAATGACTGAAACATTTGTCGCGGCAAAGCTTTTTGTAGATAATTTACGCTGGGCCGAGGTTCCCTTTTATATTAGAACAGGAAAACGCATGCCTGAGAAAGCAACAAAAATCATTATTCAGTTTAAAGAGATGCCTAAAAATCTTTATTTTAACAAGGATAACAACTTAAAGCCAAATACATTGGAAATCAGCATACATCCTGAAGAAGGGGTGAAATTGTTTTTAAATGCCAAAAGACCGGGAACAGATAACCAGGTAACGCCAATTGCCATGAACTATTGCAACAACTGTGAACAGGAGACGCCGGAGGCTTATGAATCTCTCATCCATGATGTGATTATAGGCGATCAGACTTTCTTTACGCATTGGGATGAAGTCGCACTGGCGTGGAAATTTATCGATCCTGTGCGTCGTGCCTGGGATCGGAATCCGCATTCGCTCCAATTTTATAGAAGCGCAACATGGGGACCACAAGCGGCGCATGATTTATTGGCACAGGAAGGACATGAGTGGTGGCCGCAATATTCCAGATCCCGGCCTGAGATTATCAAAGCCAACGAAGTGCCAACCAAATAAACCAAAGGGGGAGAGAACGATGAAAATATACGATGTGTCGATGCCGATTGTTCCGGATATGCAAGTATATAAAAACAAGCCGGAAAAGAAACCGGTGATCAAAGTTGTTCAGGATTTTGATACAGCATCCGCCAGAGAATCACGGGTCGATATGGATGTACACTGTGGCACACACGTAGATTCCCCGCTTCATATGCTTCCGGACGGGGGAACAATGGAGACCATTCCGCTTGACCGTCTGGCTGGAACTGCACGGGTGTTGGATCTGACCCATGTTGAGGGGGGGATTTCCAGACAGGATCTGGAAGATAAAGAGATTCAGGCTGGCGAATTTTTGCTGCTCAAGACAAAAAACTCCGGACAGGATCAATTTGATTTTGAGTTTGTTTATTTAAAGGAAGACGGTGCCCAATATCTGGTGGAAAAGCAAATAAAAGGAGTAGGGATAGACGCACTGGGGATTGAACGCTCCCAGCCAGGCCATCCAACCCATAAAAATTTGTTCCAGGCAGATATCGTTATTATGGAAGGATTGCGTTTTGGCGGAGTTCCGGAAGATACTTACTTCATGGTGGCTGCTCCGATCAAACTGATGGATACGGAAGCTGCTCCCGCACGGGTTATCCTGTTTAAGGATATTACGGAATAAGAAACGAAAAAGGGCAAATCCTGGTCATTCAGGTTTGCCCTTTTTTTACAAGAGGGAAATGATGAGCCTACGTCAGCTCTTGATCCCGAATTGGTAGGCGAAGTGCTGAAAACAATGAAGGAATTGGCCTGGAGAGGCAAACCATGTCAATTGTAACCCATGAAATGAGCTTTGTCCGCGATGTGGTTATGGATCGTGGGAAAATTATTGAGACGGGCCCACCTGAGCAAGTATTTGTGCAGCCGGAAGCACCTTGGCCACAACAGTTTCTGGCCAAGGTGCCTCCATAGCAGAAGAGGAAAGTCGAATCTTGGTCGTTCAGGTTAAAATAAGCAAACATAAAAAATTTTATGCCTTAACGCTGGGAGTATGTATGGTGCGTTTAACTTTTTTGGAAAGCTAACAGTCCTCCCGTTATATTGGGAATCTATGAAATGTTCCGCCTTCCTTGTGTTTGTATGATACAAATAGTATTCTGAGGTTGGGTGATAATAATTATCATTTGACTCTTGAATAAAGGAGTTGTCTCTTGTGAGCGAATACGTTCAGAATAAGGATTTTCGGCTTAAACGTATGATAAAAATAGTTGAGGAGTTGAAAAAAGGGGCCACTGTCGATTCATTGATTGAAAAGCATATTGATTTTTATTAAGGATATATCTCCATATGACATATTGAAACTTGAAACATTTTTCCTGGAGCAAGGGGTTACAATCAACGAAATAAAGCAAAATGTTGAAAAGCAATTAGCAGTTTTCGAGGCCGGTTTGCATGAGTATAAAAGAAAAAAAGTGTCCGATGAAAATCACCCGGTCAATTATTATCTTGGAGAAAATAAAGAAGCGGAAAATTATTTAGAGAAACTTGAAAATGCATTACATTCCTATGAACAAGATAAGAGCGATTTGATAACAATAATAGATATTATAAAAAAATTGCCAGAGTTTGAAGTGCATTATATTAAAAAAGAAAATATTATTTTTCCTTATATGGAGAATTTAGGATACGAAAAAACCATGCAAGTCATGTGGTCTATCGATGATGATATATGCAGATTGTGGAAAAAGTTGAAGACGTCTTTACCAGATACAGAACATCTTTCACCTGATGATATAAATGATTTGAAAATGTTAACTGGATTAATGAAAGGTATGATATTTAAAGAGAACAAAATTGTATTTCCTGTATTAATCGAAATGCTGACCGATGAGGACTGGGAAGATATCATTGAACAAAGTATAGAAGAAGGTTTCTCGTTTATTACACCACCCATAAAAGTGAAACGCCAAAAAAAACCGGTTCAAAATACGCTGCCTGATGATGGATTGATTGCATTGGGAAATACGGGAAAGTTATCTGTTGAAGAAATTCTTATGATGTTAAACACGCTTCCGGTTGATATAACTTATGTTGATGAAAATGAACGTGTAAGGTATTTTTCAAAAGCCAAGGACAGAATATTCCCGAGAAGTCCAGCTGTCATTGGAAGAGAAGTTCAGTATTGCCATCCGGCAGAAAGTGTTCATATGGTAAATCAAGTTATACAAGAACTGAAGGATGGTAAAGACTCAGTAGACTTCTGGATTAATTTAAAAGGGAGATTTGTATACATCAGATATTTTGCCATGCGAAATGAGAATGACGATTTTAAAGGAGTTTTGGAGGTTTCTCAAGACCTGACAGAAGCAAGGGCTTTACAAGGGGAAAAGAGGCTGTTGGATCACAGTTAATGGGGCATTGTTTTGCCCGGGTTGCAAGCATTTCAAGATGCGACCCGGGCAATCAATTTTTTAAAACAATTTCATTATTCGTTCACTTCGGAGGTGTATTGCATATGATAACATAAAAGTAAATATTGATTTAGATGTTTATTTGGCACATAAACAGGATAAAATACAGGAGGATATACTGATAGTGAGATTTAACGAATACGGCCTTTTGGAGCCGGGAGAATATCCCCTTACTTTTTCCCAATTAAGAAATTCGATTCTGGTCAAAGGAGAGGGATTGCCGGAAATGCCGTGGGATATTTTCTGGCGTTTGCGCCTGGTGGATCATTTGGAAGTGCTGTGCCGGCAATTATGGATTTGCGGGGTTGAAAAAATTTATATCGACGGTTCTTTTTGTTCGGATAAATATCGGCCAAACGATATTGACGGATATTTTGTTCCCCCTGATCCAAAGGAGATTTTTGATGGAAGCCTGGTTGCCAGATTAAATCAGCTGGATCCGCATCATTGTTGGGGGTGGGACCGCTACAGATTGGACGCTTTCGGCAATTATCAGCTGGAAATGTGGCACTGGTACCGGATTGAACTGTTTCCTCACTGTCTGGGAATATATTCAGGGATTAGCGATGAGGAAGGAGTTAATATGAAATTTGATGAATTTTTTCGCCGTGATCGGGATTTTGACATCCAAAAAGGAATTGTTCAGTTGTTAAAGGGGTGAGAAGATTTATGATCAGGACAGAACGGGAATACCATAGATGCCTGAAAAGAATCAGCCAGCACGAAAAGTTAATTGAGGAACAAAAAAAAGAATTGGCTTCCATGGGGTTGAATGACGAACAGATAAAGCGTGGGCTGGCCCCGTCCCGTTTTTTTGGCGAAAAGCTGAAGCGGGAAGCGGAGGAATATGAACGGCTGAAAAAAGGTGATTTTGATATGACCTGTACATTTGACCGTATTGGCAAACAATTAATCGCCTTTCGGATTTATCGGGGGATGTCCCAGGCTGAACTGGCCAAAAAGTTGGGAGTGACACCGCCGCAGGTTTCACGGGATGAACGGAATGAGTATGGCGGCGCCAGCATGGAGAAAGTAAAACAGGTACTCAATGCATTGGATATGAACGTGGTCATCGTTCCCCACGAGAGGGAAAAAATATCCGGATAAAGCAGCTATTGCAATTCCAGGTAAAAGAGTCCGGCATTAATAACGCTGATTTCGATTCGGGGATAATATTGCCAAACAAGCTCTTGTTCCTGCTGCTTTTTTTCTTTTGCAAGTTCACCGTTTTGTTGGATATTTTCCGGATAATAGGAGTTAAGCTGGTTTAATTCGGCAGTGAAGCGTTCTTTGGCTTTTTTTGCCCACGTCAGGTCTTCCTGTTTGATTTGTTCTTCCAAATAAAACTCCAATTCCCCGACAGCTTCCATCAGGGAAAAGCGCGCAGCCGGAACGTGCCGGTTTGGTGGAATTTGTGCAGACCATTTTCGCTCGGACAGTATTTCATAAAATGATTCAGTCACTTCGCCGTTTAAAAGATTAATGCCCAAATGACACAGGCGGTCTTTTTTTTGGTCACAGATATAAGAAATTTTATAATTTACCCCCAGCCGGGGGGAATAAGGTTTTGCTTGAGAATATGGTGATTGCCATTTTGGTATTTCATAAAGGCGTACAAATTTCCCGTGTTTTTGGGCAGACTGGAGCATTTTGCGAAAACGGGGGGCACCAAAGTAAAAAAGTTCCCCTTTGATGTCATCAGGATGATTGTCAGGATCAAAAATCAGGCAGAGCTGGATCGGGTTAGGCTTTATATTCATTTTTTCAACATACATCCAGTAAAAGGGACGATTCAACAGATCTTTGTCTGCCTGAACCGATAATTGTGTGGTAAGAAAAGTTGGTGCGGATTCAATAATTTGACACTGGTAACTGTCAAGATACCGTTCCGTCCACTTTCTGACTTGGGTTTGATCCATACAGCAACACGTCCTCTTTTTTTTGTTGTTCCTCTTGGACAACTTTTTTCACTTCAAAAAATGAATCTCCCCACTTGCCGAGTTGTTCGCGAATATGCCGGTCGCTATCTGCTTCAAGCATCAAGCGCATCAGGCTGCTTTCAATGCCTCCTTCTGAATCCATTTTTTCCAGAATTATTTCCAGTTCTCCGATGACCGATTCAAACAAATTGATTTTTTCATGCAGAAGCCAGATGATGTGTTCTTCAATCGTATTAACTGTGGCAAGGTTATAAATATGAACATCCCTGCTCTGGCCCAAACGGTGAATCCTGCCAATCCTTTGTTCAACTCGCATCGGGTTCCATGGCATGTCATAGTTGATCATATGCTGGCAAAACTGAAGATTGATGCCCTCTCCTCCTGCTTCCGTGGCAACCATTACCTGAACCCGTTTTTGAAATAATTCCATCATCCAGTCTTTTTTGTTCCGGTTGAAACCTCCGTGGAACGGAACGGCTTGAATCCCGGCGTTTAACAATTCGCGCATCAACATTTCCTGGGTTGCCCGATATTCGGTAAAAAGAACCACTTTTTCAGGGGACAGGTGGTGAATCAATTCTACAGCTGTTTTCACTTTTGATGAATATTTAACATTACGCAGCAATTGGATCAAGTGAGAGACTTCCGGTGAAATTTCCGATTGACCTTTTGCTCCTTTTTGAAGTAGTTTAAATAATGTATGGAAGACTGCATCACGGCTGCTGCAAACCTCTTTTTGCAAAACCAGCAGGGATAAAATGTTTTTCATATCCTGTGAATTATGATATTTTTGACGTACAAACCGGGTAATCCCCTCATAAAGAGCACGCTCAGCGGATGACAGTTCAATGGAGACAGTTTTGACGAGCCGTTTTGTCATTGGAAGCTGCTGGTCTGAGCGGCGGTTGCGAATCAGGACACGGCGGATTTCTTCCTGGAGTCGCTCTTCATTTTTGGCTTTTCTTTTGCCTGCTACATAATTGCTTTGGAACTGCGAATGTTTACCAAGTTGTCCCGGCTTTAACAAGGTTACCAGGTTATACAATTCATTGATTTCGTTCTGAATCGGTGTCGCAGTCAGGAGCAGGCAATATTTTTTTGGTAACTGGTTAATAAATTGCCAGTTTTTTGTACGCCGGTTTTTCAGCTTGTGGGCTTCATCCACAATCAAAAGGTCATAATGCTGTTTTAGAATCTGTTCGCGATGGGGTTCCCGTTTGGCAGTGTCAATGGATGCGACCAAAAAATCATATTTATCCCACATCCATGCCTTTTTCTGGGCTATCGCCGGAATTTGGAATTTTTGGTTTAATTCCCTTGTCCACTGAAAAACAAGTGAAGACGGAACCAGGATCAAGGCACGTTTTACCAGGCCGCGGATAATATATTCTTTTAGAATAAGGCCTGCTTCGATTGTTTTGCCCAAACCTACCTCATCAGCCAGAACTGCACGGCCATGCATTTCATTGATGACGCGTCTGGCCACTTCAATCTGATGAGGAAGAGGTTCGAATCCATGAATTTGTGTCAGGCATTGAATCGAATCAAATGAAGGGATTACTTCTGCTTCAGCTGCTTCAACAGCGAGTTGAAACCGTTTCCAAGTGGACCATTGTTGATTTGTATCAACTTGTGACAAAAATGGATGAAGCCATTCTCGATCAAAGCGAATCGGGGGTGAATGCATTGGTTTGATCCACCTTTCTTGTCGTTATTTATCCGTTATAGTATGGATCAAACAAAAAAAATGGATTCATAAAAAACATGAACTTATTTTAGCAGTTTTATCGAAAGTAATTGCCAAATATGACACAATGGGTTTAAAGAGCAACATATTGTTTGGCGGTTGAAGGCGGGAGGAGAGACCACAGTTGTGGCGCCGAAGGAGCAAGCCGTAAAAGGCGAATCTCTCAGGCAAAAGGAGGCCCGTTGGACGCAACTCTGGAGAGAGCTGATCTTGTCGATCAAGCCACCAAAGGGGCAACTTTGCGCGTTTGCGTGAAGAAACTCTCAGGTAGTGGGACAGAGTGTTTACCTTGCACGAGGAGCACTTTGTCTTTTTTATTTGCCGAAAGAATGGTTAGGAGGAATTGGAGTGAGCCAATTAAAAAGAACACCTCTTTACGATGTGTATAAAGATGAAGCCAAAACGGTTCCATTTGGCGGCTGGGAAATGCCTGTTCAATTCAGCGGAATCAAACGGGAACACTTAGCTGTTCGTACAAAAGCCGGGCTGTTTGATGTTTCCCATATGGGGGAGGTTCTGGTTAGCGGATCTGATGCGCTGGCACTTATTCAAAAACTGACCACCAATGATGCTTCCAAACTTGAGACAGGCGATGCCCAGTATACGGTTATGTGTTTTGAAAATGGTGGAACCATTGATGATTTACTGGTTTATCGAACAGGGGAACTTGAGTATTTGCTTGTCGTTAATGCTTCCAATCTCGAAAAAGATTTTAACTGGATTAAAGATCATGCAACAGGCGAAGTTCTTGTCAGGAATATTTCGGATGGCATGGCACAGTTGGCTTTGCAGGGCCCGTTGGCGGAAAAAGTGTTGCAACGTTTGACGACGACCGATTTGTCAGGAATCAGTTTTTTTAAATTCATGCAGGATGTTGAGATTGCAGGAGTAAAAGGGTTGGTTTCGAGAACTGGATACACGGGTGAAGACGGTTTTGAGATTTATTTCAAAGCGGAAGAAGCACCCGCCTTGTGGAAGGCAATTTTGGCAGAAGGAGAATCTGACGGCGTGCTTCCATGTGGGTTGGGAGCGCGTGATACCTTGCGATTTGAAGCGGCACTCCCGTTGTATGGCCAGGAACTTTCGGAAACCATCACTCCGATTGAAGCGGGACTTGGATTTACGGTCAAACCGGATAAAGGAGAATTTATCGGGCAGGAAGTTTTGGCTGTGCAAAAGCAAGAAGGGGCTCCCCGCAAACTGGTAGGTTTGGAAATGATCGATCGTGGAATCCCGCGTACCCATTATCCGGTCTATGCCGGAGAAAAACTGATTGGCGAAGTGACTACAGGAACGCAATCTCCCACTCTGAAGAAAAATATCGGGTTTGCTTTACTGAAAGCGGAATATGCCAAAGTTGGCGAAGTGGTGGAAGTGGAAATTCGTCATAAAAAGCTGAAGGCAAAAATTGTAAAAACTCCATTTTATAAACGGCAGAAGTAAAAAGAGAAAGGTGAGGTTGGACATGGCGAAATTCCGTTATTTACCAATGACTGAACAAGATGAAAAAGACATGTTAAATGCGATTGGGATGAATTCCGTCGAGGAACTGTTTGCTGAAATTCCTGAAGGCGTACGTTTTTCAGGTAATCTGAAAATCCCTGCAGCGATGTCCGAGCCTGCTTTGACAAAACATATGGAGCGACTCTCGGGGAAAAACGCTTCATTTGATCAATATATTTCTTTTTTGGGAGCAGGTGTTTATGAGCATTATATTCCCAGTGTGGTAAACCATGTTCTCTCCCGGTCTGAATTTTATACCGCGTATACTCCCTATCAGCCGGAAATCAGCCAGGGTGAATTGCAAGCGATTTTTGAATTTCAGACTATGATTTGTGAGCTTACCGGAATGGATGTAGCCAATTCATCCATGTATGACGGTTTTACCGCGTTGGCAGAGGCTGCAAGCGTAGCAGCTGCAACGTCACGCAAGAAAAAAATCGTTGTATCTGAAACGGTTCATCCGGAAGCTTATCAAATATTGAAAACCTATGCAAAGGGATTTGGATGGGAAGTTGTGCAGGTACCAATCAAAAATGGGTTAACCGATCTAGAGGCGCTTGATAAATTGTCTGATGAAAAGACGGCTGCGGTGGTTATCCAGTCACCCAACTTTTTCGGCAATATTGAAGATTTGAGGGCAGCAGAAAAAATTGCCCATGCGCATAAAGGGCTTTTTGTGGTAAGTGCCAATCCCCTGGCTTTGGGATTGTTGAAGCCGCCAGGCCATTTCGGGGCCGACATTGTAGTCGGAGACGCGCAGCCTTTTGGAATTCCAGTTTCTTTTGGAGGCCCTCATTGCGGGTATTTTGCCACAACCAAAAAATTGGTGCGCCGCATTCCCGGGCGGATTGTCGGACAAACAAAGGATGATGAAGGCGCACGCGGTTTTGTTCTGACTTTGCAGGCCAGGGAACAGCACATTCGCCGGGACAAAGCGACCTCTAACATTTGTTCAAACCAAGCCTTGATGGCATTGGCTGCCAGTGTTTACCTGTCGGCACTCGGGAAGAAAGGGATACAGGAAGTAGCCAGTCTGAACATAAAAAAAGCGCATTATGCCAAAAAAAGATTGGCTCAGGTACCGGGTGTGCGCATACTACATGAACAGCCATTTTTCAACGAGTTTGTGATTGAATTGGATCGATCGTCCAGAGAAATTAATAGAGAGCTTTTGAAACAGGGGATCATCGGTGGGTATGATCTTGGCAGAGTCAATCCGAAATGGGAAAAACAAATGCTGATTGCGGTAACAGAAGTTCGTACAAAAGAAGAAATCGACCTGTTGACGGAAGGCTTGGAGGGACTGTTATGAAAAACAAACAAAAAGCATTGATCTTTGAGATGAGTCAACCAGGACGGGTAGCATACAGCTTGCCAGAGTTGGATGTGGAAGAGACGGAAGATTTGCCTGCTGAACTGTTTCGGGATGAACCTGCCGAACTTCCGGAGGTATCGGAACAGGACCTCATGCGGCACTATACGGAACTTTCACAGCGGAATCATGGTGTGGATAACGGTTTTTACCCGCTGGGATCCTGTACAATGAAATATAATCCGAAGCTAAATGAAGATGTGGCACGTTATTCCGGTTTTGCCAATATTCATCCTTACCAGATGACGGAAACGGTTCAGGGAGCTTTGCAACTTTTATATGAATTGCAAAGGGATCTGGCTGAAATTACAGGAATGGATGCCGTCACCTTGCAACCGGCTGCCGGTGCGCAGGGTGAATGGACGGGATTGATGGTGATTCGCGCTTATCACGAGTCACGGGGGGAAACAAGAAGAAACAAAGTGATTGTTCCCGATTCCGCCCATGGAACCAATCCGGCCAGCGCGACAGTGGCAGGCTTCCAAACCATAACTGTTCCATCCAATGACAAAGGGCTTGTTGATGTTGAAGAGCTGAAAAAAGTACTGGGAGAGGATACCGCAGCCCTTATGCTGACCAATCCAAACACTCTTGGCTTGTTTGAAGAGGAGATTGCGGTAATCGCTGGATTGGTTCATGAGGCGGGCGGACTGTTATATTATGACGGAGCCAATGCCAATGCCATTTTGGGGGTTGCGCGTCCCGGGGACATGGGATTTGACCTGGTACATTTAAACTTGCATAAAACATTTTCCACTCCACACGGTGGAGGGGGCCCCGGCTCCGGACCGGTAGGTGCGCGGGACAATCTCATTCCTTTTTTGCCCAAACCGGTGGTGGCCAGAGATGACCAGGGGAAATATTATCTGGATGAAGACATCCCGCAGTCTATTGGCCGAGTCAAAGGATTTTACGGGAATTTCGGCGTTTTGGTGCGTGCCTATGCCTATATTCGCACAATGGGACCTGAAGGCTTGCGAAAGGTATCCGAAAATGCCGTTTTAAATGCCAACTATATGATGCGACGGCTGGAGCCTTATTTTGATCTTCCATATTCCCAGCCTTGCAAACATGAATTTGTCCTGTCCGGTAAAAAACAAAAGAAACTGGGGGTCAGAACACTGGATATGGCCAAACGCCTGCTTGATTTCGGTTTTCATCCGCCAACGATCTATTTTCCATTAATCGTCGATGAATGCATGATGATTGAACCGACGGAAACGGAGAGTAAGGAGACGTTGGATCAATTTGTCAACGTAATGATCCAGATTGCTGGAGAAGTGGAAGAAAATCCGGAAATTGTCCAGGAAGCCCCGCATCATACGTTAATAAAACGGCTGGATGAAGTAACCGCTGCCAGGAAACCTGTCTTGCGCTGGACAAAGGAAAAATCCTGATTGATTTAGAATTGTTAGTGATGAACCATATGAAAGAGCCCTGTTTACATGGAGAGGGCTCTTTCGTGTTTTATTGAAAAGAAAAAATGGTTCGCGTATACTCATATCACGTAGAGGGTGTTGGCAAGAGAGAGGATGACAAGAGTGAGCCGTTCGTTTCGAATCAGGAAAGTATTGAATAACAATGTGGTCATTGCGGTTAATCCGGTTTATGGCGAGACCGTTTTGATTGGAAAAGGAATAGGGTTTCAGAAAAAAACGGGTACCATCATTGATGAAAAAACAGTGGAAAAATGTTTTATCCTGCTTGACCGGAAGGAGCAGGAACAGTACAAGCAATTATTAAAACAAGTGGATGAAGAATTGGTGGGAGTTATCAATGAAGCTGTCAATCACATTCAGAAAAGATTCGCTGCTCCTTTAAGCGAACATATCCATGTGGCACTGATGGATCACATCGGGTTTGCGATTAAGCGGATGAAACAGGGGTTAACCTTCCATAATCCATTCCTGATTGAGATTCAGACTTTATACGAAAAAGAATATCAGGTGGCTGAAGAAATTATCCTGATGATTCGCCAACGCTTGGGAATCCAATTGCCCGAAGCGGAAATCGGTTTTATCGCGATGCATATACACAGTGCCCTGACACGGCGTCATTTGGCCGAACTTCAGCAATACTCCCAATTAATTCTTAAACTGATCAGTTTTGTTGAATCGGCATCTGGTAAAAAATTGAATAAAAAAAGCCTGTCCTATATGCGTTTGATTACTCACCTGCGTTGCGCCATTGAACGAACGGAAAAAGGGGAACACATTTCTGAACCTGAAGGGTTTACAGAACTGTTGCGAATGCAGTATCCTTTGTGTTACACTATTGCGTGGAAACTGGCCAGGGTGATGGAAAAGGAATTGGCCAAACCGATTTGCCCCGCAGAAGTCAGTTATCTTACATTGCATTTGCAGCAACTTTGGTCTGATAAGTAAATATCTCTCACACATTTTTTCACGTGTTACTGATCCGATCAGGCATGAGTGAAAAAAGCCATGTGAATCTGGTTTGCATTTAAGCTTTTTGTCTGCAAACGTTTTTCACTTGTCTTTTTTTGCTCGTGCCTTTTTTATTTTGAAAAGAATAAAAACCGCAATCGGTAACATGGTGAGATCAAAAAGGATTAGGAGGTTAACTGTTCATGTTTAAAAATATGTTTGGTGTGTTGCAACGTGTAGGGAAAGCTTTGATGTTACCCGTTGCGATTTTGCCTGCTGCCGGGTTGCTCCTGGCGTTTGGGAACAAATTGGATGTCAGTATTTTGGAAAGTGCCGGTAATATTATTTTCCAAAATCTCGCTTTGATTTTTGCGATAGGTGTGGCGATTGGCCTGGCACGCGGAGAAGGAACAGCAGGATTGGCAGCTGTTGTGGGATATTTGATTATGAACACCACTGTAGGTGAAATGGCGAAGTTAAACAAAGTGGAGACGATTGATGTTTTGGGGATTCCCACTTTGCAAATGGGTGTATTTGGTGGAATTATCATCGGGATAGTAGCTGCCTATTTGTATAATCGTTTTCATGATATTGAACTACCCGCTTTTTTGGGCTTTTTTGGAGGAAAACGGTTTGTGCCGATTATTACAGCCGTTTCAGCATTCCTGCTTGGACTTGTTTTCTTTTTCATCTGGCCACCCGTTCAAGTTCAAATTGATAAATTGTCCATTCTGGCAACAACCCAGAATACGGCATTATCCGCATTTTTCTTTGGTTTGATTGAGCGTTCCCTGATTCCGTTCGGATTGCACCATATCTTTTATTCGCCTTTCTGGTTTGAGTTTGGGCAGTATGTGACGGATGCCGGAGAAATTGTCCGGGGAGACCTGAACCGCTTTTTTGCTGGCGATCCAACAGCCGGTACCTTTCTGACCGGGAAGTATCCATTTATGATTTTTGGTTTGCCTGCTGCAGCTCTGGCCATTTACCATACAGCGCGTAAAGAGAAGAAAAAATTGGTTGGCAGTATTATGCTTTCAGCTGGCCTGACTACCTTTTTAACCGGAATTACCGAACCGATTGAGTTTTCATTCCTGTTTGTCGCTCCCATTCTCTATGCCATCCATTGTGTGTTTGCCGGACTGTCTTTCATGGTGATGGATTTGCTGGGAGTAAAAGCTGGCTTGACCTTTTCAGGCGGCTTAATTGACTTGATCATGTTCTGGGGACAAGACACGAAACCATGGCTCATTATTCCGGTTGGGATGTTGTTTGCGGTCATTTACTATTTTGGATTCCGGTTTGCCATCCGGTTCTGGAATTTGAAAACGCCCGGGCGTGAAGATGACTCGGAAAATGGGGATGAAGATGCAGATGTTTCTTCAAAAGGCAACCTGGCGGAAAATGTTCTCGAAGCACTGGGCGGGAAAGAAAACCTGACCAACCTGGATGCCTGTATTACCCGTTTGCGCATTTCGGTTAATGATCTGGATAAAGTGGATAATGATCGACTCAAAAGGTTAGGCGCTTCTGGTGTCATGGTAATGGGGAACCATTTACAGGTTATCTTTGGCCCTAAATCAGACAACATTAAAGAACATATAAAAGAGATCATGATGGGCAAAAAAAATGCTGTGGGAAGAATAGAAGCAGACGAGCTCAAGGAGGTTGTAAAAGAAGGGAAAGAAGATTTTGTTTTTGTTTCCCCAATGACAGGACGGCTGCTGCCAATTGATGAAGTGCCGGATGAAGTATTCGCAAAGAAAATGATGGGTGACGGCTTTGCTGCAGAACCGTGTGAAGGAGTTGTCGTATCGCCAGTGGATGGAGAGATCGTCAATTTGTTTCCGACACGGCATGCACTTGGCATTCGCGCTGAAAACGGTCATGAAGTTCTGGTCCATATCGGGATTGATACGGTGAAACTGGAAGGAAAAGGTTTTGACAGTTTTGTCCAGGAAGGGGATCAGGTAAAAGCTGGACAAAAACTGTTGGAGTTCGACGTGAATTATGTTAAAGAAAATGCGCCATCTCTTATTTCTCCGATTGTGTTTACCAATCTTGAAGAAGGCGCTTCTGTTACAGTCAGGAAAAAAACGGTTACCCGGGGAGAAGATGGGATTATCTCTTTGAATGTATAATTTGCCTAATGAAGAAACTTTCAAACGCCGCGTTATGCGGCGTTCTGTTTTTGGAAGAGAAGTTTTTTATTATGGTGAAAGGTTGAGATTTCCACAATCCATGGTATATTCATGGAAATTGTTTTTTTGCAGGGAGGAATTGGATGAGAGTTCTGGTAACAGGCGGGACGGGGTTTGTCGGGCGCAATCTGGTGCATCTTTTGTGCGGGAAGGGGTATGATGTATCCGTTTTGCATCGGAAATCTTCCCGTCTGCATGATTTGCCGGAAAACGTTTCTTTTCGGCTTGGGGATGTGACAGAGCCTGATTCTATCAAAGGCTGTTGTGAAGGAATGGATTGTGTTTTTCATGTCGCGGGTGTTGTGCGTTGGGGGAAAGCTGGCCGGGGAAAGTTGATGCTCAATAATGTAACTGGTACCCGGAACATTGCCCTTGAGGCACTTCAAAGCGGTGTAAAAAAGTTTGTCCACACCAGTTCGGCGGCGGCTGTTGGTTTGCCGGAAAATGAACTGGCCGACGAATCGTTTGTATACAATGGAGACCGTTTGCAAGTCGGTTACGCGATGTCGAAAAGAGCGGGAGAAGAGACAGTGCTTCGTCTGGTTGAGGAAGGACTGCCAGTAACGATTGTCAATCCTGCGGTCATTATTGGATGGCGGAATTATTCTCCCAATTTTGTTCGTTCGGTAATCAGGGGGCGTTTAAACGTGTCTCCGGGGGGCGGAATCAATGTGTGCGATGTGGATGATGTGGCTGTGGGTCATCTGTTGGCAGCCCAGCGCGGAAAAGTAGGACAACGGTATCTTTTGGGGGGGACCAATTTGCCTGTAAAAGAGCTTTTGGGAAAGATATCGAGAGCTTCTGGCCGTAACGGGCAGATTACCCAGGTACCAACGCCACTTGTCAAAGGAATTTCATGGATCAGCGAAGCCATGGCTTATGCAGGCAGGTCTGAGCCTTTCTTTGCCTTGGATTTGGCGAAGTTAAGCAGACGAAATATTTATTACTCCTCGGATAAAGCAATTGAAGAACTGGGGTACCGGATAACTCCATTGGAGGAAACGATTCGCAAAGTGATCGAATGGGAAAAAAGCAGTGTGGGTATCCTTTTTTGATTTTCTGGAGCTATTTCCTGTATGGGTGGATTGTACAGATTTGATACAGATTGTGTATCATCATATAGTAAACGATTTTGATGACGAAGGTGTGACAGCAGTGACAACATGGAGATTTTTGCCTTATGATGCCTATACGGCGGCGGAAAATATGGCCATTGATCAGGTGATTATGGATCTGATGTCCAAAAAGAAAGTACCTCCGACTTTGCGTTTTTACGGCTGGAAGGTTCCAACCCTGTCGATTGGTTATTTTCAAAAAGCAAAAAAGGAAGTCAATTTGCCGTATATAAAAGAAAACAACCTGGGATTTGTACGGAGGATGACTGGTGGCAGGGCGGTTCTGCATGACGATGAACTTACTTACAGTGTCATCGTTCCTGAAGACGATCCAATCATGCCCAAAACAGTGAGTGAATCTTATCGGGTAATCAGCCAGGGATTATTGGAAGGATTCAAAGCGTTAGGGCTTGATGCCTGTTTAAGCAATCCCCTGAAAACAAGAAAAGAAAACCAGTCGGCTGCCTGCTTTGATTCTCCTTCCGACTTTGAACTGGTTATAGAGGGAAAAAAAGTGGCCGGAAGTGCACAGACCAGACAGCGCGGAGTTGTTCTTCAGCATGGCTCTATTCTGCTGGACCTGGATGAGGATTTGCTCTTTTCCCTGTTGCTTTTTCCGTCGAAACGAGTGCGGGAACGGCTGAAACGCCAGTTTTCGCAAAAAGCGGTTGCCATTAACCGGATTTTGCCGAAAACCGTATCGTTGGACGAAGTGATTGACGCTTTTCAACAAGGTTTCCAGAAAGGCATGGGTATCACTTTGGAAACTGGTGAATTGACATCTGAGGAAAAGACACGGGTTCAGGAATGTCTGAAAGAGCGATATGAAACAGATGAATGGAATCTTCGCCGGTAAATTTCAGTATGGATACTTAATTTACTTGTAACAGTAAATTTTGTGAAGAATCTTTTCAACAAATTGTTGGAAAGATTCTTGTTTTATAAATATGAAATTTTATCTAACATTGGTTATATTAGCCCAATTATTGCTATTTATTAATTGATTTATTCTTTGTTGCAGAGTATCATATTATTTGCAAGTTTTTTTCTGAATTTTTATTTGCAACTTTTACAAATTCTATCAACTGGCGGGAAGATTATTACCTGTTGGTATTTATGTTGATAAATCAAATTGATTTATTGCTTTTAAAATCATTCCATAAGATCCCTTCAAATATCCATTCTTTTTATCCGTTTGATTTTTCGGGGTGTTATGTTAGCATATAAATGCTAATTGTTGTTCAATCAAATTATTTTCTTTTATTAAAAATTAATTTTTATAGGTTAGGGGCAAATGCTGTTGAAACAGGGGAATCGATTGAATCACCGTTATTATGAGAGATTTCAAGTAGAAGATGTGATCAATTTTTTTTCCGGTCAGCTTCTGCAGGCTAAATCTCCAGACGGAGCGCAGGTTTTCCTTCAGTCAATCAAAATTACTCGTCGACTTTTGCCAACCAGATATCGTGAAACTTTTCGCAGTTTGCAGCATCCTAACTTGGCGCCAATTCTGGATGTTATTGAAGAAAAGGATCAAATCATTCTCGTTCATCCTCCTTTTTCTGGTGATCCCCTGCCATTGGTTGTAAATAAAGATCGGGCAATGGAGCCTGAGGAAGCAGTTCGTGTTGTAAACCATTGTTTTAAAACATTGCATCACTTGAACCGATTGCCTGTCCCACTTGGTGCAACACTTGATCCGAAAAATATTCTCTTGGACGGACAGAAACCATTATTGCTTTTCTATTATATGAAAGATCCCGAAAAACCCAGATATGATGAAAAATGGCGCGAACTGTTGTTTTATTTATTGACAGGCCAGTTCCCGATGGGTGGGGTAAAGAGAACGGAAAAGGCGCTGGATGAAAAGAAAATCCCACAAAAAATTGCAAAACTGGCTTTGGATGCACTTGATCGTAAACGGACGTTTGGCGAGGTTTCCAGACTTGTTGAAAATTACAGCAAGGATTATATCAGCGGAGAAGTGGGTTCGCGCGGAAGAAGAAATAAAAACAAAAAGAAAGTTTATGCTATAGCAACAGTGGCTGCAGCAGCACTCGTATTGGTTTCATATGCCGTAGCGGAATGGGGACCGGAGAAAAGCTATTCGTCAAACAATCCGTTGACTGGCATGATGGCTGCAGATAAGAATAAAATGGAACAGGCAAAACAGTATAACCAGACAATCCAGTTTACTAAAGCGAAGGACAAGTATACTTTGCCTTATGAATACGTAGAAAATAATTCTCTTAGCGGGGAATTTGTCCTGAAAGAGAAAAACACCTTTCTGGGGTATCTTGAATCAGTTGACCAGTCTGCCATTTATGGTCTGCATATTGATGAAAAAGGCGAAATAGGTCTTTTTCATCAACTTGAGGGAAACAGAATCACAACGATTGCCAAATCAGGGGATCAGTACCGTATTAAGCCCAATAAAAAATACTTGTACCAGATCCACTATCTAGCGGGAAATCCGATTCGCATTTCCTTTCAGGAAGAAGGAAAAAAGGAAAGATGGATGGCTGTTGGAATTACACCGCTGCGCGGTGAAATGAAAGTCCATTTCCGCGGGGGAGATGGCTCCGTCCTTTATAATCCAAAGATGAATTCTTTAATTGACCCCGGTACGGTCATACGCAAATGGATGAATCAACAACCCTGGATGATCGACTTTGGCCAAGCTATTCTTTCATCCGACAAAAAAGGACAAATGTCCTTGGAAGCATTTCCAAATTCGCAGATCCGTTTGGAAGCAAATGCGGCTTCCAGGTTTATCGTTCAGCCTTCTTCCAACGAACCGTTTACGATGGACATTCAAACATTGGGGATTCCCCGATATCGTTTGGTATTGTCTGGTAAAGAAGCTGTCCTGTATGATTCGGATGGACAGGTGGCTGAACAGGCCGTTCTGGAATATGACAGGAAAAAGCCGGTAAATGTAGCCATCACCTCAAACATGAACACGCTTAACATCAATCTGGCTAACGGTTCCAATTCCATCGAAATCAACCATACTGCCAAGGAACCTGTTCTCATTAAAGATGTTACTATGCGTAACGATGATGGTTTTGTATTATCTCAAGACATAAAAGAACCGTCTTTGACAACCGAGGAAGACCAGTAAAATGAGCCGGTCTTCCTTTCCTATGGTCTTTTAATTGCTGACCGCTGAAATGGACTCAGTAAACGCTTCTTGCAGACGTCTTGTTATTTTTCCGGGTTTGCCATCCCCAACCGGTTGTCCGTCAATCTGAACGATTGGGCAGATTTCCATCGTAGTGCTGGTCAAAAACACCTCATCCGCATTGTATAGAGTATTTCTGTCGAACGTCTCCTCATTTACAGGAATTTGCAGCTGTTCCGCTAATTGCAAAGTGATTTTTCGGGTAATACCGTGTAAAATGAGATGATTGGCAGGATGTGTCTGAAGGACTCCATTCTTGACAATGAAAATATTGGTAGAACTTCCTTCTGTGACCTGGCCATCCCGAACCAGGATTGCTTCTTTGCAACCATGTTCGTATGCATCCTGTTTGGCCAGTACAGCTCCCAACAGGTTTAAACTTTTTATATCACAAAGGAGCCATCGAACATCGTCCGCTGTTTTGGCCCGTATGCCTTCCGTTTGTTCCTGGATGGGACGGCTGACGGGTTGTATGTATGCAATTACCACGGGAGAGGCTTTTTTGGGAAAGGTATGGTTGCGCGGGGCAACTCCCCGACTGACTTGTACATAGAGATTTCCTTGTGTAAAATCATTTTGATTGATTAATTCCTTTAACAATGCTTTTAAATGATCCATTTTGTACGGCAGGTTGATCCTGATTTTTTTTGCGCTTTTTTCCAATCTGTCCAGATGATCTTTTATATGGAAAGGCTGACGGTCATAAATTCGGATGACCTCATAAATCCCATCACCAAATTGATAGGCGCGATCCTCAATGTCAATTTGTGCTTCTTTGCGTTGAACAAAATGGTCATTATAAAGAACGAGCATGGTATTGTACCATCCTTTCCGGTTAATATACACCTAGTTTGCAAGAATTGGAAAAAAAGAACAAGGCTTTTGCAGAAATTTTTATTTGAGATTCTTGCTGTTTCTATATATAGTAGTGTTATACTTATTCTAGTACTATATATAGTAGGAGGAAGAGGAGTAAAACAATGAAAATAACCAGGTTATTTACAAAAAAAGGTCAAAGTCCTTATGATTCAATTGAATATACAAAACGGGATTGCCGAATTACTGATCCGAACGGCTCTGTCGTATTTGAAATGAAAGATGTGGAAGTTCCCAAAGTTTGGTCGCAAGTCGCCTCTGATATTTTGGTTTCCAGGTATTTTCGCAAAGCAGGTGTACCGCAGACAGATGAAAAGGGCAACTTCATTCTCGATGAAAACGGGCAAAAAGTGCTGGGCCCCGAAACCAGTGTCAAACAGGTTGTCCACCGGTTGGTCGGATGTTGGCGAGAATGGGGAGAAAAACACAGGTATTTTGATACGAAAGAAGATGGGCAGGCTTTTTATGATGAACTGGTTTATATGTTATTGAATCAAATTGCTGCTCCCAATTCTCCCCAGTGGTTTAACACCGGATTAAACTATGCTTATGGCATTACGGGAAAACCGCAAGGGCACTATTATGTGGATCCGGAAACAGAAGAACTGCAAAAATCCAAAAGTGCCTATGACCGTCCGCAACCGCATGCCTGTTTCATCTTATCCGTTGAAGATGATCTGGTCAATGAAAACGGAATTATGGATTTATGGGTTCGTGAAGCACGTCTGTTTAAATATGGAAGTGGCACAGGAAGCAACTTTTCCAATATTCGCGGGAAAGGGGAAACGTTGTCGGGCGGGGGCACTTCATCGGGGCTGTTGTCTTTCCTGAAGATCGGTGACCGTGCTGCGGGGGCCATCAAATCAGGAGGCACGACACGACGCGCAGCCAAGATGGTAAGTTTGGATATGGATCATCCGGATATTGAAGAATTTATCAACTGGAAATTAACTGAAGAGAAGAAAGCAAAAGCTTTGATTAAGGCTGGTTATGATCCGTCATTTAACGGGGAGGCTTATGAGACGGTATCCGGACAGAACTCAAACAACTCGGTACGGGTTCCCCATTCCTTTTTCAGGAAACTGCAAAACCAGGAAGAATGGGAACTTACATACCGGACAACTGGTGAAGTTTGCAAAAGGATTCCGGCTGAATCGTTATGGAAACAAATTGGACAGGCTGCATGGGAATGTGCCGATCCAGGACTTCAATATGATGGGACCATTAATGAGTGGCATACCACACCGGCTGGCATGGATGGCAAGTTTGGTGCAAGGCATAACCGGATCAATGCCTCCAATCCGTGTTCAGAGTATATGTTTCTGGATAATACGGCCTGTAACCTGGCTTCATTAAACCTGGTCAAATTTTTTGATTCAGACACCTGCAAGTTTGATATACCTGCATTCCGGCATGCCAGTCGCCTGTGGACGATGGTGCTTGAAATCTCTGTATTGATGGCGCAATATCCATCCAGGGAAATTGCCAGGCTGTCCTATCTGTATCGTACATTAGGTCTGGGATATGCCAACATCGGGACGCTGTTAATGTTGTCTGGAACTCCCTATGATTCTGAACGGGCGCTGGCCATCACGGGTGCGATTACAGCGATTATGACGGGAGTGGCTTATACAACCTCTGCAGAAATGGCGAAAGAATTGGGTACGTTCAAGGCCTTTCCACAGAATCGGAATCATATGCTGAGGGTGATTCGAAATCATCGCCGAGCGGCATACAACATGCCGGCTGAAGAATATGAAAGTTTGGAAGTAACGCCGATGGGAATTGACCCGAAGCACTGTCCCGGCGATCTGTTGGAAGCAGCGCGTGCATCCTGGGACGAAGCTCTCTCATTGGGAGAAAAGTACGGTTACCGCAATGCCCAGACAACTTTGCTTGCGCCGACCGGAACAATTGGTCTGCTGATGGATTGCGATACAACTGGCATTGAACCTGATTTTACCCTTGTCAAATTCAAAAAGCTGTCAGGCGGTGGTTATTTTAAAATTGCCAACCAATCGATCCGACCCGCTTTGAAAAATCTGGGCTACAGTGAGGAACAGATTAATGATATTCTCACCTATGTAACCGGCACATTATCTTTGGATAACGCCCCCCATATCAATCGGGAAAGCTTGAGACAGAAAGGGCTGACCGATTCTGAATTGGCCAGGGTTGAAGAAATATTGCCAACAGTGTTTGAGTTGTCATTTGCGTTTAACCGCTATACACTGACGGACAAATGTTTAGAGCGATTGGGCTTCACGCCGGAACAATATGAAAGTCCTGATTTTCATTTCCTGAAAGCAATCGGATTTACAGAACAGGAGATTGATGAAGCCAACGATGTGATCTGCGGCATGATGACAACAGAAGGTGCGCCGCATTTGCGCGAAGAAGATTATCCTGTCTTTGATACGGCCAATCCCTGTGGCAAACATGGAACCCGCTTTATCCATTATATGGGACATTTAAAAATGATGGCTGCTGCCCAGCCCTTTTTAAGCGGAGCAATTTCCAAAACCATTAATATGCCTCACAACTCTAATGTTGATGATATTCTGAATGCCTATGAGCAGGGCTGGAAACTGGGGCTGAAAGCTGTTGCTTTGTACCGTGACGGTTCAAAAAGTTCACAGCCGTTGAATTCAAAAGGAGATCGTCAAAAAGAGGATGATGCTCCACAATCTCAAGAGATGCCTCCATCCGCTTCGGAATTAAAAGAGGTGGTTGCAACCGGACATGTGTCCAGCATTCGCCGGAGATTGCCCCGCAAAAGAGACGGCTTTACCCAGGAAGCCAGAATCGCCGGGCAAAAAATCTTTGTTCGCACTGGAGAATATGAAGATGGTTCACTTGGGGAAATATTTATTGATATGCATAAGGCCGGCAGTACTATACGGGGCATGCTGGATGGATTTGCCGTTGCCGTCTCCCTCGGACTGCAATACGGCGTTCCTCTTGAAAAATATGTAAACTCGTTGACGTTTACCAGGTTTGAACCTGCAGGGATGGTAGAGCATCCCAACATTAAAATGGCAACTTCCGTGATTGATTATGTGTTTCGTATGCTTGGCATGGAATATCTCGGACGGACTGATTTTGTCCAGGTTCCGCCAAAAGAAAATCAATTGCGATATTATATCAACGGACAAAAAAATCAGGCCAAATCCGGACAATCGGCAGTACCTCAGCAAGAGGAAGAACCGCATTCACATGGAGAACATCAAACCCGGAATAACCTTGATACAATTCTGGCCAGCAGTGGAGCACCATTATGCATTGAATGCGGAGGAATGACCAAGCGGAATGGCTCGTGTTATGTTTGTCTGGATTGCGGGGCAACAACAGGTTGTTCATGATAATATCAAAACACCTCCAAATTAATGGGAGGTGTTTTTACATCGGTATGTTAATATTGTCCGAAGTACACTATTTATGTATGATACAATCAGGAAACAGTCGAGAGAAGGAAAAGGTGTGAAGATGATTTGGCGATTTATGCGTTAAGTGATTTGCACTTGTCTTTTAACAAGCCAGTGGGCTTATATGGTATAGATCCAGAACAAGATATTGACAAGCCGATGGACGTATTTGGCTGGAACCAGCATTACAATTTGATTCGGGATCATTGGCTCGATAAGGTTAAACCGGATGATACCATACTTATTCCAGGGGATATCAGCTGGGCGATGAAACTGGAAATTGCCCGTTATGACTTTGATTGGATCAACCAGCTCCCTGGGAAGAAAATCATGTCCCCAGGAAATCATTGTTACTATGTGCAAAGCAAAAAGAAAGTCCGTGAAGCTCTTCCGCCCGGAATGGAATGGATTGATGCCGATTACACTATTGCAGAAGGAAAAGTGATTGCTGCTACAAGGGGATGGACGCTGCCGGGCGATCGTTTTTATGAAGAAGAAAACGACCGCAAAATCTATGAACGCCAGGTGGGAAGACTTCAACTTTCACTGGAGATGGCTGAACGCGAGCAGCCGGGTAAAGAAAAAATTGTGATGCTTCATTATCCGCCGATTACTGCGATGGCCAAAGAATCCGGTTTTATGGATTTAATGAAAAAATATCACGTAAGACTTTGTGTCTATGGCCATTTGCATGGAAAAGCGCGTGAGGATGCCATCGAAGGAAATGTGGACGGAATTGAGTTGCGTCTCGTAGCATGTGATGCGATCGGATTTTGTCCGGTAAAAATATGGGCTGAATAGAAAGTAGAAAAGCGGGTCTTTTACAGACCGCTTTTTTATTTTGCACCTGGTGTCAATTTGGCAAAGTACCTGATCAGGTGATTTCCGTTTTTGATAATTTGCGCAGCTGACTTGATGTTGGGAAATCCATTCAGGTCTTCAAACATGGGCAGAAGAAATTGGTATAGCAGCCCATAGGCAATTTGTGTTCCGGCTTTGTCTTTTTCGTTTGAAATTAAAGGGCTTGAGCAGCACAGATATATTCAATGGCCAGAACCTTGCGGGATACAGCATAAACTGCAAGTGTTTTAACCTGTTTTCTCCCGGCGCGGTGATACACCGGCTTCCCGCCAGCAGTTTGTTCAAATTTTCAGCAGTTGTATTTGTCCGATTGTCCCCGTGACTGCTGCAAGTGGGAGTGAAAAGCCCCTGAAGTGATTCCGTCATTATTTCGAGATAATATCAGCAGCCTGCAAAAGCTTCCTGGCGGTTATGACAGACAATACTCCCAGGATGTACATCATTTGTATACCATTAGTTAAGGCGAGTCTTTCTTTTGCTATCAGCGGGAGGCACATGTGGACAAGAGGAGCAAGATCTCGCCCTGCCCCAGGGAGCTCGCGACGGAATGACGGGATGTACCATTTTGTTTATTGTGGAGGGGCGGATGCCAGAGAATTCCTTGGCGGAGGCATTGCTTCTGAGTAGCATCATTTTCCCCAAAAGAAAAGTGCAGCACAAGCGGAGAGACCAAAACATATTATAAGATAATTAAAAAGAAGAAAAGGGGCATGAATTATGACATGTTCCAGACGGAATCTGATCAGGAATGGGGGATTTCAGAGGGGAGTTGCACCATGGCGAGGAACCCGGATCCGCCGGCTGAAAAATCCGTTGCGTTCAGGAGATTATTCCATGTTTATGAGTGCGGCGCGTAATGGAGCGGATGCCGTTTTGCAACAAAGGGTTAATGGTCCTTTTGAAAGTGGCTGTGCCTATTATCTGTACTTTCGCCTTCTCAATGTAACTCCCCTCGAGAGCAGAACCGATTTGTATGCTGCCGTTGCCTATTTAAACAGAAATGGACAGATAATCCGTTCCACACCTATGCTCGTTAAACCTCCCTACCAGACGCCCGATTGGTATTCCTACTTTACCATTGTTCCGCCACCTCCGCAGGGGACAGCCATGGTCTCGGTTGTTTTTTTGCTTGAAAATGGAAGCCTGTTTGTAGATTACGTCCGTCTGGCTTCACACAGTATCTAGCCCAGGAAAGCAACAGATGGTCATATAAAGTTACGAAAATTTTTAATCATCGATAAAAAGCTGCTTAAAAAGCGGCTTTTTGTTTCTGCGGACTGGAATCCGATGAAATGCTGCTTGCAAAAACATGCTAAAATGAATAAGGAATTGGCTTAGTTCCGGCAATAAATTAAAAAATACATATCCGAAAGATGGGGGAGCTTTCTCTGTAAATATCCTGGCGGTTTTGCCATTATTGTTCCGGTCAAACCTGGTACGTTCCCAACAGGACCGGCTTGATAAAAACCCAAAAATTCGAAACCGTCTACATGATCGAAAGACTGTTATTTGCAAAAACAAAGATATCAAAAAGTAGACAAAGGGGGCCGGTATATAACGCCAAGTATGGAAGATTATTTGGTAAATATCTACAAGCTGATTGAACAAAAAGGTTACGCCCGTGTTTCGGATATTGCTGAGGCATTAGAGGTTCACCCTTCTTCTGTAACAAAGATGGTACAGAAACTGGACCAGAACAAATATTTGATTTATGAGAAATATCGGGGTTTGATTTTAACGCCAAAAGGGAAAAAGTAGGAAAACGTCTGATGGATCGCCATGAACTGCTGGAGCAATTTTTGCGTCTGATCGGAGTAAATGAAGGGCAGATTTATCATGATGTAGAGGGCATTGAACATCATTTGAGCCGGGATTCCATTCATTGTATCCAAAATCTTGTCGAGTATTTGGAAAATAATCCGGAACTCGTCAAATCACTCAGTATGTCGAAAAAACAATACCAAGCTGATCCTGATACGTAAAAAGCCTTGGACTGCTTTCCAGGGTTTTTTTCAAGTGAGAAACATACATTTTTACAAGAGGAATATATAAGGAGGGATCTTTATGTGGGCTGATGCCGTTTTTGAAGGCGGCGGGATGAAAGGGATCGGTTTGGTTGGCGCCTTGTCGGTTGCTGAGAAGAACGGTTACCAATGGAAAAAAGTAGCAGGATCTTCAGCCGGTTCAATTATTGCAACCTTGCTGGCAGCCGGTTTTACGGCAAAAGAGATGGCGGAGCTGATGTTTGAAAAAGATTTTAGTGATTTTTTAAAGCCGAGATGGCATGAATATTTGCCTTATGCGGGACCAGCCATCCGACTGTGGTTTAAAAAAGGGTTGTATTCTGGAAATGACTTGGAAAAATGGATTGCGCAAATTCTGGAGACAAAAGGGATACGCACTTTCAAGGATTTATCGGGGAATACCGAACTGCATATTATTGCTTCAGATATAACCAGAGGGCAGATCCTGGTTTTGCCTCGTGATTTGGAAGATTATGGCTACAAGCTGGAAGATTTTCCGGTGGCAAAGGTGGTGCGTATGAGTTGCAGTATCCCGTTTTTTTTCGAGCCTGTCAAATTGGTATGCCAAAAAACGAAAGAAACCTGTTATATCGTGGATGGAGGAGTTTTAAGTAATTTTCCGGTCTGGCTGTTTGATCAGGAAAATCCGCGCTGGCCCACTTTTGGTTTTCGATTATTCTCTTCAGATGAAAAACAGTTTCATGAGATTTCAGGGCCATTCAGCATGCTATTATCTATCTTTTTTACCATGTTGGAAGCTCATGACAACCGGTATATTGAAGATTTGGATCAAGTACGTTCAATACAGGTTCCTTCACTAGATGTTAAATTGACTGATTTTTCAATCTCCAGGGAAAAGAAAAAACAATTGTTTTTGTCGGGAGTCCAAGCGGCCGAAATCTTTTTCAACCGCTGGACTTTCCAGAATTATTTGAAAGCAAGAGCGAAACAAAAAAGCATCCATTCCCGTCTGCGGCAGGACAAAAAGGGAAGTTAAAGAATAAGGCCCTTTCGAAGGGGCCTTCAGCTTGTCGACAAAGTCTGTTTTCTTAACAGGTCGACAAGCTTTTTTGTCGA
>CBEULT010000006.1:0-162310 GCA_965544045.1 uncultured Thermoactinomyces sp.
CAGCGCCGATGGTACTTGGGTTTATCCCTGGGAGAGTAGGTCGTTGCCAGGCAAATCAAAAGCCCTCATTTAGTTATAATAAAAGCTGGATGAGGGCTTTTTTGATGTTTAATTTTGTTTCTGTTTTATTTTTGTTCAAAATAAATGTTTTATAAAAGAAGAAAATAGTATTTAAAATAAATTGTATAACGAATCATTGTCTGTTAGTTGTAGTGAAAGGGAAATTTACCTGTTTCTATCCAAAAAAGTTAAGTCTGCCAGCGCGCATATTTATCCCTGGCTCCCGAAAGGAAAATTTGCATCCAGTAACACAAAAACATTCAGAAAACCAAATCATCTGAATGTTTTTTTAACTCGTTTTATTTCTTTAAATTTTTTACAATTTATTTATATTCATTAAAAAAACTTGATTAAAATGGGAGGATTCGTTATTTTTACAGAAGTAAAGTAAAATTTCTTGAAACAATTTTATTTGTTTGAAGAGAAAGGAAGGGCAAGCTTTCTTGGAGTCTATTTTGATTTATTATCCTTTTTCGTTGACAAAAGTAGCTGACAGTGGTTCAAAACTAAGGCCCATCCAAATGTTAAAGGCATTTGAGCAATGGGGAAAAAAAGAGAAAGTACGTGTTCTTGTAATCTCAGGAGATTCCACAGAAAGAACGAAAATCTTTCAGGACTTTGTTTCATCAGGTGCATTAGAAAATGTGAGATTTTGTTATGTTGAAGACCAGACAATCCCTTTATGGTTAACGGATTCCAAACATATACCCAAGAATCCTTTGATTGACAGGTCTGTTTTTTTTCGCCTTAAAAGTCAAAATATTCCAATTGGTATTTTTTATCGGGATGTGTATTGGAAGTTTGATGATCTCTATCCTTTAAAAGGTTGGAAAAAAAAGGTTATGCGATGGATTTATAAAAAAGAAGAGAGGTTTTATGAAAAGTATGGCACAGCACTTTTTCTTCCAAGCATGGAAATGGCTCCATATGTAAATATCAATATATCAAAATATGCATTGCCTCCTGGGGGAGAAGAGACTCTACCTCAAGCTCAAAATTCCCATCAAGGATTGAAAGGTTTATATGTTGGTGGAATTGCTCATAGGGATTATGGATTAAATTTGCTTTTGGAATCATACAGGTTGGTGAGGAAAGCAGGAGTTGATTATCAACTTACCATCTGTTGCCGGGAGCAAGAATTCCGACAGATAAAAGAAGAAGACAGAAAAAGGATGCAAGAGTTGAAGATCAAGGTGGTTCATCTGGCAGGTGGTGATTTGCAAAATTTGTATCAGGAAATGGATTTTGCACTAATCCCGCGATATCGCAGTTTGTATAATGATTTTTCGGTTCCTGTCAAATTAGTTGAATATCTCTCTAATCAATTGCCGGTTGTTGTGACTAACTGTCAAGCACAAGCCGTTTTTGTGATGGATGGCCCCTATGGCCTGATTTGTGAAGATCGTCCGGAATCAATGGCTAATATGATTATTCAAATGGGACAGAAGAAAGACTTATACCGCAAAGAGATAGCAACAAGTTTCTTACAGAAGCATTCATGGCTGTCCCGGGCAGAACGAGTCTCACAGATATTAACGAAAGGATAAAGAGGCATGAAAGTGTTACTGTTTGCTCCCAGTCGTTCGATTCACACGCACAAGTGGGGAATTTTTCTACATTTTGAAGGAATCGAGATTGTTGTGGTAACCTTTCAAAATCACTACTCCAGGGAACATGCACAGGAAATCAGAACTATCTCATTACCAAAGAGGTTGCCAGGAAAGCTTTCTTATTTTGCAGCTATTTTTGATTTGCAAAAAGTATTACGAGAAGAAAAGCCTGATCTTTTACATGCGCATTATGCTTCAAGTTATGGTTTTATTGCGTCATGTGTCAATTTCCATCCAACCATTGTTTCTGTTTGGGGATCGGATATTTATCATTTTCCAAAAGGGAATTTTTTGTCGCGATATATTATTAAAAGATCCTTGGAGAAAGCTGATCTGCTTTGCTCTACCAGTCATGCAATGGCATTGGAGGCTGCAAAGTATACATCCAAGAAATTTGAAATCACGCCATTTGGAATAGATACAAGGTTATTTCGGCCAATCGACCGGCCAGGGAATGAACGCTTTCTGGTAGGAATTGCAAAAAGTTTGAGAAATATCTATGGATATCCAGAGTTACTTCAGGGTTTCGCTTCCTTCTCCCGGAACCATCCCCACACAGAGTTGTGGATTATCGGTGAAGGAAAGGAACGCATTCACTATGAGCGACTCGTAGATGAATTAAACATTCGGGATAAAGTAAAATTTTTGGGTTATCGAAAGAATTGCGAGGTAGCTGAAATTATGCAACAGTTAGATGTTTTTATTTTGCCTTCTTATCAGGAGAGCTTTGGAGTATCCGCCCTGGAAGCTCAGGCTTGTGGGGTACCTGTGGTGGTCAATCGTATAGGAGGATTAACTGAGACGATCCTTGAGCAAGTGACAGGATTGGTCATGGAAAATAATCAACCTCGGGAAATTGCTACGGCATTGGAATGGATGTGGCAAAATCCGGAACAAAGGTTGGAAATGGGAAAAAAAGCTGCAGCCTATGTTCAGGCAAACTTCTGCTGTACAGAAACAGGAAAAAATATGAAGAGATTGTACGAGAAGGTTTTGTCCAAATAGGAGGATTAAGATGGAGGATGCCAAACACCAGTTTTATGCTTTTTATGATTATTTAATGTTTTTATGGAGAAAAAAGTCAATTTTGTTGGGGATTCCTTTGATATTTCTTATTGGGGGATTATTAATCAGTTTTCTGTTACCAAAAGTATATGTTGGAAAAGTCGAATTTTATGTCGGAGAGGCGCTTGGGGATAAAGTAAATGATCCTAAAGTAGTTACGAAATTGTTAAATGAAAAGATCGCAAAAGATACGCAAGCCAATCTTCAGGCAACTGCACCAAAATATAAACATATACAAATCGAGTACCGAGACGATGATCCGGAAAAAGGTGAAAAGGTCTTTAAAACAGTGATCAACCGTTTTGAGAACGAATTATCGACACTATATAAACAAAAAAGTAATTTGCTTAAGCAATACATGGAATCACAAAATAAAAGAATTAAATCCTTGGAAACTCACCATAGTAAACTGAACGAGACAAATTCAGCGGACCTGCAAATAATCATGGAAAATGAACGGGAACTGGCATCCTTGCAAGAGCAGGTTTTTTTGACGCAACTCGATTTTTATGACTTGAAACAGCAACGGCCAAAAATGATTAGCCCCGTTTCCAAGGAGAAACTTGCAATGGAAAAAAAATCCCCCAACTTTTTTGCCAATTCACTGATGGGTTTTCTCTTGGGTTGTATTGTTACTGTCTTTGTTTCGGTTTTTTGGAAGCATATAGAGGATGCGAAAGCTGGATTGAATCGATAGAGAAGGGGAATAGGAATTGCTATCACAAATCAAACGGTTTGTTGGCGACTCACTGATTTATGCTTTGATGAGCCTATCTACCAAGATCATTGCTTTTTTCATGATGCCATTTTATTCAAGATATTTAACCGAACAAGAGTATGGAGCACTTTTTGTGATAGACTCCACACTCTCTATCATCTCCTTTCTGGTTATTTTTGGGACCGATTCTGCATTGGCTTATTACTATATCGAAGAAAAAGATCTCAGAAAAAAGGAACATATTGTCCAGAATGTGATGGCTTTTCGCTTGTTGGTTGCTGCCGGGATTACATTTTGTTTTATTGTTTTTGGTTATCAAATTGCTCGCGGCATTGGAGTGTCAAACTTTACGGATGCTTTGCAAATAAGTATGCTCACGTTAATATTGGATACGGTCAATGTGCTGGTCTTGACCATTTTACGCTACGATTTGAAATCGGTAAAAGTAGCGCTTTTGACTGTTGCCAAAATGTCTTTTATTGCTCTGTTTGCAATTCTCTTTATAATGTTGTGGGATCAATCGTTAAACAGCTTAATGTATGCCCGGTTACTAAGTGTTGCATTGGTTGGTGTTTTTGCAATTAAAGAATCGGTTCGTTTTTTGCGATTGCGGTTTGATAAAGATACCTGGAAAGAGATCCTGAAATACGCGGCTCCTTTGGTGCCTGCTTCTTTGGCCTTTTGGGTGATAGGCAGTTCCAACCGTTATATCATTCAATTTTTTGAAGGTGAACAAATCGGGCAAATTATCAATGCCCATTTTGGAGCCGCATTCAGTTTTTCAGCTGTAATCAGTTTATTCACTTATGGAATCCAGATGGCTTGGCGGCCTTATTCCATGAAGATCAAAGACCGGGATGATGCCAAAGAATTATTTGCCAAAGTTTACATGGCAATATTGGCTGTTGGATTGCTGGCTGTCCTTGCGGTAACTACTATAAGTCCCTGGCTCATGCTTTTAATGGATCAGGCATTTTGGGGAGATTATGTTTATGTGGGATTTCTAACCTTTGCCAATTTTCTTAATTTCTATTACTTGATTGTGACGGTGGGAATGTTTATCAAAAAGAAAACAAGGAAGGTCTCCATCGCCTTCATCATTGCGTCGTTGTTGTATATCATCATGAATATATTCCTTTATCCGATTCTGGGGGTATGGGGAATTGTTCTCTCCAATAACCTTACTTATCTGTTTGTCGTTTTCTATTTATACAGCTATAGTCAAAGCATATATCACATTCCGGCATCAGCTGGAAAAATGCTGTTTTTAATCTTACAGGCAGCTATAGCAGTTGGTGCGATCAACTATGTGCAAGAAAAAGATTTTTCTTGGCTCTTTATAGTCGGAGCATGGCTGTACTTTCTGGTCTCTCTTCTGATCATTAGAAATGACTGTGATTTCAATCTGAAACCAAAAACCAGGAGATGAAAAGAATTGTTGTATATTATTGTTTGGTTTGCTGTCCTATCTATATCCATTTTGCTGTTTCGAAAAGCATCTGGCACGTTATCTTTTACCATGCTGAACATACATAGTTTTATCTTTTACTACTCTCTTTTCATCTCCAGCTTTATCGGGTCATTACTGATAGTTTTGGAAATTGACCACCATTATATTATCAATAAACTTATATTTGCAGAATCACGAGTGATTGGCTTCTGGCTTGTATGTATGGTAATGATTCTGTTGCCCCTAACGATGGTAATGGTTTCGAAGTTATTTGGATTTCAATCTCATACGGAGTTCCATTCTTATTGGAAGGCTCCTCTGGTAGAAGTTTATACAGGTAAGATAGAGAAAAACATATTTGCGGCGTTGGGGATTATATCGATTCTCGCTGTGTTATACACCCTTTGGAAAACTTTCCCTTCCCCCCTGTTTCAAGCGATCTTTGGGTCTGGTGCGGATTTGGCAAAAGCGCGGATTGAAGCGAAAGGGCAAATAACTGGTATTGGGAATTACTTCAAGAATATCTTTGCTATTGGCCTTATCCCGCTTTTATCCTTGATTGCTTATTGTTATGCTGAAATGACGCATAGATTAAAATGGTGGATCTGGTTTATTGTCCTATTTTTATTTTCTATTTTAATCCAACTTTACGACCTTCAGAAATCACCTGTGCTATTCTATATGGCAATGTTCATTTTGTTACGTATGTGGATTGGAAAAACAAAGTTGAATTTTATCCGGATTGCTACACTCTGTTTGATTGCGGTTGTTTATTTAATTGGAATTTATGCTGTATTTGGTGTCGGAGAAAATGATTTTTTTACTTATAATAAAGGGCCGATCGGCAGAATTATTCTCACTCAAGTTGCTCCAACATATATTCATATAGATCGGTATGATGAAGTTTATCCATATTTACGGGAAGAGGGGTTGCCATCTGCAATTCTGCAATTATATGATGAAGATCCGGTTCGCAGTTCAACCAGATTGATGGCAGATCTGTTTCCCGATAAGGTTGCGGAAGGAACGGCAGGCGTATTAAATACGCTTTATGTTGGGGAATTATATGCATCATTTGGCTGGTTTGGGGTCATATTGGGAACGGTCTTTTTGGGGATCATTATTCAATCGTTTTACATTCTGGTTTTGCGACTTCCGAAGCACCCGATTTTGGTCAGCTTACTGATTTTTTATACAATAAACATTCCACGGGGGCTTGTGGGAGGCTTTTCTGACCTCATTTTCAATAGCACCTGGATTACGTTAACTATTATCGTGTTGTTTCCATTACTGTTTGCAACTTTTAAAGAATATTATTATCATTTAATGGCGAAAAAATAAATCTGTGGTTGGATCAGTCCTTTGCTTGAATTTTTTTGGGAACGCCATAATTGACTTTACCATGGCAGAGGAGGATCCGCCCGTTCTATAGGGAGAGACGGCGGTTTACCGCCAATGCGGCACTTGTGCCCTATAAGCTGAAGCGTCGATGAATTATCCATGGGAGAACAGGTGGTTGTCAGGAAAATGAAACCACCTTAAGCAAATAGGCTTGAGGTGGTTTTTACATATTTTGTTGATAAATCCGGGAAAAGAAAAAACAATGGTAAATAAAGACTTTTTATCATACATATCATAAAACAGGGTACATAAAAATTTTGTACAACGTTTAAATGTTCTGTTTATTGGAAAAAATAGGAGTAAATTTATTAAAGGCAGGGGATCGTTATGTTGGAAGAACAAAAAATATGTATGGTCTGTCAGCAGAAGGGAAAAGAAGGCTTGCATATTTTAAATAAATATATTTGTGACGCTTGTGAAAAGGAAATTGTGGAATGTCAATCTGAGCAAGTTCAATATGGATATTTTGTGTGGAAATTACGCGGTTTAATGAATCCTGGTCAGAAACAGGAATTGCATGGCTAATTTACAAGAGTTATTGTAAGAAAAGAAAATCATCCTAAACTGCAAAAGGAATCCCCTTTTTGGCGGATGGGAGGAGAAGTTTTGGACCAAACAAAAGCACCTTTGTTTGAAGCTCTTACAGAGCATGTGAGGCAAAGTGCGGCCAATTTCCATGTGCCAGGACATAAGCAGGGACAAGCCTTTGATCAGGAAGCGCTGAATTGGTTTTCTTCTGTTTTGAAAATAGATTTGACAGAGGTTGGGCAACTGGATGATCTGCACCAGCCAACCGGTGTGATTAAGGAAGCTGAGCAACTTGCAGCAGAGATATTTCGGGCAGATCAAACCTGCTTTTTGGTAGGCGGCACAACAGCTGGGAACCTGGCTGCAATTCTTGCTTGCAGCCGGCCAGGAGATTCCGTTATTCTTCAACGAAGCTGCCATCAGTCTGTTTTCCATGGTTGTATACTAGCCAGAGTAAAACCAATATATTTACATGCAGAATGGAATGATATGGGGATAGAGAGATTGGTTTCCCCTGCTGAAATTGGCCGCATTTTACAAGGGAACAACACCGTGAGCGCGGTTATTCTCACAAGTCCTACCTATTACGGGCAAATCCAGCCTATTGAGAGAATTGCCCAGGTTTGCCACAGGAATCATGTTCCTCTAATTATTGACGAAGCACATGGAGCACACCTGGGATTTCATCCGGAGTTGCAATCATCTGCAATGGATCTTGGGGCAGATATAGCGATTCAGTCTACTCACAAAATGCTGCCTTCGATGACGATGTCCTCCATGTTGCACCTGCAAGGTAATCTGGTTGACAGGGAGGAGATCGGCTATTGGCTGCGAGTTATCCAGTCAAGCAGTCCGTCTTATCCCTTAATGGCGTCTTTGGATGTGACACGTCGATTTATGGCTGTAGACGGAGAAAAAGAACTGGAAAGATTGTTACAGGATTTAAAACATTTCCGGAGGAATATCATTTCATTGAAAGACCTTTATGAAGTAGATACAGAAGATCCTTTAAAATGCACCTTGGCTGGAAACGGAAAAATAACCGGGTTTCAACTGGATGGCCAACTTCGGCAAGAGGGAATACATACTGAGATTGCGGATTCGCATAAAGTATTGCTTGTTTTTGGTTTAGGGACAAAAAGAAAGGATTTGGATGTTTTGCAGAAGGTTTTGCAAAAAATTGACAAGCAATTGGAAACCGTTCAAAAACGTGAGGAACCCGCTTCCTTTTCCTTTGTTTCCAGCACACAACAGACAAAAGAGAGCCTGGACAGATTGCATCGCAAACCATCCAGGCAGGTGCCGCTGAACGAAGCAAAAGGAAAGACGTCTGTCGATATGATTGTCCCTTATCCTCCCGGAATCCCCCTGGTTCTGCCAGGCGAAATATGGACAGAAGAGACGGTCCATATCGTGAAACAGGTTTTAAAAGGAGGTTGCAATGTGCGTGGAGTGTATCATCGTTTTCATCCTTCGGTTAATGTGCTAACCTAATTACATGAATTGTTGGCAGGTGGTGGAGGAGATGAAAGGGAAATTTATAACTTTTGAGGGGCCGGAGGGAGCGGGGAAAACCACTCAAATTAAACAAGTATGCCAATATTTGGTGGATCGGGGTTTTCACTGCCTGATGGTACGGGAGCCGGGGGGAACAGAAATTGGAAACCGCATTCGCCAAATTTTGCTTGACCCTGAACTGAGTGAAATGGAATGGAAAACAGAAGTATTATTATATGCGTCATCCCGTGCCCAACTTGTGCGTCAGGTGATAAAACCTCATCTGGATCAGGGATATATTGTGCTTTGTGACCGTTATATCGATTCAAGCCTGGCTTACCAGGGATATGGAGCGGAAAAAAGTGTATCTGAAGTGCGGAAAATAAACGAGTGGGCAACGGATGGATTAGTGCCTGATCGGACTTATTTATTGGATGTCCCTGTGGAACTGGGACAAAAGCGGGTATTAAGTCGCAACGCAAAGAAGGATCGCATGGAGTTAAAAGAGAAAATGTTTCATGACCGGGTTCGCTTGGGTTTCCAGGATATGTCTTTAAAAGAAAACACCCGCTATTGTTTTGTTCGTGCCGATCAACCAAGAGAACTGGTGTTTGCCGAAATTATCGATGACATCATGCAGTGGATATCTTTTCATAACTAGCAGACTGTTTTTAACAACAGGCAACAAGAATTTGCCCAACTTTTATCAACGGTGATAGAATAAAGTAAGGCTCTGCTCGAATTACTATGAAAAAATGAAATTAATTGGTTGCATATAAGATTCGTTTGTTTAAAACAGATCTTTTTATATATTTGGTGCAAAGCAGGTAAAATAAACAGCGTTTGGCGACTATATGCAACCTCTGGCCATACTGGACTTAAGTATTGGCGACTCAGGGGGGATTTGCGTGTTAAAAGTGATTGGTGTCCGCTTTCGTCAGGCGGGTAAAATATATTTTTTTGATCCTCTTGATTTTCAGGTGAAACGAGGGAGTTGTGTCATCGTTGAAACCGTTCGCGGTGTTGAGTATGGTGAAGTGGTTACCGGGATTCGCTATGTCAAACAGGATGAAGTCGTCCTTCCATTAAAAACAGTAATTCGGATTGCGACCAGGGAAGATCGGGAACAAATGGAAGCAAACCGGAAGGCGGCAAACTCCGCACTGGTAATTTGCCAGGAAAAGATTCGCAACCGTGGATTGGAAATGAAACTGGTTGATGCTGAATATACGTTTGACCGAAACAAGATTATATTTTATTTCACGGCAGACGGCCGAGTTGATTTTCGGGAATTGGTTCGTGATTTGGCTGCTGTTTTCCGGACACGGATTGAACTGCGCCAGATCGGTGTTCGTGATGAAGCGAAGATGCTTGGAGGGCTTGGGCCATGTGGTCGGGTTCTGTGTTGCTCATCTTTCCTGGGGGATTTTGAACCTGTTTCTATCAAGATGGCAAAAGACCAGAACCTTTCACTCAATCCTGCTAAAATATCCGGACTTTGCGGCAGATTGATGTGCTGCCTCAAATATGAAAACAACATTTATGAAGAGGCAAAGCGGATGCTGCCTGACCTGGGGGAAAAAGTGGTTACTCCGGAAGGAAGAGGACGTGTTGTTTTGTTAAATATGTTGGAACGACGTGTACAAGTGGAACTTTCCGACTCGTGCACCCTGGTTGAACATGCCATTGACGAGGTGAAGATTGAAGCATCTCCGTATACGGGCGGAATGTGAAATAATAGGTTTTAATAAATCTTAACCGCTTTTGGTGATTGAACGAGGTGGGGGGGCTTGGACAAGGAAGAAATCTTCAAACAGATCGCACGCATGGAGGAACAGATTGGCGAACTATATAAAGAACTGGGCGGTCTGAAAGAGCAAATTGTAGAATTGATCGAAGACAATACTCGTCTGGTTATGGAAAATCAGCGTTTGCAGGAAAAAGAAGAGATAAGGGCTCCTTTACCCGTACCGGATCGATCCCGGGAAAAAGAAAATGAACAGGATGAAGAAATTGTGGGACAAGGAGTTAATCATCTTGTGGATTTATATGATGAGGGGTTCCATATTTGTAACGTTCACTATGGCCGAATGCGCGGTGAAGGAGATTGTCTGTTTTGCATTGCTTTTCTCAACAAGTCATCCGAGAAGTAACGCCGGGATTCCGGCGTTTTTTGCTGCAAGAAAGGAGACCAAATGGCAGATTCATATATAGTTTACATACTGGAATGTAGGGACGGATCATTATACACCGGCATGACAAACAACCTGAAGCAACGAATTCAATCACATCAGGAAGGAAAAGGAGCAAAATATACACGTGGACGCTTGCCGGTCCGGTTAAGGTATGCCGAAAAGGGCGGAGACAAATCCTGGGCACTAAAACGGGAGAGAGAGATAAAAGGACTGCCGAGACAGAAAAAATGGCAATTGATTCATGAAGGAGGAATTTCTGGTGAAGAAGCAAAAAAGTTTTGTGAGTGACCGGCAAGAAGGTGTTCTTTATGTTGTCGGGACTCCGATTGGTAACTTGCAAGACTTGAGTCCGCGAGCCAGGGAAATTTTGAGTAAGGCTGATCTGATTGCGGCCGAGGACACACGACATACCCTTAAACTGTTGAATGCGTTTGGAATCAAGGCTTCCCTGGTCAGTTATCATGAACATAACCAGAAGACTAGAGAACCGGAATTGATAGGGAAGCTGGCAGATGGGCTAACGATTGCACTGGTAAGCGACGCAGGCATGCCCGGGATTTCAGATCCGGGGGAAGCACTTATTGCGAAGGCAACAGGGCAAGGAATTCCTGTAATTCCCGTTCCGGGACCGAACGCAGCCTTGACCGCATTGGTTGCTTCCGGCCTTCCGACGCAGCCGTTTATCTTTATCGGTTTTTTGCCGCGCGGAAGTAAAGAGCGAAAAAAGGAATTAGAACGTTGGCGGATTGTGCCTGCGACATTAATTTTCTATGAAGCTCCGCATCGTTTGTTGGAAATGCTTAAAAACACAATGGAGGTTTTGGGAGATAGGAGGATTGCTGTTTGCCGGGAACTTACAAAAAGGCATGAAGAATGGTTGCGCGGAAGCCTGAGTGAATGTCTGGTGTATCTTGAGGATCATAAAGGCAGAGGGGAATTTACCATCGTTATAGAGGGGGCCGATTCTACTGTTTCCATTTCGGAAGATAAAGAAACCGGAAATGATTGGGAGTCGCTGTCTATCCGGCAACATGTTGATCAATATATGGAACAGGGATTGAGCAAAAAGGAATCCATTATGCAAGCTGCAAGAGACCGTTCTCTTCCCAAACGGGAAGTTTACAATGTCTATCACAACGAATAGGAAAAGAATTCGTTCTTTTGTGATAGAATAAAAAATTATTTAACTGTAAAATAAATGTATAGACATCTATACAAGATGTTTAAAAAGCCAGGGATATTTCAGAGGACATTGCTAATTGCTAAAGAAAAACGTTTAATTCCAAATCGGGAGGTGTCATCGTTGAGTAAGACAGGTTCATTTTTGGGTGCTTTGCAACGGATCGGCAGATCATTCATGCTGCCGATTGCTGTGCTCCCCGCCGCCGGGATTCTAATGGGGATTGGTTATTTGCTGACTAACGAACAATTCTTTTCTGAAGGGTCTATTCCATTTTTTATTGGGGAAGTGTTAAATGCCGGAGCTGGAGCCATCTTTGAAAACTTGCCCTTGCTGTTTGCCATTGGTGTTTCTCTCGGATTGACTGCTAATGCGGGAGCCTCTGCTTTGGCAGCCGTTGTCGGTTATGTGCTGATGGTAAAAGTGGTTTCCCTGGGCAGTACCGAAGCGATGGAGTTGAATACAGGCGTATTGGGCGGGATTATTGCCGGGGCGATCGCTGCTGTTATGTACAATCGTTATCATGACATCAAGTTGCCGGATTGGTTGCAATTCTTCGGAGGAAAGAGGTTTGTGCCGATAGTGACCTCTTTGATTATGGTTTTTGTCGGTATGATTTTTATGGTGATCTGGCCGCCAGTCCAGCAAGCGATCAATGCTGGTGGAAACTGGATTATTCAGCAGGGAGCGATCGGGCTTTTCCTGTACGGGCTGTTTAACCGCCTGCTGATCCCCTTTGGGTTGCATCATATTTTGAATACCCTGGTATGGTTTAATATTGGAGAATTTACCACTGCAGCCGGTCAGGTTGTAACCGGAGATATTCCCCGTTTCTTTGCCCAGGATCCTTCAGCCGGATTGTTTATGACCGGGTTTTTCCCGATTATGATGTTTGCGCTTCCTGCAGCCTGCTTGGCCATGGTTCATGAAGCCAAATCATTCCGGCGCAAATATGTTTCCGGGATTTTGATCAGTGCGGCGTTAACTGCGTTTATCACTGGAATTACGGAACCGATTGAGTTTTCATTTATGTTTGTTGCTCCGCTTCTCTATGCCGTACATGCCATTTTGACCGGGACATCGATGGCGGTTGTGTACCTGTTGGGAGCCAGGCATGGTTTCGCTTTTTCAGCCGGGGGAATCGACTTCTTCCTTAATATGCATCTGGCTACCAAACCTTGGTTGTTAGTCCTGCTTGGCCTAGTGTATGCAGTAATCTATTATGTGGTATTCCGCCTTTTGATTCGGTGGCTTCGCTTGAAAACGCCTGGCCGTGAGGATGAAGAGGTACAGGAAGATACAGTGAAGAAACCGGAAGCACCGGGTGAGGATGAATTGGCAGCCAAGATACTTGCGGCTATTGGCGGTAAAGATAACATTGACAAGCTGGATGCATGTATAACCCGTTTGCGCATGACAGTAAAGGATGAAACAAAACTGGATAGCCAGCAATTGAAAAAACTGGGGGCATCCGGAGTGATCAAGGTTGGTTCCGGAAACTTTCAGGCTGTTTTTGGAACCAGGTCGGAACAGCTTAAAGACCGAATTCAGCAACTGATCGCTGAAGATCAGGCAAAAACCGATTGACAAAGCGCATATAAAAAAAGCGGGGTTCTTTAACGAGCCTCGCTTTGTCAAGAAAGAATGCACAGAAAAGTGAAAAATTAAAAAGGTATAGTGGAAATTGCCACTTTGGCTGGAATAAAAAATATTTCCGTCCCTAATGCAGTGAGTATGTATATGTATCAGTGAATACTTATTCGTCAGACCAAAACTTAAGTAGAATTTTATATATCTATAAAGTGGAGAAGCATAACAAAGAGGGTTGGAAATGATTTTTTAATAAAAATTTATCCTTAGTCAACAGATACTTTTTCACCGTGAATCAGCTGGTACATTTCTTCTACGCATTTTCTGCTGACTACTTTATTTTTATAACGAATGGTCTCATCAACTTCGCCGCTGAAAATGCAAGCGGGTTCATATTTTTTCAGAACAATCCGTTCGCCGTCTACATAGATCTCAAGCGCGTCTTTTTCGCCAATTCCCAATGTTCGGCGCAACTCAATAGGGATGACTACACGGCCGAGTTCGTCTACTTTGCGTACAATGCCTGTAGATTTCAACATTTTCCGAATCTCCTCTCAATATACAATGGTTTTGGGGATTTTTTTCTTAGAATTGACGTCAAATTTCGACATCGATGTTAAATTCATCATACCAACGATTCCCATATCAGTCAATATAATTAGAGGATTTTTATAGAAAATCCCTTGATCATGTCAAGGATAAAATAGATTAATATATAAAAAATTCTACTTCGTACTAATAAATATTTATCATAATAATATTTATGCAATATATAAAAAGTATCTCGATTATAAAGGTAAATTTCAGAAACCAATTTGCTTTTTTCTCCTGATCTGAAAAAATAGAAGTGTATAACAGGAGGGGATTTTTTTGCTGCCAGTGTCTGTGGAGTTAAAAAACAAGCTGAGGCAACTAAATGAGTCATTAAAACAAGCTTATCCGTCCCGATCATTTGAAGAGGCAAATATCAGGGAGCGCTTGCAGAAAGCAGGGACTTTTTATACCTTAACCAAATTGAGTGGTGAAGAAATCAGGAATTGGCTGAACGGGCTGCTTGTCGGAGTGGACGGATCCGTCAATTCCACCAAAGGATTTCAGGAACGCACCCTGTCTGTTTTTCAGGCTTTGGCGAAGGGGACGCAGGGAGAAGAGAAATGGACAGCAGACGTTTACACTCCATTACTGGATGAAGAGGATGGACAAGAAGGAAAGGCTGCCAGGGAAGCCCGAAAGAGAGGTACCCTTTTGTCCCGTCTTGAGATGAAAGTAACAATGGAAGCGATCCGGGAATGGGTTCCCCGGGTGGTTATGACGGATGGATCTTTATTGCATTATTCCATTGATGATAATGAGATTTGGGAGCAGCTGGCCGAAATGGCTGAACTGAAAAACACTTTATTGGTTGGTGTTTCGGAAGAAATCGGAACCCGGACATTGGTCAAAGAACTTTTTCCGGAATATCCGGTCTGGACTGACCGGGATTTGTTATATGGTGTTCTGAATGTTGGAGAGGCGTATGAGTGGGAAGGCTGGAGCCAGGCGGGAACCGTGGATCAGGCAGGGAACAATATGTGGAAAATGGTATTTCGTGCATCAAGGAGCCCTCAGCCGATTGGACTGGATGGGCTTGTTTCCCAACGGGAAGAACGTTTGCAGCTGGCAAAACTGGTCTACAGTCTGACCCCGGAACAAGGTCGGGGAATTCCTTATTGGCTGGATATTGTTGACAGGCAGGTGCGGGTTACGACTCCTTTGGTGGAAACTATGGTGGAGCAATATATCGATCCGGAAATCCGCTATCGGCTGCTGTCTTCCAAAAGAAGCGACCGGATGATTTGAAAAGGAATAATCATTCACATTGGTTGAATAGGAGATGTTATCATGCAGGTTGTAGGAGTAACAACCCAACAGGAAGTTTATATTGCATCAAGAGAACGCAAATTCCATATAAATGAAATACTTGTGATTGAAGATCCGGCACTTGATAATCCGCGTGGAGAAGTGGTAGAAACTTTATCCTATAATCGCTTGATTCCGATGGGGCTTGACAAATCGCTGGTTGATGCGCAAGTTATTCAAACACTGGAACAGATCGGCTATGATATTGAGTCGGATGAGGTGAACCTGGCGAAGCTGCGATTATATGAGGAAGCTCCCCATCCGGTAAGAACCGGAAGCCCTGTTCGTTTACCTGCTTTCCACGAAGTCCGCCATCTTTTGGTCAAGGCATCTCCGGAAGATGGCATGATGTTGGGTGAAATCCGCGGAACGGAGTCAATGGGAAATACCATTGACGAAGACCTGCAAGACCGTGTGGTGATCATGGAGCGGGGAGAGTTAAGGGAGCAGCGGGGAGTCCCGTTTGTTTTTGATATTAAATCGATGCAGCAGTATCCGCATATCGGGATTTTCGGCGGATCCGGCTCGGGTAAATCATTTGGCTTGCGGGTTATGTTGGAAGAATTGATGAAGCTTGGTATTCCAACCCTGGTTTTTGATCCCCATTTTGAAATGGATTTCAGAGAAACCGCTTCTGGTCTCGAAGAAAGGGCACCTGCTTTCCGTGATCTGTTTACAAGTGTCCAGATTGGAAAAGAAGTAGGAATTTCATTTACTGATTTATCGACACGGGATGTCGTTTCGCTGTTGGGAGCAGCGGGAGGCCAGTTGTCTGAATCTATGGTCAATGTGATTCAGATGTTGCATCGGCGCCGTGACAGCTTTACTTCGTTCAGCGATCGGGTCAGCAATCTTGTACAAGCATTGGATGAGGGGAAAAATGGCCTGGAGAAACAGCAGAATAATCCGGATCTTACTCCTGTGGACGTACAACGGATCAAGGATTTAAAACAACTGTTGCAGCAATACGGCTCGTTGCCCGCTTCTTCCGTAAAAGGGGTGCACTGGCGTCTGCAGCGATTGGAGAAAGCCGGTTTGTTCCAGCAGGATATCCGGTCGATTGAACGGGGGCTTGAGCAGGGACGGCTGGTTGTTGTACAGGGAAGCGCATGGGTCTTGCAGGTTTTTGCCACCTATGTAATTGGGACGCTTTATCGAAAACGCCGCGAATATAAAGATGCACAAATGAACGGCAAGGAAGAACGTTACTTTCCTCCGTTTGTGGTTGTAACCGACGAAGCCCACAATTTTGCTCCCAAGGCTCTGGAATCTCCGGCCAAATCGATTTTGAAGGAAATTGCCCAGGAGGGAAGGAAATATGGAGTCTTTCTGTTCCTGGCTACTCAACGCCCTACCCTCCTGGACGAAACGATTACTGCACAGTTGAATACCAAATTTGTATTTAGAACTGTTCGCGCTACCGATATAGCGACTTTGCGCGAAGAAACGGATCTGACTGGTGAAGAAGGCAAACGGCTTCCCTATCTGCGTTCCGGGGATACCTTTGTATCTTCAGCAGCTTACGGGCGGACCATCTTTATACGGATCCGTTCGGCATACACGAAAAGCCCCCATTTGATAAATCCGTTTGATGAATTGAAACGTTTTTCTGAACAGCAGGATGAAAAATTGCTGGATACGCTTATGGAAACTTTACCGATTTTTGATACCGACCTGATCCAGGTGCTGGAACAGGTTAACCGGGAATGCGGGCTCAACTGGGATTTGAAACGTCTCAAGGAGGAACTGGAGCGACTGGCAGCATCCAAAAAACTTGCCAAGCATGAAACCCCTTTTGCGGTACGTTATGATCGCGGTGAAAGCATGAAAGTTTAAAACAGGCGGTATCTGTCCAGACTAATCATAACCGAAGCCAGAACTTTTCAATCCTTTTCTTGTGATGTATAATTAATAAATATCAATATTATGATCGCAAGCCGATGATGGGGAAGAGTAGTTGGTGAAAGCTATCGCCAGAGAGCTGGAAAAGGTGAAAGCCAGCATAGCAGCAACCGATGAACATGGCCCCTGAGCTTTCTCTTTGAACCTGACTGCTGTCAAAAGTAGGAGAGAACGTAACCCGGCGTTATGGGCAGAAAGTGGGATCATTGCCTTAAAATGGCCATGATACCAATTTGGGTGGTACCGCGTGAGATATCTCGTCCCAAAAGGGGACGGGGTTTTTTATTTTTACATATGGAAAGGAGATCTGAAAATGAGTGAGACGAATAAAACATTTTATATTACAACTCCCATTTATTATCCAAACAGCAATCTGCATATTGGCCATGCTTATACCACCGTTGCGGGCGATGCCATGGCACGATACAAACGCTTGCGCGGGTATGATGTGATGTATTTGACCGGAACTGATGAACATGGGCAAAAAATCCAAAAAAGTGCCAATGCTGCGGGGAAAGATCCCCAAACATTTGTCGACGGAATCGTGGCCGGGATTCAGGAGCTTTGGAAAAAACTGGATATTTCCTATGATGACTTTATTCGTACGACAGAACCGCGCCACACCAAAATTGTGCAAAAGATTTTCCAAAAGCTCCTTGACCAGGGGGATATCTATCTGGGAGAGTACGAGGGCTGGTATTGTGTTGATTGCGAAGCGTTTTTTACCGATCGCCAGGCCAAAGGTGGCAAATGCCCGGATTGCGGACGGGCGATTCAGAAAATCAGGGAGAAAAGTTATTTCTTCCGTATGAGTAAATATGCTGACCGTCTGCTTGCTTATTATAATGAAAATCCTGACTTTATTCAGCCGGAATCCCGGAAAAATGAGATGATTCAAAACTTTATCAAGCCTGGACTGGAAGACCTCAGCATTTCACGGACTACCTTTGATTGGGGAATTCCTGTGCCAACTGATCCGGAACATGTTGTCTATGTGTGGCTGGATGCGTTAACCAATTATATTACAGCGATTGGTTACCTGACAGAAGATGTGAAACAGGAAGCCCTTTTTGGCAAGTATTGGCCGGCAGATGTTCATTTGGTGGGAAAAGACATCGTCCGTTTTCATACTATTTACTGGCCGATTTTCCTCATGGCCCTGGATTTGCCATTGCCCAAAAAAGTGTTTGGACATGGATTTTTTCAGGTTATGGGTGAAAAAATGTCCAAATCAAAAGGGAATGTTATTGATCCGATTCCCCTGATTGAACAGTTTGGGCTGGATTCTGTCCGTTATTATTTGCTTCGTGAAGTGCCGTTTGGAGCAGATGGCGTTTTTACCCCGGATGCTTTCGTGGAACGCGTAAACGCTGATTTGGCCAATGATCTGGGGAATTTGCTGCACCGCACGTTGACGATGGTCAATAAATATTTTCATGGTGTTGTACCGGAACGAGTGGAAGACGCCACTGAATATGACCAAAAATTAATTGAAAAGGTTTATGAAACGATTCAAAAAGTGGAATCTTCCATGGAAGAACTGCAATTCTCCGTTGCACTGACATCTATTTGGGAACTGGTTCGCTTTGGCAATCGTTATATTGAAGTGAATCAGCCCTGGAATTTGGCCAAAGATGGGGGGAAACGGCACATTCTGGGTTCGATGCTATATCATCTGCTTGAAGAACTGCGAATCATCAGCGTTCTGCTTCAGCCCTTTTTAACCCGAACGCCAGCAAAAATGCAGGCACAGATTGGTATCGATGATTCCTCTTTAACGTCATGGGACAGTATGAAAACGTTTGGCGCATTGAAATCTGGTACTCAAACTAAAAAAGGGCAGCCAATTTTCCCGCGTCTGGATGTGAAAAAGGAAGTGGAGGCAATATATAAAATGATTGGGAACACACAACAAAAAGAGGAAAAAAACAAAACAGAACCGAAAGAAAAAGAAGGACTTATTTCTATAGACGAATTCTTCAAAGTAGAACTTCATGTGGCAGAAGTCATTGCGGCAGAACCGGTGAAAAAAGCCGATCGGCTTTTGAAATTGCAGCTTGATTTGGGTTCGGAAAAGCGGCAAGTGGTTTCAGGTATTGCAAAATATTACAAGCCGGAAGAGCTTGTTGGCATGAAGCTGATCTGTGTGAAAAACCTGAAGCCGGTGAAATTGCGCGGGGAACTGTCCGAAGGCATGATTCTGGCGGCCTCGGAGAAAGACCGGCTCGTACTTGCCACTGTGTCCGGAGAGATCCCCAACGGAACGAGAGTCAAGTAAGAAATTGCTTCTATAAATTAATTTCCTTTCAGTGAAGGGGCAAAATAGGAGGATTATAAATGGCGGAACGAAATAGCTCATCCAAAGACTGGTACAAGGCTTTGGAATGGTTTGTGGCCATTGCCTTGGCAGTTTTAATTGCTGTGGGCATCCGCACATTTTTATTTGTGCCTTATCAGGTGCATGGGGCATCGATGGAACCGACGTTAAAAGGTGATGAGCTTTTAATTGTCAATAAGCTTGTTTATCATTTGGACGAACCGGATTATGGTGAGATCGTTGTTTTTCATACCAGTGAGGAACGGGATTTTATCAAACGTGTGATTGGATTGCCCGGAGATCACATTGTGATCAGGGATGGCAAGGTGTACCGAAATGATAAACTCTTGACAGAACCTTATATTTATGAACAGATGAATACAAACATAGAGGAAGATATCATTGTACCCCCGTCACAGATATATGTTATGGGAGACAATCGGAATAATAGCAAGGACAGCCGCAGGATCGGCCCCGTTCTGGTTGACAAGGTGGTTGGACGTGCTGATCTGGTAGTCTGGCCATTAGATCGGATTCACTTGTTGGCATTATTGAAGTAGGCAGCAGGAAAGGATGAGACATGTGATCCTGTTCGATACACATACCCATTTAAACGACTCCAGATTTGACGAAGATCGCGAACAAGTGATTGAGCGGGCAAGAGATAAGTATGGTGTAAAGTATATGCTGAATGTCGGTTTTAACCGGGAAACAATCTCCCGGACACTGGCATTGGCTGAGAAGTATCCTTTTATCTATGCCTCGGTTGGCTGGCATCCGGTAGATGTGAAAGATTGTACTGAAGAAGATCTGGTCGGGATCCGGGCTCTGGCGAAACATCCAAAGGTTGTGGCAATCGGGGAGACTGGCCTGGATTATTATTGGAATACTGCTTCCAGGGAAGAACAGTCAGATCTTTTCCGCAGGCAAATTGCGATTGCCCGGGAAACCGGATTGCCGCTCATTATCCATAACCGGGATGCAAATAATGATGTGGTGCGGATACTGAAGGAAGAACACGCCGAAAAAGTGGGAGGCGTCATGCATTGTTTCAGCGGCGACCGGACAGTTATGGAAGAATGTCTTGAACTTGAATTCATGATTGGCTTGGGAGGACCGGTCACGTTTAAAAACGGGAAATTGGCACAGGAAGTAGCCGCTCATGTCCCTTTGGACCGATTGCTGTTGGAGACCGACAGTCCCTATTTGGCGCCTCATCCGTATAGAGGGAAACGGAACGAGACGGGATATGTCCGCTTTGTTGCAGAAAAAATCGCCGGGCTTCGGGGATTATCTCTTGAGGAACTTGCTCAAGTCACCATGCAAAATGCATTTCGTCTGTTTGGACTGAATGAGGAAAGATAAGAGGAGCCGGTTTGTTGCGGGCCAATGAGGATTGGAACACCTCATTGGCCTTTCTTGGATTAACAGAAAGGGAGATTGGTGTGAGAGTAAATGAAGTAATTGTCGTAGAAGGAAAAAATGATACCATTGCCATCCGTAAAGCCGTGGAAGCCGATACTATTGAGACATGCGGTTCGGCACTGGAACCCCATGTCCTGGAGGAAATTAAACGGGCGCAACAAAAACGGGGAGTGATCATATTTACGGATCCGGATTATGCGGGAGAACGGATTCGGGAAATCATAGCAAGAGAAGTCCCTGAAGCAAAACATGCATTTTTAACGCAAAAGCAGGCACAAGGAAATCACAAGATTGGAATTGAACATGCCTCGAGTGGGGATATCCTGCAGGCCTTGCAGTCCGTTCACACGGGCGAAGTAGAGGGAAACGCCAACCCTCCGTTGACATGGGAGGAGTATATGGAATTGGGATTTTGCGGAAAGCAAAGTTCGCGCAATTTGCGGAAACAGGTGGCTGAACAGTTGGGAATCGGCTACAAAAACGCAAAACAGTTTTATCGCCGGCTTCATGTTTTACGAATTACAAGAGAGGAAATTTTCCAAACACTGGATAATCTGAAGAAAGGAAGCGTGTAATGAAGGAAAGACCAATTTCATCAAGAACCAGGGAACTGCTGAATCAGTACGGAATTCAATTGAAAAAGAGTTTGGGGCAAAATTTCCTGATCGATTCCAATGTTTTGGACAAGATTATCCAAGCCGCTTCTTTAAACGAAAAGTCAGGTGTTATAGAGATTGGTCCGGGGATTGGGGCTCTGACGGAACGTTTGGCTGAAATAGCACAAAAAGTGGTAGCTATAGAAATAGATAGCCGTTTCATTCCGATATTGGAAAAATTGTTTGAAAATGAGTCCCGTGTGGAAATAATAAATGGTGATGCACTTAAAGTGGATCTGAATAATATCATCAACGAGCATTTTCAGGAAGCGAGTACGCTTCATGTCGTAGCCAATTTACCGTATTATGTCACTTCGCCGATTCTGGTTCATTTGTTGGAACAGCGCCTGCCATTTTCGAATATTGTAATCATGATTCAGAAAGAGGTCGCCGATCGTTTAAAGGCATCTCCGGGAAGCAAGGATTACAGTTCCTTATCAGTGCTTGTGCAGTATTATGCTGAAGTAAAAGAAGCGGTTCATGTATCAAGCCATGTGTTTATCCCAAGACCGCAGGTGGATTCCTCGGTAGTCTGTTTGACATTGCGGGAAAAACCGAAAGTACGGGTCATCAATGAACATGCATACTTCAAAATTGTACGAGCTGCGTTTGCCAAGCGTCGCAAAACATTGTTAAATTCGCTTCATTCCAATCTCTTGTCTGCTTTTTCCAAAAAAGAAGCGGAAAAGTGGATTCTGGAAGCGGGAATCGATCCGAAACGACGCGGGGAAACATTGGATTTGCAAGAATTCGCCGCTTTAACTGAAGTTATTTATCGTAACTGCTTTTCCTGATCACGATACGGAGTCTTTGGATTGCTATTTCCTAAAATTGGTGGGGGTTGTTCGTGAACTTTATCCATCCGCGTAAAGGCAGAAGAAGCCTGAAACAAATGATTAAAGATATTCAAGCGTATGTACAGGAAGATATAAACGCTAATTATAAGGTGGTTATTGGAACCGATTCGCAAACCCGGGAAAAAGAAACAATTTTTGTGACGGCGCTCATTATTCAACGGCTTGGAAAAGGAGCTATTTTCTTTTATACAAAATACCGCCACAAGGCGATTCGCAATTTGCGTTATCGCATTTACCAGGAAACGGAATACAGCCTGGAAGCCGTAGAAGTACTTAAAGACAGGGGATTCTTTGATTTCTCAGTCCATATTCCCATGGAAATCCATTTGGATGTAGGCAAACAAGGAGAGACAAGGAAGCTGATTCAGGAAGTGGTCGGTTGGGTGACAGCTGTCGGTTATACGGCTAAAATCAAACCAGAATCTTATGCAGCGAGTGCAGTGGCTGATCGGTTTACAAAATAAAAAAATTGCCAAACCAGCATAAAATATGTGAAAATACCATTGACAAAGTTGTTGTCTCCCTGCTATAATACCTGATTTGACTTTGGACCTCACTTGTAGTATAATCTTCTATAAGTGAGGTGGTCGTACAATGGGCAAAAACGCGTTATCTGAAATCAAATGTACTTTGGATGGCTACATTGGGCAAAAAATACACCTTAAAGCCAATAGCGGACGCCGCAAGACCATTGAACGAACAGGAATTTTGGAAGAAACATACCCTTCTGTGTTCGTTGTAAAACTGGATGAAGACCACGCTTTTAACCGTGTTTCATACAGTTATGCGGATATATTGACAGAATCAGTAGAACTCACTGTTTTTAATGGGGAAAATGAACAGGTTCAGGTAAAATACGTAAGATCTGCACAATAGATGTGAACACATATTTCATGTGTTCTTTTTTCGAATCATCTGTAATCGCTTACATATTTTACTGTTGTTGCCATATAATAAGAAAACCCTGTATTTTGCTTTTGAATCTAAGGAGGAGATCGCTTGGCTCGTCGACGCGGAATCATGTCAGAAAGCTTCAAATACGAGTTGGCAAAAGACCTTGGCTTTTACGATGTAGTAAAACGTGATGGCTGGGGTGGGATTACCACCCGTGATGCTGGAAACATGGTCAAAAGAGCGATACAACTGGCAGAAGAACAATTATCAAAGCAGGATTCAAAGTGAAAACAGGGATCCCCCCCAAAGGGAGAGGGTTGATTGCAAGACTGCCGATTATATCCGGCAGTCTTTTTCATTTCCGGAAAATCTTTTTCATAACTTCTAGATAGTGGTCAGAACGTGATAAAATAATAAAATCATGAGGTGCCGGATTTTGGTATAGTGGGTGGTAATTGGAGGGGAAGAATTTTGTTTATCTCAGTGAAAGCACCAGCGAAAATCAATCTAACACTGGATGCACTATATAAGCGGCCTGATGGTTATCATGAGTTGGAAATGGTAATGACGACAGTAGATTTATATGACCGGATTGATCTTTATGCCAGGGATGATTCCATAATTACTCTGGAATCCAGTTCCGGATTTGTTCCCCAGGATGAGCGAAATCTTGCTTACCGTGCTGCTGTTTTATTAAGAGAAAAGGCCGGCATAAAACGCGGGTTACATATTTATATTGATAAACATATTCCGGTAGCTGCCGGCCTGGCTGGCGGAAGCAGTGACGCTGCGGCTGCGCTGCGCGGGTTGAATCAGATGTGGGGTCTTGGCTTGACTCTGGAAGAATTGACGGTGATTGGAGCAGAAATTGGTTCAGATGTTCCATTTTGTATATATTCCAAAACAGCGCTTGCAAAGGGAAGGGGCGAGATTCTAACCCCTCTGTCGAATCTGCCGGCGTGTTGGGTAGTTCTGGCCAAGCCGGATCATGGCGTATCCACTGCGGACGTGTTTAAACATCTTCAGGTTGACAAAATTGATAAACATCCACAGACAGGAAAAATGATCGATGCGCTTGAAAGACAGGATTATGAATCAATCGTCAAGTATTTGGGTAATGTGTTGGAACCTGTTACCATGCAAATGCATGGTTCTGTAAAGAAACTGAAGGAAAAGATGCAACTGTTCGGCGCTGATGGAGTATTGATGTCGGGCAGCGGGCCAACCGTATTTGGTTTGGTGAAACAGGAGTATAAGGCCAAACGGATCGTTAACAGCTTGAAGGGATTTTGTCAGCAAGTATTTGCTGTAAGAATGTTAGGGAAATGACATAGGCCCCTACTTGAAGAAATACGAACAAAGTGATATATTTCGGTCATGATCATTCGATTTTTCGGAGGTTTTGAATGGAAAAGTGGAAACGGAGTGCACGACTGGTTGATATGATTCATCAATTGCTGGTTAAGCCCTATCAGTTAATCCCGCTGACAACCTTTGCCAGGAAGTACAAGGCAGCCAAATCTTCGATCAGTGAAGATTTGGATATCATTGATGAAGTGCTCTGTTCAGAGGGAGACGGGAAACTTGTTACAGTGGCAGGTGCTGCGGGAGGCGTACGGTATATTCCCATGGTCAGCGAAGAAAAGTCCCGGGCTGTTGTACAGGAACTGTGCGAAAAGTTGTCAAAACCGGAGCGGATTCTGCCGGGAGGTTTTCTGTATCTTTCCGATTTATTGGGAGACCCCGTGTTGTTGAGCGAGATTGGACGGATTTTTGCAACAGTCTTTGCTGAACAAAATATTGATGCTGTTTTGACAGTTGAGACAAAAGGAATTCCGATTGCTTATGCTACAGCCTCTTTTCTGGGAGCACCTGTTGTTATTGCCAGGTATGATTATCGTGTGACCGAAGGATCTGTAGTTACAGTGCATACCATTTCTGGTTCAAGCAAACGATTACGCCAGTTATCCTTGTCGAAACGCAGTTTGCCTGAAGGGGCCCGTGTCCTGGTCATAGATGACTTTATGAAAGCGGGGGGCACAGTCAGAGGATTGATGGATTTGTTGAATGAATTTCGGGCTGAGGTTGTAGGAGTAGGTGTTATGCTGGAATCACCGGCACAGGATCGGCTGGTGGAACAATATGTTTCTTTGGCCAAAGTGACGGAAATCGATGTGAAGGCACATAAAGTTAGTGTCGATTCAGGAAATGTTTTCAATTCCAGAGAGGAGAAATGAAAATGTTAAAAAAAGTACAGACCCACGACGCGCCGCAAGCAATCGGACCTTACTCCCAAGCCATTGAAATAGGGGATCTTGTATTTGCTTCTGGACAAATTCCGCTTACTCCCAATGGGGAATTGGCAGGTAGCGGAATCGAGGAACAAACCCATCAGGTTTTAAAAAATGTGCAGGCAATTTTGCGTGCGGTGGGAAGTGATCTCAGCGATGTTGTGAAAACAACCATTTTCCTTAAAGATCTCAATAGTTTTCAGCAAGTTAACGAAATTTACAGCCAGTATTTTTGCGAACATCAGCCGGCCCGCTCGTGTGTTGAAGTATCGCGTTTGCCTAAAGAAGTGCTGATTGAAATAGAGGTAATTGCCAAAAAAAATAAATAAGAAAAATTTGTCAATTCAATCATCTCCGGGAGGAATTACTCCAACTGCCTAGAATAGTAAAAACAAGTAAATTTAGTCATCATTGTAAATAGGTGGTGGATTTTGTGGAAATAACAGATGTGCGTCTTCGCAGGGTTAATCGGGAAGGCCGTATGCGGGCAATCGCATCGATTACGATTGACAGGGAATTTGTTGTTCATGATATCCGGGTGATTGATGGAAATAATGGAATGTTTGTTGCTATGCCAAGTAAACGTACTCCAGATGGGGAGTTTCGCGATATTGCCCATCCCATATCTCCAGTGAGCCGCGAGAAAATTGAGTCGGCTGTCCTGGAGGAATACTATCGTGCAGGGGAAATGAACTCTCCGCATATTGAACAGGATACAGCTTTACAAATGGATCTTTAATAACTCTTTGCACCCATTTCTGACTGAAATGGGTGTTTTTTTGATTACATAATTAATTCATGACTGCTAGAGGATTTTTATTATAATGAATAATGAACGGTGATTTTTAAATTGGATTGGTTGCATTCCCATAATGTTTGGGATATATTCAGGGAGGAAGTTTTGGAGAAACGGGGGAGCTTGGTCATGCAGCAAAATGTTTATGCAGTTATTTTGGCAGCGGGCAAAGGAACTCGCATGAAATCGAAGAAACATAAAGTTCTGCATCCGATTTGCGGAAAACCGATGATTGATCATATCGTCGATCAATTGAAAAAATTGCAGACGGAAAAAACAGTCCTGGTTGTTGGTTATCAGGGAGATGCCTTAAAAGAGCACCTGAGCGCCCAGACCGATTTTGTAGAACAGGAAGTCCAATTGGGAACTGCCCATGCAGTCATGCAAGCCAGACCCTTACTGGAGAACAAAGAAGGCATCACGCTGGTATTAAACGGTGATCACCCGCTGTTTACAGCGGAAACGTTTCTGAAACTGATTGAGAAACATCAGGAGACAAAGGCGACAGCAACCGTATTGACTGCAGTGATGGATGATCCGACAGGGTACGGGCGGGTAATACGGGAAGAGAACGGACAAGTAGACCGTATTGTAGAGCACAAGGATGCCACGGATGCCGAAAGGGAAATACATGAAGTAAATACCGGTACTTACTGTTTTGATAATCAAAAACTTTTTTATGCCCTTTCAATGGTTAATAATGACAATGCACAGGGAGAATATTATTTACCAGATGTATTGTCTGTTTTACGTAAGCAGGGAGAAGCGATTGGCGCAGAAATTATACCGGACTTGCAAGAATCATTTGGTGTCAATGACCGGATTCAGCTTGCAGAAGCAGACAAAATCATGCGCGAGCGCTTGCTGCGTAAACATATGAGAAACGGCGTGACCATTGTCGACCCTGCAAACACCTATATTGAAACCGATGTAAAGATCGGTGCTGATACGGTTATTGAACCTGGTGTGTTCCTACGGGGAAATACAGTTATTGGAGAAAACTGTCATATTGGCCCTCAGGCTGACTTGAAAGATGTCAAAGTGGAAAACTGTACAAACATCCGCTATGCAGTGATTGAGGAAAGTACCATTGGAGAAGAAGCGAAGGTAGGCCCATATGTACTGATTCGTCCCAAAACAGAACTGGGGAACAAGACAAAAGTCGGGTGCTTTATTGATTTGAAAAAAGCCAAAATTGACGATGGCACAAAGATATCTCATCTTGCTTATGTCGGGGATGCAGAGGTTGGCAGAAAAGTTAATATTGGCTGTGGGGTGATCACAGTCAATTATGATGGTGTCAGCAAACATAAAACGATCATAAAAGACGAGGCTTTTGTTGGATGCAATGTAAACCTGGTTGCTCCAGTAACCGTCGAACGTGGAGCTTATGTGGCTGCGGGATCTACCATTACCAAAGATGTGCCCATGAAAGCACTGGCGATTGCGCGGGAACGTCAGACAAATAAGCCCGATTATGTTGATAAACTGAAAGCTGTAAAGAAATGAATATATTGGAGGAACATTTTTCTATGTCTATGGTGAACTCTCGTTTGCAGGTATTTACTTGTAATTCCAATCCTGCACTTGCAAAAGCGATCTGTGATCATTTGGAAATTCCATTGGGTAATTCTCATGTAGGCAGATTTAGTGATGGGGAAATTCATGTGAAGTTGGATGAAAGTGTACGGGGATCGGATGTATATGTAATTCAATCTACTTGTGATCCGGTAAACCAACATTTGATGGAATTGCTTGTATTTGTGGATGCATTGCGTCGTGCTTCAGCAGGAACAATCAATGTTGTCATCCCTTATTACGGTTATGCGCGGCAGGATCGTAAAACACGGGCCAGAGATCCGATTACGGCAAAGCTGGTTGCCAACCTGATTGAAACGGCTGGTGCAGACCGGGCTATCACAATGGACTTGCACGCTACACAAATTCAGGGTTTCTTTAACATCCCTGTTGACCATCTGATGGGAGTTCCAATTTTGGCTGATTACTTCCGGGGAAAAGGTTTGGATAACGTTGTCGTGGTTTCTCCCGACCACGGAGGAGTGATTCGCGCACGTCGGTTGGCAGAAAGGCTGGAATCTCCGATTGCAATTATTGATAAAAGACGACCTGAGCCCAATGTGGCGGAAGTGATGAATATTGTCGGGGATGTCAAAGGAAGAAAGGCAATAATTATTGATGATATTATTGATACAGCAGGCACGATTACCCTTGCAGCCAACGCTTTGATCGAATATGGGGCAAAAGAAGTTTACGCATGTTGTACACATCCCGTTTTTTCCGGCCCGGCTATTGAACGGATCCGCAATTCCCATATTACGGAGATGGTTGTTACGAACACAATTCCGTTGTCGGATGACAAAAAAATCGATAAGGTGAAAGTACTTTCTGTGGCCAAGCTGATTGGTGAAGCTATCAGACGGGTGCACTTTGAACAGTCAGTCAGTAAATTGTTTGATTAAGGGGAATGGATCTGAAAGGCTTCCCAAACTCCGTTTCACAGGTTCTTTTTGAAATGGCTTTCAAAGAATATGAGGATACAGGTTTAGATATTCCGGAAAAAGGATATATTCCCTTTTAAGGAAAGGGGATAGTATGAATATGTCGAATGCCATTACAGCTAGCACCAGGGAAAAGACTGGATCTCTCAATACTCTGAGACGTAAAGGGAAAATTCCTGCTGTTTTGTATGGAAAGGGGATTTCTCCGCAGTTGTTGACTGTCAAAGAACATGAGGCGCAAAAGGAAGTAGAACTGAACAGTTTCATTGATCTGAAACTGAATGGTCAGACATACCGAGTAATGGTCCGAGACATTCAGAAAGATCCGATTAAGTCCTCACTGTTGCATATCGACTTTTTAAAAGTAGAAATGAATCAGCCACTGGAAGCAGAGGTGCCGATTCGCATGATCGGTGAAGCACCCGGTGTAAAAGCGGGTGGTATTTTGCAGCAAAATTTGCACTCTGTTAATGTGAGGGCATTACCATCCAAAATTCCTGAAGTTTTGGAGGTTGATGTTTCATTGCTTGAAATTGGCGATTCTGTCACAGCAGAGGATTTGAAATTACCGGAGGAAGTGGAACTTCTCCACATCGATCTTGAAAACGCGATTGCCTCTGTTACGCCTCCGGCGAGAGAAGAGGAAACGGAAGAAGCAGGAGAGTCATCAAATACAGATGAAATGGAATAAACGGTGTAAGGGAAAAGGCGCAATCCGGATGGTTGCGCCTTTCAAACTGCCGTCATATAATGAAAAGCGATGTTTGGAACCGTTTATATACTTTCCTGTTTCATGTTATAAACTGGTGATCTCGCAGTTGGTTTAGTAATTACATACCTGATCAAATTGATAAAGTGGACTGCTACTATACAATGAATTTTTCAATCTGACCTGGCGTGACCGCAACTTTCTCCTTCTTTTGGCACTTTCCTGAGAATATGAACATAGCGTTAATTCGCCAGACAGAATGATTTTAGAGCAGGACTGGTTTCTCCTGCCAATGCTCAAATGACTGTTTAAAGTGTTTCTGCGCTCTATGGAAAAAATGAATTTTTGCTCCAAGTATTTTTGCAACGGGAGTGTACCGGGCAATACTCGTATTTATCTACACAAATGAATTGTGAGTCTTCGCGTTCACAAATCATAACATAAGGAAAATCAGAAGCAGTGGAGGTAAGTCATGAAACTGGTAGTCGGATTAGGAAACCCTGGTCTTAAATATGCAAAGACACGGCATAATATTGGGTTTTTTGTAATTGATCGGTTGAGTGAGAAATGGGGAATCCCTGTAAACAGGGGAAAATGGCGTGGTGAGGCGGGCGAAGGATTTGTGCATGGCGAAAAAGTGATTCTTCTGAAGCCGATGACCTATATGAACCTGTCGGGGGAATCTGTCAGATCTGCGGTTGATTGGCTGAAGATTGACCTGGAAGAATTATGTGTCATTTATGATGATCTTGATCTCCCCCCCGGACAGATCCGTTTGCGGTTAAAAGGAAGTTCGGGCGGCCATAATGGAATGAAATCAATCATTCAGCATTTGGGGACAGATCAGTTTAAACGTATTAAATTGGGAGTTGGGCGCCCATCTGGGGAGATGTCCGTCATCAATTATGTTCTTTCTTCCTTCAACAAGGAAGAACTGGAGCAAATTACCGATGCTGTGGATCGGGCGAAAGATGCTATTGACAAGTGGGTGGAAACGGACTTTTTGCAAGCGATGAATCATTATAACCAACGCAAATAATTATCTATATATCATGTATGGCCATAGAAGCTTGTTGAATATTTTTTTTATCGACGCCAATAATAGTAACAAACTGAAAACAGGAGGCATTTTTATGGCCATACATTATATTTGCCGACATTGTCAAAAATCTATCGGAATAATTGATTCGCCGCTTGTTACGGAGTCCCAGTTGGGGTTTGATCAGTTGACCCCGGAGGAGCGGAAGGATATAATAACCAATGATATAGATGGAAATAGAGTGGTAAGAGTGACTTGTGAAACATGTCAGGAAGTGTTGGATAAAAATCCGGAGAGGCTATTATACCCATCACTCTTTCATTGAAATATGGTCGGTATTTTTCTGATAATATTGAAAAAACGGCCTTGGCTGTTGCGAGCTAAGGCTTATTTTCTATTTGGTCTCTGGGACAAGAGAAAAGGGGGAGGAGCATCAGTTGATACCGTTGATTCATATACTTAAACAAGACCAGGACTTTCAGTCAACGGTGGCTGGAGTGAAAACCGGGCTGAAAGAGCAAATGGTAGCCGGTTTGACGGGGACTGCCCGTATGTTGTATGTTGCGGCCTTGTATCAGGAAGTAAAAAGGCCGGTTTTGCTGATTTGTCACAATTTAAACCATGCACAGAAAGCAACGGAAGATCTGCAGGAAATTCTGCCAAAAGAAGAAGTGCTTCTGTATCCGGCCAACGAATTGGTAACAACAGAAGTAGCCATGGCCGGGCAGGAAACTTTGGGAGAAAAAATCGAAGTGTTGACCCGTCTGGTACAGGGATTCATGGGGGTTCTTGTAGTTCCCTTTTCGGGAATGCGCAAGTTGTTCCTGCCAAAAAAAGTATTTCATGACAGTTTTATTTCTCTCAAAGCGGGACAAGAGCAGAAAATTGAGACTTTGATTGAACAAATCGCATATGTGGGGTACCAACGTACCGATATGGTAGAAAAACCTGGGGAATTCAGTGTGCGTGGAGGAATAGTCGATATATACCCTGTCTATTTTGAGAATCCGATTCGAATGGAATGGTTTGATGATGAAGTTGACTCCATCCGCCCTTTTTCTGCATCGGATCAACGATCGCTTGATAATTGGAAGGAAGTTGTGATTCCACCGGCTACAGAGCTGTTTGCTACCCCGGAAAGGTTATATCAGGCTGGAGAAAAAGTGGAAAAATTGCTGGCAGAGCGGTTAAGCGCTACCAAAGATTCCAGCTTAAGGGAAAAGTTAAACCAATCGATTGGTTATGAGATAGAACAGTTGAAAAACAGCACTTACTTTACCGGAATTTACAAGTATATCTCGCAGATTTATCAGGATTGCCAAAGTTTGTTAAGCTATATGCCAAAGGACAGTTTGCTGGTTCTGGATGAACCGAACCGGATTATGGAAAGTGCCCGCCAGATGGAAAATGAAGAAGGGGAATGGCAGGTTGCACTGTTGCAGCAGGGGGAGTTTTTGCCCAAGTTAAAAATCTCACTCTCTTTTGAAGAGGTGATCATGAACAAGGAATATCCGCGAATCCATCTTTCCTTGTTTATGCGGCAAATCCCCGGGATTCAACCACAAAATGTGATCCAGTTCATGTGTCGCAGCATGCAGCAGTTTCATGGGCAGATGCATGTCCTGAAGGCGGAATGGGAACGTTGGAAAAAATCCCGTTTCCGGATTGTTTTCCTGGCCAGCAACGAAGAGCGAATGAACCGCCTTGAGCGCGTTCTAAATGATTACGGGATGGAAGCAGGGAAAAATATATCCGGTCATGCTCCGCTCCCGGGACAGCCAACTATTTGTCTGGGAAATTTGCAAAATGGGTTTGAGATGAACGGAATCCGTTTAGCAGTAATTACAGAGGGGGAAGTGTTTACCCAAAGGCAGCGCCGGACACGACGTAATGTAAAACTGGACCATGTTGAGAAAATCAAGGACTACCAGGAGTTGAAGCCTGGTGATTACGTGGTTCATGTCAATCACGGGATTGGAAAATATCTTGGCATTGAAACCCTGGAAGTAAGGGGAATGCATAAGGATTATATGCATATACAGTATGCGGGCAACGACAAGCTTTATGTGCCTGTAGAGCAGATTGACCAGGTACAGAAATATATTGGTGGCGAGGAAAAAACACCGAGGATTTACAGTCTGGGCGGCAGTGAATGGAGTAAAGTCAAAAATAAAGTGCGGTCTTCGGTACAAGATATTGCACAGGATTTGATAGAATTGTATGCGAAGCGGCAATATGCCAAAGGATATGGTTATTCCAAGGACACACCTTACCAAAAAGAATTTGAAGCCATGTTTCCATACGAAGAGACTCCTGACCAACTTCGTTCTGTGGAAGAAATCAAGAAGGATATGGAAAAAAACCAGCCAATGGATCGCCTGTTGTGTGGAGATGTGGGGTATGGAAAGACAGAAGTGGCTATTCGCGCTACATTTAAAGCAACAATGGATGGAAAACAGGTTGCTATCTTGGTTCCTACAACCATTCTTGCACAACAGCACTATGAAACGTTTCGGGAACGCTTTGTTGACTTCCCGGTACAAATCGATGTGTTAAGCCGGTTTCGTACCCGCAAGCAGCAAAAACAGACCATTGAAAGCTTGAAAAATGGAACCGTCGACATTGTTATAGGGACACACAGGTTGTTGTCAAAAGATATTATTTTTAAAGATTTGGGACTACTCATTATTGACGAAGAACAGCGTTTCGGGGTGAAGCACAAGGAGAGAATCAAAAGGCTGAAACATAATATTGATGTTCTGACTTTGTCGGCGACACCGATTCCGCGTACCTTGCACATGGCCATGATGGGGGTTCGTGATCTGTCCGTGATTGAAACGCCTCCTGAAAACAGGTTTCCTGTCCAGACATATGTCCTTGAATATTCCGGGGCATTGGTGCGTGAAGCAGTCGAACGGGAACTGGCACGGGGAGGGCAAGTTTACTTCCTTTATAATCAAGTGAATAATATCGAACAAATGGCTGAGCAGATCCGGGTTTTGGTACCCGAAGCACGTATCGCAGTGGCCCATGGGCAAATGCCGGAATCAGAACTGGAAAAGGTTATGCTTGATTTCCTTGACGGAGAATATGATGTACTGGTAAGTACGACCATTATTGAAACAGGTGTAGATATTCCCAATGTTAATACGCTGATTATTTATAATGCCGATAAAATGGGATTGTCCCAGCTTTACCAGTTGCGCGGTCGGGTGGGACGTTCCAATCGCATTGCTTATGCCTATTTTACCTACCAGCGGGATAAAGTGCTGTCTGAAACAGCAGAGAAACGTTTGCAAGCCATTAAGGAGTTTACGGAGCTTGGTTCAGGTTTCAAAATCGCAATGCGAGACTTGTCTATTCGGGGCGCCGGCAATATTTTGGGTGCGGAACAACACGGCCATATTGCAACAGTGGGTTTTGAGCTATATAGTCAAATGCTGAAAGAAGCCATTGAAGAACTTAAGGGAGATAAAATGAAAGAGGAACAGGCTGAACCGGTTATTGAACTGAGTGTAGATGCCTATCTGCCAACTGAATATATCGGTGATGAAAAACAAAAAATTGAACTTTATAAAAAAATCCGTGCTGTCTCCTCACTAAATGAAGCCAGTGATCTGGAAGAAGAAATTGAAGACCGGTTTGGTGATTTGCCAGAACCTGTCCAGATGTTGTTAAAAGTTGCCAAAATCAAGGCATATGCCATTTCTTACGGAATCGAATCGGTTGAGCAGAAAAATGGGGATATTGTGATCACTTTGAATCCGGATCGGCAGATCGATGGACAAAAACTATTTAAAATTGCACAGGATTTCCCGGGGAAAATCCGCTTTTCCACAGGTAAAAAAATCGGGATTTTATTCAAGACGAAAGAGTTGTCCCATAAACAAGCATTAGATATGATCGAACAGTTTCTGGTAAAATATAAGGACGTTCCCAAACCGAAAGGAGCAGTTCAACATGCAACTGAGTAAAAAATGGATTACCGGGGTTTTGGCAATGATGTTGCTGGTGTCTGTATCCATTGTTGGATGCAGCGGCGAAAACAAGAAAGAAGAAGCAAACAATGAGCAGAATCAGATGCAACAGTTCAAGCCGCTAAACACAACAAGCAAAAAGGTGGTGGCTGAATACAAGGGAGGAAAAGTGATTGAAGGGGATTTAAACCGCTATATCAATATCATTGCCTTTCTGGATCCCCAGTTGGCAAATATGCTCGCATCGGTTCAAAACAATACGGAATTGAGAGTAGAGTTGGCCAAAGAGTACGCATCCCGTCAATATATGTTGAAACAAATCAAAGACAGTCCTTCATATACCAAACAGGCGGACCAGACCTTGAAAGAATTGGACGCAAGCATTAAGGGGAACGAGGCACAGGCCCAGGGGCAGGATACACCCGAATCATTGGAGAAAGCCATTAAGGGGCAAGGGTTTACCAGTGGTGAATTGCGTCAGTTTTTTATAGAATATCACCGGGTAAACAAGTACTATGATGATCATCTAAAAGGAAAAAACTATGATTACGTAAAAGTTCAGCATATTTTGGTTGCAATCAGTGACGGAAGTCAGCAGGAACAGCCCAAGCGGACAGCAGCTGATGCGAAGAAAAGAGCGGATGAAGCAAAGAAAAAATTGGATTCAGGTGAAGACTTTTCCAAACTGGTAAAAGAGTATACGGATGATCCTGGATCAAAGCAAACAAATGGAATTTATGAAGGGACGCCAGACCAGTTTGTCCCTGAATTTGCCAAAGCCTGCAGAGAACTGCCTTTGAACAAGATTAGTGACCCTATCAAGACTGATTATGGTTACCATATTGTAAAAGTGTTGGATCGCGGGCAAAAACCGGTTGAAAAAGCGGATGAGCAAGTGAAAATGCAAAAACGGCAGGAAATTTATGAACAGGTCTTGAAAGAGGAACTGCAATTCAAGTCACTTCTTCAAGCTCCCCGGAAAGGCTAAGGAGCTTGCCAAAAGAACAAAACAAGTCTGATATCAGTTCCAGATGATCAGGACTGAACCCTTGTCTGGTTCCTTGCAGATGCAGACAGAGTAAACAAATCATCTTCAAGGAATCAGTTTTTTTCTGTAAAAGCCCACTGGGCTTTTTTTTTTATGTATATAACTTTGCATAATAAATTGGAAGAAGATCAATACTATGGTTGGTAAAGAAATTTCAACCAGCAATCATAAAAATATATGAAGAAAGAGAGGAAATTATTTTATGAAAGCAACCGGCATCGTTCGTCGGATTGACGATCTTGGACGTGTAGTGATTCCCAAAGAAATTCGGCGGACATTGCGTATTCGAGAAGGAGATCCTCTGGAGATTTTTGTGGATCGGGACGGGGAAGTTATTCTGAAAAAATATTCTCCCATCGGGGAGTTAGGGGATTTTGCACAGGAATATGCGGAAGCACTTTACGAAAATATGTATTATCCAACACTGATATGTGACCGGGATAGTGTGATTGCTGTAGCCGGTATATCCAAAAAAGAATATATGGAAAAGTCAATTGGAGAAATTGTGGAATCTTGTATGGATGAGCGGCGATCCCTGTTGGAAACTAACCCGGGAACAGTAGAGATTTTCAGGGGTGTGCAGGAAGAATACCAGTCCTATATCATAGTGCCTATTAATTCAGGTGGCGATCCAATCGGGGCGGTTATTGTTTTGAACAGGAAAGAGGGAGAGAAACTGGGTGAACTGGAAATAAAACTGGCCAGTACCGCAGCGGCTTTCCTGGGGAAACAGATGGAGAATTAAAGATTTTTTGTCCAGCAGGTGAATGTACCTGCTTTTTCTTTGCCAACTTTACGCACTCTTGTATAATGAAAAGCAATTGCACTGTTGTGTGGAGAGGGGTTTTCCTGGAAAATGATAGAAGAGAGCCAGAGCCGGAGGTCTTTCATTCGCGGTGCGTTTATTCTGGGCGGAGCCGCTTTATTTACGAAAATACTGAGTGCCGTTTACAAGGTGCCTTATCAAAATATTACCGGGGACGAAGGAATGTATGTTTATCAGCAAGTATATCCACTGTACAGTGTTTTGCTGATTCTGGCAACAGCCGGATTTCCTGCTGCGATTTCCAAAATGGTATCTGAAAAATGGTTCAACGGGCAATTTGAGGGAGCGCGGCAGATTTTTCGGATATCAATTATTATTTTGTTTTTATTGGGTTTGGTCTTCTTTTTGCTGCTTTTTTTCGGAGCGGGGCAGTTAGCTGAATGGATGGGGAATCGGAACTTATTGACATTGCCGATCCAGACAGTTTCGTTTGCCCTTTTAATCGTTCCGTTTCTGGCCGTTATGAGGGGTTTTTTTCAAGGGCAGCAGAACATGGTTCCCACCGCAACTTCACAAATAATCGAACAGATGATTCGAGTCGCAACTATCCTGGCTTTTGCCTGGTATTTTATGGATGCAGGACTGGGAATTGTTTATGCTGGGGCAGGCGCTGTATTTGGCGCAACAACCGGAGCTGTAGGTGCATTCTTTGTATTGCTGTTTTATTGGCATAAAAACCAGCTGAATCAGGGAAGTGTGCAAAATCCGGCAGCATCATCCGGTATGGAACCACCGCAAAAAGTAATAAAAACGATTTTTCGCTTATCGTTGCCTATTTGTATCGGTTCTCTTATTCTTCCCGTTTTTTCTCTGGTTGATTCTTTTACCGTAGCCAACTTCATGGTGGATTTGGGATGGGAGATGGAGAGTGCAATCCGTCTCAAGGGGGTTTATGATCGGGGACAGCCTTTGATTCAGGTAGCTACCTTCTTTGCGACGGCGATTGCCTTGTCGATTGTTCCTGCGATTTCCGAAGCCAAGGCCAAAGGCAAGGAAAATGAATTGGAGAATCAGTCGTGTCTTGCTTTGCAACTTACATGGGCCATGGGACTGCCTGCATCGGTGGGACTGGCTGTCATTGCTGAACCTGCCAATGTAATGCTGTTTGAGGACCAGGCCGGTTCGGATGCTTTGTCCATTTTGGCACTTACCGGTATTTTCTCAACATTGTCTATCGTAACGGCAGGCATTTTGCAAGGATTGGGGAAAGTTTACTTGCCGGCAATTTATTTGCTCATCGGTGTTGTTATGAAAACAGGTCTGAATGCCCTTCTGATCCCCGTTTGGGATATTCGGGGAGCTGCGGCGGCTACTGTGATTGCTTTTGCCTGTACGGCTTTGTTGCAATTCCTCAAGTTAAGACAACTTTTTCAATGGAAAACATGGTTTCACAGGAAAACACTGTTAACCGGCTGGTCAATTATCTGGATGGGCTTTGCTGTTTATGGCGTCTCATACGGAGTCCAGCGCTTGATGCTGCCTGTAATGGAATTCAGACTGGCAATGATGATTACTACCTTAATATCCATACTGACGGGAATCATTGGTTACCTGTGGGCTTTGCTCAGATTTGGAGCCTGGACTCGAGCTGATCTGGAAAAAGTGCCGAAATTGCGAAGAAAGCTTGTTCCTCTGCTGGATAAGTGGGGATGGTTGCCGGACAGGCGGGAGTAAAAGAAATCCGATATTGGAGGAGAAGGATGGAAGCAAAAATTATTGTTGTCGGTTTGGGGTTTGGTGATCAAGATTCTCTTGCTTTGAGAACATTGCAGACTTTAAAAGGAGAGGGTACTGTATTTTTAAGGACGAGCAAAATACCTGTGGCCGATTGGCTGACTGAACAAGGAATTTCCTTTACATCCTTTGATAATGTTTATGAAACGGAAGATGATTTTAGTTCAGTTTATCAGGAGATTGCCCGGCGTTTATTGGAGGCTGCATCCAGGAAGCCTCCTGTTGTTTATGCTGTTCCTGGACATCCAATGGTTGCTGAGCGAACGGTTTCCCTTTTGTTGGAAAAGGAAGCCGAGCACAAGGTCGCGGTGGACGTCAGGGGTGGAAGCAGCAGCTTTTTGGATGCGATTTTTTGCCGATTACAAATAGAACCGATTGAAGGTTTTCAACTGGTAAATGGAACCGGATTTTCTCCCGGAAGTATAGATCCGAAAAACCATGTGTTGGTGGGGCAGGTTTACAGCCGGTTTGTTGCGTCAGAAGTTAAATTGACACTGATGGATATCTATCCATATGACCATACAGTGAAAATTGCTACTGCTTGCGGAATAGAAGGAATGGAGCAAATCACTTCTGTTCCGCTTCATGAGTTGGATCATAAGGAGCTTTTCAGCGATTTCACTTCTGTTTATGTTCCCCCGCTGAAAAATGATGCCGATTTTTATTCGCGGTTTGACTATTTGGTAGAAGTCATCCGTTTATTGCGGAGTCCTGAAGGGTGTCCCTGGGATCGGAAACAGACCCATGAAAGCTTGCGGCCCTACCTGCTTGAGGAGGCTTATGAGTTTTTGCAGGCAATCGGGGAAAATGACCCGGATGCGATGGCAGATGAGCTGGGAGATGTATTGCTTCAGGTGATGTTGCATTCACAAATTGCCAGTGAAGAAGGGATTTTTAATATTCATGATGTTATTCGCCATTTGAATGACAAAATGATTCGCCGCCATCCTCATGTGTTTGGGACGGTGGAAGCGGAAACACCGGAAGATGTAAAACAGAACTGGGACCAGATCAAGGCGCAGGAAAAAGATGGGGAAGACTCTTCCATTCTTGACGATGTTCCCGGGAATTTCCCTGCTTTAATGAAGGCCTACGAACAGCAGAAAAAGGCGGCCAAAGCAGGTTTTGACTGGGAGAACCCGAATGATGTTCTGCAAAAAGTCCAGGAGGAATTAAAAGAAATTATTGATGCCAAAACACAGGCAGAAAAGGAAGAGGAACTGGGTGATATCCTGTTTTCTTTAGTCAATTATGCCCGCTTTATCGGAGTTCAACCGGAACTTGCCTTGCTAGGAGCCTGTTACAAGTTTGAGCGCCGTTTCCGTTATATTGAGGACAAAGTAAAAATGTCCCGGAAAAATTGGGAAGATTTTTCCCTCGCAGACCTGGATGCGTGGTGGGATGAAGCCAAAAGTTTGGAAAAAGGCAATAATTGAACGTTAAAAAATCGGGTAAGTAAACAGAGTAAAAGCAGGGATTTTCCCATTGTCCAAGAAATTGTTAAAAGATAGAAGGTGGCATCATGCGCTTAGATAAATTCTTAAAAGTATCCTTTTTGGTGAAAAGACGGACATTGGCCAAGGAAGTGTGTGACCAGGGGAGGGTTACGGTAAACGGCAAAACAGCCAAAGCGGGGACTCCTGTGGCAGTTGGCGATGAGATTGCGATTCGATATGGACGGAAAAGAGTAACTGTACGTGTGGAAAAGTTGCTTAATTCCGTACGCAAAGAGGATGCAGGGCAAATGTATGTCCTTTTGCGTGAAGAAGCCGTAAATAAAGGACAGGAAGCATAGATGGTTTTGTGATTTGCTCGGTAGCGAAAAGTAGTTCTATGCAAGAGACTTTGTCCATATCATGTACCAAGAGAGGAGGTACGTGATATGGAAGAGACGTTTAGTGGGCACCCGCACGAAATTGTGATGATGAACCGTAACACATTGGAAGTAAGCGGTGTAACCCGTGTGGAGAGCTTTGACAGTGAAGAGTTTCTGCTTCAAACCGATTATGGATACCTGGGGATCAGGGGACAAGATTTGCATATAAAAACCCTGGATCTGGATCAGGGGCGCGTTTCTATAGAAGGCCATATTGTGGATATGAGCTATTTGGATGCGTCCATGCCTGCGCAGGAAAAGGTTAAGGGCGTCTGGAGCAGGATCTTCAAGTGACACTGCAGACGCAATGGCTTACGATGGCCTTAATGTTTGGGTCCGGTTTTTTTATTGGGCTCATTCTCGATTTCTACCGTGTACTGACGGTTCGTTTTCGACTGCGCGGGTGGCTGGTTTCCCTCATTGACTTGCTTTACTGGATAGTTTCGGCCGCTTTGGTGTGCGGGTTGTTGTTTTGGAGCAATTGGGGAGAACTCCGCTTTTATTTTTTTGTTGCTGTGTGTACGGGCTTTTTTATCTATTTTAAGTGGGTAAGTCGGCAAGTGATTTACGGAATCCGTATTCTGTTAAATTTTGCGGAACGGGTCCTGTCCTTTTTTTTTCGACTCCTTTATTTATGTTTAGGAGTACCTCTCAATGCTGTCCGGACAGTCATAAAACGGTTTGTCCGCTTCTTGTGGAAGGGAATTTTTGGTCTTGTCAAAATACTTTTGTCTCCGCTTGTTTTTTTGTTTCGCCCGGTGACCATACGAGTAAATGCCTGGTTTAAGCCTTGGTTCCAAAAAGGTAAGGTGATAAGTCAAAAGTTTAAAGCATGGTGGAATAAGAACAGAGATAAGGATGGATAAACATGCCTTTTCAAAATGGCGAAGATAAAATCCTTTCATTTCAACGCCCGAAAAGGGAACAAAAGTCACAGTCTTCATCAAAACCGTCCCGTCCTTTGCATCCGGCGGTTCGGAGGCGCAGGTTGATCTGGCTGGTCATCGTGGTTGTATTTAGCTGTTGGGCAGGAGTGCAAAGTTTTATCCAGCAAATGCGCGTGTGGGAGCAAGAAAAGGAATTGGTTGCCAAACAGGAACAATTGGCACAAGCCCAAACAAAGCAGAAAGAACTGAAACAGGAAGTCCAAAAATTGAAGTCGGAAGATTATATGCTGGAACTTGCTCACAAGATGGGTTACGGCAAACCAGGAGAAGAGATCTACTCCATTGAGAAGAAGGAGAATTAGTAGAATCTGTCCTCTTGTTCCAGAAAGGAACAAGAGTTTTTTTATCCTGAACACCCTGAGGGCGGAGGTGTTCCAAATGAAAAAAAGGGTTTGGATTATTTTCCTTGTTGTAATTTTGAGTTTAATAGCCATTCTGTTTTTTCGCCTGAATTACAAAAATGATAAAATGGTTGTAACCGGTTTGGAGCAGGTTTTGGCAAACCCCGGGATATTTCAGGGAAAGCGTGTGGGACTTATTACAAATCCGACCGGTATCACAGCTGATTACAGGCACGGACTTGATGCGATGCTCTCCAGGGGGATTCGCATAACAAAAGTATTTGGGCCTGAACATGGAGTGCGCGGTACGGATCAGGCCGGCCAAATGCCCGGTTCCATAATTGATCCCAAGACGAAGATCCGGTTCGAGAACCTGTACGGGAAAAAACCGGAGGAAATTACTCGTCTCTTTCGGGAAGTCGATATTCTCGTTTTTGATATGCAGGATACAGGAACCCGCTTTTACACATATATTTATACCATGGCGGATGCGATGGAGGCAGCGGGCATGGCCGGGAAGCCGTTTTATGTCCTTGATCGTCCCAACCCAATTGGAGGAGAGCGTGTACAAGGCCCCGTGTTAAGAAAAGGGTATGAGTCCTCTGTCGGACAGTTTCCGATTCCTCTCAGGCATGGAATGACTGTTGGGGAATTGGCGCACTTGTTTAATGATCAGATAAAAAACAGGGCAGATTTGCATGTAATCAGAATGGAGGGCTGGACGCGTGATAAAATTTATGAGGAAACTGGACTGCCATGGGTGATGCCCTCCCCGAATATGCCTGCTCTGTCGACTGCCTGCGCATATCCTGGCTTGGGATTGATTGAAGGAACCAATTTGTCGGAAGGAAGAGGAACAACCCGTCCATTTGAGTTGATCGGGGCTCCTTATATAAAGGGATGGGAATTGGCTGCTGTTTTAAACCAGGAGAACCTGCCTGGTGTTTTTTTCCGGGAAGCATATTTTAGCCCTGTGTTTTCCAAATATGAGAGGGAAACAGCTGGTGGCGTGCAATTGCATATTACCGATTGCAAACAGTTTGATCCTCTGCTTTCGGGAATTGCAATTATTGAGAAAACGAGGAGGTTATACCCTGGCAAGTTTGCCTGGGTGAAATCCGGGGAACGATATTTGATAGATCTTTTGGCAGGGACAGATCAATTGCGGTTACATATTGACCAGGGCAAATCTGCCAAAGAGATTGTCCAGCAGTGGGAAGATGAATTGAATAAATTTGAAGAGATGCGGAAAAGATACCTACTCTACGAATAACGGGGAATCCGGAATAAAATAATAAATTTTGTGTTGACATCAACGCTCCTGCTTTGTATAATTGAGTTTGTTCGCGACGATGAACAATAAAAAACGACGCGGGGTGGAGCAGTCAGGTAGCTCGTCGGGCTCATAACCCGAAGGTCGCAGGTTCAAATCCTGTCCCCGCAACCAAAAATGTGGCGGCGTAGCTCAGCAGGCTAGAGCGTACGGTTCATACCCGTGAGGTCGGGGGTTCGAGGCCCTCCGCCGCTACCAAATATGTAAGGAGAAGGCGAGCTGGCCCGATTGGGTGGACATCGCCTTTTTTTTGTGTTATTTTTAGGTGCTTGTGATGAGCAATGGGAGTGATTGTGTGAATGTAGTTATAAAGAAAATAAAATTTACCACTATAAATAAAACCTATACTGAAAAAGTCCGGGATTGGCGCGGCCGCCATTGTTTTTCTACACAGTATGCCAATCCTGACGGCAAGCGGATCTTTCTCACTTATTATTTTGTACGTAAAGGGTATACCATTTCCAAAGTGTTTTCGCGGTCCGGGGAATTCCTCTATTATTATTGCGATGTGATGCAGATGCATCAGGTTGGCCGTTTGCAATATGTAATGGTAGACTTGCTGTTGGATTTAATTATTGATCCGGAAGACCATTATCACCTGATTGATGTTGATGAATTCGCCGATTCCATTGAACGCGGACAGCTGAAACGAAAACAGCAGGTTCACGCACTCAGAACACTGGATCAAATGATTCGTCTGCATAAGAATCACAAGCTGATTCCTTCGTTTATCCGCAAGGCAAACATGTATCCTTTGGCCGATTCCTCATCCCGGCATCGTTAGAAGATGGTTTCGACAAATTGATAGTTGCATGGCAAGTTGTCAGAAGTTTTGTCGCACTCATGTCCGGCTTGAGAGATAACGACAAGGAATGACGAGATCTGAGTGAGCTCCCTGAGGAAACCGGGGGCTCATTTGTTTGTATCCCTTTAAACAAAATTGAGGAGTTGTTTGGAAAAAAGCAGGGGAAAAGATCACCTGAAAAAATGTCGCAAAAAAATTTTATCTCTTCAGACATTATGACAAACTTTCCAGTTGCTTCCTCGCTATAATGGGTGGCACAATCTGATCGCGAGGTGAGAAGCATGCAAGTAGGAACTCATTTTTGGAATTACCTTGTTCGTCCGGTCGGCAACTGGTTTGGTTTGCAGAAAAGCAGACAGAAACGGCTCATGTACCGTTTGGCAAGAATGTGGAATATCCCAATTGTAATGATGGGTGTATTGTTGGGAAGAGCAACCATTTTGGATACCGTCTCACCATTTGCGATTGCGTATCTTGCGGTAATCTATCATTTGGCCAGAAAGCAGTGGCCTGTTGTCATGTTATCCCTGATCATGGGAGCTGCAACAATAAGCAGTTTTGAAATGGCAAAAATGACGGGTAGCCTGATGATATACCTTGTTATTCAAAAGGGTTTCGATGCCTTGGGAAAAGATCAAATCAGTTTTTCCCCTTTCGCAGTGGGACTGAGCAGTATCGCGGTCCGCCTTGCCGAGTGGTGGTGGGCAGACTGGAATTCGTACCAATTTTTGCTGGCCGGAGTTGAAATACTTCTCAGCTTTATACTGACGTTTATTTTTGTGCAATCCCTGCCTGTCTTTACTGTAAAGAAAAAACGGATTTCCCTCAGGCAGGAAGAAATTGTTTGTCTTGTCATATTGATGGGCTCCGTCATGACTGGAACAATGGGCTGGGAAGCTGGAGAGTTAACCATTGTAAACATCATATCGCGATATGCGATTTTGACACTGGCTCTGGTCGGCGGAGGGATGATAGGCTCCTCAATGGGAGTGGTTACGGGTATTATTCTAAGTTTGTCCAATACTGCGGCCATCGTGCAAATCAGTTTATTGGCGTTCGCAGGATTATTGGCCGGGTTGTTCAAGGAAGGGAAAAAGATCGGAGTGTCAATCGGTTTTCTGTTGGGATCTGCAATTCTGACATTGTATGACGGCGCAACGTCAGCCATGTGGCTGTCGATGCAGGAGTCAGCCATTGCTGTCGCCTTTTTCCTTCTGACACCGGATCGCTTTTTCAAGACAATTGCCCGTTATGTCCCTGGTACTTTGGAAAATCATATGGCCCATCAGGAATACATCAAGCGGCTCAGGGATGTAACTGCATCCAAAGTGGAGAAATTCACCGAACTGTTTCAGGAGTTGGCATTCAGCTTTCGCGAAGATGTGACGAAACACAAAAAAGAAGATGAGGATCAGGCTCAATTCTTTATCTCGGAAATTATGGAGCAAGCTTGTACAGGATGCGGCAAGTTTTCGCAATGCTGGGAGCAAAAAGTGGTGAAAACCTATCAGGGCATGATGAACCTGATGGCCATGGTAGAAGAGAACGGGACGCAACAGCATGTGATTCCCGAATCCTGGCAAGGTTATTGTATGCGGAGTGATAAAGTGCTTGCCTCGATTCAACGGCAGTATGCACGATATGAGCAAAAAATTTACTGGAAAGAAAAAATGCATGAGTCCCGGCGGCTGGTATCGGATCAACTGGCCGGTATGTCCGAAGTCATGTCCAGGCTGGCCAAGGAGATTCGGCATGAGACGCAAGTCCTGACAGCCCATGAAGATCAAATTCATGAGGCGCTTGAGGAACTTGGCCTGTCCATTCAGCGTGTTGATATTATAAATCTGGAGGAGGGGAAAGTGGAAATTGAAGTGATTATGCCTGAACGCGGAGGACTGGACGAGTGCAAAAAATTGGTTGCTCCACTGCTTACGGAGATTTTGGGAGAGCCTGTTTCCGTTTACCGGAAGGTCGTCAAGGACGGATTGCCTGGCGCGGTGATTACATTGGGATCGGCACAGCGCTTTGAAATGAAAACCGGAGCTTCCTGTGCTGCCAAGGGTGGAGGCGTTATTTCCGGAGACAGCTATTGCTATATGAATTTGGGAACAGGGAAATATGCAGTGGGGCTGTCGGATGGAATGGGTAACGGACAACGGGCACAGGAAGAAAGCAGTGCGGCGTTAAAACTTTTGCGCCGTCTCTTGCAAGCCGGAATGCATGAGGAGAGGGCGGTAGAAACGGTCAACTCCATACTGAGTTTGCGTTCGGCGGATGAAATGTTTGCAACGATTGATTTGGCGGTCATTGATTTGAATACAGCGGAAGGCAGGTTTATGAAGATTGGTTCAACCCCCGGTTTTATCAAGCGGGGAAAAAAGGTGATGGCCTTGTCGGCTGCTAATCCTCCGATTGGCATCTTGAACAATATCGAATTTGAACCGATTGAGATGCAGTTGCAACCCGGGGATATGATCATCCTGATGACTGACGGGGTTTACGATGCTCCACACCTTGCAGTCAATAAAGACGCATTTATGACCCGCCTGATTCAGGAAATTGACACCAAAGACCCACAGGGATTTGCCGATTGCCTGTTGGAGAAAATGGTTCGATATCATGAAGGGCAAATTATGGATGATATGACAATTGTTGTATCCAAAGTGGAAAAGCATGCTCCTGAGTGGTCAACGATCCGCGTGCCAGGAGTAAAGAAACTGGTGCGTCCGCAGCCGGTCAACTAGTGCCTGGATTTTGAGGCGGATCATAAAATTGCTTCCCTCCATAAAAAAGGATATGATGGAGGAGGGTAGAATAATTAACAACCCGGGGAGATCCCGGGTCTTTCTTTTATAAGGGGAAGATGATATTGTTCCTGGAACAGTTTCATAAAAAAATTGAATCGAGAGGATTGATCAGGCAGAACGATAAAGTATTGGTGGGAGTTTCTGGAGGCCCGGATTCCATGGCTTTACTGTTTGCCTTGAAACAGCTGGAGAAAGTGTTCGGTTTCCAGGTTCTTGCTGTTCATGTCAATCATCATTTGCGCGGAAGAGAAAGCGATGAAGATGAGAGACATGTGCTCCGCCATGCGCAGGCGTGGGGGATTCCCATCGATGTAGCTCATGTGGATGTGCCGAAAGAAATGAAACAGCGTGGGGGAAACAAACAGGATCTTGCTCGCCGTTTGCGTTATCAGGCGTTTAAACAGATTGCTGATGAGAGAAGGGTCAATCGTCTGGCACTCGCACACCACGCCGATGACCAAATGGAAACAGTAATAATGCGCCTGATCCGGGGAACCGGCTTGAAGGGGCTTGCCGGTATGGAGTGGGCCAGAAAATGGGAAGATTATGTGTTAATCCGACCGTTTCTTGGATTTGCCAAAAAAGAAATTATCGCGTTTTGTGAAGCAAACAGAATCCTGTATCGTGAAGACTCCAGCAATCAATCGGTCGTTTATACAAGGAACCGTATTCGACAGGAGTTGATTCCTTTATTAAGGACATTTAATCCCCGGGTTGAAGAAGCGATCCTGAAGTTATCCGAACTCATTCACGAAGAAGAGAAAGAATGGGAATATTTGATGGATCAGGCGTTTAAGCAGGTCGTTAGCAATTGGGATGAGCACAGTTACGTCCTGAACATTTCAAGCTTTCTTCATCTATCGGTTGCTTTACAAAGAAGAATGGTTAAACTAATATTAAGTTATCTTTGTCATCAAGAAATAACGGAGCTATCCCTTGACAAGGTAGATCAGGTTCGGAAGCTGGCCAAAAACCAAAATCCGTCCGCCATGATCAATCTGTTTAAAGAGGTTGTTGCTGAACGGATGTATGGCAGCCTGATTATAAAAAAAACACCTTCAAAGCCAGATAATGCAGAAACAAAGCAAGAAATCCAGAAAGTTATTTGGTTACCCCGTTCCGGAAAAGCTTCATTACCGGGATTTCTGGGTACAATAGAAATTATAGAGACTGACCAACCCATACATAGATTAAGGAATGCCCGTGACAATGCTGTTTTTGATCTGGATCTTCTCAAGGATCCGCTTTATGTCCGTATGAGGCAACCTGGAGATAAAATGCACTGCCCAGGTATGAGCGGAAGAAAAAAAGTAAAAAGCTTAATGATGGAAGCAAAAATACCCAGGAAACTGAGAACATGTTATCCGCTGGTGGGGAGCGGAGATGAACTGATCTGGATTCCAGGAGTGAAAAGATCTGACAAGGCACTTGTTACGCCAGCTACTTCGCGTTTTCTTTATTTGTTATGGGACCATGAGGGTCCGTATGAAATGATTGGTGGGAGCAATCGTGGAGGTTAGGAGGAATCATTGTGCAAGAGGATATCGCTGAAATACTGCTTACTAAGGAGCAACTTCAGAAAAAGGCAGAGGAGTTGGGGAAAACTGTTTCCAAGGAGTATAAAGGGTTAAATCCGTTATGTATCTGTGTTTTAAAAGGTGCTGTTCCTTTCATGGCTGACTTGATCAGAGAAATGTCAATCCCGATCGAAGTGGATTTCATGGCTGTTTCCAGCTATGGAAACTCTACAACATCTTCTGGTGTTGTAAGAATTATTAAAGATTTGGAAACATCTGTCGAAGGACGTCATGTCCTGATCGTCGAAGATATTATTGATTCAGGCCTGACTCTTGGCTATCTGGTTGACCTGTTAAAAGGAAGGAATGCTGCATCAGTAAAAATAATCACCATGTTGGACAAACCGGAACGCCGTAAAGTGGACTTGCGCCCTGATTATAGCGGGTTTACGATTCCTGACGCCTTTGTCGTCGGTTATGGTTTGGACTATGCGGAGAAATATCGAAATCTCCCATACATAGGCATTCTTAAGAAAGAGGTTTACTCCCGCTAGATACTTTAGATTTTGTTGAGAATTATTTACTTGCTGTGATAGAATGATACAAGTGGATTGAGAGGAGGCCAGGGATGAAAAACTACTTCCTCAGAAATGGAGTATTATATATTATCCTCATCCTTGTAACCATCGCGGTTGTAAATATGTTTGCCAATCCGGCAACTGATACAAACCAGTTAAGTTATGATCAGTACAGAAAACAATTGATGGCCAATCAACTGACAGACATCAAAGTGCAGTTGGATGGGGGTACTTATCATATTGAGGGCAAGTTTAAAAACCAACCCAATAAATCCTTTATAACACGAGGTCCAGCTGACTATGGTTCAACGGTTCTGACTGATTTGCAAAAGGCGAATGTAAAGGTTAATTATGAAAAACCAAAGGGTGACTCAATCTGGATCACCTTATTTACGTACATCATACCTTTTGTCGTTATTCTGTTTCTTTTCTTCTTCTTGTTGAATCAAGCGCAAGGCGGCGGAAGCCGCGTCATGAACTTTGGCAAAAGCAAGGCCAAGTTGTACAGCGAAGAAAAAAGGCGGGTAACTTTTGATGATGTAGCTGGTGCAGATGAGGAAAAAGCTGAACTTGTTGAAATAGTTGACTTCCTGAAAGACAACCGGCGATATGTGCAGATGGGCGCACGAATTCCAAAAGGGGTTCTTTTGGTCGGTCCTCCAGGAACAGGGAAAACGCTTTTGGGAAGAGCAGTCGCAGGAGAAGCGAAAGTTCCCTTCTTTTCTATCAGCGGTTCCGACTTTGTGGAAATGTTTGTTGGTGTTGGAGCGTCCCGTGTTCGCGACTTGTTTGAACAAGCTAAGAAAAATGCACCATGTATTATTTTTATTGATGAAATTGATGCTGTTGGCCGTCAGCGCGGTGCCGGCCTCGGCGGTGGTCATGACGAGCGTGAACAAACATTGAACCAATTGCTCGTGGAAATGGACGGTTTTGATGTTAACGCCGGAATTATTATTATGGCAGCGACGAACAGGCCGGATATTCTTGATCCTGCTTTATTGCGTCCTGGCCGCTTTGACCGTCAGATTCTTGTTAACCGGCCCGATGTCAAAGGCCGGGAAGCGATATTGAAAGTCCATTCACGTAACAAACCGCTTGCAGATGACGTGAAATTGGGAGTCATTGCCCAGCGGACGACCGGTTTTTCCGGAGCGGATCTGGAAAACCTGTTGAACGAAGCAGCCCTTCTTGCTGCCAGAAATAACAAGAAGAAAATTACGATGGAAGAAGTCGATGAAGCAGTCGACCGTGTGATTGCGGGTCCTCAGAAAAAAAGCCGGGTGTTCAGTCAAAAGGAACGCAAGATTGTCGCTTATCACGAATCCGGACATGTTCTGTGCGGATATTATCTGGCTAATGCCGATATCGTTCACAAAGTGACCATTATTCCACGCGGGCAAGCCGGAGGCTATGCAATGATGTTACCCAAGGAAGACCGATATCTGGCAACCAAAAATGAATTGCTGGATCGGGTGACCGGATTGCTTGGAGGGCGTGTTGCGGAAGAGATTATCTTTGGTGAAGTAAGTACGGGAGCCAGCAATGATTTTGAAAAAGCAACCGGGATTGTCCGTTCCATGATTACTGAATATGGAATGAGCGAAAATCTGGCTACGATGACATTCGGACGTTCTCAGGGACAGGTATTCCTGGGGCGTGATCTCGGGCATGAATCCAATTACAGCGACAAGGTGGCTTATGAGATTGATTCCGAAATGCAGGATTTGGTTCGTTCTTGCTACAATCGTGCCAAAAACCTGCTTCTGGAGCATCGCGACAAACTGGAATTGCTGGCTCAAACCTTGCTGGAACGGGAATCATTGGATGAGGATCAAATCAGGCAGCTTATTGAAAACGGGAAATTGGAAGAAAAGGTAAAGGTGAACATCCAGTCCAAGGAAAATGATTCAGACGAAAAAGAATCTGAACAACAGGATGACACTTCCCAAAAGCAATCTGATGAACTCCTCAATGGTTCAAGTACCGAGCAAAACAGTGAGGACACTCTCTCCGCGAACACAAATCCTTTTGTTGGCAATGATCCGGTAAATCATGACTCGGATAACAAAAAATAAACCACTGTAAAAAAGAGGCGGTAACGCCTCTTTTTTGCCGGAGTTTAATAAATGAAGATGGAAAAATCATATAAAAAGGGTAGACTATTCTTATATAATTAAAGTTATAAAACATGGTTGAAGCAGGTGGAAAACTTGAGCAAAAAACTGTTATTAGTCATGGATATTGGAAACACCAACATGGTGTTAGGCGTGTATTGCAAGGGAAAACTTCTGCATCACTGGCGTTTACATACAAACCGCAATGCGACTGAAGATGAATATGGCATGAAGTTGATAAATTTGCTGTCTTATAAAAATGTGCTACCGGAAGAGATTGAAGGGGTGATTCTCTCATCGGTTGTCCCGCCGCTTACATTTGTCTTGCGCAAAATGACCGAAAAGTATTTTCACCGAACTCCGGTTATCTTGGGGCCAGGAGTGAAAACCGGTCTGAATATAAAATACGATAACCCGCGTGAAGTAGGGGCAGACCGGATCGCCAATGCCATTGCAGGTATAAAAATATACGGTCCGCCTCTGATCATCATTGATTTTGGGACGGCGACCACTTTCTGTTATATAGATGAAGCCGGCGACTATGTTGGCGGAGCGATTACGCCGGGACTCAATATTTCAGCTGAAGCTTTGTACCAGCGGGCGGCAAAACTGACGAGAGTAGAGATTACCAGGCCGGATTCAGTAGTTGGAAAAAATACGGTTCAATCGATGCAAGCCGGAATATATTATGGATATGTAGGAGTTATTGATGAAATCGTTTCCCGTATGAAGAAATTGTTTGTCAAGCGCCCCAAAGTGGTGGCTACAGGGGGATTAGCTCCATTAATCAGTGAAGATACAAAGACAATTGATGAAGTCAATCCCTTTTTAACTCTTGAAGGACTGAGATATATTTACGAACGAAACATCAAATGAAAAGGATGAAAAGAAGGAACTTCTTGCTAATGATATGATCCCCCTGTACAAGACAGGAAAAAGGAAGGAATGTACTGTCTGGTATGGAAGGGTCAGATCACAACAAGTGGTTCTTTTTAATAGAAGGGAATGAACAATAATGGAAGTTATGCAATTGGGGCAATTTCAGAGATGGCCAGGTTCGTGCCTTTGCTGCCCTGACTACAAACCTGGTTCAGGAATTGCTGCAGCGGCACCATACTTTTCCTGTGGCCAGTGATGCTTTGGGAAGAATGGCAACCATGGGAGCGATGATGGGGCTTATTTTGAAAGAGAAATAACATAAAGTATTTATTCGCATTGAAGGGGAAGGGCCGATCGGACAGATTATGGTGGATGCAAGTGGCCAGGGACAAGTGCGCGGCTATGTAGAAACCCGCAGGTAGAGGGCAAGAGAAAAGGAAATAAGCTTGATGTGGTTTCAGCTGTGGCAAAGGAACCATTTATGTATTGAAAGACCTTGGTTTGAAAGAACCGTACCGTGGTCCCTCACCCATTGTTTCAGGAGAACTTGGAGAAGATTCACTTATTATTTTACAATATCTGAACAGACGCCTTCTTCAGTCGGGGTGGGCGTTATGGTAAGAGGGACGGAAAATCCTTGCGGCAGGCGGATATATGATTCAGGTTTTACCTGGAGTTACGAACAAGAAAGTTCAACACTTAAAACAGAGAATCGCCAAACTGGTTTCTATATCGGAGCGGATAAATAATGGAGAAGCTCCTGAAAAAATGTTGCACTTTTTGATCGGAGAGGATATGGAAATCCTGGATAAAACTCCGGTTCAATTTCATGCAATTGCTCCTGCGAACGGTCCAGGGCAATGTTGCGGGCACTGGGCAAAGAAGAACTGCAATCCATTAAGTATGAACTTGGCCAGGCCGAAGTCAACTGCCATTTTTGCAATGTGCCCTGCTTGTTTAATGAAGATCAATTAAAAAGTATTTTGAAAAAATAGATTGACAATAGCTGTTTGTTGTTGATAATATGTAATCAATAAATCCTATAAGTTTAATCGGAATAGGAGGTTTTTTTAATGCGGGTTGGTAACAATATTCTTGAACTGATTGGTAAAACGCCACTTGTGAAATTAAACAGGATTGTTGGAAAATCAGATGCGGACGTCTATTTGAAGCTGGAGTATTTTAACCCGGGCGGCAGTGTCAAAGACCGGATTGCCCTTAGCATGCTTGAAGAGGCAGAAAAAAGGGGAGAATTGAAACCAGGTTCCACAATCCTGGAGCCAACCAGCGGGAATACAGGCATTGGATTGGCAATGGTTGCAGCTGCAAAAGGTTATCGGGCCATATTGGTGATGCCTGATACAATGAGTGTTGAACGGAGAAACTTGTTGAAAGCATATGGGGCAGAGCTCATACTTACACCGGGTGCTGAAGGAATGAAAGGCGCGATTGAAAAAGCGACAGAAATCAGGAAAGAAAATCCTGACTATTTTATTCCGCAGCAATTTGAAAATCCGGATAACGTAAAAGCACACTATGAAACAACATCTAAAGAAATTGTAGAGCAAACTGGCGGAAAACTGGATGCATTTATTGCGGGTATTGGAACAGGTGGAACGATTACCGGGGTAGGCAGAGTATTAAAAGAAAATAATCGTGATGTTCACATCGTCGCGGTAGAACCGTCCAGTTCCCCTGTTTTGTCCGGAGGAAACCCGGGGCCTCACAAGATCCAGGGAATCGGCGCAGGATTCGTTCCAGAAATCCTTGATACGGAAATATATGATGAAGTACTGAAAATTGATAATGAAGAAGCATTTGAGTGGGCACGACGGGCGGCACGGGAGGAAGGCATCCTTGTAGGAATTTCCTCAGGTGCAACAATTGCGGCCGCAATAAAAATTGCCCGACGTCTGGGCGAAGGAAAGAAAGTGCTTGCCATTGTAGCAAGCAGCGGAGAGCGTTATTTGACCACTCCCCTGTTTCAGTTTGAATAATTTAACAAAGCTGGCTGGAGAAAGTTTTGGAAACAGCTGAACTCCTCTTGCAATTAAATAGGTTAATATATATAAAAGCCAAGCTATCCTTAAAGCAAGGATAGCTTTTTTGTCATGGCAGATAGATGATTGGGATGAAGATTCGGTGGTCATATGTTAAAATAATGTGATTAGAGGAGCATAGTTTGATGAGAATGAGAGGAGATGAGATGAGTGGTTCTGGTCATAGATAATTACGATTCTTTTACGTACAATTTGGTGCAGTATTTGGGTGAACTGGGAGAAGAGATAGAAGTCGTACGCAACGATACAATTACTATCGATGAAATAAAAAGGAAGAAACCGGACAGGATCGTTTTATCTCCCGGTCCTGGAACTCCCGACCAAGCCGGGATTTGTCTGGATTTAATCAAATCATTGAGTGGGCATGTTCCCGTCTTGGGAGTCTGCTTGGGACATCAGGTGATTGCACAGGCATTTGGAGGAAAAGTGATTCCGGCAAATCGGCTTATGCATGGAAAAACTTCCCCGGTTAGCCATGATGGGCGTTCAATTTTTCAGGGAATTCCTACTCCCATTACGGTGACTCGTTATCATTCCCTGATCGTTAGCCGTGACGGATTAAGCGAAGAATTGGAAATCAGCGCTGAAACGGATCAGGGTGAAATCATGGCTATTCGCCATCGCCATTTTCCGGTTGAAGGGGTGCAATTTCACCCGGAGTCGATTTTAAGCGAATATGGGAAGCAAATTCTTGCCAATTTTATTCAGGCAAAGATAACTGTGTAATCACTAGAGGGATCGTCAGACATTCTACAAAATGTCAGACTCTAAATAACTGTATAACCAGTCTGCTCGGCCAGGCAGAATTTGAATGTTTTCCTTTTGCATTAAGACTGGCTCAAGATGGCTTGCTGGAAGAACGTATTGTCAGCAAATTTTTTTTGTTATAGATTAAAAATCGGCATCGTCTTGCCGGGACTCAGGGAATGTTACTTGCTGCATGATTTTGGCCGTTGCCTGTCAGTCAGAGGGGAGACACAACCTTACACATCCAATCATCGAGAGGAGCATTAGCGATGAATCAGTCAGTTATTAAAGCCGGTCCTTATTCGCTCTCTTTTGACAAACACACTTTGGTGATGGGAATCCTGAACGTTACACCAGATTCCTTTTCCGATGGCGGCAGATACAATCAGGTAGATCAGGCGGTTGAGCATGCCAGAAAACTGGTGCGAGATGGTGCTGATCTGATTGATATTGGTGGGGAATCTACACGTCCCCAGGCAGAATATATAACTGCTGAAGAAGAACTTGCGCGGCTGATTCCGGTGATTGAAATTTTGCACCGTGAATTGGATGTTCCAATTTCTGTCGATACGTATAAGGCAGAAGTGGCACGAAAGGCAATTCAGGCTGGAGCCCATATGATCAATGATATATGGGGAGCGATTAAAGATCCTGACATGGCCGGGGTTGCTGCTGAACTGGATGTTCCGATCATTTTGATGCATAACCGGCAAGAAGCCAGATATGTTTCGCTGATGGATGATATTTGCAAGGATCTCCTGGTGATGGTTCGAAATGTGAAACAGGCCGGGGTGAAAGAGGAAAAAATCATTTTGGATCCCGGAATCGGGTTTGCCAAAAATTATGAAGAAAATCTGGTGGTAATGCGCCATCTGGAACGGATTACAGAGTTGGGTTATCCTGTCCTGTTGGGAACCTCCAGAAAATCGATGATTGGTCATGCCTTGAATCTGCCGGCGGATGATCGTCTGGAAGGTACAGCAGCGACCGTTGCTCTTGGAATTGCCAAAGGTTGCAAGATTGTTCGCGTTCACGATGTAAGAGAGATAAGCCGGGTTTGCCGTATGATGGATGCCATGCTATACGGTGTTCAGCCCAAGGAGGCCGACTAGTGGATAAAATATTTATGAATCAGCTATCCTTCTATGCATATCACGGATCTTACCCCGAAGAGAACCGATTGGGCCAACACTTTTATGTTGACCTGGAAATGAAGCTTGATCTGAAGCAGGCAGGAACAACAGATTCTCTGGAAAAAACAATAGATTATGCAAAAGTTTATGAGAGGGTCCAGCAAGAAATGACCGAAACCCGGGTGAAATTGATTGAAAGGCTTGCTGAACAGATTGCTCGGCGTATATTGGCAGATTTCCCGATTGCAGAAATATTGGTTCGAATCACCAAACCCAATCCGCCGATTCCCGGCCACTATGAGTCAGTGGGTGTAGAAATTGTGAGGAAAAGGCATGAATGATAAAGTTACAGCATATCTGGGGCTGGGGGCTAATCTTGGAGACCGGAAAAAACAACTGGACCAGGCAATTGAACGATTAAACCATACCAAAGGAATTCATGTACAGCAATTATCCTCTTTATATGAGACTGCTCCAATAGGATATGTCGACCAACCACCTTTCTACAACCAGGTTATCAAAATACAAACCTTTTTAATGCCTGACGATCTGTTGGAAAACATGTTGCATATTGAACAGGAGCTGCACCGGGTTCGACAGTTCCGCTGGGGACCGCGCACGATTGATATTGATTTGTTGCTCTATGAAAACTGCATCATTAAACAGGAAAATTTGACCGTTCCACATCCGCGCATGACGGAGCGTGCATTTGTGCTGATTCCCTTGCTTGAAATTGCCGGTGATCTTCTGGTTCCGGGGACAGATAAAAAAATTTCCCAGTGGGTCGCAGAACTTCCCGAGCGTCAGGATGTACACGAACTGGAAGCAACCCGAGTTTGAAACGATAAATATAATAAAGGAGGTACAAAAATGCTTGAAATCGGTGATTTGGCTTTAAAAAACCGTGTTATTCTGGCTCCTATGGCAGGTGTCAGCAATGCGGCCTTTCGCCTGATCGCCAAGGAATTTGGAGTTGGACTGGTTTGTGCCGAGATGGTTAGCGACAAGGCGATTTTGCACGATAACAAGCGGACGAAAGATATGTTGTACATTGATGAACGGGAAAAACCATTAAGCTTGCAGATATTTGGCGGCGACAAAAGTTCGTTGGTTGAAGCAGCCGAAATTGTCGACAAACAGACAAATGCTGATATTATAGATATCAATATGGGTTGCCCTGTTCCAAAGGTAACAAGATGCGATGCTGGAGCCCGTTGGCTGCTTGATCCGGACAAGATTGGGGAAACGGTGGCGGCTGTTGTGGAAGCGGTAGAAAAACCGGTCACAGTAAAAATGCGGATCGGTTGGGATGAAGAACATATCTATGCGGTTGAAAATGCCAGGGCTGTAGAGCAGGCCGGCGGAAAAGCTGTGGCTGTACATGGCCGCACGAAGCAACAAATGTATAATGGAAAAGCTGATTGGAAATGGATTAAAAAAGTGAAAGAAGCTGTAAGGATTCCAGTTATCGGGAACGGAGATGTCTTTACACCGGAAGATGCCAGACGGATGCTTGATGATACTGGTTGTGACGGTGTCATGATCGGTCGCGGAGCCTTGGGGAATCCATGGATGTTGTACCGTACCGTTCGTTATCTGGAAACGGGTGAGCTTCTTCCGGAACCGGGAGTTCGTGAGAAGATGGATATTGCCATTTTGCATATGGATCGGCTTATGAAGTTGCGCGGTGAAAGAGTCGCTGTCCGCGAGATGCGCAAACATGCGGCATGGTATTTAAAAGGTCTGCCAGGAGCAAGCCGCATCAAGAACCTGGTAAACCAGCAGGAAACGAGAGACGGCATGGCTCATCTCCTGTTGGAGGCCGCTGAAGCGATGGAAGCGAAACACTCCAGTGAAGGCACCAGCAAATCAAAAACAGCATAATTGAAACGTACGAAGGAGTGCTGAATATGAGTCATGAAGAACATAGTGACATGTTTCAAATAAGGCGGGAAAAACTTTCAACTTTAAGGAATAAAGGTATCAATCCCTTTGGACAAAGATATGAACGCACACATTTTGCCAGGCAAATTCGTGAACAATATGATTCCCTGTCAAAAGAGGAATTGCAGGAAAAAAATATCAAGGTTGCTATTGCTGGCCGTTTAATGTCCAAAAGGAAACAGGGAAAAGCCTCTTTTGCCCATCTTCAGGATATGAGCGGAAGCATTCAGATTTATGTACGGAAAGATCGGGTTGGAGACGAACAGTATGATCTGTTTACTGTTTCCGATTTGGGGGATTTTTTGGGAATAGAAGGACAGGTGTTTAAAACCAATCGGGGGGAAATCAGTGTCAAAGCTGATCAGGTAATATTTTTGAGCAAATCGCTTCGTCCGCTTCCGGAAAAATATCATGGGCTAAAAGATGTGGAACTGAGGTATCGCAAACGGTATCTGGATCTGATCATGAATCCCGAGGTCAAGGGAACTTTTATCACCCGAAGCAGGATTATAGCTTCCATGCGCCGTTATCTGGATCATCTGGGTTATCTGGAAGTGGAAACACCAACAATGCACGCGATTGCCGGCGGTGGGGCGGCACGTCCTTTTATTACCCACCACAATGCATTGGATATGGATTTATACTTGCGGATCGCACTGGAACTCCATTTAAAACGGCTGATTGTAGGCGGGATTGAAAAAGTTTATGAAATTGGGCGCGTTTACCGGAATGAAGGAATTTCCACCCGGCATAATCCGGAATTTACAATGATGGAATTGTATGAGGCGTATGCGGATTTTAATGACATCATGGATTTGACGGAAAACCTGATTGCCCACGTTGCCGAAGAAGTGTTGGGAACAACAAAGCTCATGTATCAGGAACATGAAGTGGATCTTTCTCCAGGTTGGGCCCGAAAATCGATGACGGAGTTGATCAAGGAAGAAACCGGGATTGATTTTACCCAGCCCATGACAGATGAAGAAGCACACCAATTGGCAAAAGAATATGGTATAGAAACTAATAGGTTTATGACATTTGGCCATATCGTCAATGAATTCTTTGAGCAAAAAGTGGAGGATAAATTGATTCAGCCAACTTTTGTATATGGCCATCCTGTGGAAATTTCTCCGTTGGCAAAGAAAAATGAGAAAGACGCAAGGTTCACTGACCGGTTTGAACTGTTTATTGTTGGACGGGAACATGCGAATGCTTTTTCTGAATTGAATGACCCTGTTGACCAGCGGGAACGCTTTGAAGCACAGCAGAAAGAAAAAGCTGCCGGAAATGATGAGGCACATCCGATGGATGAGGACTTTCTGGAAGCTTTGGAATACGGAATGCCGCCGACCGGGGGGCTTGGAATCGGTGTCGATCGGCTGGTGATGCTTTTGACCAACAGTCCGTCGATTCGCGATGTCCTCTTGTTTCCCCATATGCGTGGGCAGCAGGAATAATAAATAATGGGCTGGATCGCTTCTGATTCTACTTGAGGGTTGGGAGCGATTTTTTATACACAAGTTATTCACATTCTGTGTGTGAATTGTGGATAACTTGTAAAAAGAAGGGATATTGAATATTTATAAATATTCAGCAATAATAAAGGTTTTTTCTACTACTGTGTTGAATTAAATAATTAACCTTTAATTTCGAAAGAGGGAGGGCCGCCTATGCATGATAAATGCACGTGCGTCAAGTGTGGTGCAAAGTCCTTATATATACAGTTTTTTCAATTTAACGGCAAGCATTATTGCCGGATGTGCTATACAGATCAGCTGCAAAAGGCCCGCAAAAAACTCTCAACTTAGCTGTCATCGGATGCCCTCAACAGGGCATTTTTTTTGGGAAGGATTTTGCGATGTGTTTTGCGAAAGTGTAAGGGAATGTTCAAATTAAGAAATTGTTCACAATATTGTCCAAACAGACTTTGGCGAATGAAAGGGAGCAAGAATTATCCTTGCAGTGTTGACAAAATCACCTTGTATAAATAATTCAAAACGACTATAATTGCCCTAGATTAATACAGCATTTGGTGATTTTGTCAACTGGCAAGATACTCCGGGTCTTTTCAAGCATTCTCTGTTCACTTTATCTATCTTAAGATATAACATGTTTTCTCTTTCACAAACGAAGAGTGTTCTTTTTGTTTCATGTACTTGCGACATGAACAAGATTATGAGTAAAATGATAGGAGCAGTATCGATAGACTGATTAATTAATGAGGCAAATCATTCCAATAAAAATAGAGAGAATGATAGATAGTTTAGCCTTTATATATATTAGAAACCGAAATTAGAGAACACCAGGGAGGTTAAGCTATGGGTCCCAGGAAAGAGAACCATAGATTCTTGGAAAAGGGTAACCACCTTTCATTTCCTGAAGCGCGTTTTGGACTAAATAAAAAAGAAACTTCTAACCCTGTCAAGAATTACCGGGAAGAGAAGAATGAACCTCGTTACCAGCAGCAGATGTTGGGGATGCTTAACACTCTGCAGCAAAACTTTACTTCTCTACTTAATGTGGTTACCAATCGCCTTTCTTATGACAAGACCAAAGAGGTGGCCTTTGACCGACTTTACAAAGAGATGGAAGAAATGAAGCAGGATCAGGAACTTCAACAATTCCGCCCGCTTTTTATTGATTTGATTTTGTTAATTGATCGGATGAACAATATTTATAATGATAAGCTGGAATTAGGAGAAACCAACCCGGAATTGATTAATGTCCTGCAAACTTTGAGTCATGAAGTGCTGGAAATCCTGTATCGTCGCGGTGTTGAATTAATTGTTGCCCCATCCAATAAGTTTGATCCCAAAATTCAGCAAGTTGTTGATGTGATCCCTACCAACATCCCTGCAGAAGACAATATGGTTGTTCATATGGTACGCCACGGATTTAAATATAAAGATGTGGTTCTCAGACCTGAAGAAGTTATTATCAAAAAGTATAATACGTAGTAAGTGTTATGGGAAACCAGACGATTATCATTGGGACTTTCCTGATCTGATCAAGGGAGTTTTTCAAGTAACGAGAGATGGGATTCCCATCTTTTCGTATTCAATTCAGCTTAAATTTTCCAGCAAATTACATAAAAATTTTGTGAAAGAGGGTAGCGAAGGGGAAGATCTCTCCAGTAACCCATGGGTTAGAAGTGATCGAAGGAGTGAAAAAAAAGATGGGAAGAGTCGTTGGGATCGACCTAGGAACAACCTATTCGGCGATCTCTGTCGTGAATAAATACGGTAAGCCGGAAATTATAGTAAACCGGGAAGGAGAACGGATTACTCCTTCTGTCGTTCTCTTTGAAGACAAGGAGGTTGTTGTAGGCAGTATTGCGAAGCGTTCCGCTGTTGCAAGTCCGTTTAATGTTGTCCAATTTGTAAAAAGGCAGATTGGTGATAAAGCGTGGAGATTTAATACAGAAAATGGCGGCGAATTTACTCCGGAAGAAATATCTGCCATGGTTATGCGCCGCCTGAAGGAAGATGCGGAAACCCTTTTGGGTGAAAAAGTGGAAGACGCTGTTATCACCGTACCTGCCTATTTTGATGACGCCCAGCGTAAAGCCACACATGATGCGGGCCGGATCGCCGGGCTGAACGTCCTTCGCATTATTAATGAACCGACAGCTGCTGCACTCGCTTACGGACTGGACAAAATGCATATGGACGAAAAAATTCTTGTTTATGACCTGGGCGGAGGAACTTTTGATGTTACCATCATGTCATTGTCAGAAAACGGCTTGCGCGTATTGTCAACAGGAGGAGCGAAAAACCTTGGCGGTTTTGACTGGGACAATGCTGTTATGAACTACTTGAATGAGGAATTCCAAAAACAGGGGGGTGTCGATTTACTGGATGATCCCATGCTGGAACAGGACTTGCGTGACAAAGCGGAGATTGCAAAGAAAACTCTTTCTGTACGTGACCGCACCAACGTGTTCCTGTCCTGTGAGGGAGTCAACACATCGATCACCCTGACGAGAGAAAAATTTGATGAACTGACGGGCTCCTTATTGAACCGCACACAAAAAATCATGGAATTTGTACTGGAAGATGCGGGCGTAGAATGGAAGGATATTGATAAAGTCCTTCTGGTAGGCGGATCTACCCGCATGAAACAGGTACCGGCCATGATCGAGCGTGTGACAGGGATTAAACCGTCTCTTGATGTAAACCCCGATGAAGTTGTTGCCTTCGGAGCTGCAATCCAGGGTGCTATTCTGCAAATCAAAGAAGGCAAAGCAGACCTTTCACTTAGTCAAACCTTCCCGATAGTCGAGGTTCAGGATGTCAATTCCCACAGTATGGGGGTTGTTGCACTTGATGAATCTGGACAGGAATTCAATTCAATTGTTCTCAAGAAAGATACAGTAATCCCCTGCAAAGTAAGTGGATATTACACAACCACGGTTGACAATCAGTCCCAGTTGCATCTGCAAATAACTGAAGGGGAAGATGTAGATCTCGAGTATGTGAAAATTGTTGGTGAAGGCATGATTGACCTGCCGGATTATCCTAAAGGTGCTCCCCTTGAAGTCATTTTTGAATACGATAGTGATGGAATCATTCATATTTCAGTCATTGATTCGACAGCGGAAACGTTGCTGGGAGAATTGAAAATAGAACGCAAATCCAATCTGACAGAACAGGAAGTGTTGGAAAAACAGGAACGGCTGACCAAACTGGCTATTGGTTAGAAAAGAACCCTGGAAAAGAGAGCAACTTTGGCACTTATTTATTAATTCATTCATGATAGCTTGGGAAACCAAGCTTTTTTTTATGGAAAAATAATGGCATAATATAAACTTTTTCTTTGAATCCGTTGTGAATATTGGGTAGAACAGATATAATTTTTTTAAAAATCAATTCTTGATTGGCTAATTAAAGCTGGTATATTCTTTACCAATTTTTAATGAATGCCACTATTGCCAATAATATGCCAAATTGTTAAACTTGGTTACAGTTACAGGCTCTAATTCTATTGTTTTTAGTCGTTTATAATGGAAGTCCCACAAAAATTTCTGTTAATTTTGATTCATTTTTTGGTTTTTATTATGAAAAGACAGAGGAGGCTGTACGCAGCTTATGTATTCAGACATCAAAGTTTTGATTGTCGCCGAAGAAGTGCCTATTGCAACCGATTTACAAGACCGGTTAAACAACCAGTTTCCGCAAATTACTCATATTTTTTCCTCTGAGGTACGACGTGAAATCTCTCGTATTCAGCCGGATATCGTACTCTTGCATGAAGGAGCAGACGGAATTGGTATACAGCTGATTCCATACATTTTAAGAGAAGTTACCCATGTTGAAATCGTTTACCTTACGGAATCCAAAGATTCTATACGCATACGCGATGCCAGCCGCGCAGGAGCATTTGACGTGTTGTTTTTCCCGGACGAAATCAATGCCATTGTTGATGTTATGGCCCGTGCTGTCAAGGCGCTGAAAGCGGACAGTGCCCGGAATCGCGACATTGCCGAATTCACGTGGGGCCGGGGACAGGTAATTGCTTTTTACAGCGGAAAAGGAGGGACGGGGAAAAGTTTGATTGCCTCTACACTGGCGCAGTCACTGCAGTTGGAATCCAGTTCCAGTGTGTTGCTGGTTGATCTCAACCTTCAATATGGAGGGATTGAAACGTATCTCCAATTGGAAAGCAATCGCAACCTGTATGATTTAACCCCCGTTTTGCGGGAACTTAACGACAACCACATTCGCAGTGTAACAGTGGTAGAACCTTATTCACAAGTAGAAGTTTTAACCAGTCCTGCCGATTTGGAAATCGCGGAGCAAATTACGGAAGAACATGTGGAACGTTTGCTTAGGGCAGCCCGGCTCTACTATGATTACATACTTGTTGATTTGCCATCGGAAATGACCAATTTGACCTATACAACCCTGGAAGAGGCAGATAAAATCTATTATTTGTTGAATCCGGATGCGCTTTCCTTACGCATACTCAATCGCGTATTGGGTGCATTTAACATAATTGGTGTGGACCCTGCGGACCGCATGCAATTGCTGTTAAATCGCGTAAACCGTGATTCCGAAATCGGAGCCAAGGAAATCCGCCAGCGGTTCTCATTTGAAATTACCGGGGAATTCCGCGATGATTTGAAAAAAATTGATCAGGCAGTAAACCGGGGTAAACCTCTCCGAACATCCCGCAATGAACGACACATGTCGCTTTTTGCCAAAGATGTACAAAAATTTGCCCGCATGATGTTAGGCAAAACGAAGAGCAAGGCTACTGCCAAATCTTAAAGGAAAGAGAAGACGTGCAACTTGAACCCATTTTATATTTGATCCTGATCGGTCTTTTAATTGCCGCTACAGTGACAGATCTCAGGGAACGATTAATCTATGATCGCTTTATTGTCATTGGAATCACAGCGGCTGTCCTGGTTCGCATTTTTGACCGGACTGAACCATGGTGGAATTATCTTCTTACAGGTATTGTTTCCTTTCTGATTTTGTATGTCATCGCAGTCGTTACCAATGAACGTTCCATTGGCGGCGGTGATGTAAAGCTGTTTGGAATGTTAGGATTAGCCGTTGGCTTTGAGCCGTTTCTGGTGATTTATTTTGGTTCACACATGTTGGCGGCCCTGTATCTGGGGCTCGTGAAACTGGTGCGATGGAAAAAGATTGGCTGGCAAACCGAATTTCCATTTGCGCCTTTTATTCTGACAGCTACTTTGGTGTGCTACATATGGAAGTTCCCGTTTTGGGGATAAAAAAACTCTAATTGTAAGCAGGTGTTCGAACTTATGCAAGATGCAAAAAGAAGAGCGATATTATTTCTGGCGATTGCATTGATGCTTTCCCTGGTTGCTGGAATCCTGTTTATGCAAAAAGTAAGTGCAATCGATGCGAGATTGGGGAATTTTGAGACGGTCTATGTTGCCAAAGATGGGGTTGACGTCAGGAAAAAATTGAGTCCGGAAGATTTTGAGGTTGTGGAAATTCCCAATCAATATGTCCCGAAATCTGCGGTAACAGATTTGAACAGGATTGAACTGGAAGGAAGACAGTATCAGATTGGCGATCTGGTTTCCATAGCCCCATTGCAGGAAGGGGAAACCCTGACTACAAACATACTCAAACCTCAGATGAATCTGGGTTCCGGTGACAAACGGATGGTCATGATTTATCGCACCGATACCGTAGGATTTGATGATGTGTTTAATTACGGAGACCGGGTCGACATAGTTTATGTCGGTCAAAACGGGAAAGGACAAATTTACAAGCACAGGGAAATTCCTGTCGTGTCTCTGGCGAAGAATGATCAGGCGGTGACTGGTCTGGGGCTGGAAATGACTTTGGAGCAGGCGGCTGATTTTGTCAGCTTGCAAAATACTGCGGCAAGTATCAGGATCCTGAAAGCTCCCAATGTAGAAAACGTGCAGAAGGAGAAACCAATAGATTAAAACGATTAATCATCGGGAGAGAGGTTTTATGGCGATTTTTTCGCAAAACAAGCGGTTAACAAAGCATATAAAACAGAAAAATGAGCAAGAGACGGTGAAGCAAAGATCAGTGGATAGCAATCGTGTCAATGAATTGGCTCAGCATTTCAAGGCACGATTGCTCAGGGAAACTGATTTGGAAAAACTTACCCGGATGTCTTCATCCGAATTGCGCATTACGCTGGACCGTCTCATCAGCCGGTATCTGGCTGATGAGCAGGTGGTCCTGACAGGAGAAGAGCGCAATCGGGTTATTAACCGGATCATTAACGAATCGGTTGGATATGGGCCTTTGGAGGCTTTGCTGGATGATGACGAAATAACGGAAATCATGGTCAATGGCCCATATGAAGTATTTTATGAGAAAAGCGGAAAGCTGCACAAAACAGATATTCAATTTCGGGATGAGGAAGCCCTTCGCCATGTCATCGACCGGATTGTCGCCCCGATTGGCCGGCGGATTGACGTAAGTTCCCCGATGGTGGATGCCCGCCTGCCTGACGGCAGCCGGGTCAATGCGGTGATCCCCCCCATTAGTCTGAAGGGATCTGTAGTTTCCATCCGGAAATTCCGCAAGGAACCGATTCGTCTGGATGATTTGATTTCATTTGAAAGTTTGACAGAAGAAATGGGGCAATTCCTGACAAGTCTGGTTCGCGCCAAATTGAATATTATCATTTCCGGGGGAACGGGAAGCGGAAAAACAACTCTGCTTAATGCCATGGCCTGTTTTATTCCTGGCGATGAACGGATTATTACGATTGAGGATATGGCGGAACTGCGTATTCCCCATAACCATGTGGTGGGAATGGAAGGACGTCCGGCCAACGTGGAAGGAAAAGGAGAGGTCTCTATCCGGAAGCTGGTGCGAAACGCACTCAGAATGCGCCCGGACCGGATTATTGTGGGAGAGGTTCGCGGGGCGGAAGCTTTTGATATGCTCCAGGCGATGAATACCGGACACGAAGGGTCTATCACCACCGTCCACGCCAATTCCCCTACGGACGCGATGAGCCGTCTGGAAGGAATGGTGATGATGTCCGGGCTTGATCTTCCGTCTGAAGTGATTCGCCAATATATTATCGGAGCCATTGACTATATTGTTCAAATCGGCCGCCTGCCGGACGGAAAACGGAAAATGCTGGCCATTTCCGAAATGGAGCCTAAAGAAGACGGATCGGTCCGGATGAACGATATCTTCCGGTTCGTGCAAACCAACATTTCCCCTGATGGAAAGGTGGAGGGCTATTTCAGCGCCACCGGCACCATTCCCAAATGCTATGACCGGCTCAAGGCCTATGGTGTTGGCGTGGATAAAGATATTTTCCGCCCTGTTTCACCAGGGAGGGGAAATTTATGATCATAGCCATTTTCGGAACGGCTGCTGTTTTCTGTTTCATGATCGCCGTTTATTTCTGGTTGCAGACGCGAACCGCCAAAAGCCAAACGGCGGAGGTTCTCGAAAAATATATTGGAAACAAAGAGGAAATCCGGTGGTCGGATCGCATGGCCGACCGCCTCGACCAGCAATCCTGGGCAAAGAAACTGGCGCCTGAATTAAAAAGGGCCAGCATCAATTTGCGCCCGTCGGAGTACGGGGCGATCTTGTTACTTGCAGAGATTGGGTTAATTTTTTTATTGATGATGGGATTTGATGCTCCGTTCTTCCTAAGTTTATTGATTGCATCTATTCTTGTGCCCTTTGGGTCAAAAATGCTGATTAACTCCCGTAAATTCCTATATGTACGAAAAATTGAAGCGCAACTGTCTGAAGTCTGCCGCCTGTTAGGTAGCGCGGCGCGGGCCGGTTTGTCCATTCCGCAGGGTCTGGAACTGGTTGAACAAGAGATGCATGGTCCCATCAAAGAAGAACTGGGAATCGTCGTAAAAGAATTGCAGTTGGGGAGGAATCTGGAAACATCATTGAAAGAGATGCTGCAGCGGGTTCCGTCTCGTGACCTGCAGGTTTTTGTCAATGCCTTGGTCATCCAGCGGCGTGCCGGCGGGGATTTGGCCAAAGTGTTAAGCGAAATGGCCAATACCATGGAGGAAAGAAAGATTATCCACAAGACCATTGACGCTACTGTGGCGCAGTCTCGGTATTCGGCTTATTTATTGCCGGTTGTGTCCCTTTTAATCGTATTTATTATGAGTCAAATGATCGACAACTTCTTTGATTTTTTTACAAGTTTTTTTGGAATTATTGTTCTGGCGATTTTTATCGTCATGCAAGTAATCGGGTTTTTACTGATTAAAAAAATTGCCGACATAAAAGTCTAGAGGTTGATAACTATGTCAATTTTATTATATGCCCTGATTGTGGGGATTGTCGGATGTCTCTTTTTTGCAGCGATTTCATTTTATTTTTATATCAATGAACTGAATCGCGTTCGAGCCAATCTGGATGATTTCATTCCTCCATGGAAGGTCATGAAACAAACTCAAAAACGGACCACTTTTGTAAAGCAATGGATGGATCGCCTGGCTCCTTTTGGAAGAAAGATCCAGATTTTGAGTGATGATCGCGAACTGGAAAATACATTAACCAAGGCTGGTTATCCTTATCAATTTACTGTGTCACGTGTGCATGGAGCCAAAGTATTAGGAGCTGTTTTCGGGTTCTTCATCGGGATGGTTTACTTTGTTATCGGATTGCCGTTGGATTTTATTGCAGTTGTTTTTTCTCCGGTTTTAGGATATATGGCTCCAATTTACTTCATTCGTTATAAGGCAAAGAAAAGGCAAGAGCAAATTCGGTTTGACTTGCCGGATTTCCTGGATATGATGAGCATTACGTTGCAGGCGGGGATGTCGATGGACGAGGCGTTTTCCTATTACGTAGAGACGACACAAGGCCCATTAAGTGAGGAATTGGCCCGCTTGTTGCAGGAAATCCAGTTTGGAGTTCAGCGTGAGATTTCATACCGTTCATTGATTCAAAGAACGGAATCCCCTGAATTGGAAGCCTTGATTCAGGCTCTAATACAAGCACATAATCTGGGGACTCCCATTGCACAAACATTTACCCGACAAGCTGAAGAAATGAGGCGCATGAGAACAGAAAAAGCAAAAGAGGCAGCAGGAAAGGCAGCGCCCAAAATATCCCTGGTAAGCGGTTTGATCATTGCTCCTTCCATCATGTTGCTGATGCTTTGCTCTATTATTTACAGCTACTTTATAGCCAGGGATATTTTTAGCGGATTTTATTGATTTCAAGGAGGTGAAAGCCTTAAAAGAATCAAAATATAAATAAAGGGCGTCCGTAGCAAGGAATCATTTATATATAGTAAAAGGGAGGCTTTATTGATGGATCGTAAATTTGTATGGAAATATCGTTGGGAAACGGTTAAAGATTATTTGCCATTTGTTAAAAAGCTGAGCAAAAAGGGATCACCTACGTTGGAGTATGTCATCCTGATTGCTGCTGGTGCAGCTTTTGCCGGACTTTTGTTGTTTGCTTTTAAAGGTGGAGAGGACAATGATATTACAGATACATTGAGAGAAAAAGTAGTTGATGTTATAGATAAATCAGGGGATTTGCAAGAGACGGAAGGTAAGTAATTCAAAAAGTATATAGTTTGTCTAAAAAGACAAACTATATACTTTTACATATGTGATGGAGGTTCTTATGATTAATAAGGTTAAAAGGTATGGATTGTTGTTTTTGATTGCAGTTTTAACAATAACCACTGCTTGTAGTACTGCACAAGAAGTGAACGGGCCGGAGGGAAAAGACCAAAAAGCAGAAATAAAGCCTTATGCGACTGAGGTGGAAGAGATGTTAACGGAAGGGCCCGGTGTGTTTGCAGGGGAGAATTACGACAAGGAAAAATTGGAAGCCGAGTTGATGAAACTGCCTTCCAACCTGACCGGGGAAAAAGCGTATCAGTATCTGATTCATTATCTGGCCGAGGATTATGAACCGTATGTGAAAAAGCTTGACCAGTTTGATACTTCATACGAGGTGGGAAGCGGACCGGAAGGATCCGTGAAACAACCGCCTGCAGCGCAACAGAAACAGACCAATGTGGTCGTTTTACTGGATGCGAGCGGAAGCATGGCAGGCAGAGTGGACGGTTTTACGAAAATGACCCTGGCCAAGAATGCTATTTTGCGTTTTGCTGACTCACTTCCGGAACAGGCCCATATCAGTTTGAGAGTATATGGTCATAAAGGCAGCAACCAAAAGAAAGATAAAGAGGTTTCCTGCAAAAGTACGGAGCAGGTATATCCGTTGACACCATTTAAAAAGGATACTTTTGAGCAGTCTTTGCAGAAATTCCAGCCAACCGGATACACCCCGATAGCTCTGGCGATAGAGAAAGCTGCCCAGGATCTTAACGGGCAAGCCGAAAATAACAATATTGTCTACATTGTCAGTGACGGAATTGAGACCTGTGGGGGAGATCCGGTTGCAGCCGCCAAATCCCTGCACACTTCAAACATCAAGCCAATCGTGAACATCATCGGATTTGATGTGGATAAAGCCGGCCAACAGGCATTAAAAGAAGTAGCTGAAGCCGGAGGAGGAGAATACGCCACCGTGGAAGATGATGCCGATTTGCGCGAGTACTTTGACCAACAACAAAGGGAATTGGTTTCAGCATGGCTTAAATGGGGAGTCGATACTTCTTTGGATTTAATAAAGCAGAGACATGAAAAAAGAGCTGAACTGGAAAAGTTAGCTTTTACCGGGAAAGGTATTCTTAATAAGATAGAAAATAAAGAATACCAAAATTTAAAGGACTCTGTTCGCTTTTTGGAGGATAACGGGAAAATGTCGTTTGAAGAAATGCATGTAGCACTGAAATTGATTCAAAATAGATCTAAAAAAATCGATAGTTATAGAAAAAAAAGATTCTACGAAATTAATGAGCTATTAAAGAATAACATGTATGCAATAAAAGACATGGTCAAAGAAAAAAGTAAAAAACAAAGAGAAGAGATTAAAGGTGAATAAATTTTGAAAGGAGTGGCTGCTTACATAATTAAAAGAGATATCAGTCACTCTGCTTTATTTTTTTACCAATACATAAAGAAAGGGTGGATCCTTTGGAGCATTATAAATCAGCTTTGTCATTTTATGTCCGGCATTGGAAAAAAGTTTTGCTGTTTGGTATAACCATTCTGCTCCCACTATCGGTGATTGAAACATTTATCAGCAATTATTTCTTTAACCTTTTTTCTTTGGTCGGTTTACCGACGATGGGAAGCTTTCCGCAGTTTATCTTTTCAACCGTCTTTCTCATGATTGCGCAAATTCCTTTTATTTATCTCGTTCGCCAGGAGATCACAGGGCAGGATGCGACAACAGGACAGGCCTTTGAAACCTTTTTTACCAATATGTTCCCTGTTTACGTCATGGGAGTCCTTCTTGCCTTGTTAACAATCGTTGGAACCATGCTTCTCATAATCCCTGGCCTGATCATTTTGACGTCACTCATCGTTTATCCTTATGTAGTTGTCAGTGACGGACTGCGCTGGTTCAACGGATTGAAGAAAACAGTTGAAGTCGTAAAAAATCACTTTTTCTCTGTGCTTGGAGTCACCCTTGTGGTAGGAATATTAACAATGGTGATCAACTTTTTGTTTTTGTTTGCTGCCCTGATGATAACAAAAGTCTATTGGATCATTGTCCTCATTCAGCTTCTGTTAAAAATGTTGCTTGTACCGTATTTTACCTTTTTGGTGGGATCTTATTTTGAGGAATGGTACGGATTTGGCGATGGGGATGAATACAGTTTTTAACAGATTCCCTGGGTAAAGGAGGAAATGGATACTGTGTTATATGTGCGAAAGAGAAAAAGAAATTTTGCTGTTGCTCTATTGATTCTTTTTTTAGTAAATATGATTGTTCCGTATTCTGTTGCATTTGCGGATTTACAGCATAAACAGGTCGTCCCGCAAGAGGTACCAGAACATCAGCAAGTGACACCACAAGAGACACCGGAACATCAGCAAGTAGAACCAGAGAAGAAAAATACACAGGTTCAGGAAACTGAGAAAAAAGAGACTCCTTTTTGGGAAAATGTGATCAATTTTCCGGATACGACCGGATATAAGGTCCTGAAGGTGACATTTAATGATTTTTACATAGCAAAGATTGCAACAGCAGATGCTATCGTAAGAGAAGTTGAAAAGGCTCGGCTGGAAAACGTGCCAGTCAGCAAATGGTCAGTCGGCAGTACTGCTTATACGGGTGTGGCATCAATTGCAAGGGGATTTTTGGGTGTCAAAGTTGAGGGAACAGGCTGGGCCCAAAAATCTTTGGATACATGGGATGCAGTAGATAAATCAATTTTGTTTTCGTCCCACGTTGATTGGACAAAGGTAAGAGAAGCTGGTAGTAGATTATTTGGGGGTACAAATGCAGCTGGTGCAAGTGGAAGAACTAGTTTTTCCCAACTTGCAGCGTCTCCGGGATCGATCAGTGGTTTGGGGAAATTTGCCGGTTGGGTTGGTGTTGGCCTCTCGACATATGAATCGGTTGCTGGTTTTTCCCAAGCTTTCGCTGCTGAAGATGGATCACAGCAGCAAGCAGACGGAGTATTTAAAGGCCTTGCTGGAGCAGGAGGGGCTTTAATGGGAGCTGCTCCCCTGTTAGTTGCTGCAACTGCGATGGCACCTCCGGTTGGTTTGGCAATGGCTGGAGCAGGTTTGGCATTATGGGGGATTGGGACTGTGGGAAAATTCCAAAAACAAATCGGTTCGAAATTTTATTACGGCTCCTGTGCGGGGAATCAAAAAATTATTTAGCTAAGTGAAATGAGGCGAGGTTTCATGGCAACACCTGACCATATCAAAAAAATTTTTGAGGAGTATAAAAGGCCACGTGAAAATGTGATGATTATGCCAGAGGTAATCAAATATCAAGATCGAGTCTATTATAGTGCTTCTTATCATCTGGGAACAGATACAACCGGTTTTCTCATTCTTAATGAAGATGGAAGTTTTCCATCAAAACAAGAATTGCCTGAATTGCTTTTTATAACTATAAGTATTTCAGGTATAGGCACATTTTTGTTTCGGTCAGCACGTGGATTGTTGAGGAAAAAATTTATTTTTGTCCGATGGGCATATAAAGTACTGAGGAAGTTGGAGCAGAAATATGCTAATGAAGTTGAGGGATTAAAATATATTCAATCTTATCGAAAAACAACGGAAAGTACATTAAATAATCATCAAAGATTTAAAGATAAGGCCTTAGAACAAAAACAGATATTAAATCAAATGATTGATGAAGGGGTTGTTACGCCGGAATCATATTACAAATCACAGGAAGTTCATCTGGAGATGGGGAGATGTCTCTTTTTTATCAATTATGATCAAATGCAATCTTATGAGGACCGAGTAAAAACGATTAAGTTTTTGTTGAAAAAAGGAGATATTTTTCGTGCTTTGGGATTACTATTTGTTCATTTACAGCTTCATCCTCCTTATGTAAAAGAAAGGAATCGGGAAGATTTCGAGTTTACGAAAACCAGATATATTGATCATAAAGCTCCTAAAGAGGAGGTTAAGATTCTGGAAGAAAGCATTTTAAAGATGAGAAATCCCAATTTATCAGGAGCAGAGGAGAATCCACGGCGACTGGCTATCAATTTTTTGAAAACACTTGATGAACCAGTTGATGAATAAAACTTTAATTTATATTTGGTGTTAAAGCTGATTGCTGCCCGAAAAACGGGTGGCTTTATTTTTTATGAAAGATAAAAATACTTATTGTGTAGAATATAGTTAAAAATATTTCATGAATTGGATGTTATGCTTTTTTTGATAATTAGTAGCCGGAAATCGAGTTACAACATTTTAAAATCTCCACGTGGCATTATTGGTGCTTTTTATGCTGATGGAACCCCACCCAAGATCTTTATTGATGCCTGGGATGCAGCCGATAAGACTGTTGATTCGATCAATATTGTTCGTGATGTTAGAACAGCAAAAAATTTACAAAGGGTTATTGCTTCACCAGCTAATTCAATTACAGAGATTACCAATGCTCAGACTACTTTAAATTCGATGAGAACGGTTAGTCGTTTGACTAAAGGCGTCGCTATAGGTGGGATGGCGTTTTCAGCGGCCGATATGTCGCTTAATATTTATAAAGCTGTTAACTCCACGGGAGGTGAACGAGCGGATAATATCGTGAAAGCTGTTGGCAGTTTTGGAGAAGGCTTGGTATCGGCATCAGCCTTGGCCGGGCCAACCCCTCTTGGAGCTGGTTTATTGATTGGTGGAGCTGCGTTATGGGGGCTTAGTGCTTTGTATGCTCACGTAGGAGGAAGCAAGAACAAGACTGTCGTAAAAGCAGCCAAAGCGGTGGCTAGCGGAGCAAAGAAAGTATGGAATAAAGTAACCAGTTGGTTTTAACAGGGGGAAGAAAGATGAATTTAAAAAAACTTATGACCAATCCATTGCCGGCCCTCCCGGATAAGGTTAAACAAATGGCTGAAAAATATTGTTATTCTGGGGAAAAGTATAGAATTTACCCTGAACACGCCAAAATTGACGAAAAAGTTTATTACTTGGTTGTTTATTGGAATGAAAAATCATCTATGAATGATCCAGCTAGTGTAACTGGGTTATTAATCATTCAGGAGGATGGAAGTTTGGCGCTTTTTAGAAATTGCTTTGAAGTTTATAAATTAATTACTGGTATAGATACCAATTTCAAAGCCATTTTGATTCATATAGGCCCAAATTGGATGCAAAAACCGCAATTTGTGTGGCACCGGTTAAAACACCTGTTGAAAAAAGTGTATCCGGTTGTTGAGCGATCAAAAAATACGGAGTTGGAAAAAGCTTATCAAGGGTTTTACGAGATCCCGACTGTGATGTTATCAACGCATGAACAGATCAAGGAAGTTGTAGAAAATGGGAAAAAATTATTTTCGGAACTGACAACGGATTATTTGATTACCAGGGATTTTTATGACCGAGTAGATCAGGAGTATGTTCGTCTTATGAATCTAGTGTCAGAGCAGCTAAGGGTACAAATTGAAACAGTAGAAGTTCGTAAGCAGTTTTTAAAACTGTTTCAGAAGCAGATCCCAATTTGGGACATTATAAATCAGATCAGGTATTTAAGACTATTTCAATATCATCGAAAGTTGATTGTGGATAAAGGAACCTATGCAGATTACCAGGACATTCACCAAGATGTTACAAGAGATGAGGCAAACAGGCCATTGCGCGAAAAACAAATCCAAAGTATACGAAATCCCAGAAGTTAAAGGAGGTGGATGATGATTATTCGCTCATCACTTAAACTGTACAAGCAGGAATTTGGGCGTATTTTGCTGCTGAGTTTACTGATTACCCTGCCTGTCCAGCTGATTGCGATGTTTTTTACCAATTATTTTTATTCCTATTATGGTATTTTGAATCTTGTCTACGTGGCGGATTGTTTTTTTGCATTTATTATTCTGCTATCCATCAGTTTGGTACAAATTCCTTTTATTCGTGTATTCCAGTTGCATTTAGGACAGGAGCCCGTCAGAATCAGTGAAGCCATTGACAGTCTGATGAAAAGCGGTTTTATGGTGTATGTAATGGGCATTCTGTATGCGATCTGTGTTGTAATTGGCAGTTTGCTTTTTGTCATTCCGGGCCTGATCCTGATGGTACTGCTATATGCTTTTCCGTTTGCTGGGGATCATTCTCGGGTTTTCGCTGGTAGAAATTGCAGTAGAACGGGCAGTAGAATTTGGTGTATTGAGTTTGACGCATAACTTCTTGATTATTTCTCTGGTGCTGTTAACAGTCAATATGTTTTTTATTCCGCTATTCAGTTTTATCAATGGTTTTGTTTATGCAAGATGGATTGGCCAGTTGGATTGAAGTTAACTGTTGTTGGTAGAGAGGGAGAACCACGCTTGTTTTTGGTTTTCCTCTTTTTTATTCATTGGCAACATCAAGTCAGGTGAACCAAATTCAGATATTGTCCAAAATGTTGAATTGTTTCTATGGAATTAAGTAAACAGAGAATGAATAGATGGAGATTACAGATTGATAAGGAGAAATATAGAATATCCTTTCAGCCATTCTATCTCTAAGCAGGCAGTGTTACGGGGAGAGTTCAATTCATGAAAACGAAAAACATAGAGAGAACAATTGCATTAATCATTTTATCGATGATGTTGATTTTGTTGTTTTCGCCTTTTTTCCCATTCTTTTTAAAGGCATATGCGACACCCGATCCTATACTTCCGGATTATAAACCACCAATAACCGATCCGGTTCTTCCGGATTATAAACCACCAACAACGGATCCGGTTCTTCCGGATTATAACGCGCCAAAACACAATACCTCGGTCAGTCCTTTTACAATGGAAGAACAAAAAAAGGATGAACATTTTGCTGGCGGGTTTTGGGACTGGCAGTGGGATTTGGCAAAAACCATATCCAAAGATTTTACGGTTGAATTGGCAAAATGGGTTGGCAACAGTTATACCGTAGATGTGCCAAATATGCAAAATCAATTAATCCATGATGCGAAAATAAAAGCCAGAGAGCAAGCAAAAATTTCCTTTGAGCAAAGGAATCAGGCGTTGATTGATGAATATCGCGGACAAAGGGTTCCCGACGCAGAGCTTAAAAAAAACTGGCAGCAATATGTCAATGATTATAAACAGTTAACAGATCAATATTATCAGGAGAATTACAATGATTATGTTACACCGAAAGGCTTGACCTATACAGGAGTTAAAATAGCGCGCAGCGGGGCCAATCTGTTTTTGCCTGATGACCCTGAAAAAAAACCATCTTCTTATTCAAAGCTGGGAGTAGATGTTTGGTCAGGTGTAGATAATTATCTAGACTATAAATCGTCGATGGATATTTATAGAGCTTATAAAGCAACTCAAGGAAGGCATAGCGGTATTCTTTCAATTTGGGAGCAAGGATTAGGGTTTTATAAAAAAACTCAAGGGATTATTCAGATAGATGGTGTAGCTACCAAAGTCGTATCCAAGGCCAATGTTTTTACAGGTTTGGCCGGATCGATTGTATCCGGGTATGACGCGTACCGGGCGTTTGAAAAAGGAGATTATGATGAAGCAATAAGCAGTGTGGGCGATGGAATTATCGGGCTGGCTCCTGCCGCCACGATGGCATTTGGACCGGTTGGAGGAACGGCTTGTTTAGCTGTTGGAGGATTGTTATGGGCTGGTGGTACAATATCAAAATACTGGAGAAAAGGATATTTTAAACCGGAAAATATTAAGAATGCTTCCAAACAGGCATGGAATAAAACTAAAGGTATTGCCAAGAGCGCTGTTGACACAATAAAAGGCTGGTTTAGCTAAATAAATTATCGGTTAAAGGAGTTTATTCCCATGAAAAAACCAAAAAAATTAAACCTTCCTCTACAGGTTGAAAAAGTAATCGACCAATATAAAGAGCATCCCAGAGAAAAATATAGAAATGCGCCTGTGAGTATTTCACACAAAGGTAAAATTTATTATTGTATCGAGTTTTTTAAAAGAGATAAAGTTTTAGTCGTAACGGAGGAAGGAGAAGTGCCTTCTTTGGAAGAGGTAAAACCAGTCATTAATATCGCATCGATGAGTTCGGGTTCTTATAGTGGGATTGATACTATCCGAAAAACAATCTACCGGTCTTTAACCAGCAAAAAAATTAAGGTTCACCAAAAGTTGCTTCGCTTACTGGAAGAGTTTGAGACGCAAATTACTTTCACCGATTTGATGGCATCGTATATCAAGGATTTTAAAAAGGCTTGCCACGTTACCTGTGATCGGTATGAAAAGATTCGGGAGAATTATCCGGTGGCAGAGAAAGAATTTAACGATATTATGGATCAACAGGAGATAACAGGTGAGCAAATTATCAAGATCCAAAAAATCCAAATGCAATTAAATATATGGTCAGTAGAAGTAGACATGATACATCTTGATACGCTGGCTCCACGGATATCATTTATACAAAAACTGAAGAAACAGATTCCTGTATTTCGGGTCGACTTATGGATAAAATATCTTCACTTAAGACATCTGTATAAAAAAATGTATAACAACCGCCGTGTATTCGAGAGCTATAAACCTTATTTACAGAGTGCAAAAAGAAAATTGTACAGTACTCGGCTAGATTATTATCCGTCTGTTGTACGGGAAATTTTTCGCAAATCATTAAACAAGTAAGGGAAGAGAAGCAAATGAATAACGTATTGGACGCATTTTCTTTATACAAAAGGCAGTTTGGGAAAATAATGGCTGTATCCTTGTTGCTTATTTTTCCGATGGAGATGATTTACCTTTTTTTGTCTAATTACATTGCGAAGTTATACGGCTTTTTAAATCTGGATCTGTTTTATGTGTGGTTTGTCGGTTTCTTCAATTTGATTTTTTTGACCTTGTTTCAAATACCATTTATTTATTTGGCATATAAGGATGGTATTGGAGAAGAGTATACGATCGGAGAGATCATGGCCTTTACATTGGAAAATGCACTGCCCATTTATGCAATTGGTATTATTTATGCAATCTTGGTATCTTTAGGGTTGGCCGTCTTTATCATTCCAGGGATACTGATTCTCATTTATTTATTTCCATTTCCATATGTGGCCGTAATTGAGAAGGAATTTTGGTGGGCAGGGTTGAAATCGGCAATTCGGTTTGCGCAGAAAAATTTTTTTGGATTGCTGGGAATAGTTCTGACTTTACAATTGATAGAATGGTTAGTTGGGTTTGGACTGGCATTCATAAGTAACTTCTATATTCATCATTTTGGGTTTGCAGCTTTAAGTCAAATTGTCCTAAATATGCTTTTTGTACCGTTTTTCACATTTGTTGTGACAAGATATTATATGGAAAAAGCTGATGTTTTGGCAGATTATGATGTTTATTGAGGTTTCTGTCGCTAGTTAATTAGCATGCCCCAGTCTATTATGGTGCTTTTTATCAAGGAAAGAGAAACGTTGGCCATGTTATTCTAAACAAGTATTCCTTTATTAAAGGCTTGGTAAACAAATGCGAAGGTGTTTAATAAAATTTACAAATCGTGTTTTGTAAAGAATTAACCACTAAAAAAGCAGTCGCCTAAAAAATATTTCACAAATTAAGTGTTATGCTTCTTTTGATAATAAAAGCAAGGAATGAAATAGTCAGAGAAAGGTTATGGTTTCTATGCGAATCAATCAGTTGAAAAAGTATACGATTTTATTATTCATTGTTGGAATTACAGTGGCATGCAGTAACACTCCAGAAGCAAGTACGCCTGCAAATGATAAAAAGGCAGAAATGAAGCCTTATGCGACTGAAGTGGAAGAGATGTTAAAAGAGGGGCCCAGTGTGTTTGCAGGGGAGAATTACGACAAGGAAAAATTGGAAGCCGAGTTGATGAAACTGCCTTCCAACCTGACCGGGGAAAAAGCGTATCAGTATCTGATTCATTATCTGGCCGAGGATTATGAACCGTATGTGAAAAAGCTTGACCAGTTTGATACTTCATACGAGGTGGGAAGCGGACCGGAAGGATCCGTGAAACAACCGCCTGCAGCGCAACAGAAACAGACCAATGTGGTCGTTTTACTGGATGCGAGCGGAAGCATGGCAGGCAGAGTGGACGGTTTTACGAAAATGACCCTGGCCAAGAATGCTATTTTGCGTTTTGCTGACTCACTTCCGGAACAGGCCCATATCAGTTTGAGAGTATATGGTCATAAAGGCAGCAACCAAAAGAAAGATAAAGAGGTTTCCTGCAAAAGTACGGAGCAGGTATATCCGTTGACACCATTTAAAAAGGATACTTTTGAGCAGTCTTTGCAGAAATTCCAGCCAACCGGATACACCCCGATAGCTCTGGCGATAGAGAAAGCTGCCCAGGATCTTAACGGGCAAGCCGAAAATAACAATATTGTCTACATTGTCAGTGACGGAATTGAGACCTGTGGGGGAGATCCGGTTGCAGCCGCCAAATCCCTGCACACTTCAAACATCAAGCCAATCGTGAACATCATCGGATTTGATGTGGATAAAGCCGGCCAACAGGCATTAAAAGAAGTAGCTGAAGCAGGTGGTGGGGAATATTCGACCGTAGAAGATGATGCTGATTTGCGTGAGTACTTTGACCAGCAAAAACATGAATTGTTTAATCAATGGGTTTCTTGGAGTATTGATTCTCATGATTTTATATCTCAGCAACAACAGAAAAAGAGAGAGGAATTAGAGAAATTAGCTTTTACAGGAAAAGGGTTGTTTTTCAATGTAGAGGAAAAAGAAAATAAACACTTAAATGATGCACTTGATTTTCTGGAAAAACAAGAGAAAATATCTTCAAAAGAATCGAGTAAAGCTAGTAACTTGATTCTTAAAAGATCAGATAAGATTGATCATTATAGGAGAGATAGATTCCATACAATAAACGTTATTATCAGGGAAAATGCACTAAGTATAAAAGAAATGGTGCGTAAAAAGAGTATTAAGATGAGAAATCAAAATTAATAAAAACTAAGATATCTATAGAGTGGCTGCTTACATAATTAAAAAGATATCAGTCACTCTGCTTTATTTTTTCAGCAAGAATTATAGAAATGGTGAATCATGTAGAGCATTATAAATCAGCTTTTTCATTTCCCCTGTTAGTTGCTGCAACTGCGATGGCTCCTCCGGTTGGTTTGGCAATGGCTGGAGCAGGTTTGGCATTATGGGGGATTGGGACTGTGGGAAAATTCCAAAAACAAATCGGTTCGAAATTTTATTACGGCTCCTGTGCGGGGAATCAAAAAATTATTTAGCTAAGTGAAATGAGGCGAGGTTTCATGGCAACACCTGACCATATCAAAAAAATTTTTGAAGAGTATAAAAGGCCACGTGAGAATGTGGTAGTAATTATGCCTGAGGTAATCAAGTACCACGATCAAACCTATTATGGTGCTTCTTATCATCAAAATAGAGGTGAAGATGCAACAGGATTTCTTGTTTTGAGGGAAGATGGGAGCGTTCCTCCAAAGCAGGAAGTTATTGAAGTTTTTTTCATTGGATTAAGTTTTACAGCAATTTATTCTGCTTTTTTTCGATCAATAAGAGGGCTGATCAGAAAAAAATTTATGATTGTAAGATGGGCAAATAAAGTATTGAAAAAATTGGAGCGAAGGTCTTCTCAAGCAGAAGAGATAAAATATATTCAATCTTATCGAAAAACAACCGAAAGTACACTACATAACCATCAAAAATTTAAAGAAAAAACATTAGAACAAGAAAAATTATTGCTAGAAATTAAAGATAAAGGAATAATTTCTCCAGAATCCTATTACAAATCACGGGAAGTTCATCTAAAGATGGGGAGATGTCTCTTTTTTATCAATTATGATCAGATGCAATCTTATGAGGACCGAGTAAAAACGATTAAGTTTTTGTTGAAAAAAGGAGATATTTTTCGTGCTTTGGGATTACTATTTGTTCATTTACAGCTTCATCCTCCTTATGTAAAAGAAAGGAATCGGGAAGATTTCGAGTTTACGAAAACCAGATATATTGATCATAAAGCTCCTAAAGAGGAGGTTAAGATTCTGGAAGAAAGCATTTTAAAGATGAGAAATCCCAATTTATCAGGAGCAGAGGAGAATCCACGGCGACTGGCTATCAATTTTTTGAAAACACTTGATGAACCAGTTGATGAATAAAACTTTAATTTATATTTGGTGTTAAAGCTGATTGCCGCCCGAAAAATGGGTGGCTTTATTTTATGAAAGATAAAAAGAGGGTTGTGTTAGAATATTGTAAAAAATATTTCATAAATTAAATGTTATGCTTCTTTTGATAATAAAAGTAAGGAATGATTTTTATGATGACTGCTTTCGTAGAAACCGGGTGCATATGTTTTATGGATTGCTGTCATACTGGTTTATCTTAGTCTGATATTTAGCTTGTACGCCGCTGGCGGTTTATTAATAGGTGTACTCTTGAAGGGAGTATGAAAATATTGCGTTTTATACTAAGGTTGGTAGTTGTCGTATCTGCGTGCCTGATAACAGTGCTGTTTTTTATTTTTCTTGGGGTTTGGCAAGAAGAACACTTTTCCGATGCATTGCTGTTTAATCAGGAGGGAATGATCAATGTTATCGTTTACCTTTTCTTTCTTGTGTTTTTAATTCCGCTTTTTGTGATGATCCCCATCATGAGACAATTTGCCAAGTGGTGGGCCCCGCCACTTTTGATTTTGTCGCTCATCATACTTCCCCTGTCATACGGAGACTATGTGGTAGTTGATGAGCAGGGGATTCATGATAATCCCTTTTGGAGTTTAAAAACCAGGCATTATCAGTGGACGGACATTCAAGAAATTAGACTTAAACATGGAATAAGCAAAATTCGCAAGCAAAAACCTCATGTCTATTTGACATATGTAGTTATCGTCAAAAAACAGGGGGAAACAAAGAATAGACCAGTCACTCTTTATGCATGGGGCGATTTTGGGGAGAATGGAACTCATTATTCTGATCCGCTATACCGGGTGGATCAGCGGATGCGGCGGTTAAATATTCCAAGAGTTGCACATCCCTTTACCGAAAGAGAACTTGCGATGATGAAGGAAGACAACAACAGCATGTATGATATTGAGCGTTTGTTGTGGATTTTCCGATGATGGAATACTGTATAATGGCAGAAAAACTGATTAAATCCTTGTTTTTTACTGTTCTGCTATCTATACATAATGTTCTATTTGCGATATTTCGAAAAATGATTGTATATAGGGTAAGTAATTGGACAAGTTCCAGGTTATATATTTTAAAACCATATTCATTGATTATATAAAGCCGTTTAATTGTATATCCGGACTTAGGGTACTTTATAGAAATCAAAAAAACACCAGGAAGTGATGTTATCGATGGGCGTACGAATAGCAGGTTTTATCAGTTTTCTAATGGCAGTTATGTTGCTGACAGCGTGCAATGCGAGTCAAGAGGCAACTACCACGAATCAGGAAGAGTCGAAACCGGAAAAAGTAAAATTTGGCGAAGATATTCAGGGGATCTTTGACGAAAAGCCGGGTGTTTTTTCTGGTAATAAATATGACCAAAAGAAGTTGCAAACCGGGTTGGATCAATTGCCGGATAACCTGTCTCCAACTGAAGTATATCGCAATTTGGTGTACTTCTTAGCGGAAGATTATCGCCCTTTGGTCAAGCAGGTGGAAGAGTTTGATACAAACTATACCATCGCTGAGGGGCAGCCAACGAATCCTGAACAACCCAATGCTACGCAAGGAAAAAATAAACAGGTAAATGTTGCCGTTTTGGTGGATGCCAGCGGTAGCATGGCTGGGCAGGTGGATGGGCAGAGGAAGATGGAGATTGCCAAGCATGCCGTATCACGTTTTGCTCAGTCTTTGCCGGAGCAAGTCAATGTGTCCCTGCGGGTCTATGGCCATCTGGGAAGCAACCAAAGGAAAGATAAAGAGGTCTCCTGCAAAAGTACAGAAGAAATCTATCCGTTATCCAAATACAACCAGAGCCAGTTTGAGCAATCAGTAAATCAGCTGAAACCTGTTGGTTATACCCCGATAGCGCTGGCGATCCGGGAAGCGCAAAAAGACTTGAGCAAGGTTAACACCAGCCAGAATGAAAACATTGTCTATATCGTAAGTGATGGAATTGAGACTTGCGGCGGCGATCCGGTTCAGGAGGCAAAGCAGTTGCATGAATCGGATATGAAAGCGATTGTCAACATCATTGGCTTTGACGTGGATAACGCGGGCCAACAGGCGTTGAAACAAGTTGCCGCGGCAGGCGGCGGGGAATTTGAAACGGCCAATAGCGCTGAGGAATTGCGCCGGTATTTGGATGCGCAAAATACAAAAATGAGGTTAAAATGGTACAGATGGGATGCATCTGCCAGTGTAAAATTAATTACTGATCATACAAATAGAAAAGAGGCACTTCGGTATCTTGTAGGTTTTCCGTTCAGCGCATTTAATGAAAAAGTGAAATTAGAAAATGAACGAATGAAGGATGCTCTTGATTACTTGGAAGAGATGAAAAAAATAAGCTTTGAGGATCGGCAAACTGTAGATTCTCATCTCAATTGGCGTAAGGCAGAGCTTGAGAAGTACTCTGAAAGCAAATATCAAAGCCTGTACGAGATTCTACAAGGTAATTATCAAGAGTTGGAAAACAGAATTGATGAAATGGCAAATAAAAATATCAAGGAGTATCAATAATATGCTATTCAACAGGCTAAATAACTGAGCTATATACATACAGACATTTAGCCTGTTTACTCTACATATTTAAAAAACAGAAAGCAGAGTTATTGGGAGAGAATCAACCGTGAAAATAAAAAATACAAAGAGAACGATTGCCCTTATTATTTTATCGATGATATTGATGGTGTTGTTTTCTCCATTTTTCCCTTCCTGCCAAAAGAGCAGGCCATACCAGACCCAGTGATTCCCGATTATAAAGCTCCGATAATGGATCCGGTGCTTCCGGATTATCAAGCGCCAGAAAATGGTTTTACGAAACCTGATGCAGGAAACCAACGACATCCATGGCACGATACGGAAGATGCATGACGGATATGAGCGGACAGATAAAATTGTGTCGGCTGTCGGCAGTCTGGGAGAAGGCTTGGTATCGGCATCAGCCTTGGCCGGGCCAACCCCCCTTGGAGCTGGTTTGATGATTGGCGGAGCCGTTTTATGGGGAGCCAGCGCCTTGTATAGCCACATCGGAGGCAGCAAGACCGTTGTAAAAGCGGCCAAGGCGGTAGCAGATGGGGCAAAGAAAGCATGGAATAAAGTAACCAGCTGGTTTTAATGGGAGGAAGAAAAATGAATTTAAAAGAGCTGATGACCAATCCGTTGCCCGACCCACCTGACATCGTCAAGGAAATGGCAAAAAAGTATTGCCAGCCAGGAGAAAAGGTTAAAATTACAAATGAACATGCTGAAATTGACGGCAAAGTTTATTATTCAGTTGTTTTTTTGAAAGAGAAAGTAGACCTGAACAAACCGGCTAACATTCGTCCGTCCGATATTAATGGATTTTTATTTGTTCGAGAGGATGGAAGTTTGCCACTTCATGAGGAATGTATTGAACCTTTTAGATTAATTGCTGGTGAAGATTCTCATATACAAGCAATTTTGTTTAAAATAGGCCCGGATTGGATTCAAAAACCGCAATTCGTGTGGCACCGGTTAAAACACCTGTTGAAAAAGGTGTATCCGGTTGTTGAGCGATCAAAAAATACGGAGTTGGAAAAAGCTTATCAAGGGTTTTACGAGATCCCGACTGTGATGTTATCAACGCATGAACAGATCAAGGAAGTTGTAGAGAATGGGAAAAGATTATTTTCGGAACTGACAACGGATTATTTGATTACAAGAGATTTTTATGACCGGGTGGATCATGAATACAAGCGGTTGATGAACTCAGTGGCGGAACAGTTAAGGGTACAAATTGAAACAGCCGAAGTATGCAAACAGTTTTTAAAACTGTTTCAAAAGCAGATTCCAATTTGGGATATCATCAACCAACTGAGATATTTAAGACTGTATAAATATCACCGAAAATTGAAAGTGGATCAGGGAACTTATGAAGACTACCAGGATATTTGCCAGGATGTAACACGGGAAAAAGCCGGGAGAGCAACCCGCGAAAAACAAATCCAAAGTATACGAAATCCCAGAAGTTAAAGGGAGGTGGATGATAATTATTCGCTCATCTCTCAAACTGTACAGACAGGAATATAGCGCATTTTGCTTCTGAGTTTATTGATTACCCTGGGTTGTGGAATTTGTCTATGTGGCGATTGTTTTTTGTCTTTTACGCTTTATTTTATAAAAGAAAAAAATATTTCGTTAGAATGTTGTTGAAAATATTTTTAATAACAAGGGTAATGAATGATATTTATAATTAGAGGAAGTAAAATTCTTCGTTTTATGCTTCAGTTGGCCATCCGTTGAATCGGCATGTCGATAACGGCTTTATTTTTAATCGTTTTGGAAATTCTGCGGGAAGAACACTATTTACATGCACTGCTGTCTAATTCGAAGGAATGATCAATGTTAATTGATTGTTTACTAAACTTTAATTTGTTTTTGCTCTTTGTCCTTTTTGACTAATAGCGATTCAAGGCGGTTTATCGGAATGGTTCATTATCCTTATTTATCGGCAGGAAGTGATGTTTAAAGATGGGTTTGCGAATAGCAGGTCTTATCAGTTTCCTAATGGCGGCGATCCGGTTCAGGATGCAAAAAAGCTGCATGAATCCGATATACAAGCGATTGTCAGCATCATTGGCTTTGATGTGGACAATGCTGGGCAACAGGCATTGAAACAAGTGGCCGCGGCAGGCGGCGGAGAATATGAGACCGCAAACAGTGCTGAAGAATTGCGTCAATACCTGGATACGCAAAATACAGAAATGATTTTGAATTGGTACAGTTGGGATGCATCTGCCAGTATAAAATTATTTAGTAATCAAACAGACAGAGCAACGGAACTTCAGCATTTAGTCGGATTTGCATTTAGTACATTTGACGAAAAAATCTTTCTGGAAAACGAACGGATGGAGGAAGCGCTCGATTACTTGGAAGAAAAGAAGAAAATAAGCTTTGAGGATTCACGAACCGTGGAGTCCAACCTGTTTTGGAGGAAAAATCAATTTAGAGATTATACGAATCGTAAATACTGGAGTCTGAACAAGATTTTGAATGATAATTATTGGGATTTGAAAAGAAAAATTGAGGACACTAGAAATAAAAACATTGAGAAGTATCAATAGTATTCCGAAAAACGTGGTGAAAAAGCAGGAGTTGAATATTTTTGAAAAGTAAAGAGATGCAATTCCATTTTAAAAAAATAAAGGAACAGCGTGATGCATTTTATCATGATAGTGCTATAAATTTTGAGAATGCCTGGATAAGACCAAAACCGGAGAAATGGTCTATTGGTGAGACCATATATCACCTTGTTTTAATGATCCGGCTTTTCAGGAGGTTTTCCGGTATTTATATCCCCGTTATATACCCCTGGGCATATATACGGAGGAAGAAGCCGTACAGGACAGAGACTTGTGATATTTATCAGCAATTTCAACAAAAGAACAAAAAAGCAATGCTTGCTCCGTTTCTATTAATTCCTCCATCTGGTTTAGAGGAAAAGTGGACAATAAGTGAAATCCGGGCAATTCTTGAACGCGAGACAAATCAATTAATATCAAATCTTGATAATATAGAACAGGAAATAGCGGGACAAATCAGTTATCCCGATCCGATCGCCGGATATCCGAATCTGATACAATGCATCCATTTACTTTCAATCCATGAACAACATCACTTTGACATTGTGAAAAAATATGGGACCTTGAGTTGAAATGATTTTTTGGTGAAGGATAGATTCAGAAGAATAAACTTAATATTTTAGTAACCTTAAGTTGTATTGGGAAAATTCCGCTTATGCTAAAATATGCTTATAAGAAAGATTGTAGGAGGAAACTTATGCATCGTGCAAGAAGGTTGCGAAGGCGTGGAAGCGTAACGTCCATGTGGATAGCGGCTTTGCCGGTTTTCATGATCTTTTTTATGTTTCTGGGATCGCTGGTTATTGCCTGGATACAACATGGTGTTGCGCAGAAAGCTGCAGATGCCGGAGGATTGGCGGCTACCAAGAAACTGGATGAAGCAACGGGGCAACAGTTACAAGCTCAAATAAGCCAGATGACGGGGGCAACCTTTAATCCGGTCGAAGCCATTATTGGAACTCCGGAGTTAAAACAGCTGTTTATTAAAGGGGTGATCAGCTCGCACGAGGAGGCCATCAAAAAAGAAGTTCAGAAATATGTTGAAAAAAATGGGGCAAAACCAAGCAAAATCATATTTTTTGAAAATGGACGAGTTGTGGTAGAAGCCAAGCTTAAATACCAGCCGATGATTTTCCAGGATCAGTTCAAAGAGGTTTATGTCAGGGGGGAAGGTTTTGGACCAGTCCGGGATTATGGCAAGTGGTGGCAGCAGAAGAAAAATCCGTACGTGATTGAATTCTGACCGGGAGGAGTTGGGAGGATCGTTTGCGTAAGAATATCATCAGGAGAAGTTGTGGAAAGAAAAAAGGATCTGTAACAATTGAATTTATAACAGTATTGCCACTCGTCTTTTTTATGTGTTTGTTTGTCTGGCAATTTTTTGTGTCGGGAATGGCTGTGATGGAGACGCGTACCCTTGTAAGGGATGGAGTACGGTTGGCGGCAGCAACGAATAATATAGAAGAAACAGAAGAAAAGAGCAAGGATGCGTTTCCGAATACCGGTAACTACTATCTTTCCGAGTTTGATGTAAAGATCCTGGAAAAAGACGGGCAAGTGCAGGCAACAGCAAAAACAAAAGTGGAGTATGTCTTTTTGCCGCTTCCCCCCTTTACTTATGAGTATTCGGCCAAGGCCCCTTTAGTTAAATAAGATGGTTCAAAAGAGAGAGGATGTTGAAAAAAAGCTTATGGTTAGATGGTCGCGTCTAAAGAGTCGCAAGGGAGCATCTACAACAGAATTTATCGTTATTTTGCCCTTATTTTTCCTGTTAAGTTTGTTTGTCTGGCAACTGGTTGTTGCGGGAATGGCTGTGCTGGACGTGCAGGCTGCCTTGCGGGATGCCGTCAAGTTTGCCGCACTAAAAGGTGACGAGGAAAAAGCGGAGGATCAACTGAAGACGTCTTTTGGACAAAGCTCGCAATACTCCTTGAAAAAATATGATATTAATATTAAAGGGGAAGAGGTGATTGGCAAAGCGGAAATCGAGATTCCGATTATTTTCGCTGACGAAATGTCTCCCATCACTTATGAAACAGATTCAAGAGCGCCTGTCTTAAAGCAATTTGCGGCAGCCAACGCAATGAGTATGCTCCTTCCCGGGAATGGACCTGTTTTGGCTCCGGATAAAAAAATCGGGTGTCCGGTGTCTGGTTTAACTTTAACTTCTCCCTTCAATTGGGGGCGTTTGCATCCAACTTTGGGGATTGTGCGTCCTCATAAAGGAATTGATTTGGGAGGTCCTGCCGGTACGCCGATTTATGCGCCGGCGGATGGGACGGTTACATATGCAGGCCCAGCAGGAGGATATGGCCATTTGATCGTGATTAAACATGACAATGGCTTTACAACCAAATACGGGCATATGTACAGCAACGGGGTGTTTGTGCGAAACGGGCAGACTGTGAAACAAGGAGATCCGATTGGGGCTGTCGGCAGTGACGGTTATTCCACAGGGCCTCACTTGCATTTTGAAACATGGTATAACGGGGGTGTAGTTGATCCCCAAAAAGTAACTCCTTGTGGTTAGGGCAGCTAATGTCCGACTTGCAAAAATCCATTCCATGGTATTGTCTGGTCCGTGGAATGGATTTTATTAGCTGGTTTATTTTTTGTATGCATTGGAAGAGGTGCCACAACCTGTGACCATGCTTATTATCAGGACCAGTGTTTCAATACCGGAAAGATTCCTTTTTAATCCCCTTTAAATTTAAAATGCTAATGTAATCTAATAATTTCGTCGATACAGAAAAAGAAACCAGTATAAAATATTATATGAACAAATGGGAGGTGCTCGCATCTGTTGATTCGGTTTTTCCTTTCGCTACATCCACTTTGGCAAGCATAGCAATTCCGATGATGAAAAACAGGGCCAAAGAGGCAATTCCGGCTCTGCTTGACCCCATCCATTGTCCGACAAGGCCAAATACGGCTGGCCCAAGGATGGCGGCAAACTTGCCAGATAAACTGTAGAAACTGAAAAACTCGGCGTTTTGATTTTCAGGGATCAGACGACTGTAGATCGAGCGGCTTAAGGCCTGGCTCCCTCCTTGCACAAATCCGACCATGATGGCGAGCAGATAAAATTGAAATGCTGTTGCCATAAAATATCCAAGGATGACAATAACCAGGTAGACGACTAAAGTAAATATCAGGGTTGGTTTTGAATCCCATTTGGCGGCAATTTTCCCGATTAACAAGGTGCAGGGGATTCCCACGAACTGTGTAATCAGCAAGGCAGCAATAAGATCTGTCTGGCCAATCCCGATTTCAACTCCGTAAATGGTGGCCATCTTGATGATAGTATTGATGCCATCGCTGAAAAACCAGAAAGCAATCAGGAATTTCAGCAATTCGGGATATTTCCTGATGCTTTTCAAGGTGCGAATGACGTTGCCCATTCCATTTTTGGCCAGTTGTATTGGTGAGGCGTTGGGAGATGGACGCGTCTTTTCTGGAACATGGCGGAAAATCGGCATGGAAAAAACCCACCACCAGATCGCCACTGTCAGAAACGAGATTTGGGTTGCCTGGACTTTGGTAAATGAAAAAATATTGTGAAATTGAATCAGGCACAAGTCCAACGCCAGTAAAATCCCTCCTCCGATATATCCGAAGGCGAAACCTTTTGAAGAGATGTGGTCCCGTTCATGTTCGGGAGCGATATCACTTAAAAAAGCATCATAAAATGTATTGGCTCCGGAAAAGGCCAGCGTCCCCAATACGACCAGGAGAGATGCCCATAACCATTCTCCTTCATCAATTGTAAACATGCACATCGTTGCAAAGATCCCAAGGAATGTAAAGAAGCGGAGAAACTTTTTTTTCCCGTTGATCGAATCAGCGATCGCCCCAAGAACAGGCGAAACCAGGACGACAAGGATAAGTGAAAGGGATTGCGTATAGCCCCAATATGCAGTTGAAACGGTGGAGTCCAGGTTTCTCCCGGCTACCTCAGAATAAAAGATGGGCATAACCGCAGCCATGATGATCGTTGCGTAGGCAGAGTTCGCCCAATCATACATGACCCAGCTGTGAATCGCTTTTTTGTTCATGAGATTCCCCTTTCCAAGGAACATTCTCTTTTATTTTATCACAGGAAAGAATGTTAAGTGAAAGAATTATGAATGATGAGTGGCATTGCCTCTTCTGCGAGTGCGGGTTCTACTTTCTTTTTCACAATCATGTTAGAATGAAGCTTAGAAAATTAAAATTGGATGTATGATCATGAAATCAGGATTCCAGGAAGAAAGGGGGGGACTGGCGATTGAAAGAAGTCCAGGAAGGCGAATGGATTAAATCAAAATACCGGGTAATTAGAAAATTCCCTTTTGTGATCGGAACTTTGTATTATACAGAATATCATCACGGTCAAAATGAGTTACATACCAGATTTGTTCATGCGCTTGATCTTCATCTTTTAAACAAAAAACCCAATATCCGTTCTTTACTGGAGCGGGATGACCAGGTTTTTTTTCCAATCGGCGAGGTTTTTACCGATGAGGACAAAGAACTGTTATTTCAAGTGTTTCACCACTTGGAGGGGACACTTTTGGCTCATTATTTGGGAACGCATGCTCCTCTTTCTTTAAAAGAAACGATAGAGTTGGGGCGCAAGACGGTTCAACACCTGTTGCGTCTTTATGAATCCGGCCAGTTTACGCTGGTTCATCCCCAAAACATGGTGCTTGTACCGGGTCGTTCTTTACGGTTTTTATATGGAGGAAAAAGAGGAGAGTTGCCCAAAGGCCTGGCCGGATCCAGGGGAGGCAACAGTCGGGTCGACCAGATTTATGATTCTTATACGGTAGGTGTTTTTCTGTATAAGATGTTAACCGGAAAAAATCCCATGGCACAAGGGATTACTATTCCTTCCATTTCCTCTTTTCGGAAAGACTGTCCTTCTGAATTGGATCAGTTTGTGCTCAAATCTGTCTCTTTAGATATAAAAAAACGGCCTGGGGTTGAAGAAATGGCCGGCTTTTTCGACTGGATGACGGAACGTTTAGAAAGAAGGTTGGGAGAGAAAAATGAGTGAGTTTAAAAAGAAAGGTGAATGGATCCGGGGGGAATATGAGGTTTTAAGTGTTTTCCCTTTTGTTGAAGGGGTTTTATATTATACGGCGTTAAAAAAAGATGGCGAGGAATCCACCCGGTTTGTTCATGCTGTAAAGCTAAAAGACAAACCCCGGGAAAGCGAATTAAATCAATTGAAAAAGCGGAATAGTGAAGTATTTTTTCCAATCCGGGAAGTATTTATGGAAGAAGATATCCTGTACCAAGTCTTTGAACGGATGGAAGGAAATTTGCTGGGTGTCTATTTAATGCGCTCTGCCCCGCTGCCCATGGCGGAAGTTGCCGAATTTCTCAAAAACATTACGAGCCATCTTCTGCAATGTTATGACGATGAACAATTTGCCCTGGTTGATCCGCAAAACATGGTAATTCATTCTGAAGGAAATATCCGCTTTTTGTACGGGGGACCTCGGCAGTTATTCGGATATTACCGCAGAGAGACAGAAGATGTAAAGAAATTGGCCCAGCTTTTGTATTTCATGCTGACAAAAAAACAGATTGACGACAAAATAACTCAAATAGAATCTGTCCGCTCAAGCCGACAGGATATGTCTTTGGAACTGGAAAGTCTTCTGAAACGCGCTTTATCCAATGATGCGATCAAGCGCCCGCGAATTCAGGATTTCTGGAAATGGGCTTACAATTATAGCGAGAAAGAGCCAAAGCTGTTGGATGAAAAAACGGATGAGGAAGTGACAGAAAAACCAACTGCTCCCGCTTCCGAAGATTTTTTCAGGAAACCCGTGACAACGACGAAAAAAACAACTGCCTCTCACAAAACAGTAAAACCATCCGGCAAGAAGAAAGGAATAAATGTCTCGCTTCCATCCATTAATCGAAAGATACTGATAAGAATCGGGGGAGCCGTAGCTGCCGTTCTGCTGGTTATTTTGGTTTTCCAATTTTTTGGGGACTCTACCAGAGAAACGTTGGCAGGTGTAATTGATCCCTCGATTGAAGAAAATCCGCAACAAGCTTTTAATTATTTTCGCCAATCGACGATCGCCTATGAGCAAAAACAGTTGGATCAATCCATACTCTTTGGGCGGAAGGCCTTGAGCGCTGATCTTGAGAAAAAAGAGTACTTTCAGCACTTGGCCAACCTGTATGGTCTCAAACAGGATTATAAAACGGGTTTGCAGGTTTTGACCGCTGCTGTGGACAAGTTTCCAGAGGAGGGGGACTTGTATGATTCCTTATCTGTTTTTGCCTATTACATGAAAGATTACGAATTGGCAAAAGAAGCTACGGATCAAGCGGTCTCATTGCGGAAAGATGAAGCCGGTTATTATTATCATCATGGAAAAATATATGGAGCATTGAAAGATTACAATCAGGCAGTGCAGTCGTTAAGGTTTGCTACTTACTTAAGCAAGCGGAATGCCCGTTACCACCATGATTTGGCTGTCTATCTGTTTAAACAGGGGAAAATTGACGAAGCGATTGACTATGCCAAAAGTGCGGCCAAGTATGCCAAAAGCTCTGAGGAAGAATATTATGTCACACTGGGAGTTCTTTATCTGAAGAAATGGGAACAGCTGTACACCAATAAAAACCTGAATGGAAAAGAGAAGAAAGAAGAATTGGCGCGATATGCCAAGAATGCTTATCGGGCATTTAATGATGCGGTGGATGAAGAATATAAATATCCAAGGGCACAGTATTACCGATCCATTGCCTATTATCTGTACGGTTACTTTATCTCAGCCAATCAAACTGCAGAAAAAGCAGCCAAATATGATCCCGCAAATCCAGTTTATCATTATCAGTTAGGGATTACTTACATGGGACTCGAAGACAAGGAAAAAGCGCTTCAGGCTTTTGAGCGGGCTTATCAATTAAATCCCAATCAAGAGTTGTATCAGGATGCCATGAAAAAGGCACAGCAAATGAAAACAACACCGAGGAAGGAGGACAAGCCGGAAGATGAAAATGCCAAATAGAAAACGATGGGTGGCAATTGCTCTTTTGGTAAGCATGATTGGTGGAGTTGCTTGGATATTTGGAATATCTAAAGCTGAAGCGGTTGACCCGATTATTGTCCAAACACCCAAATTGCAAATGGAGCTGGAAAAAATAGATAAAGATCCTTTACCGCTAAATATCCAGGTAGAAAAAAGATAATCAAACATATCATGTGGATGGATCGGTTGGTTTAACCGGGAAATCCACTATTTTTTTAAAAAGCTTTGATATAATAGGAAGAGGTATCAACATTCATCAGATTTCAAATAAATTCAGCTTTTGATCCCTCATCTGGACTGATTTGAAGGAGAATGAAGAAATAACATCAGGATTAAAGGATATATCAGTCGCCAATAGGCGATAGATAGAAGAAGGAAACTGTTAAGGAGGCTCTGTGAGTGGAGCAGGAACATTCTAAAAAACAGAAACGGCGAATCACATCCAAGTTGGGCTGGCTTGGTGTACTTATAATCGGTATAGGCAGCAAGTTAAAGGCTCTACTGCCATTGCTGAAATTTGGCAAGTTTGGCGGAACCCTGATCACAATGGTTATTTCGATCTGGGGATATGCTCTCCTTTTTCCCTTTCACTTTGCTGTCGGGCTGGTAGTGATGATATTTATTCACGAGATGGGGCATGTGCTGGCAGCAAGGATTAAGGGATTGCCCGTCTCTGCACCGGCATTTATTCCTTTTCTGGGTGCCTTGATTACCATGAAGAAGCAGCCCAGTGATGCTGCAACAGAAGCATTTCTCGCACTCGGCGGACCGTTATTGGGGACGCTTGGGGCAGTTGCAGCGTATGGACTTGGGGTCTGGCTCGACCAGGAGATTTTATTGATGATTGCCTATATTGGACTATTTATCAATCTGTTTAATCTAATCCCCATTCACCCGTTGGACGGGGGACGGATTGTGGTGGCGATCACCCGTTGGCTGTGGGTCGTGGGACTTGTTGCCGGATTTGTTTTAATCATTTATCTGAAAAGCATTTTACTGATTTTGATTTACATTCTGTTTGTCTTTGATTTATGGGCAACATATGGAAAGAAGGCTAAAAAGAAAGAGTTTATAATTGAAACCAAAGTAAAAAGTGAACGATTTGATAAAGCCGGCTTGTGGATTCCTGGTGAAAATCATCAACGTTCTCTACCATTTCGCCAGTATTGTTTTTTAGACAATCAGAAGGAAATGGCTGAAGTGGGTTATCCCGGAATAGGCACCATTTTACAGTTTGAGATGCCTGGACATATTCACGATGTCCATCTGATTCGTACCATTCCGCCATCATGGGAAGAGCCTGATGTACGGATGGTGTTAAAAGGGACTTATACCCCGATTCGCATAGGTGGTATGCAAAATGATGAGAAGTATTACAGTGTTTCTCCAAAATTACGGTGGGCATTTGGCGTAGCTTACGTGGGGTTGGCCGTTTTTATCGGTTACATGATGATTCGAATTGGCGGAATGGAAATGATGAATGTATATTGATAATAATGGGAGCCTGAAATTGGCTCCCAATTTTGCATCGGGACATCTACTTGGTTACACCAGACATTTTTGCCTGATAATCACGAATCAATCAGGTTTACTAATGTCAACAGATCCGCTAATCATTTGGTGAACGCCGGGTGCTGTAACATGAACTATTACATGAAATTGTCCTTCTTGCGGGAAGCTTTTTGTTGCGGCATAAATTCCATTTGCCTGGTGGCTGGCTTTGACCATTTCATGTTCCTCCCCTTGTTTCCACACCTCAAATTCCACTTCAGCGTTGGTGACTGGTTTATTCTCTGCAGTAATTACCGATTTCAGTTCGACAGGCTGATTTTTACCTGGCTGGTCAGGTGAAGACTGGAAGGTGATATCCAGTTGGGTTGGGGCAGATGCGTGATTGTGATCGTGAGTTGCGGTTGAATGGTTTTGTTCTGCTACCGGTTCCGTGGGGGAGCAGGCGACAGTCAGCAATAATATCAGAACTGAACAAATAAATATGTAATGGCGCTTCATTTGGAAATTCCCTTCTTCCATAAGCTGTTTTAATTTTTATTGTAACAAACAGTTGATTGAATACTATCCCTCTTTTGAATCATCTTCCAATTAACCTTCCATTAATCCATTTTCGTATGCATAGCGGGTCAGTTGAACCCGATTATTCAAGTGAAGTTTTTGCATTATATTTTTCAAATGGTTTTTGACAGTGTATTCAGAGATCAAACATTTTTTTGCGATCTCCTTGTTGCTTAAGCCCTGGGTGACCCATGTCAGGATTTCCTGCTCGCGTGAGGTCAGATTACTTTTGCACGGCGGAGCAGGAGGTGAGTTGAATTCATGCAAGATGCGGCGGGCAATCTCCTTGGGCATTGGTGTTTCATCTGCGGCAATCGCTTGTAAATACTTCAGCCATAAGGAAGGTTTCAGGTTTTTTAACAGATAACCCTGTGCTCCCTGTTTCAAGGCGTCAAACAGATCGGAAGCATCATCTGAAACAGTAACGATCACGATTTTAATGCAGGGAAACTTTTCTTTGATGATTCGTGTAGCTGTAAAACCGTTAAGAACGGGCATATTGATGTCCATTAAAACCATATCGGGCATAAGATCTTCTGTCAGGCGGATTACTTCTTTCCCGTTTGTCGCTTCCCCAACCAGTTCAAACCGTGAGTCTTTTTCAATAATCATGCGTATGGCCTGGCGCGCATGCTGATGGTCATCGCCAATAACAATACGATAAAGATTATTCATAAAGTTTGCCTCCTTTTTCAATTGATACAATGGTTTTGCCGGATTGGCGCTTGATCTCCAACCGGGCTCCGATACTTTCTGCCCGTTCCTGCATAATGCGAAGTCCGTAGCGATCGGGATGTGAAAAGATATTTCCATCAAATCCGATCCCGTTATCCTCAATGGTGCATCGCCATCCTCCACCCGAGGGGATCAGGCTGACTGTAACCTTGTCAGCCTGGGCATGTTTGCGGATGTTGGTAAGAGCTTCCTGCAGACAGGCAAGTAACTCCACTTTTTCCTTGGAGTTCAACTGGTCTCCTTTTAATGGAAGATTGGCGGTTACATCAATCCCGGTATCAATTTTGAATTCGCTTATTAAATCAAATATTTTGTCTTTTATGGAGAAAAGGGAATTACCGTCAGATGTTTTCAGATTCGTAATCGCTTGCCTGACATCATCATGCAGTTGCCGCAAATGCTGGTTAATTCGGTTTAACGAAGGATTGTCGTATTTGTCCTGAAGAGTATCAAGTTCAACTGAGCATAAAAATAATGTCTGGGCCATTCCATCATGCAGTTCCCGGGCAATTCGTTCCCGTTCCTGGAGAACAGCATTTTCAGCCCGTTCCTTTTTTAAATCCTCCTGCATTTTTTCATAAATGACAAACAAATGAACAAGTAACGTCAGGGTGATCACAAGGACGATCACAGGAGTCAGCCAATTGCCAAGCTCCATCGAAATATATGGTAACAAATATTCATGGCGAATATATTCCCAAAGCCCTACAGAAATTGTAGGGATTGTTAAAATCAGCCACTTGATTTGTTTGTAGGTCATGGGTACCCCCTCCATATCTATAATTTACTTTACATTGAAAAGAGAAGAAAGAAAATATGAATATGACAACTATCATATATCCCCTTTTTCTAGTAAGATGGGTAAAGTATTACAAAAGTTGGGAAAGAAGGGTTGGTTTTGAAAGCAATTATTTTTGATTTTGATGGTACGTTATTTCAAACTGAAAAAGTAGGGGTTCCTGCCTGTCGGGAAACTTTTCTCCAGTTGAGAGAATCAGGCGATTTTTCAGGCGAAATTCCCTGCGATGAAATGATTCATTCCGTTTTTGGCCTGACGCATGAGCAATTGTGGAAGAAATTGCTTCCAGAGGCATCTTCTGAGTTAAAAGAAAGGGCCGATCGTTTAATGTTAGAGAAGGAATTGGCATTGTTTCATAAAGGGGAAGGGCAGGTATATCCCCGTGTGAAGGAAACCCTGGTCAAGTTGAATAATGAAGGGTGGCCATTATTTATAGCCAGTAACGGGGTTGGTGCTTATGTTAATGCTGCTTTGAAAAGTGAAGGATTAATTTTTTTATTTAAGGGAATTTATACTTCAGGAGACTATAACACGAGAGATAAAACGGAAATCGTACAACTATGCAAGAAAGAAAACAACATTACAGGCGGATATATGGTAGGAGACCGCAGTTCGGATATAAAAGCTGGCAAGGAAAATGGATTGTCTACCGTCGGCTGTCGGTATGAAGGATTTCCGCAATTTGGAAAACAGGATGAGTTGTCTGAAGCTGATTTTGTTATTCATTCTTTCGGGGATTTGCCGCAACTGATCAAAGCATAGGCGCAGCAAGTTAACAGGATAGATGGATTGGATAAGGTTTCCAACCTTTTGCTTTGGGAGTAAGGGAAAAATGAAGTAAAAAGGAAGGAAACCTTTTTTGTAAGGGGATGAACTGGGAAGGAGGCTAAAATATGGCAGAAAGTGTATGGATTGCTTCTTATTCGGATATAGCCCTGCGCCTGTTTATGGCAGCTCTTTTAGGAGGTTTGATCGGTTGGGAACGTGAGCGGAATAACCATCCGGCCGGTTTTCGCACACATATTTTAGTCAGTTTGGGATCTGCACTTATTATGCTGATATCGATTTATGGGTTTGCAGAGTATATGGATGAGAAAAATGTGCGTTTTGATCCTTCGCGGCTCAGTGCACAGGTTGTAAGCGGGATTGGTTTTTTGGGAGCAGGGACCATTATGCGACATCGAGCCTCGGTAACCGGGTTGACCACAGCGGCTTCCTTATGGGTGGTATCGGGAATCGGGCTGGCTGTTGGAGCTGGCTTTATGTTTGGGGCTTTGCTGGCAACCATTTTGGTTCTGGTCAGTCTGGAACTGCTAAACCGCTTGGAAAGTGTATGGATAAAAAAGAAACATTTATATGTTTTCCATATTATTGTTTCGGATGAACCCGGTAAATTGGGGGAGCTGGCTTCGCTAATAGCGAAGTTTAGTGGGAAGATCAGGAAAGTAAATATGGAAGAACAGGAGGAAGAAGAAGGCCAGAAAACGTTGGAAATCTCTTTTACAGTCCGATTGCCCGATCAAATTTCCATACCGCATCTGATTGAGGAGATGCGTATGCTGGATGGAGTCAGAACGGTTAGCACCGACTGATCGAAAATAGAAAACAAATCCAGGATACATGAAATGGTACATTTTGGTTTAAACTAAAAAAAGGAGACAAGAGGACTTGGCAAAATATAATTTTTTCCTTATAATAAAGACAAAAAGGTCAAAGTTAGTCAAAGTCAGCAGGAGGTTGTCCGAATGAGTAGTATTTCGGACATTATTGAACGTTACCTAAAAAAAATACTAAATGAGAGCAAGAATGGCATTGTTGAGATTAAGCGCAGTGAACTGGCTGACATTTTTCAATGCGTTCCCTCACAAATCAATTATGTGATCAGCACAAGGTTTACCGTTGAAAAAGGGTACATTGTGGAGAGCAAACGAGGGGGAGGGGGATTTATCCGGATTCAGAAGGTACGCTATCAGAACCGGCATGAGATTTTTGAAAAAATGTTGGCCAATATAGGTGATGCAACTACGCAATTGACTGCTGAGCATGTGCTCGCCTGGCTGTTGGAGGAGGAATTGATCACTGAGCGTGAAGCGTTGCTTATGAAGCGCCTGATTTCACGCGAAACTTTGCAGTTGCCCATTCCGCTCCGCGATCCCATGAGGGCGAGAATGATGAGAATCTTGGTTAGCACATTATTTTCAAGTAAAGGAGAGTGACGGCCGATGCTCTGTCCTGAGTGTGGAAAGCGGCCGGCAACCATTCATTATACGAAGATTGTCAATGGGAAGAAGTCCGAATTTCACCTGTGTGAAGTTTGCGCACAGGAAAAAGGAGAGCAGTTGCCCTGGTTTGAAAACGGTGTTTCTTTTCACCAACTGCTTTCAGGATTGTTAAACTTTGATACTTCTGCTTCCGGGACGCCGGAATCCTATGAAATGCATACGCTCCGTTGCCCGACGTGCGGGCTTACTTATACCCAGTTTAGCAAGGTTGGACGCTTTGGATGCGGTGATTGCTATGATACATTTCGCAGCCGTCTGGAGCCGCTACTGCGGAGAGTGCATGGGCATTCTGCGCATGATGGCAAAATTCCAACACGTGCAAAAGGCGAGTTAAAACTGCAGAAAAAAATTGAACAGCTGCGGGAACAGCTCGTACAAAAAGTGGAAGCGGAAGAGTTTGAAGAAGCAGCTCGCCTGCGTGACCAAATCCGAGATTTGCAGGATCGACTTGATATTTAGGGAGGAAGTTTCATGTCGCTTGAACATTTCATGAAACGTGCTTTAAGTGAATGGATGAGGGTTAAAGGTCCCCAATCGGATGTGGTGTTCAGCAGCCGGATACGGGTCGCGCGCAACCTGGCAGGATTTCCTTTTCCTATGTTAAGCACTGCATCCCAGGCGGAAGAAGTGGTAAAACAGGTAGAACAGGCATATAAACAGGATCAGGAGAAGTATTCCTTCTTGAATGGTGCCGAATTGATCCGTATGAAAGATTTGTCTGAACTGGAAAAAAGAGCATTGGTGGAAAAACATCTGATTAGTCCGATGTTGGCTGAGGAATCGCGATATGGAGCAGTTCTTTTGAACAATGATGAGTCCGTAAGTATTATGATTAATGAAGAAGATCATATACGTATCCAGGTTCTGTTTTCGGGACTGCAATTAAAACAGGCATGGGAACTGGCTGACCAGATTGATGACTGGCTGGAAAGCCATCTCACTTTTGCGTTTGATGAACAGCAATACGGATATTTAACCAGCTGTCCAACCAATGTCGGTACAGGAATACGCGCATCAGCAATGGTCCATCTGCCGGCACTTTCCATGACCCAGCAGCTTAACCGGCTGCTGCCGGCTATAACCCAGGTTGGTCTCGCTGTACGTGGCATATACGGAGAAGGCTCTGAGACATTGGGACAACTTTACCAGGTATCAAATCAGGTCACGATGGGGATGACGGAAAAAGAGATTTTGCAAAATCTCCAAGGAGTTGTCCGGCAAATGATCGAACATGAGCATAGAGCCAGAAAACGACTCCAGGAAGTATCCATGGTTCAGCTGGAAGACCGGGTTCATCGCTCTTACGGGGTTCTGGCCCATTCACGCATTATTGATTCCAAAGAGGCAATGAACCGACTTTCCGACGTTCGCCTGGGAATTGATCTGGGGTTGATTCATGGAGTTTCCGCAAATGTGATGAATGAATTGATGGTAGTGACACAGCCTGCCTTTTTGCAGCAATATGCTGGACAGAGTTTAAATGCTGAACAACGGGATATTCGTCGGGCTCGTTTGATTCGTGAGCGCCTGGCGATGGAAAACAAGACTGACAAATGATCAGTTCAACAAAGTGAGGTGTTTGCATAATGATGTTTGGCCGCTTTACCGAGAGAGCACAGAAAGTATTGGTTCTTGCCCAGGAAGAAGCTGTTCGCCTGGGGCATACCAATATTGGAACCGAACATATTTTGCTCGGGCTTGTTCGCGAGGGGGAAGGAATTGCCGCCAAGGCCCTTATTGCCCTTGGACTCGGCATGGAAAAAATCCAAAAGGAAGTGGAAAACCTGATTGGTCGCGGCCAAGGCTTGCCGGCTAATATTGCTTATACTCCCCGTGCCAAAAAGGTGATTGAACTTTCAATGGATGAAGCGCGGAAGCTGGGACACACCTATGTCGGTACCGAACATATTTTACTCGGATTGATTCGTGAAGGAGAAGGCGTAGCTGCACGAGTGCTCAACAATCTTGATATCAGCCTGAACAAGGCACGCCAGCAGGTATTGCAGCTGCTTGGAAACAGCGAATCGCTTTCGACCCATTCGGGAACGCATAATCATGTAAATACGCCAACTCTTGACGGGTTAGCCCGTGATCTGACAGCAGCTGCCCATGATGGGAAGCTGGATCCGGTAATTGGACGCAGTAAAGAGATTGAACGTGTTATTCAGGTGTTATCGCGCCGGACAAAGAATAATCCGGTCCTGATCGGTGAGCCGGGCGTTGGGAAAACGGCAGTGGCTGAAGGGTTGGCACAACATATTATTGATGGAGAAATTCCTGAGACATTGCGCGGAAAACGGGTAATGACCCTTGATATGGGGACAGTGGTTGCCGGTACGAAATATCGCGGTGAATTTGAAGACCGGTTGAAAAAAATCATGGATGAGATCCGTCAGGCAGGCAATATTATTCTGTTCATCGATGAGTTGCATACGTTAATTGGAGCCGGTGGAGCCGAAGGAGCCATTGACGCTTCCAATATTTTGAAACCTGCGCTTTCCCGGGGAGAGTTGCAGTGCATCGGTGCTACCACCCTGGATGAGTACCGAAAATATATAGAGAAAGATGCTGCCCTGGAGCGCCGCTTTCAGCCTATTTTGGTCGATGAGCCGGGCAAGGAAGAAGCCGTTCAGATTCTTGAAGGCTTAAGAGACCGTTATGAGGCGCATCACCGGGTGAAAATTACCGATGAGGCGATTGAGCAGGCAGTAAAATTGTCCGACCGGTATATTACCGATCGGTATTTGCCTGACAAAGCAATTGACCTGATCGATGAAGCAGCATCAAAAGTGCGTCTGAAATCATATATGGTACCGCCTGAGTTGAAAAAACTGGAGCAAAAACTGGAAGAAATTAAAAAGGAAAAAGATGCGGCTGTGCAAAGCCAGGAGTTTGAAAAAGCGGCATCGCTCAGGGATTCAGAGCAGAAATTGCGTGAGGAAATCGAGATTAATCGAAATTCATGGAAACATGATCAGGGAAAGACGGATTCTGAGGTTACTGCAGAGGATATTGCAGATGTAGTGTCCAACTGGACTGGAATCCCGGTCAAAAAGTTGGCTCAGGAAGAATCGGAACGCTTGTTGAATATGGAGTCCATTCTGCATAATCGGGTAATTGGACAAAGCGAAGCGGTACGCTCGGTTTCCCGCGCAATTCGCCGGGCCCGTGCCGGTCTGAAAGATCCAAAAAGACCAATTGGTTCTTTCATTTTCCTGGGACCGACAGGAGTCGGAAAAACTGAATTGGCGCGGGCGTTGGCAGAAGCCATGTTTGGCGATGAAGATGCGATGATTCGGATTGACATGTCTGAGTATATGGAGAAACATGCCACCAGTCGTCTGGTCGGTTCGCCGCCAGGGTATGTAGGTTATGAGGAAGGCGGGCAATTGACCGAAAAAGTGCGACGCAAACCTTATTCTGTAATTCTTTTCGATGAAATTGAGAAAGCCCACCCGGAAGTATTCAATATACTGTTGCAAGTATTGGAAGATGGACGTCTGACTGACGGGAAAGGGCGGGTTGTTGATTTTCGCAACACCATTATTATAATGACCTCCAATGTGGGTGCTTCAACAATCAAGAAAACTTCACGCCTTGGTTTTTCCGTTGGAGATAACCAATCGGAAGATGACTATGAAAACATGAAGCAAAATGTGATGGATGAGTTGAAGAAAACATTCCGTCCGGAGTTTCTAAACCGGATTGATGACGTGATTGTATTCCACTCTCTAAAAGAGGAACACTTGCGGGAGATCGTATCGCTGATGATAAATGACTTGCACAAACGGCTGAGTGAACAGGGGATTGACTTCAGACTGACAGATGAAGCGAAAAAATATCTTGCAAAAGAAGGATTTGATCCAACCTATGGAGCGCGTCCGTTGCGCCGGGCTATTCAGAAAAATATTGAAGACCGGTTGTCGGAGGAATTGCTGAGCGGGAATATTACCCGTGGGAACTCAGTAGTTATCGATGTAAGAGATGGCAAGATGGTTGTAAAAAAAGAAGATACAAAATCGGCGGCACAATAATGTTGGCAGCACCCAGTCATTTGTTTCGGCTGGGTGCTTTCTCGATTACCAAAAAATAGGTTAAATATTGATTGAATAGGGAAAAAACTCATTAATAGGAACCGGAGATTTTACAAAAAAAAACGCCACAGAATTTTTGTTGGCATATTTGCTGTTTTGCTATAATGGTTGAAGGATATTTGATTCCAATAAGTAGGGGACAAGCCGTGGTTAAGAAAAAAACAAAATTTGTGTGTCAAGAGTGTGGATACGAATCTCCCAAGTGGATGGGACGGTGCCCGGGATGCCAAAAGTGGAATACCATGGTTGAAGAACTTGATAATACGGCAGGTTCTGGTACTTCAACAAGCAAAACAAAACGGGAAAAGGCGACTCCGATTACGCAGGTGGAGAAGCTGGAACAACCGCGTTCAGATACCGGAATCAGGGAATTGAACCGCGTGCTGGGTGGAGGATTGGTACCAGGTTCTTTTATTTTAGTAGGTGGAGATCCTGGAATTGGAAAGTCTACATTGCTGTTACAAGCAACTCATGAGTTGGCCAAACGGGGATTGCCTGTTTTATATGTATCGGGAGAAGAGTCTGTCCAACAAATCCGCTTGCGGGCTGATCGGCTTGAAGCGTTGAGCGACCGCCTGCTGGTTGTATCAGAGACTGATCTGACAGCAGTCCAGTTGCTGATGAATGAAGCAAAGCCCAGAGTAGTGGTGATCGATTCGATTCAGACCATGTTTCATCCTGACATCGGTTCCGCTCCGGGAAGCGTTGCCCAGGTTCGGGAATGTACCGGTAAATTGATGCGATGGGCCAAAGAACGAAATATAGCCATTATGATTGTTGGCCATGTAACAAAATCAGGGACCCTTGCCGGACCGCGCATGCTCGAACATATGGTGGATTGTGTTTTATATTTTGAAGGAGAGCGGCACCATACGTACCGTGTTTTGCGTGCAGTAAAGAATCGTTTTGGCTCCACAAATGAAATTGGTGTTTTTGAAATGAAAGAAGAGGGATTGATCGAGGTAGATAATCCGTCAGAACTTTTTTTGTCAGGACGTCCTGTCGGAGCACCTGGCACAGCCGTAACGGCAAGCATGGAAGGAACTCGCCCTGTATTGGTCGAATTACAGGCACTGGTTGCACCGACAAGTTTTGCCACTCCAAAACGTATGGCAACAGGAATTGACCATAACCGGGTGACGATGATCATGGCTGTTCTGGAAAAGAGATTGGGGCTTTTCTTGCAAAATTACGATGCTTATATCAATGTTGTCGGGGGCGTTCGCATAGACGAACCGGCGGTAGATTTAAGTGTGGCTGTAAGTCTGGCCTCCAGTTTCAGGGATTTGGCAACTTCCCCTTTTGATCTTTTTATAGGAGAAGTGGGACTTACTGGAGAAGTGCGGGGGGTTTCCCGGATTGAACAACGGGTAGCCGAAGCACAAAATATGGGTTTCAGACGTATTATACTTCCAGAAAAGAATTGTAAAGGTTGGACTCCTCCGAAGGAGACAGATCTGGTCGGAGTCAAATCACTGGAAGAAGTTTTGGAAGTTGCGTTGGGAGGGTAGTGAGTGAAAGACGATGGTCTTGAAAAATACGAAAACAGCAATATCATACAAATTATCGCTCCAGGTACGCCTTTGCGGGAAGGACTGGATAATGTAGTAGGCGCCAAAACAGGAGCACTTATTGTGATTGGATATGACGAGGGGGTTCGTGAGATTGTAGATGGCGGTTTTTACATTGATTGCCCGTTTACTCCTGCGCACCTGTATGAATTGGCCAAAATGGACGGAGCGATTATTCTCAGCAACGACAGGAAAAAAATCCTGTTTGCTAATGCACAATTGGTTCCTGATTCCTCAATCCCTTCCACAGAAACTGGTATCCGGCACCGTACCGCACAGCGAACGGCAAGGCAAACCGGAAAGCTGGTTGTTTCTATTTCCCAGCGGAGAAACATCATTACTTTGTACAAGGGGAATTTTCGCTATGCACTGAAAGATATTGGCGTAATTTTGACCAAAGCAAATCAGGCAGTTCAGACACTGGAGAAGTACAAGTCTGTGCTGGACCAGACAACAACAAATCTGACTGCTTTGGAGTTTGAGGAATTGGTTACTTTAAGTGAAGTTGCCTTGGTCTTGCAACGTGTGGAAATGGTTCTTCGAATTAAGCGAGAAATAAAAAGGTATATTCATGAGTTAGGTACAGAAGGCCGCCTGGTAAGTATGCAACTGGACGAATTGGTTTCTGATACGGAAGAAGAGGCAGAGCTTCTTATCAGAGATTATTGCACAGACCCTGAAACCTCCCCGAAAGTCGTCTTTAAAGAGCTTCAAAAATTATCTGCAGATGATCTTCTGAAACATTCAAATCTGATCCGTCTTCTAGGATTTCCTTCTTCAACAGATATTCAGGAAGAAGCGGTGCTTCCGCGAGGTTACCGTATTCTTCACAAAATTCCACGCCTTCCGGGCATTATCATCCACAAACTGGTGGACCACTTTGAAAATTTATCGCAGATAATGGTTGCAACCATTGATGAACTGGATGATGTTGAGGGGATTGGAAATGTGCGTGCCAAAATGATTAAGGAGGGTTTGAAACGGGTTCAGGAACAAGTATTTATTGACAGGCATATTTAAATCACCTAGACTAAGATAAAAATAGATTTTAAAATTTTAAGGAACATAGAATTCGGTGGAGAAGTTGGAATCGGTTCAGGTATATCAAATTTAGGAGGTTCCCTATATGTTTGCCAAAGTATTGCCCAGTTGTTTTACAATTGGGAACTTATTTTTTGGTATTTTAGCGATTATCCTGGCATTTCAAAATTCATGGGAATATGCTGCCATCATGGTGATTATTGGAATGCTGCTGGATGGCCTTGATGGCCGTGTTGCCCGAATGTTGAATACGCAAAGCGAATTTGGGAAAGAGTTGGACTCATTATCTGACATAATTACTTTTGGTGTCGCCCCCGCAGTTATTATGTATATATCCACATTTCAACACATGGGTATTGGAGGCTGGCTTGTTACAGCTATTTTCCCGATTTGCGGCGCTTTGCGGTTAGCCCGGTTCAATGTTCATCCTGGAGTTCCGGGATATTTTATCGGGTTACCGATTACGGCAGCAGGTGGAATACTTGCGACGATGGCTTTGTATAACAAGCATGTTTCGAGTGCTTATATTTTAATGGTTGCCATGTTGTTCCTTTCTTTTTTGATGGTCAGCCAAATCAAGTATCCAACCTTTAAAAAAATTGGCATTCCGAAATCTGCAATTTGGGTTGCTCCTCTTTTTTTGATTGCAATTGCCTTTTCGGCTGTCAAGTATCCGCAGGAATTGCCCAAAGTGCTGTTTATTCCCCTGGTCTTGTATGCTTTGTATGGAGTGAAGAAGGCATTTGATCTCAAACGGGAAGAAGATAGCGAAGAAGCTGTTGAAGAGTGGAAGTAGATTAAAAAACAACCCTGGTTTCAGGGTTGTTTTTTATGCAAGTCAGCGCAGATTAAACACGCCCAATGTGGATAAATTGTTGGACTCCTGCTGAATCACGTCCGTTAGGGAAATTTCCAACAAATTGCATAGGGCAGTGAGATAGAAAAGATTTTTTCCCATCTCTGTTTTAACAATATCCTGGCAATGGTCGCATAATTGTCCAGACAAGTGAGTTCTGAAGTAATCTTTCCATTCTTCGCGGGGGACATCCTTTGGATATGATTGTTTGCCTGCGCTAATCCGGATGCAACCGCATTCAGTTACGGCTTTGGTTAAAGCCCGATTTACCCGTGAACTTGATTCCTGGTATTTGGATGTGACATCTAAAAAACTGCGATGCCGAAGCAATAGCTCATTCACTTGATCTTGAAAGGAATGAAGATAATCTTCACTCATACCTTTCACCTCTTTTTAAGAATGGAGACAGCTGGACAAACCTTGAAAAAAGCAGGATTTATGAAAAGACCTTTCAGGTGGTTTTCATGAAATCAATATTTAAATAAAATACCAAGCGGCCTCTAGACAGATCATGTTTAACTTTATTATATCGGTTACAGATTTGTAGTGTCAATTTTTCCAGCTTTACCGGTAACATATTTTAAGAAAAGGGATTGACTATTAGCTGGGTAATATGCTAATATATTCGTTTTCATTGACTGTTCCTTGTTTTTGTGATATCTTGGAAACAGATATTGCCTCTGGAGGTGGACCGTTTGTTCAATGTTGGCGATAAAGTGGTATATCCGATGCACGGCGCAGGTATAATTGAATCAATCGAAGAGAAGGAAATATTGGGAGAACGACAGAAATACTATATTATGCGGATGCCCATAGGAGATATGAAAGTGATGGTTCCATTGAACAACGTGGATGTTATTGGTCTGCGTGAAGTTGTCGATGAGATGACAGTAGATAACGTACTGAAACAGATGGAACAGAGGGATAATCATGATACACTTAACTGGAACCGTCGCTATCGTGCCAATATGGACAAAATAAAGAGCGGAGATATCTATGAGGTAGCAGAAGTAGTCTGCTCTTTAATGCTCCGTGATGTAGAAAAAGGTTTATCCACCGGAGAGAGGAAAATGTTGGATAATGCCAGACGGATCCTGGTCAGTGAATTGGTATTGGCCAGAGATATGAATGAGGAAGAGGCTATGGAGTTGATTGAAGGAATTTTTTTAAAAAAGAACTAATCATTTATTATCTTTTTATGTTACAAAAAGGTCATAAGAAAAATTTTAAATTTCGGGTTTTCATTTTGGCAAAATGTCTATAATGATTACTAGTAGAGTTTTGGGAGGAGGTGAAGCCCCGTGCTGAAGCGTTTTGTTGAATTAGCTTTCACTTTGGTCGGAGCATCCGCCGGTTACTACTTTGGCCCTAAATTTTTCGGGTTGCTTCAGGAATCTCCTCTGAATTTTGGCGAAGTTCCTGGTCCGCATTACATTGGTGCTGTACTTGGAGCCCTCATCATGTTTGTTACAACTTTTTGGTTATCCAATAATGTGGTGAAATGGATTCGCTGGAGTGAAGAGCGTCTGGTAAAAATACCTGCTGCGGATGGACTCTTCGGGGCTCTCGGCTTGATATCCGGCTTGATTGTTGCTTTTTTAATCCAGCAACCGCTGGTTCAGCTGCCGATCCCTGGCGTGAATCGAGTTCTGCCTTTTATTTTTTCCGGTTTGCTTGGTTACCTTGGATTCAGAGTGGGATATAAGAAAAGGGATGAACTAATCTCTATTTTTACACTTGGACGCCAAAACAAGGAAAATAAATTAAAAAAAGAAGAAAAGCTTTACGTTGAGCATAAGATTTTGGATACCAGTGTAATTATTGATGGGCGTATAGCGGATATCTGCCGCACCGGATTTTTGGAAGGAACCCTTGTCATCCCCAGTTTTGTGTTGGAGGAACTTCAACACATTGCTGACTCTTCGGACGTTTTGAAACGGAATCGGGGACGGCGTGGGTTGGATATTCTCAATAAAATCCAAAAAGAGCTGGACGTAAATGTGCTGATTTATGAAGGGGACTTTGAAGATATCCAGGAAGTTGACAGTAAACTTGTGAAACTTGCCAAGGTGCTTTCAGGAAAAGTTGTGACAAATGACTTTAACCTGAATAAGGTATGTGAATTGCAAGGGGTCAGTGTATTAAACATCAATGACTTGGCCAATGCCGTAAAACCGGTCGTTTTACCGGGTGAAGAGATTAATGTTCAGGTTATTAAGGATGGAAAAGAACATAATCAGGGTGTTGCATACTTAGATGATGGAACCATGATCGTCATTGAGGGAGGCCGTGATTATATCGGCGAACGGATTGATGTATTGGTAACCAGCGTACTGCAGACATCGGCCGGGCGAATGATTTTTGCCAAGCCAAAACTCCTGGAAAAAGCTCTGTAAAACAGTCCTGCCATAAAGAAAAACGAAAATGCCGTTGCCTGAAGCCCGTGATTGGTTTATATTCAAAACCAAGGACGGGCATTATTTTGTGAAAATAGCGAAAGGAGACAGATGTTTGAGCGTTGGTGTTATCATTCCTGCCGCTGGTCAAGGAAAAAGAATGGGTTTGGGCGAACGGAAGCAATTTTTGCAATTTCACAATCAGCCTATCATCATACATACTTTGGCGTTGTTTGAAGAATTGCCGGAAGTAGATGAAATTGTTGTTGTCACTCAGGAAGAAGAGATCATACGGACAAAAAAAATGATTGAAGAAGCTGGCATTCACAAAGTAACCCATGTTGTTTCCGGAGGAAAAGAACGACAGGAAAGTGTTTATCTGGGGTTGAAGCAAATCATGACGGACTGGGTAATGGTACATGATGCTGTCCGTCCTTTTGTAAGCCGTGAAGTGATTTCCCGTTTGTTAAACGTGGCGCGCATGCATGGCGCGGCAATATTGGCTGTTCCTGTAAAAGATACCGTAAAAATGGTAGATGATGCTGGAGTTGTTGAACAGACACCCGATCGTAAGCGATTGTGGGCGGTACAGACTCCCCAGGCATTTCGGCGGGATATTTTGCTCTCTGCCCATGAGCAGTTTTTGGAACGGGATGCCATTGCTACAGATGACTCCATGCTGGTGGAAGAATTGGGGATCGATGTAAGAGTGGTTGAAGGTGAATATACCAATGTCAAGCTGACAACACCGGATGATTTATACTTGGCGGAATCGATTTACCAGATGAGGAGAAGAAAGAAATGATTCGGATTGGACAGGGATTTGATGTACATCAATTTGCTGAAAACAGGCCACTGATTATTGGCGGAATCGATATCCCTTATCATAAAGGGTTGTCCGGACATTCAGATGCTGATGTATTGTTGCATGCAATCACTGATGCCATTCTGGGTGCAATGGCAATGGGAGATATCGGAAAGCATTTTCCGGATACCGATGAATCCTTTAAAGGGGCAGACAGTGCGGTATTATTGACGAAAATATGGAAACAAGTAATAAAAAAAGATTATACCCTGGGAAATCTGGATGCAACAATTATTGCACAAAAACCGAAAATGGCTCCTTACATTCCGGAAATTGAACAGAGAATTGCAGAGATTTTAGAGGCTGAAGCGGATCAGGTCAATGTCAAGGCAACGACCACGGAGAGGCTTGGTTTTACTGGCAGGGAGGAAGGAATTGCTTCAATGGCTGTAGTTTTCCTGGTAAAAGACAAAGCTTGACTTAAACTGACAAAGGAGAGATAGATATGGGCAGGGTTCGCACGCGTTATGCACCAAGTCCAACGGGGCACTTACATATTGGTGGAGCAAGGACGGCGTTGTTCAGTTATTTACAAGCAAGACACCATGGCGGAGATTTTATCGTTCGAATTGAAGATACCGATACTGAAAGAAATGTACCGGGAGCCGATGAAAAACAAATGGCCATGCTAAAATGGCTGGGGATCGATTGGGATGAGAGCGTGGATATTGGCGGACCTTACGGGCCTTACCGCTGTATGGAAAGAATGGATATTTACAATCGGTACATCGAGCAGCTTTTGCAAGAAGGAAAAGCTTATTTGAGTTACAGCACACAAGCTGAACGGGAAAAGGAACGCGAGGAGCAAATTGCCCGTGGAGAAGTTCCGAAATATAGCGGTTGGGATCGGGAACTGACCGCAGAACAGAGGGCTGCATTTGAAGCGGAAGGAAGAGTTCCCAGCGTTCGTTTTCGTGTACCTGAGGGTAAAATGATTGTAATTGAAGATGAGATTCGCGGGACGGTAAAATTTGAGTCTGACGGAATCGGCGACTTTGTTATTCGCCGGCCGGACGGGCGGCCGACTTATAATTTCGCGGTTGTTGTGGATGATGCGTTAATGAAAATTACCCATGTCTTGCGTGGAGAGGAGCATTTATCAAATACGCCCAAGCAAATAATGATTTACGAGGCGCTTGGTTTTATACCCCCCGTTTTTGCGCACATGCCATTGATTTTAAATACAGAAGGCAAGAAAATGAGCAAGCGGGATGAAACGATTATTCAATTCATTGATCAATATAAAGAATTGGGATATTTGCCGGAAGCAATTATCAATTTTATTGCCTTGCTGGGTTGGGCCCCGGAAGGGGAAGAGGAAATGTTTTTGCAACGGGAATTGATTGATGTTTTTACACTTGACCGCGTATCCAAAGCCCCTGCCGTATTTGATGATGGCAAGTTGAAATGGATGAATGGACAATATATTAAAAAGGCGCCGCTGGAAAGGATCGTTCAACTGGCCATCCCTTATCTGGAAAGAGCAGGCCGGATTCAAAACCCGCTTACAGATGAACAAAAAGACTGGGTAACCCGCTTGGTTGCTTTGTATCAGGAGCAGTTGGAATATGTCGCCCAAATTGTTGATCTGACCGATCAGTTTTTCCAGAAAGAAGTCCGTTATTCGGATCAGGCACAAAAAATTTTACAGGAGGAACATGTTCCGACAGTGCTGAAAGCATTCAGGGAGCAGGCGGAAGGAAAAGATTCGTTTGAACCGGATGAAATTAAACAGATATTTAAGCGGGTTCAAAAAGAAACAGGCTACAGAGGAAAGAAATTATTCATGCCTGTTCGTGTAGCCGTTACGGGTGTCGATCACGGACCTGATCTTCGCGAATCGCTGGCATTGATTGGCCGGGATCAGGTGTTGAAACGATTGCACGGAGCAATTGACAATTCATAATTCTTTCCGGCAAAATAGGTATACCAGAATAAAAATGCCATGATTGGGAGAGTAAGGTGTTTAAGAAATCCCAGAGAAGAGCTGGCAGGTGCAAAGCTCTATTTCTGAACATCTGAAATGCACCCATGAGCTGACCTCCGAAATTCGAGTAGGAGTGATCCGGAATCCCGCCGTTATCGGATGGAGAGGGGCGCCTTCGCCCAAGCAGAGTGGAACCGCGGATAACCGTCTCTGCAGTCATTACGGCTGTAGAGATTTTTTTATTTTCAATTCGATAAGGGGGAAACTGAAATATGTCACTTTGGAGCAGGAAAAAGGGGACACAAAGGACTCTGCAGGCAGATATCCAGGCTGTATTTGACCGAGACCCGGCAGCCAGAAGTACACTTGAGGTTATTTTGACTTATTCCGGGCTGCACGCTTTGTGGGCACATCGGCTGGCCCACTGGCTTTACAAGAAACGTTTGATGTTAATCGCACGTATAATATCACAGTTAAATCGTTTTTTTACCGGCATCGAAATCCATCCGGGGGCGAAAATTGGCCGCGGAGTGTTTATTGACCACGGGATGGGTGTCGTCATAGGCGAAACTTGCGAAATTGGTGACTATGTCACGATTTACCAAGGCGTTACCCTGGGAGGGACCGGCAAAGAGAAAGGCAAGCGGCATCCTACGATTGAGGACCATGTAATGATTGCATCAGGTGTCAAGATTCTGGGTTCCATTTGCGTAGGACGATTTGCCAAAATAGGGGCAGGTTCTGTTGTTTTAAAAGATGTTCCTGCCAATTCAACCGTTGTCGGAGTGCCTGGTCGGGTAGTGATTCAGGATGGTGTGCGGGTGAAAGATGATTTGGATCAGGTGAACTTGCCCGATCCGATTGCGGAGATGTTCCGTTCGATGCATGAGGAAATGGAGTTGTTAAAAACTCAGTTAAAAGAAATGGAAGAAAAGTTGGAGACGGGGAAGAAAGAAAAAACAGACCAGGGAGGAACTCAAAGCGATGACGATAAGGCTTTACAATACACTAACCAGAACGAAGGAGGAAATGCGGGTTCGTAATAATGAGATCAGGATGTATGTATGCGGACCAACCGTTTATAACTATATTCACATTGGAAATGCCCGTGTGTTTGTTTTCTTTGATGTGGTGCGCCGCTACCTGAACTATCTAGGATATAAGGTGACTTACGTGCAAAATTTTACCGACGTAGATGACAAACTGATCAATGCCTCCAAAGAAACCGGCAAGCCCGTATCAGAGATATCCAGTCGTTTTATCAGGGCATATTTTGAGGATATGGATGCTTTAGGGGTAAAGCAGGCTGATATTCATCCGCGTGCGACCGAACATATCCCGGAAATGATTGAAGCAATCAGTGTTTTGATTGATAAAGGATATGCTTATGAAAAAAACGGAGATGTCTATTTTCGTTCCCAGAGCAAAAAAGATTATGGCAAACTGTCCCATCAATCACTTGAAGAGCTTAAGGCGGGAGCACGAATTGATGTGAATGAGCAAAAAGAACATCCGCTTGATTTTGCTTTATGGAAAGCGGCGAAGCCTGGCGAAATTTGTTGGGAAACCCCCTGGGGCAAGGGGCGGCCTGGTTGGCATATTGAATGTTCCGTGATGGCTCGTAAATACCTTGGAGATACTTTGGATATTCATGCTGGCGGAGCAGATCTTTGCTTTCCCCATCATGAAAATGAAATTGCTCAGAGTGAAGCGTGGACGGGAGAAACTTTTGTACGTTATTGGCTGCATAACGGGTATATTAATATGGGAGACGAAAAAATGTCGAAATCCCTGGGGAATGTAAGAAGCGTGGCGGAATTGCGCCGGGATTATTCGCCCGAAGCGATTCGTTACTTTCTTTTGTCAGCTCATTACCGACATCCTATTTCCTTTAGTGAAGAAGTGATGGAACAGGCTGAGGGAAGCATTGATCGGATGCAAACGGCTGTAGATAACCTGAACCACCGGTTGAAAGCCTCCTTGCCCGGGAAAGTTGATGCGGAAGTGGCTCAAAGATTATCACAGCTTACGGATCAATTCAGAGCTGAAATGAACGATGATTTTAACACAGCCAATGCAGTAAGTATACTGTTTGAAGCGGTAAAACTGGCCAATGAAACAGTGGCTAAGCCAGTCGTTGAAAGCGAAACGATTCGTATGGTTCTGGATTGGTTCAAAGCTCACGGAGAAGAAGTATTGGGACTTGTCAAGATCGAAGCGGAAGATTCACTGGAACAGGAAATTGAATCACTGATTCAGGAAAGACAAAAAGCTCGAAAAGCGCGCGATTTTGTAAAGGCAGATGCTATTCGTGACCAGTTACTGGCTCAAGGGATTATTTTAGAAGACACACCACAAGGAGTCAGGTGGAAAAGGAAATGAATGACACCGTATTCGGAATGCTGCATCCGCTGACAAAATCACCTCAGGAGTATAATCCTTTATTATTGGCTTATATCGGTGATGCTGTATATGAAATTTTTATTCGGCACTATTTAATTGCCCATGGGGTCGTCCGTCCCCAGGATTTGCAAAAAAAGGCAGTCAGATTTGTATCAGCCTTCGCCCAGGCTCATGTATACCGCGCACTGGAAAATAGTTTGACAGATGAAGAAAAGTGCATCCTCAAACGCGGCCGTAATGCCAAGTCAGGGAGTATCCCCAAAAACGCCAAAGTTTCTGATTACAGACAGAGCACTGGATTGGAGGCGTTGATCGGTTATCTCTATTTAAAGAAAGAAGAGCAGCGACTGCATGAATTAATGAGAACAGCCATTGAGATAGTAGAGAAAAAGGAGTATAGAGAAAATGACTGATTCGATCTATGGAAAACACACTGTTTTGGAAGCCTTGCGATCAGAACGTTCTGTTGAAAAGGTGCTGCTGGCGGAAAATATCAACAGAAACAGTGTGCGGGAGATTGTTGAGCGGGCAAAAGAGAGGAAAGTACCATACCAGTGGGTACCTCGCGCCCGTATTGACAAGTTGGCGGAAGGACAAAATCATCAGGGGGTTGTCGCACAGGTAACCCCTTTTGAATATGCCTCACTCGACTCGTTGTTCAAACTGGCCGAGCAGAAACAGGAAAATCCATTTTTTCTGCTTCTGGATGGAATTGAAGATCCTCATAATTTGGGTTCCATTCTGCGCTCGGCAGATGCTGTGGGGGTTCATGGTGTAGTGATTCCCAAACGAAGGGCAGCAGGGGTTACTTCAGTTGCTGTAAAAACTTCAGCAGGAGCGGCCCAGCATGTGCCGGTTGTTCGGGTAACCAATCTGAACCGGGTCGCTGATGAACTGAAAGAGCAGGGAATATGGCTGGTTGGAAGTGATGGCGGAGCCAAACAAACCTACACAGAAGTTGATTATTCCATGCCGGTTGCCCTGGTGATCGGCAGCGAAGGAAGCGGAATTCATTCGCTTCTGAAAAAGAAATGCGACTTTTTGGTGAAACTCCCGATGAAAGGGAAGGTCACCTCTTTAAATGCATCAGTGGCGGCGGGGATTCTGATGTACGAAGCTTTGCGCAGCCGGACGGCTCATGGTTAAGCGGGACGAGTGGCTGGTTGTGGATGGGTACAATGTGATTGGAGCAAGGTTGGGGATGCGTTGGAATCCTGTTTCAATCGAAGAGGAACGTTTGAAACTGATTCGTGATTTGTCTGAGTATCAGGCGATCACGGGTCGGCAGGTTCATCTTGTGTTTGATGCACATTCGACCCCGGAAGCCCAGACAAAGACGGACGAAGAGAAAATTTTTGTTTATTACACCCGCCGGGAAGAAACGGCAGATGAATTTATTGAACGCTTTGTCAAGAAATACAAGAGTCCGCATCGTTCAATATATGTGGCAACATCTGATTATTTGGAGCAAAAAATGGTGTTCGGTCAGGGGGCATATCGGATATCTTCAAGGGAATTGCTGGAGGAGATCAGGGCAGCAAAAGAGAAGCTAAGTGGAAAATTAAGAAAAAAGAAGCAGGAAAGGCACAGAAATACGCTGGAGGAAAGATTAAGTGTTGACCTGAAACAAATATTAGAAAAATGGAGAAGGAAAAAATAGGTTAAAATTTGACGTTTTTGTTTCTATTCGGATATAATAACTTTACTGTTGCTGTGGTTAATACTGAGGGTTACAGGCTACTTGATCGGGAGGGAAAGCGGTGAGCGTAAATCTTCAATCCAGTGATTTCGTCGCTTATGACAAGAATGTAGACTACAATACTCTGGCCGACGAAGAGCTGGTATATGGCATACGCGTTGGAGATCACCAAGCGCTAGAATACTTGATTAATAAGTACAAAAATTTTGTCAGAGCAAAAGCTAGGTCGTATTTTCTCATCGGAGCCGATCATGAAGATATCGTACAGGAGGGGATGATTGGACTATTTAAAGCGATTCGAGACTTTAAGGGGGATAAGCTGGCTTCGTTTAAAGCATTCGCCGAATTGTGCATTACACGCCAAATCATCACAGCGATTAAAACGGCTACTCGACAAAAACACATTCCGCTAAACTCTTATGTATCATTGGACAAGCCTGCTTATGACGACGATACGGATCGGACATTATTAGATAAAATCCCTGGAAGTCTATCAAACCCGGAAGAGATTTACATCAGCCAAGAAGAGTATAATGATATTGAGGATAAAATAGCCAAGATCCTTAGCGACCTGGAGCGCAAAGTCCTGATGCTGTATCTGGATGGACGTTCCTATCAGGAAATTGCCGTCGACCTGAATCGACATGTCAAGTCCATTGATAATGCTTTGCAAAGAGTAAAGCGAAAATTAGAGAGATATCTCGAAGTTCGTGAAATCTCTCTTTAAAACAAAGGATATCATATTGGATTCATGTTGGCAAAAGAACAGGTAACTCGTATGCCTGTTCTTTTGCATATCCCTAATTTCGACAAAAATCATCATATTCCTTTCTATCGAAAAAAATTTGTATTAAAAAAATGGACTGATTCCCGGTTTTTTAACATATTGTTCACAAACGGCGGACAAAAAAGATTTTTGCAAAAAGGGCTTTTTATAACTTTGTCGAAAAACTTGCATGTTGAAATATATGTTTTTTGTCAATAATGTTTGCAAAAAGTGCTTTACATTGACAGTCAAGGGTCTGTGTGATAATGTAGTTTGGGTATTTTCTATAGTTATCTATAAGTTTGAACGGCGATTTTCAGTTTGGGAGGTGTCGGATATGCGGGTTAACATTACATTGGCTTGTACGGTATGTCGGTCACGAAATTACGCTTTGAAAAAAAATAAAAGAAAGCATCCGGACCGTATGGAATTGCGTAAATATTGTCCACGTTGCAATGCGCATCAAATCCATCGTGAAACCAAGTAATTTGGGTTTAGCTGCTTGATATGAGATGGGGGTGACAGCATGGCTGCTTTTCTCGCAAACTTTGGACGAGGCATCCGAAGAAGTATTAAGGGAACAACCGGCTTTTTCCGCGGCAGTGTCCAGGAGCTGAAAAAAGTTCGCTGGCCAAATCGGCAGGAAATGTTTAATTACACGGCCGTGGTGTTGTTGATTGTTTTTTTATTGGCTCTCTTTTTCTTTCTGATTGATTCTGGAATTTACCAGCTTGTAAGGCTTATCACCAAATAGCAGTCACTTTTATAAGGGGGGACAGGGTTAAGACCCTGATGAGCATGGAAAAGAATTGGTATGTGGTCCACACGTATTCTGGCTACGAGAACAAGGTGAAAACCAATCTGGAAAAGCGTGTCCAATCGATGGATATGCAAGATAAAATTTTCCGGGTTCTTGTACCAATGGAAGAAGAGGTCGAACATAAAGACGGAAAAAAGAAAATGGTAATGCGCAAGGTCTTTCCGGGTTATGTGTTGGTAGAAATGATCATGACCGATGACTCATGGTACGTTGTGCGAAACACACCTGGAGTTACAGGCTTTGTGGGTTCATCAGGAGCAGGCTCCAAACCGACTCCCCTTATGCCGGATGAGGTTGATGCAATTTTACGTCAGATGGGTATGGAAGAGTCTAAAGCAACAGTTGATTTTTATGTTGGCGAAAGTGTAAGGGTAAAAGATGGACCGTTCGCTAATTTTGTCGGGAAAATTGATGAGATTGATGCCAGCCGTTCAAAAATCAAAGTTATGGTCAATATGTTTGGCCGGGAAACACCTGTTGAACTTGAATACAACCAGGTGGAAAAAATTTAGCGAACATAAAAGCTTTTGTTTCTATTTTGGGTATGGTAAAGTATAACTGTTTGTTACCCCCGTCTTTGGGGCGAGCGCAAGCCCGAGTAAATAAGGGAGCTTGCCTTTCCGTGGGAGGGTAATACCCGAGAAAACCACATGTTTGAAGGAGGTTGTTTAGCGTGGCCAAAAAAGTTATTAAAGTGGTCAAGCTGCAAATTCCCGCTGGTAAAGCCAATCCGGCACCGCCAGTAGGTCCGGCGCTTGGTTCAGCCGGTGTGAATATTATGGGATTCTGTAAAGAATTTAATGCTCGTACCGCTGAGCAGGCCGGACTGATTATTCCGGTTGAAATTACGGTTTTTGAAGATCGTTCCTTCACTTTTATCACCAAAACTCCTCCAGCTGCTGTTTTGCTGAAAAAAGCCGCCGGAATTGATTCTGGTTCTGGTGAACCGAACCGGAATAAAGTAGCGACCATTAAACGGGATAAAGTGCGTGAAATCGCTGAATTGAAAATGCCTGACCTCAATGCGGCAAACGTTGAGGCAGCTATGCGCATGGTAGAAGGCACGGCGAGAAGTATGGGTATCGCTATTGAAGACTAGTGATGCAAAGCCGGGCTGCTCTGCCACGAGCAGCTCAAGGCTTGTGGGAGGATCTTCCGCTATGACCACGAAGGGAGGAAATGAACGTGGCAAAACATGGTAAAAAATATCTTGAGGCATTAAAAAAAGTGGATCAAAACAAGATCTATGAGCCTCAGGAAGCATTGGAACTCGTAAAAGAGATTTCTGTTGCCAAATTTGATGAAACAGTAGAAGTTGCATTCCGTTTGGGGATTGATACCAAAAAAGCGGATCAACAAGTAAGAGGTGCTGTCGTGCTCCCGCACGGTACCGGAAAAACCAAACGTGTTCTTGTTTTTGCAAAAGGGGATAAAGCCAAAGAAGCTGAAGCTGCTGGAGCAGATTATGTCGGGGATGAAGAGACTATCAATAAAGTCAGCCAGGGATGGCTCGATTTTGATGTTGTGGTCGCAACTCCTGACATGATGGGGCAAGTAGGTCGTTTGGGTCGTATTTTGGGGCCTAAAGGCTTGATGCCAAACCCGAAAACAGGTACCGTCACTTTTGAAGTGGAAAAAGCGGTAAAAGAAATCAAGGCAGGTAAAATCGAGTACCGTGCCGACAAAGCAGGGAATATTCACGCAGCAATCGGAAAAGTGTCTTTTACAACCGATCAGCTTTTGGAGAACTTGCAAGTGTTGGCTGATACATTGTTAAAAGCCAAACCGGCTGCAGCCAAAGGAACCTATATGAAGAGTGTTACTGTTTCTTCTACGATGGGACCCGGGGTGACTGTGAACTCCCAACAATTTGGCACCCGTTAGATTATGCTTTTCAAATCAGGATTGCCAGGGAGAGATAAAGCTATAGGTTTGCTTGGAGTCTCACCTTTTGATATAATCCATCCTTGGAGAATAAAAAGATGTAAGCTGCTATGGTGAATTTCAGAAATGGAAGAAGTCATTTCACGGTTGCGGGTGAGAAAAAGCTTGCAATTTCTGATTCAATCAGTTTACAATGTTGATTGTTAAAATTGGGATACAGCTTTTACCGTAGACAGTAGGTGCATAACTTATGCTTAATATCCTGCCGAGGTATGTTCAGATATATGGATTGTACTGTGTATGAAATCCATATGGGTAACGAAGCCTTCGCCTGTCTACGGAGGCTTTTTCTATTTTTCAAAAACTCCTGGTGAGGAGGTGTGCCGCGTGTCCAAAGCGATTGAAAAGAAAAAACAGATCGTAACAGAGATCGCAGAAAAACTTGAGAAAAGTAAAAGCACGATTATAGCTGACTATCGCGGTTTGAATGTTAAACAGATGAATGAGCTTCGCAAACAATTGCGTGAAGCTGATGTAGAGTTTCAAGTGCTCAAAAATACTATGACCCGCCGGGCAGCTGAAAAAGCTGGCATGAATGAATTGGGCGAGTATTTAACTGGACCAACCGCTGTTGCATTCAGCTATGAAGATGTAGTAGCCCCAGCCAGAATTATTCATGGCTTTGCCAAAGAGAATGAAGAGCTGGAAATTAAAGGCGGGATGGTAGAAGGCAAAGCTGTTGCCATTGATCAAATCCAAGAGCTTGCCGAATTGCCATCCTATGAAGGATTGCTCTCCATGCTTCTCAGCGTTTTGCAAGTACCTGTGCGTAATTTTGCATTGGCTGTTAAAGCTGTCGCTGACAAAGACGGTGAAGCGGGCGAAGCAACGGAAGTTTAATAAAGAATTAAATTTTATATGAACATAGGGAGGTTTCCTTTATGTCTAAAGAACAAATCATTGAAGCGATTAAGGGAATGAGCGTTCTTGAACTGAACGAACTCGTAAAAGCAATTGAAGAAGAATTTGGTGTTACAGCTGCTGCCCCGGTTGCAGTAGCAGGCGGAGGAGCAGGAGGAGATGCTGCTCCGGAAAAAACGGAATTTGATGTAATTCTGACCAGTGCCGGTTCCTCAAAAATCAATGTTATTAAAGCAGTTCGCGCAATTACCGGACTTGGCCTGAAAGATGCAAAAGCGCTTGTAGATAACGCTCCGTCTCCAATTAAAGAAGGAGCTTCCAAAGAAGAAGCAGACAAAGTGAAAGAACAACTTGAAGAAGCCGGTGCATCTGTAGAAGTTAAGTAATTGCTTCGATCTGGCCAACCCGCCGTCGTCGGTCGGCGGGTTCTCTTTTATGCCCGGACAAGTGCCTTTGAAAAGAAGAGAACCAAAAGAGTATTAGTACCTGGGATGCACCTCCAAAAGGAGATCAGAGTCTATGTCAAATCATTACTTTTCTGCAAAACCAGAGGCGAAAAGAAAAGAACGACTGGTTCAGGCCGTTTTGTTGGGACAGTCATTCACCTTTCGCACTGACGCTGGCGTTTTTTCAAAACGGGGTATAGACTTTGGCAGCCGACTCCTGATTGAAACCGTGAAGATAAAGCCCGAGTGTCGTGTATTGGATCTTGGCTGTGGCTATGGAGTGATTGGGATTGCTATTGGAAAAGCAGTTCCGCATGTTAAGGTAACGATGGTTGATATTAATGAACGTGCAGTTCAGATGGCTAGAGAGAATGCTGTATTGAACCAGGTGGAAGACCGGGTGGAAATTATGGTTAGCGACCGTTTTTCTGCATTGGAAGGAAGAAAGTTCGATCATATTTTGTTAAATCCTCCGATTCGTACGGGTAAGAGAATGGTTTACCGCTTGTTTGAAGAAGCATTAAATGCACTGGATGAAGGCGGATCTTTATGGATTGTAATCCGCAAACAGCAAGGAGCTGTTTCTGCGAAAAAGGAATTGGAACAACGGTTTTCTGCTGTGGATGTAGTTGAAAAGAAAAAGGGATACTGGGTGATTCAGTCACGAAATGATTGACACCATTTTTTGCTTATGATAGTGTTATAAATTGCAGTAAGTGGCTTCTCTTGAAGGGGAAGTGATGAACAAATTGTGTAAAACCAGTTGGTTTATAAATTATTCCAACTGGATAAAATAGGTAAATAGACTGCTTCTAGGTAAAAAATGAGGTTCTGATTTCACTCATTTTCTTTTTTTACTGTGACCTGTCGCTAAAATATGAGCGACTTTGACTGGGTGCGAGGGGGGAGTTTGTTTGGCTGGTAAATTGATCCCATGTGGTCGTCGGCAACGTCGGAGTTATGCTCGCATTAATGAGGTTTTGGAGTTACCAAATCTTATTGAGATTCAACAAAAATCATATGAATGGTTTTTGGACGAAGGATTGCGTGAGATGTTTCGCGATATTTCACCAATCGAAGATTTTACAGGCAATTTGGTGTTGGAGTTTATTGATTACAGTTTGGGTGAACCAAAGTATACTGTTGAGGAAGCAAAGGATCACCAGGTAACTTTCGCTGCACCTTTGCGTGTGAAAGTCCGTTTGATCAACAAAGAAACGGGAGAGGTAAAGGAGCAGGAAGTATTTATGGGTGACTTCCCGCTCATGACTGAAACTGGCACCTTTATCATTAACGGTGCAGAACGTGTCATCGTCAGCCAGCTGGTTCGTTCGCCTAGTGTGTATTATAACACGAAAGTGGACAAAAACGGGAAGCCTGCCTACACTGCAACCGTAATTCCAAACCGTGGCGCATGGCTTGAATTTGAAACGGATGCAAAGGATATTATTTATGTTCGAATTGATCGTACACGAAAAATTCCTGTAACCGTTCTTTTGCGTGCTCTTGGTTTTAGCAGTGACGCTGAGATCCTTGAATTGCTGGGTGAAGATGAATTTATTCGCAACACCCTTGACAAAGACAATACAGGAAATACGGAAAAAGCGCTTATTGAGATTTATGAACGGTTGCGTCCCGGTGAACCACCTACCGCGGAAAATGCCCGCAGTTTATTGTATGCAAGATTCTTTGATCCAAAACGTTATGATCTGGCAAATGTCGGCCGCTACAAAATTAACAAAAAACTTCATATCAAGAACCGATTGCTTAACCAAAAATTGGCTGAGCCCATTGTAAATACTGAAACTGGAGAAATTTTGGCAGATGCTGGACAATTGCTTGAACGCCGGTTATTGGACAAGTTGCTGCCTTATTTAACAGGTGACAATGCATACGGGCGTAAATCTTTCAAGGTGCGCAGGGGAGTGCCTGATGAAGGTGAGATCCATCTGCAATCTATTGATATTTTCTCGCCTGTTGAAGATGGGAAAGTGATCAAGGTTATTTCCAACGGGGAAATTGATGACTCGGTCAAACATATTACTCCAGCGGATATTTTGGCTTCGATCAACTACTTCATCAACCTGTTGCACGGAATTGGTTCCACGGATGATATTGACCATCTTGGAAACCGCCGCCTCAGGTCGGTAGGGGAACTGTTACAAAACCAGTTCCGGATTGGCTTGTCCCGGATGGAGCGGGTAGTTCGCGAACGGATGTCGATTCAGGATGCCAATGCGATTACTCCGCAAGCTTTAATCAACATCCGTCCAGTTATTGCTGCGATTAAAGAGTTTTTTGGCAGCAGTCAATTGTCTCAATTTATGGATCAGACAAACCCGCTGGCCGAACTGACGCATAAGCGCCGTTTATCGGCATTGGGTCCTGGTGGTTTGACCCGGGAGCGTGCGTCGTATGAAGTGCGTGATGTTCACCACTCACACTATGGTCGGATGTGTCCGATCGAAACTCCTGAAGGTCCTAACATCGGGCTGATCAACTCATTATCGACATTTGCCCGTGTGAATGAATACGGCTTTATTGAAACACCTTATCGCCAGGTCGATCCTGATACGGGACGGGTAACCGAGAAGATCGATTATCTAACTGCGGACGAAGAAGACAATTATTACGTTGCACAAGCAAATGCCCCTCTTAATGAGGACGGTACGTTTGCCAATGAAACAACGACAGTTCGTTACAAAGATGAGATTATTAATGTACCCCGGAATATGGTTGACTATATGGACGTTTCGCCGAAACAAGTTGTATCGGTAGCAACCGCATGTATTCCATTTCTGGAAAACGATGACTCAAACAGGGCGTTAATGGGTTCAAACATGCAACGGCAAGCTGTTCCTTTGCTAAAACCGGAAGCGCCGTTTATCGGTACAGGCATGGAGCATGTAGCTGCTCGCGATTCCGGGGTGATGATTCTTGCAAAACGGCCGGGAACTGTCGTTCGTGTTACGGCAGACGAGGTTTGGGTCCGTCATGAAGAAGACGTTGACGGCCGGATTGTGCAAGGCGATATTGATAAATATAAATTGACAAAGTTTTCTCGCTCAAACCATGGGACATGTATTAACCAGCGCCCTGTCTGTCATCATGGGGAAAAGGTTAAAGCGGGAGATCCTCTGGCTGACGGTCCTTCTACGGAACAAGGAGAGTTGGCGCTTGGGCGCAATGTCGTGGTTGCTTTTATGACATGGGAAGGCTATAACTACGAAGATGCCATTTTGTTGAGCGAAAAACTGGTTAAAGAAGATGTTTACACTTCGATTCATATTGAAAAACATGAATGTGAAGCTCGAGATACAAAATTGGGGCCGGAAGAAATTACGCGTGATATTCCTAACGTTGGGGAAGATGCACTGAAAAACCTGGATGAGCGTGGGATTATTCGTGTAGGAGCGGAGATCAAACCTGGCGATATTCTGGTTGGTAAAGTCACCCCTAAAGGAATGACAGAACTGACTGCTGAAGAACGCTTGCTGCATGCCATTTTTGGCGAAAAAGCCCGTGAAGTTCGCGACACCTCGCTGCGTGTTCCTCACGGGGAAGCCGGAATTGTCGTGGATGTCAAAGTGTTTACCAGGGAAAACGGGGATGAATTGCCACCTGGAGTTAACCATCTGGTACGTGTATACATTGCCCAGAAAAGGAAAATTTCCGAAGGAGATAAAATGGCGGGCCGCCACGGAAACAAAGGGGTTATTGCCCGGGTTATGCCGGAAGAAGACATGCCGTTTTTGCCGGATGGTACTCCTATCGAGGTTGTCCTGAATCCGCTTGGTGTGCCGTCACGTATGAATATTGGTCAGGTTTTGGAAGTTCACCTTGGAATGGCAGCCAAAACATTGGGCTTGCATATGGCAACACCGGTATTTGACGGCGCTACAGAAATTGATGTTTTTGAAACGCTGGAAGAGGCCGGACTCAATCCTGATGGCAAAACCATTTTGTATGACGGAAGAACCGGTGAACCATTTGAGAACCGGGTAACCGTAGGAGTTATGTACATGATCAAACTGGCGCATATGGTTGATGATAAAATCCATGCCCGTTCAACGGGGCCATACTCACTTGTTACGCAACAGCCGCTTGGCGGGAAAGCCCAGTTTGGCGGTCAACGTTTTGGTGAGATGGAGGTTTGGGCGCTGGAAGCATATGGTGCAGCCTATACCTTGCAGGAAATTCTTACTGTGAAGTCGGATGATGTCGTTGGCCGTGTCAAAACTTATGAAGCGATTGTAAAAGGTGAAAATGTGCCAGAACCAGGTGTCCCGGAGTCCTTCAAGGTTCTGATCAAGGAACTGCAAAGCTTGGGAATGGATGTCAAGATTCTTTCCGAAGACGAGCAGGAAATTGAGATGCGTGAACTGGATGAGGAAGATGAACCGGCTAATGAGAAGTTAGGTTTTGATTTACAAGTTGACGAGGGAAAAGCTCGTTCCAACTCTTCATCGTAGTACGTAACAGGAGAGCGTGATGATCGCTCTCCTCCCGTACAACGGGATGAATCCTGAGGGAGGAATCGCCCAATGCTCGATGTGAATAATTTTGAATGTATGAAAATTGGTCTCGCCTCTCCTGAAAAAATACGCTCTTGGTCTCGCGGTGAGGTGAAAAAACCCGAAACAATCAATTACCGTACGCTTAAGCCTGAAAAAGAAGGCCTGTTTTGTGAAAAAATTTTTGGACCTACCAAAGATTGGGAATGTCACTGCGGAAAATATAAACGCGTACGTTATAAAGGGGTTGTTTGTGATCGATGCGGTGTTGAAGTGACACGCGCCAAAGTGCGCCGCGAACGTATGGGTCACATTGAATTGGCAGCGCCTGTTTCGCATATCTGGTATTTTAAAGGGATTCCCAGCCGGATGGGACTGGTGTTGGACATGTCCCCGCGTTCACTGGAGGAAGTGATTTATTTTGCTTCCTACGTTGTTGTTGAACCGGGATCTACCCCGCTTGAGAAAAAACAGCTTCTATCTGAGAAAGAATATCGTGCTTACCGTGAAAAGCACGGCACTTCATTTACGGCAATGATGGGGGCAGAAGCAATCAAGCGTTTGCTTACAGAAATTGATCTGGATAAAGAAGTGGAAGCGTTAAAAGAAGAATTGCTGACAGCGCAGGGGCAAAGAAGAAATCGTGCAGTCAAGCGCCTGGAGGTGCTGGAGGCATTCCGTTCCTCCGGAAACAATCCTGAATGGATGATTCTGGATGTGCTGCCGGTAATCCCGCCTGAGTTGAGACCGATGGTACAGCTGGACGGTGGACGGTTTGCAACTTCTGACCTGAATGACCTGTATCGCCGGGTGATTAACCGGAACAACCGGTTAAAAAGATTGCTTGATTTGGGTGCCCCCGATATCATTGTCCAAAACGAAAAACGGATGTTGCAGGAAGCGGTAGATGCCCTCATCGATAATGGACGCCGCGGCCGCCCCGTAACTGGTCCCGGAAATCGCCCTCTCAAATCTCTGTCACACATGCTGAAAGGGAAACAGGGACGTTTTCGCCAAAATCTGCTTGGAAAACGTGTGGACTATTCCGGGCGTTCCGTTATTGTTGTAGGACCATATTTGAAAATGTATCAATGTGGCTTGCCCAAGGAAATGGCTCTGGAACTGTTTAAACCGTTTGTCATGAAAGAGTTGGTCGCAAAAGGACTGGCCCATAATATCAAAAGTGCCAAACGGAAAGTAGAACGCGTTCATCCGGAAGTATGGGATGTCCTTGAAGAAGTGATCAAGGAACACCCGGTACTGTTGAACCGGGCCCCTACTTTGCACCGTTTGGGAATCCAGGCTTTTGAACCGGTTTTGGTTGAAGGGCGCGCCATCCGGTTGCATCCTTTGGTCTGTACGGCGTATAATGCGGACTTTGACGGAGACCAGATGGCTGTCCATGTGCCTTTGTCAGCGGAGGCGCAAGCGGAAGCCCGTTTGCTGATGTTGGCCGCACAAAACATTTTGAATCCGAAAGATGGCAAGCCGGTTGTAACACCATCACAGGACATGGTGCTCGGCTCTTACTATCTGACAGTACAAAAGGATAACGAAATTGGGGAAGGCAGCATCTATTACTCGATTGCTGAAGCGATTAATGCTTATCATCAAGGTTACATTACCTTACACTCCAAAATCGTTATTCCTGCAAAAAATGTCAACAAAACTTCCTTTACGGAAAAGCAGCAGAGCGCTTTGCTGGTAACAACGGTAGGAAAATTGATTTTTAATGAAATTTTCCCGCAGGAGTTTCCTTATATCAATGAACCTGGAAATGCCAATTTCCAACGGACTCCGGACAAGTATTTTATTTTTGAAAAAGGTATCGATATAAAAGAGTTCATCAGAAATGTGAAAAACCCAAGTGCATTGAAAAAAGGAAACCTGGGAGCAATTGTTGCTGAGTGTTTCCGCCGGTTTGGCACCACAGTTACTTCGGAAATTCTGGATAAAGTCAAATCGCTTGGATACCAATACTCGACCAAAGCCGGAATTACGATTTCTGTATCTGATGTCTCCGTTCCGGAAGAAAAACAGGAAATTCTGTCCAGGGCCGATGAAGATGTTAAAAAAGTATTGAAACAGTATCGGCGCGGTTTGATCACCGATGACGAACGATATGAGCGCGTCATTGCCATTTGGAGTAAAGCCAAAGATGAAATTACTGAAGTTTTGATGAAAAATATGGGTGAATATAATCCGATTTACATGATGGCCAACTCCGGAGCACGGGGGAATGTATCGCAAATCACGCAATTGGCCGGAATGCGCGGCCTGATGGCCAACCCTGCCGGTAAGATTATTGAGCAGCCAATTCGTACCAACTTCCGTGAAGGGTTAACCGTGTTGGAGTATTTCATTTCAACCCACGGAGCCCGGAAAGGTTTGGCTGATACGGCTCTCAGAACTGCTGATTCCGGTTATTTGACACGCCGCTTGGTCGACGTCGCCCAGGATGTCATTGTTCGTGAAGAGGATTGCGGAACCGATAACGGGATCAAAGTTACCAGGCTTGCCGAAGGCAATGAGGTGATTGAAGGCCTGTATGACCGGATTGTCGGGCGAACCTGCTTCCAAACTGTACATCATCCAGAAACAGGAGAAGTAATTGTTGCCCCCAATGAATTGATTGATGAGGAAATAGCAACCAAAATTATTGAAGCAGGCATTGAAGAAGTCGTTATTCGTTCCGTTCTGAAATGCCGTACCCGGCACGGTGTATGTAAAAGGTGTTACGGACGCAACCTGGCTTTGGGCAAACAGGTGGAAATTGGTGAAGCTGTTGGAATTATTGCAGCTCAGTCAATCGGTGAACCTGGAACCCAGCTTACCATGCGTACTTTCCATACGGGAGGGGTTGCCGGAGACGACATTACGCAAGGTTTGCCGAGGATTCAAGAGCTGTTTGAGGCCAGAAACCCAAAAGGTCAAGCCGTGATTAGTGAAATTTCCGGTACAGTCAAGGATATCCGCGAAAACAAGGACCGCCGTGAGATTGAAGTGGAAGGGTCAGTAGAATCGAAAACCCATATCGTACCATATGGTGCACGTCTAAAAGTTGATGTAGACGATGTTGTTGAAGCGGGTGACGAATTGACAGAAGGATCAATCGATCCGAAAGAACTGCTCCGCATTAAAGGAGTCAGCGGTGTGCAGTCTTATATTTTGCAAGAGGTACAAAAAGTGTATCGCTTGCAAGGTGTGGAAATTGACGATAAGCACGTGGAAGTAATGATCCGTCAAATGATGCGCAAGGTGCGTATTACTGATTCCGGATCAACTGACTTGTTGCCAGGATCGATTGTTGATATCCACGATTATGAAGAAGCAAACAGGAAAGTATTGCTCGCAGGCGGAGACCCCTCTGTCGGTCGTCCAATTCTGCTTGGAATTACCAAAGCATCGCTTGAAACCGATTCGTTCTTGTCAGCAGCATCTTTCCAAGAAACCACGCGTGTCCTGACAGATGCTGCAATTAAAGGGAAGATTGACAGGTTGCTCGGCTTGAAAGAAAATGTGATTATCGGGAAACTTGTACCGGCTGGTACTGGCATGGCTCGTTACCGGGCTTTGGGATACAAGATGGCTAATGAGGTTAAAAGTGATGATTCCAGGCCTAAAGAAACAGTCATGATTGAATAGAGATTTTTGTTGACTTTGCCTATTGTTGGTGGTAATATATCTTCGTGTGCTTGGAGGTAACTACTCACTTTGGAGGGCGAAAGTATGTCTTATGAAAAAGTGAAACAAGCAAATTCGTTAACGATTGGTACCAAGCAAACCAAAAAGGCCATTGAACAAGGGAAAGCAACCCAGGTGATCGTGGCTGATGATGCGGATCCGCAAGTGATACAACCGGTTATAACGCTTTGTCATGAACGGGGGATCGCTGTAACGCATGTCGATTCAATGAAAAAGCTTGGAAAGGCTTGCGGCATTGAAGTTGGTGCGGCTACAGCAGCGATTGTGGAATAGCAGGTGTCTCCTGGATGGATGTAGCTTTTTGCCGGATAAAGCAGTATGATCACGAATGCAATACAAATTGCAAGATGAGCGACGAAAATATTGGCCAGCTGCACACATGCGGTGTGGCTGGCTCCTGAAATAAAAGGTCGTTCCGGTTTTTTGTGACTGTATATGAAACACCTGGATCTGTGGACTTGTTATTCAGCAGATATTTCAGATGAAGGGGGTGCCTGTAAATGCCGACTATAAACCAGCTTGTACGCAAAGGGCGCGAAAGAAAGACGACCAGCTCCAAATCTCCAGCACTTCAATATACCTACAATACATTTAAAAAACAGATCGTTTCGCAAAGTGCGCCGCAAAAACGGGGAGTTTGTACCCGTGTAGGTACGATGACGCCAAAGAAACCAAACTCCGCTCTGCGTAAATATGCTCGTGTCCGTTTGAGCAATCAAACCGAGGTTACCGCTTATATCCCGGGAATTGGTCATAACCTGCAAGAGCACTCGGTTGTTCTTGTGCGTGGTGGACGTGTGAAAGACTTGCCTGGTGTTCGTTATCATATTGTACGTGGCACTTTGGATACGGCCGGTGTCGCCAACCGTATGCAAGCGCGCTCGAAATATGGTGCAAAACGTACGAAAAAATAATGTTGCTTGAGATCGACAATATGGGATGAAAAGGAGGGGGAAGTATGCCACGCAAAGGACCAGTACCTCGTCGGGATGCGCTGCCAGATCCGATTTATAACAGCAAGCTGGTAACCCGTCTCATTAACCGATTGATGTATGACGGCAAAAAAGGGGTTGCCCAGAGTATTCTGTATAATGCTTTCGATCTGATCCGTGAGCGCTCTGGCAATGATCCGATGGAAGTGTTTGAACAAGCACTTAAAAACGTCATGCCGGTATTGGAAGTTAAGGCACGCCGTGTAGGAGGTGCCAACTATCAGGTGCCTGTTGAAGTGAAACCGGAACGCCGTACCAGCCTTGGGTTGCGTTGGATTGTTTCTTATGCACGTCTTCGCGGTGAGAAGACCATGGAAGAACGGTTGGCAAACGAAATCATGGATGCGGCAAACAATACAGGTGCTGCTGTGAAGAAAAAAGAAGACACACATCGTATGGCAGAAGCGAACCGTGCATTTGCACATTATCGCTGGTAATACACTATATTTGTCAACATGAAGGGAGAAATTTCCGATGGCCCGTGAATTCTCCTTGGAAAATACACGTAATATTGGGATTATGGCTCACATTGATGCAGGTAAAACAACAACCACTGAGCGGATCTTGTTCTATACTGGCCGTGTGCATAAAATTGGTGAAACCCATGATGGTGCAGCCACCATGGACTGGATGGAACAAGAACAGGAACGTGGAATCACTATTACTTCCGCAGCAACCACAGCTCAGTGGAATGGACACCGGGTTAACATTATTGATACACCGGGTCACGTTGATTTTACCGTGGAAGTTGAGCGTTCTCTCCGTGTATTGGATGGAGCTGTAGGGGTATTTTGTGCGAAAGGTGGCGTAGAGCCACAATCCGAAACGGTATGGCGTCAGGCTGACCATTATCGGGTTCCTCGCATTGCCTATGTAAATAAAATGGATATTATTGGTGCCGATTTTTATGGTGCAGTTGAACAAATGCGTGACCGTTTGGCCGCGAATGCAGTTCCGATTCAATTGCCGATCGGCGCTGAAGACACGTTTCAAGGAATCATCGACCTGATTACCATGAAAGCAATATTCTATACCGATGATTTGGGCACCACTTCCGAAGCCCGTGATATTCCCGATGAGTACAAGGAAAAAGCAGAAGAATATCATATGGCATTGCTTGAAGCGGTTGCTGAATTGGATGAAGAGTTGATGATGAAATACCTGGAAGGGGAAGAGTTGACCGTTGACGAAATTAAAGCGGCTCTTCGCAAAGGAACCTGTAATGTGGAAATCATTCCGGTTCTTTGCGGATCTTCCTACAAAAACAAAGGGGTTCAACCTTTGTTGGACGCCGTTGTTGAATATATGCCATCTCCATTGGATGTTCCAGACATCCAGGGTACATTGCCAGACGGGGCAGAAACATCCCGTAAATCAGGTGATGATGAGCCATTTGCGGCTTTGGCATTTAAAGTGATGACCGATCCATACGTAGGGAAGTTGACCTTCTTCCGTGTATATTCGGGTACACTCAGTTCCGGTTCCTATGTATTGAATGCAACCAAAGGAAAACGGGAACGGATCGGCCGTATCTTGCAAATGCATGCAAACCATCGTGAAGAAATTGGAACAGTTTATGCCGGAGATATTGCTGCCGGTGTTGGCTTGAAAGACACAACCACAGGTGAAACACTGTGTGACGAGAAAAACCCCATTATCCTTGAGTCGATGGAATTCCCGGAACCGGTGATCTCGATTGCCATTGAGCCCAAAACAAAAAGCGACCAGGATAAAATGGCAGTGGCTCTCGCCAAATTGGCTGAAGAAGACCCGACATTCAAAACAAAAACGGATGAAGAAACCGGTCAGACTATTATCAGTGGAATGGGTGAACTTCATCTGGATATCATTGTTGACCGTCTGAAACGTGAATTTAAAGTGGATGCCAATGTAGGTGCACCTCAGGTTGCCTACAAAGAAACTTTCCGCACAACTGCCAAAGCAGAAGGAAAATTCATTCGCCAGTCTGGCGGACGCGGTCAATACGGTCATGTTTGGGTTGAATTTGAACCGTTGGAAGAAGGAGACGGCTTCGAGTTTGTCAACAAGATTGTCGGTGGAGTTGTTCCGAGAGAATATATTCCGGCTGTACAACAAGGGATCGAAGAAGCAATGCAAAATGGCGTTCTGGCCGGATATCCGCTGGTGGATGTGCGCGCGACGCTGTATGACGGATCCTATCACGATGTTGACTCCTCGGAAATGGCCTTTAAAATTGCCGGTTCGATGGCATTGAAGGCTGCCAAATCCAAATGTAACCCTGTTCTCCTTGAACCTGTCATGAAGGTAGAAGTTGTGGTACCTGAAGAGTATATGGGAGACGTAATGGGAGACATTAACTCACGTCGCGGACGCGTTGAAGGCATGGACAGCCGTGGTGGCGGCCAGGTGATTCGCGCGATGGTGCCGCTTGCTGAAATGTTCGGTTATGTCAACACCTTGCGTTCCCGTACACAAGGTCGCGGTGTCTTCACAATGCACTTTGATCATTATGAAGAAGTACCGAAAAACATTTCCGAAGAAATTATCAAAAATGCAACTGGCGCATAATGGATGAGCCTGTTAAACTACCTGGTGAAACGGATTCTTTTCCGCTTCACTGATTACGATATATTTATTAAAATATTATTTAGTCCTAAGTAAAGGGAGGATTAATTGTCATGGCAAAAGCCAAATACGAACGTACAAAACCTCACGTTAACATTGGTACAATTGGTCACGTTGACCATGGTAAAACCACTTTGACTGCAGCTATTACCACTGTTCTTTCCCAAAAGGGAAGTGCCCAGGCACAAGCTTATGATCAAATTGACAAAGCTCCGGAAGAAAAAGAACGTGGCATTACCATTTCTACTGCCCACGTTGAGTATGAAACGGACAACCGTCACTATGCTCACGTTGACTGCCCCGGCCATGCTGACTATGTTAAAAACATGATTACCGGTGCGGCTCAAATGGACGGCGCAATCCTGGTTGTGTCTGCAGCTGACGGTCCAATGCCGCAAACGCGTGAACATATCCTGCTTTCCCGTCAGGTTGGTGTTCCATACATCGTTGTATTCCTGAACAAAACCGATATGGTTGACGATGAAGAACTTCTTGAACTCGTTGAAATGGAAGTTCGCGAATTGCTCAGCGAATATGAATTCCCGGGTGATGACGTGCCGGTTATTCACGGATCCGCTTTGAAAGCACTGGAAGATCCGAATGGGGACGCAGCGCAACCAATCTTTGAACTGATGGATGCTATTGACGAATATATTCCGTCACCGGAACGCGATACCGATAAACCTTTCCTGATGCCGGTTGAGGACGTATTTACCATTACCGGTCGTGGAACCGTTGCTACCGGCCGTGTTGAACGTGGAACCATCAAACTCGGCGACGAAGTAGAAATCGTTGGTTTGGCTGAAACCCGCAAAACCGTTGTAACCGGAGTTGAGATGTTCCGCAAGCTTCTTGACAGTGCTGAAGCCGGTGACAACATTGGTGCTCTCTTGCGTGGTGTTGAACGTAAAGATATTCAACGCGGGCAAGTACTTGCCAAACCAGGTACGGTTAATCCGCACACCAAATTTAAAGCACAAGTTTATGTGTTGTCCAAAGAAGAAGGCGGACGTCATACACCGTTCTTCTCCAACTATCGCCCGCAATTCTACTTCCGTACCACGGATGTAACAGGGGTTATCAAATTGCCGGAAGGCGTTGAAATGTGCATGCCTGGCGACAATGTAGAAATGGAAGTCGAACTGATTGCTCCAATCGCGATCGAAGATGGTACCCGCTTCGCTATTCGTGAAGGCGGACGTACTGTTGGTGCAGGAGCCGTTACTGAAATCATCGAGTAGTTGATGATTTATTGAATAAAGCCGTTATCCGTTTGGATAGCGGCTTTACTTTGATCAAAGGCAGTTTTGATATATTGGCAAGTATTTTTCAGGTAGAAATTAGCAGGTTTTCTTGCAAGAGAGATCTTTTATCATCTGTCAGTCCCAGTTCATGTTCCAGATAGTTGTCAATCGATCCATAGAAATGTTTGATAGTGGAGAAGGAATCAAGCAAATATTCTTCTTTCAAACTGAACAAATCTTCAATGATTTGATAAATGACAGGATGATGGTTCCAAGTGTCTTTCAATGAATCTATTAATTCCTTGTTTCTCTGTTTCAAATATCGAAGACTTAGCATGTAGTCACTCAGAATCGTATCCTCCGGGATGCCTAAAGCATAGAGAACAAAGGCGGCACCAAGTCCTGTACGGTCTTTGCCTGAAGTACAATGAAAAAGCAGAGGACATCGGCGTGATTCAATAGCAAGTTGCAGCAAATCACGGTAAACCTGTTGTGATTTTTTATCGTGAATCATATGCAGGTAGTTTTCCTTTAAAGTCATATACTTGATTCCTTGCTTCATTTTTATAAGTATTCTCAAAATATCGAGTGGAGTTTTTTCTGGCAGTACAGATCGGCGTTGATAGTTGATTCCTTCTATGAAGGGAGTAGGGTTTTTCTGATACTCCGGGTTTGTCCGCAAATCGTAAATTACTTTTAATCCCAATTTTATCAAATAGGATTTGTCCTGTTGGGTAAGTTGAGAGAGTTGGTCTGATCGATACAGACATCCCCAGCGGACCATGCGACCATCTGTAGCCATGTATCCACCCAAATCGCGTAAATTTTGGGGGCCTTGCAAGAGCAAACGGCGCTCAGCTGAGACGAAAAACCGGTTTTGACCGGATTGGAAACGGAAATACAGTCTCTGGCCGGGGGACGGATCGTGTACGATAACATAACATTGGCCAGTAAGGGTCGTGAGGTGATCTCCTTCCTGAAATATTTTTTGTGGAGAGTTATGGAAAAATATTTTTACCGGTGTTTTAAAAGGTGAAAGTGCGAAATGAAACTTAAACCGTCCATCATTTAATCTATCGATATTGACAGGCAGGTTCATAAGCTCACCTTCTTTTGAATAATAAAGAAACAACCAGTATTGATCATGTTGATAAATGGCAAGAAGAGCAATTCCTTGGCAGCAAGTGAAATCAGGCTGTTGCAAGGCAAAATTCAGAAAAAAGCAGGAAAGTTTAGTGAAGCAAGCAAGTGAAGTTTTGTTGAAAGCTTGACGGTCCTCTCTACAGGGATCTACGGATTGTAGTTGTACTTTTATCATTTATTAGTATTTTACTAAAATACAACAGAATATACCTTCTATTCTCTAAACTGTGACTAATTCGACGAAATCGAGGCATATTGATAAATTTGGGACAATAGTAGAGATAAATGGTTTTTTCCGAAAAGAAACGGAAAAAAACTTGCATATCGCTTGTTTTTTCTTTATAATCGTGAATGTTGTCATGAACGCGATGAAGCGAAAGGTTGCCGACACACCCGGCCCCTTTGCCATGGCTGGGCGGGAAATTTTCGCGGAGAAGTTCATTTAAAAAAATGGGCGAGAAGGAGGGTTTGATATGGCAAAACAAAAGATTCGCATTCGGTTAAAGGCTTACGACCACCGCGTATTGGACCAATCTGCGGTAAAAATCGTTGATACAGCAAAGCGGACAGGAGCCGGTGTTTCTGGACCGATTCCGTTGCCAACGGAAAAATCCGTCTATACGATTTTACGAGCGGTTCACAAATATAAGGATTCTCGTGAGCAATTCGAAATGCGCACTCATAAACGTCTTATTGACATCATGAATCCGACTCAACAAACAGTTGATGCGTTGATGAGATTGGATCTGCCATCCGGTGTCGATATTGAAATCAAATTGTAATCTCTCACTCTGTAATGGTAGGAGGTGTGTGCAAAGTGAAAGGGATTCTCGGAAAAAAAATCGGGATGACTCAGGTCTTTAACGAAGAAGGAGTCGTAACTCCTGTAACGGTTATTGAAGCAGGTCCTTGTGTTGTGTTGCAGAAAAAGGAAGTTGCGACTGACGGTTATGAAGCCATCCAGCTTGGTTTTGCTGAGAAAAAGGAACATCGTGCGAACAGGCCGGAACTTGGTCATGCCAAAAAAGCCGGAGTGAAACCCCAAAAGTTTGTCAAGGAGATTCGCGGTGCAAATCTGGCGGACTATGAATTGGGGAGCGTTGTAAAAGCAGATCTCTTTTCTGAAGGCGATATTGTAGATGTTACAGGTACATCCAAAGGAAAAGGGTTTGCCGGCGCAATCAAGCGGCATAACCAGGCACGCGGGCCAATGAGCCACGGTTCACACTATCATCGCGGACCAGGTTCTTTGGGTTCCATTACCGCAAACCGTGTGTTTAAAGGACAAAGCTTGCCCGGTCGCATGGGTGGCGAACGTGTAACGACTCAAAACCTTGAAATCGTACGTGTTGATGTGGAGAAAAACTTGCTCTTGATCAAAGGTGCTGTACCAGGCCCGAAAAACAGTTATGTTGTGGTCAAGTCTGCTGTAAAAGCAAGCAAGTGACTGAGTGAAGAAAGGAGGAGCATCCATGCCAAAGTTAGCAGTGTTAGATATGAGCGGTAAGGAAGTAGGGGATATCGAGCTTTCTGAAAAAGTCTTTGGTATTGCCCCCAACCATGCAGTGTTGCATGAGGCAGTGGTTATGCAACAGGCATCCTTGCGCCGCGGTACACACGCAACCAAAAACCGTGCTGCAGTACGTGGCGGTGGCAGAAAACCTTGGAGACAAAAAGGAACAGGCCGTGCACGTCACGGAAGCATCCGTTCTCCGTTGTGGGTTGGCGGTGGTGTCGCTTTTGGCCCACAACCCCGGAGTTATGCTTATAAACTGCCAAAGAAAGTGCGTCGTCTTGCAATTAAATCAGCGCTTTCTTCCAAAGTAAACGACAGTGAATTGATTGTGCTTGATGATTTGAAAATGGAACAGCCAAAAACACGTGAAATGGCACAGGTTCTTAAAAACCTGGGGGCAGATCGCAAAGCATTGATTGTTGCCGATCAGGTGGAAGATAACGCAAAACTTTCAGCTCGCAATATTCCAGGAGTGAAAATTATCCCGGCCAACGGCTTGAATGTTCTTGATGTACTCTTTCATGACAAGGTGATTCTCACTCGTGGAGCTGTGAATCAGATCGAGGAGGTGCTTGGCCAGTGAAAAATCCACGTGACATCATTCGTCGACCGGTCATCACCGAAGCTTCCACAGACCTCATGGAAGATAAAAAATATGTATTTGAAGTAGATCCACGTGCAAATAAAGTCGAAGTGAAAAAAGCAATCGAAGAAATTTTCGGTGTTAAAGTGGAAAAAGTAAACACCATGCGTGTTAAAGGAAAAATTAAACGCTATGGTCGTTACAGCGGTCGCAGGCCTGAACGGAAAAAAGCGATTATTACGCTAACTGATGACAGTAAAGAGATTGAAGTATTTGAAGTTTAATTTTCAAACAAGGAGGAGGGAAAAAGAATGGCTGTGAAAAGCTTTAAGCCAACGACCCCATCCCGTCGTAATATGACCGTTTCTTCTTTTGACGAGATTACGACGGATAAGCCGGAAAAGTCTTTGGTTGTTTCGCTGGTAAAAAAAGCCGGCCGCAACAACCAGGGCAAGCTGACAGTCCGTCACCAGGGCGGGGGTCATAAACGCAAGTATCGCTTGATTGATTTTAAACGGAACAAAGATGGCATTCCGGGCAAAGTTGCTACGATTGAATATGATCCGAACCGTTCTGCAAACATCGCGCTTGTCAATTACAAAGATGGAGAAAAGCGCTATATCCTGGCGCCTAAAGGTTTGAAAGTCGGAATGGCCGTTATGTCCGGGCCGGAAGCGGATATTCGTGTTGGCAACGCATTGCCGCTTAAAAATATTCCGGTAGGTACGGTTATTCATAACATCGAAATGAAACCGGGCCATGGGGGACAATTGGTTCGTGCTGCAGGCGCTTCTGCACAACTGCTCGGGAAAGAAGGAAATTACGCTGTTATTCGTCTTACATCCGGTGAAACCCGTTTGATTCATTTGGCTTGCCGGGCTACTGTTGGTCAAGTTGGCAACCTGGATCATGAACTGATCCATGTTGGTAAAGCAGGACGTTCCCGCTGGATGGGTAAACGGCCAACAGTTCGTGGATCCGTAATGAATCCGGTAGATCATCCGCATGGCGGCGGAGAAGGACGGGCTCCTATCGGACGCAAATCGCCAATGACTCCTTGGGGAAAACCAACGCTTGGATATAAAACACGCAAGAAAAATAAAGCATCTGACAAATATATTATTCGTTCTCGCAAAAAGAAATAAAGGCTGTTGAAAAAGCCTCACTTGAAGGGAGGTTAAACATATGGGCCGCAGCTTGAAAAAAGGACCATTTGTCGATGCACACCTGATGAAAAAAGTGGAAGATTTGAATACAAAAGATGAGAAACGTGTAATCAAAACATGGTCTCGACGTTCTACAATCTTCCCGGAGTTTGTCGGTCATACTTTTGCTGTGCATGATGGTCGTAAACATGTGCCGGTATATGTGACAGAAGATATGGTTGGTCACAAACTGGGTGAGTTCGCACCAACCCGTACGTTCAAAGGGCATGCCGGTGATGACAGGAAAACAAAAAGACGGTAGAGGTCTCGGTTTAGAGAGGAGGTTACGTAATGGAAGCAAAAGCAGTAGCTCGTTATGTGCGGATTACTCCCCGTAAAGCGCGTTTGGTTATGGACTTGATCCGTGGCAAATCTGTTGAAGAGGCACTTGCAATTTTACGCTTTACTCCTCGTGCCGCCTCGCCGATTATCGAGAAAGTGCTGACTTCCGCAGTAGCTAATGCGGAACATAACTACAATCTGGACACCAACAGTCTGGTTGTAGCAAAGGCTTTCGTAGACGAGGGGCCGACTATGAAGCGTTACATGCCGCGAGCACGGGGAAGTGCGAGCCGGATTAATAAGCGTACTAGCCACATTACGGTAGTTGTATCAGAAAAGTAATAAACGATAAGGAGGGATGAAGCTTTGGGTCAAAAGGTTAATCCAGTAGGTCTGCGTGTTGGCATTATTCGTGACTGGGAATCCAAATGGTATGCTGATAAAGACTATGCTGACCTGTTGCACGAAGATATCAAAGTTCGTGAATACATTAAAAAACGACTCAAAGATGCAGCTGTATCCAGCATCGAAATTGAGCGTGCCGCCAATCGGGTCAACATTACCCTTTATACCGCAAAGCCTGGAATGGTTATCGGTAAAGGTGGCACAGAGGTTGAAGCACTTCGTCAGGCACTTTCGAAGCTTACCAACAAGAAAGTTCATATCAACATTAGTGAAGTGAAAAATCCGGAGCTTGATGCATATCTTGTAGCGGAAAATATTGCACAACAACTGGAGCGCCGTGTATCGTTCCGTCGTGCGATGAAACAGGCAATTCAACGTTCGGTTCGTGCTGGCGCCAAAGGGGTTCGCACCTTGGTTAGCGGACGTCTTGGTGGTGCAGATATTGCTCGCAGTGAAGGTTACAACGAAGGTACTGTACCTCTTCATACATTGCGTGCGGATATCGATTATGGATTTGCTGAAGCACATACCACTTATGGCCGGATTGGCGTGAAAGTATGGATTTATCGTGGTGAAGTATTGCCAACGAAAAATAAAGAAGGAGCAGCGGAAGGAGGCGAGTAACCTATGCTAATGCCAAAACGCGTGAAATTCCGCCGCCCGCATCGTCCCAGCCTTAAAGGGCAGGCAAAAGGCGGTACGGAAGTAGCTTTCGGCGAATATGGTTTGCAAGCGTTAGAACCAGCTTGGATTACCAACCGACAAATCGAGGCTGCCCGTATTGCTATGACCCGTTATATAAAACGTGGCGGGAAAGTGTGGATCAGGATTTTTCCGGACCAGCCGATTACGCAAAAACCTCTTGAAGTACGGATGGGTAGCGGTAAAGGTTCTCCGGAAAAGTGGGTAGCGGTCGTTAAACCTGGCAAAATTATGTTTGAATTAGCAGGGGTTCCAGAAGAAGTAGCACGTGAAGCACTGCGCCTTGCGGCTCATAAACTTCCAATTAAAACGAAATTTGTAATACGTGAAGAAGCGGGTGGTAACGAATGAAAGCAAAACAGCTGATCGAGTTGACCTCCGCCGAAATCGAGCAAAAGCTCGCACAGTACAAGGAAGAACTGTTTAACCTCCGCTTCCAATCGGTAACTGGACAATTGGAAAACCCGGCCCGGTTGCGTCAGGTTCGCAAAGATATTGCCCGTTGCAAAACCGTTTTGCGGGAACGCGAACTAGGGATTGAAAGGAGGAAACAGGGATGAACGAGCGCACAACTCGCCGTAAAGTACGTGTCGGCAAAGTGGTCAGCGATAAAATGGATAAGACGATCGTCGTCGCTGTTGAAACCTATAAAAAACATTCACTGTACGGAAAACGTGTAAAATACACCAAAAAATTCAAGGCCCATGATGAAGAAAATCGCGCCAAGACTGGTGATGTTGTAAAAATCATGGAGACTCGTCCGCTTTCAAAAGACAAGCGCTGGCGGTTAATGGAAATTGTCGAAGAAGCAGTGATTATTTAATGAGACGCGCATGATTGACGCGGGAAGGAGGGAATATTGTGATTCAACCTCAAACACGTCTACGTGTAGCAGATAACTCTGGTGCGAAAGAAATAATGTGCATTCGTGTGCTGGGTGGTTCGAAGAAGTCAACGGCCAGCATCGGAGACGTCATTGTGGCTACTGTGAAACAAGCTACACCTGGCGGCGTTGTCAAGAAAGGGGATGTTGTGAAATGTGTGGTCGTACGTACCGCCCGATCGGTTCGTCGCCCAGATGGTTCCTATATCCGGTTCGACGAGAATGCTGCAGTTGTAATTAAAGATGATAAGAGCCCGCGCGGTACACGGATTTTTGGACCAGTTGCCCGCGAATTGCGTGATCGCGACTTTATGAAAATCATCTCTTTGGCACCGGAAGTACTCTAGAGTGTGTAATAAAGATCAAGACAGAACACTTCGGTAGGTAAGGAGGTGTCCGGAATGCACATTAAAAAGGGTGATATGGTTATTGTCATGCGAGGCAAAGAAGCACCATATTTCGCCGATGGCAAAAAGGTTTATACTCGTGGCCGTGTAATCAAAGCGATGCCTAAAGAAAACCGCGTACTGGTTGAGGGTGTCAACATGGTCAAAAAACACTCTCGCCCGTCTCAGGCCAACCCGCAAGGTGGAATTGTCGAACAGGAAGCACCAATCCATGCGTCAAATGTAATGATTGAAGATCCGAAAACCAAAGAGCCTACACGTGTTGGCTACAAGTTCGTGGAAGGGAAAAATGGCGAAACCAAGAAAGTGCGTTATGCAAAAAAATCGGGTGAAATTCTTGACAAGTAATGTTTGGAGAAGGGAGGTAAACCCTGATGGCAGCACGCTTGAAAGAGCACTATATCAATGAGGTAACTCCTGCCCTCATGAAAAAATTTGGATACAAGTCAACCATGCAATTGCCAAAAGTGGATAAAATCATTATTAACATGGGTGTAGGCGAAGCAGTACAAAACTCCAAAGCATTGGATGGTGCTGTGGAAGACCTCACGCTGATTTCCGGACAAAAACCGGTGGTTACGCGTGCCAAAAAATCAATTGCCGGTTTTAAAGTTCGAGAAGGAATGCCGATTGGAACCAAAGTAACACTTCGCGGTGAGCGGATGTATCATTTTCTGGACAAACTGATCAATATTGCTCTGCCTCGGGTTCGTGATTTCCGCGGTGTTTCCCCGAAATCCTTTGATGGACGTGGGAACTATACACTTGGATTGAAAGAGCAATTGATTTTTCCGGAAATCTCTTATGATAAAGTGGATAAAGTTCGTGGTATGGATGTGGCTATTGTCACAACAGCGGACAACGATGAAGAAGCACGTGAACTGCTGGCCTTGTTGGGAATGCCGTTTCGTAAATAAAGGATTGAAAAAAAAGTAAAAAGGAGGGAATCACTTGGCCAAGAAATCGATGATTATCAAGTCGAAACGTAATCCAAAGTTCAAAGTACGTGAATATACACGTTGTGAACGTTGCGGGCGCCCGCATTCGGTATTGCGCAAGTTCCGTCTCTGTCGTATTTGCTTCCGTGAATTGGCCTACAAAGGGCAGATTCCCGGCGTTAAAAAAGCAAGCTGGTAATGAGGATAGGAAGGAGGGGTTCTTATGGTGATGACAGATCCGATTGCTGATATGCTGACCAGAATTCGGAATGCCAATATGGTACGTCATGAAAGTGTTGAATTTCCTGCATCTCGTATGAAACGGGAAATTGCCGAGATTTTGAAACGTGAAGGGTTTATTCGTGATGCGGAATTTATTGAGGACAACAAGCAGGGCATCATTCGGATTTTCTTGAAATACGGTGCTAACAATGAAAAAGTAATCACTGGGTTAAAACGAATCAGCAAGCCTGGATTACGCGTTTATGTAAAAGCCAATGAGATCCCACGTGTACTTCGTGGATTGGGTATCGCGCTTTTGTCGACAAATAAAGGGATTCTGACAGATAAAGAAGCCCGTCAGCAAAAAGTGGGCGGAGAAGTTATTGCATATATCTGGTAATTGGTTAACGGATGGAGGTGAACGGAATGTCTCGTATCGGTAAAAAACCGGTTGCAATTCCAAACGGTGTTGAAGTGAATATTGAAGGGAACATGGTTACGGTAAAAGGACCGAAAGGTACCTTGTCCCGCAACTTCCATTCCGATATCAACTTCAAGGTTGAAAATAATGAAGTTATCGTCGAGCGTCCCAGCGACAACCGTAATCACCGTGCTTTGCATGGGACCACACGCAGCTTGATTGCCGGGATGGTGGAAGGTGTCAGCAATGGGTTTACAAAAACACTTGAATTGGTTGGTGTCGGATACCGGGCACAGAAAAAAGGAAACAAACTGATGCTTAACGTTGGTTACTCGCATCCCGTTGAAGTAACTCCGTTGGAAGGCATTGAAATAGATGTTCCTTCGCAGACACAGATTGTTGTAAAAGGGATCAACAAGCAACAGGTTGGTGAAATGGCGGCCAATATTCGCTCGATCCGCGAGCCTGAGCCGTATAATGGCAAAGGTATCAAGTACAGCAATGAAGTGATCAGACGAAAAGAAGGTAAAACCGGGAAGTAACTGTAGTGTGATCAAGAAGGGAGTGAACTGGACCGTGATTCGTAAGGAAGATCGTAACAAAAAACGGAAAAAACGCCACTTGCGTGTTCGGAATAAAATTGTGGGTACAGCAGAACGTCCGCGGTTGAATGTTTTCCGTTCTTCCAAAAATATTTATGCTCAACTGATTGATGATATGGCCGGACATACCTTGGCAGCCGCTTCATCCGTGGATGAAGAAGTAAAAGCTAAAGGTGTAAATGGCGGAACGGTAGATGCAGCACGCGCAGTTGGCGAACTGATTGCAAAACGCGCCGCAGACAAAGGTGTTCAATCTGTTGTGTTTGACCGCGGTGGATATATTTATCATGGTCGTGTTAAAGCTTTGGCAGAAGGAGCCAGGGAAGGAGGTCTGGACTTTTGAGCAAACAGGATAAGCCACGCAGAAGAGACGCTGCACAATCAGAGTTTATTGAGAAAGTGGTTGATATTAACCGTGTAGCAAAAGTTGTAAAAGGTGGACGCCGTTTCAGCTTCAGTGCCCTCGTGGTTATAGGTGACGGCAAGGGAAGAGTTGGTGCCGGAATCGGAAAAGCATCTGAGGTTCCGGAAGCAATCCGCAAGGGATTTGAAGATGCGAAGAAGAACATGATTCGTGTGCCTCTGATGGGAAGTACCATTCCGCATGATATCATTGGTGAATATGGTGCCGGACAGGTTATGCTGAAACCTGCTTTGAAAGGTACCGGAGTTATTGCCGGAGGACCTGTGCGTGATGTGTTGAATGCTGCTGGTGTTGGTGATATTCTTACCAAATCGACGGGTTCAAACAACCCGATTAATATGGTACGTGCCACTTTAACCGGATTAAAAAACCTGAAACGTCCGGAAGACGTAGCAAGACTGCGCGGCAAAAGCGTAGAGGAATTGTTGGGATAAGGAGGGGATGACCGTGGCAAAAAAATTGGCGATAACCCTCAAGCGGAGCATGATTGGCCGTCCGGAAGACCAACGAGTCACTCTGCGTACACTGGGTTTGACAAAACGTGAACAAACCGTGACGCACCAGGATAATCCGGCCATTCGTGGCATGCTGAACAAAGTACAACACCTGGTTGAGGTACAGGAACTTGGCGAATAATTTGTATGACATGGTGATAAGGAGGTGCGAGGGATGAAGTTGCATGAGCTGAAACCTGCTACAGGTGCCCGTAAAGGCAAAAAACGTGTTGGGCGTGGAATTTCGGCAGGTCAGGGAAAAACTTCGGGACGTGGCCATAAAGGGCAAAATTCACGTTCTGGCGGTGGAGTCCGGCCCGGATTTGAAGGGGGCCAAAACCCGATTTACCGTCGTTTGCCAAAACGTGGTTTTACCAATCCTAATCGTGTTGAGTATGCGATTATCAACATGGATACGTTAAATCGTTTTGAAGAAGGCGCAGTTGTAACACCGGAACTTCTGGTGGAAGAAGGCGTCCTTAAGAACCTCAAAGGCGGACTGAAAGTACTGGGCAATGGTGAACTGAGTAAAAAACTGACTGTTAAAGCTCATAAATTCTCTGCCTCTGCGATTGAGAAAATTAACGCCGCTGGTGGATCGACGGAGGTAATCTAATGATTCGGAACCTGGGAAATATCTTTAAGGTGGAAGATCTTCGTCGTCGTATTTTATTTACTTTAATGATGTTAGTGATTTTTCGGATCGGAAGCTTTATTCCGGTTCCGAACACTAACGCAGAAGTTCTTCAAATGTTGATGGAACGAACTCAGGGAGTCTTTGGTCTCATCAACGCATTTTCAGGAGGCGCTTTTACGAACTTCTCCATTTTTGCAATGGGAATCATGCCATATATCACTGCTTCGATCATTGTGCAGTTGCTGACGATGGATGTCGTTCCGGCATTCGCACGTTGGGCGAAGGAGGGTGAAGTTGGCCGCCGCAAGTTGGCACAGTTTACCCGCTACTTCACCATTGGACTGGGGTTGATTCAGTCCATCGGTTTGGCAGTAGGTTTTAACAATTATGCTGCCGGTTTTGTGGAAGATCAGAGCATATGGTCATACGCTTTGATTTCCCTGACACTTACTGCGGGTACCGCGTTCTTGATGTGGATGGGGGAACAAATCACGGATAAAGGAATTGGCAACGGAATTTCCATACTGATTTTCGCCGGGATTATTGCTGCGATTCCAGGGCATGCCAGTGCTATTTATACGACGTTGTTTGTTGAAGGGAACCAATTGTTCCTTGGCATTTTGAAATCCGTAGGTGTTTTGTTGGCTGTGGTTCTTGTGGTTGTTGGAGTCATTTACATTCAACAAGGTGTTCGCAGGATTCCTGTGCAATACACGAAACGGGTAGTTGGTCGTAAAATGTATGGTGGTCAGTCGACGCATATTCCGTTGAAAGTAAATGCAGCCGGGGTTATTCCCGTTATTTTTGCGCTTGCTTTAATGATGTTCCCGGTTACCATCGCCAGCTTCTGGCAAGGGCATGTGGTTGCAGATTGGATTCAGGCCAATTTTGACTATACCAGAAGTGCCCTGGGTATGGTGCTGTATGTTATATTGATCATCGGATTTACTTATTTCTATACTTTTGTCCAGATCAACCCGATTCAGTTAGCTGATCAGATGAAGAAAAATGGCGGCTTTATTCCTGGAATTCGTCCAGGGAAAACTACTTCGACCTATTTGACGAAACTGATGAACCGTTTAACATTGACCGGTTCTGTTTTCCTGGCTGCCGTTTCCATTCTGCCGATCTTTTTCATCAGTTTTGCCGGCCTGCCAGAATCCGTGCAAATTGGGGGGACTTCACTCCTCATCGTGGTAGGGGTTGCGCTTGAAACAATGAAAACGATCGAAAGTCAGTTGATCAAACGACATTATAAAGGATTTATGCATAAATAAAGTCGTCCATCCCCCGGATTGATTTTCCGGGGATTCGGAATGGACCTGACCCAAACATTGGTTAATTAAACTGTATTTGCGGATCACCCGTAGACAGTTGAACCGGGAGGGATAAGGTTGAATATTGTACTCATGGGCTTACCCGGAGCTGGAAAAGGGACGCAAGCGGCACATATTGTTGACGAATTAAATATTCCGCATATCTCGACGGGTGATATGTTTCGCCAGGCAGTAAAAGAAGAAACGCCGCTGGGCTTGGAAGCAAAGTCCTACATGGATCAGGGGAAACTGGTTCCTGATCGTGTAACGATCGGTATTGTACGCGATCGTTTGGGCAAAGATGATTGTGCAAACGGGTTTTTGTTGGATGGTTTTCCCAGAACTGTTACTCAGGCAGAAGCACTGGACGACCTGACAGCAGAATTGAATCGTTCCGTTGATTATGTGATTTATATTGATGTAGATGAGGAAGAACTCCTGAAACGCCTGACGGGAAGACGTATTTGTCAAGATTGTGGCGCGACATATCATGTTGTTTTCGCTCCGTCAAAAGAGGATGGAGTTTGTGAACGTTGTGGAGGAAGACTGTACCAACGGGATGATGACCGTAGTGAAACCGTCAGGGAGCGTTTGAAAGTAAACCTGGAGCAAACAGAGCATCTGCTTCGTTATTATGAATCGACTGGCAAACTTCATCGCGTGGATGGGAAACAGCCGATCGAAACCGTGACCGATTCGATCTTGGCAATGATTCGAGGGTCAAAAGAATGATCATATTAAAATCGGCAAAAGAGCTTGAACGAATGAGACAAGCGGGAAGAATCGTATATTTGACTCACCAGGAACTGAAAAAAGCTATTCAGCCGGGAATCACTACCAAAGAGCTGGATCAGCTGGCTGAAAAAGTAATTCGCGGTTATGGAGCGACTCCTTCATTCAAAGGATATGGCGGTTTTCCAGGGAGCATTTGCACATCGGTTAATGAAGAATTGGTGCACGGAATTCCCGGTAAACGGAAATTAAAAGAAGGAGATATTATTTCAGTCGATATAGGGGCTTGCTATGAAGGGTATCATGGTGATTCTGCCTGGACTTATCCGGTTGGAAAGATCAGTCCGGAAGCAGAAAGACTACTCAGGGTCACCGAAGAATCTCTCTATAAAGGACTGGAGCAAGCCAAACCCGGTTCCAGATTGGGTGATATTTCCCACGCTATTCAAACAGTGGCAGAAGATGCCGGGTTCTCCATTGTCCGTGAATATGTTGGACATGGAGTGGGTCAAAAATTGCATGAGGCACCAAGCATTCCCAATTATGGACCTCCTGGAAAAGGTCTGCGCCTGAAACCAGGGATGACCCTTGCCATTGAGCCTATGGTTAATTACGGAAAGCGGTTTGTACGAACATTGTCTGACAACTGGACAGTTGTCACAACGGATGGATCCCTTTGTGCACATTTTGAGCATTCAATTGCGATCACGGATGAAGGCCATGAGATTCTGACCACAGAGTAATCCAGGTGAAGGGTGATGAACGTGACAGATGTTGACAGTCGCCCCCGTCCCGGGCAAATCGTGCGTATTTTGCGTGGTCGCGATGCGGGGAACTTCGCAATCGTTGTTGGCTTGAAACCGCCGTATTTTGTTCTTCTGGCAGATGGCGACCGAAGGAAAATGGATTGTCCCAAAAAGAAGAATATCAGGCATATTCAAGTGACTAACACGATAAATCAGGAACTAGCAGATCTTTTGAAAAAAAACGGACGTGTAAACAATGCGAAGTTGCGATACGCCCTGAACCAATATTTGCTCAATATGGAGCATAAAGGAGAGTGAATCAATGGCCAAAGAAGATGTGATCGAGGTAGAAGGTATTGTAAAAGAACCTTTACCCAATGCGATGTTTCGTGTAGAGTTGGAAAATGGTCATGAAGTTCTGGCACATGTCTCTGGGAAAATTCGTATGCATTTTATTCGTATTTTGCCAGGGGATAAAGTAACTGTTCAACTTTCGCCTTATGATTTATCCCGTGGACGGATCACTTATCGATACAAGTAACGTCTGCGAACTGGCGAAGAGCAATCGCAGGTGCTTAAAAGGAATAGGAGGAAGCTGAAATGAAAGTTAGACCTTCAGTTAAGCCTATTTGCGAAAAATGCAAAGTGATTCGTCGCAAAGGGGCTGTCATGGTAATCTGTGAAAATCCAAAGCATAAGCAAAAACAAGGTTAATGACGGGAGGTGTATGACATGGCGCGTATTGCCGGAATCGATTTGCCACGTGAAAAACGTGTAGAAATCGCCCTCACATACATTTACGGAATCGGTCGTCCACTATCCAACAGAATCCTGCGTGATACAGGAGTTAATCCGGATACTCGTGTTCGTGACCTGACTGAAGATGAAGTGGCTAAATTACGTGGCTATATTGATAAAAACCTGGTGATCGAAGGGGATCTTCGCCGGGAAGTGTCTTTAAATATCAAGCGATTGATTGAGATTGGAAGTTACCGCGGGATTCGCCATCGGCGCGGCTTGCCTGTGCGCGGTCAAAGTTCAAAAACGAATGCCCGTACACGCAAAGGTCCCCGCCGGACAGTAGCGAACAAGAAAAAATAAAGATAGCAAGGAGGGAAAATTGTGGCAAAACGTAAAACTACTACACAACGGGTGAAACGCCGCGCGAAAAAGAATATTGAATCAGGAACGGCCCATATTCGTTCTACTTTTAACAACACGATTGTAACGATTACTGATCCGCGTGGTAACGCAGTTGCATGGGCAAGCTCCGGGACAATGGGATTTAAAGGATCCCGCAAGAGCACACCGTTTGCAGCACAAATGGCTGCGGAACAAGCAGCAAAAGTTGCAATGGAAAACGGTATGAAGTCAGTAGATGTATTGGTAAAAGGACCAGGAGCTGGCCGTGAAGCAGCAATTCGTTCTTTGCAAGCGGCAGGTTTAGAAGTAAGCTTAATCAAAGACGTAACACCAATCCCTCATAATGGATGTCGTCCACCGAAACGTCGCCGTGTTTAATCTTTGCTTCTAATCTGAGCCGTGGTTTATTTTTGCATGAGATGGTGTATACTGGATAAGACTAATTTATTTGTCTTTCTTAATTCATGCATATTGGCTACAAGTAGGTTGGATTTCGCCCGGAACGCGACGTTCTGAAGGAGGGTTTGTGAGCCGTATGATTGAAATTGAAAAGCCGAAGATCGAGGCTGTTGAGATCAGTGAAGATCATCGATATGGAAAGTTTGTGGTGGAACCCTTAGAACGCGGATACGGCACTACCCTGGGCAACTGTCTGCGCCGTGTATTGCTTTCATCATTGCCAGGAGCCGCCGTTAACGCCATACAAATTGACGGGGTATTGCATGAGTTCTCCACGATTCCGGGAGTTGTGGAGGATACCACGGAAATAATTCTCAACTTGAAACAATTGGCTTTAAAAATACATTCGGATGATGAAAAAATACTGGAGATCGATTATGAAGGTTCAGGAGAAGTAAAGGCACGTGATATTCGGGCTGACAGTGATGTGGAAGTGTTAAACCCTGATCTTCATATTGCCACACTGAGTGATAATGCACATCTCCACATTCGAATGAGAGCAAACCGTGGTCGCGGATATGTATCTGCTGAAAAAAACAAACGTGAAGATCAGCCGATTGGCGTAATACCAATCGATTCGATCTATACACCAATTGAACGGGTAAATTACCAGGTAGAAAACACTCGGGTTGGACAAGTTACCAACTACGATAAATTAACTTTAGAACTTTGGTCGGATGGCAGCTTGAATCCTGATGAAGCAGTCAGTCTTGGCGCTAAAATCCTGAATGAACATCTTATGTTGTTTGTTGGCTTGACTGAACAGGCAAAAGATGCTGAGATTATGGTTGAAAAAGAAGAAGATAAAAAAGAAAAAGTTATGGAAATGACGATTGAAGAACTCGACCTCTCCGTACGTTCATATAACTGTCTAAAGAGGGCTGGCATCAACACGGTTCAGGAACTGACGCAGAAATCAGAAGAAGACATGATGAAAGTGCGCAACCTTGGGCGCAAATCGCTTGAGGAAGTTCAGGAAAAGCTGCATGAGCTTGGGCTTTCTTTGCGCAAAGACGACTAATGACGGTAGGGGGGGAAGAAGAATGGCATACGCAAAATTAGGCAGAAGCAGTGGTGCGCGTAAAGCGTTGCTCCGCGATCTGGTAACAGACTTAATTATCAATGAACGAATTGAAACGACTGAATCCAAAGCAAAAGAAGTACGTTCTATCGTTGAAAAGATGATTACGCTTGGGAAGCGTGGCGATTTGCATGCGCGCCGTCAGGCGGCATCATTTGTTCGTAAAACTCGTTCCAATACGGTGAAAGAGGGAGACGAGGTTACCCACCAAAAAGTAGATGCCGTGAAAAAATTGTTTGATGAAATTGCTCCGCGTTATCAAGAGCGTAATGGCGGTTATACTCGCATTCTCAAGTTAGGACCTCGCCGGGGAGATGGCGCGCCAATGGTCTTTCTTGAATTGGTTGAAGAGTAATCTTTTTTAGTTCCAAAGGGTGAGGGCAGGATCCAGAACTGGTCCTGACGTTTACCCTTTTTTCTTTTAAGGAGATAAAATGGATGGAACCGATCATTCAGTTTGAGCATGTTTCGTTTCGTTATGAGGTTGATGAACCGGATCCTCCCTGGGTTTTAAAAGATATTCATCTGGACATTTACTCTGGTGAATATATAAGTATTGTTGGAAACAATGGATCTGGCAAATCGACACTGGCCCGGTTGGCTAACGGCCTTTTGCTTCCCACGAAAGGCCGGGTCATTGTATCGGGCATGGAAACCTCATCGACAGAAGAAATATGGCAAATACGCCGCAAAGTAGGAATGGTTTTTCAAAATCCGGAAAATCAAATTGTTGCGACTTCAGTTGAAGATGATATAGCTTTCGGTTTGGAAAATATAGGGGTTCCCCATTACCAAATGAATGAAAAAATAAAAAAAGCGGTGAAAGCGGTTGGGCTGGAAGGTCTTGAACACCAGGAACCCCATTACCTTTCAGGCGGCCAAAAACAAAGATTGGCTATTGCCGGAGTGGTTGTCCTGGAACCAGATGTGATCCTGTTTGACGAATCGACTTCCATGTTGGACCCGATTGGACGGAAAACTGTATTGCAAATGATGCAGTCTCTGAATTGCGGAGGAAAGACGATTATCCATATTACCCATTCTGCGGAAGAAGCATTTATGGCAGATCGTATGATTGTGATGCATCAGGGAGAATGCAAACTGGATGAAGCAACCAGTCTGTTGTATGGAGAGGCTATGCGCTTGAAAGAGTGGGAATTGGATGTTCCGCTTGAAGTTGAACTGTGGTACCGGCTCCGGCAAAAAGGCTGGCCGCTGCCAGCCAAGATCATCAACAAAGAGGAACTGGTAAGTGAAATATGGAGATTGTTGTCAAAGACCTAAGTGTTGTCTACATGCCGGATACACCATTTGAAAAGCAGGCTTTGTCGCATATTTGTCTAAGAATTGAAAGTGGTCGTTTTGTGGCGATTGCCGGGGCAACCGGATCAGGCAAATCTACACTTATCCAATGTTTGGCCGGATTGATCCGCCCCGCATCCGGACAAATCCAGGTTGGTAATAAAATTTTTCATGCTGCTAGCAAATCAGGTGCTGAGCTTAGAAAACATGTGGGAATCGTTTTTCAATATCCGGAGCACCAGTTGTTTGGAGAAACGGTAGCCAAAGATATTGCTTTCGGCTTGAAAAACAGAGGAATTACCGAACCGGAACTTGGCCGTGAGGTTCATCAGGTGATGGATCTGGTTGGCTTGCCGCACGAATTGTCCAATCGCTCGCCTTTTCATTTGAGCGGCGGACAGATGAGGAGGGTGGCGATAGCCGGTATTCTGGCTCTTAAACCGGATGTGTTAATCATGGATGAGCCAACGGCGGGATTGGATCGGCAGGGAAAACGGGAATTATTCCGTTTGTTGAAAGATCTGCATGAAAAGAAAGGTTTAACCATCATCCTGGTGACGCATGACATGAATGATGTCGTCAAATATGCGGAACAGGTTTTTGTGCTCAGTGACGGAAAACTGGCTTTAGCCGGTACTCCAGCAGAAGTATTTGAGCAATATAACACATGGCAGGAATTATCATTGGAGATGCCGCAAATATCCCAACTGGTGGCAAGTTTAAATGAACAATTGGATTGCCCGTTACCCTGCTCCATATTTACCTTGGAAAAACTGGAGCAATATCTTGCAAAACGGCTGATCCAGAGGGAGGAATCAGGATGAACGGTTTTGTAATCGGGATGTATTTCCCTGGTGACTCTATTGTTCATCAATTGGACCCCCGGGCAAAACTGGGGTTTGTATTTGCCTTCATGTTTATGGTTTTCTTTACTGACCACCTTATGGCCTGCGCGATTTTTTTTGCTTTTGTCCTCATTGCCATCCATATGGCAAAAGTTCCATATCGACTTTTTTTTACAACGCTCAAACCAATTATTTTTATCATACTTTTGTCTTCATTGCTGCATTTATGGATGACCAAAGGCGGAGAAATTATCCTGTCCCTTCCTGGCCTGACCATATACGAGGAAGGCATTCGTCAGGCAGGTGTGATTTCAAGTCGGCTTCTCTTACTGGTAGCCATTGCTTCATTACTTACATTAACGACCTCTCCCATTGATCTGACAGACGGAATAGAGTACATCCTGTCTCCGTTAAAAAGAATCGGGGTTCCTGCCCACGAACTGGCCTTGATGATGTCGATTGCACTCCGGTTTATTCCTACTTTGTGGGAAGAAACGGAAAAGATTCGAAAAGCTCAGATGACACGTGGCATCGATTTCGAAGAGGGAAATATTATCAGACGGCTGAGAAACCACCTTCCAATTCTGATTCCCTTGTTTATTTCTGCATTCCGCCGGGCAGAAGACCTGGCGTTGGCGATGGAAGCCAGATGTTATCGCGGTGCTGAAGGGAGAACAAAGTGGCGCGAGCTTCATTTCACCCAACGTGATCTTTGGCTGCTCTTGATCCTGATCCTGTTTGGAGCGGTTCTGTGGGTTTTCCGCTATTAGGAGGTAAGCCGAATTGAAGAAGATAAAATTGATCGTTGCCTATGATGGGACGGATTTTTCCGGTTTTCAGAGCCAGCCGGACTGCCGGACGGTACAGGGAATGTTGGAAGAAGTGTTGGAGCGAATTACCGGTGAATCCGTTCAAATAGTGGGTTCGGGCAGGACAGATGCTGGTGTACATGCTTTAAACCAAGTGTGTCATTTTACAACATTAAGCCCCATTCCTGTGGAGAAATATCCCTATATCTTACGGAGATCTCTGCCACGCGACTTGCTCGTCTATAAAGCTGAAGAAGTTTCCCCGGAGTTTCATGCCCAAAAAAGCGCCAGGTGGAAAACCTATCGGTACCAACTGGACCTTCAACCGATCCCGGATATTTTTGAACGCCGTTTTCGTACACATGTACCGGTTTTGCTTGATACCGGTGCCATGCAGGAAGCAGCAAACCATCTGGTTGGCACGCATGATTTTACTTCATTCTGTTCTGCAAAAACAGAAGTGGTTGACCGGGTGCGTACCATTTTCCGCTGCCAAATCATTCAGGAGCCGCATGGCTTAATTATTGAAGTTACCGGCAACGGATTTCTTTACAATATGGTGCGAATAATTGCGGGAACCCTGGTGGAAGTGGGAAGAAACCGGATAAAACCGGAGGAGATCCCTTCCATTATCCAGGCACGAGACCGGAAGGAGGCCGGGCCAACTTTTCCGCCAGAAGGGCTTGTGTTGCTTCAGGTCGGGTATCATCCCTGGTTGGATAACATTGTACGGTAATCTTGACATTGACTCGTATTTGCGGTATGATAACGCTTGGTATTTTCCACTCCATGCCCCGGTGGAGTATAAGTTCGGCGCAAGAATTTGTCACTTAAAAAATGCTTCTAACCGAAAACAGGAACGGATCTCCGTTTTTTGATAGAGGAGGGATTACGATGCGTACCACATATATGGCTAAGCCCAACCAAGTGGAACGGAAATGGTATGTTGTTGATGCCAAAGGTAAAACGTTAGGCCGTATGGCAACAGAAATCGCAACATTGCTTCGCGGAAAGCATAAGCCTGAGTTTACCCCACATGTGGATACAGGTGACTTCGTAGTTGTAATTAATGCAAATCAGGTTGAATTGACCGGTAAAAAATGGAGCAAAAAGATTTATTATCGCCATTCCCAATATCCAGGCGGATTAAAAGCGACTCCGGCACATGAAATGCGTGACAAATATCCGGAACGTCTGATTCAATTGGCCGTAAAAGGAATGCTTCCCAAAGGAAAACTTGGTCGTCAACAATTGAAAAAATTAAAAGTATATGCGGGTTCCGAGCATCCTCATCAGGCACAACAGCCAGTTGAGTGGGAACTGCGCGGATAATAAAAGGAGGTAACCGATTTGGCACAAGTTCAATTTTATGGAACCGGTCGCCGTAAGGAATCGGTCGCTCGGGTTCGCCTCGTTGCTGGAGATGGACGGATTGTAATCAATGGTCGCAGCATTGATGAATTTTTTGGACTGGAAACCCTCAAAGCCATTGTACGTCAACCTTTGGTATTGACCAATACACTTGACAGTTATGATGTTCTCGTCAATGTGTCCGGAGGAGGCTTTACGGGGCAAGCGGGAGCCATTCGCCACGGAATTGCCCGCGCATTGCTGAAAGTCGATCCGGAACTTCGCCCAGCATTGAAAAAAGCCGGCTTCCTGACACGTGACCCACGGATGAAAGAGCGTAAAAAATACGGACTTAAAGGCGCACGCCGTGCACCTCAGTTCTCAAAACGTTAATAAATATATGTATTTCAAAGACTTCCGGACAAAACACCCGGGAGTCTTTTTTATGCTTAAAAAGTTTGTGATTATTTATATTTGGCATTTCCAAAAAAGCGTGCTGCATTGAGTGAAAAACACAACATTCCCATAAATGTATCATGTTTTCCCTTATTCGAAACAGGGGTCAGTATAAAAGCGTCTCAGGAGTGGTTAGATTAGGTGACTCTCAAATGACGTTAAACATCTATATACGCGTCACGGGCATCTGAAAAGAGAAGACAGAGAGAAATTTCAAAAGTACATTGAGTTATGATATGTGCTCAGGTATGGTCGAAATGATAAGAACTATTGTCCCGAGTGAAAACAAATTTATTAATATCAGTATAAATATGCTATTTTCTAAGTAAAGAAAAGGTTTCTACCTAAATTGATCAAATGCTTGGATTCCTCTATTCAATGTATTGTGAGGGTTTTTTTAGGTACAATTCAGCGAACGGAGTTGATGTGCCTGATATTATACGGATACAGAAACCTCCTTTTGGTTCTGCAAAGGGAGGGACTTATCGTCTTTTATACTGGTGCTAAGGGGGAAAATGATTATGTTCAATCGTTTTATAGTTGGCTTTATTGTAAGTTTTGTTTTGCTGACTTGGTGGACGTTCCATTGGATTCCGTATGATTACCCCTCTTATCCATTTTGGATAGTATGGTACATGCAAGCCAGAGACCAACTGTTTAGGGTAAACCAATACGGGTTTCTAATTGTTCCAATTTCGTTGTTAATCGGATTCCTTATGGGTTACAGGCATAAAAGAACATAAAAAAACACTGACACAAAGGCGTACGCGATGCACCATTATTATTCCCAAAGTTGTTACATATCGTATCTCAAAGGATTCCACTCTCTTTGCTTTTTGGAGAAAGAGAAAAGAATGATAGTAAACGGAAAGTATTGATAAACCGAAAGAAAATATTTTTCATTTCAGGAGGGGAAAATGAAACCACCGGTCGGGTTCCTGCTGGCTGTTTCGATTATTGCCGTTTCTTTTGCGGCGATCTTTGTGAAATGGTCTGATGCGCCTGCTACTGTATCCAGCATGTACCGAATGTATTTTGCCAGTATTTTATTAATGCCGGTTGTCTGGACGAAAAGAGGGGAATTCAGGGAGTTGTCAAAAAATGAATGGCTCTACTTGTCTCTGGCAGGCATGTTTTTAGCCTTGCATTTTGCATTGTGGTTTGGTTCTTTGAAACTGACCACTGTAGCCAGTTCAACCATAATCCTTTCATTTCAGCCCATTATTGCCTTGCTGGGAGGCTATTTGATCTATAAAGAAAGAACGAGTATATCTGCCTTAATTACGATAGGAATTTCGATAATAGGGGTTGTGATGATTGGATGGGGAGATTTCGGGCCAGGCAACAAAGCAGCCATTATTGGTGATATATTATCTTTTTTTAGTGTGATTGCAGTTGTCTGTTATTTGTTGATTGGACAAAACAAGGTAAAGAAAATATCCCATTGGATCTACAGCTTTTGTGTATTCCTGTTTGCCGGTTTTGCACTGAATATTTACAACCTCGCCATGGAGATTCCGGTTGGCGGATATGAAACGCGGGAATGGACAATTTTTCTTTTACTGGCCGTTTTTCCTACCATTGCGCACGTTATATTTAATCTGTTATTAAACTACGTAAATACTACAACGATTTCGATGAGTATATTGGGAGAACCGGTAGGAGCGACTATCTTGTCTGTCATCCTGTTGGGTGAGCGGGTAACAGGTTTGCAGATTGCAGGTGGGGCCTTTGTATTGCTTGGTGTTTTCCTGTTTTTAATGCAACAAAAGAGAGTGGTTCAATCGGGAAACAAGTCAGACCATTGCCCCCATTCCTGTTAGACTGCGGCCTTTAGGTGAATATTAGGTTTTAGAATGGCACTACAGGGGGAGTAAATCATTTGTCCGTGTGTATTTAAACAGATTACGGGGACAAAAAGAAAACTGTCACAACGTATGAGTGACAGTTTATGAAATGGGGGGGGATAGGTGAATCTTTAACAACTACATTTTAATACCTTACTAATTACTTTCCCTTAATCGGTTTTGGATAAACGAACCAATTGCTCAGGACACGGCAATGTTTTTTTGCATGTTATATGTTACAACTGTTATTTTTAAGTTCGATTTTATTGTGGAAACAGCTGATTTTTTTATCAGCATACAATCGGTGTCTGAAGAACATTTCCTTCAACTTCTTTTTGGGTTAAGCCAACGCCGTTAACGTTATTCTTTTCCGCTCAATAAACGGGTTGATAACGGCCCTTACCATGTTTTTTCTGAAGTTCCTTTGTCAACACTTAACAGTAACGAGATCGGGCAAAGGAGCAAAATCCGGTGGCACAAATTTTATATTGGGATGATTGGCAAATAAAAAGGGTCGAACAGATACGAATGAAAGCATTACATCGTTTTCCCTGGTCCCAACTGGAAAAAATCAAGCAGGATTTTATTGAACCGTTTACAGATTATTGGTCTGCAACGAGGAAAACCATGTTGCTTGAACTGGTATATCGCATAGTTTATGAGGCTTATGTAGCGGGGATGATTGAGCGGAAAAAAGCGAAAAATATAAAGAACCCCGTCGCTTGTAAATCTGGCGGGCAAGCCGGCGGGAAACGCAAGAGTCCAACAGCCGGGATAAGTATTGAGGCGACTTCTTGTCCTTATTTTCGTCTGGTTCTCTCCCAAGCGGATCCTCTTGACATTATGATTCGAAACCGGGAAAAAATCTGTCAGCAATTAATCGATCAAATGATCCGGGAGTTCTCCATATTTCGCTGGCTGGATGAATGGAATGTGGAATCTGTTCTTATCTTGCTCCAGGAACTGAGTCGTACCTGGTTCCAGAAAGGATGGACTGAGTTCAACAGGTAGAAGTTTGTACATATCCTGAATTCTCGCCCATATAAATGTAGATAAGAGGTTAAAGTAAGTGAGGCGAGATGGATGAAAACATGGATGGAAAGCCGCTTGGGATGGTTCATTATCGGGATTGTTTTAACAATGGGTTTGGTCTTATTTTTATTTTCTCCTGACCAATTTGTACAAACTTGGGGCATGCCTTTGAATGGCAAAGTGATTGTATTGGATCCGGGCCATGGAGGGCCTGATGGTGGAGCAGTCAGTAAGTCAGGGACTCTGGAAAAAGACGTTACTTTGCAAATTGCTTTTTATTTGCAGAATTATCTACAAGAGGCGGGAGCATTGGTTTATTTGACGAGGGAAAAAGATCAGGATTTGGCTTCTCCTGATACGGAAAGGATTCGCTCCAGAAAAGCGGAGGATTTGATGAGGCGGATTCATCTTGTGAAAGAAAAGAAAGCGGATGCCCTGATCAGCATTCATTTGAATGCTATTCCTTCCCCCATGTGGTCTGGGGCACAAACCTTTTTTTATCCGGCAAAAGAAGAAAACAGGCGACTCGCTGCATTGATTCAATCCGAACTGGTACGCAATTTGGAAAATACAAAACGTTTTGCCAAACAAAAAGGAGATGTGTATATTCTAAAGACATCACCTGTACCGACAGCACTGGTTGAGGTTGGATTCCTGTCCCATCCCAAAGAAGCCGAACTGCTTGCCCAATCAAAATACCAGAAAAAAATCGCAGCATCGATTTTTTTGGGAGTCATTCAATATTATTCCGGAAAAGAAGTTCCTCCAATAGTTGATGAATGATATGCTATAATGGATAGGAAATCGCTTACGATCGAGGTGCTTAAGGATGTTAACCAAAGAAAAAGTATTAGGCGCATTAAAAGAAGTAAAAGATCCAGAGTTAAACCGAAGCCTCGTTGAATTAAATATGATTCGTAATATCCAGATAGATGGAAAAGAGGTTTCATTGGATGTTGTATTAACGATTCAAGGCTGTCCTTTAAAAGTGAAAATTCAGGAGGATGTGGAACAAGCCTTGTATCGGTTGGGTGCCGAAAAAGTGGATATTCATATAAAATCCATGACAGATGAAGAGCGGGCCGCCTTGTCAGCCCAGTTGCGCCAGGGGCAACCAGGAGCAAGCCAAAAAGCAAATGTTTCGCCACTGCTTGATTCTTCATCGAAAACGCAATTTATCGCTGTGGCAAGCGGTAAAGGAGGGGTTGGCAAATCCACAGTTACTGTAAACCTGGCTGTTGCGTTAGCCCGGGCTGGCAAAAAAGTTGGTATTATTGATGCAGATATTTATGGTTTTAGTGTTCCGGACATGATGGGGATCGAAAACCGTCCCGTCGTGATTGGGGAGACCATTTTACCGGTGGAACGGTTCGGGGTTAAAGTGATGTCAATGGGTTTCTTTGTAGAAGACAATACTCCAGTGGTGTGGCGCGGTCCCATGCTGGGAAAAATGCTAAACAACTTTTTCAGTGAAGTGCACTGGGGAGAGCTGGATTATTTGTTATTGGATTTGCCTCCTGGAACAGGCGATGTAGCTTTGGATATTCACCAAATGATTCCCGACAGTAAAGAAATTCTTGTAACAACCCCCCATGCAACAGCGGCATTCGTTGCAGCCCGTGCCGGAGCCATGGCCATTCATGCAACCAAGCATGAAGTACTCGGTGTGGTTGAAAATATGGCTTGGTATGAAAATAAATATGGTGAACGGGAATATGTTTTTGGTTTTGGCGGCGGTGAAAAATTAGCCAATGAATTAAATGTTGATTTGCTGGCACAAATTCCTTTGGGAGCTCCTGAAAATCAGAATCCGGACGATCCTGATTTCGCCCCATCCATCTATCCTCCTGATCATCTGATTGGGAAAAAATACAGGGATTTGGCACAAAAAGTTTTGCAAAAAACAGCAAAGGATTGAAAAGAGGAGGCGGTTTCAAGATGAACCGCCTCCTTCCTGGCTTTCACCACCCTGGTTTCCTCCTCCCTGGCTCTGTCCTCCCTGCTCTTCTCCCCCGCCCTGTTTTTGCTGGGCTTGCTTTAATACTTCTTGTCCCAACTTCTTCTGAATGCTTGGAACTTGCATCAATTCCTCCATGACTTTCTTTATTTCTTCCCTGTACTTCTGGCTTTTAAATACTTGCAGCAGTTGTTCCGACATTTGCGGGTCTTTGAAGACTTCGATCAACATCTTTTGAAACTCCGGATCTTTCATCAATGTTTTTAATAATTGTTTGGTTTGTTCCTCGGTGGCTTGGGCAAGGCTTGAAGCGACTTCCGGTTTTTTAAGGATACCTTCCCATTCTTTTTTTGTTTTGGGGTCGGTAAATGTTTGGGATACCGCTTTCTCAAGATCTTGTGATTTCATCATCACTTTTTGTTTAAATTCCGGTTCTTGCATCAATTCTTCCAGTACTTTTTTTCCTTCTCCCGTGTGCAGAATATCCAGCGTGATCTCCTTGATTTTTTGATAATCGGGTTCTGATGGCTGAGATTGATTGGGACTGCATGATACGATCAGAAACAGCGGTACAATGATGGCCAGTATCCATTTTAATCGTTGCATGATTTTTTCCTCCGTTTCACCAGCTTGCTCTTTTTTAATATGCGAGTTTTAGCCAAGGATTATGCCTGAATGGTGTCAAATAAGACGCGATTTTGGTACAATCGATATATAAAAGCAAACAGGAGAGACAGTCATGACCCTAAAAAAGCTGATTTACTGGTTTGTTACAACACTGGCTATCGGATGCCTGACAGCAGTCACCATTGGTATTTCTTTTGAACAGATTGCTGGGGAGGAGTTGTTTGGATCCATCACCGGTCAACTCTTACTTGGCTTAACCTTGGGGGCTGTTGCGGAATTGGGGTTCTTTGCTTTTTTGGTATTTAACTGGTTGGCCAAAGGAATGTTGAGAAATAAAACCGTTTATGACAGTGTAATCCTTCTCTTGACTCTTGTCCTTCTGGGGAATTTGATGTACTTAAACAGTGTGAAATTCAGTGGTGAATCATTCTGGTTCCATCTCTTGATTCCTGCAGTGATCATCCTTGCGGCCGTTATTGTAGCCACCCTGAAAAGAAAATGGACGAATTCCGGGGCAACTATTCCTACCCTTTTTTATATGATTGCGGCAACAACGATTGAAGCAATTCCATCCCTTAATCCGAAGGAAGGCGAAATCCCACTTTTGATCGTGATGCATTCTGTGCTGGTTTTGCTCGTTTGCAACGCATGGCAGATTCTTCAGCTGCATCAATGGGTAAAAAATACACCTGCCAAAAATAAATAGAAAAATCCAAAAACTAAAAAAGAGTCGACGCTGTTCGTTGGATCGCGAATGGAATCGACTCTTTTTTATATAATAGGGTTATATGTGCTATGCTTATGTAGATGAACTATTTTTCAACCGAATTGGTGTCTACTTGGGAACCGGCAATCAGTTCGGATACAGTGACAAATTCATAACCTTTGGCGCGTAATCCATCAATGATTTCCGGCAAGGCTTCATGGGTTTGGCGGCAGGAATCGCTGGCATGCATGAGGATGATGTCGCCAGGGTGTGCTTTTGATAATACACGGTTTACAATTTCCTCTTTACCAGGATTCATCCAGTCTCTTGAGTCGGTATCCCATTGAATGGTCTTATAACCGAGACTGTCTGCAATTCGAAGGACACGTTTGTCAAAATCGCCATTGGGAAAGCGAATAAGTTTTGGCTTTTTTCCAGTTGTCTTTTGCAGGATCTGGTCAGCCTTCAGAATTTGTGTTCGTATTTGTTCTTCATTGTATTGGCTGTAATTGTCATGCCGGTGCCCATGACTCCCGATTTCATAGCCCATATTGGCGATGCGCTTGACGAGATCAGGATGACTTTCCGCCCAAGGGGATGAAAGAAAGAAAGTTGTTTTTTTCAATCCTTTTTGCTCCAGTACATCCAGGATAGGACTGGTTCGTTCTTCACCCCAACTGATGTCAAAAGTCAGAGCCACTTGTTTTTTGCTGGTATCTACACTGTAAATGGCTGATGGTCCAGGTTCAATGGGAACGAATACTTGAATATTTTTATTTTCAGCATAAAAGATGCCGGCTGCAAACAAGAGCACAAAAAGAATGAGAAGACTCCGCTTAAGGCGTTTTCCTGAAAGGACAAGGAAAAAATTCATCGATGCTCCCTCCCCGTATCAACATTTATCTTAAATCTATGCGGCTGGAGGAGAGATATGATTGTTTGTCCGAAAAAGGAGTGGAAGTATGAAGAAATGGTGGTTGGCAATTAAAGAAGAGAGAAAATACTTTGGTATGGTGGCTGTGGTTTTTTTGACCAGTGCCATTGCCGGTTATTTTAATGGCGATTCACTGATGGAATGGTTGAAGCAGGCAGGAGTTTTTAATGAAATACAACAGGTAGTTCAGTCTATTAATAGTGAACCTACTTTTCTCAATGCGTTTATGACAATTTTTTTTCATAATTTGTTGGCGACGGCGGTAATCATAGTTTTTGGAGCCTTGTTTTTTGGAATCTATCCATTTTTTACGATATTGATAAATGGGATGATGTTAGGAACAACATTGCTGATGGCTGTCAAAACATCGGGAGAGAGCCCTTGGATGATTTTTGCTCATTCGATCTTGCCTCATGGAATAATGGAACTGCCGGCAGTGGTGATGGCGGCAGGAATTGGAGTTCATTTGGGACTAGCAGTTTTTCGGCGCTTTCTTTCGTTTTTTTCGCCAAAAAGATTGGAAGCAAGTATTGCAGAATGGAAAATCATTCGCCAACATTTGATGCCCAATCTTGTGGTAATTGTGATTTTGTTATTTTGTGCTGCAATTATAGAAGCGGCTCTGATTTTATACAGTATTTAGAATATGGTTTTTATGAAGTTCATTTGAAAGGTTGGCTACTAGGCTGGATTTTTCACATCACAAAACAAATAAATATATTTAAATTAAGCATAATAAATTTGGAATGAAAAGTTAATCGTGGAGTTTTATTGCTCCACGATATATTAAAATTTTATTTTCAAAAAAAGTGTTGACATCTTAAATATAGGATGATAAGATATCAAATGTCGCCGCGATAGAGCGGCAAACAAATAAAGTGTTCCTTGAAAACTGAAGAGTGAAGACGTGACTCGTTAATTCTT
>CBEULT010000007.1:0-152453 GCA_965544045.1 uncultured Thermoactinomyces sp.
TCAATCTGTAACTTCAATGATTGCATAATTGTCTGGACATATGGGGTTCATTAAGGACACTAAAGCCTGGCGACATTATTTTAACCGGAACTCCTGAAGGTGTTATTATGGGGTATCCAGAAGACAACCGGAAATGGTTGGTTCCGGGGGATGAAATAAATATATCCATCAGTGGAATTGGCACTCTCAGCACATTTTTAACTTGATTACGTTTATTTTTTTTGTCACAGTGACTTCCGTGTTTTATCAAGGTTTCGGATATACCAGATATCATATTACAAACCCTGTTGGGAGTAGTAATCTCTACAGGGTTTTTGTATTTGTCTGTGAATTATAGTTTTATCTACCCTGCCATCATGGAAAGTCCTAAAATAAAATTACCTGGTTAAACTACTTGTCTGTTTCTTGCTCAATTTCGTATACAATTGGATTAAGATGAGGAAAAGAGCACTATTAACAACAAACCCCCAAAATGTTGAATTTAATTTTGATAATGACTTATGTCATTGGTATTTCCTCCGGTATTTCTGAGTTGGAAAAAGTTGAAGCGATTCAGTTTTGTGTAAACAAACCTGTAAATGAAGAAGGTGATAATTATGCAAACCAAGAAATTTTTAATTGGGTTTTTTACGGGATATATTGTTGCTATGTTGATTAGTTATTTTATCTTTGGTTACTTTTCTTGGTTATTCGCTATTAGTTATTTAATAGGTGTAATTTTATCTGTATTTATAATAAATGTATTGAACCGGAAAACGAAATAGATTTATGTACTCTTATTCAACTATTGGGTAGCACTTTTGAAAAACGATAAAACTAAAATTCTGCAAAAAAGGATATTTCCACTCTTTCCAATACAAGGGATGGACAATACGGCCGACCTTCTTATAAAACCAGATAAACAAGATTCACTTGCTATTGAAAGAGCTTTTGAAATATTGGATGTCATCTGCATGGATAATGATCAGGTTTTCGAAGATAAATCAGGGTAAAAGTTTTTGTTTCCAAATCCAGACATTAGTGGATCCTCTCTTTCTCTTATGTCTCTTCACAGACACGCCTGCAATCACCTCCAATTGCAATGTCCATTCTTACCCATTCGGAAACGAAAATATAAAAAAGAGCTCCGCCATTTGAACTCACTATACGGCACCATAGAAGATCCGATACCGCTTCCGCCAAATTTTATTGCTTCTTGGGTGTATCCTGATGCAATCCGTATTTATCACTATTTCCTGTAGTCAGAAGTGAGTTTAATTGCTCCAGTAAATTGCCACCGCCCAGTAACGATACATTATCAATTTTTTCACATATTTTCTCCAGGAATTCCATCTCTTTTAATCGATACAGTGTATGGTTTCCATCCATTAATTTTGCTGTATTCAAGAGGCTTCTGGCAGATGCGGTCTCTTCCCGGCGGGTGATAATATTCGCCTGTGCCTTCTTCTCAGCAATCAAGACCGTATTCAATATTTCCTTAACATCCCCCGGCAAGATAATATCCTTCATCCCGGCAAAGATAAACTGCACACCAAAATCGTCGCTTTTTTCGTTTAACCGGTTTAAAACAAAAATACCGATTTCCTGCTTCATCTTCAATAAATCATCTAATTTTAACGTACCTACATACTCTCGCAGGATCAGCTGAAGAAGAAAGTAAATCTGTTCCTCAAACGCTTTGATCTCCATCATTTTGAGCGGATCTGTGATTTTATACTGGCACACAAAATTCAGACGCAGTGTTACTTTGTCTGCCGTCATAATTTCTTGCCCGGTCATATCCAACTGCTGCTGTCTGGTATCCACTGTTTTCACCTGTACGGATACTGGTCCTTTCCAGAAAAAATATTTCCCGGGAGGAAGCTCTCTTTGGATGATGTTATTGTAATAGAGTATTCCTCTTTCATAATTTGCAACTTCAAATACGGAATAGTATCCGGTGATTTGAGGACTTAAAAAAACAGATGGATCAATATCTGATTTTACTTCTGGATTACGAATATCAATGGTAATAAAATCATGCTGTTTGAGTACGTTCCAAAAAGCATATTTGCCCGAAGTATAAAGATTGGTAAATTTTCCATCTTCAAAATGAAGAACATATTCATGGTCTTTTACATCAATAACAATCAAATCATTTAACAATTCTTGATCAAGTAGAAATAAGTTCAGATTTTTATGGAGTACCTCAAACGGTTCATTGATATCTAATATTTGCACGTGGTAGCTTCCAAAAGGAGGATAAAAATACCCCCCTGGCCGAAGATATTTGATATAATTGCCGTTCTTAAAGAGGAGACCCCTTTCATCGTTTTTTATCAGTACCCTCTTCATAAATTTGCTCCCCGCTCGCTGTGAAAATCTGATTAATCTTTCCCTTATCTGCTTTAATCCCCTCTTTCAAGAATCTTCCTGAGCAAGTTACGGAGTCTGACTTAAGGAAAAGATCCCTCAATGCTGGACAGAATGATTGAAATCATCTCAAAAACACATAAGATAACCCGATCTTTTCAGTACAGATATGAATTGTCTTTCCCGGTATCCGTCATCCTTCTAGGCAACCCTTTCAGTGCAGAATTTACGAAGAATACCGCTGAGGATTCAAAAAAGAGGTTTTTGAGAGGTGCTAATCTCCCGGTTAGCTGAGTGCTCTGCCATAGAACTAATCGTTTGAAAGGCGATTGAGGATTCGAACCTCAATAAACATGTCGGGTAAGATGCCTTTTGCCGCAGCATACTTGATTCCTATTCAGAACAAGCACTGTTGGATCATGCAGAAATCCAAACAAATAAGCAAATACCCATATCCATCATACCAGATTGTCATCCTATCAATTCCTGTAAAAGTTTCCTTTAAAATAGAATACCTGCCATTCCTTTAAAAAAGATTTGTTAAATAGACATCAATGAAATTATTTTTATAGTCGATTTACCATCTCTCTATTGCAGGAATTCAATATGGTTACAATGAATATAAAATCTATGATTCATATTATAATAAATATTTCTAAAATAAAATCATCCCTTAACTGGAGGGGATTTATCTATGACAGTTCATTCTCCGTTAACGGTAAAAGATATTCTCCTCAGAAAACATTTTGATAAGGCTGAAGTTATTGCAGGAATTGATGGTTTAAATAGAACGGTTAAGTGGGTTCATGTTGTTGAAATATTAAAAATTAAAAATCTATTAAAAGGAAATGAACTGATCTTATCCACTGGAGTCGGATGGACACATAACCATGACCTGCTGTCATTTATTGAAGAGCTAATCGATTCCAATGCATCCGGTTTATGCATCGAAATAGGAATTTATACATCTTCTATTCCTCAAGAGGCTATAAATCTCGCTAACAAACATCATTTCCCTATTATCATATTTCATGAAGAAGTTCCCTTTGTGGAAATCACACAAGATATTCACTCTTTTATAACCAATCAGCAATATCAAATCATTTCTAATTTAGAAAGTTATTCACAACAATTAAATAAAGATATTTTAACAGTAAGCAGCTATAAGCAAATATTAATAATGATGCAAAATTATTTGGGTGTTCAAGTGATTTTTCAATTTTATAAAAAGGATCCGGAATTCTATCCCAATGTTAGTTCAAAGAAAAAAGAACAATTGTTAAAAAATATAGCAAAAGAAAATTCCAAACATATAAGAAGGCAATCCATTCAAATGTTTGGAAATCAATATGCGGAGATTATAATATGTTCAATGGAACGTACAATATCTGAATTTGACCTGCTGATTCTGGATCGAACAGTTACCGCATTAACACAATATTTATTAAGAGATTTATATATTGAAGAAAAAAGAAAAGTGGAAGAATCAAAATGGCTGGAGAATTGGCTGGAAGGAAGACACACAGCAGAAACCATTCTTCATTTCATAAAGTACCATGATGCAGAATATACGCCCAGTGGCGGAACGGTTCTCGTTATTTCCTATCGATCGAAAAAAATAAAAGAACAACTGGATTTAACTTATTTTAAACTTCTATGCCGGACAATCTTTGAACAGCAAGGCTTTTTGGTTTTCGTGACCGAGAAAAAAGACTACTTAATTTTTATATTAGTTAACAAACAATCTAATTCAAACTGGAAACCCAGAATAGAAACAGGAATCAACCGTCTTAAACAGTCCAAATTCCTGCAAAAAGAAAAGAATCTAGATCTTGTATTCGGAGTCGGGAAATTTGTAAATGAACTGAATCAGATATCAAAAAGTTATCAAACCGCGCGTGAAACCAGCTATATTCAACATAAATCCAAATCAATCTCTTGTTTTTGTGAGGACATTCGCTTGTTATGGTTAATTATGCATCTGCAAAAACGTACAAACTTGGAAGAAATCATCTATGAAATTATCGGTCCGATCATTGAACATGATAAAAAGTATAATGGAAAATTACTGGAAACCCTGAAAGAATATTTAGCCTCAAATTGTTCAAAACAAGAAACTGCAAACAAACTATTTGTTGTACGCCAAACCCTCTATCATCGTTTAGAAAAAATTGAATGTCTTATAGGCAAAGATTTTATGAAGCCTGAAAAGAGGCTGACGATTGAGTTCATGATACGGACTTATGAATTTCTATTTCAAAAGTGAGTAATAAATATTCTTAATTAAACCAATAACCTATACTGGCACACTTCCATATCTCACCGGATTAAGTTTCATATGTTTCTTAATACACCGAACTGCTTTTTTCCATAGAAGGCCTCTGTAGATTTCTGACATACACCCCATTCATGTTTGCATCAGCCAGGTTTTCCACTGTAAATATCTTATTAAATTATAATATGTTTGGAACCTCAGCTGTTTTTGTCATGCTCTTTTTCCTTCACTTTTATATTTTTTCTCCCATTTCCCTGTTGGTTAACATTGTTTCTTCATTGTCCATGACATTTGTTTTCTTTTTTTGTTTGAATATATAAGAAAGAATAACAATAATCGTAAGAACACCCGTAAATAAGATTTGCGTTCTCATCGATTCAATAAAAAACATTGCGATTAACAAGGCGGAAATAGCAAAGATGGTAAAGTAAGTTAAATAAGGAAACAACCACATTTTAATCTCAAGTGCATCAGGCTTCTCCTTTTCTATTTTCTTTCGCATTCGTAATTGTGACAAAGCGATTGTTAAATATAAAATCAATGTAATCGCACTACAGGAATTGACCAGGAACATAAACACTTTATCCGGAGAAATATAATTCATGATAACTGCAAGATAAGAGAAAACAGTTCCTGCCAAAATCGCTTGAACAGGAGCACCCTTTTTGTTTACTTTTAAGAAACGCTTTGGTGCTTCTCCTTTTTCTGCAAGGGAATACAGCATACGTGATGTGGCATACAAGGCAGAATTAAGGCAAGATAATACAGCGGTTAAAACGACAAAATTCATAATTTGAGCAGCAGCAGGGATCCCGATATAATCAAGCACAGCAACATACGGACTTTCTAAAACATCAGAAGAGTTCCAAGGTAAAAGTGTAACCACCACTGCAATAGAACCCACATAAAAAACGAAAATGCGCCATGTAACGGAATTGGTGGCTTGTGTAACAGCCTTCTTCGGTTCAGCCGATTCTCCGGCTGCAATCGCCACAATCTCTGTTCCCATAAAAGAAAAAATGACGATGACAACACCCATTAATACTGCCCCAAATCCATTTGGCATAAATCCACCTTGCCCGACCAAATTTGTAAAACCGACAGGATCAAAGTTGGGTGTAATTCCAAAAATAATGGCAATGCCAATCACTAAAAACAAAATGATACTGACCACTTTTATCAAGGAAAACCAATATTCAAATTCACCAAATGATTTAACCGATATAATATTGGTTAATGTCAATAAAACGGTTAATATTAAACTCATCAGCCATACCGGAATTCCACTGTACCAATATTGAATAATGGCAGCTCCGGCTGTTGCTTCAAGGGCCACCGCGATCACCCAAAAGAACCAATACAGCCATCCGATCATAAATCCGGCCCAAGGTCCGATTGCCTCGTACGCATAATATGCAAAAGATCCACTCGTTGGCTTCACAGCCGACATTTCTCCCAACATCCGCATAATTAAAATAACCAACATTCCCGCAAATGCATAAGAAAGTATCGAACCCGGCCCGGTAGTGTGTATCACAACACCACTTCCCACAAACAATCCGGCACCGATGACACCCGCAATGGCAATCATCGTCATATGACGCCTTTTCAACCCTTTTTGCAATTGGTTATCAGATGTTTTCATGGATCAGCTTCCTTTCATAACGGATTCCATCCAATGGATTAACCTGTTATTTAACGCTCGACAAAGTAAGCACATAACTATTCAAATAGTATTAATTTTTAGATCATTTTAACCAAAATGATTCATACCCTTTGAAATCTCTTTGCCATTTGGGGAAATTTGAGAAATATAGCCGAGGACTAATGTTAAGCATCACTTTACATTAGTCCATTTGGAATTTTTAATTCAGTAGTCTCTTTTTAAAATAATCAAGAAAAGACCAATTTATTTTAATAAACTTATTGCTTCATAAAGTGTTTGAATCATAAATGAAATATCTTCTTCCGGAATATTCAGTGGCGGTGAAAGAGTTAAAACATTATTGTATCCGGCAACGGTTGCTCCATTTTTCCCAATAATCAAGCCTTTTTGCCTACAAGTTTCAATTACCTTGTTAACACGCTGTACATCTAATGGTTCCTTTGTCTTCTTGTCTTTTACCAGCTCAATTCCTATTAATAATCCCTTCCCCCTCACATCCCCAACATACGGATGATTTTGCAGCATATTTTGCAATTGATAAATCACATGATTGCCCATATCTCGGGAACGATCAAATAAATTTTCTCTTTCCATAATTTCCAAATTTTTCAAAGCAACTGCACAAGCCGCCGTTGAACCACCGAAGGTATTGACATGACGGAAATATTCATATTGTTCCGTTCCTTTAAAAGCTTCATAGATTTCCCTTCGAACAGCAGTCGCTGATAACGGAAGATACGCACTTGTCATTCCTTTGGCCATTGTAATGATATCCGGCTTGACTCCGTAATTCATGAATCCAAAAGGTTTTCCTGTTCGTCCAAATCCACAAATGACTTCATCTACAATGAGAAGTGCACCATGTTGCTCACAAACTTCTTTGATCCCTTTCATGTATCCAACCGGAGGAATTAATACTCCGCCACCTGTGATAATCGGTTCCATAATCATTCCTGCAATTGTTTCACTTAGTTCCCAGGTCATAACTCGATCGACTTCTTTTACAGTTTCCAATTCCAGCGGGTTTAATTGATGATCTTCATTGCAACGGTAAGAATCCGGCGGGGTAACATGGATGAAACCCGGTGCAAGTGGTTCATATTTATATTTTCTCTCAGCTTGACCAGTCGCTGCCAACGATCCCATGGAATTTCCATGGTAAGCCCGGTATCTTGAAATAAATTTATATCGCGAATGTTCTCCTCTTTGTTGGTGATATTGCCTTACAATCTTAAAGGCGGTTTCATTGGCCTCTGATCCACTATTGGAAAAAAAGATTACATATTCATCTCCAAGTAATTCATTTAATTTCTCTCCAAGTTTAATAGCCGGAAGGTGACTCTGAGATAATGGAAAATAAGCATTTTCCATTAATTGTTTATAGGCGGCTTCTGCCATTTCTTCACGTCCATATCCAACATTGACGCACCACAAACCGGCCATGGCATCCAAAAACTTGTTTCCGTCCATATCCGTTACCCATGAACCCTCCGATTTTGCCACGACTAAAGTGGTTGCCGGGTTATAGGGTTTCATCGAATGCCAAATATATTTTTCATCTTTTGAAAGAATCTCTTTGTTTTGATCGATTTGAGCCATTTGCATTCACTCCTTTGGTTATCATTTTTTTATAATGAAACGAGTGAAAAATCGATCAGTTACAAAAATTTTAATCAGATCTATCAAATCTTGATGTGATCATTTTCTTTCTTGTATAGAAATTCACCCCGTCTTTTCCGTTTACATGCAAATCTCCATAAAAACTATCTTTCCAGCCCGAAAACGGAAAGAATGCCATTGTTGCAGGAACCCCTACATTAATGCCCAACATTCCGGCCTCTGCCTCCTCACGGAATCTCCGCACCGCCCCTAGATCTTTTGTGTATATTGTGGCTCCATTTCCGAATCTTGATCCCCTGATATATTCCAATGCCTCATCGAGATCACTTGCCCTTAGCAAACTTAAAACCGGCGCAAATATTTCTTCTTTTGCAATCGTCATATCCGGAGAAACATGGTCAAAAATCGTGGGTCCAAGGAAATTTCCTTCATCAAATAGATCCATATCTTTACGGCCGTCACGGATTAATTCAGCACCTTCCTTAATTCCCTTTTCAATATAACCCAATACTTTTTCTCTGTGAGATTGTCGAATAACAGGAGTGAGGAACACCCCTTCATCCATTCCATTTCCAATAATCAATTGATCCACTTGTTCTTTTAAGGATTTTACAAATTCATGATTATTTCCAACCACTACCACTGCACTACAGGCCATGCAACGTTGTCCCGCACTTCCAAAAGCAGAACTGGTAATCTGGTTGACAGCTTTTTTCATATCCGCATCAGGCATCACCACATGATGGTTTTTAGCACCCGATAAAGCTTGAACTCTCTTTCCTCTTGCAGCTGCTTGTTTGTAAACGTATTTGGCGACAGGCTGTGATCCTACAAAAGAAATTGCTTTTACATCCGGATTTTCGATTAAGCCATTCACCACATCATGAGCTCCATGGACAATATTTAATACTCCATCGGGAGCGCCAGCCTCTGTAAATAATTCAGCCAACCTGTTGGCAAGAAGAGGTGTTCGTTCAGATGGCTTTAATACGAATGTATTTCCGCATGCAGTGGCAAGAGGGAACATCCATAAAGGAACCATCATCGGAAAATTGAATGGTGTGATCCCGCCAATTACTCCAAGTGGATAACGGACCATTTCAGAATCTATTTCATTGGCAATTCCAGAAAGTGATTCTCCCATCATCAAGGTAGGTGCACCCGAAGCAAATTCTACACATTCTATTCCGCGTTGTACTTCCCCATAAGCTTCTTTGTAAGTCTTTCCGTTTTCTTGAACAATCAATTTTGCCAACTCTTCCTGTTGCTCTGATAGTAATGAATGATATTTGAAGAGAATTCTTGCCCGTTTTGGCACAGGGGTTTTTTTCCACGTTTTAAATGCTTCCTTTGCCACATTTACAGCCATTTCAACATCTTCCTTTGGAGAAATGGGGACTTTTGCCAGTGTTTTATTTGTCGCCGGATTGATTACTTCCAATGTTTCATCCGTATTTGCTTCCACCCATTTACCATTAATAAAGTTTTTTAGAATATTTGCTTTATTCCTAATATTCGACATTCAAATCCTCCTGTTCGTTTATTAAATCATTTCTTTATATAAATTATGTCTGATTATTAAAGGGTTTTCACTAGACAAAATGTAACATTAGATAATTATGACCGTTAACAAAGTGACTACTCTATAAATATTCCGCCGATGACGAAGGATAAACTTCATATCGGTTCATGAAAAACAATATCCTTTCAAGTCAACTCGCAGAACGCAAAACAGCAGGTAATCCTCCAACAAAAAAGACCCCACCATTGTGAAGTCTTTCGTGTTTGGCGGAGAGGGTGGGATTCGAACCCCACGGTACGGGGAATGCCCGCACAACGGTTTTCGAGTGTTAGACAAGTGCTTTTTTGGTGTATTTTCCTTTCTAGTATGTCCGAAAAATCTTAGGGAATGCTTATTTTATTTAAAGGGTTACCCACACATATTTAAGGTGCGTTTGCAAAATGTTTGCAACCGTGCCTTTATTGATTTTTCATTATTAACCGTAAAATTTTCCCTGTCGATGGAAATGCCAGCTTGTTCCAAGGAATTTCATCAAAATAGAAAAACCGTCCTTTTTTGCTTTCAATGTTGACGGTAACTTTTTCATGATTAGCGATTGCCTCATAGGTTAATTGGATTAGACCATCTTCTGGAGAAGAAAATGTATCAATTATCTCATGCACTTCAATAGAAGGTCCCGTTTCTTCTTTTACTTCACTCTTTATAGTTTCAAAAAGATCTTGTCCACGTTCAACGTGTCCTCCTGAAAACGCCCACAATCCTTTCCCTGGTTCTTCGTTTCGTTGAAGCAATAGTACTTTGTTTCTCTGTTTATTTAGTACAACTGCTACAACTACCAGTTTTGGATCTAAGTAAAAGACAAATTGACAATGATGACAAAGCAGTTGAGGTTGGTTAGGAATATGTAAATCTTCTAATGAAAAATGGTGACCGCATCGAGGACAAAATTTTAAGTCCTCTTTCTTATATTTCCATTGATATTTGAAATATAGTTCTTTATTCATTGTTAAATCAAATCTCCTTAACAATCCGTTAGAAATCAGTTAGAAGTTTTGTTAGAAGAATCATTAAAAAGGCCGAGTATTATGTCCCGGCCTTAGCTGTTTGGTTGGCTCATTTTATATATTAAACTTTTGTTTTATTATAAACCACTAAAACAAGGTTAAAGTTAAAGGTCGCCTTTTGCCCTGTACAACTTTATTCGCTTTATTTCACTATTAACCAGATTGCGGTTTTCTCTGGACAGAAACCAAACAACTGGATTCCACTTACCCTCATTTGCATAGTAATTAGTAATCTCTATGCCATGTGGTTCTAGGACTTTAGCGAATGTAAGAAAGGTTCGTAGCTGATGAAATGGAGAAGTTACAAGGATGATACGAGACAAATTGTTTTTTTTTGAGCAAATCTAGTACATATTCAGCATTTTCACGTGTATGTAGTGATTCGTTTTCAATGAGAATATTTCCTGGTGGAACATTCATAGTCAAAGCTTTGTCGCGCATGTATTCGGCACCAAGACTCATATCCCATTTTTCAGATGCATTTGCAATATCTTTTTCTTGAATCCGCCCATTCCTTGCTGCTTCTTCGATTTCTTTCAGTGGAATAAGTTGAGGCTTATGTGAGTCAACTTTAGCACTAAATCTACCACTACAAATGATATAGGGCGCCCAGCCTTCACGGTATAAATGAACAGCAGTTTGTACCTTGCTATTCAAAAATTTAACGTTCCCTCGCGTGCCTGCAAGTACAACAATCGCATCGGATTTTCGTAAACAATCCCTTAAAGCGAACTGTTTTCCTTTTGTGTATAAAAACAACCAGAATGCGAGCAACAATATGATAGGACTAACAATAAGAAATAAGGTTTTCATTCTACTCCTCCAAAAGTATGTTGCCTAGATTAGCAACATACCGTTCGTATTTCCACTGGGATTTTAGCAATTCATTGTGTAATACTCTAACCCTACTAATGGTCTTACTTGATCCAATAGATTTCGCAAGCATTGAGAGCATCTTGTGCATTCTGAACACAAGAATCAAAAAATAGGTTTGCACATTTAGCGATGTGCTGTACCCATGTGTTGAGTTTCCAATATGTTAAATTAGTTCCCCCCGTATGGTACAGCGACCAACGAGTTGTCATTTCATTCTCGAGAGCTGATACATAATCATTATTCAAGAAGCCAAGAATATCGTGTTCCTTGTTCGGCTTGTCATAAGAATTTTGCTTGCCTAACAGTCCCAACTGATCAGGGTTTTTTTGTAAACATTCACATAATCTTTTTATGCTGTCGATTCTAATTGATTCTCCGCGCTCTGCTCGTTCAACAGTTGAAAGGGAGATTTCAGCGAAGTCCGCCAATTGTTGCTGAGTCCATCCTTTCTCGTGTCGTGCTATGCGTAGCAAGAGATTCCTCACCATTGCCACTCCTTTTGCCTGCTGTCAGCAGATGAAATATTAATTTAATACTTCAGAAATGAAGGATAATTGACGGGTAGTTGACGGGTAATTAATGGGTCATTGACGGATTTTAGTCGGGGATTTGTCATTGATTATTTATCCCGGGAATTTGGTCGACTGATCCGAACCGAAGAAAAAAATTGCCCCTTGTCCGCTTTCATAAATCTTCGTCACACTCACGCTACGCTTTTGCTTCAACAGGGAGAACACCCAAAAGTATTTTCGGAACGTCTGGGTCATTCTACTATCACGATTACGATGGATTTGTATTCCCATGTCATGACAAACACGCAAAAAGAAGCCGCCCAGAAATTGGACGACTTTCTCTTCGGAAACAAGAAATTGATTTAGTGTAATAAAGGTTTGAAATTTGTTTGCAACTCGGCGGTTATTTCCTTTCGCCGTCATTGTTTAAATGCCAAAAAACTTTAATTTGGCGGAGAGGGTGGGATTCGAACCCACGGTACGGGGAATTCCCGCACAACGGTTTTCGAGACCGCCTCCTTCAACCACTCGGACACCTCTCCATGAAGAATATTATGCTCAGATACTGATACATTCTACAGAAAAAGCGCGAAAATGTCAAGGTTTGTTGAAAGGGAGCGATTGCCGTTTTGGGTAAGGAACCGCTCCCTGTCCGTTGACTGAGGTTCCTTGTCTGCCGGTGTTGTGGTACTAGTTTGGATCACTTTCGTTTCCTTTCGCTATTGATAAAATATGGTTGACCAGATGAATGAGGATAAGTCCCAGAGCAACCAAACCGGCAAAAACCACATCAATTAAGAAAAATGTTTTGCTTCCCCAGTTTTTCCATTTGCGGATATTGAGTCCCATAATCATGAGCCAGAAAAACAGGGGCAGCAGCCAGATTTTCCAGGTGGCCCATTCGGCTTGCTCTGCAAAGAACTGTTGCAGGATGGGGTCCTGCCGGATAACAGTCAACAGCAATCCCGGCAGGAACAGGGTCAAGAAGGCAAAACGTTTCATCATCTTCCGTCCCTCCTTGTCCTTGTCGGTTCCCCCTTCGAAGAGGATAGAAGGGGCATTTTTATTCTAAAACCCAACCCACAGAATCCGACAAAAATGGACGGAAAAACAATAAAAATTTTCAAAAAATATTCTCGCCGTTTTTTTTAAAAATCTACTGTTGCAGACGGTCTCTTAGCTGTTTAGCTTCCTGGTAGAGAACCATGAGGAATTTTTTTATGCGGACGGAACGGTTGCGCATTCCGTGATAGTCAAAATAACGACCGGCGTGTTCCAGGCTGATGTGGTACAAATAATCATCCGCCAGCATGGCAGAAAAGTGGTCATAGGATCGTTCGATTGCCCGGCTCAGGCGCCGTTCAATTTTTTTAATCTTCCTGTTGATCTGGACAGAATCGGCATCCTGGCCAAGACGCTTTTTGGCCAGTTGCTCATACAATCTCTTTAAATGGGGTATTTCGTGGAATACACCATATTCCTGTTCATGTTGTTCCAACAGGAGCAAAAGATCAAGCATTTCCTGGCCTCCGCTCAGCCCGTAGATTTTCAAAGCTTTCAATTCCACGATTCCCGCCTGGATCAGCGGATTCACCTCAGCATTGTCCTTTTCCCGTTTTCCCAACATTCGCTTAAGTTTTCGTTCCTGCCGAATCATCTTGATCAGGTTGGACAATACTCTATTGACTTCGCTGCGGATAATGGGCTTTAAAATATAATTGTATATTCCCAAATGGTAGGCTTCATCCCGTACTTTATGGGCGCTGACCTGCGAGATCATGACGATTTCGCCCCGAAAACCTTTCAGGTCCCGGATCGTTTCCAGCCCGTCTTTTCGCGGCATCAGATGGTCGATAAGCAAAATATCCACGTTTCGCATATGGAGCAAGTCAGAATTGATTTCCATTCCACATTCAGCCGGGGATCACTGGAAACACTGATTCTTCCTTCCCGTTTTTCCACTTCCCGTTTTTCCACTTCCCGTTTTACATAAGTGAGTCCCAGTCCAGAAAAGGAAAATTGATCTTTTCTGGTCCGGTTTTTGGTGGTATAACCGGTACGAAAGATCAGTCGCTGTTTGTCAGGAGGGATTCCCGGTCCGTTATCTTTCACGTCAATCGCCAGCCACTCCCGATCCCTTCGCACCTGAACATCAATATGACCGTGTCGCTCAACGGCTTCCACCGCATTGGAAATCAGGTTGTTCAAAAAAGAGAGGATGGTATACGTATGAACGGCAGGCTTGAGCCGATCCGTTTTGATAGAAAATTCTATGTTTTTATGCAACAATTCCGCATAGTTCTTATTGGAACGAACCACGATATCACACAATTCCCCAATATCCATATAAAGCGGGGTCACCTGCTGGGAAATCACCTTGTTCAGGACCGAATAGATATTGACGCTCCCTTTTTTGTATTCATGCAGATAGATAGACAGCGAAAGCAGGTCTTCCTGATAATGACTCCGTTCTTCCAGATCGTTGTGATTCAGTTCCTTGAACCGCGACCTGAGATCAATCGCCTGGGAAATCGCTTCTTCCAAATCATCCAGCGATTTGTCAAAATGCAGTTTCACTTCGTGCAGATTGGATTCCAGCAGCATTTTTCGGTCTTCATTTTCTCTCCGGTCCTTGAACACGCTAAAGAAAAGAATACCCATGATAAAAAAGTTGCGAATCAGCGCAATCACCAACAACATCCAGAACATTTCCCACTTAAAAGAGGAGGAATTGAACAGATTTCGGATTCCCAATTCCGACAAACTGGCCAAGAGTTCAGTAATCACGCCAAACAAACCGATCATAATTGGCTTATATTGAAAACGGCGGACTTTAAACCAAAGCGTAAACCAGATAGTAAACCACTGAGGGACTGTAGTTTCGGATAGCTGCCAAAAGGTCTGTCTGCTCTTCATAAATTCCCAGTACCATCCGGAACGTCAGGACAGAAATACTGACAAGTACTCCCAACATAAAAGGAGTCATTCTCTGGATCAGTAATAAAAAGATAAAAAAAATAGGAATTCCAAAGCTGACCCGGTAATTATTATCGAAAGGGAGAATGAAGAATTCGCCTGCCAGCGGGACGAGGATCATCATAAGGGCGATCATCCAGCCTTCTTTATGAAAATAACCTATGGGCATCTCCTCCTTTTCCCTTACTTATATTTTACTTAATCAAGAGATACTTTTCAGAATAAAATAAAAAAACGCCAGCAATGCGTTACCCGGCGTTTTATCCGTTGATTTTATTTTGTTTCTGTTCCTTTTTCCTGCGCCGAAGTGCCTGAAAGAAAGATGTCAGGATGGTGCGGCATTCTTCTTTCAGAACACCTGGTATCAAGACTGTCTGATGGTTGAAACGCTCATCCTGAAGAATATTCAGCAGGGTTCCGGCTGAACCCGCTTTCGGGTCTTCCGTTCCAAACACAACTGTATCGAGCCTCGCCTGGATAATCGCGCCTGCGCACATGGGACACGGCTCCAGAGTAACATACAGGTCACAGTCATTCAGACGCCAGCTGTCGAGCCGCTCGGACGCCTCGCGAATGGCAATCATTTCCGCATGCGCCGTTGGATCGTTGTCCAGTTCGCGCCGGTTATAGCCACGCCCGACAATCTGCCTGTCCTTAACAATGACAGCACCAATAGGCACTTCTCCAAGCTGTTCCGCTTTTTTCGCTTCCCGTAAAGCTGCTTTCATATACTTTTCGTGATCCACGCTCACTTCCCACCTCACTCGCCTCATTATAGCATGAGCTTATCCAAGGAAAAACAAAAACAGGACTTGCCCGTACAAGTCCCGCTGACTATAAATCATAATATTTTTTATAACTCCATTCCGTCTTTACCCTGCAGGTAATTACCTAAATGCTTCCTGTAAATCCTCATACTGGGAAACAGACTCAATACCTACCCGAAGCGAACTAATGTGTCGATTGCCCTCCTTCACAATCTGCACAAATTCCGTAAATCTCAAATTTGTGGCCGGTGATCTCAAAGTTGTCCGGCTCCCCGAGAATCGCATTCATCGGACAAACCTGAATCTCCCGGGTTCGTCCGCATTTTGTGCAGATAATATGATGATGGTGGTTGTCGCGGTTGCAATGAAACCGATAGCGCCGCTCGCCATCCCATTCGGTTCCTTCAATAATCCCGAGCCTCTCAAAAATGGAGATATTGCGGTACACGGTATCGAAACTGAGGCCAGGGAAGTCTTCCTGCATCCGGTCCAACACTTCCCTGGCTGACAGATAGCGGCTTTCCCGCAAAAAGATATCCATCATCAGTTCCCGTTTGTTGGTATATTTATATCCATGTTTTTTGAGCAAATCCAATGCCTGTTTTATATTCATTTTTCTCGCTCCCAATTTTCCCGGTCGTTTGCTTCTATTCTATAATAAATTTGCCTGTTTCATCATCCTTGCCATTTTTTTGACAAACAAAACGATCAAGAGAATCAGAATCGAAACAAGGACAATCGTCCCGCCCGATGCCCAGTCAAGATAATAGGCAGCAAAAAGCCCGCTAAAAACTGCCAGTTGCGAAAATATTATCGACCAGATCAATGTCTGGCGAAAGCTGTTTGTAAATTGCAAGCTTGCCGCAACCGGAATGGTCATAAGCGCGGAGACCAGCAAAATGCCGACTACCCGGATCGAAGCAGCAATGACCAGGGCAACCATGACAACAAACAGGAAATTGATCCATCTGCGGGGGATGCCCGCCAACACAGCGTGGTCCTCATCAAAGGAGAGAGCGAACATCTCTTTATAGAATATAAAAACAAACAGCACGACAAGGGCTCCAATCGCCGCCATTAACCACAGTTCATCGCGGCCCACGGCCAGAATATTCCCGAACAGGTATCCGGCGATATCCACATTGAATCCATCCGCGGCACTGATCAACACCACTCCCAATCCGATTCCCCCGGACAGGATAATCGGAATCGCAACCTCTTCAAACGTTTTGTATAAACGGCGAATTTGCTCCACAAACACAGACCCCATCACTGAGAAAACCATTCCCATATATAAAGGATTTACTGCATAAAAGAGGGGAAGCTCTTTTTGCATGAGCATCCCGGCCGCCACACCGGACAAGGTTACATGAGAGAGCGCATCCGCAATCAGCGACATACGGCGAACCACCAGATAAACTCCAACCAGCGGTGATATGAGTCCAATGATCATTCCGGCATAAAACGCATTTTGCATCCATTCATACTGCATAATAATTTCAATCATATGAAAAAGCGCCGATCAGGCGCCTCCCCCCATTTCTTCTCAATGATAATGATTTACCACCTGGAGATCATAACCGTATGCCCGGGTCAGGATTTCCTGTTGCCTTTCCTCAAAACCGGCCGGATCCCCATGGTAATGCAAATGTCTGTTCAAACAGGCGACGCGATCAACGACAGATGAAACCGTGCCAATATCATGCGTAACCATGAGCAGTGTCATACCTTCTTCCTGGTGAAGCCGTCTTAATAACTCGTAAAATTGTTCTGTCGTTCTCGCATCAATTCCGACCGTGGGTTCATCCAGCACAAGCAGATCAGGATCCGCCACCAATGCCCGCGCAATAAATGCCCGCTGTTGCTGCCCGCCCGACAATTTGCCAATGTTACGGTTCATATAAGGCATCAAGTCAACCTGGGCGATAGCCCGTTCCACTTGCTCCATATGTTTTTTGGTCACGCGGCGAAACAGTCCCAGTTTTCCGTACAGCCCTGAAGCAACCACTTCTTTCACCGTGGCGGGAAAGCCTGTATTAAAGCTGTTGGCCTTTTGGGAAACATAGCCGATTCGAGAAATGTCCGAAAGCTTGCGAATGGGACTTCCAAAAACGGATATGTTTCCTTGCTGCGGCTTCAAAAAACCAAGTATGCATTTGATCAATGTCGATTTGCCGGAGCCATTCGGGCCGACAATACCGAGAAATTCCCCTTTATTCACAGTCAGATTGATATCATCGAGCACTTTTTGCTCATCATACGTGTAAGACAGATTTTCAATCTCAATGACTGGATCATTCACTGATTGTTAACCCCCAATGCTTTGGCCAGATTTTCCTTATTTTTATACATTACAGAGAAATAATCCTCTCCCTGCTTCATTTCTGTTTCTGTCAATCCTTCCAGCGGATTCAATACCATAGTCTCTGCCTTTACTTCTTTTTTGACGACTCCAGCCATCTTGTTGCTGACCAACGTTTCAAACAGGATTACATCTATATCATGTTCCTTCACTTGTTCAATAACTTTTTTCAACTCTTGCGGACCTGGCTCATCAGACGGACTCAGACCGGATATGGCAATTTGTTCCAGCCCGTACCGTTTGGCCAGATAGGAAAAAGAAGCGTGAGAAACAGCAAATTGCTTTTTCGGTGCCTGGGCCACCATTTCCTTGAATTCCTGATCCAGTTGATCCAGTTTTGATGCCAATTGGTCATAGTTTTCCGTATAATAGCTTTTATGTGCCTCATCCAATTGCACCAGAGCATCCCGGATTGATGCTGCCTGTTGTTTGGCCAACTGCGGGTCCAGCCATACATGCGGATCATTTCCGTTCGCCGGATGTTCATGCTCATCTCCATGCCCGTGTTCATGGTGGGCATGACCCTCAATCAAAGAAATCTGTGCTGTTGAATCTACAACCTTGACTTGATCAGAATCAAGTATTTGATTCACCCGCTCCACCCACGGTTCAAATCCGCCCCCGTTAAAAACGAGCAAATCCGCTTCGCTAAGCTTGCTCATATCCCGTGGCAACAGTTCGAAACTGTGCGGATCGGTCCCCGGGGGAATCAGGTTTGTCACTGACACATACTGACCGCCAATTTTTTTCGCAAAATCATAAAGCGGATAGATGCTGGTATAGACTTGCAATTTCCCTTCCGTATTTTTACTCCCGGCTGAAGGATTTTCGGAGCAACCGGACAATACAAAGAACGTAATTAGAATTATAGATGTTGCAATTTTCAACCATTTATTCATTTTCCATCACCTGTAATTGGATTGATTCCGTCTTGTAGAATCTTTTTCTTATTATAACCTTTATAAACAACTATGTAAATCGTAAATATTACGATTTATAAAGATAAAACAATCTTACCTTAAATAGAAGGGTGGAGATCCTTATGGATTTTTACCAAAATTATCGGCAATTAACCTCTTATGAAAAAATTGGCAAAGACTATTCTATTTCCCTGCGTTTTGCAAAACCGGAAATCGCCGTGCTGGCTATCCATGGCGGGGGAATTGAACCGGGAACGAGCGAGTTGGCCCGGGCCATCGCTGAACCTGACTGGAGTTTATATAACTTTCAGGGAGAAAAGAGAAGGGGCAATCACCGGCTCCATATTACATCAACCCATTTTGACGAACCGCATGCCCTGAAAATCGTGGCAAACTCCTTATCCGTCATCTCCATCCACGGGGCGGAGGGGACGGCGAAGACAATATATCTGGGCGGGCGTGACCGGGAATTGCTCGGAAAAATTAAAACAGAGCTCTTTAAAGCTTCATTTCAGGTGAAAACACCACCGCATCATCTGCAAGGCATTGATCCAAGGAATATCATCAATCGGGGGGCAAGTAAACAAGGGGTACAAATTGAATTGACAGCGGGATTGCGGGCTGATTTTTTCAAGGGGATGGGCAGGTTCGGCCGGCAACACCGGACTCCTTTGTTTTACCGGTTTGTCCAGGCTGTCCGTGAAGGAATCAGTAACTAAGTGCATCGCACTGCCCCAAAGGTCAAAAAAGATAAAGACAAAATATGGGACAAATCCCGTAGCATAATTGGGAACTGAACGGGTATTTATACGGCAACTGCCTTTCTGGTCTTTTAAGACAAGGTTGGCACCACTGGCACCTTTTTTACAGATCACCCTGACTCCGAGAACCAGCAAGAAGTTTGTCCACTCCTGGTTAAATAGTTTATAACCGACTGGTCAGTAAAAATATCATAATCCTTTCCTGTCCTGCTCAAGAAAGGATTTACAGATATGTCGAATTTTTAATGCTGCACATCACAATGTGCTGCAAATTTTCGATCATTTGCGGAACTGCTTTATCAATTTGCCGGGGTTCGCTTTCTCCCGGATTGTACAATTTCTGCAAAACCAAAACACTTGCTGCTCCAAAAAAAGCACTTGCTGCTTCAGACACATGTTTCACTTTAAATTCGCCAGTTTCTGTGCCTTTTTTCAGAATATCCGCAATTAACTGCAAATATTCGTTGATTTTTATTCGAAACTGGTGCTGTCGGGATTTGGTTCCGAATGCTTCACTCAAGAGCAATTTGGCCAGCATGGCATTTTCCACATAAAAATGAACATGGCTTTCCAGCAATGCCTGCATTTGCCCGGTTGGGGAGTCATGCGGGGCGATTTTGCGTTTGGCAAAATCGATCAGTTTCTGTGCCCCTTCAGTCATTAAACCAACAAACAGATCTTCCTTGCTTTTGAAATGATAGTAAATCGTTCCTTTCGCCACGCCCGCTTCTTTTGCTATATCATCCATCTTGGCCTGGTCAAAACCACTGTCCGCAAACACTTTGACCGCTGCCTGAAAGATCACATCCACCTTTTCATGACGCATTGTTTTTGCCCTCCGATGTTAATTCAATCCGCTACAAACTTATTTAGAAACAGTATACGCCAAGTGCCTGTGAGATTAAAGTGATATTTGTCATATTACGGTCAAAGTATTAATATTTTAACTATTGCCAAGCAGAGCCTTGTTTGCTGCATAAAAGGAAGCGTTCCCAACGGGAGAACGCTTCCAGTGTAGAAAATATACAAAGGACGGTTTTTTGAACTTTATTTTATATCTGGCTGGCAAGACATGCTTCTTCAACCTTTGCTTTCTTTACTGCTTTGGCCCCATCTGAACTGTTGTTGCACCAGTTTTTGATAAAGCGGATGCCCGCTTAACAACTCCTGATGGGTTCCCTGGCCGGTAATGCGCCCTTCCTCCAGCACAATAATCTTGTCAGCCTCCACAACTGTTGACAAACGATGGGCAATCACCAGAGTTGTCCGGTCTTTCATCAGATGGTTTAACGCTTCCTGAACCACATGTTCCGAAGTCGAGTCCAGGCTGGAAGTCGCCTCATCCAGCATCAGAATCCTGGGATCGCGCAAAAGCGCCCGGGCAATGGCAATTCTCTGCCGCTGACCTCCCGACAGCTTTGTTCCCCGTTCGCCTACATGAGTCTCATATCCTTGCGGCAATTCCTGGATAAATGCATGGGCGTTGGCCAATATGGCCGCATGCACCATTTCCCCATCCGTTACCGTTTTCTCCAGACCGTAGCAGATATTTTCCCGAATCGTACCGTTGACCAGAGGACTTTCCTGGGAAACATAGCCAAACTGCTGCCGCCATTTCCGCAGCGGGAAACGTGAGATCGGCGTTTCCCCCAGCCGGATTTCTCCCGCCGTTGGCTGATAAAAGCGCTCCAATAAGGAAAATAACGTGGTTTTCCCGCTCCCGCTCGGCCCGACAATGGCGGTCACTTTTCCCGGTTCCGCGGAAAAACTCACATCTTCCAATACCAAGTCCTGAGGTACATAACTGAATGAAACGCCATCCACCACGATTGGCTGCTCGCTGTCAATCTCCGTTTCTGATCCAGGATCGTCCTCTTCCTCATCCCGCAAAATCTGCTGCAGCCGCTCTGTTGCTCCCAATGCTTTTTGCAGGCTGGTAAAAAAATGGGTCATTTGCACAAGCGGCATCACTGCCTGGAAAAGATAAAGAAGAAAAGCAACCAGTTCTCCTGCGGTAAGCGCACCAGTTGCCACACGATATCCCCCGTAACCGATCACTACCACCAGCATCAGCATCATGACAAAAGAAACGAGCGGCTGCAGCCAGGCATAGACCTTCGCTTCTTTCAACCCATACTGAAACATGCGATCAATCGTCTGCTCCCCATGTTTTTTCTCGACCGGTTCTGCCGTATAGGATTTGACCAGCCGAATTTCACTGATTGCCTGCGTCAACAGGATAGTGAAATTTGCGATCTGTTTTTGGAGGTTCTTGGAAATACGGTACATCCGTATTCCCATAGGCCGTATAATCGCGAACATCAGCGGAATCGCAACAAACATGAGCAGTGTCATCGACCAGTCCAGATAAAAAAGAAGAAAAAGGGCACCGATAACATTGATGATTCCGGTAAATAACTGTACCATCTGTTGGGAAACGAGTGTCTTTAAAATAACCGTATCGTTGTTAATGCGGCTTACCAATTCGCCCGTATCATTTTCATCAAAATAAGAAACGGGCAGCCGGAGCGCTTTGCCCCACAATCTTTTCCGTAAACTGGATACTACTTTTTCGCCCAAAAACCCCAAAAGATAAGTTGAAATTCCGCCGGTGACCGCCTGCAGGACAAATGCGCCAACCAAAAGAATAAAGACGGAAGCACGCAGATCGCCCACAGTCAGCATATCAACGGTCCCCTTGGTAAACCAGGGAACCAATAACCCGGCTACTGCTTCCATTATGCTGAAAACCAACACCAACACAATGATTTTTTTCGGCAAATTCGCTCCCTGGATAAATTTCAATAGAGGCCGAATATTCATCCTGGACAACGAAGGAGCTTGTTGCTCATTCTTCGCTTGTTCCATCCGCATCCCCCGTTATATTTATAATGGCAATAATCCACTTTCTCATTATAAATGATTTGTTTGTTTATGGAAAAAAGGCGCCTTCTCCCATAAGGAAAAAGGCGCCTCGCTCACTCACCTATATTACCTTGCAGAATATGCTTTTAGCATCCACAGGTGTTTTTCCAGTTTCGCAAGAAGGCCAATTAGCAGATCTGCTGTAGCAGCATCGCCAATACTTTCTGCTGCCTTGATCGCTTCTCCTGTTTCCCCGGAAATGGTCTGGAAATCCGCAGCCACCTGCTGTACCATTTGTTCTGTCGTTTCATTTCCAACCGCTTCCTGAATCGTTGCCTGATTCAAATATTCCCGCATCGTGCTGCCCGGGATTCCCCCGATCGCCAGCAATCGTTCCGCGATCTGGTCAAGGATTAACGCGGCTTCATTGTAAAATTCCTCAAACTTTTGATGGAGTTCAAAAAACTGATCTCCTTTTACAAACCAATGGTAGTGATGCAGCTTAAAATAGAGGACACTCCAGTTGGCCAATTGTCGATTTAATACCGTTTGCAGATCTTGTGGCATAAATTCCCCTCTTTTCTGTGCAGTTTCTTGCCCCTATTTTTTCCAAAACCATTTTACTCATACATAGTTTTTTATAGAAAAGGCACAAACTTTCAGCTTCCAATAATTATTCAAACCTGAAATGGGTCTTTTAATAAAAGCAACAGTTGGATTTTGAATATCTTGTGATTATGTATCAATATTTGTATGCTATTTACTATTTTTATATAAAGAGCAGAAAATATATTTTCAGTAACTTGAATCCACTTTGTTTGCAAAAAAGTTTTTACGCTTTCTATGGTTAAATAATATTATATAAGCTAAAAACACATCATTCCTTTTTGTTAAAAAATGAATTTTCAAGGGAATCCGTCTCTGCCCAGGTGTTTGCCACCATCGCCTATTGCCACGTGGTCAACGCTGTACCGGAACTGGAAGAGCATCTGCCAAAACATGACACTCTGATGCCAAACGCCTGTTACGTATTTCTGGAAGACTGGCTTCGGGATGAGAAAGGGAGACAGGCGATCAAACCGCTGCTGCGGGAACTGGAGACTTCCTGGGGAATATACGGTCTCCTGAAAGAACTGCCACCGGAAACTGCCGCGGGTTGTACCACCTTCCCCATTGCCGATGCGGTGATCCTGGAATACCTGAATGAGATGCTCCTTCATCATACCGTCACCGGACTTCCCCTCCGGGAGATAATCAAAAGGCAGGCAGGCTCCCCGGGCACAAGGCAGGCGAGAGCAGACAGCCTATGAATTCTGTTCTTACGCATTGCCTCTTGTTACATATAAAGAAGCGGAGCGAAAAGAGCACTACAAAACGAGCGGTACAGACTGGGTGAAAACCTGTACTGAACACGAATTTCAGATCGATCAGATGTACCGGAAACTGACGTGGATCTGTAACGAAGCGGGCATGCCGGAAGAATGGTCCGAACTGCGCAACCGGATGACAGAGTGGTACGAAAAGGTATTTTTAACCGGACTTTCCCGGTACATTGACGAACTGATCAGCAGCGAACGGGCCAGCCACCGGCCAATCCGAGCTGTGAAGCAGCAAACCGGTTTCTTCCGGAATTTTATCCGTCCCATTCTGGACAAAAGCCCGGAGCGGATCTTTGTCATCATTTCTGATGCCCTGCGGTATGAAGCCGGTATAGAACTGGCGGAAAAACTGCGCAGCCGTCTAAACGCCGACATTTCCACCAGTCCCATGCAAGCGGCCATTCCCACTTACACCCAGTTGGGCATGGCCTGCCTGCTGCCGGGAACAGTTACCCGAATTGATGACCAGGGAACCGTTTATGTTGATGGCATCCCCGCACGGGGGGGCTGGCCAACCGGGAGAAAATCCTGCAGAAAGCTGTTCCGGATGCCAAAGCATTCCGTCTGGACGAATTTCTGCAACTTGGCAAGGAAGGACTGAAACAGTTTCGGGGGAAACGGGTGGTTTACCTGTACCACAACCAAATTGATGCCAAGGGGGACAACCACACAACAGAAAGCTATACCTTTGCCGATGCCCGCCACACTCTGCTCGAACTGGAGCGGGCGGTGGCCAAACTGGCGGGAACATTTGAAGCCAAGCGAATCCTGATTACGGCTGACCATAGTTTCCTGTACCAGTATTCGCCAGTACAGGCGGACCAATTGGCAGAACGGGCAAGCTGAACCATCATTGACCAGAACCGCCGCTTTGCCATCGGACAGAACCTGAATGTTCCGCCAGGGGCGCAAAAAATCCCCCTTTCCCGGCTAGGCCTGGATGAGTTGGAAGCGGTTGTAGCCAAGGGATTAAACCGGTTCAAAACAAACGGCGGAATGAAATTTGTGCATGACGGCGCGATGCCCCAGGAAGTGATCGTACCAGTCATCCACTACCGGAAGATTCACGGGCAACGGCGGAAACGGCAGGAACAGCGGGTTCCGCGCGCCATCTCCGGACTGCCTTCTACCGGGGATGACCGTATTTCCAATGAAGTGACCATGGTATTTGACCACAGCCAGGAAGCAACCGAACGCCACACGGAAATTACCTTCGCCCTGATTGAAAACCGCTACCCGCTCGGGGAACCATGTGAACTGCGCCTGGAATACATAACCGGTTCGAAAACCGTTTTATATGCGGAAGAAGCTTTTGAACCCAGACCGTACGACTATGATTTTAATAAATAACCATCCCGGAAAGGAATATGAACAAAAGCATAAAAGGTATTCGCCAGCTTTACAAAGCAGAAAACGGAGCCTTCAGGACGACTCCTGAGGGCTTGCCTGGCATAACCGGAAGCCCAACGCACTGAAGGAGACATGTATGTAACGGCGCAACAAATAATATTTTACTGGCTTAATTAGAATTTGGGATATCAGCAACTGGTAAGGAGGTGGTTTTCATCTCGTTTAACCATTTGATCGCCAGCCACCAGTTGGAGGGCTATAATTATCCCGGATACTCTCCATTGGGAAGCAAGGAAGAAACGGGCACTGACAGACTATGATTTGTCATAGGCCCATATCCAGATGGGCTAAAGTGAATACCAAAAATCCTGAAAAGCTATTTCGATCCAGATTAACGATCTATTATATTATGGTTGGCATTCTCAATTTGATCGGCCAAACCTTGGTTCGATACAATTTGCAGGAAGGTCCAGCAATTCAGGAGGGTTTTTACCGTTTTAAGGATGTGGGTAAATTTCTTTGCCTTTTTATTAATCATGCCTCTTGTGATCCTTGCTGTCCGGGGAGCCTATCATCTTTTTAGAAGGAATAAAAACAATTCTCCAATATTGGGTATCCTCTTTATTGTGATTGGGGTTATTCCCGTTACAGCGATTGCTGTTTTTATGCTGTATTGGCTATATATCCTGGTATTTTACGGGTTTGCCCCTTAAAGCTTTTTATTGGCCTGCTTCGGATCTCACGAAAAAAGGCGCCTTCCTCCCGGGGAAAAAGACGCCTGATTTCTGACTTTATTTCGCTGAATATGCTGTCAACATCCAAATATGTTTTTCCAGTTTTGAAACAAGGCCGGTCAACAGATCTGCCGCAGCAGCATCTCCCGCATTGTCAGCTTCCTTAATGGCTACTTTTGTTTCCTCTGAAATGGTTTTAAAGTCCTGGATCACTTGTTGTACCATTTCTGCTGCCTTTTCATTTCCTGACGCCTCTTTAATCGTTGCCTTATCCAGAAACTCTTTCATGGTGCTAATTGGTGCTCCGCCTTTAGCCAGCAAAAATTCTGCAATCTGATCAAGGGTTAAAGCGGCTTCATTGTAAAATTCCTCAAACTTTTGATGGAGCTCGAAAAACTGATCTCCTTTTACAAACCAATGATAGTGATGCAGCTTAAAATAGAGGACACTCCAGTTCGCCAATTGTCGATTTAATACCGTTTGCAGGTCTTGTTGCATGAACTCCCCTCTTTTCAAAGCAGTTTCTTGCCTCTGTATCCCGAAACCATAACTCTTAAACAGGATTTATTGCAAAGAGGCATAAAATAGTTTCTAATATTTATTTTAACACTAAAAACAAGTCATTTTATACAATAAATCTAAATATCCTTGAATTTTTATTGAAATTAGTAATATTTGTTAATATTTTCAACATAAATATTAAAAAAACAAACAATTGATATGAAATGACACAGGATTAAAGACTCCCTAACTGAGTATTTTCCAACTTCGTGCATTCCATGAGCTCTTGTTACATCTGCTTCAACATCTGGACATTTCCCAGCAAAAAAGTTATAATGCTTTTTAGCTGTCCATTGATTATGCGCCCGTAGCTCAGCAGGATAGAGCAACGGTTTCCTAAACCGTGTGTCGGAGGTTCGAATCCTCTCGGGCGCGCCAAACCTTTAAATACGCGGAGTTTGACGATTTTTAACCGGTTTTTGACCGCGTGAAACCGTGAAATTTTCGTGTATAACCGCTTGATAACCGCTACCTGAACCGTTGGCATACGGTAAGGACAAGCGGTTATTTTTTGGCTAAAAAGTCATTTTCCCGGGAATGTAAAAACGTTCAATGTCCAAATGAGAACAGCGGTAAGAAACGATATTAATATAATCAGGCAATCAATGATACTTACACATCCGTGAAAAGTTGAACAAATAACGAAAAAATGGCGACATACCTTTTATTATTGAGGAATACAGGGAACAATAATAGGGGGTGTACAAAATGGAAAAGTATATTTTTGACAAGGAAGAAATAAAGCACTTTGTTTGTGCCAATTGTTCAAGGATAAAAGAGACTGACGAATATGTTGATTTATACGAGTGTGAAGGCTGTGGCACTTTTGTATCTGAAGCGGCATTAGAAGAACTTAAAAAGTACAATGTTTGTGAAGACGAGAACATTCATTTTGTAGAATCGGAAATGCTCAAGAATTAAAGAGCTTAACCGAAAAAAGGGGCCTCAGCGCTTCCTTTTTTCTTTCGCAGGCTTTCAGATGAATTTTCCAATATTTGGAAAATTATTTCATCTTAAGAACTCCCCGCATAAATTGTGTTACAGTCGCAATTTATCTCCGGTAAGGGAGTTTAACCTCCGTTTATATAAAAAGGACCGGTTTTCCATGAACCAGTCCTTGATTATAACTATAATCCAAATAAATTAATGTAATAAATATACCAATACTAACCATTACTTCCCTTCAAGCTGCTTGACTTGCAACAACTCACAGAACACTTCGATCATTCCCATTATATTTATCTCTTCATCAATATAATGCTGCATATTGTACCCATTAAACAGGGCCATTGCCGCTGTTGCCAGTTTCCTTGCATCCAGCGGACTGCCAATGATCCCTTCCTTTTGCATAACTTCAAACAGCCGGGTCAGGTCCTGCCGCCACTCTTCCATCTGTGTGGCCAACAATTGTTGCACTTGGGGCAGATATTGACAGGTCATTGCGGAATGAAGAAGGACAGCGGAAAAACCTTTTTCATATGTCTTATCTACCATATCGGTGGAATACTTGATAAAATTGTCCACCAAATTTTTATTTTCCTGTGCCGTAAGCTCCTGCAATTCCCGGAAATAGAAACCGATGCCATCCTGGAGCACTTTTAACAAAAACTCTTCTTTTGCCTTGAAATGGGCATAAAAAGCGCCTTTGGACATTCCCGCCTGCCTGACAATCTGATCAACGCTTGTATTGCTGTAACCGTATTTGGCAAATAAAGTGATTCCAGAATTAACCAGCTTTTGAATAGTGTGCTCAGACATTTCCTGGTGTTTCATGGATTTAATCCGACCCCTTTAAGATTGGTTTCTGAATCTTCGAATTCGATTATATCATAATTTATAATATGAAAATATACCGATTAGTCGGTTTTTTAATACCACCTCGCAATTTTTACACTAAGACACAATGTTTGTTTTCTTGGTGTGAGAGAAATATTTATTATTCAACAAACGAAAGAATCGATGGTTCATGATGACATTGTTGGAACCGATAAAAGGAAAGAGATTAAGCAGAAAATTCCTTTTTGCGATTCATCCACCAATAAACAGGCAATCCGGCCAGAGTAATAATGATCGTGATAATGGCCCCTTCCAGATCATGCGTTAACATGCTGAACACAACAAACAGAGAACCGATAATGGCCAGAATGGGAGTAACGGGATACAGCGGAACACGATAATTTTCTTTTTCTTTGACCCATTCCGGTTTCCGTTTCCGCAAAAGGAAAACACCAACAAATGCCTGAATATAGAAGATGAAGATCGCAAAAATGGCAATCTCCGATAAACGGTCAGGATTGCCAACTACCATAAACAGGATGGCCAGCATAATTTGAAACGCGATCGCCCAGGTCGGGGTACCAAATTTCTTATGAACGCGTGACAAAAAGCCTGCACCCGGCAACAGGCGGTCATTTGCCATAGCAAAGGAAATCCGGGGATAACTTAATATTTTTCCGTTCAAACCGCCAAAAATCGAAATGATAATGCCAATACTGATAATCTGGTGTCCCGCTTCACCAAACAAAATTCCGGCCGCAGTACCTGCTGCGTTCTCTCCCAAAGCCTGAATCTGGCTGGCTGGCATAACATGGATCAATGCCATATTAACGGCCAGATAAGAAATAATAATCACCAACAGGCCAATACTGATTGCTTTGGGTAAAATTTTTGCCGGCTTTCGCATCTCGCCAGCTGCCGAAGCCGCCGCAATCCAGCCGTCATAAGCAAACATGGCGGCAAGCATGGCAGCTCCAAGCCCTTCTTTGCTTCCCCCTGCACTGGATGCGGAAAAAACGTTACCCGAACCATACAACAGGCCAAAAACAGCAATCAGAATGATGGGCACCAGTTTGGCTGCCGTTGTAACAACCTGGATCATTCCGCCATATTTTACACCCAGGCTGTTCACAACAGCCAGAAAAAGTACTGTAACTGCTCCAATCCACAAATGCCAGGATTCTCCCAGTTTGAAATAGCTGGCAACCAGTATGCCAAAGTAAAGGCCCATCGCACCGATCAATGCCGGCTGATAGATCACACTTTGGACCCAACCGCTGATAAAGCCGGAGAACTTTCCATACACTTCCTCCAGATAGATATACAATCCACCTGTTTTGGGAATACGGGCACAAAGCTCCGCGATAGTGAGTCCCGCCGCCAATGTCAGCAACCCCGTCAATAACCAGGCCAATAAAGCCAAAGACGCTTGTCCGCCTACATAATCAAGAACTGTTCCCGGCTTCACAAAGACACCCGAACCAATAACAACGCCAACCACCAACGATATTGCCGGCCAAAAACCTAAATCTCTTTTCAACTTTTGCTCCTGATTCTGCATTTTTACCACCATTCTATTTTGCATAAATAAATGTCTTCCACATTATAACTCTAATGCTTTAATTAAGTAAATTATTAACCAAAAAAAGAAATGCTGTTATTTTATGTAAAAGATAAACCCTGTTACCAGGGTTTATCACTTAATCACGACTTTATATTTTTTCATCCATTCATTCAGTTGCCACCAGTATGCCAGTAAAGCGGGAACATTCATCAACTGCCCAAACCAGGGCAAATGAAGCTGGGTTAAATCCTGGTTCATAAAGTTCTCCACTTCCCGGCGATCCAATACCTGAAACAATGGAGCTGAAGGTGTATCAAGCAGTTGCCGGATCTGTTTTTTCATCAGCCGTAAATAGTCGGGATGGTGTGTTTTGGGATAGGGGCTTTTCTTGCGTTCCACAATTTCTTTTGGCAACAAGTCCCTCAAAGCATAACGCAGCAAGCCTTTTTCCCGGTTTCCGTGCTTCTTGATCATCCAGGGAACATTCCATACATACTCCACCAAATGATGGTCACAAAAAGGAACACGCACTTCAAGGCCAAACGCCATACTCATCCGGTCTTTCCGGTCAAGAAGTGTTGGCATCCAACGTGTCAGATTAAGATAGAACATTTCCCGCATGCGGGCTTCCCTGGTATTATCCTCAGATAAACGGGGAACTTCCGACAATGCTTCCTGGTAACTGGCTTCCACATACTCCAGAGGCCGGATACGCGCTTTTATTTCCGGGGAAATAAAAGGAATCCGTTTGGCAACCAGCCGGGCCCAGGGGAAGGTATCGGCATTCACCATTTCTTCCCGGTGAAACCAGGGGTATCCCCCAAAGACTTCATCTGCACATTCCCCGGACAGGATCACCGTCATCTCTTTCTTGATTTCCCTTGAAAAGAGAAACAGTGACGCATCCACATCTGCCATTCCCGGCAAATCGCGTGCTTCCATTGCTTTAATCAGGCTGTCAAACAGTTCGAAGTTGTCTAGTAAAATGGTATGGTGATCAGAATGAATCCGTTCGGCCATCAACTCTGCCCAGGGTGCATCAGAATTTGGCTGAAATTCATTAACATTAAAATATTTGTCGTTATCGATGTAATCAACTGAAAATGTATGCAAAGTTCCCCTCTTTTCTTCTTGAAACACTTTCGCTGCACAAGCGGAAATCGCACTTGAATCAAGCCCGCCGGAAAGCATCGTTCCGACGGGAACATCGGACACCAGTTGTCTCTTTACGGCATCCTGAAAAAGTTCCCGTACCTGGTGGGCTGTTGTCTCCAGATCATCTTCATGATAACGGCTGGTCAATTCCCAATAAGAGCATGTTTTGACCCCATCCCGATCATAAAGCAGGAAATGTCCCGGGCGCAGCTCGTAAATATTCTTAAACACCCCACAGCCTGGCGTTCTGGCCGGCCCCATGACCAAAAGTTCAGCCAGGCCCTGATCATCAATCACCGGTTCAACAGCAGGATGGGCTAACAGAGATTTAAGTTCAGATCCAAACAGGAGCGAATCCCCGATCTTTGTATAAAAGAGAGGTTTCACGCCGATCCTGTCTCTTGCCATAAAACAGGTTTGCCGCTGTTCGTCCCAAATAGCAAAGGCAAAAATGCCGTTAAGGTATTTGAGGCAATCTTCTCCCCATTCGATATAAGCTGCAAGAATCAATTCCGTATCGGAACGGGTGGATAGTGAATGGCCAAGAGACAGCAATTTTAATCGCAACTCCCCCATATTGTATATTTCTCCATTATAAGTAATAACAAATTTCTGTCCATTCACGATTTTGACCATGGGTTGCACGCCGCCTTCCGGATCAATCACAATCAAACGCTGATGTCCAAAAGCCGCATGTGGCGAAAACCAGACCCCTTCATCATCAGGGCCCCGGTTCAGAAGGGTGCGATTCATTTGTTGAAGAATTTCCTTCTCCCGGGTTAAATCTTTCACAAAATCAATCCATCCCGTAATTCCGCACACAGGATATCCCCATCCTTTCCTGGACTTCTTCCTACTATCTAAATAAGCATTTCCTTTACATTTTATGAAAAAACCGATAAAAAGTGCCCATTATAAATAATTTTTTCAATTAATTGAATGTAATCCAAAAATATCAAATTAGGAATTCTCAACCTCTTATGTTATGATAAAATTCCCCTCTTTATAATTATTTTCCAATGAAGGAGGGAGCAACTATGTTGTACAAATCGTTGGCCAGTCTGGGAATTGGGGCAGCATCTGTAGACACCCGTATAAATCAGCAGCCCTATCATGCGGGTTCCCCGGTTGAGGGAGTTGTTTTTATTCGCGGCGGACAAACGGAACAACAGATTGACGACATTTATTTATACCTGGTTAGTCACTATTTGAAAAACAATAAAAAAACTTCCTGTATTCTTCAAAAATATCAACTGTCCAGGGCTTTTTCCATTCAAGCAAACCAGACAAAAGAAATCCCGTTTCGAATTGATTTGCCTCTTGAAACACCCATGTCAACGGGGAGTTACCCAATATACTTGAAAACCGGGCTGGACATCAAAATGGCCATTGACCCGAGTGACCAGGATCTGATAGAAGTACTTCCCCATCCGGTCGTCCAAAAATGTCTCAAGCAAGTTGAGGATTCCTGTTTTATCTTGTACCAAATATATAACCAGTATATCTCTGATTCCAAGCCACATCCTTTCCACCAAGTTTTCCAATTTCGCCCGACAGGAAGTTATCATGGATTTATTGATGAACTAAATCTTTTTTTTCGCCTGTCGGAGTTTAAAATTATCATGGATCTGGAAATGGTACGAGCAAATCAATCATTTTATACAACTTTTTCATGGAATCCTGATAAAGCTAACCATATTTATATTAATGGACGAGAGGTTTTTACAGATCCCACTCAAGAATTAAGAGATGTCTTAAACAGAAAACCCGGTTAATGATCTGATCAGGGTGATGCACCATTTTCGGTCACATCGCCCTTCCTGTTTTATTCATTCACCGGTTCAGACACCTTCTTTCCTCTGTGCCATCTTTTTGAACTTTCCATCTGAACCCGCACGTTTTTTCTCTCACCTGTCATAAAATATGATTACGATAAATTCCACTATGCTCCCTCAAAAAAAGAGATTTTCCCTTTTTCAGGACTTTGCTATGATGTCATCAGGATCAGTAAAAAGGAGGTTCACCATGTCTCACAAGATCCTTGTCATTGAAGACGATACCGACATTCAGGAATTGATCCGCGAATTTCTGATGGTTCAACATTATGATGTCGATACCGCCAATGACGGAGACGAAGGTATCCGCAAATTCATGGAAAATAAACATGATTTATTGATTTTGGATATTATGCTTCCGCAAAAAGACGGTTACCAGGTATTAAAATCAATTCGCCGAATATCTTCCGTTCCCGTCATAATGTTGACAGCCTTGGGTGAAGAAACCGATCAGATCAAAGGGTTTGAACTGGGCATAGATGACTATATAACCAAGCCATTCTCTTTTCACATTTTGAATAAACGGGTTGAAGCGGTGCTGCGGAGAACATATCAGACAGAAACAACACGCAGATTGGAATATCATGAAATCATCATGGATCTGGATAGCTATTCCGTTTTTGTGGATCAACAGAAAAAAAGTTTGACAAACAAAGAGTTTGATATTTTGAAAACACTTATTGAAAACAAGGAAAGGGTTTGTTCCAGAGATCTGTTATTGAATAAAGTCTGGGGAATTGATTTTTATGGAGATCCTCGTGTAGTGGATACCCATATTAAAAATTTGCGCAAGAAACTGCGAATTCCCTATATCCACACCGTCAAAGGAGTTGGTTACAAACTTGATACTGAAAAGACAGGGCATCACCCATAAAATCTTTTTGATTACCAGTGCTTTGCTGGCGCTGTCTACAACGATATTATTTGCTTCTTTTTATTTTTTACTGCCTTCATTTTATTATCAATATAAAGTTAATAACATGAATCATGGCATTCAGCAGCTATTAAATACTGTCCGGCCATTAACCATTTCACAGGCACAGGATATTCTCTATAAATTTACCCATGATTACAATGTTCATTTGACGATTCGCGATCAGCAAGGAAACAGGATAATTATTACCGCTGCTGATTCCCAACTTTACAGAATCCCGTCCATATCGGAAAGCAGATTTTCATCCGGGAAAGATCAGAACACTCCGCACATCCAGATTGTGGAAAGACCAATTACTTTCCAGGGAGACCAATTTATCGCCACCTTTATCGCTACCATGCAGCCAATCAATGAAGCAAGTAGCGCCATTTTGATGTTTATGCCATATATGGCCATATTTATTCTGCTTATTTCCGTGGCGGGTGCTTTCCTTTATGCCAAACTGATTGCCCAGCCGTTACTGAAAATAAACAAGGTGGCCAAACGGATGGCCAAACTTGATTTCAGCCAGACTTGCCATCCCCATTCCGATGATGAAATCGGGGAATTGTCACAAAGTTTGAATGAACTTTCGCAAAACCTGGAGAGAACCATGTCTGAACTGAAACAGGCCAACGTTCAGTTAAAAGACGATATTCAGCGTGAACGGGAACAGGAAGCAAAACGCAGGGAATTTATGGCCACCATTTCCCACGAACTGAAATCGCCAATTACCGCTGTCATGGGCCAACTGGAAGGCATGATTCACCGGATCGGCGTTTACAAGGACCGGGACAAATACTTGCGCAGATCTTATATGGTGATGCAAAACATGCAGCATTTGGTAAAAGAAATCATGGAAATTTCCAAATTGGAAACCTGTACGTTTACCCCCTCAAAAAAACCGGTTGATTTAACTGCCATCATCGAGTCTGTCCTGAAAAGGCTGGACTTCTTTGGCCAGGACAAGCAATTGCAGTTAAAAACACTTCTGGAACCCGGGATAAAAGTTTATGCGGATCCGGATCTCATGCAAAAAGCGATCAGCAATATTATTCATAACGCGATGAATTATTCACCTCCTTATGAACTTGTTGAAATCAAACTGGAGCATTTGAAAAACCATATACAGCTCAGTGTGCTTAATACCGGAACTTCCATTCCCAAATCCGAACTGGACAAGACCTTTGAACCCTTTTACCGTCTGGAAAAGTCGAGAAACCGCGGTACAGGTGGAAGCGGGCTTGGGCTCTATATCGTAAAAAAAATTCTGGAAGTACATTCATTCCCTTATCAACTGGTCAATGAAAAAAAAGGTGTCCTGTTTACCATCCAATTCCCCGCCAATGAACAGCCGCCTGATTGTTAACACCTCCTTCCGGAAAATGTCCCAAATGCAATCCGAAAAAACTAGCCATTAGAAAATAAATTAAAAACATGCTGTTTGAATTTGAAACAATCACTTGTTCACAGGCTAAAGCCATGAATAGACAAGTATATAAAAAACAAGCAAATTCAAGGCTTTAGCCGTTTTTCAAACCCCACATATCAACATATCCACAATGTTATCCACATTATCCACAATATCTTGTGGTGAACAAATATATAAAATTATTCACAAACCTTGACCGTTTATTACTTTAAAAATCGGAATAAATCCCCTGAACCCCGCTAAAAAATAAATACCAACTGCTTTTCATATGACTTTTTTGTGATTTTTTCAGGTTTAATATTTCGAATTAAAGAATGATTCGCTATGATAATAATGACACTAACCTTTTTTGTTATTTCTTACTTTTGAAAAGGAAGTAACGAAAGGGTTAGTGCAATGGGATTGAAAGATCGGGAAAGCATTTACGCAGAAGGAGTCGCGCCTCTGGTTCAAGCCGACTCCTTTTTTTTATACTTATTTTTCTGATCAACATGAAATTTATCAACATATCCACAATTTTATCCACAATATCCACAATATCTTGACCAAAGAAACAAGTTTGCTGTGACGCATAAATCACTTCCAACCCACTGAATATTATGTAACCAAAAATGCCGGCGGAACTGCACACACAGTTTATGGAATCGTTCCCAGTTCGGTCCGGGATTATAAAACTATCCAATATCTCAGCACAAAAAACACCTGGAAAATTCCAGTCCTGCCTTCCTCAATTCTTTCGTAAAGAATTTTTTATGAGTTTCCCTCCAATATTGATAAGTTCTGTCCCCTTCTCCTTCTGCAAAAGCAAACTCCTCTGTAACCTCATTCATCGGCATTATTTTGACATTTTCTGTTTTAATAATCGCCACTGGTTCGTCTCTGCTGTTTAAAATAATGCTGTAATCTCCAACAGAGGGTAATGGCTCATTTTCAATTTCATAAAAAACCAATCCGGAACAAGTAGCTGTTTTAATACCGTCTATTACCAACTGGGCCAAATAGTCCGGATTATCCCCGAATTTCCATGAACTTACTGATTTTGGCTTCTCTTGATTTTGGCGCTTCCAAAATTCATCCCAATATATTTGCGATGCTTTATTCACTGTTCTCCTCCTTAAATAAAAAATCAGAGTATTCAACTCCATTCCAGAAATAAATCATAACGCTCATTTTAAATTTTATAAATGGGACTTTTCCTTGAAATTTTGTTTATTATCCATAATTATATAATTATAATGATTATAAATATTATGGTATATCGGTTATTCAAAAAAAACCCATTTCTTTGTACCAATGATGCAAAACAAAACCTTCTTCAGAAAGCTTCCAAAGCGAAGGTTTTGCAAAAAGTGTGACATCCATCACATTTAAGGGTCGGGGGATGGGTTACGATGATAAAGATCCATTCAGAGTGGGGAAAATGGAGATTATTGGAGATTGGAGATGTTACGATGAAACCGATCCTTCCACGGGAACATGGCGGATGGGCGATGGTGTCCATTCCCTTTTTCCTCGGCATGGCCGTGGGAGGTCCTGCTTGGCTGCATCTTCCGCTGTTTATCGGCTGGATGTTGTTCTATCTGGCAGCCTATCCCTTCCGGCTGGCATTAATGAATCGGAACAACCGCCAAAGCTGTCTGCGTTGGTCACTGGTCTACTTTGGGCTGGGGATAGTCTTGATGCTTCCGCCGCTCTTTGCCCGTCCATCGCTCCTGTGGGCCGGGCCTGTACTGGCTGGACTGCTGGCTGTCAACAGCTGGTATGCTTACCGGCGCGACGAGCGCTCCTTTGTCAACGATATTGTCGCCATTCTCACCTTTTCGATTGGCGGTTTGGCCTCCTATTTCGTCGGGGCCGGGAGATTGGATGATGTTGCCTTGTGGGTCGCGGCCTCATGCATTCTGTACTTCACGGGAAGTGTCTTTTTCGTTAAATCCGTGTTCCGGGAACGCAAAAATGCCACCTGGCAGAAGGCCTCCAAAGGGTACCACACCCTGCTTGTGGTTACGCTTGCCCTCATGGAGCCACTCCTGGTATTACCCTACGCTTTTTCGACAGTGAGAACCTTTGTGTGGGGAGGCAAACCGGTGCCTCCGATGAAGGTGGGAATCATCGAAATTATTGGTTCAGTGCTTTTTCTCGTTCTGTCAATCCTCATTTTTTCCGTTACGGATCTGCCCATGATCTAAGGCGCATGGGTGTGGTGTAGTAACCGAAGATCCTCCGGATTTGTGACGGTGCTTTGCATTACGAGCGTTCCAGCCGGTTGCAAGAAAACGGCTGTTATAATTCTTATGGTTTCTAAAACTGAATTGTTGCAATAAAAAAGGGCCCGCAATAAACGGAGCCCTTTTGTCGTCTGGCGGAGAGGGTGGGATTCGAACCCACGGTACGCTCACACGCACGGCGGTTTTCAAGACCGCTGCCTTAAACCACTCGACCACCTCTCCACAATCTTAATATGCAAGCTACAAAACTACATTATACAGATTTTTTGGCCAATGTCAACCTGTTAAATAAAAGAAACCCCTGCAAAGAGCAGGGATTCTTCTTATTTGATCGTTTCGATTCCCCCCATATAGGGTTGCAATGCTTTGGGAATCCGAACAGTTCCATCGGCTTGCTGGTGGTTTTCCAGAATGGCTGCGACCGTGCGCCCGACGGCAAGGCCCGATCCATTGAGCGTATGCACAAATTCCGGTTTGCTGTTTGCATTTGGACGGAAGCGAATTTGCGCACGGCGTGCCTGGAAATCTTCGCAATTGCTGCAGGAGGAAATCTCCCGGTAAGTCTGGTTGCTGGGTATCCATACTTCCAGATCATACGTTTTGGCTGCGGAAAAGCCAAGGTCGCCTGTGCAAAGATTAACTACCTGGTAAGGTAGTTCCAGCAACTGCAATACAGTCTCGGCATTGACCACCATTTTCTCCAATTCTTCGTATGAAGTGTCCGGATGAACGATTTTCAACATTTCTACCTTGTTAAACTGATGCAGACGAATGAGCCCGCGTGTATCCCTTCCGGCCGATCCGGCTTCCGAGCGGAAACAGCTGCTGAAAGCTGTGTAGTATTTGGGCAGATCGTCATTGGACAATATTTCATCTGCATGATAATTGGTCACAGGCACCTCCGAGGTAGGAATCAGGAAATAATCAGGATTATCTGCCAATTTGAAGGCATCTTCCTCAAATTTTGGCAATTGGCCTGTCCCTGTCATTGATTGCCGATTGACAATAAAAGGAGGAATCATTTCCATATATCCGTGTTCATTTGTATGCAGATCGAGCATAAAGCTGATTAAGGCCCGTTCAAGGCGGGCTCCCAGGCCTTTATAAAAAACGAAGCGCGATCCCGTCACTTTTGCCGCTCGGTCGAAATCGAGCAGATCCAGTTCCTCGGCAAGCTCCCAATGGGGTTTGATGGCAAAAGAAGGCCGCGGAATTTCTCCCCATTTTCTGACCACCTTGTTTTCCTCTTCGGAAGATCCAATGGGTACGCTTTCATGAGGGATATTGGGAAAAGTAAGCAAAATTTGTTTCATCTCTTCATCACACTGGCGCAATTCTTCATCCAGCCGTTTGATTTCCTCCCCCACTCTACGCATTTCCAGAATCTTGTCTTCTGCATCCTGCTTGTTCTTTTTCATTTGCGCGATTTCCTTGGATACCACATTGCGCCTGTTTTTCAGCTGTTCGCTCTTCTGAATCAATGTGCGCCGGCGCTGGTCCAGGTCGTCAAAAGTATTGATTCCCTCAAGTTCCCCATGACGTGCCGACAATCTCTGCCTGACTTCATCCATTTGCGTTCGTAGTTTTTTGATATCTAACAATTGAGCACACCTCCTGAAAAAAATAAAAACCTTCCCCCCAAAAAAGGGACGGAAGGTTCCGCGTTGCCACCCTTGTTGACCCCTGGTTTTCGTCCACAGGTCCACTCTTACGAGATAACGGCTCGTTTGCCGAAAGGACACTTCAAGCGGCTTTTCCGCCTTCGTGTTTCGCTCCAAGGTGGATTCACCGGCAATTTTGGGCGATTCACACCAGCCATCGCCTCTCTGCAACAAAATTGCCAGTTACTTGCCTCTTCTTCGCGTTTGCCATTTCAAAGTTTGCTTTTTATTATATCCGATTGTTCGTCATTTGTAACCATCCAATGGAATTGTCAAAAAATAAATCGGATTTATCCCGCATTGACTGCAAGAGACTGGCGGACCATTTCCACAAAATAGGCATGGAAGCGAATATCGTCAGTCAACTCCGGATGGAAGGCAACTCCTAATAAGGTGCCTTGCTGAACAGCCACGATCTTCCCGCCTGCTTCTGCAAGAATGTCTACTCCCACGTCTGTTTTTTCAATATAAGGAGCACGGATAAATACTGCCTGGAAATCGTCAGCTACATTTTTCACCGGCAGCTCCATTTCAAAACTTTCCCGCTGTCGGCCAAAAGCATTTCTTTTTACAGAAATATCCATCAGGCCCAAATGGCTGCCCACTTGCCCTTCAATTTGTTTGGCGATCATGATCAACCCTGCGCAGGTTCCAAAGATGGGTTTCCCTGCGCGATGCATGTCAAGGATTGGTTCAGTTAATTGATACTCCCGTATCAGTTTGCTGATTGTCGTTGATTCTCCGCCCGGGATCACCAATCCATCGAGATCCGAGAGGTCTTCCGCACGTTTTACGGCCGCTGCCATCGCCCCAGCTGCTTCCAGTTGGCGAACATGCTCGCGAACCGCTCCTTGTAAAGCCAGTACACCAATCTTCACGACCTTCGCTTCCATTCCTACCAGCCGCGTTCTTGCATCCGGTCTTCAGCACGGAGCTTGGAGATTTCAAGCCCGGGCATCGCCGTACCCAGATCTTTCGATACTTCGGCAATCAGGGCAAAATCTTCATAGTGTGTTGTAGCTTGTACAATAGCACGTGCAAATTTTTCCGGATTATCTGATTTAAAGATCCCGGAACCAACAAATACTCCATCTGAACCCAAATGCATCATCAATGCAGCATCGGCCGGAGTCGCCACACCGCCTGCTGCAAAGTTGACTACGGGCAATTTGCCTGTTTCATGAACTTGAAGCAACAACTCATACGGAGCACCCAGGTTTTTGGCTTCAGCCATCAATTCATCACGGGACATGCCTCTTACATGATTTATTTGTGATTGCATTTTCCGCATATGGCGAACTGCTTCGACAATATTTCCTGTGCCAGGTTCCCCTTTGGTGCGAATCATGGACGCACCTTCACCAATACGGCGCAAGGCTTCCCCCAAATTCCGTGCTCCACAGACAAACGGAACGGTAAAGCCGGATTTGTCAATATGGAACAATTCGTCCGCCGGGGTTAAAACCTCGCTTTCGTCAATATAATCAACCCCCATTGATTCCAACAAACGCGCTTCCACAAAGTGACCGATCCGCGCCTTGGCCATTACCGGAATGGATACGGCATTCATCACTTCTTCAACAACGCGCGGATCTGCCATACGGGCAACGCCACCTGCAGCACGGATATCAGACGGAACCCGTTCCAGGGCCATAACGGCCACTGCACCGGCCTGTTCCGCAATTTTCGCCTGCTCAGCATTCACCACGTCCATGATGACGCCGCCTTTTTGCATTTCGGCCATCCCGCGTTTTACGCGATCTGTTCCTGTTTTACGTGTTTCGTTCATCCTGTATCCCCCTCAATGATCTTGGATGTTATTTAATGATTATGAAGATGGAAGGTCTTTAAAGTTGGAGAGTGTCAATTCCGTGAATTCCTCTCTCCATTATTATAGTTAACTGCTTCCAAAAAATAAATCTAATCAAACCAACTGGCTATTTCATCACCGACCGAACGGAAAAAGAGTCTGATCGAACTTCCTTCTTCAATCGCTCGCGTTGTTACCACTTCCACCGGTTGGAATCCTTCCACTTTCACTCCATCATAAAACAGGAATGCTTTCCCGACAACTGTTCCTTTTTTTAGAGGGGCACGCACATTGGAATCAAATTCTGCTTTGACCGTATAATGGTTCTGTTTTTCGGGCTGGATGAGGACAGTTACCGTTTTCTTTACAGCAACCGGGACGCTCCGCTCTACACCATTTTGAAGCGGCATATTTTCTTGTCCCTGGATCTTTCCATCTTTTGCCGTAAACGAAACCGGTACAAATTCCCCGTATCCGTAATCGAGCAGTTTTTTCGTTTCTGAAAACCGCCTGGTGTCATTTTTTGTCCCCATCACAACGGAAACCAGGCGAATTCCCTGCCTTTTGGCAGTACCGGTAAAACAATATCCGGCCAAATTGGTATGCCCTGTTTTCATTCCATCTACGCCCGAATATTCATGGTTAAAGCCAGGCAACATCCGGTTCCAGTTTTGTACAGGTTGTTCCCGCGGAGTTCCCTGGTAAAAGGTATATTCAGGAATGGATGTGATCTTGAGCACTTCCGGATAGGCCCTGATCAGACTGGATGCCAGGATGGCAGTATCATGCGCTGACATCACATGTTTGCCAGGTACTTCAGGGGGGTCGGAATACAAATGGAGATCCAGTCCTGTCGCCGTACGGTAATGGGTATTTTTCATTCCCAATATCTTTGCCTTTTCATTCATCATCTGCACAAATTTTTCTTCCGTTCCGGCAATGTGTTCAGCCAATGCCACCGTGGCGTCATTTGCTGAGTAAACGAGCATGGCCATAAATAACTGCCGAACAGTTATTTCTTCTCCAGCAACCAGATAAACTTGTGCTTCGTCCACATTCTGAACCCGTTGGCTGATCACGACGGAGTCATTCCATCTTAACTTTCCGTTATGTATGTAATCCAAAACAATAAAAGCAGACATCATTTTTGTCATACTGGCAGGGGGCAAAGGCTGATCTGCATTTTTCCTTGCCAATACCACTCCTGACTGATAATCCATCAGGAAATAGGAACGTGCCTCCACGTCCACAGGCCCGTTTTCTGTCGCCGATGCGGGTGAAGGCATAATGAGCGAAACAGACAGATACACACACAAGACTGACAGAAGCATTTTTCGAAAGCTGAAACAGTTCATCTATCTTCATCCCTTATTAAAAAATCCCCCAATATATAAACATTCGAAATGAAAGGAAAAGATGAGAACCATTTTACATAAATAAATAGAAAAAAGAAATGAACAAGTGAAGAAATTTCTTCCTTGTTCATTTAAAAAACAAAGATCTGTGTTTTTATGCTCATCACAGGTTATAGTTTGGCGCTTCTTTGGTAATTTGCACATCATGAGGGTGGCTTTCGCGCAATGAGGCGTTTGAAATGCGGATAAAGCGGCTGTTTTCTTTAAGTTCATGCAAATTGGCGGCGCCGCAATAACCCATGCCTGATCGCACTCCGCCAATAAGCTGATAGACAGTATCTGCCAAAGGCCCTTTATAGGGAACACGACCTTCAATTCCTTCCGGAACCAGTTTTTGCACATTCTCCTGAAAATAACGGTCACTGCTGCCTTGCTGCATGGCTCCAATTGAACCCATTCCGCGATATACCTTGAAACGGCGTCCCTGGAATATTTCTGATTCGCCAGGAGCTTCTTCCGTTCCGGCAAACAGGCTTCCCAGCATGACCGCATCTGCTCCGGAAGCCAGGGCTTTCACAATATCCCCGGAATAGCGAACCCCTCCATCGGCAATGATGGGCACACCATACTGACGGGCTACTGTAGCACAATCGTAAATGGCTGTAATCTGCGGAACACCGATTCCGGCGACAACACGTGTGGTACAGATGGAGCCTGGTCCAATTCCGACTTTCACTATGCTTGCACCGGCTTCGATCAAGTCACGGGTGGCCTCGCCTGTAGCCACGTTTCCGGCGACAATGACCAAATCGGGATAGTTTTTGCGAATATCATGAATTGCTTCCAGTACTCCCCTGGAATGACCGTGTGCCGTATCGACCACAATCATGTCCACTTCTGCTTCAATCAATGCCTGAACACGGCGTTTGGTATCTTTGGCCACACCAACGGCTGCACCTGCCAGCAGCCGTCCCTGGGCATCCTTGGCAGCATCAGGAAATTGGGTAGCTTTTTCTATATCCTTGATGGTGATTAAACCTTTTAAAATTCCGTTCTCATCAACAAGTGGCAGCTTCTCGATTTTATGCTGCTGCAAAATACCTTCCGCTTCCTGAAGAGTAGTCCCTACCGGAGCGGTGATTAAATTTTCTTTGGTCATCACTTCATAAATCGGTATTGAGTAATCGCGCACAAAGCGAAGATCGCGATTTGTAAGAATGCCAACCAGTTTACGGTGTTCATCTACAATCGGGACTCCGGAAATGCGATATTTGGCCATCAATTCTTCCGCATCATGTACTTTATGGTCAGGGGTCAGGTAAAACGGATTGGTAATAACGCCGCTTTCTGAACGTTTGACACGATCTACCTCTTCTGCCTGTTCTCCCACTTTCATATTTTTGTGGATAACCCCGATTCCACCTTGCCTCGCAATCGCTATCGCCAGGGCGGATTCCGTAACAGTATCCATCCCCGCACTAATCAATGGTATATTTAACTGAATTCCTTTGGCAAGCCGTGTACCTACATTCACATCCCGTGGCAACACTTCCGACTTTGCCGGCAGCAATAAGACATCGTCAAATGTTAGTCCTTCTTTGGCAAACTTCTGTTCCCACATGTTGTTTTCCCCTTTGACCCTAATTTTAAAGCAGTTTAACAATCTCTTGTATCACTGTCAAGATTTGATTTGCATCAATCCTTTGTCCACAGCAATACGCAAGTTATCCACAAAACACTGTGAATAACTCTGTAAAACTTGTGGATAACTGCAAATCACGGTAACAGTCTGGAGACCAGATCCGCAACAGCAGGGCTTTTAATCAGTTGCAAATGATTCAATTCCGAAAATGTTTTTACATGTTTGGCTCCGGAAAGGGTGGCTTCCCCTTCTGCGACAACCCCGTCACTATCCTTTTGGTACTTCAGTGCAAACAGCGTCCATCCTGCAGCCAATTCCCCGTTCCAGCCCCGATCCCCCCAGCCATCCGCGTCTCCGGCAATGGTATACAACTTGCCATCCTTGTAAAACGGGCTTTCCTCCACAGGGAACTTCCGGTTAAACCGCACAACTGCCTGCGGTGTAATATCTTTTAAAGCTTCCTCCCCGTGAACGAACATTCCCAGCCATTTGTATTCATTTGCGAGTTGTGTGCCGTGATGCGGAGTGGCCAGTGTAACAATGTTGGCTACCTGCCCAGGGCGCAAATAGGCCAGTTCGCGCGCAACAAGTCCGCCCATGCTGTGTGCTGCAATATGAAAAGGATTGCTTAATCCGTGGTTCTTTTGCAGAATAGAAATTTTTTGTGAAACCAGTTTTGCCTGTTCATGGGTGGAATCATTTCCTGCCTGATGGTTATTATCCCCAATCATCACGATCTGATTTTTGTGAAGGGGCATGGTCCATACTTTTTTGGATGTATTGGTATAGATCACGTACACGTTCCCTGATCCCCAATGTTCAGCCAGACGGTATAAAAATTCAAATCCCCACTGGTGCCGGTTGTTAAATCCATGGATCAACACCAGGTCATATTTTTTCTGAGGTTGGATTGAGCTGGTATTTGGGGGCGGCAGCGTACCATATACAAACACCAACAACATGCTTAAAAATATTAGCCTCCTCTTCATCTCTCCCTGCCTCTTTCTATCTATCTCTCTTGTAATAGGCATATTGATTTTGTCAAACAATAATCAGGAAACTGGAGACAATTGAGGTGACACGTGTGAAAAATCATCCAGACCAAAAGTGGAAAGCCCATTTTCAAGATCCACTTTCACTTTATGGTTGGCTTAAAAATGAGGAGTTCGCCCGCAAATATTTGTTGCGAAAATACCGGCAGGCCGATTTTCAGGAACCTGAACGGTTTGCCTACAAAAATGTGCAGTCGTTTACAGCCTATATTCGTCAGGCCCTTTCACTTTTTCAATCAGCCCTTCTTTGCGAAAAGTGGAGTCAACCTCTTTTGCTCTACTATGGCATGATGAACTTTATCAAAGCCTGGATTCTGTCAAGAAATCCCTGTTATCCAAAAAACACAACAGTTTTGCGTCACGGACTTTCCACTCGAAAACGGAAAAAGGAGCAGTTTCGTTTTCATGATGATGAAATCCGCATTCAAAAAGAGGGATTGTTTCCTCTGTTGGCTGCGCATATGGGAGTTCCGGTCCAGGCAGGAGATACATGTTCTGTCAAGGAATTATTGGGTTTTTTGCCTGATTTGCAATCGGCTTACCAGCTGGTATTTGAAGAACACACTTTATTTCCTGTTCGCTGGATTCTTCCAACACTGTCGTCTCCATGTCTGATTGTCAGTGAAAAAATTTTGGATGAATGCTATCTTACCTCTTCCGCATTTGTGGAAAAATTAAACCAACAGGTTAAGCAAACTCTTTTTTTTCTTGAAAAACCGGCCATTCGGGAAGGAAACCTTTGTCTGGCCTGTGCCTTGCCCAACCCGGAACTAGTCAAGCATCCATGGTTGCTTGACAACAGAAAAGGCGATTACTACCTTTACGCAGGTAATAATCGCCCTCAACCGCTACCGGAGGTAATGTGTCTCTTTATGCTATGTTTTTCCATGAGTATGCTTTGTAGATATGATCCTCCCTTGTGGGAAGAAATCATGTTGCAGCCTGTCCATAAAGAACAGATTATTTTAGAGCATCTCATTGATTTTATTGCCTGTCAGTTCCCGGATTCCATGGCTTCCCTGTTTCTCTTTTCCGGGGAAAAGTAGCGATTAATTTATTTATTCGTTTCTGTTTCTGTTTCTTCATCGACAGCACGGACAATGGCGACGGCAGATACTTCATCATCATCAACGCGAATCAGGCGAACCCCCTGTGCATACCTGCCCATCACGGAGATATCTGCCACATTGAGCCGAATGACGACGCCTGACCAGGTAACCAGCATCAGATCTTCCTGTTCAGATACCACTTTATGCGCGACTACTTCACCTTTTTTCTCGGTTAAACTGAGTGTTTTAATTCCTTTGCCTCCGCGCGATTGTATACGGTATTCTTCAAGCGGTGTCCGTTTGCCGTAACCGTTTTGGGTTACAATCATAACATGGTTTTCAGGGAGAACAATATCCATGTCAATGACACGATCCCCGTCGCCCAGGGTAATTCCTTTTACTCCCGTTGCCGAGCGCCCCATCTCTCTTACGTCCATCTCATGGAAACGAATTGACATTCCATGTTGTGTGCCCATAATCACTTCCTGATCCCCGTCAGTCAGGCGGACACCAACCAAATCGTCGCCATCCCGCAAATTAATCGCGAACAAACCGTTGCGGCGGATATTTTCAAACTCGCTCAACGCAGTCTTTTTGACAACGCCATATGCTGTTGCAAAGAAGAGATACTGGTCAGGACGGAACTCTTGTACAGGAATAACGGCTTCAATCCGTTCATCCTGGTCAATTTGAACCAGGTTGATGATCGGAGTTCCTTTGGCTGTTCTGCCCAATTCCGGAACTTCATATGCTTTCAGACGATAAACTTTCCCTTTGTTAGAGAAGAAAAGAAGCTGGCTATGCGAATTGGTGACAAACATGTGCTGCACCAAATCATTCTCGCGGGTTCCCATTCCGGTGATCCCTTTTCCGCCCCTTTTCTGCGCACGGTAAGTGGATAACGGCATCCGCTTGATATAGCCTCTTTGCGTAAGCAAGATGGACACTTCTTCATCCGGGATAAGATCTTCGGCTTCAATGCTGTCTGCCTCGATCTTGATCATTGTGCGCCGGTCATCTCCGTATTTATCCCTGATATCCATGATTTCCCTGCGCAGAACCCCGCGGATTTTCGCTTCATCGGAAAGGATGTCCCGCAGTTTGGCGATCAATTTCTGCAACTCTTCATACTCGGCTTCAATCTTTTCGCGTTCCAATCCGGTCAGACGATGCAGCCTCATGTCGAGAATTGCCTGTGCCTGCCGTTCGGAAAGCTTGAACCGCTCCATTAATCCTGTTCTTGCTTCCTGGGTGGTTTTGGAAGCCCGAATCAGGTTGATTACTTCATCAATATAATCCAGTGCTATCCGAAGACCTTCCAAAATGTGCGCGCGTTCCTCAGCTTTGTTCAGATCAAATTGCGTGCGGCGCCGGATAACCTCTATCTGATGTTCGATATAATGGTAAATTGCCTGTTGCAAATTCAGGACACGAGGTTGCTCATTAACCAGCGCCAGCATGTTTACACCAAAACTGGTTTGCAGGTTTGTGTGTTTATACAGGTTATTCAAGACAATACGCGGATTGACATCCCTGCGAAGCTCTATAACCACACGCATTCCTTTCCGGTCTGATTCATCGCGCAGATCAGTAATCCCGTCAACTTTTTTATCACGTACCAGATGGGCAATCTTTTCCACCAATTTGGATTTGTTGACTTGATATGGAAGTTCCTCAACAACAATGCGCATCTTTCCATTGCCGGCCTCTTCAATCCGTGTCTTTGCCCGAATATGAATACTCCCGCGACCTGTGCGAAACGCCTTGCGAATTCCTTCAACTCCCAGAATAATGCCGCCGGTCGGGAAGTCCGGCCCTTTCACAACCTTCATCAGTTCTTCAATCGTAACCTCCGGATTATCCAGCATCATAAGGATACCATCAATCACTTCCCGCAAATTATGAGGCGGAATGTTTGTTGCCATCCCCACTGCAATTCCCGAGGCTCCGTTGACAAGCAAATTGGGAAAGCGGGCAGGAAGAACAACCGGTTCTTCCTGCTGACCATCGTAGTTAGGAATAAAATTAATCGTCTCTTTCTGAATGTCCCTCAGCAATTCCAGATTAATCGGTGCCATTCTTGCTTCTGTATAACGCATGGCGGCAGGAGGATCTCCGTCAACGGATCCAAAGTTTCCATGGCCATCCACCAATGGATAGCGATAAGAAAAGTCCTGCGCCATCCGGACCATAGCTTCGTAAACAGCCACATCCCCGTGAGGATGGTAATTGGCGCAAACATTACCGACTAAACGCGACGACTTTTTATAAGGTTTGTCAGGGGTCATCCCCAACTCATACAAGGTATATAAAATACGGCGATGAACCGGTTTTAAGCCATCTCGGACGTCTGGCAATGCCCGGCTGACAATGACGCTCATCGCATAGTCCAAAAAGGAGGACTTCATTTCCTTACTGATATTTACTTCCTGAATACGCTGAATCTCTGCCATTGTTTCATCTCCCGTTCTACACTCGCCTGACCGCTTTTTCGCCTAGATATCAAGGTTGGCCTGTTTGGCGTATTCCTGGATAAATTCCCGGCGCGGTTCTACCCGGTCTCCCATCAACATTTCAAAAACTTCATCCGCATCGATAGCATCCTGTAACGATACCTGGAGCATGGTGCGGCTTTCCGGATCCATGGTTGTCTCCCATAACTGAATCGCATTCATTTCTCCCAAACCTTTGTAGCGCTGTATTTCAATTTTTGTTTTTCCTGCAAGTTCAGACATGATTTGCTCTTTCATCCGATCATTGTAAGCATAGCGGATCGTTTTCCCCTGGGTGATCTTGTATAACGGCGGTTGGGCAATATATACAAAGCCGTTTTCAATCAATGGACGCATGTAGCGGTAAAAGAACGTAAGCAGTAAAGTGCGGATATGGGCTCCGTCAACATCCGCATCAGTCATGATGATAATTTTATGGTAACGTGCCTTTTCAATATTGAAATCATCGCCGATTCCCGTTCCAAGTGCAGTAATGATCGTCCGGATTTCATCATTGGACAAAGCTTTGTCCAAACGTGCTTTTTCTACATTGAGAATTTTTCCTTTAAGCGGCAAAATAGCCTGGAACATGCGATCCCGGCCTTGCTTGGCCGTTCCGCCTGCGGAATCCCCCTCTACAATGAACAGTTCACTGTCCGGAGCGCTTTTCGAAGTGCAATCAGCCAATTTTCCAGGCAATGAACTTACTTCAAGCGCGTTTTTGCGGCGGGTCAATTCCCGGGCTTTCCGGGCTGCATCACGCGCACGGGAAGCCATTACCGCCTTGTTTATAACTTTTTTGGCCACATTTGGATTTTCATCCAGAAAAGACGAGAACTGATCTGCAAAAAGTTGCTCCGTTGCTGAACGGACTTCACTGTTTCCCAATTTGGTTTTGGTTTGCCCTTCAAACTGGGGATCAGCAATTTTTACGCTGATAATTGCTGTCAAACCCTCCCGCACGTCATCACCAGTCAAATTGCTGTCATTTTCCTTCAACAGGTTATTGCGGCGGGCGTATTCATTAATGACACGAGTCAACGCTGATTTAAAACCGGCCTCATGGTATCCGCCCTCGTGTGTATGAATATTGTTCGCATAGGAATAAATGTTTGACGTAAAAGAATCGTTGTATTGCAAGGCGATTTCCACCGGAATCAAGTCACGTTCTCCCTGGATGTAAATCGGCGGCTTGTGCAGTACATCCCGGTTTCGGTTCAAATGCTCGACAAAAGCCTGAATTCCGCCATCATATTGGAAAGCAACTTCTTTTTCCTCTTCGCCGCGCAAGTCTTTTAAAATAATTTTGACGCCGCCATTTAAAAAGGCGAGTTCCCGCAAACGGTTTTGCAAAAGGTCAAAATCAAACTCTGTTGTTTCCGTAAAAATTTCCGGATCTGGCTTGAAAGTGGTTTTGGTTCCGGTGTCTTTTGCTTCTCCAATCACCTTCAGGTCTGCTTCCGGGACACCCTTTTGGTAACGTTGGTAATAAATTTTTCCATCGCGTCTTACTTCTACAACAAGCCATTCGGATAACGCATTTACGACTGATACGCCCACTCCGTGCAATCCGCCGGAAAATTTATAGCCATTTCCACCAAATTTCCCGCCAGCGTGGAGAATAGTCATGACAACTTCCACGGCCGGGCGCCCGATCTTGGGATGAATTCCAACCGGGATTCCCCGTCCATTGTCAATGACAGTAACACTGTTATCCTTATTGATAATCACCTGAATCGTATCACACTTTCCGGACAGCGCTTCATCGATACTGTTATCCACAACTTCCCACACCAAATGGTGTAGACCCCGGCTGGAAGTCGTACCGATATACATTCCCGGCCGTTTGCGCACGGCTTCCAGTCCTTCCAACACCTGAATCTGCGATTCATCATAATTTGTTTCTTGTATCGACAATCTCAGTCACCTGCTTCCTTCTACCAAAACTGATGAACTTTACTTCCATATTTTTTGACTATGATCCGCCCTTTTTTTCAGCGTTGTTGAAGAAATAGGCGAAGCATAAACATGATTTGGGGTAACAACATATGACTTGATTTGATCTGGAGATATGTGCTCTGTCCCGTTCCATTTTTGCAGGTTAATCATTGAATTGGCCGCATTTTTTGCTACATCGGCATCCAAAATTGCAATTACTTCCCGAATACGAATCATTCGACTGCCACCCAGATGGATAAACACTCGATCACCCCGATTCCATGATATGTCCTTGCCTTACCTGGTAAATCTTCGTTCGCGATAATATATCTGAATCAATCCCGTCCAAACTGGTTGTCGTAATGAAAGTTTGCACACGTCCCCGAATCGCTTCCAGCAAGTGTGCCTTGCGCGCATCGTCCAATTCAGACAACACATCGTCTAATAATAAAATGGGATAATAACCAATCTCCTGGTAAATCAATTCGATTTCAGCAAGTTTTAACGACAGGGCAGCAGTACGCTGCTGACCCTGGGAACCATAAAGGTGCAAATCGATATCCCCGACAAATAACCGGAGATCATCACGTTGCGGGCCAATGGTCGTACTGCCGCGCATAAGCTCCTTTTGCCGGTTTTTTTTCAGTTCCGACTTCAGAACAGCCGCCCATCCGTCAGGTCCGGCATCTTCCGGCAAAGGAACAGAAGGAAGATATTTAATAACCAGCTTTTCCTTTTGCCGTGTAATGGTCTGATGAATTTCCTGTGCCCATTTTGACAGCGAGTCCAGGAATCGATATCTTTTCTCCAGCAGTGCGACAGATAAGGTCACGAATTGTTCATCCAGTATATCCAGAAAAGGAAAATCCCCCTCCTTTGTTTGTGCAAGCTGCTTTAACAAGCTGTTCCTCTGAGGCAACAACTTGTTTAATTGCGACAGATTATGCACATATCGGGGGCTTACCTGGCCAATCTCCATGTCCAAAAAACGCCGACGGACCTGCGGACTCCCTTTAACCAGGGAAAGGTCCTCCGGCGCAAAGAGGACAGCAGGCAGCGAGCCGATATATTGACTCAATCTCTTTTTTTCAATCCCGTTACGGCTCACTTTTTTTCCTTTTTCCGATAAACTGATTTCCAGACGTTGGATCTCTTCTCCTTTTTTTACTCGTGCTTTAATCAGTGATCGCTTTTGGCCAAAACGGACAAGTTCTTTATGAGAACGCGTACGGTGCGATTTACCGAGTGCAAGGACATACAAGGACTCGAGAATGTTTGTTTTTCCCTGGGCATTGGGACCAACAAAAAAATGAAGCTCCTCCGGACATTGAAGGTAAAGTTCACTGATATTCCGATAGTGCTTCAATTCCAGCGTTTGCACACGCAAAATGAGATCCTCCCTTACTCGCTGACTACCATCACAATCCCGAGCCCGGAAATTTCCACCTGATCCTGAGGATAGATCTTTCTTCCTCGCCTTGTCTCCAGTTCACCATTGACTTTAATCTCTTCTTCCTGCAAAAGGAATTTGGCCTGTCCGCCGCTTGAAATCACATTCAGAAGTTTCAGGAGCTGTCCCAAAGTAATGTATGGTTTATCAATTTTTATCAATTTCAATAATAAAGCCTCCCTGGTGCGAGAGTTCTTCTAGCGGGTGCGAATCGGAACAATCAGATGGAGTGAATCTTCCCGATCAGTTGGCTGGATCAAAAACGGTGTCATCGCTCCAGTGAATTGAATACGTATTTCGTCACTTTCGATGGAGCGCAGAGCTTCCATCATATAGCGGGCATTGAAAGAAATACTCAGTTCAGGGCCATTCACCTTTGCATCAACCTCTTCAGACACACTTCCGATATCCTGGGCTTTGGAGTTTACCTCCAGTTTTCCGTCTCTTAAGGTCCATTTTATCACATTATCCCGACCATCCCGGCTAATTAAAGATGCTCGATCAACAGATTGTAACAATTCTTTGGTAGAAGAAACAAGTTCTGTATCCCCTTGTTTGGGAATAACCCGGTTTGTATCCGGATATGTGCCTTCTAACAAGCGTGAATAAAATGACAGTTCTTCCGTTTTGACAAGGATCTGGTTTTCTGCAACCAGGATATCCACATATCCAGAGTAGTCACCCAATGTTTTGGCCAGTTCTGACAGACTTTTCCCCGGAACAATCACATTCTTGAGAGTGATTTCTTCAGAACCTTCCACCTGGGCATGCTGTCTGGACAAACGGTGACTGTCTGTCGCGACACAGACAAGTTCGCCTGCCTCCAATTGTATCATAACACCAGTCAATACCCCGCGGGCTTCATTGGTTGCTACCGCAAATCCTGTTTGCCGGATGAGCGATTTCAGGATATCTGCTGATATGCTAAACATTTTATCTGTGGACAAGTGAGGCAAACGGGGAAATTCAACAGGATCCAGCCCATTCAGCTGAAATTGGGCTGTTTCTGAACGGATTGTTGTTTGGAATTTTTCACTGACAACCCATTCCACTTCTTTTCCAGGCAATTTCCGGACCAGATCTCCGACAATTCGCCCAGGAAGTACCACACTACCCATTTTTTCCATAAATACTTGTTCCAAGTCGTCTTTTCTGGCAGGAACATGCACTTGAATGGAAATATCGGAATTACTTCCTGTAAGTGTTAATCCTTCTTCATCCACAGCTATTTTGATTCCTGTAAGTATGGGAATAGTGGTCTTGGAAGAAACAGCTTTGGAAACTTGTGACACTGCATCAACCAAGGCTGATTTTGTTACGCGAAACTTCATATCGATCCTCCTTGTTTAATGAAACTCCTTTTTGGAAAAACTGGATACAGGGAAGAATAAACCGGAGTCATGATACATATATATTTTTTATAAATGCAGTAGTAATAATAGTAGGGCCTGTGGATAATGTGGATAAGCCTTGCCAGGCAAGGTGTGGCACCTTTTTGCACCTGTGGAAAACATGTGCATATGCGTGTAACGATTATCCACACTATTCACAGAGGCATCATTCGTATTGGATTCGTTTCTTTAACTGATTGACGACATTTTCCAATTGATGATCTTCTTTAAGAAGCCGGCTGATTTTTTCATGGGCGTGAATCACGGTTGTATGGTCACGTCCACCAAAGTCTTCCCCGATTTTGGGCAATGAAAACTCCGTCAGTTCCCGGCACAGATACATGGCAATCTGTCTTGGAAAAGCTACCGACTTGGTTCGCTTTTTACTTTTAAAATCCTCTATGCGAAGTTGATAATAGTTGCATACTGTTTGTTGAATATCTTGAATGCTTATCCTTTTTGGCTTTGAATCCGGCATGATATCTTTCAGTGCTTCAAGAGCCAGTTCCGTGGAGACAGGTTGTTTGAGAAGGGCTGAATAAGCAACAACCCGGATCAGCGCACCTTCCAGTTCACGGATGTTTGTATCAACACGGTTGGCTATGTAGATCAGCACTTCATTTGGAACCTCTAAATTATCAGCTATCGCTTTCTTCCGCAAGATTGCGATTCTCGTCTCCAGGTCCGGAGGTTGCACATCAGTAATCAGCCCCCATTCAAACCGGGAACGAAGCCGATCCTCCAGAGTGGGAATTTCCTTGGGAGGTCGGTCACTGGAAATGATGATTTGTTTGTTTGCTTCATGCAAGGCATTAAAGGTATGGAAAAATTCTTCCTGTGTCTGTTCTTTTCCCGCCAGAAACTGAATATCATCAATTAACAGGATATCCACAGACCGGTATTTGTTCCGGAACTGGATCGTTTTGTTGTCACGGATTGAATTGATAAAATCATTGGTAAACTTCTCGGAGGAAATATAGACAACCTTGCTTGAAGCGGAATGCTTCAGGACATAATGCCCGATAGCATGCATCAAGTGGGTTTTTCCCAATCCTACTCCCCCATAGATAAATAAAGGGTTGTATGCCTTGGCAGGTGCTTCAGCCACTGCAAGAGAGGCCGCATGGGCAAACCGGTTTCCGGAGCCGATTACAAATGTATCAAAAGTATAGCGCGGATTCAGCTGGGCCCCCTGGTCTTTTTCAGTTTCCTGGACAGTATCTGCTTTTTTTTCAGGCTCCGCCTCCGGTTCAGTTGCGTTTTTTTCTGTATGGCTGACAAATTTTACCCCTAGTTTGGCTCCCCCTGTCACTTCTTTCAAAGTATCGCGAACCAGATCGGCGTAGCGCGATTCCAGCCAGTCCCGGGCAAAATCATTGGGAGCGCAGACGATCAGGATATCATCTTCCAGATCGATGGCTTCTGTTGCCTTTAACCATGTTTCAAAACTGGGCTTGCTTATTCTTTTCTGAATAGCTTTCAAGGCTTTGGACCATAATTCTTGGATGTGAATCACCCGAAGAACCCCCTTCCTTACAATGTTATGAACAAACTTATCCACAGGAAAAACTTCATAATTACCAAGGTTGGACTTATTTATCAACAATATCCACAAGCTGTGGAAAACAATATCCACAGCTTGTGTTTTAATCATTCTGCAGATATCCACAGGTGTGGATATCTGCAGAATGAATACTGTATTTATCCACAAGAAAACAAGAATAGGATATCAAAATAACCATGTGTTTACAATGGAAAATAGTAAGTTATCCACAATTTGTCACGTTAGAAACATTTTTTTTCCACAGCTGTGTATGTTGTGGATAACTCGTGGATAAGTTTTGGATAGGAAGTGGATAACGAGAAAAATATCCACATGTGGATAAACATTCTGCTGCGGTTCCTTTTCTTGACATGCATTGTAAGTCGCCGCTATAATGATAGAGATTGTCCACGGTTTCATTACTGGACTTGAATGAAAGAAGGGAGGTATCCTGGTGCTGTTCACTGTCTTTTGGCAACTGTTGGGATTCATGGGCGGATCGGTTGTCAAAACGGGAACATAAGGCTGACCAGGTGACTTTAAATGAAACGCACATTTCAACCAAGTAACCGGAGACGCAAAAATGTCCATGGTTTTCGTGCACGCATGAGCACAAAAAATGGCCGCAAGGTAATTGCAAGGCGTAGAAAAAGAGGAAGAAAAGTTTTATCTGCTTAAATTCCGGCCACAAACTGTGGCCTTTTTTCCTATTTTAAACAGCATTTTGGCTGGTTTATCCTTGTCCTTTTTGTACTATAATGTAAAATGAAAATGTGTATTTTGGTAAGGAAGGAGTCTTTCTTTGCAACGGGAATACCGTTTGAAGAGGCGGAATGATTTCCGGAGGGTTTTTCAGGCCGGACAATCGTTTGCAAATCGGCAGTTTGTGGTTATTGCACATGAACGTTCTTCATCCGGGCCGCCTCGGATTGGAATATCAGTGAGTAAAAAAGTAGGGAATGCTGTTGTGCGCAATCGATACAAGCGCCTGATCAAGGAAATTACCCGGCATTGGATTTCCTGCCTGCGTCCGGGGACTGATTATGTGATCATTGCTCGCCCTTCGGTTGTGCAAATGAATTATAAACAGGTAAAGTCGAGTCTGTTTCATGTGTTCCGTAAAGGAAAGTGCTTTGTGTCCAAGCCTTCGTATTCATGTTGAAATGAGGGAGGGAACAAGATGAAGTGGATCGCAATAGGACTCATCAAATTTTATCGATATGTCATATCACCTCTTAAACCGCCAACCTGCCGTTTTGTTCCTACCTGTTCTGCGTATGCCCTGACTGCTTTTCGCAGGCACGGCTTTCTGCTGGGGGGATGGTATACGCTGATCAGGCTGTTCAAGTGCCATCCATTTCATCCTGGCGGTTTTGACTATGTACCGGAAAAAAAGAAGCCTCAAAAATAGATGCAAAAAAGACTCAAGATAAGAATGAGGAGGAGTTCCCTTGCGAAAACGGCAACGCCGGATTGCTATATTCTTTTTATTAATTATGGCTGTCTCAATGCTATCAGGATGTGCCCCCAATCCGGACCAATACAATATTGACTTTGAAGATCCCAATATATTTCAAAAGATTTTAGTCATTCCAATGGTTAACCTGCTTGACTGGTTTAAAGACGTCTTGGGAAATTACGGCTGGTCGATTTTGGTGTTGACCTTTATAATTCGGCTGATTGTTTTACCTCTCACCATGAAACAGCAAAGAAGCACGAAACGGATGCAGGAAATTCAGCCTGAAATGATGAAGATACGCAAAAAATATGAGAAGAACCCGGAAAAGATGCAACAAGAAACCATGAAGCTGTTTCAGAAGCATAATATTAATCCAATGGCAGGATGCTTTCCGCTTCTGATTCAGATTCCAATCCTGTTTGCCTTTTTCCAGGCAATCATGGGAAATCAACATATTGCCAAATCCAGCTTCCTGTACATGCAACTGGGAAGTCCTGATCCATACTTTATTTTGCCGGTTCTGGCCGGGGTTACCACGTATCTCCAGTTGGTTGTAACCGGTGCGCAAAGCAATCCGCAGATGAAAGTGATGTTATGGGTCATGCCGGTTATGATCTTTTTCCTTGCTTATCAGTTCCCGTCAGCCCTTTCGTTGTATTGGGTATTCGGAAATATCTTTTCTATCGGTCAATCGTTTTTTTTTTCAAAGCAAGATAAAAACAAAGTGATAGAGGGTGCGACTCGTTGAGCAAGTTGGTAGAACGAGCCCAATCAATTGAATTAGCTGTGCAAAAAGCATGTATGGTTTTGGAGGTTTCTCCGGAAGAGATTCAGTATCAGGTGATCCAGCAGCCCAGGAAGGGGATTCTTGGGCTGTTTGGAAGGCGGGATGCGATTATCGAGGTTTCCGTCATGGAAAAGGAAAGCGCTGCGGACATGGTGCATTCTTTTTTACAAGGAGTTTTGGAGCGGATGAAAATACCATGCCATATCGAAACCGACTCGGGAACATCGGAAATCCGTTTTAATCTGAAAGGAGAGGAACTTGGCCCGTTGATCGGGAAGCAGGGGAGAACCCTGGATGCTCTCCAGACTCTGGCGCAAACGGTGGTTTACCAAAAATACGGATTTGCCGCAAAAGTAACGGTTGATGCAGATGATTATCGCAAGCGCCGGGAAAAAATCATCAGGGAACTTGCCAACAGAATGGGCGAAAAGGTTCGCAAGACAAAAAGGGAAGTAACACTTGCCCCCATGCCGGCCAGTGAACGGAAAATGGTTCACCAGTTCGTTCAGCAGGAGGAAGATCTGACAACCTACAGTGTTGGGAAAGAACCAAAACGATGTGTAGTCATCGCTCCAAAGGACAAACAATAAACAGGACCAATTGGATGAACTCCCAGCATGGGGGTTTTTTATTTATCCTGTTCCAACCGTTGGCAAGAACCCGACATACAAGACCCGGCTTTCGACATTATGGTGAAAGCCTTGGTCACAGTAATATTTTAGCGAAAGGGCGAATGTTCTTGATGCCATTTTCAGTTAACCGGCAGATGGAGTTAAATCTCGATCTGCTGAATGAAAGTCTGCTTTATAAATTTTGATGGGCAAATTTGACTATGCTAAGATTAATTATCAGGAAACATTTTGGAGAGTGAAAAGATGGAGACAGATACAATCGCAGCGATCTCAACACCAGTTGGTGAAGGTGGCATTTCGGTAATTCGGGTAAGCGGTCCGGATGCAATTCCGGTTGCTGACCGGATCTACCGAGGGAAAAATCTGTTAAAGGATGTTCCCACACATACGGTTCATTATGGGCGTATTGTTGACCCGTCTTCAAATGAACAGGTTGATGAGGTATTGGTTACTGTCATGCGAAAGCCGCGCACGTTCACCAGAGAGGATGTGGTGGAAATCAGTTGTCATGGGGGAATCATTCCCGTCCAAAAAACGTTGGAACTTCTCCTTGCTCATGGAGCCCGCCTGGCGGAACCGGGAGAATTTACAAAGAGGGCTTTTCTGAATGGACGGATTGATCTGTCGCAGGCAGAAGCGGTCATGGATCTGATTCGGGCCAAAACAGACAGCGCTGCAAAGGTGGCCCTTTCCCAGCATGAAGGGAGACTGTCCCGTTTAATCCAACAGTTGCGGAATGATATTCTGGAGGTCCTTGCCCATTTGGCCGTTAACGTTGATTATCCGGAGTATGATGCTGAACAGTTAACGGCGCAACTTTTGCGTGAACGATCCGAACATATTGCCCGCGAACTGGGGCAGTTACTGGAAACGGCCCGACAGGGCAAAATTTATCGTGAAGGCATCAAAACCGTGATTGTCGGAAGGCCCAATGTTGGCAAATCATCACTGATGAACGCTTTGACGCACGAAAACAAGGCTATTGTAACAGAGATTCCGGGAACAACACGGGATGTGATTGAAGAATATGTGAATGTACGGGGAATTCCGCTTCATCTTTTGGATACGGCCGGCATTCGCGAAACGGAAGACATTATTGAGCGTATTGGTGTAGAGCGGTCTCATCAGGCACTGGCCCAGGCTGATCTGGTCCTGTTATTGCTTAATTATGCCGAACCGCTTACTGATGCGGATCGCAATTTACTGTCTCTGGTTCTAAAGCACACATCGATCGTTATTGTCAATAAAACAGATTTGCCCCGCCGGATCGATCTGGAAGAGGTACACAACCTGATTGGCGAAATACCCCTGATAACAACTTCATTAAAAGAGGAAAAGGGCATCGGTCATCTGGAAGAAGCCATATCCCGCCTGTTTCAGTTGGGAAAAGTCGAGTTGTCGGATGGAACTTATGTCAGCAATGTTCGCCATATCCATTTGTTAAGAAAGGCGCTGGAAAGTGTCAGAGAAGTAATCCGGGGAATTGATATGGGTGTGCCTCTGGATATGGTGGAGATTGATCTGAAAAATGCCTGGGAATCCCTTGGGGAAGTAATTGGTGAAGCTGTTTCAGAAGACTTGATCGACCACATTTTTTCACAATTTTGTCTGGGGAAATAATGAGAGGTGAAATGGATGGAATATACGGCCGCAAAAGTAGACGTAATTGTTATTGGGGCAGGACATGCCGGATGTGAAGCTGCACTGTCAGCGGCACGGATGGGATGTTCCACGTTGCTGCTTACCTTGAGCCTGGATACTATTGCCTATATGCCTTGCAATCCTTCCATTGGAGGGCCGGCTAAAGGGCATGTTGTTCGCGAAATTGATGCCCTTGGTGGAGAGATAGGAAGAAATATAGACAAAACCCATATCCAGATGAGAATGCTGAATACTGGCAAAGGACCAGCTGTTTATGCGTTGAGAGCGCAGGCGGACAAGGTTTCTTATCAGCAGGAAATGAAAAAAACATTGGAAACCACTCCAAATCTGGTTTTGCAACAGGCGATGGTCAAAAAACTGATTGTTGAAGACGGTGTTTGCAAGGGGGTTATTACCCGGACAGGAGCCAGGTATTATTCTAAAACAGTTGTTGTGACGACAGGGACGTATTTGCGCGGAAAAATTATTATCGGGGATCTTGCCTACGAGAGCGGGCCCAACAACCAACAGCCATCGGTTGATCTGGCTCATCATTTGATGGAACTTGGCTTTGAGATGGTCCGCTTTAAGACAGGTACCCCTCCGCGAATCAACAAGAATTCCATAGATACGGGTAAAATGACCATTCAGCCGGGAGACGACGAACCCCGAGCTTTTTCATTTGAAACTACCGAGTACAAAACGGATCAACTGCCTTGCTGGTTAACCTATACCAATGCAAAAACCCACAGCTATATTCGGGATAATTTGCATCGTGCACCGCTTTATTCCGGCGCAATTGAAGGCACGGGCCCGCGATATTGCCCGTCAATTGAAGACAAGATTGTCCGTTTTGCAGACAAAGGGCGGCATCAGATTTTTATTGAGCCCGAGGGACGGGATACGATGGAAATGTATGTCCAGGGGTTGTCTACAAGTTTGCCGGAAGATGTCCAGTTGGAAATGCTGCAAACGGTGGAAGGGCTGGAAAATGCGGAGATGCTTCGGACAGGTTACGCTATCGAATATGATGCCATTGTCCCAACCCAACTGTGGCCTTCGCTTGAAACCAAGCTGGTAAAAAATCTGTTTACTGCCGGGCAACTGAACGGAACTTCGGGCTATGAGGAAGCAGCAGCCCAGGGAATCATGGCCGGAATTAACGCGGTACGCAAGGTACAGGGAAAGGAACCGGTTATTCTGGATCGTTCCAAAGCATATATCGGTGTTCTGATTGATGACTTGGTGACTAAAGGAACAAATGAACCATATCGATTGCTTACATCCCGTGCGGAATACCGGTTGCTGCTCAGGCATGATAATGCTGATTTGCGTTTAACAGAGATAGGCTATGAGATTGGGTTGATTTCGGAAGAACGTTATCGGCGTTTTGCCCGAAAAAAAGAATTGATTGAAGAAGAAATAAAGCGCCTGCATGCCACAAAAATCAGGCCCAAACCGGAAGTACAGGCTCTTTTAAGAGAAATGGGAACATCGGAGATCAACAATGCCGTGGAACTGGCCAACCTGATCAAACGTCCGGAGCTGGGATATAAAGAGATCGCCAGTATGTCTCCGCCCCCGGAACCGCTTCCTCCCGATGTGGCCGAACAGGTAGAGATTCAGATGAAATATGAAGGTTATATCAAAAAAGCTCTTCAACAGGTTGAAAAATTGCAGCGCATGGAAAAGAAACGCATCCCGGATTGGATCGATTATGATAAAATTGCGGGCATTTCTTCCGAAGCCCGGGAAAAACTGAAAAAAGTAGAACCCATTTCACTTGCACAAGCATCCCGGATTTCTGGCGTCAATCCAGCCGATATATCCATTTTGATGGTTCATATTGAACAAGGCGGCATAGCCTATAAGATTGCCAATGAAAATGAGATGAGTTAAAACTTGTTTAAATTCTGGTCTGAACCTGCTTCAGGCCTCTTTTAAGGAGGAAGAAGAAAATGTGGGGGAGTTGGTTGCAAAAGGAAGCGGCCAGGGCGGGAATCTGTTTATCGGAAGAACAGCTTACCTTATTTGCCAGGTATTACAGGATTCTGACGGAAAAAAACAAAGTAATGAACTTGACTGCGATTACGGAAGAAAAGGAGGTATATATAAAACATTTCTATGATTCATTAACGCTTGCCCGTGTTGTTGATCTTCACGCAACAGATTCCTGGATCGATGTGGGAACCGGGGCAGGATTCCCGGGCATTGCTGTGAAAATAGCATTTCCCCATTTGCGGCTGGTATTGTTGGATTCGTTAAAAAAAAGGGTCAACTTTTTGGAAGAAGTTGTTCGGGAACTTGGGTTGACACAGGTGGAATGTATACACGGTCGGGCGGAAGACGTGGGAAGACACCAGAAGTATCGCCAGACTTTTGACTTGGCGACAGCCCGTGCGGTGGCCAGGTTAAATGTTCTGGCTGAATATTGTCTCCCTTTTGTCAAGGTTGGCGGAATTTTTGTCGCCATGAAAGGAAACGATGTATCTGAAGAAATGGAAGAAGCACGTCAGGCATTGAATATTCTTGGCCAAACAACCCTTGAAGTAACCTCGTTTGAGTTGCCGGAAAACAGGGGGGGCCGCAATCTTTTTCTGATGAAAAAGCGGAATCAGACTCCCAAAACTTATCCCCGGAAAGCTGGAATCCCGGCTAAACAACCGCTATCCTGAAAAGGAAGCAAATACAAAAAAGAAGCCGAACAGCTCTTTGTCCTGAGAGATTCGGCTTCTTTTGTTAACCTAGATTATTGATCAAATTGTGCAATCCGCGCAAAGCAATTTTCCTCTTTTCAATTTTGTCTATTTCCTGGCGCTTTCGGTTGCTTTGGGAGTAAGGGGTCATGATTTCTTCCCACGAACTATAATCGCCGTAAGCATCTTCCAACTCGATTTCATCCCGCTTCAAACCGGTTTCCAAGCCGTCATTTTCTGTTTTTTTTAGTAGGGATTCGTTTTTTTTAGTGTTATTTGGTTCAGGACTGAACGGCTGCATACCGGGATGTCCACCTGGAAACAAAGAGTATTGGTTATTCTCGGAGGAAGGTTCCTGGAACAGGGTATAATCTGGCATTTGTTGATTTTTTTCCTTGATCTCACGAGTTACCTTTTCAACAAGTGATTCACGCCTTTGCTTGAAACGGTTTTTTTTGGATGACCGTGCACGTCGGCGTGGAGAAAAAGGTTCCAGAGGGATCAGTTCATTTTGCTGATCTTTTTCGGGCTGCTGATCGTATAGTGAATGGTATGAATAATTCTGCAAGTCAGCTTCCGGCTCAGGATATTCCTGTTTGGACCCGAAATCGTTTGGATAAAAGTCCGGAAAGGATTGTAACAAGTCATTGTTGGATGGATTATCGGTCTTTGAAGAAGAAAAACCGGTTTTATGACTGCCAGATGATTCATCCGGTTTGGAATCGACTACTTGCAACCGTTGTTTTCCTGCAAGTTTTTTACGCAATTTGCGCTCCCGTTCCCGATACACCGGCTCCTGTTTTGTTTCTTTTTCCTCTTCATCGGGGAAAATCTTATTTCCCGAGAAAGTTGAATTCCAATCTTTTTCCGGGTTAAATCCTGGTCCTTCTTCGTCTTCCAAATGGACTCGTTCCAACTGGTAAATGGGGTACTCATCGTTTGGTTCTTCTTGATCCTGGAAAGTAAGCTTTTGCTTGCGGCGCAGCGATTTTTTCCGAAAAGGGCTGCGCTCCCCAAAGAATGAAAATGGGGGTTGGGCGTATTCCACTTGTTGCGCTTCGATAATTTCCAGGTTGTCTTCATCCGAACCAGGTTGTTCATAAGACGATTCTTTATACAAGGAACCCATATCAAAAGAAGCTTCTTTCTGTTCGTGCGGCTGTTCCATTCTTCCCGGGTGTGTTTTTACTTGCAGCGTATATGTGTCTGTTTCCAGGGTTTCTGTATGTAATGTCTGTTTGTTTAGAATAATGTCCCCATCTTCTTGTTTAATGATATGCGTTTCCGTTTGCGAGGAGGGATCGCCTGCAGCGGACTGCCGGACGGCATGTTGACTGATCAATGTTGCGATCATTTCCGGTTCTAGCTCGATGTAAAATGCTTTTTTCCCTTTCTCTCTGAGTGCTTCCACGGTTGCTTTCCCTGAGTTGCCCGTTCCGATGAGAATACAATCGAATTGGGATTCAAATTCTAACATATACTCTCCCTCCTTAAGACCTCAGTCACCTGAATCCCTCTCAACATTCTTTCTCAACTATTATCTCTTTTTTTCGGGACAATAGCTACCATTATTTTCGGTTATTTGACAGATTTCCACAGGTGGGATAATTCATGAAAAGTTTTCCCCCAAGGAATCCCTTGGGGGACTTTTGCAAATGCTTATTTTTTCATTGATTTGCGTTTTTTATTGTTGTTATCTCCAAACTTGTCCGGAACGTTAAATTCCTGGTGAATGGAGGCTACCGCTTCAGCTTCTTTTGAAGGAACGGTGCGAGCCTTTGATTGGGCAAATTTGCACAACCCGAAACCATTGGCGAATTGCGCTTCAATTCCATAATCTTCGGCAAAGATTAACTTATCGCCAAAGCGTTCGCGGTAATACGGTTTAAACGGAATGGAAGCACCGCCGGTAAGGATGATATAAGTAATGTCATCGCCGTAATCAAGCCGGTTCCAAACTTCACTTACAAGTGCTTCGCCCACTTCTTTGATGGATTCCTGGACAATGGAGCTGATATCATAGTTCTTCCCTTTGAAACTGATTTCACCTGAGCGGACGATCCGGGGCAGGCTCCAGAGCGGATATTCCTTTCCGTTTCCTGAGGGATCATTTCCTCGCGTAAATTCAAGCAGCCGTTTGGTCAATGCCTGGTATACGTTCAGCATGGCGTGACGGGATGAAAAGCTTTGCCGTTTGATAATGGTTTCGCCATGAAGGGTTTCAATATCCGAGGTACCAAAGCCCAAATCGTTGATGCTTACTTTTTGGATAAACAGGTCTTCATTGAGCAGTTTCCCTTCACGGTCCAGAGCGATGTGGAACAATGTAGCCATTGGCTGGCTGATAACAAAAAGATTTTCTTTTTTAATTTCAAATTCGATTTTTCGCCATGGCAAATTGCCCTGTTTCACTTCGAAACTGTGTTTCCCGGTCAGACGGCGTTTCAATTCCTCTTTATAATCAATGTAGCTGTCTGTGGGCAGTGCGACAGAAACAACAGGTTCTGAACTTCCTTGCAGCATTAACCCCGTACTGACGCGAAACATAATCAAGTATTCTTTTTCCCGAAACCAGGTAGGGCTGAAGAGACGGCGTTTATGGGAATCGAAGAGCTCGTCGTCAGCAGCCTGTTCAATTGCCAGCTTTCCGCAGAACCATTCCTGATCCCCTTCATGTTCCCGATACATGATGTTGTGGGGATCATTATTATAAGTAATTTCCCCAACACGATTAGGTACAACCATATTCCGGATAAACATTTTATAAAACTTGCCATTTGCCCTGGTAACAATTTTGGTTCCGTAATACCCTTGGTCATTTCCTATGTATACAGGTACGCTCATTTTTAAGATATCCTCCTCAAGTGAATGAAATCCCCTTCTTCCCATGATTCTATCAATTGTGAAGGTAAAGGGTCAACAGAATAAGGTGAATTGGCAAAGAGTAATTAAAACATTTACTAACTCTTAAAAAATGAATATATAAAAAACATGATACTTGGAAAATGATCCCCGTTTTCAAGCCGGAAATAAGATGATAAAAAGGCCAGTAATCTCATAATTGTTCGTTCCGGATCAAGTTCAGCCTGGTGACAAGGGTAAAAGAACAATTTTCAGGGGGAGGTGATGCCCAGCCCGCTTATTGCCCAGATCTGATTCTTTTTCTTTTTTACAGTTTTGTGAAAAAATATAATTGGCTTTACTCCTCCTTGAGAAAGTTTTTCTTCTATATCATACAATGAAATGCTTAATGTTCCACGTGAAACATGTGAATCTTTTTCTATAATATTGTGGCCTGGCAGGTAGATGATTTAAAACAGCGAAATGGTATATTATATTATCCAGCGACCAGAGTTGACTGTAAGGTGGTGTCTCTATTCATGAAAGAACCTTTCTCAAGGTTGTTTGGTTTGATCGAGAAGGAACAGGGGACGGAATACGATCAAGTCAAGGAAATTTCAGTAGAAGAAATCAAACCCAGCCCCTATCAGCCCCGCACCATATTTAATGATGAACGAATTGATGAATTGTGCCAGACCATACGGGTGCATGGAATAATTCAACCAGTAGTGGTTCGGCCGTTAGGGCATGTTTACGAACTGATTGCCGGTGAGCGCCGTTTGCGTGCAGTGAAAAAACTGGGTTTGTCCAAAATTCCTGCTGTGGTACGCAAAATGAGTGACAGTCAGGCAGCGGCGGCTTCACTGATTGAGAATTTACAGCGGGAGGGGTTGACCGCGATCGAAGAAGCGCTTGCCTATCAGCGGTTGATTGAGGTTCATCAATTAACACAGGAAAGTCTGGCGCAGCGTCTTGGCAAAGGACAATCAACCATCGCCAACAAACTGAGGCTTTTGCAACTGCCTGCCAAGGTACAGGAGGAATTGAAGAAACGGACGATTACCGAACGTCATGCAAGGGCACTCCTTGCATTAAAGGAAGAATCTTTGCAAAATCAAGTGTTGTATGAAATCATGGCCAGGGACTGGAATGTAAAACAAACTGAAGAACGGGTCAAAAAATTGCTGAAACAAAAACCACAAAAAAAACAGGTTAAACGAAAATCGGTAACACGTGATTTGCGGATTGCAATGAATACGATACGACAATCGGTAGATCTCGTTAAAAAAACAGGCATGGGCATCGTGATGGATGAAAAGGAACATGAAGAATTTCTTGAAGTCACCATACGAATTCCCAAACAATAATGAACGGTTATATTCTCCTCATTATGACTGGTTTTTATTTTATCTTTTTTTCTCCCTTTTTTATCATTAAAATAAAAAGAGAAAAGAATCCGATCATGAGGCAATTTTAGCCTCATTTTCTTTTACGTTGGCAGGTAGTACATAGGGTTGAGTGATGAATTGTCTTTATCTCAAACAGAGTAAAAGTACGATAAAAAATGAGGTGGGAAGATGGGAAAAATTATTGCTGTTGCTAATCAAAAAGGAGGCGTAGGAAAAACCACAACATCCATTAACCTGGCTGCGGGTCTGGCAGCTATGGGGAAGCGGGTTTTACTGGTTGATATTGACCCGCAAGGAAATACAACAAGCGGTTTGGGGATCAATAAAGCTGATGTAAAACAGTGTGTTTATAATGTTTTAATTGATGAAGTGCCGGCTGAACAGGTTGTTTTACCTACCATGGTGGATCATTTGCATATTATACCTGCTACGATTCAACTGGCGGGTGTGGAAATTGAACTTTCTCAGGCAATCTCCCGGGAATTGCGTCTGAAAAGGGCTTTGCAAACCATACAATTTGATTATGATTATATTTTTGTGGATTGTCCGCCCTCTTTGGGAATCATTACATTAAATGCTTTAACAGCAGCCAAGTCTGTGTTGATCCCTATCCAATCGGAGTTTTATGCCTTGGAAGGGCTGGGACAGCTTCTCAATACAATTCGCATTGTGCAAAAACACCTGAACAAGAATTTGGAGATTGAAGGTGTCCTGTTGACGATGTTTGATGGTCGAACCAATCTTTCGGTTCAAGTTATGGAAGAGGTGAAGAAATATTTCCAACAAAAAGTTTATGAGACAGTCATTCCCAGGAATGTTCGTCTCAGTGAAGCACCCAGTCATGGAAAACCTATTATCAGTTATGACCCACGTTCCCGGGGGGCTGAGTGTTATAAACAATTGGCCAATGAAGTGGTGATGCAAAATGAGTAATAGCCAGAAGGGATTGGGGCGAGGATTGGGTGCATTGTTTAACCAGGTCCAGGTGGATATGGCAAATCAGGATGAAAATATAAATGAAGCCGAGATTTCGGAGTTGCGCGCCAATCCTTATCAACCGCGTAAAGAGTTTGATCCGGAATCGCTTGCAGAGTTGGCTGAGTCCATCAAGAAGCATGGCGTTGTTCAACCATTGATTGTCCGAAAAAGCATTCGCGGGTATGAGATTGTTGCAGGCGAACGTAGATTTCGGGCTGCCCAGGAAGCCGGGTTAGAGCGGGTGCCTATAGTAGTACGGGAGTTTTCGGATGAGCAGATGATGGAAATCGCTTTGGTGGAAAATTTGCAGCGTGAAGACCTTAATCCTATGGAAATTGCCCATGCTTATCAAAAATTGATGAACCATTTATCCATCAAACAGGAAGAATTGGCCGTACGCGTGGGAAAAAGCCGTCCGCACGTTGCCAATTTCCTGAGGTTGCTCCAATTGCCTCCGGAGGTCCAGGAAGATGTTTCACGTGGAACATTGACAATGGGACATGCGCGGGCCTTGTTGGGAGTAAAGGACAGGCAATTGTTAAAGAAGTTGGCGGAAAAGGTAAAGCAGGAAAAACCAAGTGTTCGCCAATTGGAAGAATGGGTACAAAAGTTGAATCAGCAGCCAGTATCCAGGAGAGAAAAAAACAAGAGAAAATCGGACCCTTATATAAAGCGTTATGAGGATATGTTGCAACAGGTTTTCAGTACGCCTGTACGGATTAAACAAGGCAAGAAAAAAGGGAAAATAGAAATTGAATATTATTCGGACCGGGAATTGGAACGTTTGATTGAATTGTTAAATCAGGAACGGGTGATTGAATAGTTGCCAAAGGGGAATAGACATGATTTATATGGATAATGCTGCCTCAAGCTGGCCCAAACCGCCTGAAGTGGCTGAAGCGGTTCAGCAAGCGATTGTGGATGCTGGTGCCAATCCGGGACGGGGAGGACACCTGATTGCCAGAAAAGCTGAAGGAATTATTGAAACGACAAGGGGACTGTTGGCGGAATTGTTCGGCGTGCGGGATCCACAACATTTGTTTTTTTGCTTTCATACTACTCATGCAATCAATCAAGCGATCAAAGGGTTATTAAACAGGGGAGACCACTTGATTATTACCGGCTGGGAGCATAATGCTGTCGCGCGTCCTGCTTTTTGGCTACAGGAGAATGCAGAGGTGGATGTAAGTGTTGTTGATGTGCAAACAACGGATGAATGGATAGCAGCTATTGAAAAAGAGGTGCGTCCAAATACGCGGTTATTGGTTACCATCCATGGATCCAACGTGACGGGCGAATGTCTGCCTGTGCTGGCGATTGGGGAATTTGCCCGCAAAAGGGGTATCTATTATCTGGTAGATGCTGCCCAGACAGCCGGGTTATTTCCCTATCAACTGGACCAGATGCCGATTGATCTGCTCGCGTTCCCGGGACACAAAGGTTTATTGGGTCCCCAGGGAACAGGCGGGTTGTATGCTGCTCCCCATGTTCCGCTTCATCCATGGATTCAGGGAGGAACGGGTACAAAATCTGAAGATGCCAGGCAACCGCTTATACGGCCGACAGGTTTTGAAAGCGGAACTCCTAATACACCTGGCATTGCCGGCCTGGGAAAAGGAGTCGAATTTTTGCTCAACGAGGGAATCGATTCCGTTTATAAACATGAGAAGGAATTGACCAAACATCTTTGGGAAGGGTTATACGAGATTGACGGAGTTCAACTGGTCACGGAACAAACACCTGAACTGCCTGTTGTTTCGCTGAATATCCGTGGTGCAGATCCGAATGAAACAGCAATGATTCTGGATCAGCATTATCAAATTGCTGTAAGGGCAGGCTTTCATTGTGCGGCCTTAAAACATCGCGGTCTGAAGACCGATAACGGTGCGGTACGGGTCAGTCCGGGATATTTTAATACGGAGGGTGAAATTAATCAATTTATTGATGCAATCAGGGAGATTTCTCGAGCGTACTCTTCTTGACAGGACAAACGTGTTCAGAAGTGTATTTTTCTGCAACCGAAAATGAGTGGATAAGGGATATGGGGTGAATTTTAGAAACGGAGTGGCGCCAAAAGGGAAACGGGCGAAACTGTGTAACGAACAGAACGCATCCACCTGCAGATGAAAACCAGAGTCCCCGCTGTTTTCCCAAACGGGAATGAAACAGGTTCTCCAAAGTGATTTTAAAAAATGTTTTTCTACAGAATGAGGGTTGCAGGTATTCTCGCAACCCTGAATTTATTGGGGAAGAATCCGGTTTTTCTGCCTGGACAGTGATGTCGTGTGAACAGCTTGTCTGATGGAAGATGAAATAAATTCAGCCATTTTCATAACCAGATTAAGCCGTGTGTTTTGCAAGACGAAGTATTCCATAAATCCAGCCACGTTTACAATCCCCGTAATATGAATCTGACCTACTTCGGGGAGTTTTTTGTTTACCCCTGCTCCTGGTCGGATCGGTCCCAATCCTGCCTGAATCCAACCGACACTTTTCATTTTTCCGAGGCATGCATCGACAGCCAGAACCAGAGCCTGGGGATGGGAGTGTGATATTTTTAAAATGGTTTGTTCCAGGTTAAGGGCATGAACGGGATTATCCAATGTTCCGTAAATGGTCATGGATGGAGGGAGGTTCTTTTCCAAAGATGAGCCGACCAATGGCCCCAATGCATCACCTGTTGAACGATCCGTACCAATAGATACACAAACCACTTCCTTATAGGAAGGAAAAGTATCCATTAACTTTTGCAATTGGTCTGAAAAACGATGTATACCATAAGGGTCGTTATATTCTACCCGAAAAAGTTGAAAGTTCTTATTGGGCAATCGGGGATTAAGCGATTCCTTCACCGGGATCTTCCTCTCCTTCCATCCAAATTCCTTAATCAGTATACGGCCGAAAAAGAGAAAATATACATCGGTTGAAAGATTGTGAAAAGAGATCCGATTTCGGAAGGATCAATTATAATAAAGAGAGAAAGCGTTTATTTCCGGACTGGCTGTTTTTCCAAACTTATGGTTCGAGGAGGTTCAAGGTGCTTTACTCATCGTTAAAATGGTTGGCACGGATGTTTTTAAAAGGGTATCATCGGATTCAAATATCAGGGAAAGAGTTAATTCCAAAAGAAGAAGCTTTTTTATTGGTAGGAAACCACGTTAGTTATTTGGATCCGTTTTACATCGCTGCGATGCTGGAACGAAAAATTCATTTCATGGCCAAGGCTGAGGCATTTCGGCCTTTGCTGTTTCGATTGTTTCTCCGTTTTGCGGAAGCTTTCCCTGTACATCGGGGCAAAGCAGATTTGAATTCGATTCGAGTGGCAATGTCTTATTTGAGACAGGGTGAAGCAGTAGGCATTTTTCCGGAAGGGAAAATCAAGGGAGACAATTCGTTTGAGGAATTGAAACAGGGAGCTGCTTACTTGGCGGTGCGAGCTTGTTGTCCGGTCATTCCCGTTTTTATCGCCGGGACAGAAAGAGCGTTGCCTTCCGGCTGCTTTTGGATTCGTCCGGTGCCAGTTTTCATCCGGATTGGCAGACCGATTTTTCCAGCTGAAAAAGAAACGAGCAAAGAAAGTCAGATTGATGTCAGTCGCAGGATTCAACAGGCTCTTTTGGCGTTGAAAGAACAGGCGCAATTAAAAAAACATGGTTGAATTTTAATGAGTTCATTTCTATAATGAAGCAATAAAACGGGAAGAGAGTGATTCCTATTGCAGAAAAAACCATTTGGTTTAGGGGATATCGTCGAAATGAAAAAACCCCATCCATGTGGAACAAATGCCTGGAAAGTAATTCGAATGGGCGCAGATATTCGAATAAAATGCACAGGATGCGACCACAGTGTCTTATTGCCACGCAGTCGGTTTGAAAAGAGAATGAAGCGGATCCTGGTTTCGGCAGGTGAGCCGGAATAATCTGGACGCCTCTCTCTTGATGCAAGAGGGGGGTTTTTCTTGTGCCGGATGGAAGTAAAACGGAGTTTTCGCTATAATTAACAGGAATTAACGCGAATGAGCGACTGATGTTTATATTATTCTATCAAGAGCAAGGAGGAGCTGAATTGGCGTTAGCAACAGGAATTGTCGGATTGCCCAATGTAGGAAAATCCACTTTATTTAATGCGATTACCCAGGCCGGAGCAGAATCGGCAAATTATCCATTTTGTACTATTGACCCAAATGTGGGGGTAGTGGATGTACCCGATGAACGCTTGGGAAAAATTTCGGATATTGTTCATCCTCAGAAGATTATTCCCACATCCTTTCATTTTGTGGATATTGCCGGGCTTGTAAAAGGAGCCAGCCAGGGAGAAGGTTTGGGAAACAAGTTTTTGTCCCATATCCGCGAAGTGGATGCCATTATTCATGTTGTACGCTGTTTTGAAGATGAAAATATTACTCATGTGTCAGGTAATATAGATCCGGCCAGTGATATTGAAACAATAAATCTGGAATTGGTACTTGCTGACCTGGAAACGGTAGAAAAGCGGCTGGATCGGGTGGCACGCACCAAGAAAAGCGGAGATAAACAAGCTCTCTATGAGTATGATATTCTGGTGCGTCTGCAAAAAGTGCTGGCAGATGGAAAACCGGTCAGGATGGTTGAGCTGGATATGGACGAGAAAAAAACAATCAGGAGCCTGAACCTGCTTACCCGGAAAAACATGCTTTATGCGGCCAATGTAAGTGAGTCTGATATTGCCTGCCCTGAGGAAAATCCCCATGTGCAAAAGGTGATGGAAATTGCTGCTGAAGAAGGAGCAGTAGTTGTTCCCATCAGTGCTCAGGTGGAAGCGGAAATTATCGAGCTTGAAGGGGAAGAACGAAAAATATTCCTCGAGGAGTTGGGGCTTCAATCTTCAGGATTGGATCGGCTGGTTGCGGCAGCATACCACCTGCTGGGGTTGATTACTTATTTTACAGCCGGTGAAAAGGAAGTACGCGCCTGGACAATTCGCGAAGGAACCAAAGCGCCACAGGCGGCCGGAGTGATTCACACCGATTTTGAACGGGGCTTTATCCGGGCAGAAGTCCTGTCTTATGACGAACTGATTGCGGCAGGATCGATGGCAAATGCCCGCGAAAAGGGATTGCTTCGTCTGGAAGGAAAAGATTATGTTGTCCAGGATGGCGACATTATTACATTCCGCTTTAATGTTTAACAGTGACAGACCAAATGTTACATTAGAATTTCCATAACGGATTTATCCGAACCGGACAACCATATACAGACCATTCCAGACAAGATTGAAAATCCGACATTCCTTCAAAGTTTTCAGTATAAACCTGATTACGCTCCTGCTGGTGTCTGTTCGATAAATCAAACAAAGAAAGGCAAGTCTTAAAAAGCAGCTTCAAAGATTAAAAACTTTTCTTATTGAAGGCAACATATGATAAAAATTTTTAATGGCGAAACATGATGAATCATTGATTTATGGATTCGGCTTTGCTAGAATTAATTATCGTACATGAATGTAAGTGTGTGTACGCCCCTTGCTCTGCAAAGAAGGCAGGGCCGATAGTCCAGAAGGAGGTGTAAAGAGATGCAACACAACTATGAAATGATGTTTATCATCCGTCCGGATGTCGATGACGAAACGTTGACGACAACACGCGAAAAAGTTTTTGCGAAGATTACCGAAAAAAACGGAGAAATCGCCGATAAGGACGATATGGGTAAACGCCGCTTCGCATACGAAATCGATCGTTATCGTGAAGGAATCTATACTGTTGTGAACTTCAAGGCGGAAGCGGATGTTGTGAAAGAATTGGATTATGTGATTGGCATTAATGATAATATTTTGCGTCACATGATCATCAATGTCGATGAAAAATATGAAAAGCAATAAGATAGATGTAAGGCTGATCATTTTAAAGGGAGAGGTTTTTCATGATAAATCGGGTCATCCTGGTCGGACGTCTGACGCGCGATCCGGAACTTCGTTATACCCCCAACGGGATTGCTGTAACGAAATTTAATGTTGCTGTGAACCGGAATTTTACCAACCAGCGTGGCGAGCGTGAAGCAGATTTCATCAATATTGTTACTTGGAGGAATCTGGCTGAAAACTGCGCCAATTACTTGCACAAGGGATCATTGGTGGGAATTGATGGCCGATTGCAGACCGGGAAATACGAAAACCAGGAAGGTCGCATGGTTTATACAACCGATGTCGTAGCGGAAGATGTCCGGTTCCTGGAGCCGAAGAGCCGCAATACCGAGTCATCGGGCAATTTTGCTGGCAGCAACTATGGAGGCGTCAGCAGCAACAAGAACGGAAATCGCAATAAACCCATGGATGACCCCTTTGCAGATGACGGACAACCGATTGATATCTCTGATGATGATCTTCCTTTCTAAAACTGTTAGAGGAGGAGGGATTACCTTATGGCACGTCGTCGCGGAAACAAGCGCCGTAAAGTTTGTTACTTTACAGTGAACAAAATCAATTATATTGATTACAAAGACGTAGATTTACTGCGCAAGTTTATCAGTGAACGCGGGAAAATCTTGCCCCGTCGTGTGACAGGAACCAGCTCAAAATACCAACGCCAATTGACTCGTGCAATTAAACGGGCACGTCAAATGGCTTTATTGCCATATACAAATGATTGATCGAAGCAGGGGTGGGAGGACGCCCCTGTTTTTCGTATAAAAAGAAGGAATTTAAGAATAAAGTGTGGAAGCTTCTCCTAAATATGCTGTTTTTTGGAGGAGTGCAACCTATGAGTCGGCCTGAACGGGGATTAAAAATTGCCAAGAGCATAAAAATCGTGGATTGGCTGAAGATTGAGATCCTGGATCAGATTTCCGCTCTGTTTCGGGGAATCCATTCAGCCAATCAGCATTTGATGATAGATAGCTTGTCCAGCCTTGTTATTTCCGTTTACGTATTGGCCCGGCGTATGGGTTTTTCATTTCGTGAACTGGATCAATCGGTGTCGCAAAAATTGCGTGAGCACGCCCGTGAAGGTCACCAACTGGAAGAGTGGTATGGTGATCTCTCGCAACTGGATGATTATCTAAACAAGAGGTGACAGATGTTTGCCACAAATTGACAAAAATTACGTTAAGGACAGTTTCCTGTATACGGGACTGTTTCTCTTCATGCTTGCCTCTATCAATATTCCCTTGATCCATCTGCTTGTTTTGTGGATTCTTCCTTTTCCGTTTCTGGTATTGCGGGTAAAGCAGCCATTCAGTGCAATGATTGTTCCGTTAGCCGGTATGTTTGTGCTTTATCTGTCAGGACTTCCATTCTATAATATTGCGCTTGGCTTGCTGGCCTGGTTTACAGGCCTGGGGATGGGAAATGTTTATCGCAGAAAAAACTCAACAGGAACGGATGTCGTGTTGGGAGGACTTGTCTCTGGAGTGGTAGCATCCTGGATTACCATGGCGATGATGCAATGGGCATTTGGTTTCTTTGATGTTCTGAAATCAGCATGGCAAAATGAATGGACTCAGGCACAGAAAATCCTGAATCAGTCAGGGCTTTCCGTACCGGAAACAGCCATTCCTCCCATGGATGTGTTTGTATTTGTCTTTTTACTGTTGATTCTTTTGCCAATGATTCTGATTTCCTTTGTTGTGACAAGGAAATGGCTTGTGTACAAAGGATTTCCCCGCAAAACACTTCCGCCCTTTTATGAGTGGCGTTTGCCAAAAGTGTTTTTTTATTTCTTTTTGCTGGTGTTATTGATTGAATGGTTTGTAGCTGGTGACGGCGATCTGGGTGCAGGTTACCAATGGATTATCGGGATTGTATTTATTTTGCACAGTTTGTTTTTCATTCAGGGATTGGCTTTCCTGGCCTTTCTGTTAAAACAGAGGCAGAAAAGTCGGATGTGGTTGGCATTTGCTGTTTTGTTGGCATGGCTTCCTCCAATCTCCTTTATTATTTTGCTGATGGGAATTGTCGATGTGGGAACTTCGCTCAGAATAAAAATGCAAAAATGAAATGGGATTTTATGGAACAGTAAAGAATGTTTCCAGGGAGTTGCCCGTTCTGCCAACTAGGGTAAAATAAAAAGGAGAAATGGTTGCAGATCGGATGCAACTGATGGTTTGAGGGGATAAAGATGCCGAAGTTTGTGATACAGAGATGGCATGGCTATCACATGGTTTTCGCCATGTGCTTCAGTCTTGTTTTAATTGCGCTACTTTCTACGTACAGATGGATTTATGGGATCATAGGTCTCGTTTTTTTTACGATTCTGGCTATGATATTATATCAGGCTGAGCGTGCGTTTCGGAAGGATTTTACGGAATATGTGTTGACCCTTGGAAACCGGATAAAAAATGCCGGACACATGGCTATTGATGAGTTGCCGATTGGTATATTGCTGTATGATCGGGATGGCCAGATTGAATGGCATAATTCCTTTGTGTCCAGAATGTTGAATCAGGAAAGATTGGTAGGTATGTCACTCAGTGAAATATTACCCTCTTTAAAACGGGAACAGCCCGAACAAGACGAGTTTTTCCCGATTGAACTGGGTGATCAGATTTATCGGGTGATTCCAAAAGCGGAAGAACGGTTATATTTCTTTTTGGACATTACACAATTAAAACATTTGGAAAATAAGTTACATGATGAAAAGTTGGTTTTGGGCTTTATTCACATGGACAATTTTGATGAAGCGGGTCAGGATCTTACGGATCAGGAAAGTACCCTGCTTTTATCCAACGTAACTGGCGCCATTTCCAGATGGGCGCTGGAGAATGATATTACCCTCAAACGAATCGAAACAGATAAAATGTTTTTTGTCACCCAGCAAAAGTCTCTGGAAAAACTGATGAGAGCCCGTTTTGCCATTCTGGATGTCGTTCGGGAAATGACCCGCCGCAATAAAATTCCCATTACCTTGAGCATTGGCGTGGCCAATGTTGGCAATACAATGACCGAACGGGCCAAAAATGCACAAACGGCGCTGGATATTGCGCTGGCTCGTGGAGGGGATCAGGCGGCTGTCCAGACCGGAGAACAGATTACCTTCTACGGCGGAAAAACCAATGCTGTCGAAAAGAGGACAAGGGTACGGGCCAGAGTGATTTCCCAAGCAATGAGCAATTTGTTTCAAAACAGCAAACGTGTTCTTGTTATGGGACATAAACGGCCGGATATGGATGCTCTTGGGGCTGCAGTGGGAGTAGTAAAATTTGCTACTTTGCACGATTGCAAGGCGGCGATTGTACTGGATGAGACGGAAGATAACTTATCAATTCAACGGCTGCTTGCGGCAATGAAAAGTCATGAATATTTGGGCGATCAGCTGATCAGTCCGGACAAGGCCATGTCCTGGCTTGATTACCCGGATACCCTTTTGATTCTGGTGGATACCCATAAACCTTCCCTCACCATAGAATCCCGGCTACTGGAAAGGGCTGACCAGGTCGTTGTGATTGATCACCACCGACGGGGTGAGGATTTTGTAAAGAATCCTGTTCTTGTGTATATCGAACCGTATGCCTCTTCAACCAGTGAGCTTGTAACCGAACTCTTGCAATATCAGGATGGTCGGTTGGCAATGGATACATTGGAAGCGACAGCGCTTTTATCCGGAATTGTCGTAGATACGAAAAACTTTGCTTTTCGCGCAGGATCGCGTACTTTTGAAGCAGCTTCATTCCTGCGTCGGCATGGGGCTGACCTGATGATGGTACAATCCCTGTTGAAAGAGGATCTGGGGCAGTATGTAAAAAGAGCGGAGATCATAAAGAATACGGAAGTATACTTCCAGAACATTGCTGTTGCCACGGGTTTGGAAGAAGAGGAATACAATCAGCTGTTAATCGCCCAGGCCGCAGATACGCTTTTAAATATGCAAGGAATCCGTGCTTCGTTTGTTATTGCAAGAAGAGAAGATGATTTGGTTTCCATCAGTGCGCGCTCCCAGGGGGAAATCAACGTACAGGTGATAATGGAAGAGTTGGGAGGCGGAGGCCATTTGACAAACGCGGCTTGCCAGATGGAGGATGTGTCTTTGGCGGAAGCAAAAAAACTCTTGTTAGACGTATTGAATGAAACATTAGAGAGTGGGAGGCCGGAAAAATGAAAGTAATCTTGCTCCAAAACATAAAAGGGACTGGAAAAAAAGGGGAAATCAAAGAGGTGGCAGAAGGATATGCCCGCAACTATTTGATTCCGCGCAAGATGGCGGTTCCAGCTACAGAAGGAAATGTGAACGCTCTGAAAGACCGGAAGAAACGGCAAGAGAAGCGGAAAGAGAGGGAACTGAATGAGGCAAAAGCACTCGCCGGAAAACTGAATGGCCTGAGAGTTACCCTTTCTGTAAAAGCAGGACAAGGTGGCCGGATTTTTGGTTCGATTACTTCCAAGCAAATTGGCCAGGCACTGAAAAAGAACCATCAGTTGAACGTAGACAAGAAAAAAATTCAGTTAAGCGAACCGATTCGCTCGCTGGGGGTTACCCAGGTCCCTGTTAAACTTCATCAGGAAGTAACAGCGACCCTCTTTGTACAAGTAGTTGAAGAATAGAAACAGCACTCTGCCAAAACCAGCCTGGAGTGTTGAGACACCTGGCAATGTCCGGGAAAACTTTTACAGACAAAGAACCTGGAAACAGGTGTAATAGCGCCTCCAAAGGCAGGTTTTTCTACAGTCTGGGCACTCCACTAAGGTCTGGAGTGCTTTTTTATGGATTTGGAGGGATAAGGAATATGAGTGATCTGTTTGCTGATCGACTACCGCCTCATAATCAGGAAGCAGAACAAGCTGTATTGGGAGCCATTTTGCTTGACCCCTCTGTTCTTGTTTCCGTCAACGAGCGATTAAAGCCGGAAGATTTTTACCGTCAGGCTCATCAAAAATTGTTCCAGGTGATGAATGAACTGGCCGACAAAGGAGAACCGGTTGACCTGGTAACACTTACTGCAGAAATGAATGATCGCAGGTTGCTGGATGAGATCGGTGGAGTGCCGTATTTAAATGAATTGGCCAGTGTGGTACCAACTGCAGCCAATGTCGGTTATTATGCCAAAATCGTCGAAGAAAAGGCTATTTTAAGGCGGCTGATTCGCGCGGCGACCCAAATTGCTGCTTCCGGATATACGGGACAGGAGGAACTGGGGAAAATTCTTAATGAAGCAGAACGGAGAATTTTGGAGATTTCCCAGCGAACTATCCGGGGAGCCGGTTTTATTTCGATTCATGATGCTTTGCTTGAATCTTACGAACGGATTGAGGCGCTTCATTTCAACAAAGGCGGGATCAGCGGGATTCCCACCGGATATGTTGATCTGGATCGGATGACGTCCGGTCTGAAAGGGTCTGAACTGATCATTGTGGCTGCGCGTCCCAGTATGGGGAAAACCGCTTTTGCATTAAATCTGGCGCAAAATGTGGGAGTGCGCACTGGAAAGACAGTAGCCATATTCAGTCTGGAGATGGCCGCCTCACAACTGGTAACACGAATGCTGGCAGCGGAAGGAAATATTGATGCGCAAGCCTTCCGGACCGGGAATTTAAATGAGGAAGATTGGGAAAAGCTAACAATGGCGATGAGCACATTGAGCGAATCCCCGATTTTTATCGATGATACCCCTGGTATAACCATTTATGATATTCGTGCCAAACTGCGGCGTCTGCAGGCAGAACATGGTTTGGGGATGGTTGTGATTGACTATTTGCAATTGATCCAGGGACGCGGCGGCGACAGCCGGCAACAGGAGATTTCCGAGATTTCCCGTTCTTTGAAACTGCTTGCCCGCGAATTTGATGTCCCTGTTATTGCCTTATCCCAATTGTCAAGGGCTGTAGAACAGCGCCAGGACAAGCGTCCCATGCTGTCCGATTTGCGGGAATCGGGATCAATTGAGCAGGACGCGGATGTGGTGACATTCCTGTACCGTGATGATTATTACAATGAGGACTCGGAAAAACCAAATATTGCCGAACTGATTATTGGGAAGCAGCGGAATGGACCGGTTGGAAAAGTGGAATTGTTATTCTTGAAAAACTATAATAAATTTCTTAGTTTGGAAGTTAAACGGGAACCAATTCCCGAATGATTTATGGATTTATTTTATCAATGTTCGATTTTTATTGACTTGTTTTCATGAATGCTGATAAAATGAGCTTGTGGTTAGGGAATATTCGGATGACAGGATATGACGGATCCCTAGCAAAACCTCATCTCAGGAGGAACGATATATGTCCACGGTTGTTGTAGTTGGTACCCAATGGGGAGATGAAGGAAAAGGGAAAATAACTGATTTCCTTGCCGAAAAAGCTGAAGCGGTTGCCCGTTATCAAGGCGGGAACAATGCGGGGCATACAGTTGTGTTTGATGGAACACGCTATAAACTGCATATGATCCCCTCGGGAATTTTTTACAAAGAAAAAATATGTGTGCTCGGAAATGGAATGGTTATCAATCCGCAAGCATTGATTGAGGAACTGGATTATTTGCATGAACGCGGGGTTTCTACCGACAATCTGAGGATTTCTGATCGTGCCCATGTGATTATGCCTTATCACCTTCGGTTGGATGTGGCTCTGGAGAAACGGAAAGGCGCAGAGAAAATCGGCACGACAGGCAAAGGAATTGGACCGGCATATATGGATAAGGCTGCACGTGTTGGCATTCGAATCAGTGATTTGCTGGATCCAGAGCAATTCAAAAGCAAACTGGAACGGAACCTGGCAGAGAAGAACCGTATTTTGGATCAGCTTTATCAAGTGGAAGGCTTTACTTTTGAAGAGATCTATGAACCTTATATGGAATGTGTCGATCGCATTCGAAAGTATGTAACCGATACTTCTGTGGTTTTAAATGATGCGATTGATCAGGGAAAACGGGTATTATTTGAAGGAGCCCAGGGAGTCATGCTGGATATCGACCAGGGAACCTACCCGTTTGTTACTTCTTCCAATCCGGTGGCAGGAGGAGTATGCATTGGTTCGGGGGTTGGCCCGACCAAAATCCATCATGTTATTGGTGTTGCCAAGTCTTATACGACACGGGTGGGGGATGGACCATTCCCGACAGAATTGCATGATGAAATCGGGGATCAGATCCGCGAAGTTGGAAGAGAATATGGAACGACAACAGGCCGTCCCAGACGGGTAGGCTGGTTTGATTCGGTGGTTGTGCGGCATGCCCGCCGGGTAAGTGGAATAACAGGGCTTGCTTTAAATTCATTGGATGTTTTGACAGGGCTGGATCGGGTCAAGATTTGTGTTGCATATGAAGTGGATGGCAAACGGATTGAGAATTATCCGGCTGATTTGGATGTGCTGGCAAAATGCCAGCCGGTTTATGAGGAACTGCCCGGCTGGAAAGAGGATATTACGGGAATTCGCAGTATCCATGAGCTTCCGGCAGAAACACAGCACTATATCGAACGGATTTCCCATTTGACAGGCATTCCGATTTCCACTTTTTCAGTGGGACCCGGAAGGGATCAAACTGTCCAGGTTCGCCCTGTATATGCCTGAAAAGAAGACATCCCGGAGATTGTACTACCGGGATGTCTTCTTGTACAAGGGCGGAAAGATTTGCCGATTTATCGGCATAGATAAAAGGGTGGCAGACATGAGAGTGATTTACCCATTTTACATGTTTGATATTTTTAACCCCTTACAGAATTTGTTTGATGAACAGAGATATCTATGCTGCAAGTGTGGTAGTTCACTTATGGTAGTTTTCACCCCGGTTGATCTTGAAAGAACGGTAAATCTGTTCCAGCAGAAAGAGGCGGATTAACTGATGGGGAAAGGTCATCTTTGAAAAGGACAAAGAGAGATCAGCCCTTTTCAGGACGGCAGGAGACAGTCCGTACGATCCACCGATGACAAATGCCAGTTGGCTTTTTCCATAGGTAGCCAGCTGATCCATTTTTTTGGCAAATTCTGTTGAGGTAAAAGAACGTCCTTCGATTGCCAGTGCAAGAACATAGGCATCCCGGGAAAAGTGTCGCAAAATTCGCTCCCCTTCCTTTTTCAAAATTCGCTTCATTTGGGAAGGATGAACAGGATCATTGGCCTTTTCCTCGGTAATCTCGATGACTTCCAACCTGGCATAGGGGGTTAATCGTTTCAGGTATTCAGCACAGGCTTGCTTTAAATATTTTTCTTTTAATTTCCCAACGGTTATGATTTGAATTTTCATAAACAATCCTTTCGCAGAAAAAGATACTATTCCAATTTTTCTTCACTTGCCGCCAGTTGATAGGCTGGCTTTTCCCCGCACCATCTGCATCTTGCATGGGGAGGAGAAGGATGGCAAAGATCCATGAGCGGGGGCATTTCGTAAGTATCTACAAAATCATCGATAACAATATCCACATGTTCATCACAGGCATACCAAATACTTGCTTTCAAACCAATCTCCTCACTTCAGATCAAATCAAAAGTTTTATTGTCTGCAAATGAAAAATGAAACGAGTGAACCTGTTTGTAAAGCCACCCGTTTCATGATTTGTTTATCGGGATGATTTTGGAGCTTCCCCCAGTGTAACGTCAGCCTTTTTCTGCTGGCCATCCCGATAATAAGTGATGGTTACTTTCTGGCCAATCCCTGTTTTTGTATAAAGGTATTTTCGCAGTGCGGAGCTGTCCGGGATCTTCTCACCATCAATGGCCACGATCACATCCCGCGCTTTGAGGCCAGCCATATCTGCCGGACTGCCAGTTACGACTTCAGCCAGAGCTACTCCTTCCCGGATCGAACCGGGTAATTGCAAGTCTTCAAGTACATATACAGGAAGCTGGTTCAGATCAACCAGGCTGGTTCCAAGATAAGGCCGGTCAACCTGACCTTTTTTTACAAGACTTTCGATGATGGGACGGGCTTCATTTGCAGGAATGGCAAATCCAAGGCCTTCTACCTCCTGCTCCGAAATTTTCAGGGTGTTGATTCCAATCACTTGTCCGGCAATATTGACCAGTGCCCCACCGCTGTTTCCCGGGTTAATCGCGGCATCTGTCTGGATGACATCGGTCGCCATGTTTCCGCTGACATCAATGGTCCGTTTGGGGGAGCTGATTACTCCAACGGTAATCGAACGCCCTAGACCCAGCGGATTTCCTATGGCAATGGCAGGCTCGCCTGCTTTTAATGCGTCAGAATCGCCGAATTCCGCCACTTTTGTCACATACTTGTCATCAATTTCCAAAACAGCCAAGTCGGTAAATTCATCACTTCCGAGGAGTCTGGCGTTAACCTCGTGATGTTTTCCATCATCTGTGGAGATGTTAATCCGGAAGCTGGTTCCGCCCTGGATCACATGGTTATTTGTGACAATCAGGGCTTTTCCGTTTGCCTTTCTGAAGATGATTCCCGATCCCATTCCCTGTTGAACCTGTTCATTCCTGAAAAAATCACCGGAGGTTTTCAGATTAATAACAGAGACGACGGCGGGTCCTACATTATTAACAGCATCAGTAATCTTGGAATTAACCTGGTAACTTGTTGTTTTTTCGTCAAATAACTTTTCCTGCTGCCCCGAAGGCCCGGGGATGATTCCTTTTTCCATGAGGAATGGAGCGAGGATCAAGGCAACAAGCCCACCAATGAGTGCTGAAACAAGGGTAACCCAGATTGGTGGGGAAGAAAACTTTTTTTTGGTTTGATCCTGATAATTTGATTCATCATAAAATCCCATGGCGTTCCCTCCTGCAAGTTAATATACCCAAAACATTCTTTTTATTAAATGAAGAGTTTTTATCAATCTTATCGTTATCATTGTAAGTGATTTGTGTGTAGTTCATGTGAAAAAGTAAAATGAAATCCGGAAAAACTTGTTGTTCCTGTTTCAATTTTGGCAAGTTTTCAATTTGGCGATATAAAATAGGAAAAAAGAGGAGATAAATAGAAAAAGTATATATGCAGGACAGATTAGGAGTTGAGGATATGAATCAACGCAAACCGGGACGGGAAAAACATTCGCGTTCATTGGAACCGGGTGAAGAAGTGAATCTGGCCAGTCAACTGGCTGAATTGAAATTGCGTTTTTATCAGCAAAGTGTACTGTTGTCTGCACTCATTGATTTATTAATTGAAAAAAAATTGATCGACAATGATGAAATTGCTCGCATGGCTATAAAAATAGATAAGGATTTAAGCAGAGATTTGCGCAAAGACAGGCAAAAAGAAATTTTTAAAGAGATCGAATAGAGAAGGGCAGCCTCTGATCACAGGCTGCCCTATGCCTTTACTTTTCCTTTTACTTCCTGAAGGGGAGTGGGACGATCATGAAACGTAGGCCATAGATGGAAATCCCTGCCGCTTTTCATTCCTGTTTCCTCCAGGATATTTTTCACGGTGAGATGAGCCAGTTCGCTTAAATTGTTATCCTTGCTGAGATGGGCCAAAAATACGTTCTCTCCTGCTCCTTTCAGAATTTCCGTCAGCGCTTCTCCCGCATCCTCATTCGATAAATGGCCAGTGTCGCTTAAAATTCGCCTTTTAACATTCCAGGGATATACACCCATCCTCAGCATTTCCACATCATGATTGCTTTCCCAGACCAGCGTGTCAATTCCTTGCAGCTGATCAACAATGCGGGAGCTTACATAACCCAGATCTGTAACCGTAGCAAATGTTTCTTTTTCCTGGCGGATTTGATAGCCAACAGGCTCTGCGGCATCATGGGAGATGGGGATTGATTCGACCCGGATATCCTGTAATTCCAGAGCAACTCCCGTTTCGATGACATGTCTGAGTGCTTCCGGTATATTACCGACACTGGAAGGCAAATGGTTCCAGGTGGTTTCATTCATATAGATCGGAATTTGAAAACGGCGTGCCATAATCCCCAGCCCTTTTACATGATCAATATGTTCATGTGTGACAAAAATGGCTGTTAATGTAGCCGGGTCCACCTCAAGTTTTTGGAGGCGTTCTGTCAGCTGTTTTCCGCTGATTCCGGCATCCACCAGAATTCGTGCCTTTTCCGATTCGATATATATGACGTTTCCTGTACTCCCACTGGCAAGTACACTAAATTTCATGTTTTATTCGTTCCCTTGCTTTGGATTGGTAATGGATATTTTCTCAACTTCTTCATTTTGGCCGCGGCTGTTCGCCTGAATAAAGAGGTAATCTTTTCCCGACTCAAAATACCAGTAAGGAATGAGAATGTGTTCATTATCGATACTATTATACACCTTCGAACGATAGGCAATATTGGCGTTCCTTATTGTAGCATTAGGCTTGAATTCCCAATTGGTGATCAGTCGGTACAATGCCGTATGTACATTGACCAGGGTTACAACGGACAACCTTTCCAACTGGGAAAAGTGGAGAACGCGAATTGATTCGATTTGGTTGTTTTTCAGATTGACTTCTACTTTCCCGTTAAATAATGGGACCTGGTCGACAATCTGCACATAAACACGATGCTGGTCGGATGACCGTGCCTTTGAATAGCGGAAATCGGAAAAAAAAGGAATCTGCTGTTTTAAAATGCGCTCCAAATCCTGTTCATTTTTGTAGGAAAGGTGCGGTGAAAAGGTTTGGATGTAACTTCCCTCTTCCTCTTTTTTCCATGGCTTTTCCATGTCTGAAACGATCGCTTTATAGACCCCCAATTGTTCAGTTAGCATCTTTTTTTCCAGTTGGTCCATATCGGCTTTGACACGAACCTGATCCAGCATTTCTTCAATCTGTCTGCGGTTAATCTGGTCTTCACGGATAATTTTCGACTGTGTTTGTATCATCTGAATATATTGAGCGCCAAGAAAAAGATCAAGAATTACAAAACTGATAATTAAAATGTTTTTGGCTCGACTCCAATCCATTTAGGGTTCCTCCCTGTCATGGAGAACTGATCAAGGTATGTTGTCCGGACAATGTCTTAACAACCCAGACAGGCATTAATTTTACCTGCTTTTGCTTGGTGAGGGTAACTGCCCTGTACCCTGGATAAATCCGTTTAATGCTGGTAAGTGGAATTTTTCTTTTGGACAGTTCTTTCAGGACAGTTTCCTGATCCGGAAGTGTCTGTTGTTTTTGTTCGGGTTTTCCGGCGAGATAAAGAAGAGAACGTTGATATTTGTTGACGTTGACCACGTTGTTGATAGGATTGGTTTGAACTTTGATTTCATCAGCGCGAATCTTATTTCCTTCCGGCCAATAGATGGGATAGCCATTCATGTAGAGTCGAAAAGTAAACTCGCTAAAAGAATTTTCGCCAATTTCCACCTGATCCAGCAAATAATTTCCCGTCCACCCGTGCGGCCGCTGTACAAAGTTGTTTACTGCTTTCAGGCGCTGATCCAAAGGCAGGAGATCCCCGCCGTGTTCATCAACTGTCTCGCTGTAAACCATGGAATTCTCTGTCTTGTTTACTGTCATCATCTGCTCGTCATACATATACAGATCTTCGTTTTTATTGATAGGAATCGGACGTACATCCGGATCCTTAAACAACCAGCCAATCATGGTTTTGGCTGAAATGTTCTCCAACTGGTAAGTTTTTTCAGTTAAAGGAAGCGGTGTATCCGGAAGATAAAACATCCGGGAAAAAGATTCATTTTTATTGGCCGACTCCCACGGTTTTTTTCCGTTTGCAGGGACGGATACCAGGGAAGGAGTTGTCGGGTTCTTCAGTTTGGCCAACAAGGATTCCACATTCGTTTTGCTGAAATCGGCCTGCACCTGAACAATCTGTTTATCTTTGTCCGAAATGAACCAGGCAAAGCTTTGCTGGTTTTCCTGATTGTGAAAAAACCATACCCGGCTTACGGAAGAAAGCTGCAATATGGCAAAATGCTGGGATAAAGACTCATTAAAAAAGGTATCCAGATATTCCAGCGATACATCATCCGGAAAGACAAGTTCAATCCCGGGATGCTGGGTAAACAATTTTTTCCACAGATTGGGGTTAACAGCAACCGTTGATGCGTCACTGAAAGTGGATTGCCGGATCTGTAACAGCATCTGTTCGTAATCCGGATTTTCTGGCAAAAGCCATGAGGCGGAGCCTTTCATATGGACAATCATCTGGTTTGGAGCGGTCAACTGATAAACTTTGCGCTCGTTATATTTTTCGTCATAGATGGGGTTGATCGTATACGATTCTAGCGGATCATACGGTTTTTTCCTGTCTCCGGGCGCGTTTAGCCACAAGAGGCCAGTAAGTATGAAGCTTGCCAGGAGCAGACTGATTAACAATCCTGTTTTAAGGTGTTCCAGCCACTTTTTATTCATGCATATTCCCTCCTGTTACAGGGGGCAAGGTAAAAGAAACCAGTGTTCCTTTTTTATAGACGCTTTCAATTGCGATTTCTCCTTCATGATGGTGGACAATCTCTTGAGCAATCGCCAACCCCAGCCCTGTCCCTCCCATACTGCGGGAACGTGCTTTGTCCACACGGTAAAACCGCTCGAAAATTCTTCCCAAATCCTTTCTGGGAATGCCGATTCCGGTATCCGCGATCCCCACATCAATCATTCCCTGTGTATTGGTTTGAGCAACGATTGCAATTGATCCGCCATCGGGTGTATATTTTACGGCATTGGAAACAAGGTTGTCCAATACCTGGTGAAGTTTGTCCCGATCCGCAAAGATTTGCGGCAATTTGGAATGAATGTACAAGGTAAGGGAAATGCATCTCTCCTTGCACTGGAAACTGAAATGGTCAGTTACTTCCTGGAGTAAAGGTTCCAGGGGAATTTGCTGTTTTTGAAAATTCACCTTGCGTGAATCCAGACGGGACAGTTGCAAAAGATCCTGGATCAGCCGGGTCATGCGGTCCGCTTCCTGCCTCGTTACATTCAGAAAACGTCTGGCCAGTTGCGGTTCTTCTATTGCCCCGTCGTCCAAAGCCTCCAGATAACTTTTGATCGTGGTCAAAGGTGTACGCAATTCATGGGAAACATTGGCGACAAAATCTTTTCGCTGTTGATCCAGCCGTTTTTGTTCTGTTACATCTTCCAAAACGATGACCATACCGTACATGTTTTCTTCCTTTAACTTGATCGGAGTATAGGTTACTTTCAGAATGGTATACTCCGGATCGTCCGGTTTCAATTCCAGATAAGTTTGCCATTCCTTGGCCAGCGGTTTATCAATCAGTGTATCGGACGGAAAAATGTTATCAATCGTGTCGCCAATTTCTACAGGACGTTCAAGCAGTTTTTCTGCCCATTCGTTTTTTACGATAACCTGTCCAAGACTGTCTGTTGCAATCACTCCGTCGCTCATATTAGCCAGAACGGATTCCAGTTTTTCCTTTTCTTCTTCCTTTTCGGCCAGGGCATTTCTCAGATGGGCAGCCAGATGATTGAAGGCATGCGCCAGTTGCCCGATTTCGTCCTCGCTTCTCAGGCTGACCTTGCGATTGAAATCCCCGTCCGCCATCAGGGTTGCCTGTTCGGTAATCTCTTTGACTGGTGAGGTGATGGTTCTGGCCAGAATGACGACCAGCAAGCTGGTGATGAGCAGCGAAACGATAGTAATTTGTACCAGGATCACGCTGATTTCCTTAATGTTTTCGTAAGTCTGCTTTAAGGGAGCTTCAATGTAAACCATGCCTGCATAATTATCGCCGCTGGTCAATTTTTCTGTATAAAATTGATAGTCCTGTTCGGTTGCAGGATCCGTCCGTTTCAGTATCTCTGTCGGTTGTGCCGGCAAACTGTAGGTAAAAGGACGCTTTTTCAGTTTGCTTTGATTGGGCTCTGTGGAAGCAATAATAAAATTGTTTTCATCAATGATGTGAATGGTCATATCGGATTGCTGCAGGGAAGGAGCCAATTTGTTCAGCAAGGTGTTAAGATGTCTGGAACGTTCTTCGTCATTTTGCCCTTTGGCCAGTTCTTCGGCTACTCCCATTTTCTTCAGGACTTCGGCCTGGGTTCGCAAGTTTTGATTCAGGCTGTCGGTAAAGTGATTTTCCAGCTGTCGGAAAAAGTAAACCCCAATCAGCTGCATGGCCATAATGATCAGCAGCAGATAAATAACGACCAATTTCCATTGAATGCTATTCACTAGCTGTTTCCATTTTTTCACTGCTTATCACCTATTTACCGTTCCGAATAAGGGTCACGGATCGTGTAACCAATACCGCGGCGTGTAATGATGTATTTGGGGGCACCAGGGTCATCTTCAATTTTTTCACGCAAGCGGCGGATTGTCACATCTACCGTTCGTACATCTCCAAAATAATCATACCCCCACACTGATTGCAAAAGGTGTTCCCGGGTCAATACCTGATTTGCGTGCTTGGACAGATAAAGAAGCAATTCAAATTCCCGGTGGGTCAGATCCACTGTTTTTCCTTTCTTGGTAATGACAAAAGTGTGCGGGTCAATCGAAATCTCACCGACGTTAATGGTATGTTTCTTGCTGCTTCCGCCTTCCTGTTTGTTTCTGTTTGTTTGTGAACGCCTTAAATTGGCCTTGATTCTCGCCAGAAGTTCCCGGTTGCTGAAAGGCTTGGTGACGTAATCATCGGCTCCCATCTCCAGCCCCAGCACTTTATCCAATTCCGAGTCTTTGGCAGTAAGCATGATGATGGGAAATTGATAATGTTGTCGGACTTGCCGGCAGACTTCTATTCCGTCTGCACCTGGCAGCATCAAATCCAACAGCATCAGATCAGGAGGCGAGGCTAAAGCTTTCTGGATTGCTTCACTGCCATCATGGATGCATTCCACAGTATACCCTTCTTTTTCAAGATTGAATTGAATAATATCAGCAATCGGTTTTTCATCTTCTACCACATAAATTTTGGCGCTCAAGGGTGATCCCTCCTGTGACACATTTTTCATTTTCAAGAGATCTTTCTCTCTGAAATTCAGAAAATTTATCATTATAGCAGGTACACTGGAATTTATAAACAGTTAAAAGTTAAAACCATTGTCCCACAATTGCCGGGTGAGTACAATTCGTTTTTATGTTTCTTATTTTATCATCCGAATGTGTAGATTAGCGGAAAAAAGACTGATTTCCATGGAACCTTAAAAAATGAAAAATGGGTTGAATTATGAAACCAGCCTGTATTGGGCGATGCTGTGTTCGTTATTGATCGTCAAGGGATTGAAAATTGGGCACTTTAACATGATCTTGTTACAGATGCCGGGAATAAGATAAAGAAAAAAAGGAGGGCAGGGGATGAAAAAACTCCCTTATCAGCAGATTGCAAGCAAAGCGTTGAAAACAATGGTCTTGTTGCAAAACAGGAAAATCAGTCCATATATCCCTGAAACAAAAAGGTTCAATAACCAACAGTTAAAACAAATGCTTCTCAACCATTCCTCGGTGTTTATCAAGCCGGACAAAGGTGGAGGCGGGGTCGGAACAGTTCGGGTAACAAAACTGGGTTCGCAAAAAGTGGAACTTCATACATTGAACAACCGCAGAGTGATTGGTTCAGAAAAACTTTTATCATATTTAAAGCGTTGTTTAAACCCGAAACGTCATTATATTATACAACAAGGGATTGAACTGGGGAAAATCAACGGACGACCGTTTGATTTGCGCGTACATTTGCAAAAGCCGTTTTCAAGCTGGCTAATTAGCGGAGTTTGCGCCAAAATTGCGGCGCCAGGCAAGATTGTGACCAATCATTGCAAAGGTGGACTGCCTGTTGAAGCGCAAAAGGCTTTATATCAGGTGTCGGCACAAAAAAAACAAACAAATTTTTTGATGAAAAAAATATATAATCTTTCTAAAGAAATCGCTAAAACATTAAATGATTTTTTCCCGGGTTTAAGAGAATTGGGAATCGACCTCGGAGTTGACAAAAATTTGGACATTTGGATATTCGAGGTAAATACACGGCCTGATTTCAAAATGTTCCGCGTTTTGACTGATCAGCATATGTATGATCGAATCCGGAGAACCCATCGATTTATTGTTTAAAATTGGTTGTTAGTATTTTTATAAATATAAAAAATATTTCTGTCGATTTTTTTGTGGACTAAATAATTTGCACATGCGTAAAGCATGTTTTTTTCATTTTCGAAAATATATAACACGATTCGACAAAGTCTTCCCGTTGACGGGCTCGTAGATCACCTGTTACCATTAATATTAATTCTAGGTATTTAAAATTTTTTAACTAGTACACGGAGGTGTATTTATGTCTTCCATTACGGTAGGCGTTTATCTTGGCAAAAAGGATCGTCTGGTTCGTTACTGGTATGAAATTCTTCCGAAAGGTCAATTCCCGATGCTGGTCAAATACTGCATCCAGTCTTACCTGAGGAACAACTACTTTCCATTGCAATCGATTTGTGACGGGCGGCAATTGAAAGAGCAGATCCAAAAGAGAAGCGAGTATGTACCAACCCAGCGCAATGTGACATTCACTCCCGAAGATGGGCCTGTGTACCAATGGATTAAAGGCCTTGAAAGCGGTTATCGCAGCGAGGAGATCAAAAATATTCTGAAGGAAACAGTGGTCCATACGCTGCTTAATGAGCATCCGCATTTCACACCGCGTGCAATGGGACAAGTTCCCTATGGTGGCATGGAAGCCCATGAACCCCAGGGAATGTACCATCCTTTTCCTGAAGAACAAAAGCTGACTTTGTTGAAAAGGGAACAGATTGCCATGGAAGATCCCTATGGTGCCTGGGAACACATGCAAAAGCGTCCGGCAGAAGGCGATTCGGAAGGCAAGGAGAAAGCAAACAAAGGGTTTAGCCATATGGTCAATTATCTGGGATAAGTTCCTGATTGAAATCATACACTGATTTAATGACATCACGAAAAAATGAGGAATCACCGTGTGGAGGAAATACAGACAGAAGGAATGATGGAGTCCGTCTACAAGTGGTAGCGGACTCCATTTTATTAGATTCGACAGCTGAAAACATCAAAATTTGACATCTTTTGTCGAAGAACATGAGATTTGAAGGATTCTTTTATTAGCTGGTGGAAGAAATCAACTATAAGAATTACAATGATTGTATATAAAAGTTGAATTTTGACAAAATATAACAACCGGGGGGAGTGCGAGCCAAAGTGTTGGACTATCATGCGCTGACGGAAAAAGGTCTTTTCTATTATGGTATCCAGGAAATGTTTTTTGCCTACCCCTTTCTGCATTGGGTCGGTGTAGGATTGGTAACGGTCTTATTGGTTTTTTTACTATTTCTAAATCAAAAGTGGATTGAAAGATTTCCGCGTTATGGATATATGGGGGCCATCTTGCTGACAATCCTGCTTTTGGATTTGTTCACTTTAAATATTCCAATCTTGACTGTCTATTTAATTGTCCTGGGTTATGTGCTGTTTCGCTCCAATGAGGAAAAGAGCTATGCTGTTACAATCAGTTTTCTCGCCGGTTACCTGGCAATTTCTGCGTTCACGGTTTGGAACAGGTTGATGATTGTTGAATTTTTGAGCCACTGTCTGTTGTTTCTCTGGGTTACATGGATGACCAACCATGTGCGGGATATGTTTTTTGAATTGCAAAAACAACGGAAAAAAATCCGCTACCTGGTTGATCAAAAAAATGAATCCAATCAGAGATTGCGTGATTTCCAAAATGAACTGGAAGAAACCTATCTGCGTGATTCGCTAACCGGTTTATATAATTTGCATGGTTTTCAGGAACAGGTCATTCGCACGTTATCCCGTAAATGGCCTGAACCCACTTATCATGTGGTCTGTTTGGACTTGACCTATTTTCGTCAGATCAATATCAAGGAAGGAATAGATGTTGGGGATCGCATTCTCGTGCAAATTGCCCGGCAATTAAAAAAACATTTGCCTCCTTCTGCGAAATTGGCCCGCTATGATGGAGACCAGTTTGCAGTCGGTTTAATGGGAGACGAAGCTGTTCTGCGCAGGATGCTGGAGACGATAGAATCCATCATGTCAGAAATTCGAACGGAACAAAGCGTTGTAAACTATTGCCTTGGTTTTGCAAGTTACCCGCAAGAAGCAAAAACAGGCGGGGAACTGATTAGATTGGCTGAAGGGCGTTTGCGTATTGAACAAAACCGGATCCGGCATAAGGAGGAGGAACAGCGGCGCCATATGGAAAAATTATCTGCCTTGGGGCAGTTGGCTGCCGGACTGGCGCATGAAATTCGAAATCCGCTTACATCGATTCGCGGGTTTGTACAAATATCAGCTGCCGAATCCAAAGAAGTAAAAAAATGGGAATCGATCATATTGCCGGAAATTGACCGGATCAACGATTTGTTAAAGCAGTTTCTGAATTTGAGCGAGTCAAAACCAAAACAGATTGTACGTTTTTCCCTGAGTCAGCTACTGAGTGATGTTTTAAGCCTGTTAGAGCCGAAATCTCTTTTGATGGGACACGAATTAAAAGCGGATATCCCCCGGGATGATGTGGAAATAGAGGCAGATCCGGAACAAATCAAACAAGTTCTGATCAACCTTATCCAAAACGGCCTGGAATCGTTGATGGAAAAAGGAAAGGTTGAAGTTGGCTGGAAAAAGGCGGACCAGTTTGTGACGATTACCATTAAAGATAATGGCGGGGGAATCAAACCGGAAGATTTTTCCAGGATTTTCGATCCTTTCTTTACGACTAAAGGGGATGGTACCGGGATGGGGCTTTCCATTTGCCAGCGCATTATTTCCGAACATGGCGGGCAAATCACGGTGAACAGCCGTCCGGGCCGTGGCACAACCTTTCAATTATATTTGCCATTGACACAAACCCAACAGCAATTCAAGGAAGTTGACCTGAAAGGCAATGAGGTGCAGTTTGCGGATAAAACCCCAATCAAGGTGTTGAAACTGAATCGGATGCTCAAAAAAGGAAAAGAAGAAAAGAAGAGAACAGGTACTTCAGCAATATCATCCCATGACCATGGTCAGGGAGATGAGGCTTCTCCTGTAATGGACAAGAACAGGGAAGAGCAATATGAAGAAGTGGAAATCAGCCCGAAAGTGGTCGAGAAAATTGCTCAAATTATGCGAAAAGCGGAGCAAAACATTGCCAATAAATTTGAGGAAACAGCCATTGAAGAGACAAAGGTAAGCCAGATAGCCTATCATATACAGCAAAAAAATGACGAAAGAAAAGAACGGACACCGGAAAAAGAAAATGCCGATTATGCGCCAAATCCCGAATGTGCTGCAAAATGAAAGAATCAGGATGGTCGATAGGAAGAAATATATCGGACGATTTAACAACCGGCTGTACATAAGGGTTGGATTCTCGAAAATTGAACGGTATTCGAACAATGGATCTTGAGCTTGTTTTGTCGCAAAGGTCACGGTACACTGAAAGTGTGGTTTCGGAATCTTTTGCTAGGACACAGAAATGGCGGGTGCATTTGCCCGCTTTTTTTTATAATGATATTTCCGCCTCCTTTGGGTCAGGCTATAGCTAAAAAGGAGGCGTTTCATGTGAGCTTTCTCAATTCCAGCGAACATTTTGCCCGGCATGGAGGGGTTCATTACCAGACGAATGTAAACAAGGAACAGATTAATTTATATGTGCGTTCATTGCCGGAAAACAGAAGGCAAAGTATGTATCAGGTTATGAAGGAACTGGAAGCGGCAGGGATGATTACCGTTATCAATGATGGAGTGTTGACTGACGGGGAAGGCAAGATCGGCGGGAATGACGATTGCTGAGAAAGGGCTTCCCTGGTCAAAGTGTTGGAATATGATAAAGCCAGTGATAAAACCCGACACAAAACAAGTGCCGGGTTTTATATATATCAGAAGCTGTTTAACCAACGCAGGAAGCGTTGTAAAATGGAAGGTGTTTTGTTTGACGGGTTGGCAGAAGGCTGGCAATGGGTACGGGGTTCTGTTCCCGCCAAAAAATATTCAAGTTGTGCTGTCTTTTCGGCGCATTTGGGAGTGACAATTTGTTCACTTTCCGGATTTACATAGACTGCCGTTATGCCGGGAGGCATGGCAAAGGCATGGGCCGGTTGTTTTTGGGTGGCTTTCTTCATGTATGTGGCCCATATGTACTGGGCCAGATGCGCTTGCTGGTGAGGCAGTTTTTTCCCCTGGTCGTAGCCCACCCAAACTGTTGTGACAAGATCGGGAGTGTATCCGGACAACCATCCATCCCAGTCGGTGGTTCCTGTTTTTCCTGCGGCCGGACGGGAGAACAGATGATGGACGCGTTGTCCTGTTCCGCCGGGCTTCAGCACATCCTCCAGCAACTTGGTTAAAATAAAGGCGTGTGCCCGAGACGTAACCCGTTCCGCTTCCGGATTCTCTTCAACGAGGACACGGCCAAAAGGGTCAACAATTTTTGTGATTCCGACCAGCGGTCTTTTAATACCTTCAGAGGCGATAACAGCATAGGCCTGTGCCATCTCGTACGGAGAAACGGGATAACTTCCCAACGCCAGAGAGGGAGTTGGATCGATCCTGCTTTCAATTCCGAGGCGACTGGCCATTTGGATGACCGGGTCAACCCCGATCCGGGCAAGTGTGCTTACAGCATAGATATTGTCGGAACGGGCGATGGCCTCTCTTAGTGTGATTGGCTGTCTGGCATAATGGTTTTGGAAATTGTGCGGTTCATATGTTTCTGCTCCAAATCGGAAAACAGTGGGCTGGCTTTTGATTTTTGTCAGGGGAGTAAATCCGTTTTCAAGTGCACTCAGGTAAACAATCGGTTTGAAGGATGAGCCTGGCTGTCTGCGTGCAAATACCCGGTTGTATTGCGATTGGCTGTAATTTTTGCCCCCAACCATTGCTTTGATATGCCCGCTTTGGGGATCGGCTGAAATCAAAGCTCCCTGTAATCCTTCGTGGTTCCGGGTATAGTGATAGACCGCTGTTTCAGCAGCCTGTTGCATATCCCGGTTCAGGGTGGTGTAAATTTTTAAACCGCCTCTTCTGACCAGGGATTCATCCAGTCCGTATTTGGTAACGGCAGTCTGGACAAGATAGTCCCGGAAATAATTTGCATTGACTTTATCTTGCCTGGAAGGGGAAGTAATGGCAAGTGCCTTTTGTTTGGCGGCTTCTGCTTCTGCTTCTGAAATGGCTTTATTTTTTACCATCAAATCCAGAATGTGATGTTGCCGGTCTTTTGCCCGCTCCAAATGGTGATAGGGAGAATAGTAATAAGGGCCGCGGGGGATTCCCGCCAGCAAGGCAGATTCAGCAAGATTCAGCTCTTCCACCTTTTTGTTGAAATACATTTTTGCTGCCCGGCCAATCCCGTGCGCGCCATGACCATAATATATTTCATTAAAATACAGCCGCAGGATTTCATCTTTGCTGAAATGCAATTCCAATTGCAAAGTGTAAATTGCTTCTTTCAATTTCCGACTCCAGTTACGGTCGTGGGTCAAATACAGATTGCGTGCCAATTGTTGGGTAATGGTACTGGCACCCTGCACCACTTTACCCGCTTTGATATTGGCCAGAACAGCTCGTGCGATACCCGGGAAGGAAAAACCGTGGTGCTCGTAAAAATGTTTATCTTCAGCTGCGAGTGTAGCCTTGACCAGTGATTGGGGAATCTGTTCCAATCGAACGATGTCACGGGGTTCTCCCTGCTCCAGCGTCCCAAACACTTTGCCTTCGTCATCGTATATGGTTGAACTGGCATATGTATCGGGAGGAGGAAGAGGACGTGACTTTAAAACCATTAATCCGATCCCGCAAAACAGGGCCAGGAAAAGGATGCTGGCCACAGCGACCCGCATAATGCGGGTGCACCGACTGATAAAACGGAGAATACGGCAGGGATCCTCAAAATTTGCTTTGGTTGGGGAATCTTGGTTTTTCACAAACAGGCTCCTTCCTTCCGGTAGTCCTTCCAGCTGATTCAGCAAGAATATTATGTGGAGGCAGCAGGAAAAATATACCTGAAAAGAAGGCTGTTTTTTTGAATATGAAAAATGATTGTAACAAATAAAGACATACATTATTCTTAGTATGTTATAAACAGATGCAGTTTCAGGCCCGAACGGGTTGAAAGGAGATCAGGCGGAAGATGGATATGGAATTGTGGTATACGGAAAAACAGACAAAAAACCATGGCATTACCACAAAAATAAGAAAAACGTTATATCATGACAAATCGGAGTTTCAAAATTTGGATGTCATAGATACGATCCAGTTTGGCAGGATGCTTGTACTGGATGGAATGGTTATGACAACGGAGCGGGATGAATTCGTTTATCATGAGATGATTAGCCATGTGGCTATGAATACACATCCGGCCCCCAAAGAAGTATTGGTTGTGGGCGGTGGAGATGGAGGCGTTGTCCGGGAAGTTTTGCGCCATCCTTCCGTGACGAAAGTGGTATTGGCAGAAATTGACAGCAAGGTGATTGAGGCTTCCAAAAAATATTTCCCGCAAATTGCCGGAAAACTGGATGACGAACGCGTCGATGTGCAAGTTACAGACGGAATTTTGCATATTCAGCAAAATCCGGGGAAATATGACGTGATTATTGTTGATTCCACCGAACCGGTGGGACCGGCGGAAGGACTTTTTCAAAAGCCGTTTTATGAAGGAATTTATAGAGCGTTAAAAGAGGATGGCATCATGGTCGCCCAAACGGAATCTCCCTGGTTTAACCGTGAGTTGATTCGGAAGGTATTCCGCGATATTTCAGCCACCTTTCCGATCGCGCGTCTTTATACGGCAAGTATTCCCACCTATCCAAGCGGATTGTGGAGTTTTACTGTTGGCTCGAAAAAATATGATCCGCTTGCTGTGGAACCTGGTTCCCTGCAATCCATGAATACCCGTTACTATAGTCCGGAAATACACCGCTCCCTGTTTGATTTGCCAAAGTTTGTTCTTGAATTGTTGACGGATCGGGATGACAGAGATGCGTTTTGATGACAAATATTCAGGCAATATTTTCATTGGCGCAAGCAATGATTTTGAAAATGCACAAGCGGTTATTTATGGAATGCCGATGGACTGGACTGTGAGTTTTCGCCCCGGGTCCCGTTTTGGGCCGGCGCGGATCCGGGAAAGTTCCCTGGTGCACGAGGAATACAGCCATTACTTGAAACGGGATCTGTCAGACCTTGTTTATTTTGATGCCGGTGACATTCCCCTTCCCTTCGGAAACCCTGAAAAAAGTGTGCTGGCTATTGGCGAGTTTGTCAGCAAGGTGCTGGATGCAGGCAAATTTCCGTTTGGATTGGGAGGAGAGCATTTGGTCACCTGGCCAATTGTGGAAGAAGTATCCAGGCGGTATCCGGATCTTGCGGTAATTCATATCGATGCCCATGCCGATTTGAGAACCGATTATGAAGGGGAGATCTATTCCCATGCCACCCCTTTACGAAAGGTGGCGGAGCGAATCGGGGGAACAAATCTTTATCAGTTCGGTATCCGTTCGATGACCAGTGAAGAAGCAGCTTACGCAGAAGAGGCCGGAATTCATTTTTATCCTTTTGAAGTCGTTGACCCATTGGCGAAATGCTTGCCCGGACTTAAAGGACGGCCAGTTTATGTAACCATTGATATTGATGTGATCGATCCGGCCCATGCACCTGGAACTGGAACACCGGAGCCTGGCGGAATTACCACCCGGGAAATGCTGCAAGCGATTCATGCGATTGCACGCTCTGGTGCAAAAGTGGTGGGAGCAGACCTGGTTGAAGTGGCTCCGGCATATGACTACAGTGAACAAACCCCGGTCCTGGCTGCCAAACTGGTGCGTGAAATGTTGCTTGGTTTTGTGAGATAAACTCCCTTCAGGCATATAGTGATTAAGGAGGGGCGGATGTAGCAAATCTCAGGAACCGGTGATAAGATACTTATTAAACGAAAAGAGGCGGGGGGGGAAATGATCCCAGTAAAGATTTTCATTGAATCAACAATCTGGCAGGTGATGGATCAGAAACCCGAAGTGATCAGGCAGAAATTGACGGGCCGCTTTCAGGAAAAAAGTAGTGAGGAATGGATTCTTTGGTACAAGGAAAATAGCGGTACCAGCGCGGAAATCGTCACCGCAGTCAAGTCCCGGCCTGATCAAATTCTGATTGTCCGTAAAGGAGCTGTTTCATACAGGCAATTCTACAAACCGGGCAAAATGATGAGAAGCATTGTTTATACTCCCGCAGGTGCTACAGAAATGGAAGTAGAAACTTTAACCTATGAGCGCCAGCGGCTGAACCGGGAAGGGCAGCTTCGCTTTTCGTTCCTGTTATATATGGGGAAACAAAAATTGGGGAAATATGAACTTGGTTTGAAGTGGATAGGAGGATGAAGCAATGAATCCGCTTGAGCAGAAAAAAGAGTTGCTGAGACTGGAAATAAAGCAGGCGATTATGAAGGCACAGCTTGTGAACGAAGCAGAGATTCCGGATATTTTACTGGAAGTTCCCAGAGAAAAAGAACACGGAGACTGGGCGACTAATATTGCTATGCAATTGACGCGGATTGCCCGCAGGAACCCTCGTCAAATCGCGGAACAAATCGTCAAAAATATTGATACACAAAAAGGGAGCATTCGTGAAATCAGGATTGCCGGACCAGGATTTATCAATTTTTTTATGGATCGTTCTTTCTTGACAGAAGTTATCGGTGAGATCGAAAAGACCAAAGATCAATATGGACGTTCTGAGGCTGGCAGAAAAGAAAAGATAAATGTGGAGTTTTGTTCCGCCAATCCCACCGGTACCCTGCATTTGGGCCATGCGCGCGGTTCAGCGGTCGGGGACGCTATCTGCAATATACTGGATGCTGCGGGATATGATGTAACTCGTGAATATTACATTAACGATGCCGGCAACCAGATTATGATGCTGGCTTTGTCCATCGAAGCCCGGTATCTGGAACAATTGGGAAAGCCGTCTGAGTTTCCTGAAGATGGTTACCGCGGCCGGGACATTGTCCATATTGCCAGGGATCTGGTTAAACAGGAAGGAGACCGTCTCCTTCATCTTGATCGAAAAGAAAGGTTGCAAAAGATACGTGAATACGGGAAAAAACGCCTTCTGGCGAAAATCGAAGCGGATTTGTCCAAATATCGCGTGCAATTTGACGTCTGGTTCAGTGAAATTTCTCTCTACGAATCAGGGGCAATAGAGGAAACTTTGGAGGCACTCAGGCAAAGAGGCTACACCTATGAGAAAGATGGAGCCTTGTGGCTCAAGTCAACCGAGTTTGGCGATGATAAAGATCGCGTGTTGATAAAACAGGATGGTTCCTGCACTTATTTAACACCAGATATAGCTTATCACCGGAACAAGTTCCATCGGGGATTCGAACAACTGATCAATGTGTGGGGCGCCGATCATCATGGCTACATTTCAAGGTTGAAAGCGGCATTGGCTTCATTGGGGTATGATTCCAGCCAGTTGGAAATTGTTATTACCCAGATGGTGAAACTTTTTAAAAACGGGGAATTGGTGAAAATGTCCAAGCGGACTGGAAAAGCCATCACTCTGGATGAGTTGATGGATGAAGTGGGAATCGATCCCGCCCGGTACTTTTTTGTTATGAGAAGTCCTGACAGCCATCTGGACTTTGATATGGATCTGGCTGTTTCAAGATCCAACGAAAATCCTGTATACTATGTTCAATATGCTCACGCCCGCATTATGAGCGTCTTCCGTCAGGCAAGTGAAAAAGGGTTAAGTCGGTCGTCCGAATCGGCAAACTTGCTGTTATTGGACAAGGAACAGGAATTTGATCTTCTGGAAAAGCTCGGGGAGTTTCCGGGGGAAATTGCAGCAGCTGCCCAGCAACTGGCTCCTCATAAAGTTGTTCATTATCTGCATGATTTGGCTTCTGAATTCCATCGGTACTATAACGCATGTCGCGTGATTACCGATGATGCCCAACTGTCGCAAGCAAGGCTGGCTTTGCTTGGCGGAATTGCCCAGGTGATCAGAAATGGATTGAAATTGATCGGAGTAGAAGCGCCAGAGCGTATGTAATGTTATACTAGCTAGAGGGGAAACCTTCTGGCTTTTTTTTTGGAGAAATCGCCCTGAAGCTGTGTAACAGTCAAATATAAGATGAAAGTTTAAAAAAACGTAACACTATACTGTTTAAAAGAGCGTTTTAATAGAAATGCTTGGTCTTATTTTCTGCGCTGGAAATAAACAGGGTGATTCATATAGAAATGTCAGGGATTATAAACAAGGAGATAGGGTTATTATGGAAGGAATGAAGCTGGCGGGGAGATATAAGATCCTTCACTCTTTGGGTGGTGGGGGAATGGCTGTTGTTTACAAGGCCAAGGATTTACTGATCGATCGTTATGTTGCCGTTAAAGTGATGAACAATTCGTTGGTTCATGATCAGAATTTCATTCGCAGGTTTTTTCGGGAAGCAAAAGCAGCAGGCAGTTTGTCCCATCCCAATATTGTCAGTGTATATGATGTGGGGCGGGAAGGATCTATTTACTACATGGTGATGGAGTATGTCCAAGGACCATCGTTAATTCAACTGATTAAAAAGGAAGGGCCGTTATCCCCGGAGAAAGCTGTGTATATTGCTTCGCAGATTTGCGACGGTTTGTCCCACGCACATCGCTACGGGATTATCCATCGCGATATCAAACCTCATAATATATTGGTTGACCAGGATCACCGTTATAAAGTAACCGATTTCGGAATCTCCTCTTTCCCCAGTGCGTCAACAATTACAACAAAAACGGGTTATGTGATGGGATCGGTTCATTATTTTTCTCCGGAGCAGGCTTCGGGAGGACAAATTGATTGCTCCTCCGATATCTATTCATTAGGTATACTGTTGTATGAAATGCTGACGAAAAAAGTTCCTTTTAATGGAGACAGCTCTATATCAATTGCCCTGAAACATCTGCAGGAACCGGTTCCCGATCCAAGAAATTATAACCCGGGCATCCCTGAGGCGCTCAGACAAGTATTGTTTCGCGCGTTGGACAAAGATCCGAAAAAACGTTACCAGACAGCAGCAGAAATGAAACATGCCTTGCAGCTTGCATTAAAAAAGCCGAATGCACATATGTTACCTGTGAATCGAAAGGAACAAAAAAACCCTGACAGAAAATGGAACTGGAGAAAAACAGGGATTGTGTCAGGAACAGCAATTCTTGGTATTCTATTGTTAAGTTTTATTTATCAGATGGTTGGAGATAATCAAGAAAAAAAACAGGACAAAAATCCTCGACCATCTGCTGCCGCATCACAGGACAAGGCAGATGGACTGCAATCGGAATGGAACCACAAATGGTGGAAAGAGATGCCCGGCAAAGATAAAAACGAAAGCAAGATGTTCCGGGACTTCAAGGTGGCGGGGGAAGACGGAAAATATAATGTTACTTTAAAAGTGAACAATGATTTGCCAAAGCGGACTTTTTATTATGATATTTATGTGGTAGACGGCTTCAGTTCACGGCTGGTATTAAGCGGACGGTCTGTTACTTTCCATAAGGACAGGACCAAAAACTACACAACAGTAGACTTTAAAGTAAATATTCCCAAAGAAGCCATTATGCCCTTGTCTGAAAAGGGAATTGCCAAAATTACCATTTACAGTCTGGAACGGGATGATGATGGGAAGGAAGAAAAGTATACGATTGATAATCTGCTGCAATTGTGGGGGCCACTTCCAAAGGATGCACTGGATAAGTTTGAGAATCACGGGGAGTAATCTCTCGTAAACAAAGCAAAACACTAAAGTGGGAGCGTTCGCTGGAAGGAAAAGGTGATGGCTTGGGTGAAAAATCGGCCTTCCTGAAAGCGGACGCTGGAATGTTGCATGGTCTTTTGCCAATGATCAAACCGGCTTTCGGTTACCTTGTAATACAAGAAAATCCTCCTGGAGTTCTTTAAAGTGGACAACAATCGGCAATTAAAGTTACAATAATGGATGACAAATTTCTGTCAACATTCTGACTGTTTTTCGGCACCTTCAAGAATAAGGAGGAATTTGGTTTGCTTGTGTCAAGCGGTTCCAGGGAATTTATTTTCGAATTTTTGGATTGTTTGGATGAAGGGATACATATTGTAAACGCACAAGGGATTACCGTTTTTTACAATCGGGTCGCTTCGCTTTTGGACGGGATGGATGTTGAGGAAGTAATGGGAGTTCATGTTTTGGAGGCTTTTCCTTCCTTGACCCAGAAAACAAGCACTCTTTTGAAAGTGCTGGAGACCGGTGTTTCCATTGGTGAAAAGCAGCAAGCCTATATGAACCGAAAAGGGAAACGGGTATTAACGGTAAATCGCACTATCCCTTTACATGTGCAGGGAAAAGTGGTCGGAGCGGCAGAAATTTCCCGTGATATAACGCAAGTGAAGGAGTTGTCCGATCAAGTGCTTCACTTGCAAGAGCAAATGCACGAACCGAACAGGCATCGGCCTTGTAAAAAACAGCATTTTTATCGGTTTACGGATATTGTTACACAAAATCGCGATATGCTTGCCGAGATTGAGAAAGCCAAGCGGACTGCACAGACAAAATCCCCTGTCCTGGTGATTGGGGAAACCGGAACGGGAAAGGAATTGTTTGTGCAATCGATTCACAGCGCTTCCAGGCGCGTTTCAGGTCCGTTTATTGTCCAAAATTGTGCGGCTATTCCGTCTGCCCTGCTGGAAGGGATTTTATTTGGAACGGCAAAAGGAGCATTTACGGGAGCAGAAGATCGGCCCGGTCTTTTTGAATTGGCTGACGGAGGGACGCTGTTTTTGGATGAAATTCAGGCGATGCCGATCGAACTGCAGGCAAAACTGCTGCGGGTATTGGAAGACGGCGGGGTCCGTCGTGTCGGCGATACCAGATTTCGGTCTGTTGACGTCCGGATCATTGTCGCCACCAACGAAGATCCATTAACCAGTGTACGAGAAGGCAAATTGAGAAGAGATTTGTATTACCGGATTCATGTGGTTGGGCTTCGTCTTCCTCCCCTTCGGAAACGAAAAGACGATATAGAGTGCCTCACTCATTATTTTTTCCGTAAATTAAAGGCAGAATTGAAATCTCCGGTGGAGTCGATTTCCAAAGAGGTAATTGACTTGTTTTTGAGCTATGACTGGCCTGGCAATGTAAGGGAACTGGCGCATACCTTGGAAGGAGCGTTAAACCTGGCTACAGAACGGGAATTGACCGTGAATCATTTGCCGAATCATTTTCGTAATATTCCAAGTATGGGCAAATTTCTTTTTACGGGCGATCTGGACGGCAAGTCACTGAAAGAAGTAGTAAAAGAGGTGGAAAAACAGTTTATTGTACAGGCTATGTCCGAGACGAAGGGAAATGTGTTAAAGGCGGCCAAGCAACTAGGGATCCCGCGTCAGACTTTACAATACAAGTTGAAAAAGATCGGGTGGCTGTAACCCGATGTCCGGAATTGTTTCAGCAGCAAAAAAAGGAATCATGCCGAGCCAGGACGGATTGATTTCCCAGGGGCTCCGTTTCGCCTCCGCTTTGCAAAGAAGCAGTCAATGACACTGCATTCACTTCCTGGCGGGCTCAAAACTTGCTTGCGCTCAAACAGTTTCGCCCGTTTTCCCCGGAAGTGAACACTTTCGCTTGTGAACGGCTTCGAAGTCACTCCGTTTCCAAAAATCACCTTCTCACATGGTGTTGACATTATTTTATGCCCAAAATCGGGCGTTTTTTATGCGGTTGGAATTGCAATCGCAATGATGTCAACATTTACCAGTTGGCATCATTTTTGCATTATAGAAAGGTGAGCAGAAGCGAAGGGGGTGGTTCCTTGATCTGTAGGAAAGGGCATTATTATGGTTTGCATCGCGTTATAAAGCCATCGGGTGTACTGCCGCAGCCTGCGTGGAAGCTGGATCCGACTCCTGAGATTTATGACAATGAATGTTTGATTCGTGTGAAGTGCCTGAATATTGATTCGGCTTCGTTTACCCAGATGAAAAAAGAAGCAGGCGATGATCCGGAGAAAGTTGCCCGGCAAATTATGTCCATTGTGTCTGAGCGTGGCAAAATGCATAATCCGGTGACCGGTTCGGGAGGGATGCTGATCGGGACGGTGGAAGAAGTGGGACCGCGATTCCCTGTGACTGAAGCAGAACCGGGAAGGAAAATCGCCACCCTTATTTCACTGACGCTTACTCCGCTTACGATTGAAAAAATCAGGAAAATTCAAATGGATACTGGGCAAATTGAAGCCGATGGGCAGGCTGTATTGTTTGCAAGCAGCCCGTTTGCCATCTTGCCTGCCGATCTCCCCGAGAAGGTGGTACTTGCCGCGCTGGATGTTTGCGGTGCTCCCGCACAAACTGCCCGGCTGGTAAAACCTCGGCATCGGGTTGCAGTGCTGGGGGCTGGAGGAAAGTCCGGATTGTTGAGTTTGTACCAGGCCTGGAAAACAGCAGGTAAAGAGGGGCAAGTCATTGCCATTGAGGCGAATGAAAAGGCTTGTGAAGAAATCCGTTCCCTGAATATCGCCCATGAAGTGATCTGCCTTGATGCGACAGACACACTGGCGGTATATGAAGCTCTTGATACAGCGACAAACGGGGAACTGGCTGATTTAACCATAAACTGTGTCAATGTATCCGATACGGAACTTTCTGCTATATTGGCAACCCGCGAAGGAGGGACAGTTTATTTTTTCAGCATGGCTGTCAGTTTTGCCAAGGCGGCCCTTGGTGCAGAGGGGGTTGGCAAAGATGTGCAAATGATGATAGGAAACGGATATGCCCCGGGCCATGTTTTCCTCACCCTGGAATCCCTTCGGGAATGCAAGGGATTGTTTCAGGTGTTTGTCGGGCGCTACGGGTAAATTACATTTTAAAAGGAGTTTGGTATGGATGAGAGATTGGCGTGAAATTGAGTTATGGAAAGATGTGACAGAGGATCAGTGGAATGATTGGCTATGGCAATTGACGCATACGATCCGCGATGTGGACAATTTGGGCAAGGTGATTAACCTGAGGCCTGAAGAAGAGGCAGGAGTGGAAATTTGCAGACAGACGATCCCGTTGAACATTACACCTTATTATGCTCTATTGATGGACCCTGATGATCCACATGATCCGATCCGGAGACAATCCGTTCCCGTTTCCTCGGAATTGAATCACACTTCTTATGACATGAAAGATCCACTCATGGAAGATACTGATTCTCCTGTACCCGGCCTGACACATCGCTATCCGGACCGGGTTCTGTTTTTGGTCACCAACCAGTGCTCCATGTATTGCCGTTATTGCACGAGACGCCGGTTTTCCGGACAAATCGGAATGGGTGTTCCCAAAAAACGGATGGATGCCTGTATTGACTATATTCGAAACACGCCACAGGTAAGAGATGTCCTGTTGTCTGGAGGAGACGCGTTACTGGTAAATGATCGTGTTCTTGAATATTTGCTGCAGAATTTGCGCGAGATTCCACATGTGGAAATCATCCGGATCGGGACAAGGGCTCCGGTTGTGTTTCCACAGAGAATTACGGAAAATTTGTGTCGCATTTTGAAAAAGTACCATCCTGTCTGGATCAACACCCATTTTAATCATCCAAAAGAAATTACTGCAGAAGCCGGCAGAGCTTGTGAAATGCTGGCAGATGCAGGAGTTCCTCTTGGAAACCAGTCCGTCATTCTCGCAGGCGTCAATGATTGCCCGCATGTGATGAAAAAGTTGATGCATCAACTGGTGAAAATACGTGTACGTCCTTACTATATTTATCAATGCGATCTGTCGGAAGGAATCGGGCATTTCCGCGCCCCTGTTTCAAAGGGTTTGGAAATTATCGAATATTTGCGCGGGCATACTTCCGGCTATGCAGTTCCTTCCTTTGTGGTTGATGCGCCGGGAGGAGGCGGCAAGATTCCGCTCAGTCCCAATTATATCCTTTCACAAAGTCCGAATAAGACAGTGTTGCGCAATTTTGAAGGTGTGATAACAGGTTATCCGGAGCCTCGCCACTACAAGCCGCACAATCCGCAGGAATGTGCCTATTGCAAGACAGCTGGTGAGCAACTGGGAATTGCCGCATTAATGAATGATGAACGGGTTAATCTGGAACCCAAACAATTGAAACGGGAAGAGCGCCGAAGCACGAGGGACAGGAATCTGGCAGCCGGGCAGAGGTAATGAGGGATATAAATGAAGCCAATCCGTTCAATCTCTGTGATCGGTTTATCCAAAAATGCCGGAAAAACCACTGTGCTTAATGCATTGATCCGTGATTATGTACAGGCAAATGCTCCTCTCGGACTTTTAAGCATGGGAGTTGATGGAGAACAGCATGATGCCTGGAGCGGGAGAGAAAAACCACTCATCCGGATACGGGAAAACATGCTGGTGGCAACTTCGGCAACCTGCCTCAACAGCCAGCCGGGGAATTGGGAAGTGATTCAGGCATGCGAAATTTCATCTGTGTTGGGTGATGTTTATATTGCCCGTGCCAAACGGGAGGGGACGGTGCAGCTTGCTGGCATTTCAACCGGAAAGGGAGCGGAACGGGCAATACGACTGCTTGAAGAGGCTGGGGCAAAAAAAATTTTGCTGGATGGCGCCTATGACCGGCGCACTCCGTCCAGCCCCCTGCTGACCGATGCCAGTATTGTTGTCATTGGTGCTTCGCTTGGCCCGTGTTTGTTGGAAATTGTTAAAAAAGCAAAGGAATGGTTTCATGTCTTTCGTTTGCAAAGAACCCCTGTCACTATTGAGCAGCGGGCTGCACAGATTGCCATCAGTCAAAGACGGGTGGTTTCCGTGATCAAGGGAAATCTTGAAATCCTGCCTTTTTCCGGTTTTTTTGAGCTGAAAAAAAAAGAAGCGCAGATACCAAAAAAATCTGATGCTTTGGCAATTTCGGGTGCGCTGACGGATCAGATGCTTGAAATTTTGTTGAAAAATCGCCTTGCCATTCGCGTGATTATACCAAGTGCAACTCATTTGTTTGTTCGCTTGCCGATGCTTCACCAATTTTATCAGCAAGGAGGAGAGATCCGGGTGATGAGGCCAATTCACCTTATAAAAGCGGCTATTAACCCCGACTCGCCGGAAGGTCATTCTTTTCCACCACAAGAGATGAAAGAAAAAATTGGCCAGATCTGTTTTCCTTTGCCAGTGGTGGATGTGGTACGGGATCCATGCGAACAAGGGGTGTGGGATGGTGTTCTGTGATCGCCAGACGGAGAAAGATCTTGATTTGTTTTTCTGTTTTCAATGGTTTCAGCCGCTGACTCCATATGGAAGCAAGCAAAAAAAAGACTTTTCTCCATTCCTGCCTGGTCAGGAAGACGCGTGGCAGCAATGTTTGCAAGAACAGGAAAATCTGATTCGATTGGTGGAAGATAAGCCTGAGATTGGGGAATCCCTGAACCGGCGGTTAGGGAAGATTCCCGATATTTCGCCTGTCCTCCGGAAATTGGAGGAATCAGTTCCGCTTCAACTGACAGAATGGTTTGATCTGAAAACATTTTTATGGAATATCAAAGAGATTCAACTGATTTTGCAAAAATCGGCCTTGTCCGACCTGTTTTTCAAGGAAAGGCAAATGGCTGACAGGTGTGAGCAGGCGATCCGCCTTTTAAATCCTTCCCCGGTGCTATCACCCGCCTTTTGGTTTGATGATGCGTATGATGAGCGGTTGAGGTTAACCAGAAAAAAGTGGCGCCAATTGCGAGCCAGGCAAGAAAAGGAAATTGAACAGAGGGCGCAGTTGATTGAACAGCAAACAGGCTTTTTCCGAAACCGGTTTGGGGAATGGATTGTCACCAAAAAACGGATTCAGGAGTATGATTGGGAAACCAACCCGGAGCTGGAACGGGTACGGGAAACGGCATATGAAGTGGTTTATCGGTGCAAACGGGAAGAAAACGTTGAACTAAACCAACTGGAAGAAAGAATTGCAGGGTTGGAACAGGATATAAGTAAATGGCTGGGGTATAAGTTTACCTCCATGATTCCGAATTTGCAGAATTGGCAGCAAAAAATTGCTCATCTCGACCTGCAGTGGGCAAGGGTACGGGCAGCCACACATTGGCAGGGAGTAAAGCCGCAGTTGTCACAGAATTATTTTCGGGTGAAAGGGGGGTTTCATCCTTTCCTGGAAAAACATCTTGCAGAAGAAGGCCGCTTCATGACGCGGCTTGACTGCGTGATCAGGCAAGGAGTAACGGTGATTATTGGCCCCAATATGGGCGGGAAGACGATTGCGTTGAAAACCTTGGGACTGATTGCGGTACTGGCGCAATTTGGTTTTTTTGTTCCGGCTTTGGCTTGTGAAATCCCTCTTTTCTCATGGGTGGCCAGCCTGATGGGAGGACAGCGGCAGGGGATCAAGCAAGGATTGAGCCGCTTTGGTGCCGAAATGGCACGACTTCGTGATTTGATCAACCGGGAGGAAACAGGGCTGTTGCTGCTGGATGAAATCGGGAGCGGAACCAATCCGGTTGAAGGGGCAGTGTTGTCTCAGGCGGTTACTGCTTATCTGGTGAAACAGCCATACTGGACCATTCATGTGACTCATTATCAGGAAGTGCTAAAGGTGGAGCCAATCTACCTGTATCAGACTGCGGGAATCTCGAAGCGGGTAAAAGTGGAGGGTAAAAAGCGGACCGCTCAGGAGATTCGGCGCATTTTGCAGGAACAGATGGATTACCGGCTTGTGCCTGTCACGCAAAAAGAAATGATTCCGCATGAGGCGCTTTGGATTGCCGAACAAATCGGGATCCATCCACAAATTGTCCGAATGGCCAGACAAAAGGCAACAGGAAAGCGGGGGAATGAAAATGAGTAAACTTCGGCTTCATCCGGATGTAATTGCTCGTGCACGCCATACCGCCAAACAAATTGCCGCTCAGATGGATAATTTTATCTCCGGCCGATCAACCGTTGCTGTAGAACGGACAGTTCTCCGGCTATTGGGGATCGATGGAGTCGACGCGGCATCGGTACCGCTGCCCAATGTGGTTGTGGAACATTTACAGGCCAAAGGGCGAATGGAGACAGGAGTTGCCTGTTGGGTGATCAATGCCATGCTCGTCCGGCAGTATACTGCTCAGGAAACGGCGGAGCTGGTTGCCGAAGGAAAACTTGATCTGACCCGGCTGCCCCAGGCATCTCCGTTAGAAATCAGGGAGAAAGGGAAAGAGCTGGCCTGTGCTGCACTGGATAAAATTGAGCAGACCCGGAAAGAAAGAGACCGCTGGCTTCAGGAATTTGGAGAAGGGCAAAAACCTTATTTATATGTCATTGTGGCTACCGGGGATATTTATGAAGATGTGACCCAGGCGAAATCAGCCGTCAGACAGGGAGCAGACATTATTGCCGTTATTCGCAGCACAGGCCAGAGTTTGCTTGATTATGTTCCCTATGGTGAGACGAGAGAAGGGTTTGGAGGCACCTTTGCTACACAGGAGAATTTCCGCATCATGCGGCGGGCGTTGGATGAGGCAGGCAAGGAAGCTGGGCGGTATATCCGTTTATGCAACTACTGCTCTGGCCTGTGTATGCCGGAGATTGCTGCGCTGGGAGCACTTGAACGGCTGGATGTGATGCTGAATGATGCATTGTACGGAATATTGTTCCGTGATATCAATATGCAGCGTACATTGATCGACCAGTCTTTTTCCCGGATGATTAACAGCTATGCCGGAATCATGATTAACACCGGAGAGGATAATTATTTAACCACGGCTGATGCTGCCGGGGCGGCGCATACCGTACTGGCTTCCCAATTTATCAACGAACAGCTGGCTCTTTTGTCTGGACTTGCGCCTGAACAGATGGGGCTGGGGCATGCCTTTGAGATCAATCCCGCCTTGGAAGACGGTCTGTTATGGGAAATCGCGCAAGCCCAAATGGCCAGGCAGATTTTCCCGGATGCTCCATTGAAGTATATGCCTCCCACCAAGCATATGACAGGAAATATATTTAAAGGACATGTCCAGGACGCACTTTTTAATGTAGTCAGCATAATAACCAATCAGGATGTGCAATTACTGGGCATGATGACGGAAGCAATGCATACTCCCCATATCCATGACCGGCAACTGGCGATTGAAAATGCGAGCTATATTTTCAATAATGCCCGCCACTTGGGTGAAGAGATCCTGTTCAGGCAGGGGGGCAGGATTGAGAAAAGAGCGCAGTATGTATTGGAAAAGGCAGCTGAACTGCTGGAAGAGATAAAGAAAATCGGCTTGTTTAAAGCGCTGGAAAAAGGAATGTTCGCTGATGTAAATCGTTCCTTCACAGGGGGAAAAGGCCTGCAGGGGGTTTTTGAAAAGGGAAGTGGTTATATCAATCCGATTGAGGAAGAACTTCGGTCTCGGCTCGGGCTTGCTCCAAGGGAGGGATAAAATCATGAATGTGGATTTTACACGTGTCAAGCCTTATGGCGATACACTGAATGACGGCATGACGCAATTAAGTTTCACCCTGCCTGTTCCCTGTGGAGAAGAAGCAAGAGAAGCGGCCAGGCAATTGGCGGGAAAGATGGGGTTGGATGAACCGCAAATTTATCATATGAAAGATCTGGGAGAAGGCTTTACTTATTTTATCGTTTACGGAAAGTGCCGGCATTTTGTTGATTACAGTGCAATCCGGGTGCCAAAAGCTGAAAACAATCGCATGAATTATGAGGAAACCAACCAATGGATACGAGATAATATCGGGCGGAAGGTGGTCGTCATCGGGGCATGTACAGGTACCGACGCACATACTGTGGGCATCGACGCAATCATGAACATGAAAGGATATAACGGGGAATATGGCCTGGAGCGATATCCGGAAATTGAGGCTTACAATCTCGGAAGTCAGGTTGAAAATGAAACACTGATCTCCAAAGCCCTCGAAGTTCGGGCAGATGTGCTGCTGGTTTCACAGGTGGTAACGCAAAAAGGCATTCATATTACCAATTTGACACAACTGGTTGAACTGTTGGAAGCAGAAGGGCTCAGGGAACGGTTTATCCTGATCTGCGGAGGGCCGCGAATTGATCACAAACTGGCACTGGAATTGGGGTTTGATGCGGGTTTTGGCCCGGAAACAGTGGCTACGGATGTGGTATCTTATTTTGTTCAGGAAATCGTGCGCCGTAAAATTGGATGAGAAGGGATTTGCTTGAGAAGCCAAGTAGGGAGATTTAAATTAAAAGCAGCCCACTTTTGAAGGGGGCTGCTTTTTTGTGATAAAAAATTTCGTTTTTCTACACACAATAGAGATAAATATAACAAAGTCAAGTTTTAGTGTTAAATAAAACAAACTAATAAGTAGATTGCAGGTAAAAACGAAGTGGCGGTTGGAAAATGGATACGATCCGCTTACTGACAAGGAGTACTTCGCAGGTGGTAATCAAAAAGACCATTCATTTCATAAAATTGGGACAGTGCAAAAATATACGTCAGCAGAATACCGCGCCGATCAGGTTTTGTTTGTCATCACTACAGACAGTCGGGAGTATTCCTGCATGGCCATTATTTTGACAATGTCGTTCTGTTCAGATATAGCAACTCTTCCCCATAAAAAATCCCTCCATGGTGGACAGGTCTGTCTCTTCTTTGGCCTGTATACCGTAGAGGGAACATATCAGTTCCGTCTGTCGTCTCTTTTTTCACATGGAAAATTCAGGAGGGGAAACAGGGACTTCTTCTTCGTAATAAATTTTCTTCAGATAAACAAAATAGTACGATTTGAACTCTCTGTTTCTAAGGGGATGGATCTCGATCAGACCTTTTTTTTGCAAATGTTCGATGGCAAAGGCTATTTTTGTGTATGGAAAATCCATTTCCTTTGCCAGACGGAAATGATTTATGATCAGACCCCGGGCAGGCACCTTGACCCTGAATACGTTGTCGGTTCTCGTTTTGGTTGAAGCCAGGCGAGTCAGTTCGTAATAGATAAAGCGCTCCACAGGAGGAAGTTTATCTGCCACGGAATAAGGGATTTGAAAAGAATGAGGTTTCATGCCGGTTCTCTCCTATCCTTTTAAAGTTAAAAGTCCAAGGGAATGCCGCTTGCTTTAATTTTCTGAAAAGAGGATTGTGATACATTTTGCCGGGAGGTTGTGCCGATATCCTTGAAAGAGGAGTAATCCTGCAACGGTTGTATTTTCCCGATACTGTAGGCAAATAATAAATTTTTGACCAAACCGGAAAAATTAATATCTTCCCGGTCCGCCAATTTCAAGAGTTCCAGTTCAATCGCATCTTCTGTATTGAAGGACACCTGTCGTCGTTCTCTCCTTTTATATTCCCTCATTCATCCAGTGTCTCCTTTCCAAACGCAACCAACCCAAAGCATTTGCATATTGGTTCCCATGCGCTGCTGCACAATATGCAGTGCTCCCTCTATGGTAATGGCGGTTCTTGTTACCTGGAAATTCCGGTATGTATCATACAGAATAATTTCGTGTTCTCTCCAGAGCACTCTTTCTCTTTGTAAATGTTGATTGGAACACCGGTTACCAGCTTTGCTTCTCCCAGGATTCCCGGTCTGGGAAAGATCCGCCATAATCAGCAGACGGTTTCCGGATTGACCTTGCTTTCGGTTATTGTTTGACTGGTAAATGAGTCTTCGCGTTCAGCCAAATGTCCGATGAAATAATCTTTTCCCTGATAACGAATCTCCATGCCCTTCTCCAATGTTTGTAAGGATATTCCTTGCCGTGCTTTGGAGAACTTGCCCAAAAGATAAACTGTTTGTTTCCTTTTTACATAAACACGTCCCCTGCTACAAGTATAAAAACGCTTCCTGCCAAATAAAATGCGGAAAATGACAAGGTTCCTCTTTATTCAAAACTAACAGGACGCATGGCGGTGCATCTGTAAGCTGTTGGTTTTTTGAAATGTCTCCGGTCATAAGTTTGGTGTCCATGCTGGTTAGTGATATTTTGTCCGGACTATTGTCTATTATATAAAAAATAATATTAATACAGATGAAAATATATTAAAGTTTTGATAAAAATGCGAAACGGTAAATTGCAGACTATTCGTACAAAATGCAATGAATGACTACTCAGTGTATGTTAGAATAGAAACAAATTAATCTAAAGTGAATTTATGTAAGGTTGCAAATTGATTTTTCAGAATTACATAAATAGTGAAAGGGGAGCAAACCATGTCATTGTTGCAGATCTTGAACCTCATCCTGTTGTTGGGGGTGGCCGCTTATGCTTTCTATCTGTTTGGCGATGTTTTGTATAAGCGATACCAGTATGTAAAACTGGGAAAGCCGGCTGATTTTGATCTGAATCTGAAAAAAGGGGTCAATCAGTTGCTGACTTATGTTTTTGGGCAGAAGAAACTGCTCAAGGACAAAAAAAGCGGCTTTATGCATGTGGTTATGTTTTACGGATTTATCATTATTCAATTTGGTGCAATTGATTTATTTATCAAGGGATTATTTCCCGGAAGCCATCTGATTGTACCGGCCTATCCCTTTTTCCAGTTTCTTCAGGAACTGACCGTACTCGCAGTACTGGCAGCTACCATGTATGCTTTTTACCGTCGCTATGTGGAAAAAATACCCCGTCTGAAACGAGGTTTCAAAGCCGGACTGGTGATTATCTTCCTTACTTTGCTCATGTCATCCATTTTGCTGTCCTCAGCCTTTGAAAAGCTGTGGTTTGGGCAAGGCGTCACCTGGTTTACTCCGTTGTCATCTCTGATAGCGCTGCCTTTTATAGACTGGTTGAGCCAGGAAACGGCTCAGGTCGTTTTTTATGTCTTTTGGTGGATGCATGCCCTGGTACTGTTTTCTTTTTTGGTTTATGTACCCCAGTCCAAGCATTTTCATCTGTTTATCGCGCCCTTGAATGTATTCCTGAAAAAACAGCAGACTCCAGCCAAATTATCCCTGATCGATTTTGAAGATGAATCTCTTGAAGAGTATGGATCAGGGAAAATCGAGGATTTTACCCAAAAACAGTTAATTGATTTATATGCTTGTGTCGAATGCGGTCGTTGTACCAGCATGTGTCCGGCGGCCGGAACAGGCAAATTGCTGTCTCCAATGGATCTGATAGTAAAGATGAGGAATCATTTGACAACCAGAGGGGCGGCACTTACTTCCAAACGTCCATGGGTGCCGGAATTCATGTTTGGCAGCACCAACCAGGCCATCATGGAAACGGCGGCAACCCGGGATGGAGAGGGGCAGCTTGTCGATTCCGTCAATCTGATCGGGGATGTGATTACCGAACAGGAATTGTGGTCGTGTACCACCTGTCGAAACTGTGAAGATCAATGCCCTGTCATGAACGAGCATGTTGACAAGATTATTGATATGCGCCGATACCTGGTGCTTACGGAAGGAAAAATGAGTCCGGAAGCTTCCCGTACCTTCTCCAATATTGAACGGCAGGGAAACCCGTGGGGAATAAGCCGGAAAGAACGGGACAAGTGGCGGGAAAAAGCGGAAGTGCCTGTTCCAACGGTGAAAGAAGAAAAGGATTTCGAATATCTTTTCTTTGTGGGGTCGATGGGTTCATATGATAACCGGAGTCAGAAAATCAGCCGGGCACTGGTAAAACTCCTGTATCACGCAGGCGTCAAATTTACCGTTTTGGGAAAAAAGGAAAAAAACTCAGGCGATACCCCGCGCCGCATGGGAAATGAATTTTTGTTCCAGCAGCTGGCGATGGACAATATTGCTTTATTTGAAAAACATAAGGTGAAAAAAATAATTACAATTGATCCTCACGCATACAATGCGTTTAAAAATGAGTATACGGAGCTGGGACTTAAGGCTGAAATTTATCACCATACAGAAGTTCTGGCCGACTTGCTCAAACAGGGCCGCATCAAGCCGGTGAAAGAAGTAAAAGAGCGGATAACCTACCATGATTCCTGTTATCTGGGTCGGTATAACGAAGTATTTGATTCGCCACGCTATATTCTTCAACAAATTCCGGGAGTAAAACTCATAGAAATGAAACGGAACAAGGAAAGCGGAATGTGCTGCGGGGCTGGCGGTGGTCTGATGTGGATGGAAGAAACGGAAGGGGTGCGGATCAATGTGGCCCGGACAGAACAGGCGCTTCAGGTGAATCCGACTCTGATTGGAAGTGCTTGCCCCTATTGTTTGACAATGCTGTCAGATGGCACCAAGGCCAAGGAAGTGGAGGAACAGGTTAAAACCATGGACGTTGCTGAAGTGTTGGCTTTATCGATTGAAGAAGATTCGGCTGAACCGGCAGAATAAGCCATTAAATCTTGAAATAGTAAAAAACGGGAATGCGGGCATGGCATATCCCGTTTTTTTAAATTGCATGAGAATACTGCCCGGAAAGGAAAAAGGGTTACGCCTGTATCATCATATCCAATCACTTGCGAGAACAAAGCAATTAATATTTCAAACCAAAATAAAAATTCAATAAATACAAAATAAATGGGTTAATACAAATAGATAAACTTGATTGACTATTGTTAAAAAACATAATTTCCGGTAAGCTTAAATTGAAGACGTTTCACGGGCGTACGTCAATATCGAACGAACGCTCGATAGGCTATAAATTTATCGGAGGTGAAGCGAGTTGGCAGAAACAGTTATTTTGGGCGGTGCGCGGACACCGTTTGGAAAATTCGGCGGAAGTTTGAAAGATAAAACAGCTGCCGAACTGGGAGGAGTTGCGATTCGGGCCTCTCTGGAGCAAAGCGGTGTTCCCGATGAAGCTGCCGATGAAGTCATTATGGGAATGGTTTTACAGGGAGGAGCCGGTCAAATCCCTGCCCGCCAGGCAGCGAGGCATGCCGGATTGAGCTGGGAAGTGGGAAGCGAAACCATTAACAAGGTATGTGCTTCCGGTCTTCGCAGTGTGACACTGGCTGACCAGATCTTGCGTGCGGGTGATGCCGGCCTGATCGTGGCTGGCGGAATGGAAAGCATGAGCAACACGCCATATGCTTTGCCAAATGCACGCTTTGGCCAGCGCATGGGGGATGGGAAAGTAGTAGATCTGATGGTTCATGACGGTTTGTGGTGTTCCTTTCATAATGTGCATATGATCGTGCACGGAAGCCAGACGGCAAAAGAGCAAAACATTTCCCGCGAAGAGCAGGATGAATGGGCTCTCAGAAGCCACCAGCGGGCATGGGAAGCGATTCAAAATGGACAATTTGCCGAAGAGATTGTCCCGGTAACGGTGAAAACGGGAAAGAAAGAGCAAAGGGTTGAGCAGGATGAAGCTGTGAGGCCGGATACCAGCCTGGAAAAATTGGGTTCTTTAAAACCTGCTTATGTAAAAGATGGCACGATTACCGCCGGAAATGCTCCGGGAGTAAATGACGGTGCAGCGGCATTGGTTGTTTCTACCCGCGAAAAGGCAGAAGAATTGGGCGTGAAACCATGGGCACATATTCTGGGACATGCAGCCGTGGGCATGGAGGCAAAAGATTTTCCGATTACTCCGGCGTACGCTATAAAAAAACTGTTGCAAAAACATCAACTCTCACCTCAGAATATTGATCTGTACGAAATTAATGAAGCATTTGCAGCGGTTGCTTTGGCCAACAAAAAAATCCTGGGCATTGATGCCGAAAAACTGAATGTCAACGGCGGTGCGGTTGCTTTGGGGCATCCCGTCGGCGCAAGCGGCGCCCGTATACTCCTTACTTTGGTGATGGAGTTGAGACGGCGCGGCGGCGGTTTGGGAATTGCGGCAATTTGCAGCGGGGCGGCCCAGGGGGATGCTGTTCTTGTTCGGGTCGACGCGTAGAAAGGTGGGTAAATGATGGAAATCAAGCGAATCAGTGTCATTGGTGCCGGGCAAATGGGAAGCGGAATCGCCCAGGTTGCTGCGGAGGCCGGTTTTGAGGTGATGTTGCTCGATGTTTCTGAAGTTTTTGTCAACAAGGGAATTGAGCGAATTGCCAATCAATTGGAACGAAGTGTGGCGAAGGGAAAATGGACCACTGGAGAAAAAAATGCGATTTTATCGCGGATCCAGTCGTCCACATATCTGGAAAAAGCGGTGAAAAATGCAGATATCGTAATTGAGGCAGTGGTTGAAAAAATGGAGGTCAAAACAGATTTGTTCCGTCAGTTGGATCAAAACTGCCCTGCCCATACCATTCTGGCAAGCAACACTTCTTCTTTGCCAATAACGGAAATTGCCGCGGTTACTTCCCGCCCTGAACGTGTGATTGGCATGCATTTCATGAATCCAGTGCCTGTGATGAAACTGGTGGAGATCATCCGTGGTCTGGCTACGGATGATGAAGTTTACGGTGTGGTAAAAGAATTGGCGGAAGCGATGGGAAAAGTTCCGGTAGAAGTAAACGATTTTCCCGGTTTCGTATCCAATCGGGTTTTGATGCCCATGATCAATGAGGCTATCTATACGGTATATGAAGGTGTTGCCAAACCGGAAGCAGTTGACCAGGTGATGAAACTGGGGATGAATCATCCGATGGGACCGTTGACGTTGGCTGACTTCATAGGATTGGATACCTGTTTGTATATTATGGAAACTCTTTATGAAGGATTTGGCGACAGCAAGTACCGTCCCTGCCCTCTGTTGCGCAAATATGTAAAAGCCGGATGGCTGGGCAAAAAAAGCGGTCGGGGTTTTTATCAATATGAGGGCAAGTGACATATAAAAGAGAAAGAACAATTCGTGGAGTGGAGTGATCCTCATGAGATTTTCTTTTACACCGGAGCAAGAAATGATGCGCAGGATGGTGCGTGATTTTGCCGAAGCGGAAATCACTCCGATTATAAACAAAATGGATGAAGAAGATTTCTTTCCTAGAGAGATCATCAATAAAATGGCGGCATTAGGTTTGATGGGGATTCCCGTCCCTGAGGAGTGGGGAGGAGCCGGAGCGGACTTTATTTCATATGTTCTGGCTTTGGAGGAGATTTCCAGAGTAAGTGCTACGGTAGGAGTGATTCTTTCCGTTCATACGTCAGTCGGAACGATGCCGGTTTTAAAATATGGCACCGAAGAACAGAAAAAGAGATTTGTATCCCGGCTGGCACAAGGAGAGTACCTGGGGGCATTTGCCCTGACCGAGCCACAGGCCGGTTCGGATGCGGCCAACCTCCGAACGAGCGCTCGTAAAGCTGCTGACAAATACATATTGAATGGCAGCAAAATGTTTATTACCAACAGTGGAGAAGCCGATGTTTATATAACTTTTGCCGTCACCGACCCGGACAGGGGCCCAAAGGGAATATCTGCATTTATTGTAGAGAAAGATACCCCGGGTTTTCGGGTTGGCAAAAAAGAGAAAAAAATGGGTTTGAACGGATCCAACACTTGTGAATTGATTTTTGAGGATGCCGAGGTTCCGGAAGAAAATTTGCTCGGTCGCGTTGGGCAAGGGTATGAGATCGCTTTATCCAATTTGTCTGGAGGAAGGATAGGGATTGCGGCCCAGGCAGCCGGAATTGCGCAAGGAGCAATGAATGCTGCCATCTCTTACGCCAAGGAACGGAAACAGTTTGGGAATCCGATTGCCAGGAAGCAGGCTGTTCAATTTAAACTGGCCGATATAGCTACCCAAATTGAAGCGACCCGCCTTCTGATTTATCGTGCGGCAGAACAGAAGCAATTGGGCTTTGCCTGTAAAAAAGAGGCCTCAATGGCCAAAATGTTTGCGACAGATACGGCCATGAAAGTGACAACAGAGGCTGTCCAGATATTCGGGGGATATGGCTATACCCGGGAATATCCCGTGGAACGGCTGTTTCGCGATGCGAAAATCACACAGATTTATGAAGGAACAAATGAAATTCAACGGCTTGTAATCGCCGATCAGTTGTTGGCAGAAGGCTGAAACAGGATTTTAGCAGCAAACCAAAGAGTTAACTGCACAATAACCGGATAAGGGAGTGAAATGGATGCAGTTTAAGTTGAGTGAAGAGCATGAAATGATGCGCAAGATGGTGCGTGATTTTGCTTTAAAGGAGGTTGCTCCGACAGCTGCAGAAAGAGATGAAAAAGAAGTGTTTGACCGTACCATCTTTGAAAAAATGGCTGGTCTCGGTTTGACGGGAATTCCCTTTCCCGAAGAAGACGGTGGTGTTGGCGCTGACTTTTTAAGCTATGTGATTACCGTTGAAGAGTTGTCGCGGGCATGTGCGGCGACGGGGGTAACCTTGTCTGCGCATATTTCGCTGGCTAGCTGGCCCATTTTCAAATTTGGTTCTCCCGAACAAAAAGAACGTTTTTTGCGACCTTTGGCAGAAGGAAGCAAGTTGGGCGCGTTTGGATTAACCGAACCGGGATCAGGTTCCGATTCGGCAGCAATGAAAACAACTGCTGTTCGTGATGGAGATGACTACATCCTTAATGGAACCAAAATCTTTATAACAAATGGAGGAGAAGCGGAAATTTATGTAGTTTTCGCTGTAACTGATCCAAAATTAAAACATAAAGGAGTTACCGCCTTTATTGTTGAAAAGGATAGCCCGGGTTTCCGGGTCGGAAAAAAAGAAAAGAAATTGGGCATTCGTTCTTCACCCACGACGGAAATAGTGTTTGAAGATTGCCGTATTCCCGCCAGCCAACGCCTCGGTGAAGAAGGAGAAGGATTCAAAATTGCGATGATGACCTTGGATGGTGGACGAAACGGCATTGCCGCCCAGGCAGTTGGAATTGCACAAGGAGCCTTGGATGCTGCTATTGACTATGCGAAAGAGCGGAAACAGTTTGGCAAGCCGATTGCCGGGAAACAGGCCATTCAGTTTAAATTGGCTGATATGGCTACTCAGGTTGAGGCCGCCCGTCTGCTGACCTACCAGGCCGCCTGGCTGGAAAGCGAAGGTCTCCCTTACGGAAAAGCATCGGCCATGGCCAAATTGTATGCCGGGGATGCAGCCATGCAGGTAACGACGGAAGCGGTTCAGGTATTTGGCGGGTATGGTTATACCCGGGAATATCCAGTCGAACGCATGATGAGGGATGCAAAAATTACACAAATTTATGAAGGAACGAATGAAATTCAACGGTTGGTCATTTCAAATTATTTACTGAAAGAGTGAGGCGAACGTGGGAGCAGGGAATGATTCAGGTTGGCTCAGTGAAGTGGAACAGAAAAACAAACGGATAATCGCCCGCTTGATTACACGGATCGAAAACGGAGATCCAGAAGCAGACAAATGGTTGGAAACTCTTTATCCAAAGACCGGCAATGCCTATATTATCGGAATTACCGGGTCCCCAGGGGCCGGCAAAAGCTCTTTGCTGAATGAATTTATTGCCCATCTACGCCGCCTGGATTTTACGGTCGGGGTCATTTCCATTGACCCCACCAGTCCCTATACCGGGGGAGCGATTCTGGGGGATCGGGTAAGAATGATGCGCCATTCCCTGGATCAGGGGGTATATATTCGCAGTATGGGAAGCCGGGGATATCTGGGAGGGTTATCGCGGTCCGCCAAAGATGCGGTCACCGTTCTGGATGCCGCTGGTTATGATCTGATCTTGTTGGAGACGGTTGGAGTGGGACAGGCGGAACTGGATGTCATGCATGTTGCAGATACGGTATGTCTGGTGCTCAATCCGACTGCCGGGGATGTGATTCAGGTATTCAAGGCGGGAATTATGGAAATAGCCGACTTGTTTGTGATCAATAAAGCTGATTTGCCGGGAGTAAACCGGCTCGAATCGGAAATCAACGATTTACTTGATTTATCCAGGCAAAACTCGGGATGGAGGCCTCCTGTTGTTCGTACAATTGCCACCCGGAGCAAAGGAATCGACTTGTGGTGGAATGCCGCAAAGAATCATTTGGATTACCTGAAACAGAATGGGGAATTGCACCGCAAGCGGAAACAGCAGCTGGAGCTGGAGACACGGAACATAATCGAGGAATCCGTGCGCCGTTATCTGGAAAAGGCCTGGAGCGAGTCTGCCTGGCAAAAGCAGTTGGAAGGCCTGGGAAGCCGTGAAATCAGCCCGCGGACATTGGCCAGAAAATGGATGGAACAGTTTGGGAGGGTGATACGTGGAGAAAAAGTCAAAACTCATTCCTTCGATGATCAAAGATGAACGTTTGATCAAACAAAGACGGCAGCAAATTATTGAAGGAGCTGTACGGTTATTTGTAAAAAAAGGCTTCTATAAAACTACAACCAGGGAAATAGCAAAAGAATGCGGTTTATCGATCGGTACAATGTATGAATATATCCAAACCAAGGAAGATGTCCTTTATCTGGTGTGTGATTATATTCATTCGGAACTGGAAAAACGTTTGCTGGAGGTAATGAATGAAGAAGATTCCGGCATTAAGTCCTTGTTAAAAAGCCTGAAACAATTATTTCGTGCAATGGATGAAATGAGATCATTGGTCCTTTTAATTTACCAGGAAACGAAATCTTTACCTAAAGATAAAATGGAGTATGTTCTAAGCAAAGAAGAAGAAATTACAGATCTGTTTGTACATATTCTGGAAAAGGGAATGAAGGACGGAACGATTCAGATTGATGCTTCTTCCATCAAATTGATGGCTCATAATATTATGGTGATTGGACAAATGTGGACATTTCGCCATTGGGCATTGGGACGCGAATATGATCTGGAGGAGTTCACAAAGCGGCAAATGGCTTTATTGTTAGGACAATTTACGGCAGGGGGAGAGTGGAATACAGGTGATCCGACCTAAACATGCCATTCGATTTGTAACAGCAGCAAGCCTGTTTGATGGACATGATGCGGCTATCAATTTATATCGCCGGTTGTTGCAAGGTGCCGGCGTTGAAGTTATACATCTGGGACATAACCGCTCGGTAGATGAAATTGTTGAAGCAGCTATTCAGGAAGATGTGCAAGGAATCGCGGCTTCTTCCTATCAGGGAGGACATATTGAATTTTTCAAGTATATGGTTGACTTGCTGAGAGAAAGAGGTGCCGGCCATATCCGGGTTTTTGGCGGGGGCGGAGGGGTTATTGTTCCCCGTGAAATCAGGGAGTTGGAGGAATATGGCGTTACCAGAATATTTTCTCCTCAGGATGGAAGGGAATTGGGCTTGGAAGGAATTATCGAAACAATGGTAAAGGAAACGGATTTTTCGACAGTATCTGATATTTCCCGGGAAATTGATCGTTTGTATCAGGGAGATCAGCAAGCTATTGCCCGCCTGATTACATGGGTAGAAGAAAATGAAGAACAAAAGAACCAGGTTATTCAGCAACTGCCAAAAGGGCTGCAGAAAAAGATCCCGGTCGTAGGGATCACCGGAACAGGAGGAGCCGGCAAAAGTTCTCTGACTGATGAACTGGTCCGCCGCTTTATTCATGATTTTGAGGATAAGAAAGTGGCGGTTCTTTCCGTTGATCCATCCAAGCAAAAAACAGGTGGCGCCTTGCTGGGGGACAGGATTCGCATGAATTCGGTTCATCATCCCCGGGTTTATATGCGAAGCTTGGCAACCCGTCGCACACGGTCAGAGTTAAGCGGCGGAATCAAAGAAGCGATTCAGATCCTGAAAGCGGTAAATACGGATTTGATTATTGTTGAAACGAGCGGGATAGGGCAAGGCAATGCCGATATTGTCGAGGTGAGTGATTTTTCCATTTATGTGATGACCTCAGACTTTGGCGCACCCTCCCAATTGGAGAAAATCGAGATGCTGGATTATGCTGATCTGGTTGCCATTAACAAGTTTGACCGCAAAGGTTCTGAAGATGCTTTGCGGGAAGTGAAAAAACAGGTTCGGCGTAATCTTGGACTTTTTGATGCAGCGGATGATGAAATACCGGTTTATGGGACAATGGCATCCCGTTTCAATGACCCCGGAACCAATCGCTTTTATCAGGCATTGATCAAGCAGCTGGACAAAAAACTGGAACTGGATTGGGAGCAAGAGGTGCAGGACGCAGACACAAAGGCAAATATTCATTACATTATTCCGCAAGAGCGAACTCATTATCTGCGGGAAATTGCCGGAACAGTCCGTAAATACCATCAGGAAACCGAAGAGCAGGCCATGCTGGCTACACAGCTTTACCAGTTAAAGGGTGCTCAGGCTTGCTTGACTGAACAAGGGGTAGAACAAAGCATTACAGAACGTTTCAAAGAAACAATCGGGAAAATTGAAGAAAAATTGGCTCCGGATAGCCAAAAAATGCTGAGCAGCTGGGAGTCTTTAATCCAGTCTTACAAGCAGGATGAATATACGCTGCAAATTGGCGATAAAAAACAAACAATCAATTTATATAATAAAACTCTGTCTGGAAGTAAAATTCCCAAAGTGGCTCTTCCCCGATTTGAAGATTGGGGAGATCGCTTGCGCTGGCTGCGTAAAGAAAATGTGCCGGGGAAATTTCCATTTACGGCGGGTGTTTTTCCATTTAAACGAACGGATGAAGACCCCAAACGCCAGTTTGCCGGGGAGGGAACTCCGGAACGGACAAATCGCCGTTTTCATTATTTGTCTGAAAGTGATCCCGCCAAACGTTTGTCCACAGCATTTGACAGTGTCACCCTTTACGGGGAAGATCCGGATGAACGACCTGATATCTATGGAAAAGTGGGGGAATCAGGGGTCAGTATTTGTACGCTGGATGATATGAAGAAATTGTATGAAGGGTTTGATTTATGTGCGCCCAATACCAGTGTATCCATGACCATTAATGGGCCTGCGCCCATAATTCTGGCTATGTATTTTAATACAGCCATTCACCAGCAGATGGAGAAGTTTCGCCGGCAAGAGGGACGTGAACCAACCCGGGAAGAAGTAGAAGCAATTAAAAAGGAAACCCTCAAGGCCGTGCGCGGAACCGTTCAGGCCGATATCCTGAAAGAGGACCAGGGTCAGAATACATGCGTTTTTTCAACTGATTTTGCCCTGAAAATGATGGGGGATATTCAGGAATATTTTATTTCACAAGGAGTACGAAATTATTATTCCGTAAGTATCAGCGGTTACCATATCGCAGAAGCGGGGGCCAATCCCATCACCCAACTGGCATTTACCCTTGCCAATGCCTTCACATATGTGGAATATTATTTAAGTCGCGGTATGAAAATTGATCAATTCGCTCCCAATCTCTCTTTTTTCTTCAGTAATGGGCTGGATGCGGAATATACGGTGGTTGGCCGGGTTGCGCGCCGAATCTGGGCGATTGTGATGAAATATTTGTATGGCGCCAATCAGCGAAGCCAAAAGTTGAAATATCATGTTCAAACATCCGGACGTTCACTGCACGCACAGGAAATTGACTTCAATGATATCCGGACGACCTTGCAGGCATTGATGGCCATTTATGACCAGTGCAATTCGCTGCATACCAATGCCTATGACGAAGCAATTACCACACCAACGGAAGAATCCGTCCGACGGGCTATGGCAATCCAGCTGATTATTACCAAAGAATTGGGATTGGCAAAGAATGAAAATCCGTTGCAAGGTTCTTTTATTATTGATGAATTGACCGATCTGGTAGAAGAAGCCGTTTTACGTGAATTTGAGAGGATCAGTGATCGGGGAGGGGTTTTGGGTGCCATGGAAACCCAGTACCAGCGGGGAAAGATCCAGGAAGAATCCTTGATCTATGAAACAAAAAAACATTCCGGGGAACTGCCAATTATTGGTGTCAACACCTTTGAAAATCCCCATCCGCCGGAAGACATTGAACTGGAGTTGACCCGTGCTACCACGGAAGAAAAAGAAGCGCAGATCCGACAACTTCGTGAGTTCCAGCAAAGGAATCGGCAACAGGGGAAAAAAGCATTGGAGCGTTTGAAAGAAGTGGCCCGGAACAACGGCAATATCTTCGAAGAACTGATGGAAACGGTAAAAGTGGCCAGCCTGGGGCAGATTACCCGTGCCCTTTATGAAGTAGGCGGCCAGTATCGGCGCAATATGTGAAAATTTTACCAGTGGGATGGAGATTTTATGCTCCATCCCTGATAATGTTAACAAAATGTAAGACTTGATTTTCAGAAGAAAAGTAATAAAAATTCCTTGCAGCGCGAAGGCGGAATTGTTTCTGAACAACGCCTTTATGCAACTGCTTTTCTAAAACCTGAAAGGATGGAGATTTTTGCTCCATCTTTTTTGTTGTTTATAAAGAATAATTATGGTTGACTTCACTAGTTTTTTGGATAAAATAATTGTACGAGAAACAGGATATGCGGTCTTCACCTATGGATGGAAGGATGTGTCCAAACTTGAGTGACAACCTCGCTAAAGAAAAAGTGAGAGAAACAGCTATGGTTGATTTGGCTTATGATCTTTTGCAAGAAAAAGGAGAAGCAATGCTGTATAAAGACATCATGGCTAAAGTCTCTAAGGTGAAAGGTTTTACAAAAGAAGAAACGGAAAGTTACATTGCCCAACTTTATACAGAAATTAATATTGATGGACGTTTTGTCTGTGTTGGCCGCAATTTGTGGGGAATCCGGGCATGGTATCCTACAGAACAGGCAACAGATTCTGCCATTGCAGCCAATGTGAAAGACGATGACTATGATGATTTTGATGAGGTGGAAGAAGAGTTGGGCGAGATCAAAAATATGGATGTTATTTATTCAGACGACGGTGACTCTGGAGATTTGGATGAGGATGTGGGTTAAGCCAAAGAGAATGGCTGCTTTGGTTGGCTTGACAATAGTTACTTACTGCGATAAATTATTTTTTGGGCTCGTTATGAACGGAATGAAAAAGAGCGCCCCTGTTATTGGGGGCGCTCTTTCTATTTTGTGAAAAGATGGGGCATCCTTGTCTATAGGAGGAAGATAAATATGGCAAAATACATTTTTGTTACTGGCGGTGTAGTCTCTTCCCTTGGGAAAGGAATTACGGCTTCGGCACTGGGAAGGTTATTAAAAAACAGAGGTGTTAAAGTAACCATTCAAAAATTTGATCCTTATCTTAATGTGGACCCTGGTACCATGAGTCCATATCAGCATGGAGAAGTGTTTGTCACGGATGATGGTGCAGAAACCGATTTGGATTTAGGCCATTATGAACGTTTTATTGATATTAATTTAAGTAAAAACAGCAACGTGACAACCGGAAAGATTTATTCCGCCGTGATCAACAAGGAACGCCGCGGAGATTATTTGGGAGGGACAGTACAGGTTATTCCCCATATTACCAATGAAATCAAGGATCGGGTTTTCCGTGCCGGCCGGGAAACAGGCGTTGATGTGGTTATCACGGAAATTGGCGGTACAGTTGGAGATATTGAAAGTTTGCCCTTTCTGGAAGCGATCCGCCAAATAAAAAGCGATGTTGGTTCCAATAATGTGATGTATATTCATTGTACACTGGTTCCGATGCTGAGGGTTAGCGGCGAACTGAAGACAAAGCCAACCCAGCACAGTGTCAAGGAACTGCGCAGCATCGGTATTCAGCCTAATATGATTGTTTGCCGGACTGAATATCCGCTTACTGAAGAATTAAAAAATAAAATTGCGTTATTCTGTGATATTGACCGTGAAGCAGTGATTGAAGCACGCGATGCGGAAACCCTTTATGAAGTGCCTCTAATGGTTCAGGAGCAAGGGTTTGATGAAATCGTTGTAAAACATTTGGGACTGGAATGCGGGCCAGCAGATATGACAGGTTGGCTTCAGCTTGTAAATAAAGTGAAAAACCTGACCTATACGACCCGGATTGCCATTGTGGGGAAATATGTCGCTTTGCACGATGCTTATATGAGTGTGGTTGAATCCCTTCGCCATGCAGGTTTTGACCGGGATACAGATATTGATGTCAAATGGATCAATTCTGAAGATCTGACCGAAAACAATGTGGAATTATTGTTGGGTGATGTCGATGGCATTCTTGTACCTGGAGGATTTGGTGATCGCGGAATTGAAGGGAAAATTACAGCTATTCAATATGCCCGTGAAAAGCAGATTCCTTTCTTTGGAATTTGCCTGGGAATGCAAATGGCTTGTGTGGAAGGAGCCAGAAATTTGCTTGATCTGAAGGGAGCACACAGTTCGGAATTTGATCCGGAAACGCCCTATCCAATTATTGACTTGTTGCCGGAACAAAAAGATATTGAGGAAAAAGGAGGAACCATGCGCCGAGGATTGTATCCTTGCAAAGTTTCCCCGGACAGTCTTGCGCATCGGGCATATGACAATGATCTGGTTTATGAACGGCATCGTCATCGCTATGAATTTAATAATGAGTACAGGGAGTTGCTGGAAAAAGCCGGATATATCTTCTCGGGAACCTCTCCGGATGGAAGGCTTGTTGAGATTATAGAATATACTGATCATCCCTGGTTTGTAGCATCTCAGTTCCATCCTGAATTTATTTCGCGTCCCACCCGCCCCCAACCGCTGTTTCGCGAATTTGTAAAAGCATCGCTTGAACTGAAATTAAAACAACATGTTAAAGTGAAATAAATTTCTAACGAATAGTTGCAGATATTCTGTTCAGGAAAGAGCTGTCGTCAATGCAGCTCTTTTTTATATTTACATGCGTTTTTTTCCGAAAATCGTTAAAAATAGAATAGAGGAGGGAAGGCAATAAAATTTGCAAAGGCAAAACCGGGGCAGTTTGCGGAAACTGCGGGCATTTATGAATGTGTGAAGGAAATGTTAAACAAAGACATTTACCATTAAACAGAAGATTATTCTGATCGGGAAGTAATACAAAATAATATTGAGAACGGAAATATGTATTTGTTGGTCAGTGGGAAGAGATTGTTGTAGGAAGAGAAATTCCCCCTGTTTTGAGCGCTTCGCACAAAATCGCGGATTTACAAGCATTTGCCTTGATATGAATGATTAGTGAAAAGGCAATGACTCTGTATGAATCGCATAACTATAAAAAAAGAGTAAAAATTTATTTTCCATCGCTGCAGGAATTCGCCTCAGTTAAGTTGATCCAAAGCCCGGGAAGTTGTTTTTTAGAAAAAGGAGTGTGGGAGTGGTCTCTCACTTGATCATTCTTAAGATAAAGTGAGTGTTGAATAGCAAGGCACATTCTACTATATCAAATAGGATAATATTAAATTTTGTTTGACAACATAGCAATACCATTTTAATAGAATGATTGTGTTTTTTGTTAGGAGGGTAGTGATATAATAATCACAAAGTCATTTTTGTTTGTCCGTATGAATTTGTTCTAACCCTTTTTGTAAAAGCTTTTTATAAAATTCAGTTGACGCAGTTTGTCAAATATTTTTTCAAAGTTGTCTGGTTTTAATTTCAAAGATGCACTAGGTTGATGTGCTTGTTGATTTGTTTGTGTGGATGAAGTGTATGCTTGTATAAAATCAGTTTAAAAAGTTGAAATGAAAAAAATAATGTTATATAAAAAAGGTTATTTATGATGATCTTTTTTAGAAGGAGGAACTATGAAATTTTTAAATTTGGATATTGAAGAGAGAAATCAATATATAAAAAGCAAGTATGGTAGAAGGGTTTTTTTTGCAGGAAGTAAACACGGTGTGATTACATTAGTTGAACATATTGAAAAAAATTCAAAACCCAATCCTGAATTACTTGTGCCCATTGAAGGAGTATGGGGAATCCAGTTTGCATATAAATATAAAGTGAAGATCAAGCATATGATCGTTTGCACCGAAGAAATGAATTCAAATGAATCCATCATGTTGTTAGAAAGGTTAATGAATGCTGATTTAGAGTTAGATATATATTTAGTATCAAAAAAAGTATTTAAAAAAATAAGCGAAAAGGCTAATTCGGCAGGAATTCTTGCACTATGCAAATTTCCCAAGAGAGATCTAGAAGATTTAGATGTAGATAAGAACGGTCTAGTTGTGATTTTGGATGGTTTGGAGATACCTGGTAATGTAGGAACAATTGTTAGATCTGCAGATGGAACGGATGCTTCAGCAGTTATTATCACAAATAAGAAAACACGGTTGACACACCCCAAATTTATAAAAAGCAGTCAGGGATCATGTTTTAAAGTACCAGTCGTTGAAGCTGACTTCGAAGCTGTTCATCAGTGGCTAGTTAAAAATGATTTTAGAATTATTTTAACTGATACTCGATCCAATCTGAATTACTATGAGGAAAACTATGAAGGCAGAGTTGCGATCGTAATGGGTAGTGAGCGATACGGAATATCAAAAGAATGGTATGAGACGAATTATGTAGGGATAAAAATACCTATGTTTGGGGATTGTGATTCGTTAAATGTGGGAATTGCAACAACAGTTATTTTGTATGAAGCTGCGCTAAAGAAGAAAAAAATGATAACCAGGTGTATATAGATAAAATTAAACATGGAGTGATTTTATGGAAAAGTTACTTGAGACAAATCATTATTTGGTTTCTTTTGACTTTGATGAAGAAAATCTACTTCTGTTCAATTCTGATGGCGGTTCTTTGATTGTAATGGAAAAAAAGCATTTTCATGATAACAGAATTGAAACAAGTCTTCTCTCAGAAAAAGAGATAGATACTTTGGTTGAAATGGGATTTTTAATAGATAATAAAAAGAATCACTTTAGAATTATTGATGATCTAAATAAAAAAAGTGATGAATTAGTTATTACGATTGAGGTCATTGACTCTTGCAATTTAAATTGTGATTACTGTTATCAGTTGGGATGGAAACCAAGAGGTAAAATTAAGAAAAATGTTTCAGGTAAAATAATAAGGTACATAGATTCATGTTTATCAAATGAAGCATTTAGAAAACTTAAAATAAGATTTATCGGTGGGGAGCCTCTATTAGCAGTAGATGAAATAAAATATTTGTATAGTAAGATTCATTCTATTTGCAAAGCAAATGGCGTTGAGTTGAAAATCGGGTTGGATACGAATGGTATATTCTTGACATATGATATTCTACAACTTTTTGATGATTCTATATTAGATTTATCTGTAACATTAACCTCAAAAGAAGATCATGATCTTCATAGGGTAACATTTGGTGGAAATGGAACTTACGATATCATTGTATCAAATTTAAAAAAGTGCAAAGAGTTGTTTAAAAAGAAGAATTTAAATTTGTATATAAGATACAATGTTAACAGTGAGAATATTTCTTTATTTGACATGTTTTTAGATGAATTAAAAACATTAGATTTGCAAATTAATTCAGTGGAAACTATGTATACTTATACTTATGATAATACGAGGTATAAAAACAGTTTAGATTATAATGAATACAAAAAATGGAATACTGATGTTGCTATTGACCTATTAATAAAAAGAGAATTTAGTATTTCTTTTTTTCCACAAGTAGAGATGAGATTATGTAGAGCTTATCAACCGTTTTGTTGTAAGTTTTTTGCTAATGGGAAGATTGGATTGTGTGATGCAAGTAAATACAATGACGAGTTAGTAGATATCAGTGTAATAAATGATAATTATAGAAGGATTAATCAGATATTTAAAGAGCAAAAAATGTATTCACCATTTAACGAGGAACTCTGCAAAACTTGTAAACAAATAATAATGTGTGGTGGTAGATATTTTTGTAAAAATAATCCCTGTGATTATGAGCGGTATGTATTAGAAACTTTTTTGAAAAAATATATTTACTATCGAGAAAAGGGGCTAGGTCACTGTTTTACAGGAATTCAGAAAGGGGGGGTGAATAAGGATGAGGGTAATTATCAATAAAAAAAATTTAAAAAGCAAGTCTGTGGCTTGTGGCGGATGTCAAGGATCCCATTCGGGTTGATTTTTTTGTGAGAAGCGATGCAAAAATCGACTCCCTGATCGTGCAGGGGTCGATTTTTTTGCGAAAACCATCATTATCCGTTAAGGTGTATCGCCATTATAAAAAAAGTCCAATGATTATCGTATGGGAGGCTGTTGTCTGTCGTTTTACATTGTCATGCTTTTTTGCTGTTCCTGATAGATAGACAAAGTACTGTAAATTGCCTTAAGGATCGGAAGCTTTTGTCCTTTCTGCGCCCACTCGATCAGAGTGCCATGAAAATGATCCGTTTCAATAGGCAGTCCTTTTTCCACATCGCGAAGCATGGATGATTTCATCGATGGTTCCAGTTTGGCTGTACTTGCCAGAATTTTTTCAGGCAAATCGCGGGATAATCGCGGTTCCTTGTGGACGGCAACCGAAAATAGTTCCTCAAGAAATGTTTGATAGGTTTCTTTTCCGTAAGGAGAGTTTAAAACAGGGCCGATACTGCTTCGCATCAGGCAGGTCATCCCGCTCATCGCACTGATAAACAAATATTTTTTCCACATGTCGATCTGAATTTTCTGTGAGGAACGTGATCTCATTTTGGCGCCCCTGAAAAGTTCTTCCAATTGTTTGATGCGAGGGGTTTTTGTTTCATCCCATTCGCCAAAGACCACATCGTGGATTGCACTGTACTGTTCAATTTCCCCTTGCTGATTCAGGGTTGTTTCTATAAAGCACAGTCCGCCAAGGACGTTGTTTTGTGGAAAGTACTGCCATAAAGTTTCCATATGCCTGATCCCGTTTAAAAGCGGCAGAATCATCGTTTGTTCGTGGACATATGGTTTGAATGACTGGATAGCTCCGTCCAGGTGATATGCCTTTACAGCAAGCAAAACCAGATCAAACGGTTTGCAAGTTTCTCCGCTTGTTATCGTTTTTACAGGAGACTGGAAGTTTCCATGTACACTTTTGATCACAAGCCCTGTTTCTTTCAGTTGCTTCTTTCTTCCCGGGCGGACGAGAAAGGTGACATCCTCTCCTTTTTCAGCCAGTCTTCCGCCAAAGTAACCCCCTGTGGCACCGGCGCCAACCACTAGCACTCGCATGTTAATCCTCCTTTTGCACGGAATCAGTTTACCTCAACCATTGTAACAAAGTCCCGGGTATAAAATCCAAACCTTTGGCGCATGTCGGCAAAAGGCCTGGGGAAAAATCCCCGGCCTTTGTATATTAATAATGGTATTTGTTCTTTACATTTTGAACAAGCTTCAGAAATTGGCTTTTTACACTGTGATAACCGATTTGGTACCAGCCATTTTCAGGATCCCAGATCCCGTATACCTGGGTGGCATACCTGATTTTTTGTGCATCCTGTGGATAGATTAACTGCATTGTATATTCTTTAAAAGGCAAATGATATTTGGTAAACCTTGCTTTGTAGATGGAAATGAAGTATAGAGTATTGTCTGGTGAAATCCGGTTTTTTTGTTCGTATTCCATCAAAACTTTTCCCAACATGGCATGGTCCGGATGGAAATCCCAGATGCTCGTTGTCCGGAAATTGGCTTCCGGAAAACGTTTGACTAATTCTTCAAAGACCTCGCTTATTTCCTTGTACTGTTCAGCAAAACGGTCATTTTCAATATTATAGATATGTATATTCTCTTCAGGAATTCCAAGACGTCTGGCAACTTCCCTGAATTCCCGTACACGGGCAGCACCCAGGTCGTTCACGTCAAGATATGAGTCAGAGTATTTCTCTTTTTCGGGGTCATGGTAACGTTTATGCAATGAGCAATATACCGGTTTTTTATGGAGAAAGGGCTTTTCCTCCGAATCCTGAAACCCATTGAGAAGAAATCGGGCACGAGAGTGTCCGCCCGGGCTCATTAACACCAAATGCACATCATAACGCAAACGGAGATGATTCACGATATCTACTCCCATGGATAACAACTCATCATCGGCATGGGGAACCAGATAGACGACTGTCGGTTGATCAGACAAACCGGCTGGCCGCTCGTTTAACGCGTGCGGATTTTTGTCCTCCAATGCGGAAACTTCATGGAAAAGGGAAAAAGCAAGCAAAAAAATGACTGTAATGCTTACAACAAGAATCAATGTTTGTAACTTCATAACCCTACTCCTATTAATAAACAATATTTCTTTTACTGTTTAAAAATCAAATAATATGTTCAATGGATTTATTATACTATTAATAGATGAGTTTTTTTATAGATAAAAAAGAAGTACTAGAAAAATTTGATATTGGGAGTGCTTTTTTGTGTAATTTTCCAGGGGATCAGGGGTTTTTATTTCAATTTATAAGAGTAATTCTCTTAATTAAAGTGATTAACAACCGTTATTTTTTTACTGTAAGCAGGAAATAGGGGAAGGAATCAATAAATATAGTTTTAAATGTCCTTCTATGTTCTTAAAATATTAAACTTACTCGATCATTCTGGCATGGAGCTGTAGTGGTACTTTATGAGAGGAGGCATATCAGTTGGATAAAAAAATACTTGTGGTAGATGACCAATATGGAATTCGACTTCTGCTTCAGGAAGTGTTCTCCAAAGAAAATATACATATTTTTCAAGCTTCCAATGGAAAACAGGCCCTTGAAATTATAAAGGCGGAAAAGCCGGATCTCATATTATTGGATATGAAGATGCCGGGAATGGATGGCCTGGAATTATTGCGCCGGCTGCGAAAGTTTAATACCCAGGCAAAGGTAATTATGATGACGGCCTACGGCGAGCTGGACATGGTTGCAGAAGCAAGCCGGTTAGGAGCTTTGACGCATTTTACCAAACCGTTTGATATTGAGGAATTGCGCACTGAAGTTATGAAACAGCTGGCATCTTAATTCGGTTGAAAGGGGTTGGCGGCAGGATGGAGGCGAAAATCCGGTTAAGAATGAGCCAGTCAGATGCCCATTATGGCGGCAATCTGGTGGATGGGGCCCGGATAATGTCTTTATTTGGTGATGTTGCAACAGAATTGCTTATTCGTCATGATGGACATGAAGGATTGTTTGTTGCTTATGATCAGGTAGAGTTTTTGGCGCCCGTTCATGCAGGTGATTTTGTTGAGGCGACAGGCCGGATTGAAAAAGTTGGCAATACAAGCCGAAAGATGTCTTTTGAAGCTGTAAAGGTAATTGAAGGCGGAATTGATCCGGAACATCCCTCTCTTGCCCGGGTGCTTGATTCGCCTGTATTGGTAGCCCGTGCTTCAGGAACCTGCGTGGTTCCCAAAAACCGTTAAACAGGATTCACGGATGGGGAGGTAGTTTTTTTGCAAAAGCTGATTATTACTGCTGCGCTGGTGGGAGCAGAAATAACCAAAGAGGATACGCCCCACCTTCCAACGACAATAGAAGAAATCGTTACAGCAGCAGAAGAAGCAAGAAAAGCAGGAGCATCCATTGTTCATATCCACGTACGCGACAGAAACGGACGTCCGAGTCAGGATCGGAAGCTCTACAGGGAAGCAATCGAAAAAATAGAAAAGCAAACTGATCTGGTTGTTCAGGTATCAACAGGAGGGGCGGTTGGAATGTCAGACGAAGAGAGGTTGCAACCTCTCTCCTTGCGTCCGGAAATGGCCACATTTACAACGGGAACTGTCAACTTTGGTACAGATGTGTTTATGAACACCCCAGGGCAGCTTGTCAGGTTTGCCGAGGAATTTGAACGGTTTGGTGTCCGTCCTGAATTTGAAATATTTGATGTGGGCATGATAGCTAATGCGTTGCATCTGATCAAAAAAGGCTACTTTACAGGTCACCTTCATTTCGACTTTGTGATGGGGGTTCCCGGGGCACTTCCGGCAACTGCAGAAAATCTGCTTCATCTGATCCGGCAGTTGCCGGAAGGGGCTACCTGGACAGTTGCCGGAATTGGAAGGCATCAGCTGCCAATGGCAGTGCTGGGCATTGTTTTGGGCGGACATGTACGTGTTGGATTGGAAGATAATATCTATTACAGAAAAGGCGAGTTGGCCACAAATGCCCAATTGGTTGAACGTGTGGCAAAGATTGCCAGGGAAATGGACCGTGAGTTGGCAACTCCAGATGAAACGAGAAAAATATTGAATTTAACCAAAAGTAAGTTTTATTAACAGATACGGCGTTTTCTACCCAATCCCCATATCAAGTGTTATAATGCAAAAGTGATTATAAGAAAATTGAAGGAGGCAATAAAATGCCACTTGTATCAATGAACGCTTTTCTGCCGCGAGCAAAGAAAGAAGGCTTCGCAGTCGGGCAATTCAATATTAACAACCTGGAGTTTGTCCAGGCAATTATTGAAGCTGGGAAAGAAGAGCGTTCCCCGCTTATTTTTGGTGCCAGTGAAGGTGCAATTCGTTATATGGGACTGAAAAACGTGGTTGCCCTGTCCAAGGTGGCTGCTGAAGAAGCCGATGTTCCTGTTGCGCTGCATCTTGACCATGGAAGCAGTTTTGAAGTGGTTATGCAATGTATTCAAGCAGGATTTTCTTCAGTTATGTTTGATGGCTCCCATTATCCGCTGGAAGAAAATATCCGCTTGACCAAAAAAGTGGTGGAAGCTGCCCATGCTGTCGGTGTATCTGTAGAAGGGGAATTGGGTACGATTGGCGGAGTTGAAGATGACCTGGATGTAAAAGAAGAGGATGCAGCATTGGCGAAACCGGACGAAGCACTTCGCTTCTGGAAAGAAACTAATGTTGACGCGATGGCTATTGCTGTGGGTACGGCACATGGTCTTTATAAAGGTGAACCGAAAATCCATTATGATATCATTGAAGAGGTTGCCGGTTTGATTGAGGCACCCATTGTTCTGCACGGCGGTTCCGGTGTGCCGGATGAGGCGATTCAGATTTCAGTTTCCAAAGGGGTAGCCAAAATTAACGTTAATACAGAAAACCAGGTAGCCATGGCAAAAGTTGTCCGTGAGTTGCTTGACAATAATCCAGACATGATAGATCCCCGTAAATATCTGGGGCCTGCCCGTGAAGCCATTAAAGAAACCGTCAAAGAAAAAATACGCTTGTTTGGAAGCTCTGGTAAAGCATAAATATATGTTTTAGTATGACCGGATCAAATCTTAATTTACTAAAAGGATGGTTTTTATGAAGTTCTTTCTGGATACTGCAATCGTTGATGAAATTCGGGAAGTTAATGAATGGGGATTGTTATCCGGAGTGACAACAAACCCCAGCCTGATTGCCAAATCTGGTCGTGTATTTGAAGATGTGCTGAAAGAAATCCTGGATATTGTTGATGGTTCAGTAAGTGCAGAAGTAATAAGCCGTGAAGCAAAAGGAATGATTGAAGAAGGCGAACGCCTGGCTTCTATTTCAGATCAGGTAACGATTAAAGTTCCGATGACAATTGAAGGACTGAAAGCAGTCAGCCATTTTTCCAAAAACGGAATTGATACAAACGTAACCCTGATCTTCTCTGCCAACCAGGCACTCATGGCCGCACGGGCGGGAGCAACATATGTAAGTCCGTTTATTGGCCGCCTGGATGATATCAGCCAGGATGGTATGCAACTGGTTGGAGAAGTGGCTCAAATGTTCAAGCTGCATAATATTCCGACTGAAATCATTGCAGCCAGTATCCGTCACCCTCTACATGTGATTCAGGCTGCAATGAGCGGAGCGCATATCGCCACACTGCCTTATAAAGTAATGAAACAAATGGTTCACCATCCGCTTACGGATCAGGGGATAGAAAAGTTTGAAGCGGATTGGAAGAAAGCAACACAAGTTTAACAGAAGCAGAAGTCCGGCCGGGCTGTTGCCCTGTGGCTGGACTTCTCCCTTAATCCGGGAAGCATTTTATTTTTTTAATTTTTCAGGCGAATGATCTTGTAAAAGGAATCTGCGGTCAGTAAGCGAACCCCTTCGTATCAGAGAGGCAAGTTAAACATATCGATTCTGTCCTTCACAATCCCTTCATGGCGATTCTTCATTTTTTTAAGAATTTTCAATGGTTGCCTTGTTAAATTTCTTTGATAAAAATGAGATATCCTTTTAAAGAATTATCATAAGAAAAAGTAAAAACAAACGGAGTATGTAACATATAACATAAATATGTTACTCTAATTAAAGACTTGACATAAAATATGACGTATAATTTGCTAATCGGGAGAGGGGATTTCTCATGGAAAGAAGTTTAACGATGGAACTTGTTCGTGTTACGGAGGCTGCCGCGATAGCATCAGGCCGATGGATGGGGTGTGGAAAAAAAGAGGAAGCGGATGCTGCAGCTACTGAGGCTATGCGGAAAATGTTTGATACGATTCCGATGAGGGGCACCGTGGTTATTGGCGAGGGAGAAATGGATGAGGCACCTATGCTATATATTGGGGAAAGAGTAGGAATGGGCTATCTTCCGGAAGTGGATGTGGCTGTCGATCCGTTGGAAGGGACCAATATTGTAGCAAAAGGTTTGTGGAATGCGTTGTCAGTTATTGCCATTTCTGATAAAGGCAATTTATTGCACGCACCGGATATGTATATGGATAAAATTGCCGTCGGCCCCAAAGCCGTTGGACAAGTTGATATTGATGCGCCTATAGAAGATAATTTAAAAGCAGTTGCCCGTGTGCAGGGCAAGGATATCGAAGATTTGGTGGCCGTTGTGCTGGATCGTCCGCGACACGCCAAATTGATCGAGGATATTCGAAAAGCAGGAGCCCGCATTAAATTGATCCCGGATGGAGATGTGGCAGCGGCCATTCATACCGGTTTTTTCGATACTGGAGTAGATATTTTGCTTGGTTCAGGTGGTGCCCCGGAAGGTGTTTTATCGGCTGTGGCCCTGAAATGTCTGGGTGGAGAAATTCAGGGACGGCTCCTGCCGGAAGATGAAGAACAATATCAGCGCTGTGTCAGAATGGGATTGGAAGACCCGCGAAAAGTTCTGAGAATGGACGATCTGGTCAAAGGGGATGACGCAATTTTTGCAGCAACCGGTGTAACCGATGGTGAACTGTTGAAAGGGGTACGCTATAAAGGAAGTATGGCCAAGACATATTCGTTGGTCATGCGTGCCAAAACGGGTACGATTCGATTTGTGGACGGGACTCATCGACTTGAGAAAAAACCGAATCTTATTTTATAATTTTTCTTCCTCTTCCTCTTTCCCCGGACTGGAGAAGAGGAAGAGAATTTCAAAGAATTGAGTGGTGACGCGATACATGGAGCTCACACTGAGCGATTTGGAAACACGCAGATTGGTTGATTTATACAAGCTGGCAAAAGAATATCAGATTCCTTACTATTCCCAGATGAAAAAGAAAGAGCTGATTTTTGCCATTTTGAAAGCGAAAGCGGAGAAAGCCGGTTTCATGTTTATGGAGGGAGTTCTGGAAGTTCTTCCTGAAGGCTACGGTTTTTTAAGGCCTATTAATTTTCTTCCGTCCTCAGAGGATATTTATATTTCAGCTTCACAGATTCGGCGTTTTGACTTGAGATCCGGTGATCTTGTATCCGGAAAAGTTCGTCCGCCAAAAGAAAATGAACGCTATTTCGGCTTGCTTCATGTCGAAGCGGTAAATGGTGAAGATCCCGACATCGCTGCGGAAAGACTCCACTTTGCAGCTCTAACCCCACTCTATCCGCAGAGTCGTCTTCTGTTAGAAACCACTCCAAAGCGAATTTCCACACGGATGATGGATTTGATTGCCCCGGTTGGCCTGGGACAACGCGGCTTGATTGTGGCACAGCCTAAAGCTGGAAAAACAATGCTTTTGAAGGAAATAGCCAATAGCATTACAGAGAATTACCCGCATATTGAACTGTTTGTGTTACTGATTGACGAACGTCCTGAAGAAGTGACCGATATGCAACGTTCTGTCGATGCAGAAGTGGTCAGCTCGACATTTGATGAACTTCCCGAAAATCACATAAAGGTTTCGGAACTTGTGTTGGAGAGGGCGCAGCGTCTGGTAGAACACAAACGGGATGTTGTCATCCTGCTGGACAGTATCACTCGCCTGGCTCGTGCCTATAACCTGGTGATTCCTCCAAGCGGACGGACATTATCGGGCGGGATTGACCCGGCAGCCTTGCACCGCCCGAAAAGATTCTTTGGCGCGGCACGCAATATTGAAGAAGGAGGAAGCCTGACCATTCTGGCAACGGCGCTTGTTGAGACGGGATCAAGAATGGATGATGTGATTTACGAGGAATTTAAAGGAACGGGAAATCTGGAGCTGCATCTGGATCGGCGCCTTGCGGAACGAAGAGTCTTTCCTGCCATCGATATCAGGCGGTCAAGTACACGGCGCGAAGAACTGCTGCTTGATAAAGCGGAACTGGAAAAATTATGGATGCTTCGAAAATCTTTGAGTGATTCAAATGAGTATACAGAAGCGTTGATAAAAAGGTTGAAAAATACAAAATCCAATGAGGAATTCCTCGCTTCTTTGCACCTCAAATCAAGCCGTACCGCAACCTCTGTGTCTTAATCCTGAAGGCAAAATAGCATAAATGGAAAACACCTCACATAAAGATAAAACCAGGTGTAATTCACACCTTATCCAATCTCTTTTGTGAGGTGCTGACATGTCTTCCAAACGTGCCTTATTGGCTTCTTCCCTGGCCATATGTTCCACGTCAACGTCCTGGATTGTCGGGACAGACAAACATCCGGTTTATGCCCAGGAGCTGGCAGCGAAAACGGATACGGAACCAGAGAAGGAGCAGATAGCACAAGAAGCGATGTATCAGTTTTTGAGTCCGATCTCTCAAGTTGCTGAGGGGAACTTGGCTGCGACAGTGGAGACAAAGCCCCTCACTTATCGAGTTAAAAAGGGAGATACACTTTCTGGAATTGGCCGTCTGTATGGGATATCCTATCAGGAACTGGCCCGGTTTAATTACTTGGGAAATCCCGATCTGTTGCAAGTCGGCCAGCAAATCCAGATTCCGATCGTGAAAAAGTGGATTCGTTTACAATTTGGAGATACCGTCCGATCCTTGGCAAAAGAGTATCAGACGACACCTGAAATTCTGGCTCTCTTGAATCCGGAACTGAAGGAATCAATTACCTATGCGGGGCAATTAATTGCCGTTCCTCAAAAATGGAAAGGAAAAAACCCCAATATTCTGAGGGAAAAGGAGCCCAATCGTAAACCTTTGCTTCGTTTGGCAGATAATTCAAGGAGCGGATATGTTTTCCGATGGCCGGTAAACGGGCAAATTACAAGCAATTTTGGTTGGAGAAATGGCCGGCAGCACAAAGGAATCGATATTTGGAATGAAGCAAAGGCAAAAGCTGAAATTTGCGCTTCCTTGGGAGGTGTAGTTATTCAGGCCGGTTATTCGGGGGGATATGGAAATCTGGTTGTGGTTGACCATGGAGGTGGATGGGTTACTTACTATGCGCATTTAAGCCAAATATCCGTCAGCAAAGGCGAGCGAATCAATACGGCTGAACGGCTTGGCATGATGGGGAAAACTGGACGTGCCACTGGTTATCATCTCCATTTTGAAGTTCGCAAAAGTGGAAAAGCAATCAACCCGTTGCTTGTTTTAAAATAAATCCTGCTCTTATCCTATTTTTCTCATTGAAGGCGCAGTCTCCATATTCTATGGGGAATGCGTCTTTTTAGCGGTTTTTGCCTTCAGGGTGGCGGTTGCCGGCGGGTCTTTTCTTGCCTTCTGTAAAGCAAACATGCTATAATACACCAGTGGTTTTAAACGTACGTTATGGGAACGGCATTAGGAAAGAGGTGAGACGAATGAAACAAGGAATTCATCCGGCATACAAATTAACCAAAGTCACCTGTGCGTGTGGAAATACATTCGAAACCGGATCGACTGCAGAAAACTTGCGTGTGGATATTTGTTCCGAGTGCCATCCATTTTTCACCGGCAAGCAAAAAATGATAAACGCAGGTGGTCGTGTTGACCGTTTCAAAAAGAAATACAATCTCAAGTAAGTTCTTGGAAAGTCCAGGCAAGCAAAGAAAGTGTAGCTTGCCTTTTACTTTTGAAAAACAGGATTTTTATTGGTTATTTCAATAATTATGTTAAAATCAGGATGGTTCGTTGCAGCATCCAGGGAAAAGGCTTGGGTGCTTTTTCTTTGTCTGAAGTGTTTAGCATAATGCATCATATCGGAAAGTTGGAGGAACATAAATGGGAGATCATCATTCCTTAAACCGAGATCGTCAAGGATGGATTGAAGTAATTTGCGGTGGAATGTTTTCCGGTAAAAGCGAGGAATTGATACGTCGGATTCGCCGCGCTAAAATTGCCAGGTTAAAGGTAGCCGCATTTAAACCTGCGATCGATGACCGTTACCATCATGAAGCGATTGCTTCCCACAACGGCTTGATGGCTGATGCACATCCGGTACAAAATCCCGGTGAAATTCCCGGGCTTCTCTCGCAAGATATCGATGTCGTGGCAATTGATGAAGTCCAGTTTTTTGAACCGGATGTTGTAAGTATTTGCCAGATACTGGCTGATCAGGGTAAACGGGTGATTTGTGCCGGATTGGATCAGGATTTCCGCGGGAAGCCATTTGGTCCCACCCCCGTTTTGTTAGCCGTGGCCGAATATGTTACCAAACTGCAAGCCATTTGTGTCAAGTGCGGCAGTCCCGCAAGCCGAACACAGCGTTTGATTGACGGCCGACCGGCTGCTATGAATGATCCGGTGATTAAAGTAGGTGCCAAAGAGCAATATGAGGCTCGCTGCCGGCATTGTCACGAAGTTTTAAAATCAGACTGACCAGGTGCTGAAAAATATAGCCCCTGCAAATCTCAACGGTTTGGTTGGGATTTTTCAAGAATCCGCCCGAACCGGACGGGCGGATGTTGTTTTTAGAAAGGATTTCCTAATATGCTGACAGAGATGTTATAAGTTGCATGAATGATCATACATACAATGGTGTTGTAGCGATACCGTGCCCAACCGAGGACAATGGCCAGCAGCAGAACAACAAGGGAATTAACGCTGAATCCGTAATTCGCATGAACCAGCGTAAACAAAATGCTTGTGTAGACAAATCCCAGCCGCGGGAGCAAAGCTCCGCGAAAAATGATTTCTTCTCCCAGAGCGGCCGCTAGTCCCAAGGTCAGAATTCCTGGGACCGAAGTTAATAAAGGACCAAGGATTTTGTCTGTCAATTCATTGGCATGTGTATTGTCTGCCCAATCAAAAAAGATGGCCAGTTGTTGTGCGATAATGGGAGCAAGCAGCATGATCAACCCGATTATAACACCTGTTCCAGCCTGTTTCCATGTGATTCCCCAAAGTCCCAACCGGTCAAGAGAGCGCTTGAATGATCGCCTGGTCAGCCATCCCACCCCGATGAATCCCAGTATGGCGAGCAGGATATCTTGTGACCAGATTGAGGAGAGCGTTCCGGTCTCCGTGTTTGGAACGGTTTGCTGGTTAAGTGTGTTTAGGCCAAAACTCTGTGTCACAAAAAACTGAATGAAAACAATCATGGACATTGACATGGCCAACGCATGGATACGGCTGTGCGGGTCGATGGGCAGAAATCGGGAACAAATTCGGCGAACCCCGGGAATGAGAAGAAGGATGGCAATTAATGAAGGCAGCCAAAGTGAAAGCCCGACTTTTGCCATTTTTTGGATCGAAGTGCTGTCCCCCATAAAGTTTTCCACCCATGGCAAAAATAATCCGCCATTAAGGTACAAAGCAATTCCTGGTAAAAAGGCGGCCAGAAAACCGAGGATAATAAAAATGTAACTCATAATTCCCAAGGCTTTTCCGGTTTTGGATTTTAGCTTTTCGGAGAGATTGACGAGCAGGAACAAAACAATAATCGGAGTAAACAGAATCAGGTTATTAAGTACATTTATGGTGACTTCTGTCATAAGAGCTCTCCTTCTCTTTTGAATTGTCAGTACTTATTGTTCTCATCATACCACTGTTAACAAGTCGGTGTCTTTTGTTTTCTTCCATATTGACCAAAGCTTGTGGTAAAATCAAGTGATATGAAATAATCAGAGTTCGGAACGGGTTAGGAGTGAGCACAGGTGTTAGATCGTTTGGAGGCGATTCATCAACGATATGAAGAATTAAGCCGTTTGCTTTGTGATCCGGAAGTGATCAACGATTCAGACAAGCTAAGGGAGTACTCAAAGGAGCAGGCAGCACTCGATGAGAAAAACCGGGCTTATCTGGAATATAAGCAAGTAGTGGAACAATTGAAAGAAGCCAAAGCTATGTTGGAAGAAAAATTGGACGAAGAGATGCGGGAGTTGGTCAAGGCAGAAATAGACGAGTTAAGCGAACGGAAAGAGGAATTGGAAGAAGAAATAAAAATTCTTTTGCTTCCCAAAGATCCAAATGATGACAAAAGCGTAATTGTTGAGGTGCGGGGAGCTGCAGGAGGCGAAGAAGCTGCTTTGTTTGCAGCAAACCTTTACCGGATGTATACCCGCTATGCTGAAAAACAAGGTTGGAAAGTGGAAGTGTTGGAAGCCAATACGACCGGGCTGGGCGGATTCAAGGAAGTTGTTTTTTCGATCCAGGGGCACGGGGCGTACAGCCGGTTAAAATATGAGAGCGGAGCGCATCGGGTACAGCGTGTCCCGGAAACAGAATCAGGCGGGCGGATTCACACTTCGACAGCGACTGTTGCTGTACTTCCGGAAGCAGAAGAAGTGGAAATAGAGATTCATGAGAAAGAGCTTCGGATTGATACCTTTTGCTCCAGCGGACCTGGGGGGCAAAGTGTCAACACGACTCAATCGGCTGTGCGGATTACCCATATCCCCACAGGAATCGTGGTATCCTGTCAGGATGAAAAATCACAAAACAGTAACAAAGAGAAAGCCATGCGTGTTCTTCGCGCTAGATTGCTTGATTTGAAACTGCAAGAAGAGATGGAAAAAATGGCCAGTGCAAGAAAATCCGCTGTTGGAACGGGTGACCGAAGCGAAAGAATCCGTACCTATAATTTTCCGCAAAGCCGTGTGACTGACCACCGGATCGGTTTAACCCTGCATAAGCTGGATTTGATTCTGAACGGAGAGCTTGAAGAGATTATTGACGCTTTGATCTTATATGAGCAAACCGAGCTTCTCAAACAACAGGAAGCGGCTCCTTCCAAATAAAGGGTGAGAGAGATGAATGGACGCACTGTTCGGGAAGCTTGGCGGGAGGTTTCCTCTTTTTTGCGGCAAAAGGGAATTGTATCTCCGGAATTTGAGGCAGAATATATGATGCGACGGATTCTGGGGTGGGATCGGGCACAGTTTTTTGCAAGAATGCAGGAGCCATGGCCGTCCGCCCTGGAACCAAAAATGGAAGAATGGTCAGATCGCCGCGTTCATGGTGAACCTTTACAGTACATTGTTGGGGATCAGGCTTTTTTTGGACGGATCTTTGAAGTGGAACCCGGAGTTCTGATCCCGAGGCCGGAAACCGAATTGCTGGCAGAAACTGTTTTGAAGGAAGGAACAAAAATATCTGCCAATCGCCCGCTTAATGTCGTCGATGTTGGAACGGGTAGCGGAGCGATCGCAATTACGCTTGCCCTGGAAAAACCCCACTGGCAAATAACAGCTATCGATTTGTCCGGTCAGGCCCTGGATGTCGCCAGAAAGAACGCGCGCAAATTTGGAGTGGAAGATCTGATTTTATGGCAACAGGGAAATTTCCTGGAACCATTGCAAACAGAATATTCCCCCATTGATATTCTTGTTTCCAACCCGCCCTATATTCCAACGGAGCAAATCAGAAAACTTGAAAAAAACGTGTCTCATTATGAACCCCATCTTGCTTTGGATGGCGGTGCGGATGGGCTGGATGCGTACAGGACTCTTGTCTGGCAACTGTCCGGATGGCCTGTCTGCCCAGGGCTGATTGCCTTTGAAATCGGGGCTGAACAGGGGATTGAGGTGTCCCGGCTGCTTCAAAGCATGAAAAATGCAGTGCACACTGAGGTTAGACAAGATCTCGCAGGAAGAGACCGGATCGTAATCGGACGATTTAAAACCAAATAAACAAGATTGGATTAAATTTTCTCCTCTCTGTCCATACTGTGGGTAGGGATTAAGAGGAGGATGTTTGGTAATGCGCAAATGGACTTATCTGTTATTTTGTTTATTGGGTTTGGCAGGGATTGTCCTTTTTCTTTTCAGTAATAGTATGAATGGATGGAGCAAAATATTGTCAGGAACAAAGGCAAATGCTTCCGTCCAGGAAGTTATCCCGGATCAGGCGATTCGCCTGAGGATTCTGGCTAACAGCGATCATCCGGAGGATCAGTGGATTAAACGGAAAGTGCGTGATGAGATCATCGGCGAAATCGGAAACTGGGCGGACAAGCCTCGTACAATGGAAGAAGCAAGGAAAATGGTGAAAGAACATTTGCCCCGCTTTGAAAAAATTGTACAGAAAACCTTAAACAGGTACGGTTATAATTATTCGTTCCGTCTGGATTTCGGGATGGTTCCCTTCCCAACCAAATTGTATGGATCCAAGATTTATCCTGCCGGGGATTATGAGGCTCTCCGGATTACGATTGGCCGCGGTGAAGGGGAAAACTGGTGGTGTGTATTGTTTCCTCCGCTCTGTTTTATTGACATGAGCAATGGAGATGCAGTCAGCAAGGAGAATCCCTCTTTGTCTTCATCTGTTGCCTCGACTCAAACTGCATATGCTTCGTTAGAAAAAGATAAAAAGGAAGAGCCGAAAAAAAAGATGGAAGTCCGTTTTTTGCTGCTGGAAAAAGCAAGACAATGGATGGGAAAATGATGGATTCTCGTTGATTCAGGTTCTATAAATGTCCCCCTTTTCATACCGCTATTAATAAGAATGGAAGCGGAAATGGGGGACTCTTATGTTTGTAATTCGTCAAGCAGAAAAAAAAGATCTGTTTCAGATCAAAAAATTAATCAAAGAGGTCGGATTAAGGGACAAGGGGATTGAACAGCATCTCCATCATTTTTTTGTCGCCGAAATTCCTTCTGAAGACAAGGAAGAGGTTAAACCAATGGTAGGGGTTGTCGGGATGGAGGTTTATCCCCCATATGGCTTGATCCGTTCGTTTGTGTTGGAGCGGGCGCCCTGGAACAGCAGAGTCGGGATAAATATGATCCAGGTACTGCTCTCGTATGCCGAAGAAATGGGATTATCCCACATTTATTTATTGGCTGGTCAATCAACACGTTTTTTTACCCAGCTCGGTTTTGTCAAAGCCGGACTGGAAGAAATTCCGGAAAAACTTCTTCAATCGGAACACCTTGTCAAATCCATGTCTCAGGGACAGCCGATGGTTTATACCTTCAGGAACCATCCTCTTCCCCATTGAAAACCGGTTCCGGTTTCATTTCTGATTGTGCTATCATAGGTGGACAATAAGTGGAAGAAGGGAATACATCTTGAGGAAGACAGAGTGGTATCGGGTCGACAGTAAGTTGGATAACTGGCATTTGCAGCAGTCGGAAGCAGTACAGAAGGCAGCATCACTGCTGAAAAAAGGGAAACTGGTTGCTTTTCCCACGGAAACAGTTTATGGACTTGGGGCAATTGCTACGTCCAATAAGAGTGTAGCCGGAATTTTTACCGCCAAGGGCAGACCTTCGGATAATCCGCTGATAATTCATATCGGAAACAAAGAGCAACTTGGTCGGTGGGTTGCTACGATTACCGGGGCCGCCCAAATATTAATGGAAAAATATTGGCCGGGTCCGCTAACATTGGTTTTGCCCCATCGCCATAATTTGGCTGGCAATGTTACAGCCGGACTTCCCACAGTGGGGATTCGTATGCCGGATCATCCGGTAGCGCTTGCCCTGTTAAACGAGGTGGGTATTCCGGTTGCTGCCCCAAGTGCCAACCGTTCCGGCAAACCCAGTCCAACCACTGCGGAACATGTGTGGCGGGATCTGGCGGGAAAAATAGATGGAATTCTGGACGGAGGGCCGGCAGGAATAGGTGTGGAATCAACCGTTATCGATGTCAGCGGAGAAATTCCCGTGTTGCTTCGTCCGGGAGGGATCACCCTGGAGCAACTGCGGGAAACATTGGGGGAAGTAACGGTCGATCCCGGAATTCAGGATCAAAAACAAATTCCCCGCTCTCCCGGGATGAAATATCGGCACTATGCCCCGCAGGGGGAAATGTGGTTGATCAAAGGGGATCTCAGGGAAGTAGTTCCTTACATACAAAAAAGGGTCCGGGAAGCCGGTGAAAAAGGAAAACGGGTTGGGGTACTGACAACTGAGGAAAACAAGGAGAAGTATCAGGCCGATTGTGTGATTGCTGTCGGATCCCGCGAAAAGTCGTCCAGTGTTGCACGTCATTTGTATGATGCGTTGCGCCGCTTTGATGAACAGAAAGTGGAGATCATTTTTGCGGAATCATTTCCGGAACAGGAACTTTATTATTCGGTGATGAACCGGATGAAAAAAGCGGCATCCGGCAAAATTGTTGAAGTTTGAGCTGGAGGAAAAAGGAGCCTTATGAAACAGGCTCTTTTTTTATGCCAGAGTTTTGGTGTGAAGATATCCCAAAAAAAATGTGAATTGGCTTTCCAGATTAGGTCGAGATGGTGTAAAGTGAGGTTCAATTCTTCTCTTATTGAAGCATTGTTGCCATTTAGAAAAAGATCGGGTATAACTTTACGTCTGACTATAGAAAAGGCATTTGTAGAAAGACGATTTTTATGACGCTGTTCGTCTTTGCTTGAAGAAAGTTGTAATGGTGTCTTGCAGGATGGTTACCAAACCAGTCGGCGTTCAAGCGGTTTCGCCAGTTTTTACCGAAAGCGTCGAACACTTCCGCTTTAAAGAGCCCCTGAATTTTAAAAGTCACTTCTCCCTTCGTTCTTCAGATATTCTACGCAGAACATTTCTGCAGTCTTTTTAAAAATTTTGTAAGGAGGTGATTTATGAAGCAGAGAAAGCGGAAATGATCAAGCTTACAGATATGTTATAACAAACAAAATAATGGGAGCGGATAATATGGAGCGTTCGGAACTCAAGAGAGATGCAAAAATGTCATTAAAGGGAAATTGGGGACTAATGGTAGGAATTACGCTGTTTATGATTTTAATAAGTTCTGTCTTTTCATTTTTCAAAGAAGTAGCAGATGCAAAATTGTCAATCGATATAATCCGACTATTCTGGAATTTTTTGGTCGTTACAGCATTATCTGTAGGCCAGATGAAAGTTTACCTGAATTTAAGTGAACAAAAACAGGCAAGATTTGGTCAGATTTTTACCTTTTTTACTGACCGATACCAATATTTTCGGGCTACATTTACTCAAGCGCTGGTGATGCTTTACCTTCTTCTGTGGACTTGGCTTTTGATTGTGCCAGGTATTGTCAAGTCATATGCCTATTCCATGACACCATTTATTTTAAATGATGAGCCATCACTTTCCTACAATCAAGCCATCACCAGAAGCAGACAAATGATGGATGGTTACAAAGGGAAATTGTTTATGTTGCATCTCAGCTTCATTGGCTGGTTTTTACTTGGCATTTTGTCTTTTGGCATTGGCTTTCTTTGGATCGGGCCCTATATAAATGCGAGTCAGACCCAATTCTATTTGAGATTACGGGAAAAGTGGCAGACAACATAGTAAAGCTGCCTGATTGTATTAATAAACAGATTCCTGCGCCTCCCATAAAAAGGGAGTGTTGTATTGAATAACTCATGCTAAAACTCATGACAGGCAATTCTCGATGTGTTGTTTCTTGTGGGCTCATTAGATGTACTCTCTGTACAATCTGATGAGCCTTTTAAAATGCAGAGAGAAATTGGCCATGGGGGCGAGAGGTTTATTCCATATCAAATCAGCATGTACATTTTTCATTTTATCCTCACTCTTTTTAAATTTTTCGTGCAATTTCTTCAGATGAAATCTCTCCCCCATCATTTAAAAATCTTTTAACCGTGTATCTTCGGGAATAACCTCCTGCAATCCCATGGTACAAGCATAACCGGTTCTTTTTTCAGGAAAAAAGCATATTCATGTACAAGCACCAACCATGGGACAGGGGGAAGTTAAATGGAGCTGGCGCAATGGGGGCAAGTCTTGACATTATCCATGATCGCGGTCGCACTGGGAATGGATGCCTTTTCATTGGGAATCGGACTGGGGATGAGGCGCTTGTCTGCCGGACAGATGGCCTGGCTAAGCCTGTCGGTTGGTCTTTTCCATGTTTTGATGCCGCTTGTGGGAATGGGATTGGGGTATGTTCTGAGCTCTGTCATCAGAGAGATTGCTGTCATGTTTGGGGGAGGAATGTTGTGCCTTCTGGGAATAAATATGTTATACCAGGTAATCAAGGGGGCTGAGGCAAAAAAATTACAGATTCAATCGATTGCCGAAATATTGGTGCTTTCACTCAGTGTCAGTATGGATTCACTCTCGGCGGGACTAAGTCTGGGGCTGTTTGATTCAGACATGTTCCTGACCATTCTTTTATTTGGGACAGCCGGTCTCGTTATGGCGGGTTCCGGTCTTTTGCTGGGACGGTTTGTGGGTGGGTGGATTGGCCGTTATGGAGAAATGATTGGAGGCTTTATTTTGCTTTGTCTGGGCGGGAAATTTTTGTTTTAATTCTTTTTACATAAAAAATTACTGGAGGGTGGAAAAAACAGGTCATTTAATGGTATGTTTTTTAAAAAGAATTGACAAGGTTTGCTTTGCAAGAAGGTAAGCACGAGAATTCTTCTGCCTGTTCAATTGATACTCAAGAACAGATGTTCCGAGGTGAATTGCGTGAAAAAAGTATTGTTTGTCTGTACAGGAAATACATGCCGCAGTCCGATGGCTGAAGCACTTTTGCGTGAAACTGCTCAAAAAAGACGGCTTTCTGTTGAAGTGAAATCAGCGGGCGTATCGGCGATCAGCGGAATAAAGCCCTCCCGGCAGGCGATCCAGGTTCTGAAGGAAGAAGGCATTGAATATGACCATGAGTCCCAGCTGCTTAATCCGCAACTGATCGACTGGTCTGATTTGATTCTGTCGATGACTGGAGCACACAGGAATTTGATTGTTCACAACTTTCCCCAAGCCGCCGGAAAAGTATATACATTGAAAGAATATGCCTTGTGGGAAGAGGGGATTGATGACATCCGGCAAAAGCTGGATCATTTGTATATGGAAGCAGAGAATAGGCAGGCTGAAATACAGGCGCAATTTGGCTTGGAAGCGGACGAGCCCTGGCCGGAAACCGCCAGACTGGCCCTTGATGAAGCACTTGAACCGTTAGAGAAGGAGAAAAAAAAATATCTGGACAAACTGAATGCTGCTGGGCATCTGGATGTAGCAGATCCGTTCGGCGGAGATAAGGAACATTATCGAAAATGTGCGGAGGAATTAAAAATATATATTAACAGGATCGTTGAACGATGGAAACCGGATATGCCTTCATCCAATTCTGAAGATGAATAGGTTATACTGGTGAAGGACACAGAAAGGGGTAAGACTATGAAAATAATATTGGGTTCTGACCATGGTGGTCGCAATCTGAAAGAAGAGATCAAAGGTTTACTGGATGAAATGGAAATCTCCTACGAGGATGTTGGATGTGATTGTAATACGTCTGTTGATTATCCCGATTATGCCGAACCTGTAGCCAAACGGGTAGTCAAAGGGGAGTTCGACCGGGGTATTTTGATTTGCGGAACGGGGATTGGCATGTCTATTGCCGCCAATAAAGTGAGAGGAGTCCGCTGTGCTGTTGTCACGGATGAATATTCTGCGAGAATGAGCCGTGAACATAACAATGCCAATCTTTTGGCGCTGGGTGAACGGGTTGTAGGGATTGATCTGGCCAAATCAATCGTACGCACCTGGTTATCTGCCGAGTTTCAGGGAGACCGGCATTTGCGGCGTTTGAAAAAGGTTGAGGCATTGGAAGTTGATGATGAGTAATGCTGCAGGATGAAGTTAAAAAAGTGCTTGGCGATTTGCTGAAAGCTATGCCTTTAACTTCGCGTCATGTACTGGTGGTCGGAACCAGTACCAGTGAAGTGGTTGGCCAAAAAATCGGCACCTCTGGCAGTGAGGAAATTGCTCAAATATTATTTGACGGAATTTGTAATATTCAAAGACAAGCAGGTTTCCATTTGGCTTTTCAGGCTTGTGAACATTTAAACAGGGCGTTGGTAGTGGAAAGGAAAACAGCCGAACGGTTCGGATGGAACGAAGTGACAGTGGTTCCTGTTCATAATGCGGGTGGAGCCATGGCTGCTTATGCTTTCAGACACATGCAGGATCCTGTTATTGTAGAACACATTCAGGCCGATGCGGGCATTGATATTGGGGATACACTGATTGGTATGCATCTCAAGCCGGTGGCGGTTCCGGTTCGTTCCACACAGCGGACCATTGGAAAAGCACATGTGACGATGGCTAAGACCCGGCCCAAGTTGATTGGGGGAACCCGGGCGATTTATGAACTGTAAATCATAAATATATGTCCTCAAATAAGAATCGGTTTGGTAGTATATAAATAAACCGAATATTTAAGGAGGAATAATATGAAAATGTTAAGTATTACAGATCCGCAAGTAACCGAAGCCATTCGTCAGGAATTGGGTCGCCAGCAAAATAAAATAGAACTGATTGCTTCAGAGAATTTCGTCTCTCCCGCAGTTATGGAAGCAATGGGAACCGTCCTGACAAACAAGTATGCTGAGGGATATCCGAACAAACGGTATTATGGCGGTTGTGAATATGTAGACGTTGTTGAAGATTTGGCCAGGAATCGCGCCAAGGAGTTGTTTGGTGCAGAACATGCCAATGTACAGCCCCATTCCGGGGCGCAGGCCAATATGGCTGTTTATTTTTCGATACTTTCCCCCGGAGATGTTGTTTTGGGAATGAATCTGGCGCACGGGGGGCATCTGACGCATGGAAGTCCTGTCAACTTTTCCGGGAAGTTGTATCGGTTTGTAGCCTATGGCGTTGATCAGGAGACTCATCGCATTGACTACGATGAAGTACGCAAGGTTGCTTTGGAGCACAAGCCGAAGTTAATTGTTGCCGGGGCAAGTGCCTATCCCCGTACGATCGATTTTCAGCCATTTCGTGAAATAGCCGATGAAATTGGGGCATACCTGATGGTAGATATGGCTCACATTGCCGGCCTGGTGGGAACCGGCCTTCATCCCAGTCCTGTTCCTTATGCTGATTTCGTAACAACCACCACCCATAAAACACTGCGCGGGCCGCGAGGCGGTATGATCCTGTGTAAAGAAAAATATGCCAGGCAGATTGATAAATCAATATTTCCCGGTATTCAGGGGGGGCCGCTCATGCATGTGATTGCCGCCAAAGCGGTTGCCCTTGGCGAGGCGCTGACGGATGAATTTAAAACATACAGCAAGCAGATTGTGGACAATGCCGGTCAATTGGCGGAGTCACTCAAGGGACAAGGATTTGAACTGATTTCAGGCGGTACGGATAATCACTTGATTCTTATTGATGTGCGAAATTGCAGCCTGACCGGGAAAAAAGCGGAAGCCCTCCTGGATGACGTGGGAATCACGACAAACAAAAATGCTATTCCGTTTGACCCGGAGAAGCCTTTTGTAACCAGTGGAATACGTATTGGTACAGCTGCCGTGACCAGCCGCGGAATGGATAAAAAAGCTATGGATGAAATTGCCCGGATAATTGGAATGGTATTGAAAAATTCTGAGGACAAGCAGGTACATGCAGAAGCCAGGCAGCGAGTGGCACAGTTGGTTGAAGATTATCCTTTGTATCCGGAGCTTTCATATTAATCAACAATAAACTCAAAGTCCGATCCTTTATGGATCGGACTTTTCAGCTTGTCGACAAAGTCTGTTTTCTTAACAGGTCGACAAGCTTTTTTGTCGA
>CBEULT010000008.1:0-152123 GCA_965544045.1 uncultured Thermoactinomyces sp.
CTCAATGGCATCAATCGATAAGGTGCGAATTGTGTTGATTGATTGTTGTTCGACAACGTTTGACATCATGCAATCTCCTTCTCAAGAAAAGGAATTTTTACTCCTGTTTCAAGTTGGGTTAAATAATATTTTCAATTTGGACTAAGCCAGGTTCTCCTGCTTATTCTCCTGATAGAAGTAGTAAGCAAGATACAGGAATGATAACATTGGTACCACAAATGACATTTGCATGGAACCGACAATGTCAGAGAACAATCCCTGAATTGGTGGTGTTACAGCTCCACCGATAATGGACATAACCAAAATTGCGCCGGCTGTTTCTCTGTATTTGTCTTTAACTTTTTCCAGAGTTCTACCATATATGGTAGGCCACAACGGACCGAATAATACGCTTACAAATACGGCGCCATATACAGCTGTCATGTTTGGCACCAGCACAACACAGACTAATACCATGGTACCAATTATAGAGTAAATTGTTAATACCAATGTTGTCCTGAATTTGGCCATCAGGAAGCTGGCCAGGAACCTTCCGATAAAGAAGGCGATAAAACTGAACACCATAAAATTGGAAGCAAAACGTTCGTTCACTTCAGGATTGATATCCAGAGCCAGTCGGATCGTAAATGACCAGACAGTTGTTTGCAATCCGATATAAATGAACTGAGCCAGGATTCCTTTTTTGAACGGATTGTTTTTGGCCAGATATTTCAGAGTCTCTCCCAGGCCAACCCGGCTTTTGTCATCCTTTGTCTCTTCGGCTTTTGTGTTCGGAAACTTGAAAATGAGGAACATGATTAATACTATAAACAGGATGATCAGGATAAATTTATATGGCACCAATGTGCGTTGGAGCATTTCCAGGCTGAATTGCTCCGCTTCAGCCGGACTCATGCCGGCAAGTTGTGATTCAAGACTTGCTCCTTCGGTAAACACAAAGTACTTACCCAGCAGAATACCGGTCATGGCACCAATTGGATAAAAGACTTGCGCGATATTAATTCTTTGGGTAGCGCTTTCTTTTGGACCAAGCATGGTAGTATAGGTATTCGCTGAAGTTTCCAGAAAGCTTAATCCAACGGCGATAGCAAAGATAGCAAACAGGAAGAAACCATACGTTGCAGAGTTGGATGCCGGGAAAAACAGGAAACAACCAATAATGTAAAAAATCAACCCAATAACGATTGCCACTCGGAAACTGCTCTTCTTGATCACTGTTGCCGCCGGTATGGCAAGCAGGAAATATCCTCCGTAAAAGGCACTTTGTACGAAACCTGTCGCAAAATCGCTTAATTCAAACACTGTTTTGAACTGCGCAATTAAAATGTCATTCAAACTTGCCGCTGCACCCCATAACGGAAATAACAGCGTAACCAGTACAAACTGCATTATGGGGACACGATTCAAATAGCCGTCAGGATATTGAACAAGCTTCTTATTATTCATAATTAGTCCACCTTTACATTTAATGTTTTTTCCTTAAGGCTTCAACTTCTTCCATGGTCGGCAATGAAGGTTGTGCTCCCAGTTTTGTGACGGTCAAAGCAGATGCTGCCACTGCCAGTTTGATCGCCTGATCTATACTCATATCGTTCGACAAGCCAAAAGCAAAACTGCCAATAAAGGAATCTCCGGCTGCAGTCGCATCAACCGCCTTTACCTTGTAAGGTATAAAGTGCTCGAAACGTTCATGATTTCGGTAGACAACGCCTTTTTCTCCAAGGGTGATAATTACATTTTTGTAACCCTGATTTAACAGCATTTCCGAAACTTTTTCAGCATCTTCCAGATTCTTGACTTCCTCGTTTGCCAATACGCTGGCCTCAGTTTCATTTGGAATAATATAATCCACTTTATTTATAAAGGCAGGATCAATTTTTTGTGCCGGGGCAGGATTGAGAATTACCGTTTTCCCATGTTTGTCGGCAAGGTCGATAACCTTGTAAACGGTTGGTATCGGGATTTCAAATTGCAGAACAATGATATCTGAATCTCTGATCAAATCTTCCATGCCTTCAACATCTTGTTCCGTCAATTTCAGGTTCGCGCCCGGAACAACAATTATCCGGTTATTCCCCGTGGAATCAACAACAATATTGCCAATTCCGGTACTCGCTTCGGGATCAAACAATACAGAACGGGAATCAATCCCGTTAGCCTTCAGGGATTCAATATGCTCTTTTCCAAAATCATCTTCCCCAAGCTTTCCGGCCATTGTTACATTTCCGCCCAATCTGGCCGCAGCAACTGCCTGGTTTGCCCCTTTTCCACCGGTAAACCGGTTAAAGGTTTTTCCAATCGTCGTTTCTCCTTCTACCGGAACCTTTTCCGTTTGAACCACCAGATCTGTCATAAAACTCCCTATAACCAATATCTTTTTCATGATAGACATCCTTTTCTCTATTAATTTTCAATAAAGCCGCCTTCCAGCAATTGTTTGCCCAAGCTTCCACCCGGATGATATAATCCGAAATCTTTCTTTTTAAACCCTTTCATTCTGGAAACTGTTACGGCCAGGGCATCTCCAACTACCAATGTTGCTGTGGAACTGTTTGTTGGAGCCAAATTATGCTGATCAGCTTCCCCATCGATTCGAACTTCTAAAGAAATCTCGCTGTTTTTGGCCAATGTGGAATTTTTATTTCCGGTAATGGAAAGCAGACTGGCACCAATCATTTTGATAGATGGCAGCGTATTCAAAACCTCTTTTGTTTCCCCACTATTGGAAATCGCGATCACAATATCATCTTTTTGAATCATTCCCAAGTCACCATGTACTGCCTCTGTTGCATGAACAAAAAACGCCGGTGTCCCTGTACTTGCAAAGGTTGCGGCAAGCTTCTTCCCGATGTGTCCTGATTTTCCAACACCCAGAAAAATAACTTTCCCTTTGCAATTCAAAATTTTTTTGACAGCCTGTACATAAGCATCGTCAACATTCTCCTTAACGCCAATAATGGAATTAATTTCGGATTCCATGATTTCGGCAATTGTTTCTTTAATACTCATGTTTAAACTCCCTTTTCCCGTGAAAATTTAATTAAAATACACATAAAAACAACTATTCCCGCTTGTTTGTTCCCCAGAGTAATCAACTTCTTCGTAATCGATTACTACAAAGCCGTTGGAAATCGATTTCTATTAGTATATTATTACGGTTTCGCCATTTAGTTTACAGATCTTAGAAGATCTTAGGTTTCAAATCAGTTTGCCTATAGTAATCGATTTCTCATGATGGTTTTTAAATCGATTACTCAAGTAATCGATTTACAGCATTTCTTTTACTGAATTTCCATCCATAAAAATACTTTCTATAATGACACTGGTATTTCCCAGTCGCTCTTTATTTTTCAACTGTCCCAGCAACAATTCGGCTACTTTTCTGCCAATATACGCAGTATCCTGTTCGACACAGGTAATCCGGGGGCACATAAAATCCTGATTGGCCAATGCGCCGAAAGAGATGAGAGAAAGATCATCCGGAATATTAGTGTTGTCCTCTTTCAACGCTTTTATTGCACCTTTTGTCATCAGGTTATTGCAACTGAACAAAGCAGTTGGCAATTCAGCTCCTGTTTGCAGAAACTGTTTCAACACATCATAAGCTTTCTTTTCTTCAAAACAGCCGTTAAAAATCCACTTCTCATCAATGGATAAGCCATGGTCCTCCATTGCTTTTTTATAACCATAAAAACGGTCTTGTCCGGTACTGTTATTCAAAGTGCCGGTAATGATCCCAATCTTCTTGTGTCCTTTTTTGATCAGGAATTCGGTTAAAGTAAAGGCTTCTTTGAAATTATCTGTCCCGACAAACGGCAAATGCAAATCCTTTATTTTTCTGTCAACCAAAACAATCGGCACCTTTTGACTGATCAACTCTGATAAATCCGTATTTTGGCTGTCACTTGGAGCGATAGCGATTGCGTCGATATTTCTGTTAAGCAGCATACGAACAATTTCTTGCTCTTTTTCAGGGGATTCATCCGTATTGCAGGTAATCAGGTTGTATCCCTCTTTGAAAAGATAATCATCAATTTGCTTGGCAATACTCGTATAATAGGGATTTTCTATATCTGCCACAATAATTGCAACCAAATTGGATTTCCTGGATCGTAAGTTCCTGGCAACCAGATTTGGTTCATAGTTAAGTTCTTTTATAGCTTTAAGTACCTTTTTTCTTGTTTCAATGTTAACCGGATAGTTATCATTTAACACCCGGGAAACGGTTGCGGTAGAAACGCCGGTATATTCAGCGATATCCTTCATTGTGACATTCTTCGATTTCACCAAAATCACCCTTCTCAAAAATACAAGGGAAATAGTTATCTGACACCAACCGTAAGCAAAATATTTGCATACGTACGTCTTTCACCCGTATTTATTCCCAGTATTATATTTTTGGCTTGGGCTGCTTCATAAAATTCATAGCGGCCCAGTTTATCCAATTCTTCTGTACCTAGTATATCAATAAATTCCTTGAAAATCTCGGGTTCTTCTCCACCTTGTGGATCCATTACCTCAGCTTTTTCAAAATTCATTGTATTAATCAATACTTTTAACACATCTGTAACAGTCGGCAGGTCTGGAGCCAGACCGAGAAAAACTTTGGTGGTGTTTTCATTGGTACAGGAATTTAACGGGTAATTACCATCGGCAATCAAGATTTTGTCTCCATGTCCGCAAGAAGCAACGACTTCCAAAATTTTGGGATGAATACAATCAGTTGTTAACATAATTCCCCTCCTCTAATGTACCGCTTACATTCAATTAATAGATTGATAGTAATCGATTACATACCCATTATAAATTTATCATTTATCCATGTCAACTGCTTGCAATTTCTTATCTTTGAATTTCCCTAAAAAAACAGTAATCTATTATATTAACCTTGAATTATTATGGCGGAAATCCCTGTTTTTTAAAAATAAAAAACCCCCGATAAATAACCGGGAGGGGCTGGCTTGAATCTTTATTTCAGCTGCCGGGTTTCTTTTTTTCTTCCCCTTTCCTGTTTCGGATTCCATACTTGTATGCTTTTCGAATCGCTGTCGATTGGCTGATTTTCAATGCCCTGGCGACTTCATAGGAACTTCTGTATTTCTCAAAAGCAGCGGTAAAAATATGGCATTCCTCCTGTTCGATTGCCTGCTTCAATCCTCCTGTTTCCCAAGAATTTTCTCCGCCGTCGGGAAAACTATCTGTATTTTCCAAATGTTGTTTGGAAATCGAAACTTCTTTAACGGCAATATTTCCGTCCATTGCAAGAGACAGATGTTCCGGAAGAATCTCATGGCAGGTAGTAATTACAATCAAACGTTCAACAAAATTGGCCAATTCACGAATATTTCCCGGCCATGGATACTTTTGGAAAATCTTGAGAGCAGCGGGTGTCAATATCTTATCCGTTTGGTATTTTCGGTTATACTTATCCAAAAAAAACCGGACAAGCGGCAAAATGTCTTCTTTCCGTTTTCTTAATGGGGGAATCTCAATCGGCACCACATAAAGCCGATAATACAAATCCTCGCGAAATTGCCCTTCTGCCACCATCTTTTTTAAATTCCGATTGGTCGCAGCGATAATCCTTACATTGACCTTTTTTATTTTCACGCCACCAACCCGGTGAAATTCCTGATCTTGCAGCACGCGAAGCAATTTTACTTGCAGGTTGAGAGGCAATTCTCCAATTTCGTCAAGGAAAAGAGTCCCATTATTTGCCAGTTCAAACAATCCCGGTTTCCCGTTTTTGTTCGCTCCGGTAAATGCGCCCGATTCATAACCGAAAAGTTCTGATTCCAGCAAATCCTGAGGAATTGCACCGCAATTCACTTTAATAAAAGCGCCTTTTTCATACTGTTTGCTGTTTTTGTGAATCATGCGGGCCACAACTTCTTTTCCAACACCCGACTCACCGAGTAACAATACGGTCGTATCCGTCTTTGCCACACGTCCAGCCACTCCCATCACTTTTTTCATGACCGGACTGACAACCACAGACGGTTCGTCTTTCGCATGGAATTTTCGCAATTCCGACAATTCTTCGCGCAGCCGGTTTAGCTCGGTAATATCGCGCAGATTGGTGACAACCCGTATCACTTTTCCCTGGTCATTAAAAACGGGACTCCCGGTCATCATGATAACTTTCCCGCGCGAATTTTCCTGGATCAGAGTAACCGGTTTCTTCTGCTTAATCACTTCCATGGAAACCGATTTATCAACAAATCCCCTCTTTTCCAGATAGCGCATATCTTTTCCGATGTAATATTCTTTTGGAATTCCCGTCAGCCGTTCAATCGCATCATTTGTTCTGTGCGTAATCCCGTTAGCGTCGACAATATAAATAGCATCATAGGAATTTTGGATGGTCGCATCCAATTCATCACCAACTGCTTTGGCCTCAGCCAGCTGCTCCTCCATCCTTTCCAGAGGGGTAATGTTTGTAGCAAGGAGGATATTTCCTGTTTCATCTGCTTTGCATGGAAAAGTATAGAGATTCATTTGTAAAACAAGTTCATCCTGCTCAATTTTCCAACCAACCGGCAAAACTCCAGTTCTGGAAATATATTGGTCCAACCGGACAGTTTCCCACAATTCAGCCGGTTTCCCAAACCACTTGCGAATTGTTTCGCTAGCATATAAAACAGTATGGTCACTGGCAAAGACAGCAATTCCCGTTTCCAAATTTCCGATGGTATCTTGTCTCCCTTTCTGTTCCATCCCGACTCCCCTTTTCCGATAAGATCTATATGTAAGAATTATTTGTCAATAGTCAATAATCCTCTATATTTGATTATTGTCTGCACACAAAAAAACAAACGGCGATATGCCGTTGTCAATTAAGTTTGATTGTCCAAAAAATGAGACATCCCCGCAATATCCTTTCCTTCAAACAATCCTTTCAAAGACCCAGATAAGCTTTGCGAAGTCCAGGATCTGCAAGTAATTTCTCACCCTCGCCCTCCAAAACGATTCTTCCATTCTCCAGGACATAGCCGCGGTCAGCAATTTGCAGAGCCTTATTCGCATTCTGCTCTACGAGCAATATGGTTACCCCTGTGTCACGAATCTCACCAATTAATGCAAATACCCACTGAACCAGTTTTGGTGCCAGTCCCAGAGTTGGTTCATCAAGCATTAAAAGGTTGGGTCTTGCCATAAGACCACGTCCGATCGCTACCATCTGCTGTTCACCGCCACTCAGGCTTCCAGTCGTTTGTTTTTCTTTTTCTTTCAGGGGCGGCAGCATTTTATAAATTTGTTCGAGTGTTTGTCCTTGCATTGAACGAACTCTTTTGGCATATGCCCCCATCTGTAAATTCTCGCGAACCGTCATCTGTGAAAAAAGTCTTCTTCCTTCAGGTACTTGAATTACCCCTATCCCGGCACGTTCGTGCGCAGGCAATTTCAACAAATTCCGATTTTGGAACCAGATAGTTCCTTCAACCTTTGGGATCAGACCCGAAACAGTTTTTAAAATAGTTGACTTTCCCGCAGCATTTGACCCGACAATAGTAACAATCTCCCCCTTTTTTACCGTGAGCGAAACATCGTGCAACACCTGTACATCTCCGTAGTAAGCATTTATTTTTTCAAACCTTAGCATAGACGAAGTCACCGCCCAAGTAAGCTTCAATAACAGCCGGATTCCGCAGCACTTCCTCTGTACTTCCTGAGGCAAGCTTGTGCCCCTGCTGCAATACAACAATCCGGTCACACAATTGAACAACAGCAGACATGACATGTTCGATCATGCAAATTGTGATCCCCTGTTCCCTGTTTAACCAGCGGATCACTTTCAGCATATCTTGAACTTCTTTCGGGTTAAGTCCACCCATGACTTCATCAAGAAACAGAAATGAGGGCTGCGTAGCGAGTGCCCTTGCCAATTCCAGCTTTTTTTTGAGTCCTATCGGCAAAATGTTTGCTTGCTCAAAACGGTATGCAGTCAGTTCCAACATCTCCATAACTGTACAGGCAGCTTTTTTTGCGTCAATGAAACGGGGGTGTTTCGGTAAAGTACCCATAATTACATTTTGTTCAACCGTTAAGTTGCCAAATGACTTTACCATCTGAAAAGTTCTCCCAATTCCCAATGACGCAATCTGGTAATTTTTTTTATTTGTTATATCAAGATTTTTATAACGAATCTCTCCGTGGTCAGGAGATAGATAACCGGTAATTAAATGAAAGAGGGTTGTCTTGCCAGCGCCATTCGGACCAATAATGCCTGTAATTTCACGCTCCTGAATTTCAAAACTGACATGATCAACCGCCAGTAATCCACCAAATTTTTTCGTCAGATTTTTTACACTAAGCATGTTCAAACCCTCTCTTTCGCTTCGTCCATTGGCGAAACCACGGAACAATTCCCTCTGGAATGCAAAGCACAACTGCTACCAGCAACAAACCGTAAACAACTGCCTGAATTCCTCCCTGAAATCCGCCAAGTGTTGCCCGAAGCACCGTACCGAGAAGAGTAATTAAAACCGCGCCAAAAACAGGCCCTCCGGCTGTACTGATTCCCCCAATAATTGCCATAAGAGCTATTTCGGCTGACAGATGAAAGGAAAATTCATGTAAAGGTTCTATTATCCCAACATATTGTGCATAAAAAGTTCCCCCCATCGCTGTTAACGCACTGCTGATCCCTATCGCAATAAGTCGTGTTCTCACACTGTTGATCCCTAATGCCAAAGCTGCCTGTTCATTTTCTCTGCTGCCAACCAGGTAATAACCAAAATGGGAATGGTGCATCCAGCGAGACAATCCGTATGGTATGGCTAACAGAAACAGACCAAGATAGAAATATGGAATTTTCCCTTCAAACATCATATTCTCCAGTCCTGGACGGTAAGGCACTGGAATTCCCGCTGAACCGTTTGTTACTGATTGCCAGTTGATCGCGATAATCATGAGAACTTCGGCAACAGCAATCGTAGCAAGCGAGAAAAAAGGACCATGTAATCTAAGCGTCACGGCACCAATTAAAATCCCAAAGATTCCCGCAAACAATGCTCCCGCAAAGATACCGATCCATGGAGTTACTCCATAATTTACAAACAGAATCGTTGAAGTATAAGCACCGATTCCAAAAAAAGCGGCATGCCCCAGCGACAGCATTCCTCCGTATCCGCCAACAATATTCCAGGAACAGGCGATAAATGACCATAAAACCATTAAAACCAATGTATCAAGCAAAAAATCATGTTCATGAAATAAAAGCGGCAAGCTGAGCAGACAGAAAATTGCCGAAACCAATCCTGTTTTTTTACTGTGAACACTCCGCACTGCATTCATTCGGAAGCCACCTCCGCGGACCCTGGCCTTCCAAATAACCCATTTGGACGCAAAATCAAAATACATATAAACACACAAAAATAAACTAGTTGTTTCATGGATGGAGCGATAAAATAACTGCTTAACGTCTCAATCAGTCCTATCACAAGTCCTCCAGCCACTGCACCGGGCAAACTGCCCAGTCCCCCCAGGACAACCACCACAAAAGATATTAAAACAAACTGTTCTCCCACGGTTGGATAAACGGAATAGACAGGAACCAGAATAGTTCCTGCAATTCCCAAAAGTCCGAGTCCAATGGCAAATGTTAAGGAATATATCTTTTGATTGGAGACTCCCATCAGTGTGGCCGCGAAACGGTCCTGTGAAGCAGCACGGACAGCTTTGCCAATAAATGTATAATGCAGAAATAAAAAGAGCAGCACAGTCATCAAACCTGCAACACAAAAAGCAACAAACAAGGGAAAACTGATGTGAATCGATCCAACGTTGAAAAACATGGAAGACAACGGTGTATGGATGGCACGAAAATCAGCAGAAAATAATACGAGGGCCAAATTTTGCAGTGCGACGGATAATCCAATAAACGCAAAGATTTGAACAATATGGGGCTTGGAAATGGTTTTTCTGACAATTATTCTATAAATAACCAATCCGAGAAAAAACAAGGCGGGTGCGATGACAATCATAGGCAGATAAGGATTTGTCTCCAGCCACTGAAACAGAAAAAAAGCGCCAAACATACCTAACATCAAAAACTCTCCATGGGCAAAGTTGACAATTTTCATTACACCAAACACCAGCGTTAATCCAATGCTGATTAAAACATAAATTCCACCCAGTAAAAGGCCTGACACACAGAGTTGAAGAAATATTCCCATTAATTCACCTCCGCAAATACTATCTGGATTCCCTCGATGCAGGTAGCGGAATATGCATGGATTCAGATACAGCGAAATTTTCCGGATATACCGCGTTCAATTTGCCGTTTTGCCATTGCATCACCGCCATTTGGGCACGCGTGTTTTGTCCATTTTTATCAAACTTGATTCCCCAGCCAACCGGAGTAGAACCAACAGGCAAATCAAGAGCCATAGCCCGCTTTCGAACCTCACCAGAATCAGTGGTTCCCAGCTTTTGCAAAATTTCCTTGAATAGAACATATGAACTGGAAAAAGCCAATTTTGCAATCAAATCAGGCTCTTTGCCAAATTTTTTCCGGTAACGTTCGACAAACTGTTCATTCAGTTCCCTGGTTTCTGGTGTTAAACTTTGCTCATTAATTTGCATTGCACTGGAGGTATCAAATATACCGTCAATATCTTTTCCGAAAGTTTGCACAAAATTATCAGAGCTTTGTCCTGCTCCATTCCCGATCATTACTTTTGGCATATAGCCAAGCTGCATCGCCTGTTTCCAAAACAACTGGGCATCGGTATCATACTGCACAACACTCAACACATCAGGATTCAGTTCCTTTAATTTCAGGATGATCGATGTCATATCATTCGTGGTCTTTGCATTGTACTCAAGCTCTCCAACCACCTGAATTCCCGTTCGTTTTGCCACTTTTTTGATTGACTTCGCAACTTCATTTCCAAATTCCCCATCTTCCCGCACAATCGCGATTCGCAATCGAGACGGTTTAATACCGATTTTCGGACTCACCTCTTTCACAAGAAAATCAATCGTAGTAGAACCATAGGATGTGGCATCAGGATTTGAACGAAATATATATTTATATTCGCGCTCTGTAATGCGTGGATCTGTGGCTGCTATTTCCCAAAATATGACCTTATTTCTCTCGGTAATTTCAGAAGAAGCCAAAGCAAGCGGGCTTCCATATGCTCCAACAATTGTTTTGATATCTTCCTGATTAATCAAACGATTGATTTCATTGACTGCAGCAGTTACATTCGGTATGTCAGCCTTTACCAATTCTATTTTTTTCGCATTTGGTTGTTCGTTAACTATATCTTTTGCAATTTCAACACCATTTGTACAGGAATGCCCGATTTTAGCCATATTCCCGGAAACCGGAAATGCAACTCCTACTTTTAACGTATCGGCCTCTTTGTTATTTTGGTTGCAGGCAATGGAACCCATCATTAAAGCAATGGCCAGTAATCCGATAATCATTCTCTTCCCTGGAATCATTCAACTATCCCCGCTTTCCAAAGAGCTTTTATGTTGTAAAGGTACTGTGAAATATTCCGGCCTCAGAAAAACCTGGTTATCAAAAGATTCTTGCCGTTCGCCGCATACAGATCTGTAAATGAGGGAAGTAACCGGGCTGTTCAGTCAGCCCAAACCCTCCGTTCATTATGTCAATCAGTTTTGCGCCTTTTGATCGGCTGTTCTGTCAACCTTTATATTCCAAGCAAGCGGGCGGCAATAATGTTTTTCTGTATTTCATTGGTCCCTTCATAAATCTTGGTGATTCTGGCATCCCGATAGAAACGTTCGACTGCATATTCCTTCATATATCCGGAACCGCCAAAAATTTGCAGGGCACGATCGGCGACCCTGTTAAAGGTTTCGGTGGCAAAGTATTTTGTCATGGCCGCTTCCTTGATTGCCTTTTCGCCATTTTCCAGCTTCTGCGCCACCTGGTAATTAAATGCCCGTCCAACTTCCGTTTCGGTAGCCATGTCAGCCAGCATCCATTGTAATCCCTGATTTTCCGCGATAGGCTTTCCAAATTGCACACGCTGTTTCATGTAGTCTCCAGCCAGCTCAATCAGTTTCAAGCAAGATCCGTATGCCCTCGCCGCCAGAGTACACCGACCTTCTGTCAGGATTTTAAGAGCGGAGACATATCCCATCCCTGCTTCACCAATCACATTTTCTGCAGGCACCTTGCAATCTTCAAAGAAAAGCTGGGCAGTTCCGGAACCCCTAAGTCCCATTTTCCTGTCGACCGCTCCAACCTGGAAACCGGGAAAATCTTTTTCAACAGCAAAAGCGGTAAATCCGCCCTTGACTCCCCTGGCGGGGTCGGTAACAGCGATTACGGTAAATAAATCCGCCTCCGGGCCATTGGTAATGAAATGTTTCATTCCGTTCAAGATCCATTGATCTCCTTTTTTCTCAGCCCGGGTTCTCAGATTGGTAGCATCCGATCCGGCTTCCGGTTCAGACAGGGCAAAGGCAGCCAGCAATTTTCCTTCCGCCAGATCCGGCAAATATTTCTGTTTCAGATATTCACTTCCCGAATGAACAATCCCGGTACTGCCAATTCCGGTATGGGCGCTGATAATCGATACAAAACCATTATGGGTTCGTCCCAGGTTTTCCAGCACCAGGCATTTTTCGGCCACGCCAAGGCCAAGACCCCCATATTTTTCCGGAATTCCCATCCCGAACAGCCCTAACTGTTTCGCTTGCTCCAGAAGGTGTCCGGGAACCTGATCCTCTTCTTCAATCTGATTGGCGTACGGTTCCACTTCATGATCTGCAAAGTCCTTCACTGTCTTTGCAATCTGTTGCAATTCCCGGGAAAACGCGATCATGGAAATCTCTCCTCTCATTTATTGAAAGAGGGGACCTTCTTTTTATATTCCTTGATTAGCCGGGCCCCAATGATATTGCGCTGGATCTCCGAGGTTCCCTCATAAATTCGGGTAATCCGCGCATCACGGTAGAACCGTTCAATCGGATATTCAGCGCTGTACCCCAATCCGCCGTGAACCTGCACTGCTTTATCGGCAACCCGATTATAAACTTCGGAACCGTAAAGCTTTACCATCGCCGCTTCCTTTATCACATTCATCCCGTGGTCAGCCATCCAGGCCACACGATAGGTCATCGAGCGTAGCGTTTCCGTCTCCATGGCCATATCGGCCAGCAAATGCAGTATCGCCTGTTGTTCAATGATCGGCTTGTCAAACTGAATCCGTTCCATGGCGTATTGGACAGATTTGTCGAGCAGGTACTGGCAGGACCCCAGGTTCCTGGCGGCGAGGGCAGCACGGCCTTTGGTCAGGACTTTCAGGGCGTTGACATATCCTTCCCCTTCACGGCCAAGACGATTTTCAACAGGCACCTCCATATCTTCAAAAAACAATTCGCAAGAGGAAGACCCGTTCAAGCCCATTTTTTTCTCAATTTTGCCCAGCTTGAATCCCGGAAAGCTTTTCTCGACAATAAAGGATGTAATCCCTTTTGCCCCCTTGCCGGGATCGGTAACAGCCATGACCGTGAATACACGGGCTTCTCTGGCATTGGTGATAAAGTGTTTCGACCCGTTGATAATATAGCGGTCACCTTTCCGCACTGCCCTTGTTTTTAAATTGGCCGCGTTTGATCCCGCGTCCGGTTCGGTTAGCGCAAACGCTCCAATCCATTCTCCGGTGGCCATCTTGGGAAGATAGCGTTTTTTCTGTTCTTCGTTGCCCATTTCCACAATTCCGGTCGTACCGATCCCCGTGTGCCCACCAATCAGTGTCGTAAAACCATTATGCGTTTTACCAAGTTCTTCGTAAATGGCACATCTCCCTACCAACGACAACCCCAGTCCTCCGTACGCTTCAGGAATACTGAGTCCAAACAGGCCCAATTTCCTGGCCATCCGGATAATATACGGCGGAATTTCTCTCTTTTCCTCAATTTCCTGTGCTCTGGATTCCACTTCATTTCTGACAAAATCCCTGACCACTGGACGAATAAACTTGACCTCTTCAGGCATGGCAAAATCCATATTCCACTATCCACTCCTTGGGATTCAAAATTTGGGCTTATTCGAAATTTTATAGCCTAACCGCCTTTTTTCTGTTTCTCTTCTTTGGCCAGCACCCTGCGCAAAATCTTACCAACTGCGGTTTTGGGCAAAGATGCGCGAAACTCGATGTGCCTGGGCACTTTGAATGAAGCCAGATAATTGCGGCAAAACTGTTTGATCTCTTCACTGCTAACCTGGGCTTCCGATTTCAGCACAATAAATGCTTTTACCGTCTCTCCCCGGTATGAATCCGCCACCCCAACCACCGCCGCTTCCAGAACAGCCGGGTGGGTATATAGCACTTCCTCAATCTCCCGCGGATAAATATTGTAGCCGCTGGCAATGATCAGATCCTTTTTCCGGTCAACGATATAAAAGAAACCTTCTTCATCCATGCGGGCGATATCTCCGGTAAATAACCAGCCGTCCCGTATGGCTTGCCTTGTCTCTTTCGACATATTCCAGTAACCTTTCATCACTTGCGGACCGCGAATCACCAGTTCTCCGGCTTCACCGATTGGCAGGGTTTTTGTGCCTTTTTCAAGATCTACAATCCGGGCTTCCGTTCCGGGAAGCGGAATTCCGACACTGCCCGGTTTTTTCTGTCCGGTGCGGGGTGTATTGTGGGTAGTCGGGGAGGCTTCAGAAAGACCATACCCTTCATACATGCTGGCTCCGGTTTTTTTCTCAAACGACCGGATCAAATCCACCGGGATCGGCGCCGAACCGCTGTTACAGATACGAATGGAATCAATTCCGTACTGCTCCGCTTTCGGAAAGGAATTTAACGCGACATACATGGTTGGAACCCCGGGAAAACAGGTGGGGCGATGCCTTTTGATCGTCTGTAGAACTTCCAGCGGTTCAAACCTTGGCAACAAAATTACAGTACTGCCATTTAAAAAGCCCAGGTTCATCGCGCAAGTCATACCGTATACATGAAACAGCGGGATGGCGATTAAAATCTTGTCCGCTTCGGAAAGTGCATTTCCACGCGAGTGGTCGTTCAGTTGCAATACATTGGTTACCAGATTGAAATGAGTAAGCATCGCTCCCTTGGAACGCCCCGTAGTTCCGCCGGTGTATTGAAAAACTGCCACATCCTGTTCCGGGTCAATCAGTTCATCGGCAGCCATCGTAGCACCATCCAGAAGCTCGTCCCACAAGACGGAATTTTCCGATATTTCCATTGAAATAAATTGATCCGATTTGACAACAATTACTTTCTTCAGCTGAGAAAACAAATCCATATTTTTAACACGTGGATACAAATTGCTTAAAACGATTAATACATCCGCACCAGAATCCTGCAAAACAAATTCAATCTCCCGTTCCGTGTACATCGGATTAACTTGAACAACAACCGCACCGCATCGCAAAATCCCATAAAAAGCAGCTACGTATTGGGGGCAGTTGGTTAACATCAATCCAATGCGATCGCCTTTTCTGATTCCAATCCGCTTCAATGCCCCGGCCACCCGTCGCGTCAAAACCTGTAACTGCCGGTAAGAAATTTCCGTTTCATAAAAATGGACAGCTGTTCGATTTCCATGTTGTTTTACTGTTTGATCAAACATTTGCGGCAGCGACAAGAGCTGGCATTGCATTGGCTTGCCTATTGCATGGCTGACACTGCCAACCACAGTCACCATTTTCATTGCTCATTCCCCTTTTTGAGAACAGATTCCGTGTCCAGGATCGCAAAGGAGGCACTGGAGACGGTAATCAATTCACCTTCTTCCGCAAACATTTTGCACTCTGCTACAGCAGTACGCTTGCCCAGGTGAAGGAGCTCCGCGTTGGTAGTCAATTTTCCTTCATGTACGGCACGAATATAATTCATTTTAATCTCGGAGGTGACGGAGATTTTCCCGGGCGGCAATGATTGAAAAACCATCGATCCCATTGTTGTATCGGCAATATAAGCAAGAACGCCTCCGTGCACCGCCTGATTCAAATTAAACAGGAACGGGGTTACTTCCGTTTCAAATTGAAACTTTTTTTCCTCCACCCACCGGCCTTTTAAGCCGATCATTTCATGAAGATGGGTAGACACATTATCCCTGGCACTTAAAATCGCCTGCCGTACCCGTGTGAGCAGAAGCTTTTCCATCTCTGTACCGGATTTCATCACTTCCTGAAAAAATGCACTGCTCATTAAACCCCTCCCCGAACATAAAGAACTTGCCCCGTAATAAAACTGGATTCTTCAGAGACGAGGAATAAAACGGCATTGGCGATATCGACCGGTTTTCCGGTCCTGCCCAGAAGGGAACGTTCAGCGGCCGCCTTTCTCAACTCCTCAAAAGATATACCAATCCTTTCAGCGGTTGCTTTGGTCATATCGGTTTCAATAAATCCAGGAGCAACTGCGTTAACATTAATGTTGAATTTGCCCAGTTCAATAGCCAGTGTTTTTGTAAAACCCTGAATTCCGGCCTTTGCTGTTGCATAATTCAACTGCCCGCGATTGCCGAGTGCCGAAGTGGAACTGAAATTGACAATTTTCCCGTAACGCTGCGGTACCATGAAACGTTGCACTGCCTGGGAAGCATAAAAGGCTCCTTTCAAATGCACATTCATGACCATATCCCAATCGTCATCCGTCATTTTATGGACGAGATTGTCCCGAATCACTCCGGCATTATTCACCAGTACATGTATGTGGCCAAACATATCCACCGTTTTTTGCACCATTTCCTCCACATTTTGCCGATTGGTAATATCACAAGGGACAGCAATCGCTTCTCCGCCCGCTTCGCGAATTTCAGCCGCCGTTTGTTCACATGATTCTCTGTTTATATCAGTAATAGTGATCCTTGCTCCTTCTTCTGCCAGCCGCTTTGCTGTCGCCGCACCAATCCCTTTGCCGGAACCTGTCACAATGGCTACACGATCGGTTAATCTCACCTTAATCAACTCCTTTTTTCAATATATCGAAAATTGTTTTCAGGTCTTCGTTCCTCTCCGGCGTTCACTCTCACATGGGCTCTCCATTCGTTTACGCTCAAACAGTTTCGTCCGTTTCCCATTCACCGAACGTTTCCGCTTGTAGCTGCCTCTGAGTCACTCGCCTCTGGTGAAGTGCCTCAAATTATTTTATGAGAACAGCATATTTCGCCTGCCCAAGCACCACTTTGTCCCCATTTTGGGTGGATGCCCACACATCACAGGAAACCACCTGCTTTTCCTCCTCAATCCGGGTTTCAGTCACTTTGCCCTCGCAGGTGATAACGTCTCCGGGCCGGACCATCCCTGTAAAACGAACTCCAAAAGTACACAAATCCCCCTCGACGCCAATTGTATCGGTCAGCATCTGGCCAACAAAAGCCATTGTCAGCATACCATGGGCGATCACTCCGCCCAAACCGGCTTCTTTCGCATACTCGTCAACGGTATGGATGGGGTTAAAATCACCGGAAGCTCCTGAATACATCACCAACTGTGTTTTCGTAACAGGCTCTTTCACCAACGGTCCAACCGTGTCCCCCGGTTGAAACAGTCTCCTGGCCACAAATCTCCCTCCTATCCGCGAAAAATCACATTGGATCGGGCAATGAATACCGTTTTTTCTTCTTCATCGATTCCTTTTTGCTCATAGACCAGAAAAATCATGTTCCCCAGTTTCCCCTTCTTTTCATAAACGTCGGCCAGTCTGGTTGAGCAATACAGCACCTCTCCGGCATAAATGGGCCGAAAATATTCAAAATGCTGCTCCCCATGAATCAAACCTGACCGTTTGATGGAAAATCCCGGAATCTCTCCATAATCAAACGTACGGCTGAATGTTGGCGGGGCAATAATCCGGCCATGTCGAGTCTTCTTCGCATATGCCTCATCACGATAAAGCGGGTTCGCGTCTCCAATCGCATCGGCAAATTTACGTATTGCTCCTTTTTCTACTTCATTTTTTACAGGATTGGACTCCATACCCACAAAAACCTGAAACTTCCCCAGACTCATTTTCATCTTCCTTTCCTGACTTATCGCCCATGTTTGGCAATTGCCCGTGAAATTACCATACGCTGAATTTCCGCTGTCCCTTCCCAGATTTGATAGATTTTGGCGTCACGGGCCCATTTTTCAACCGGATATTCCTTGACGTATCCATACCCGCCAAGAATCTGTATGGCATCAATGGTTACTTGCATGGCAGCATCCCCCGCAAAAAGTTTGGCCATGCTGCCTTCTCCGCGTTGAAAACGGATTCCCTTGTGGCGCATCCAACCCGCCCTCCATGTCAACAACCGCGCTGCATCAATCCGGGTAGCCATATCCGCCAATTTAAAAGCGATGGCCTGATGTTCAATAATGGGTTTTTCAAACTGGACACGTTCTTTGGCATACCCTAACGCATATTCATAAGCGGCCCGTGCAATGCCAATGGCGGAGGACGCTACTCCGGGCCGGGTGTGTTCAAGCATTTTCAAAGCGCCGATATAACCCGGAACATACTCGGCGTCACCCGGCTCGCCCCCCAGGCGGTTTTCCACAGGAACCCGCACATCCTCCATGATAATCTGGGCGGTATGGGATGCCCGGACGCCCATCTTCCTTTCCTTTCGCCCCATCGAAAAACCCGTTGTGTTTTTGTCATCGATGATAAACGCCGCTACTCCTCCCCAGCCCATACTCCTGTCAAGACTGGCAAACACGACATGGATATCCGCAATACCGCCGTTGGTAATAAACTGCTTTGTTCCATTTAACACATAATGATCGCCTTCCCGACGTGCAGTCGCCTGAATAGAGGCAACATCCGATCCTGCCCCCGGTTCCGTAAGTCCCATAGCGCCGATCTTGCAATTGTCCGGATCACATAGAACAGGCAGCCACTTTTCCTTTTGTCCGGTCGTTCCCATCGCCATAATTGCTGCCGCGGGAAGATGCGAACCATTAATGGCAACGGCAATTCCGGCACAACCCCATGCCAGTTCCTCAGACACCAGAAGATTGGTTACCGGATCATCAATACCGCCGCCACCAAATTCCTCGGGATAAGAAAATGTTGTCAGTCCAATTTTGTGTGCTTTCCGTACGATTTCCCAGGGAAATTCCTCTGTTTCGTCGTAATAAGCTGCTTTGGGACGAATCTCCTTTTCCGCGAACTCATGGGCTAACCGCTGAATTTCCCGCTGCTCCTGTGTCAAATCAAAATTAATCATCTTATGGGCTCCCTCCAAAATGGTGATCGGGTATTCTTCTTATTGAATCAGCCAGCCTCCATCGACAACAATGTTTGCTCCCGTAATATAAGACGCGTCTTCAGAAGCCAAAAACGCCACGACACCAGCCACTTCTTCTGGTTGACCCACCCGTTTTAACGCTGTGTGACGTACAATACTGTCCGTGAATTTCCGATTTTTCAAACCAGCTTCTGTCAGCGGAGTTTTTATAAACCCGGGGCTGACGGAATTGACACGGATCCTGTGCCGTGCCAGTTCATAGGCAAAGGCACGGGTAAGATTAATTACACCCGCTTTTGCTGCTGAATAATGGGCAATTTGTGTCCCGGGTCTGATTCCAGAAATAGACGCAATGTTGACAATGGAGCGCCCTTCCCCCCCTTGCATCAGCGTTGACAGTTCACGCGTCACAAGAAAAACGCTGCGTAAATTGGCAGCCTGGACTTCTTCCCATTCCGCCGCCTGTATGTCTGAAATTCTGTTATGTTTTGACCCCCCTGCATTGTTTACAAGAATATCGATATGGCCATATTTCTCTTTGATAAATTCGGTCAATAACCTTACCTCTTTTTCCTTGGTCACATCGGCGATACTACAGTTGGCCAAATCATTTCCAATTCTTCCAACCACCGCTTCCAATTTTGAGTGTGTTCGGCCAACCAGAACAAGACCGGCTCCTTCCTGTGCCAATCTTTTGGCGATGGCTTCTCCGATTCCGCTTCCCGCACCCGTTACCACTGCCACTTTTCCTTTAAATCGCATGCCCGCTCCTCCTTTTTCAATATTGCGACAAATCCCCTGACCGTTTGCCAAGATCTCTGGTAGTATACTGTTAAAAACAAGAATTCAATATTTTTAAAAAGCAACTTTTGTGCCAATTTGTCGCTATTGTCCAGAATTTAATTGATTTCCGACTTCAGGGCAATTTTGCCGAATAGAGATTATCTGCAGATATTCAAATTAAATCATTTGTGCAAAAAATGATTCAGCTTTGAATTAGCAAGATTGACTTATTTAATCAAACTTTCTCCGAATTCAAAAAACCCTGTTCCATAAGGATCAGGGTTGAGCAAGTCAACAAAAAAGCAAAGTGACTTTGGGGCCTCTCAAGCAGAAGCTTCGATAAGAAGGGAAAACTGGCAAAAGTTCTTTTGAGCGTTAGCGAGTTGCGAGTGACCGAACGCTGGAGTGCGATCACTTCTTCGTTGAAGAAACCGAATGGTGTCCTGGAAAATCGCCTCAAAAATCCGTGTCCAGTCCAAAACCCTGTCCACAAAAAAAAGGGCGGGATGGTAACACCTAACATTCATACAATATGGTTTGAGCAATGCCAATAAAGTACTCCGACTCGCGAATAATGTGATTCATAACCACTTGAGCAGTCATATTTCCTTTAAACGCTTCGCTATGGTCGCGGATAGTCCGCAACAACTTAATAAACAATTCACTCTGATGAAGACAAAATCTTACCAACTCGAGAACCCTTTGCTGCAATTGGGGAGAAATCCTGTGCGGCGATCGAATAACGGTTTCAATCCAACGGACCACGCGCTGGTGTGTATTTGTCAGAGCGCTTTCCCATTCGTTCAACGCTTCAACATATTGGGGTTCCAGATTTTTTACCAACTCCCGGATGACGACTGTATGTTCTGCTTCCTGCTGTTTCCAGAACTCCGCTTCATCCAGAATTCTGAGCGGCATTTGTTCCCCATAATAAAATTGCATGGCTTTCGCCTCCCTTTTTATTTGCTGTAACCATGTATATTCACAAACGGTTGCGAACATGTAAAAGGACTGGAGCATCGAATTTGTGATGAGAGACGAAATATTTTGTATAAATAAAATAACAGAGCGGAACCGCCCTGTTTATATTGTAGAAAAATATGTTATTTGCACAATATTATAAAATATTCAGGCGTTTAACCACGGATTGATCTGTTTTTTTCCTGCTGGATTGTCATTGCATAATATTTCTTTTACCTCGCTTGGAATTGGAACAGCAAAAATTTCCCCGTCTTTTTCCGTGACCCAGCCGCGGAGTTCATATCCGTGGCCGGTTCTGGTATCGCCCCGGTACACTTCATGATTCAACCTTACCGTTTTATGGTTGATTTCGGACACAACCGTTTTAATAGTAACAATATCATCGTAATACAAAGGCTTTTCAAAAGTACACCTGGCATCCAGAAGCGGGAGAATGATCTGCTGTTTATCGGCAAGCTTTGCCGGAGACAGTCCGGCGCTTCTGAAAAACTGGTGCCCGGCAATGTCAAACCACTTGAAATAATTGGGATAATAGACGATTCCCGCTTTATCCGTATCTCCCCAGTTAACACGTATTTGAAACTGATTCTGTCTCATTTCGCCTGCCTCCCCCGGTTGCCTGTCCAGAAACCCTGCGGGTCAATCTGGCGCAATGTGGTCAGTTCCTGTACGGAAGGAGAAGGGGTTTTTGCTAATGTTTCGTCAAACTTCAACTCCCAATTCGTGTTTTTCCGGACTTCCTCTACCGTTACACCAGGATGGACCGTTGCCAGCATCAACTCCTTTGTTTCCGGATCCGGCCTGAGCACTCCAAGGTTGGTAATTAAAGCAGACAGGCCGCCTCGCGGCAACCCGGCTTTTTCCCGCCACCTGTTTCCATCCCCGTACCCGGGTGAGGTTATATAGTCCACTTTTTCACGCAACCTTCTCTTTTCATGGTTCATAATGGCCAGCAACCGTTTGGAGAGGGAAGCGATATCGGCGGCTCCTCCGCTGCCGGGCAATTTTACAGTTGGAGCATCAACCGGTCCAAGACAGGAAGTATTGATGTTACCATATTTGTCGATCTCAGCCCCACCGATAAAACCAACATCAACCAGTCCCTGCTGCATCAGAAACATCAGGTTGTTGGTTGAGGTGCACCACTGTGCACCTGTCACATTGGGAGGATCCCCCATGGTATACAAAAGTTCATTGGAAGGGTCATCACGCACAATGCCGCATTCAAAGAACCCGATGGCACCCGGAGCATGAAGCTTTTTGGCAACGGCAAAAGCCAACATGGGAAGCCGCATTCCGACGAAAACGACATCCCCGTCCCGGATTTCCCTGGATGCTGCAATAACCATCAGTTCCTCCGTTGAATAGCCCATTTCACCCACTCCATTTCATTATTCGTATGCATAATTGACTTCAGCAGCCAAAGATTTCTGTTTGATCTTCAATTCTTCCAATCGACACCCGAGATGCTGAATGTATTCTTCATGGGAGGAAAAGGAAAGGACCCATTTGTTGAGCCATTTCTGGAAACTTTCCATATCTTTCGTTTCTTTGTGATAATCATGAAAAAAATCATGGTCCCGCCTGTAGTAACCGGGCATCGGAGACGGATGGCAAAAAGCGGGGCAATGCACTACCGCCGTAACCTTGAACCCGGGTACAAGCAAACGGTTAGGATCACTTGTAATTATCTCTTTGGGTACAATTTCTTCAGCCAGCAGAATAACTTTTTTGCTGGCCAATGCAGCCTCCTGCGCCACACCCATATTTCCCCACAAGTGGGCATTGCCAAATTCATCAGAGCGCTGCACACCCAAAACAGCTGTATCCGGCGCCAATGCCGGCACATACACCAGTGTTTCATCTCCAATCGGGGAAGTGCCTGCCCTGAGTCGATGATTGCTTCTCAACAAGTCAGATCCCAATAAAGATCTTGTCGGCAAGAAGGGCACACCCATGGCTCCAGCCAAAAGAGCCAGTCCAATCGTAAAATTGCTGTGATCTTCAACGGCAATTTTATGAGGAATTCCTTTCTCCAACGATCTTCGGTAATTGTAGCCAAGACCGGCGCTCACGTTGCCCGACCATGCTGCAACCAGTTTATCCACAATCCCCGCCCCGATCATCATGTCGAATAAAATATCTGATATCGGCGCAATCAACGTTAAATTCTTTATATTCTGACGAATAATTTCATGGGCTGCCGCAAATGGAATCATAGCTTCCAGACATGCCCCAAGCACAATAGACTCTCCGTCTGAAATATACTTCGAAACTGCTTTCTCCAAACTCATTTGCTTTGAACGGGTCATTCCAAAGATTCACCACCAGTTTTCTTCAGTTTATTCCTTTTCAATTGTCAAGTTTGAGCTTAAATCGTTGAATCTTCCCGGTTGCCGTTTTGGGGAGGTTTTCAACAAATTTGATAATACGGGGATATTTGTACCGTGCCAGATGCTCTTTAACAAACTTTTTCAGCTCACTGGCCAGGTTTTCCGATGGCTGAAAACCTTTTTTTGGAACAATATAAGCTTTGGGCAAGGAAAGTCCATTTTCATCGGATACTCCTGCAACAGCCACCTCCAGCACCGCTTCATGCTGCAGCAAACAATTTTCAATCTCAATTGGTGAAACCCAAATCCCCCCTACTTTAATCATATCGTCCGACCGTCCGCAATACCAGTAGTATCCATCGTCATCCATATAATATTTGTCCCCGGTATGGAGCCATTCACCCAAAAACTTCTTTTTGTTCTGTTCATGCAAGTTCCAGTAGCCGTGAGCAACACTGTCTCCGCGAATTAACAAATCTCCCACTTCATTTGGCGGCAATCTTTCTCCCTTCTCATTAACTATTTTCGCTTCATATCCGGAGACAACCTTTCCGGAACTGCCCCCCCTGATATCATCGATCCGGTTGGACAAATAAATATGAAGTGCTTCTGTCGATCCGATTCCGTCCAGTATATCCAGATTGTACAGGTTTCTCCATTTATGGAGAAACGCTTCGGGAAGAGCCTCTCCCGCCGACACACAGATTCTGAGTGAAGAAAGATCATAAAGCCGTCCGTTTTTGTCAGTAAATTCAATCAAATTTCCATATACGGTGGGAACCCCAAAAAAAATGGTCGGTTTGTACTTTTCAATTACTTGCAGTACCACTTCCGGCAAGGACCGGTCCGGAAGCAATACGGTTGCCGCTCCCACTCCAAACGGGAAATACATTCCGCCTCCCAATCCATAAGCAAAAAACAATTTGGAAGCTGAAAAGCAAATATCATTTTTGGATATTTTCAAGATATTTTTCGCATACTTGTTTAACGCATATTCCATATCATGCTGCAAATGGATTACCCCTTTGGGATCACCCGTACTTCCCGAAGTGAACAGCCAAAAAGCCGCATCATCATATTGAGTGTGACAGGCATCCAAGGTTTTGCCTGTTTTTTCCATAAGGTCGCAAAAATTTAAAGCATCACCATATTTCCCTTGCCCGTTTTCAGGAATCACGATTACATGCTCCAGATATATAAACCTGTTCTTCAAATGGCGGATATTTTCCCAAAGACTCTGATGGATGATCAGTATCCGGGCACGACTGTTGTTCAGATAATATTCGTAATCAGCGGGCTTCATCATCGTGTTGACAGGGATAGGGACCGCTCCCAGTTTGATGGCACCAAAAAACGAGTAAACAAACTCTGGCGTATCATGGCAAACGAGAAGAACCCGATTTTCTATTTTCAGATCGAGTTCTTTCAGCATGTTGCCCACCTGGTTTACTCTTTCCTGAAGCTGTTTGTAGGTAATCTGTTGTTCCTGACAATAGATGGCAATCCTTTCGCCCGTTCCGTTTTTCACACTGTCATCGATAAACCGGGTGGAGGCATTATAAGGTGTACCGATTCCGCGTAAATCCATCTCATCACCCCTTGCGGTTTTAAATACATGTAAAAAATGGGGAATACTGGGGCCCGCGGAATTGGAACCCCATTTATCCAATGAATTTCAGCATTTTAAACTGAAACAGCTGTCTGGATGCCTAGATACCTTTCCAACCGGCTTGTCTTTTTTCAATGAAAGCATTTAATCCTTCTTTCGCATCTTCCGAACGAAACAGCAGGTTTTGCAGTTCTCCTTCATAACGGATCGCCACATTCAGCGGCATTTCTTTTCCGTTCATAATGGACAACTTGATATTGGAAACAGCATAAGTTGCACTCTCTACAATTTTTTGTGCGTATTCCAGTGTCTGCTCTCTGGTTTCCGCTTGCGGGAACACTTTATTGACCAAACCAATATCCAATGCTTCTTGAGGAGTCAACAATTGGCCTGTAATATTCATGTCCAGGGCACGGGAATAACCTACCAGACGGGAGAGACGCTGTGTGCCGCCGGTACCTGCCAGCACTCCCAACGTAACTTCCGGAAGTCCGATTTTTCCTGCTTCATCCCCCATGAAGCGCAAGTCACAGCCAAGCGCCATTTCCAATCCACCGCCTACAGTATGCCCCTCCAGGCAGGCGATATAGATCTGGGGTGAACGGGCAATCTTGTCCAGCGTTTCATTACAAAACAGGCAAAACTGGGTTTTAAAACGGGGTTCAGCCTCTTTGAGAAAGCTGATGTCCGCCCCGGTAGAAAAGAATTTGGGCACATCGCTCATGAGCACTGCCACTTTAATCTCCGGATCAAAGCGGATTTCGTCAATAGCTGCATTCAACTCTCTGTAAAAGTCAAGCGTATATGAGTTGGTTTTGCTGATATGAAAATGAATTTCAGCGATTCCGTCCCCTTTGACAATCGTCAGGTTCTCTTTCCTGGTTGTTACTGACATCAAGAATTCCTCCTCGTTGAATGTATGATCGGAAAAGAAACGATTTGAATTTTTTGATATTTCATTATATAATTGTGATGTCCAGCCTTGCTTTAAATTAATCTTTTTGATTCCGGCAGGTCTTTTCTATCCCTTAAAAGACCTGAACCGGTACATCTTTTAATTCTTCCTGGAATTCGTCGTACAGCTTTGAACCTCTGGCCAGGAATCCCTCATCAAAAAGTTCGGATTTTTGTTCGATTTCTTTGAGCCAAGCCCTGACCTCCGGAGTGATTTCGCGTAAAGCCTCCTTGAATTTGCGCGGAATTGCTCCTTTGTCTTCCAACAATTGCTGTGCCGCTCCCTGAGAATAAAGAATGTGCTCTCTCTGTTCCCTCATCAGTTTGTTAACACGGGATACCACTTTTGTCCGGTTGGCCTGAAGAATTGATTTCAATACCAGGTCAATCGCTGTGTTCACAGCATACAAAGCGGCAATCAAGGTGATCCAGTTGTGAATGTTCTCAACACCTTTAAATGCTTTTCCAGTCTGCCCTTTCACATCCGGCTTTTTCCCCTCCAGTCCTTTCAGATCAAAAACCCAGTTGTAAAGCAATCTGGAATGCCCCAATTCTCCTTGAGCCATGGCGATCGCAGCCAATGTTGCTTCAATGTTTGGGCCACTGACTCCCACTTCCACAAGCTTGTCCCCAAATACATACTTGTTATCGCCAATTGTTTCAAGCAACTCAATAAATGATTTCAAACCTGCGCTTTGCGCCATGTTTAAGCACCTGCCTTTTCGAATAAACCTTGAGGTCTTTTTACCCAGACAAAGTGGTCTTTCCGAATGACACACATATCTGTCCAGTCTTCTTCGTTGTAAATAAATGCGGCATACACCCTGGCCAAATCATCGGTTTCTGCTTCTACCGCCCCAATATGCATTAAATCGTCGCCACGATTAATACGGGCAAAAATATTATATTCAAATTTTTTTGAATTCTCTGTATTCATTTGATACTTACCCCCCAGTATTTCATTTTTTCGATTCCCTCTTTGGTCATCATCTTGACCGTCCACGGCGGATCCCAGACGACATGGATGTTTACCTTTTTAACCTCGGGCTCCTCCAGCAGACGTTTTTCAATGTCTGCTTCCATCCATTCCGTACAGGCACACGATACCGCCGTATAAGTCATCGTAACATCAATCGTTCCCCGGTTTTCCTGAATATCATAGATCAGCCCCAGGTCTACGACACTGACCGGAAACTCAGGATCGAGCACCTCTTTTAACGCATCCCAGTATTTTTGCAAATGGGGTTTGATTTCTTTTTTCATCACCCTACCTCCCTGCGCAACTCTTCCAGTTCAAATACTCCTCTTTGTATTCTTTCAACAAACTGCCTGTTTTGCGGCCCGCGCTTTTTGAAGCGCTTGATTACATTCTCCCAGGTATCCGGTTGGTCAAACAGCCATCTTTTGTTTTCAACATCAAATTTGCAAGGGAAAGGAACATCCAGGACATACTTTCCGGTGCCTTCATCATAATGAGCGGGTATTTTCACTCCGATTTCTTCACAGAATGGCACTGCTGTTGAGAGCCATACCTGGCGAAGCTCGTCATTTGTTTTTCCTTTCAGCTTGTATTCAAGCTGCTGGCTGCGGCTTTTCAGGCCATCTGCCACACCAAAGAACTCCAGAGCCATCAGGAACATCCAGTCGACCGCCCTCTGGACATCATCTCTCAAATCAGGATTTTTCATCGCCCATCTCATGATACTTTCGCCATTTCTGAGGTGGAACAGCTCTTCCTTGTCTACTTTGACCAATGCCCGTTTCCAGGGACCATATGAGGTGTGTTGGAAAACATCCCCCAGTAATGTATACCCGGCACGGTCAAACAAGGCGTTAAATACACCGAACTCAGTCCAGTTGCTTAATTCAAAGTCAAACGCATACGGGTTTTTCCATTCATGCGGTTTACGATTATACAACAGTTCATCCGTGTCAACACCAAGATCTTTTAACAGACGATAGGCAATGTGTGCATGGCCGATCTCATCCTGAATAACAGCCAGTGCTGTAATCTTGTTGTTTAATGTCGGGGCCTGATCATAAACCGACAATAATGGCGGGGCACTCAAGAGTTCCGTATCTCCGACAATCACCAGGGTTTGTTTGAGAAAATCCAGATACTCATCGTTCATGTCCTCTATTTTTTCCAAAATAAAACCTTGCCTGATTTTTTCTTTCAACAAGCTTGCCTGATCCAAATTTACTCACCTCTATATTATGTTTTTTTAATACTCGTCCACCTAACATAATACTAAATGAACACAAATAATCTGTCAAGAATAAATATTAAATTATAAATAATCATAATATTAAGTTTGCAGTAGTTGTTAATCTCCTTTAAAACAGATCGGTTTCGTTTATTGTTAAATCATCCTTTGATCTTTTGTAATCAGCTTCTGTTAATATATGTGCAAATTAACTCTAACCTAATAATTTCTCGAAAATATGAAAAGGAGTTTTCAGTCGGCCAGACAGAAAAACTCCTTCGCAAAAAGATTTGATCAGACCATGCCAATAAAAGGATTGATCGCCTTGTTCCGATCAGAAACATAGTGGCAATCAGGCGCCTGTTCAAATATGGCCTCAAAACACCGGATCGCTGGAACGGACAACAGTTGATGGACATGGAAAAACAGTTTTCTCGCTTTAAATCCGCTCCAGTTTTCCGGAAGAAGATCCACCGGAAAACCGGGGTCCAAAAACAGGAACTTTCTGTATTCATGAACCAGGGTCGTTCTCTCGACAAAAGCTTCTTCATCGGTTAAGGAGTTGTTCCAGGCACGTTCCTTCAATTCTTCAAACTTCTTCTCATACCGCCTGCTAAATACATCATATTTTTGCGATATCTCCTGCAAATCCCACCCCTTGTGAAGTATATCCATATCATTATGTGAAACAATGGAATCTGCCTTGAAGAGAATGACATAGTCCTCCAATTGGTAATTTTTCACCATTTCCATAACCTGTTCTTCCACCGGATTGGGGCTTGCCCAGGTGCTGTGCGAAATCAGGCCGAATCCTGTCCACGCCAGCTCCTTGCGAATTTGATTTCGCAACTCCCGTTTCGCCTCGGGAATTGAATAAGTAAAAATGCGCCAATAGCCGTCCCACTTATCATTAAACATGGAATAAACTCTTGTAACCCCATCTTTGATCCTTCGTCTGCCCTGGCTGGTCAACGTGTAATAACTCCGGTTTCCGATTTTCCTTGCAGTAAGGAGGTCTTGCTGTACCATACGCAGGACAGCGCCCCTGATCGAGGATTCCGAAATGCCGAAGTGGGACATCATCCGGATCAGACTGCCAATCCAAATTTCCCCGCCGTAATTTTGAATATATTCTCCATAAAGCGTGAACATCAATGATCTTGGTTTCAATTTCTCCACCCGGCTTGTTTTTGGATTTTTCCATTTCTTATTGCTTTAAATTGTACAAGGTTTGCTGGATCAGATCAAAAAAAAGTATCGGTTGATTATAACCAATACTGTGTTGAAAACTCCGGCTTTTCAAGTACCCTATTTTACCGGATTCGCTTATCTCTTGTATGCCTTTTCCTGCTCAACCATTAATTCTTGCCACCTGATAAATTCAAATACACTGCGGCAGTCTTTACAATAATACTGGCGAACCAGTTGCGCCGTTCCAAAAATGGAATAAAGTTCTACATCACTTGATTCACAAAATGGGCAATGCGGCATCGCTTTTTGCTCTGGCATACCTATCCTCTCCCGTCATTTTCATTCATGATATTTATTACGTTTTTATGACTATCATTCTGTTAACATAATATTAATAGATAGCTATTTTTATTGTCAAGAATAATTTGATAATTTAATAAAACGATCTTTTATAGATTCGTTATTTTAATATAGTTGCTATTGTTTTATGTTTCTTTACTTTTGCTTCTGAGAGAATTTCTCATACAAAAAAAGCCATAAGATCGAAAAAATCTTACAGCTTTAAATGAACATACTGTTTAAAAAGAAATTTTTGGAAATTGGCGCCAAATCGGCAATTACCAGCTGAATAACAGGCATATAATTTCTGCATAAGTAAGTTTGAAGCAAAAGTAGATACATCTGGAAATGGAATAGTATCCTCCATAGCTTCCCACAAACGGATCTAATCCTTCTGAATCTGTTCGGCTGTGATCAGCCATACAAAACGGTTAAGCTGTTTGAATTGCACCATAAACCCGGCTTGCTGAAATGCCTGTTCCAACCGGTCCACCGTGGTGTAAAACTCCCGTTTCAAATCGGAAGCAAGCTCATGATAACCCCGTTCCTCTGCTTCCTGTTGCATTGTCAGTTTCGCCGGTTCATCACGAAAGACCGTATCGGCAAAGACAATTTTTCCCCCGGCATTCAGGCGCCTGGCCAAATCCCGCAGGGCACAGTCTTTCATCTCATCGGTCAGATGGTGAAACGCAAACGTACTCACCATGGCATCTACTGACGGGAGACTGTTCGGTATATGCAAAAAATGCCCATCATACAGTTCCAGATCCGGCAATTTGGCTTTTGCTTTTTCTCGCATGGCTGCTGATGGTTCAATACCAATCACCTGATAACCCGATTTCTGAAGGAGACTGGTCAGATTGCCGGTTCCAACGCCGAACTCCATAACCACACTTCCTTTGGGGAGCGCAAGCGAATCGGTCACAGCCTGTAAAATCCGGGAATACCCCTCAAACACTTCCCTGTATTCCTCATTGCCGCCGGCAACGGCTTCATCGTAATCCTCTGCCCATTGATCAAACAACTCATTAAAAAAGACTTCATCAGACATGGTTCATGCCTCCTTGGTAAAACCGTTAAATCACATCAAATTAGTATGATTTAATTTGATACTAACAGAATTTGCTGTTTCGAGCAACGAGAATATATCTTGATCATTATTGGTTCATACATATTATTCACATGGATAAAGCAAGGTTCCTCAGTGACCACAAGTTTTCCTGCAAAAAAAGAGCCATACCTCACCCTTCTGGTTAAGGTGAGCGAATATGGCTCAAATCAGTTATGTATTCAGTTAAAAACTAATCAGCGCTGCAATCAGGATTCCGACAGCGATATTCAGGCGGGAAGAAAAAATGGCCACCGCTACATTGCCCTTGGGAATCTCCTTGATGACACTAAACGGTGCCAGCAAGTGGAACAGAAAAAAGATCGCCACTTGAAAAACAATGCCCACCAATCCCCAAACAACAAGATCCCAGATATTCACCGAATGAAAAATAGCCGATGCGACAACAATCACCAGTCCCAGGATTTTCCCGCCCAGATCATAGGCCGCCGCTTTGGCCGCCCGCGCTTTAACCGGATCCGCTGTTTCCGATCCTTCCCGGATTAACTGAATCTCCCGGTAAGGCGTCGTCCACAGGAAAATCAGGTACCCAAAAAGCAAAAGCGGAATCGCCACACCCAAATAATAGATAAAATTAAGGAAATATTGCCATTGATCCATTTCTGTATCCCCTTCCCTATCCCAGTACTCGGTAGCCAATCATAGCATGATTATTCTTGAAATTGGCAACCGGTATGATTCTTCTACTTCTTTTCGATTATACAACTTTTAACAGCCTTGTTAATGAACGACCTTTACCATGGATAATATGTTTATTATCTAACAACAGGTAACCATGGTTCAATAACTTTTGCAAATTCATAAAACATTGTCACCGACTCAGGCTTTTTTGGCACCTGTGATCGGCGACAATGTATTCTTTACCTGTATATCTTTTTAAATCTGCCGTAACCGACCGCGGTTTTGGCACCTGCCCCCATCGATTTCAGTGCTTCTTTCAGCCAATGTTCCACTTTCTCCAAATCTTCCTGATCCTGTAACCGCCGGGGGGCGATTGCAAACACAAACTTCTGTCCCTCATCCACCGCCAAAAAAGGAATAGGGTTGGGTGCTTCCCATTCATGCGGATTTTTATTTTTCCCTTGATAATAATCTTGATGATGTGGTGTCATGATATCCATCACCAAACAAACATGCTGGGTTGGCAATGCATCAAAAAAAATCACGCTGCCAACACTTTTCTCCAACTCTTTCGGACCAAAAATGCGTTTAATTGTTGTTTCATTTCTATCATTTGGGTCATAAGATTCGGCCCAGGCCCGCACCATCCCCTTCACCGACGACCCCGGCAAATATGGCACTCCCAATGCAGGATGCCAATTGATCCCGTTTTCCACCGGATGGGGACGCCCCATTCCCGGAACAAAGCGGGAGGTGGTTTCCATAGAAATCATTTTACCATGTCTTTGCTTGACCAACCCTTCAATTCTCTCTACTGCGCGCTTGATTCCTTTACTATCTCCTACTGTATTTGTAACGGTTTCAATCCATTTTCGTTTATTGTCACCCAATTTAAGTCCTATGTTATTTTCCGATTTATAATCCTTTATCCACTGATTGCAAAATTTTTCATACCATAAACCAGTTTTTTGGTTTTGATTTAACTTCTTCAAATACAGTACCACCGATTTTGAATCATACAATGGCAAAAATGTTTCTTTCTCGTATTTTTTGTTATTCCTGCCCATCTTTTTCCCCCTCACCGCCAGGCTTCGTCTTTTTCAATTCAGCGACGGCAATCTTACGGTGCCATTCCAAAAAGGCCATCGTTTCCACTACAGCCCATTGATATTCTTTACGCGTCGTATCCTCATTAACCAGCGCTCGCAGTAAATCAGTTTGGTTACGCTTCTTAAAAGGGGACTGGGAATGTTCCTCACAAATCCATGCATTAATATGCTGATAAAGCCATTCATGCGGATCTTCTTTTTTGTCCTTTGCCGCGGCTCTTAACTGAGCCAAGGCTTGCCCTAATCCGTTGATGCGAATGGCTCCTGCCAAATTCACCGCATAACCGGCATAATCATCACCTTTGTTTTCCCACTCTGAATCTGAATCTTTCCTGTTTTTCTTGATATTCTCTTTTAATACATCCACAACCTTAAGTGAATAAGCCGCACGCTGTTGATCCAATGTATTATTCATCGGATTCCACCCCCACAACCTGGGTAATCATCCAACCCTGGCCAACAGTCTCATTTCCTCCAACTTGCAGATAGACGTTTTCTTTTAAATGATCAATCAAACTTGTTAAGTCCTTGTCTTTGCCAAACCTTGCGATAAAAAGTGTATAAAAAAGGGTGTCAGGCGGAATCACTTCTTCCTGCCACAAGCCTTTACTTGTCTTTGTCCCTTCTTCCAATTTGTTGCGAAAATTCACAGGCAATGCGTAGCGGGCAAAGTGAGCAAACTCCTCATCCGTAATAATTGAAATCCGCTCAGATAATTCGGCTTGTAAAAAGTTATGTCTGATAAACTTCTTGAGAAAAGGAACAAGTTCTTGAATCAATCCTTTATTGGCCACCACTTCAAAAGTAAACTCTTCCAGAAAGATTGGTTCGTCTTTTGCCCCAGTTGCAGTAATCATTTTCCCTTCTGATAACCCAGGGAATTCCAGCGGAAAGGAGAATTTATTCTGGTCAGCATCCCCGATCAGATGCAAATCCCGATACAATCGCTTGATCAGGTACGGACAAGTCACCCAACGATAATGCCCGGTAAAAGAACGGACAGGCAACAGCAACAAACGTGCATCCGTAACGCCAAATACCCCGGCTTGATCCTCTTTTCCAAACAGATAATCTACGTTCTTTACCCCTTCCTCTTTACATTTATCCCTTAATGCCCCTTTTAATCCCGATCCAGGAATCATGGGATAATCCGTTGTCTGCTCCCGTGCTACCGGCAAATCAATTACGCCGTACACTTGTCCCGCTCCCGGATGAATGTGTGTTTCCGCCAACATGCCCATCATATAGCCTTTCATTTTTGTTCTCCCCCTTGTTTCCAGGTTCCGATCACAATCTGTCCCATCCCATAGGCCTTAAGTTTGCCTGTCAACGTTCCATGAAGTCTTGCTAACTCAGGCAACTCATCCATAGACGCCTCATAAAACCAGGTGCTGCCAACCGGCAAAAAAGACTGCAATGTCCGCGGCCAGTTTGCTACTACATTCCAACCGCCAACCTGAATTGCTTTTCCGACACTGGCTGAAACACAGCGCGCAGATTTCAAGATGTCTTTGATTTTCGGCGGCCCTTCCAACACTGCTTTTTTCATATCAGAATATCTGGCCGGAGTAAGTAAAGAAACCGTAAACCGCAGTTTCCCATCCTGAGCCAAAAATTGTTCTGCTTCAGGCATCTTTGGAAAATCTGCATGCTGCCCTGCTTCTTCTACCATCACTTCAGCAAACCGGCCTTCTCCTCCCAAAGGATTCATAATTTTTCCAAGAGGTTGCCAATCCTTATTCATAGAAACCTCGACCACCACTTCTACATCCTGCTCCGGGCGGATATGCGTGATAGTGTATAGATGATGATCCTTTGCTGTCCTTTTATTTTCCTCCCGCATAATTCCTACTCTACGTTCCGATTTCCATTTATCCCCGGGAATCAGAAGTGACTGAGGATCAGAAACTTCTCCGTTTAATACCGCTTCCATTCCCCCACCATCCAGCCAGCCTGCGATTAACTTGCTGTCAGGAATCTTCTTCTCAGGTTCGAGAAACTTTAATTTTTCTTCCAAATCACTCATGTAATGGGATTCCGTTGGTTTAAGGCGGGTCAGTTTCCAGCATTTCTCTTCTTTTCTCCCTATAAGCAAGAGCGGAGCAGGAAAATATCTTTTGCCATCCACTTGCAGATAAGGACCGGACAATTGTAAGCAGCCCAGTTCATCAGGTTCGGCCCATTTTTTTCGTAATTCTTCTGTGGGACGCCCTTCTGTTTCCACACTGCCCAATTCTTCTGGCCATCTCTTCCCGGGAACCCATTTTTTGATATGGTAAGCAAGTGCGGCCCGGATAGCTCCCTGCAAGGTAAACATTGAGGGCGGAAATACTCCTTGCGGTGTCACTCCGGGTTCCTCCGCATGAAATGGCGTACCATCCCGGAAAAAGAACGTATCCAACGCTCGAAATCTAAAGATCCATTTACTCATATTCCCCGATCCTTTCCTGTGCCAAAAACTTTGCCAATAGTGCTCCATCCGTTTTAAATTGATCTGTTTGCTCGATTTCGATTTTATCCTTTTTCACTTTCCGCTTTGCTACAAAGCATACCTGTAGCAACCGTTCGATTTGTTCTTCAGCCTCTTTTTTCACCAACTCTTTTTTTGGACTCAATATCCGGATATAATCCGCCGTAACAAGACGTTTTATTGTTTCTTTATGATTCGTTTCAAGTATGGGCATCGGCTCATACACGGATTGCAATTTATACAAAAAACTGTTGGATAGAAGTGTTTCTTCTCTTTCTTTAATTAAATTCTCAATCTCCCCAAACACCGTTCGATTGGTTTCCTTTTCTTTTATAATGGTATCCCAGGGGGCAGACCAGGTGACCGACATCCCTGAACTTGTCCACACTCCCATTGCCAGACTGTCCCGGCCTGTTTTCGCTTTGGCGATATCATCCAACAATCGGTGCCCTTCATTTAACACATCTCTTAAAGGGACTTTACAATGGGCAAACAAAATGGCTGCTGAACTGGTTGCTTCCTGAATAACTTCGTGAAACACTTCATTAAAGGATTTTTTGTATCTTCGGGACAAATCCACCGCCGCCGCTAGAGCCCGATCCATCGGAAACATGGCCATCACATCATCTCCGCCGGCATAGATGGTAACTCCTTCATAGTGATCCCGTATATGGTTCTCCAAACCGTTACAAAAAACAGACAGCGCATCACTGACTTTCCCTTGATCCCTATCCTTTAACAAATTACCCAGTCGGTCCCCATCCATCAGCAACAGAGCATAATAACGGCTGAAGGGTTGCCCCATTTTCTTGATGAGATCATTTAATTTCTTTTGTAAATTTTTTCGAACTTCCTCTGATTTGATCAATGTTTCCAGATCATTCGGATAAAAAGCCCCTGCATCGAGAGATATAAAGGTATTTGCATCGTTCTCTTTGGCTTTGGCCTGTAAAAAAGGAAAATGTTCTTTCAATGGAACAGAATAGATTCCGCTTTCTATAGCTTTAACCCCATACGCTTCTGCCATCTTCGGGCATTTTTCGAGTGCCCGTATCATACCGGGATGAGCGGCAATATATTTTACCGATGGAAAATGAATTGCTTCATCGTCCCAAGACCAGCCAATTGCCTCTTTTGCGACATGAGGAAAAAAACGCTTGATCATGCCGATCGCACTCAACCGTTCCTTCTCATCCAAATCCAATGAATGCTTCTTGCCTAATAAATCCCGCAATTTACGCCAAAATTTATTTTGATCTTTCTCAAGCGCCCGGACATAACCGGACAACTCCTGCAAACGGGGTACCAAAGTGCATTTGTCTCCCGGTTCGTCTGAGGGGATATGGCTACGCCAGTATTTTCGGTAATCTAATACACTTGGTTCCTCCGCAAATACCCAGGTCATCTCCCACCAGTTTTCAACCTGGCGATCCCAGATATCCTTTGTATTTCTTCCTTGATGACGAACTTTGGCAACCGTTAATTCCCAGACAGCATCGGCAATTTTTTTCCATGCATCCCGAACAGCTTGTTCGCATTTCCTTGGATCAAAATCGGCAGGTACTGATGCTTTAAATCGATTGGGCAGTGATCCGATGAATGGCTTCTCTTGTACTTTTCCTTTTTGCCTGATTGCCTGGATTAATAAATCATCGTCCACTTTTGGAAAAACAATTTTTCCTCCATGTTCCATTACATACGCCATCGCACAACCCGCCAAATAAGAAAGCAGAAAAGAACTGGACAACAGATCCCGTGTACGCCTGGACTCCGCAATAAATCCCTGTACCGGTCCCATCGAAAAATGCAAGGTTTTATTACTCATGTCCACAAATCCTCCGGTAGTTGTTTGCTTCCAAATTCGCTTTAAATGACCTGACTGCATCATTTGGATTTAAGATCGTTATTTTCTTTCCATCTTTAAGCTTTTTCTTCAAGACAGGAAATGGAATAGATAAAAATAAAAAAGCAGGGTAGTATTGCTTATTGATTTTAAACACTTTTATCCAAACTGGAGAGGGAATCTGAACCAATCTCCTGGGTCCAAACTCTACCTTTAACTTTAAAGGAGTTCTAAATATGAACTTTTCCTTTTTGTGTTGTAAACGGAAATTATTGATAAAATCTATCCCTTTGGAATTCATATTTTCTGCATTCTCTATCTCTTTTTCCTGGATATAAAGAGAAGAGTTAGCATTTAGTATGGTATTCCCCTGTTTTTTCGCCTGATGATATCCTTTTCCCACAATATTCTCCCAGCCAGTTCGCAATTTCTCCTCCCATTCCTCAAATAATTTTGCTCCATGGGCAATAGGGAAATCATCCATAATCGCTTGAATCTCTTCACTACCTTCTACTGACCATGACTCCAAAGCAATTGCCCCATACCCTTTTCGGCTTTTTGCCCCTAACCCGCCCAAATGGCCAAGCAACCAAATACTAACCAAAAGCCCGCGCCAATCCGGTTTAACATCCTTCCCCAGATTGGGACGCAGAAGGAATTCCAGTTCAAACCGGACACTAGCAAAATATTCCTGGTTATACTTACCACGTCTTACTTGAATTTCTTCTTCTTTTACCAAACGCATCAAAAAAGCGGATTGCCCTGCTTTCCCTTTTGTACCGCCAAAGAGCAGCTCCTCATTGGTGATTCCCGAATCAGTCTTCTTGGAAAAATCCGGACACGCAGCCCGGTACCAATACCTGAGTGCTCCTTTAATGGAAGAGAGACGCAACTCTGCCTTTCTCATATCTGCTCCATGTAAATAAAGCGGCGTCACACTGCAAAACCGGGTTTTGATCCTAACAAGAGTCACGCTCATCCCTTCCTTCTCTTGTGGCATGGATAAAGGTGAAAATATGGCCTAACAAAGTTGCAGGTGTGTTGGCAAATATGTGCCAAGTGTAATTGTCAGTAATAAAGACTTTTTCATCATCTTTAGCCCAATTTTTTCCGGTATAAATAAATACTGGAGTTTGTAAACCTTCCTGAATGAGAAAATTTATAATTTTTTCCATTCGTAAATCTTTTTTGTTATCCATAGACTCATAGCAATAAACAATAATCTCAGCTTCTTCCAATTTTTGTTTGATATGATCTTTCTGAACCGTTTGTAACTCTTGCAGTTGTGGTGACAATGGCAAATAAATCGGCTCTTGAAGTCCTCGCTTTCCCATTGCCGGATCCATATATTTTTTCATTTCATTCAAATCTTTTTCTGAACCCATCACTAATACCTGGGCTTCTTTATATCTCAGTTCATATAGAATTAAATTCTTTAAAGTATTCGTTTCTTTTTCTATTCCAGCCACTTCATCTTTTACTTGCTGCCACTTATTGATTATCTCTTTTTCTAACTCTATTTTTTGATTCTGAAATTCTTCAATTGCTTTCTTTCTTATTTCCTCATATTCTTGCTCAGCTTTTTCTCTCAACCTTTTACGAAATTCCCAACTTGATGCACCTAAGAAAAAAATTCCTAATCCTCCAACTAAATATAGAAATGTAATAAATTTATTCCACTGCCCCTCGACAAAAGACCGGTAATTTTGCATTTCCGTTTTTACTGAGTCTTTAAAATCCTTGATCTGTTCTTTCAAAAACTGGTACTCATCGCTTTGGGTTTGCAGTTTTTGAACTTCAGTTTGAAGGGTCTCTACTTCTTTTTCCAAAGCAGTTACATCCTGGGCATAAACTCCTTCTGAGAAAAGAAACAAACTGGAAATCACAGCCGAAACAATTACCCAATAAAAACACCTTTTCAATTTGTGCCCTCCCTTGATTTACAGGCGTGTAGAAACTTAAGCACGATAAAAAAACCAATAAAAATTTATTCTCCAAGAAAATATAAAATCCCTTTTTGTTAACTATTTCTCCAAAAATATAAATACAATAAAGCAGATAGATATAAATTCAAAAAGCCTGTATAGTCTCTATTTTCCTGATTTCAGAGACTGACAGGCTTTTTAAAACAAGCTAATTTATCTTTAATTTTAAATCTACATGCTCCGCTTAAACTTATTGATCAATTACTAGTTTCCCAATTCCTCTTTACGAAGAATCTCACGAACCTCCATTAATATTTGCCCAAGCCGGTTTTTCCCTTTTCCATCTTTGCCACAGCCCCAATAATTATCAATGGGCGTATCTTCGACAATCAGTTGGTCTTCCGTAGATAACAAAATGGCACGAATATCTTCATGGCTATTAAACTTTTGGAATACAGCTTTTCTCATCACATCATCTTTAACCAATTCCCAATCTGCCCGCAGAGGAAGATTTCGATCCCGGCCCATAAGAGCTGCCTCCATTGGCTTTGTTGCCAGGCGAATCTGTTCTTCAAAAGGGGTTCCAGGAAATTTTTGTGCTTGAAAATAGTGTTCACTCGTCGGCCACCATTTTCCCTCAAGCATAAATTCATGCGCGGAAAAATTGGAAAAACAGCCATACGGTTCATTCACTCTGTAAAAATAAATTGTCACGATGATCACTCTCTCAGGATATTCTGACTCGATCTTTTTAAATACTCAACATTAAAACCCCACTTCCTCTACTAAGATAAGAATAAATCAAAAGATATAAAAACTAAATGTTATTAATTATTATTCATACAGTTATATAGATTATTACAAATATCGGACTTAACCCTTAAAATACTTTTATTTTTCGAATAAATTATTAAAGGGGTGGTCAAATCATGTTTATTGTCGGAAAAGAATATAATCGAAGAAAACTTCACGATCTTTATGGCGGTCAACGATATGGGGGGATTTCCACTCCAAAAGATTATCCATTTATCATGATTTTCACAGGAGACACTGGACAAAATTATGGTTATAAAGATCATTGGACTGATGGAATCTTTTATTATACTGGCGAAGGCCAAAAAGGGCCTATGCAGTTTATAAAAGGAAACAAAGCCATTTTGGAGCACAATGAAAAAGGGAAAGATATTTTTTTATTTGAATATGTTCGTTCTGGAGTTGTAAAATTCATTAATCAGTTAACTTACATTGGATATTATATTGAACAGGGCATAGATTTTTACGGAAACAAACGCAATATTATTGTTTTTCAATTAGTTATTTCCCATTTAATTAATGACCCAGAAGAATTTTTATCCATAGAGGATGATGAGTTAAAAACAAATAATCTACAAGAGTTAAAGAAAATTGCCTTAGATGACTTTAAACAAAATAAATCCACGGATTCTGAAAGAAAAATTATTGTCCAAAGAAGAGCATCGGCAGTAAGGAAATATGCTTTAGTACGTGCTAATGGGATCTGTGAAGCCTGTGGTTGTCCTGCTCCCTTCAAAAACAGTAATAACGAACCTTTTTTAGAAGTTCATCATTTAAGACGTTTATCTGATAGGGGATTAGATCACCCAGAGCATGTTGCAGCTATTTGCCCTAACTGCCATAGACATGTTCATTATGGGAAAGATCATAAAAAATATAATAAAAGGCTAATTGAAATAATTAAATGTAAGGAACAGAAATTGAAATAGTCTGTCTAAATTAAATACGTTTTAAACCTATTTAAAAGCACTTTAGACAACCAACACAATAGAACTCCTGCACATTTTCGTAGCAGGAGTCATTTGATCCTACTCAGCACTTCTGCTTCCAACAATTTATCGAATTGATCCCATTCTTACACAAATTGATCCTTTGTTTGGATTAGTTTATTTGATTTCTGTATATCACTAATTAAATTCCTCATTTCAAATAACTTGATTGTATTTATGATGTCAAAAATATCCATATTCTGTAATTCGAAAATCTTATCGAACGCTTTATTTCTAAATGATTTTAGCTCATCGTAATCTTTTAAAAAAGCATCGATAAATTGTTGTTTACTTGCCCCTTGAATAATCCCTCCATAAACCCTATGCTTCTCAAATATCTGAACACCATCCCTTGGTGAGACCTTCCCTTCTTTGTTTTGTTATAACTTTATAAAAACAGAAAGGTCTGGATGTGATACCGGCTGATAACCAGAAACACCAGTGAAAACAACAGTAAATAAGCCGTTAACATTATCAGATAAGTACTATCAGCTTTAAATACATTATTTATGTATAATAACTATATGCCGCCAATGACAGGGATCATAAAATGGAACTCTAATAATAGTTGAATTGTATTCAATACCGGGTTATAATTGTCCTTTGCCTTTGAACGGACAAATAACAAATTTAAAAAATGTTTGTGTTCTGGACAAGCGTACCACTTTCTGCCCCGCGCAGCATTTGCACAGATCCCCCATTTTCCCTGATCACCCCATCACACGATATTCCAGACGGATCAGGCCTTGGCACGCAAATATATTTTGAACAATTTATTGGCAGGACAAAAACACACGGATGAATTCGGAACCCCAAAGGCTAAACGAAGCGGTCGCTCCTCTTCTCACTTTTGAGAAATGCGAACCCTTCAAAAAAGGGTATAAGAAACTAGTAAAAATCAAAAAACTATGGATATATTAAACCACTCGGGAGGGATTCAATAATTTTTCCGCCCAGGATCCGCCCGCATGCGTTTTTATATAGAAATTTGAAAGGGGAAACCATTTTTGGCTAAATTTAATGAACTTGGGCTTAGCCCCGCTATTTTGGAATCCATCAACAATATGGGATTTGAAGAAACAACTCCGATTCAGGAAAAGACTATTCCTATTGCCTTGGAGGGGCGTGACTTGCTGGGGCAGGCCCAGACCGGCACAGGGAAAACCGCAGCTTTTGGAATTCCGTTGATTGAAAAAGCATCTATTGATACAGATGATGTAACAGGGCTTGTCATTACACCTACACGTGAACTGGCGGTTCAGGTAGCAGAGGAACTGAACCGGATTGGCCATGACAAAAAGGTTCGGGCTTTACCGATTTACGGAGGTCAGGATATCAACCGGCAAATCCGCTCTCTCAAAAAAAGACCGCAAATCATTGTAGGGACGCCCGGCCGTCTCCTCGACCATATACGGCGGCGCACGATTCGTCTCCAGACCATCAATCTGGTAGTGCTTGATGAAGCGGATGAGATGTTGCAGATGGGGTTTATTGAGGATATTGAATCAATTTTGTCTGAAATTCCGGAGAAGCAAACACTGCTGTTTTCTGCGACGATGCCCCCGGATATTAAAAAGCTTGCCGACAAGTTCATGATTGATCCGGCAACAGTAAAAATCAAAAACAAAGAAATGACGATGCCAAACATCGAACAGTATTACATTGAAATGTCGCCCAAACAAAAGTTTGATGTTTTGTGCAATCTGTTGGATTTTCAGGCTCCGGAACTGGCTATCGTCTTTGCCCGTACCAAAAAGCGGGTGGATGAATTAACCGAAGGCCTTAACAAACGCGGTTATTCCGCTGAAGGGATCCACGGGGACCTGTCTCAGGCCCGGCGGGAAACGGTTATTCGCCGTTTCAAGGAAGGAACCATCGATATCATGGTGGCAACCGATGTTGCAGCGCGCGGATTGGATATCTCCGGCGTCACCCATGTCTATAACTTTGACATACCTCAGGATCCCGAAGGCTATATCCACCGGATCGGAAGAACAGGACGTGCCGGGAAAACAGGGATTGCCACGACCTTGGCCACTTTTCGCGAGATGGAACATCTTCGCCATATAGAACGGGTAACCAAGCGGAAAATGACCCGCCGTTCCATTCCAACACTGGCTGAAGTGATGGAAGGGCACCAACAGATTGCCATCGAGACGCTTATGGACGTCGTTTCGAAAAACGACTTCCGCGACTATATTGAACTGGCCGAAGAGTTGCTGGATCATACGGACTCCGTTACCCTTTTGTCTGCAGCATTGAAATTAATCACCAAAGAACCGGACAAGACTCCCGTTCACATTAGTGAAGATCAGTCCTTTTTCGGCAGGGGGAAAGGCAAGCGGCCACAAAAAAAACAAAGCAAAGGGAAAAAAGGAAAAAACGTTGCCGCAAAACGCAAACCCTATAAGAAGCGTTCACAGGACAAACGAAAACAAAAAGCAAAGGCAAGGTAATACGGTACGAATGGATGCTCCTCCAGAATCTGGCGGGCGCTCTGCTTGCCGGTAGATCAGGTCGGGGAACCCCGATAGTGTGACGGGTACAAGCAAAGAATGAAAGAAATTCAATTGTGGTCAAAAGCTGGAAGAAAGAATAAAGTTTTTTTGACGAAAACAAGACTATAATCAGGGATAATTCTTTACATACTAGATGTAGGGAATTATCCTTTTTATTTACTTAAAAGAATAATACTGGATTGAAAAAACAAGGCCGTTTAGGAACCCAACATATATTAGCGGAACACAATTGATAACAACAAAACAAAATTAAAAAAACAACATAAAAACTAATGATTTGTAAATGGTATTTCACTGTATTAACATGATTTATCGTTGTCCTTTAGATATTTCACTGATACATTTTTTATAAAGAATATGTTTTTTTAGAAATAGATATATTTTGTAGCAAAACAATGAATTGCAGATCCAGGTTCAACAGAAAATAGGGGTGATTTTATGATTACCACTGGTTTTACTTATTTATCTTTTTTACTTTTAGTTGCGGGGATCATCGTTTGGTTGGAAAAGCGATACCAAGACAGTAAATTCTTTAAATATGTACCGGCAGTTGTTTTGCTCTATTTAGTCGTAATGCTGTTATCTACATTTGGTGTATGGCAAAAAAACGATGAAATAGATATGTACTATACTAAATTCAAAGACAATTTATTGCCTGCAATGATCTTTTTAATGTTATTGAGATGTGATATGAGAAAAATTATAAAATTAGGACCAAAACTGTTATTAGGCTTTTTTTCAGCAACCATAAGCATTGCTATTGGTTTTATCGTGACCTATGCTTTATTCAAAAATTTCTATGAACCAGATACCTGGAAATCTTTTGGGGCTCTATGTGGAAGTTGGATGGGCGGAACTGGCAACATGGTAGCCATTCAGGGAGCACTAAGTGTTCCAGATATCAAATTGGGGTATGCCTTATTAATGGACTCTGTCAATTATGCAATTTGGGTAATGGTCCTGTTATGGCTTGTCCCCTTTGCAAGAATATTTAACAGATGGACAAAGTCAGATACAAGTGCGCTTGATGAAGTAGGAACTCAGCTTGCAAATAATAAAGAAAAGTTAAGAAAAAATATGGATTTTTCAGATTTGATAATTCTGACAGGCACAAGTTTGTTTGTATCAGCGATTTCAATATTTTTAGGCGGCAAAATGCCGGAAACAGATTTCTTGTCTGTCACAACCTGGACTGTTATTATTGCCACCATAGCAGGGATTGCAGGAGCAGTTACACCATTGGCAAAGCTGCCAGGAACTTCCCAGCTGTCCAATTTAATGTTATTTACCATAATAGGATTAATTGCTTCAAGAGCAAACTTTACAGAACTTGCACAAGCACCCTTATATATCATTTCCGGATTCGTTATTCTAAGTATTCATGCCATTGTATTATTGTTAATCGCTAAATTATTCAAATTGGATCTCTTTACTTGCGGTGTTGCAAGCCTGGCAAATATAGGCGGTACTGCATCAGCGCCAATCCTTGCCGGTGCTTATAGTGAAGCTTTAATACCAATAGGAATTCTTATGGCGTTAATGGGTTATATCGTAGGTACGGGAGGTGGCTTAATAGTCGCCAAGATAATGTCTATACTTTAGTATCTGATCACTTCTTATGGTTGTGTATGCAACTGTTTTTTTCTCTTATTTTATATTCAAATACATTTTATAAGAAGGTAATTTAATATGAAGATCACAGACATAAAACTGGGGCATATATCAGTGCCACTAAAAAAGCCCTTCAAAACTGCATTAAGGACTGTTAACAGTGTTGAAGATGTCATTGTTAGAATAGAAACTGATACCGGACATGTTGGATATGGAGAAGCTCCACCTACAGGTGTAATTACGGGCGATACAACCGGTTCAATAAGAGGAGCAATAAAAGACCATATAAAGAAGAACCTGATTGGCATGGATATTGAAAATCTTGAAGAAATCATGCTGAAGCTCGAAAGCTCTGTTGTCAGGAATACAAGTGCAAAGGCTGCAATAGACATAGCCATCCATGACTTGTATGGACAATTATATAATGCACCAGTATTTCAACTGTTAGGTGGTTACAGGAAGGAGATCACAACAGATATAACAATCAGTGTTAATGATCCGGAAAAAATGGCTTTGGATAGTATCGAAGCAGTAAATCAAGGATATAAAACGCTCAAGATAAAGGTTGGCAAAGATTCAGCCTTAGACCTGAAACGCCTGAAGGTAATCAGGGAAGCAATTGGATACGATATTGATTTGAGAATTGATGCCAACCAGGGATGGAATGTAAAAGAAGCAGTATATATCCTCAGAAGAATAGAAGATGCCGATTTACGCATAGAGCTTGTTGAACAGCCTGTTCCGGCCCATGATTTTGAAGGCTTGAAATTAGTGACGGACAATACATCAATTCCTGTATTAGCAGACGAAAGCATATTTACGCCCAGGGATGCCATAACTATTATGCAAATGCATGCAGCTGATCTCATAAACATAAAATTAATGAAAACAGGTGGCATCCATAACGCCTTAAAAATATGCTCCATAGCTGAAGTATATGGAGTTGAATGTATGATTGGATGCATGCTTGAAGCTAAAATAAGTGTTACAGCAGCAGTTCATTTGGCCGCTGCAAAAAAGATCATTACAAAAATCGATCTGGATGGCCCATCGTTGTGTAAAGAAGATCCTGTTGAAGGCGGTGCGGCATTTAAAGATTATAAAATTACATTACCAGACGAACCCGGGTTTGGTTTCAAAGAAATCCATGGGATAAGCTGGTAAAAAACCAAGGCTGAAGAATATTGGAATAGAATAAGACTGAATCCTACGAAAAACAGAAAAGGCCCTGATCTCCTGAACGGGGCCTTTCTTTGATATAAATGCATAAACATGTGATAAAGGTTAGTGGCAATAATAATCTCTCCATTTCAAAAATGGCCACCATGCCTGTACTTCCACAAAAGAATTGACCAATATTTCCCTCAAATCTTTTTTCTCGCTATTTCTGTCTGAAACGCCCATGGATATTATTGTGCTTATAGGTACCAAACCCGCCAAATTCAATCAACTCCATTGACAACGCAAGATAGCGTTTGGCAAACAGATCGGCAAAGTGATTTTTTATCACACCGAAAAGCTCGTCACAGATTTCCTTCTTGTCCCTCTCCGACCGTCCGGCACCGATCTTCAGAATCGCGTGAACGAACGCGTCATCTTCCTTCCCGTCGGCAATCCGGTAGTCGTGCAATTCAATCGCTCTGGAGCGAATACCGCCTACAGGGAAAATGTCAGTATGCGAAAGGAATACCGCATGAATTTTTTCGAGCAGACCCGGAATAGCCGCTTCATCCTTGATGTTGTCCGTATATTCAATGATAAAATGAGGCATTCTTTTCCTCCTTGTCAGTATTCCTGAAACGCTCCGGAAGGATCATCAGCAACAATCCGGTTGAGCAAACGGCCAATTCCTTCAATTTCTGTGACAACTTCATCGCCTGCTTTTGTATCCACAACGCCTTTAGGGGTTCCGGTCAGAATCAGATCACCCTCACTCAGCGTCATAAAACTGCTCAAATAGGCAATCAGCTCCGGAATACTGAAAACCATGTCGCGCGTCGACCCTTCCTGCGTCAATTTTCCATTTACATAGGTACGCAAGGTGAGATTCATGGGATTCGGTATATCTTCCCTGTCCACCAGCCAGGGACCAAGTGGTGTACAGTTGTCGTAATTTTTGGCGCGCAAGTTGGGGCGGTAATAATTTTCCAGATAGTCACGAATGACATAGTCATTGGCCACCGTATATCCCAGGACATAATCATAGGCATCCTCACTTTTGACATTGCGGGCGCGCCGTCCGATAACAACCGCCAGTTCACACTCATAATGCATATTTGTTACACCGGCCGGACGGCGGGTCCTGGCACGATGGCCAATAAAAGTGTTTGGGCCTTTCAGGAAAACGAGGGGTTCCGTTGGGGCTTCGAAAGACAGTTCATTGGCATGGTCGACATAATTGAGTCCCAGGGCAAAAACCGTACGGGGCAAAACTGGAGGCAACCAGACCACTTCATTTTCTTTAACGACTCGTCCATCATCCAGTTTCAGGTCTCCGTCTGCTTCCACTGCATGATGAATGGCTCCAGAACAAGCTACACGTGCCCGTTTCATATGCTAACCCCCATCACCAGCTTTTGTTCAGGAACAACTGTATTTTCCAAACAACCAACACCATCAATTTCAATGCGCACCCGGTCACCCGCCTTTGCCAGCGGCGCTCCTTCCGGTACTCCCACCAGGAGAGTGTCACCCTTCTTTAGTGTCATAAACTGCGTAATATCAGCGATAAGTTGCCGCACAGGGCGAATCAGGTTTTCAGTGGTGTTTTCCTGCTGCAACTTGCCATTAATCAATACACGCACCCCCAAGGCATCCGGGTTTGCTACGGCATCCCGTTCAATCACCCAGGGACCCAACGGGCAGAAACCGTCACGTGCCTTCTCTTTGATTGCCGGACGATAAAAGCTGGTATGCGGAACAGTGACATCATTGGCCACTGTGTAACCAGCCACATACGCAAGCGCTTCTTTTTCCCCCACACATCTTGCCGTTCGGCCGATGACTACCCCCAAGACCGCACCGACCTCCAGTTGCAGAATGTCAGCAGGTAATGGAATCGGCATGTCATAACCAATCACGGTATTAGCCGGTTTGATATATAAAACAGGAGCCTTGGGAGGCGCGAGATAAGGCGCCTCATTAACGGCATTCCCAAGAGCCGACAAGGCACCTTTATAATTGAGCAACACACCGTAAACAGTTCCCGATACAGGAGCGTCCCAGGGCAGACGATCCATACGGAATGGCTTGCCATCAAAATGAATGGTATCTTCATTGGGGGTCACATCGGCTTCAACTGTCTGCGCAATCCCGCGAAGCCGGACCTTCGCCTTGCTCATTCTTCTCACTCCTTTTCAATGCTGGGTACATAAATATTCACGATTCAATTATTATTGACGCTATTATTTTTATAATGGATATTGGATCGGACCAATATTTCCTGGAAATTTCCTGTCATGCTTTTTCCTGACGACAAGATTGTTCCGATATATGCCCCAATAAAGCCTAGCGGAATCGAAACAATCCCTGGAGACGTCAAGGGAAAGAGCGGTGTCCCGGTCAGGATCGCCTGCCCTTCCACCGGACTCCATACGTTCGGGCTTAAGGCCACCAGCAAAATGTTTCCAAACAGGCCGACCAGCATCCCGGTAATGGCGCCGGTTGTATTGAATCGCTTCCAATACAGGGTGAATATAATCACGGGCAGATTGGAACTTGCCGCTACTGTAAAGGCAAGCGACGACAGGAATGCCACATTTTCATTCTGCAGAAACAGGGCCAGTCCAACCGAAAGAAGGGTTACCCCAACGGAAGCGAAGCGGGCCATTCGGATCTGTTGTCGATCGCTTGCTTTTCCGCCTTTTATGATTTCATTGTAAAAATCGTGTGAAAAAGCTGTTGCACTGGTCAGCACTATGCCTGCCACAACTGCCAGAATTGTTGCAAAGGAAACAGCCGAGATAAAAGCGAACAGGAAATTGCCGCCCAGCATTTTGGCCAATATTGGTGCGGCCATGTTTCCGGCCGGATTGGCTGCGACGATCTGATCAATTCCTACAAACTTGGCCGCTGCAAAACCCAGAAACACGACCATTACGTAAAACAGACCAATAAACCAGATGGAATAGACGGCGGACTTTCGGGCTGTTTTTGCATTGGGAACGGTTAGAAAACGGATAAGAATATGGGGAAGTCCGGCAGTTCCCAATACCAGTCCAAGAGTTAAAGAAAACGGATCAAGACCGCTTGTATATTTCACCCCGGGGTCCAGGTAGGCCTCCTTCAAAGGAGTGGCTGTTTTCATTTGTTCAAAAATGGCCAGGATATTAAAATCAAATTTGACCATCACCAGAAGAAAGAGCAACATTGTACCACCAAGCAAAAGAATCGCTTTTATGATCTGTACCCAACTCGTGGCCGCCATTCCGCCAAAAAAGACGAAAATCAGCATTAAGGCACCGACAATAAAAACAGAGGTGACATAGGGTATATCCAGCAGAATCCTGAATAATGCTCCTGCCGCCACCAGTTGGGCAATCATGTAAATGATCGAAATGGAAATCGTATTGAAGGCCGTGACAGCCCGAACCTTTTTTAAATGAAACCGTTCCGATATCATATCTGCCAATGTGTACTTGCCAAGATTGCGAAGCGGCTCTGCTACAAGGAGCAGAACAACCAAATAGGAGACAAGTGCTCCGTAGATGAGAAAAAAACCATCATATCCTGCAAGGGATACCGCTCCAATCAATCCGAGAAAAGAGGCAGCCGACATAAAATCCCCGGCTATCGCCAGCCCGTTTTGCCAGCCAGTTAATTCGCCGCTTGCAGTATAAAAATGAGCGGGATTTTTAGACCTTTTGGAAGCATAATAGGTAATCAGAAGCGTACCTGCAACAATCAGTGAGAAAAGCAGAAGAACCTGCGAATCCATATCCTAACTCCTTTCCATTTCCCGCAGCAGCACTCGCTGCTCTATTTCATCAAACCGGGCGGCTTTTTTGGTATACAGATAGCTGACGGCCCACGTCATGACAAATTGGGCAAAAGCAAATACCCACGCCCAGGAGATCGCACCAATCGCGGGTCTTGTCAAGAAGTCGGTATAAAAAGCCAGGATTGGAAGCAACAAGGCAAAACTGATAAAAAAGGAGGTCGTTAAAATAATGAACCGTCTCTTGACAGCCAACAATTCCTTAAACGCTTCTGATTCGGCAATTTTTGCATAATTGGGTTGCGGTCCATCCTTTTTTCCGTTTTCTTCATTCATATCCATTACACTCCATCCAGGTCATTTTAATTTCGGTGAAATACCACTAACTTCAGCTCCGTCATTTCCTCAATTGCATATTTAATTCCTTCCCTGCCCATGCCGCTGTCCTTCACACCCCCATAAGGCATGTGGTCCACCCGGAAGGTCGGGATGTCATTGATCATGACTCCTCCTACCTGCAATTTCTCAGCCGCCAGCAGGGCATGCTGCATATTGTTTGTATAAATTCCCGCCTGGAGCCCAAACCGCGAATCATTCACCTGTTCAATCGCTTCCTCCACTGTTTTGAATTTGCTGATCACTGCCAGCGGGGCAAATGCCTCCTGGCATGACACTTTCAGCGCAGGATCCACATTTAGCAATACAGTTGGATAAAGGATGTTTCCTTCTCTTTTTCCACCAGCGACTACTTCGGCTCCATGTTGCACGGCTTCTTCAATCCAGGCCAGCGCACGCACCACATCTTTTGGCGATATCAGGGCCGAGATATCTGTTTCGGGATCCAGCGGATCTCCAGCTTGCAGTTTCTCTGTTGCTTTAACAAACTTTTCTACAAAAGATTTATACAGATGTTCATGGACATAGATCCGCTGCAAAGAAATGCATACCTGTCCCTGGAAGGAATATGCCCCCTTCACACATCGGGGAATTATCTTGTCCAGATCGGTTCCCTGATCAATAATAACTGCCGAATTGGATCCCAATTCCAGTGTTACGCGTTTCAGGCCAGCCTTGTTTCGGATATCAACCCCGACAGTGGGACTGCCTGTAAAGGTAATTGCTGCCAGGCAAGTATCGGTTACCAATTGGTCTCCCACAGTTCGCCCGCTGCCTGTCACAACATTGAAGGCTCCGGCAGGCAAATCTGTCTCCTCCAGCAATTCTGCCAGAAAATAAGCTGACAGGGGCGTCTGGGAAGCGGGCTTCAGGACAATGGTATTACCGGATGCAATGGCCGGGCCCACTTTATGGGCAACCAGATTCATGGGAAAGTTGAAGGGTGTAATAGCTCCAATAACCCCGATTGGCTCCCGGACGGTAAAGGCCAGTCTGTTTTCCCCACCCGGCGCCGCATCCAATGCCAGCGTTTCTCCATGAATCCGTTTGGCTTCTTCAGCGGAAAATTTATAGGTTTGAATTGTGCGTGCCACTTCTTCCCTGGCCGTTGTGATCGGTTTGGCCGCTTCCATGGCAATTATTCCTGCCGCTTCGTCTTTTCTTTTTTCCAGGTTTTCTGCCAGCTTTTCAAGTATTTCCGCACGTTTGCAAGCAGGCATTTTCGCCATTTCGTGTCTGGTGCAATCCGCCGCTACAATCGCTTCATGAACTTCCTCTTTAGTAGCTGATGGAACAACTCCAATTACTTCTTCAGAGTATGGAGAAATGACAGAATGATAGCGAACAGCCTTTTTCCATTTTCCATTGATATACAAATCTTTCTTCATTTGCGAATTACCTCTCTCCCGTCAGATAATTAGCTCCTCTTCGGCAAAATATGGATCCCTGCAACACTTTCCCTGTGCTTTTCCAAAAAGACGGTGAATCCACTTTAACCTGATACTTTCGCCTGACGGAACCATCCCGCCAGAGATTTGCACCAGAAGTTCGCTTTGCTCATCCAACTGCAAAATCTGGTGGCATACTCCTTTGGTAACCTGATCGTCGATTTTCACTTCAATTTCATACAAACCCGGTTTTGGAAGCAAAACGTCTTTATCCACATCAATTTTCACAAATTGGTATTTTTCATGGAAGAGAGTGGAAAATCCAACTTTTCCGATCACTTCATGGAAATCCCCAAGGTAATGGGGAACCTGATCCACCTTTCCACTGGAAATCACATGCCGGATGGCTGTGGAACTGATTTTTTTCTGACCGTACGTTATTTTCGGGATAGTGGTAACGTGAAACTTTCCCTGCCCGTTTTGGGCGAGCCGATCCATATTCCCTCCCGCCTTGTGCCCGTACCGGAAATCATATCCGGCAACAACATGTTTACACTTGAGTCCCAGAATATATTGTTTTACAAAATCTTCCGGGTCAAGATGCGCAAAAACGGGGTCAAACTTGACCACATACAGTTTCTCTACCCCCAGACTTTTTAACCGTTCTGCTTTCACAGCCAGTGGAGTCAGCAGCTTTACAGAAACGGCATGGTTATGGACAACCTGTCTGGGGTGGGGGTAAAATGTCATTGCGGCAAACGTCAGACTTTTCCGTTTTGCGATTTCCCTAGCTGTTTGGAGCAGATGACGGTGCCCGATATGGACACCATCAAAGAAACCAAGTGCCATGAGGCAAGGTTCGGCTTCGTTCGAAACTGATTCAGAAAAGGGATGCGTGATCTGAATGGTTTTCATGATTATCCCCTCTCTTTGATCCGGTTTTTCTTCCCTATCTCCCGCTCACTAACCGCATTCATCAAGATCAACTTTTCTTTTTTCCAAACCGGGGAATGGGATGATCGCCAATCGCCACATGAATCACCTGGGGTTCGGTATAAAACTCAAAGCTGTAATGTCCTCCCTCACGGCCGATTCCGCTATACTTTGAACCTCCAAATGGAATCCGCAAATCCCTTACATTTTGGGAATTGATCCAGACCATTCCGCTTTCGACCGCCTGGGCAATCTGGTGCGCCCGCTTGATATTGCTGGTCCACACATATGCGGCCAGCCCATAAATCACATCATTTGCCATCTGAATCACTTCTTCTTCACTTTCAAAAGGAATAACCGCCATTACCGGGCCAAAAATCTCTTCCTGGGCAACACGCATTTTATTGGTGCAATTTAACAGAAGTGTTGGTGCAACATAATTTCCTTTTTCATATTTCGCCGGAATCGTCCCGCTTACCACTTCCGCCCCTTCTTCCCGGGCAGTCTGGATATAATTCATGACGGTTTCCCAATGTTTGCGGTGAATCAATGGACCCACTTCCGTTTCAGGATCCATGGGATCACCGACAACAATATTTCTGACCCTCTCTTTCAACGCTGAAACAAACTGATCCATAATGGATTGGTGGACAAATAACCGGGAATTGGCCGTACAGCGTTCTCCATTAAATGAGAAAATTCCCCAGACAACGGCATCCAGCGCTTTTTCCAGATCGGCATCCGGAAAGATAATGGCTGGTGATTTTCCTCCCAATTCCATGGAAAAACGTTTCAGTGTATCGGCGCCGTTTTTCATAATTTCCGAACCCGTCTTTGTCTCTCCGGTAAAGGAAATCAATTGTACCCCCGGGTGTGCGACAAGAGCGGCTCCGGCCGTTTCGCCAAACCCATGAACCACATTGAATACTCCTTTTGGCAATCCGGCTTCATCAATAATTTGTGCCAGTTTGTTCGCTGTAAGTGGTGACCATTCCGCTGGCTTTAAAACACACGTATTTCCCGTAGCCAAAGCAGGCGCCACTTTCCACGTTGACAGCATAAACGGAGCATTCCAGGGCGTAATCAGGCCGGCGACTCCTATTGGCTTGTGAACCGTATAGTTCATAAATGAGTTTTCAACCTGGTACGTCTCACCAACCAACCGGCTTTTTACCATTTGCGCATAAAACCGGAAGTTTTCCGCCGCGCGGGCGGCCTGCTTTCTGGTCTGGCTGATTGGAAGGCCGGTATCAAGCGATTCCAGTTCGGACAGTTCTCCGGCATTTTCTTCAATTAAATCGGCAATGCGTACAATATATTTCAGTCTGTCTGTAACGCTCATCGAACGCCAGGGGCCATGGTCAAAAGCTTCACGTGCTGCGGACACCGCCAGATCAATATCTTCTTTAAAACCTTCCGCCACTTCGTTTATCACTTCATTATTAAAGGGATTGACATTCTCAAAGCTTTTGCCGGCAACCCCTTCAACAAACTGGCCATTTATATAATGAAGAACTTGTTCAAATCGAAACTCCATCAGATTTCCTCCTGTAAATAATCGGATTCGGATAAAAAATTTCCCATAGCCAAAGGCCATGTTTTCTGGAATATCGCTTACAGAAGCCCATAAGAGTATAGAGTCTGCCGTATTTCTTCCTGTAATGCCTCTGTCGGCGGGCCCATCGGCAGCCTTAACACCGGATTGATTTTCCCCATCATGCCAAGCGCTGCCTTTAGCGGACCGGGATTGGTGTCTTTAAACAATACATCATTGAGCGGCATCAACTTGTAGTGAAGAGTAAGTGCCTTTTCCACTTCCCCCGTTGTCCAGAAATTGTAAAGATCAGCTACCTCTTTGGGGCAAACATTGGCTGTAGCACTGATATGCCCGGCTCCTCCTATGGCAAGCATAGGATAGCACAACAGTTCAATTCCGGAATAAAGAAGAAAATCGCGGCCACAATGGAGCATCACACGATTTACGTGTTCAAAATCCTTATTGGATTCCTTTACTCCAATGATGTTTCCGCAATCTTCCGCCAGTTGGGCAAGTGTTTCCACTTCCAGGTTCTTGGCTGTTCTGCCGGGAATGTTATAAATAATGACCGGAATATCCACTGAATCGGCCACAGCTTTGAAATGACAGTACAGTGCTTGCTGGTTCGGTTTGTTATAATAAGGGACAATAACCAGGGCAGCATCGGCTCCCATTTCCTGGGCACGTTTGGTCAAGTACAAGGTTTCTGCATGATTGGTGGAACCGGTTCCGGGAACAACCGGAACACGCCCGGCAACTGTTTTAATTGCTGTTTCCATAACAAGCTCACGTTCTTCGATTGACAGGGAACTAGGTTCTCCTGTTGTCCCTGTAACGGAGATGCCATGGGAGCCACTTTCAATATGCCAGTTGATGAGTTTCTCAAGAGTCTTCGTATCTATATTCATCTGATCATCAAATGGGGTCACAACCGGAGCAATCGATCCTCTTAGTTTTTGCTTTGCCTCTTCAAAATTTGACATGTTTGGTTCCTCCTTGTTCTGCGGTTTATTTCTATAAAAAAGATATTACTGACCAACTCTTATCAATAACTTAAGTTTTTTATCCGTCTTAAGTGATTCAAGTAAGCTTAAATATAAAAAATATTTAATCAAAAACCGCTTGAAATCGTATACATTCAAAATATATCATATATTATGATAATTGAAAAATATCAAAATAGTATATGTTATATATTTAATTTGTATTCAAAGGGAGGAGCAATCATTGGACATTAAACAACTTCGTTATTTTTCTACTGTTGTTGAAGAAGGGCAAATTACGCGCGCAGCCAAAAAACTGCATATGGCTCAACCACCGCTAAGCCAGCAACTGAAAATGCTGGAAGAAGAACTGGGACTACGTTTGTTTGAGAGGAACGGAAGAAATCTGGAGGTAACCGAAGAGGGAAAGATTTTATATAAAAGAGCAAAAGAAATCATTAACAAAATGGAAGAAACAATCAAAGAAGTAAAAGATGCAGGAGAAGGACTGAGAGGAACTTTATCCATTGGATCGGTAAAATCATGCTTTTCTTATATACCGGACAGACTTCGCTCTTTTCGGGAAAAGTACCCGCTTGTTACTTTTCGCCTGATTGAAGGAGATTCTTATCGCCTGGCCCAATATATAAGAAACCGGGATATTGAGCTTGCAATCATCCGCCTCCCCCTGGATACGACCGAATTTGATTCCCTGCCGCTGCCGATTGACCCCTTTGTCGTTGTCATGCCTGAAAAATGGAGTGATCGCACAGATATTCAGATGAAAGAATTGGCCGATATTCCCCTTATGCTGCTACAGCAATTCAAAGGCATCGGCCTGTACGAAATCGTGGTGGACAAGTGCAGAAAACATGGCTTTGATCCACACGTCATCTGTGAATGCCCCGACGCATCCATGCTTTTATCTCTTGTCAAGTCAGGCATCGGCGCAACATTGCTCCCCAAGTCGGCATTTCCCGCACTGGATGCAACAGGAGTTAAAATCATGAACATCAATGACGAAACATTCATCTCCGAATCCGCCGTCATCTGGCCAAAAAATCGCTATCTCTCAAGAAAAGCGGTACATTTTATCAATACGTTTAGAAAAATTGAATAGTGATTGCCCGTAAATGGTGCAACCGATTTTCAATTGCTTTCCATTTCTTGGCTCTTCTGCAATTTCTTCGAAAGTATAATGGCGATTTTCATCAAGTTTCAACTGCAATTTCGTATCTCTGTTTCATTTAGACATGAAACCACAGATGCGGTAGAATTGATTTGTTTAATTTCAAGTGGATTTCAATTCATTTGCAACAAAGAAATGTTCACATACATTGGAAATGCGTTGTAAATCTACATTTCCACCTGATATAATCGCGACTACTCTTTTTTCCTTGGTATATTTGTCAACTTTTCCTGCCAGGAGAGCAGCTGTAGCTAACGCCCCGGCGCCTTCAACAACGGCTTTGGCACGTTGCAACAAGTCTTTCACGGCTACTTCTATTTCATCTTCCGAGACTGTTACGATATCATCCACCAGTTCTTTCACAATCTCGAAAGTCAAGTTTCCCGGTATTTTAACGGCACATCCATCCGCTATGGTTGGTGCTTTATAATGTTCCGCAATTCTTCCTTTATCACAGGATTCTTTCATTCCATGAACATTATCCGCCTGGACACCGATCACATTGATGGAAGGATTAAAAGATTTAAGTGCAACTGCAATTCCAGAAACAAGACCTCCTCCTCCAACAGGCACAATTACAGTATCAACATCCCACATATCATCAAGGATTTCCAAACCGATTGTTCCCTGGCCAGCCATGACCTCTACATCGTCATATGGATGTAAGTATGTTTCTCCTGTTTCTTGTATAATTTCCTCACATCTGGCCTTGGCATCGTCAAAGGTATCACCGTATAAAAGGACTTCAGAACCGTATCCTCTTGTTGCATCTACTTTCGCTTTTGGTGCAGAAATTGGCATGACAATTTTACTTTTTATCCTGAGCAAATGAGAAGATAATGCAACGCCTTGTGCATGATTGCCGGCGGAACAGGCAATCACGCCACGTTTTCTTCCCTCTTCTGTCAAATTTGAAATCTTATTGAATGCGCCTCGAAATTTGAACGATCCGGTTAGCTGCATATTTTCCAACTTCAAATAAATTTCTCCGCCTGTTCTGCTTGTCAAATAAAATGATTTAACAAGGGGCGTCTTGCGATGGTTTCCCAAAAGAGTGTCTCGAGCTTTTTTTACATCATCAATGGAAAGAGGCAAATCTTTGTTCAATTTATAACACCTCTTCCAATGGTTTGTAATCCAGGCCTAATGTTTCTCCCAGGTTTTCATGAGTAATGGTTCCTTTGTAGATGTTTATACCAGATGCTATAACAGGATTGTTTTTGATTGCATTTTCCAAACCTTTGTTGGCAATTTCCATCAAATACTCAATATTGCCTTTTGACAACGCCATAGTAGCAGTACGCGGGGTAGCTCCAGGCATGTTTGGTACAGCATAATGCAACACACCATGTTTGATAAATACTGGATCATCATGGGTTGTATAGTGATCAATTGTTTCTACCGTACCACCCTGGTCAATGGCAATATCAACAATAACGCTTCCGGGTTTCATTGATTGAACCATATATTCTTTAACAATTTTTGGCGGTTTGGATCCAGGTATTAAGATTGTTGAAATAAACAAGTCGGCATCTTTGATATACTTCTCCAGATTTTCAGTATTGGATTCAATAACATCAACTGGATCATTTTTATATTTTTCTTTCAAATAAGCGATCTGTTGCTTGTTTATCTCCAGAATTGTTACATGGCAACCAATTCCGATAGCCATATCACATGCATTAATCGCTGCATTGCCTCCGCCAAAAATGACAACCTTCCCGGCAGGGATGCCCTCAATTCCGGATAATAAAATTCCTTGTCCTTGATGTTGTTTTTCCAAATAATATGCCCCCATAAACACTGCGCGACGACCAGCAATCGCACTCATCGGCTTTAACAGGGTAAAAACGCCATCCTTACTGATTGTTTCTGCTGCAATTGCAATTGTTCCCGCATTCCTCATTGCTTCTACACATTCTTTTGAGGCTGCAAGATGTAAGAAGCCCCATACGACAAGATCTTTTTTGAAGTAGCGATATTCTGCAGGCAATGGTTCCTTCACTTTTACAAGCATATCTACATCCCAAACTTCATCTTGGGTAACAATGCTTGCACCTGCATTTGTATACTCATCGTCTGTATAACCTGATCCCACACCCGCATCTTTTTGTACCAAAACCTGATGCCCTTCTGCAACCAACTTATGAACATTTTCCGGAGTCATTCCGACACGGGCTTCTCCTGCCTTAATTTCTTTTACTACTCCAATTTTCATGCCTACACATCCTTTTAAAAATTTATATAGCACCTGTTTTCTACATATTAATCCTCCCCAATAATTAGGAATGTATACCAATCCCCTCTGGTAGTCGGGATGATACGTCTAAAATAACACCGATAATTTAAGGGTTTTCTTAAAATATAGCATTCATCACAAAACAGAAATCTGTTGGATTATATCGTGAACAAGAATATATTGTAAAAATACTGAAGGCCTCGGTCTGAAATCAGAGAGAATGAAAAGGTGGAAAGAAAATGGCGAAGGTTGAACACTACAGGTGAAATTCGCTATGAAGAGACAGATGGAAGGATCACTGAATGGTAATTCAGATGAAGAGAAGAAGAGAAACCCATGAACAGTTTAATGGAGAAAGATAAGCCAACCCATGCGATCGAAAACGGCAGTTTCGCTCCTGCTCTCATCTTTATCGGGAACAGGGCATAACCACTGCCCTGTCCTGCATCTTCCTGGCAGGCTAAGTTGAACAGATTGATCAAAAAAAGGTTGCGCAACTTCTGCATCAATATAAAAGTAGCTGGCCTGTTTGTTTCAGTCTTCCGACTAAAACACCATATAGCAAGGACAATTTTCTGGTCTTTGCACTCCGCTTTACAAGGAAGTTATTAAGGAGCCCAGCCATCCCCTCCAGGGGCTCTTCAGTCGTTTCGCTCAAACAGTTGCGCGTTTTTCCTGGAAGGGAAGGCATTCTCTCTCTGTGGCGACTATGAAGTCACTTTGTTTCTGAAAAATCTTCATAAACCGTTAAATATACTCAAAGGCTGTAATTTCTTGTCCAAACCGTTATGCTTTGAAACAGGTGCCTGAAAAGCAGTTATTCCACAAATCCTGGCCAAATATTTGGTAACTGTGTTTTCCAATGCACCGCAATAAACCGGCGTGCCAAAATGTTTTCCAGTAATTTATCCTCATAATTTGACCAGAGAATAAGCGCTATAAAATCATCATCCGCAAGTGAATGATCCCAAATTTCCATTAACACCATAATAAAAACAGGCTGAAAGCAACAGGAACCACCACCCCTTACCCAAGAACGAGTAAGAGGTCTGTATTTCTGCTGGGTAACAGGCATCCGGTTTCAATTCCATCTGCGTCTTCCCAATCTGATTTTCACATATGTACCATTATCTCCAATCGACGCAACAAAGACGAAAATCCTGGAAAGACACAAAGTAATTTTAAAAACCAATAAATGTTAAAGGCCCATTATCTCCTTTACTTTTTCCATATCCACATGTTCGCAAATCCATCGGGACAGGAAAGAATACACTTCTTCCCTTGATTCCTGTCTGTTTGGCGCATTTTCTTCCCGCTGTGGCAGGCCTTTTTTCCGGCGGAGCCGGTTGAGCCAATGGCTGGTAAAAGAAGGGTTGTCAAAAACACCATGAAGATAGGTGCCCCACACCTCTCCGTCTTCAGAAACCGCACCGTCCATGCGATGATCAGACAGTTTGAAAAGAGGCGAGACGTCACCGAGAAAACGGGTCCGGCCCATATGAATCTCATATCCATTGACCTGTTCCAAACCGCCCCAGGCGAAAAGTGGTTCTCCCTGAATGCGCACGGTCTGTTTGTCAGGGACAAATCGGGTCTCAAGCGGGAGAAGTCCCAAACCAGTCTGTTTTTTTTGGCCTGATTCCATCCCATCGGGATCGAGCAGATTTCTCCCCAGCATTTGATAACCTCCACAAATGCCAACCACTGTGCTTCCCTGATCTTTCAGCCGGAGGATTTCCTTTGCCAGTCCCGCTTCCTTCAGCCAGCCAAGGTCAGCCATCGTGTTTTTCGTTCCCGGCAGGATAATGACATCCGGCTGTCCCAGTTCGCGAACCGATTTAACATATCGAACCGCCACATCTTCCAGGTTCATCAGCGGGAGAAAATCGGTGAAGTTGGATATGCGCGGGAAACGGATAACAGCCACATCCAAAACGGCCATTTCATTCTTGTTCCCTTTTAACTGAAGCGTGGCAAGCGACATGGAATCTTCCGGATCGATGCCAATCTCCACATGAGGGAGTACTCCCAACACCGGAATGCCCGTCCTTTCTTCCAGCCATTTGATGCCTGGATCCAGCACATCTTTGCTACCGCGAAATTTATTGATGATGAATCCCTTTACTCTGGCCCGATCCTTGGGCTCAAGCAGTTCCAGCGTTCCCACGATGGAGGCAAACACACCCCCGCGTTCAATATCAGCCACAAGCACTACCGGTGCATCTGCAAGATGGGCAATCTTCATATTGGCGACATCGCGGTTTTTCAGGTTAATCTCTGCCGGACTCCCCGCCCCTTCGATCACCAGAATTTCGTACTCCCGCGACAGCCGTTCCAGGGACTCGCGAATCGGTACCAGAACTTTATCCAGCACGGGACCGCGGTGATACGAACGGGCATCGATATCAGCAAAATGGCGCCCATGCACAATCACTTCGGAAACCATTTCTCCTTTGGGTTTGAGAAGAACGGGGTTCATATCCACGGTTGGTTCAATTCCTGCTGCTTCCGCCTGAACCCCTTGCGACCGGCCTATTTCCCCGCCATCCCGCGTTACATAGGAGTTAAGGGCCATATTTTGTGACTTGAATGGGGCTATCCTGAAACCTTTTTCAAGAAAATAGCGGCAAAAAGCCGTACTCAATACGCTTTTTCCAACATCTGAAGCTGTTCCTTGCAACATAATTGCCTTCATTTTCAAGCATCCTTTTTTATCAGAATTCGATTCCGCGAACAGGCGAAATCCCTTTGTCATAATAATGTTTGACAGCATCCACCCGGGACACGAGATCAGCCGCATCCATCACTTTTTCATCGGCATTTCGCCCGGTCAAAACAAGATGCGTGTGTGAAGGGCGGTTTTGCATTAAAGCAAGCACCTCTTCAAGTGGCAGGACATCATCCACCAGAAAGGACTTGATAACCAGTGCATTGTTGATCTCATCGAGTATGACAAGATCATAATTTCCACTCATCACCTCTTCTTTGGTGATCTTCCAGGCCTGGGCCAATGCCTGACGATGTTCTTCCGGCGTTTTGGTCCAGGTAAAACCGATCCCCAACTGCCGGATCTCAACTCCCAGCTTTTCAAGAGCGATTTGCTCTCCATAAGCCCGCTCCGGAGATTTGATAAATTGCAAAACAAGAACCTTCATACCCTGTCCCACCGCTCTTAAAGCCAGACCCATTGCCGCTGTCGTCTTTCCTTTACCATTCCCTGTATAGACCAGGGTAAGGCCGCGTTGCTTCCTTTCTTCTTTTTCGTTTGCCTTCATTTCCTGATTACTCATGATTTTTCCTCCTGTTCCTGTATTTTTCGCAAGACAAAACCAGCCGCTTTGCCATCGTCGGATTGGACGCAAAATGAAGATGGGTATAACCGGCAAGCAGATTTTCGCTCACATACCCTTCCTTCTGTTTTCCCGGGCGTCCGTTTGATTCATAAGCCGAAGTGAAGTTTTCGATCTTTGTTAGTTTTGAGTAGTGAAATTCATGTCCGCGTGCTTTCTCGCCCTGATTGAGTAACAGATTGTCGGTCACAGCGGTCACTTCCCGGTAACCAAGAGCCGACAGGCGATCTTTCATATGAACAACAGCCGGGATCACGCCAACCATTGGGAAAGTGTTTCCTTCGCGGTCAATAATTGCCTGAGTGAGATACATATATCCGCCGCATTCGGCATAGGTTGGCATTCCGCCGGCAATATTCTTGCGGAAAGAGTCTGTCACATCGCTGTTTCCGGACAATTCCCGCACAAACTCTTCGGGAAAGCCACCCCCGATATACAGTCCATCCGCTTCCTCCGGCACGCATTCCCCCTGGAGAGGACTGAAATATTCAAGCCGGGCTCCACTTTGTTCCAACAGCTCCAGATTTTCCGGGTAGTAGAAATTAAATGCGGCATCCCGAGCCACTGCGATGATAACAGGTTCTTCTGCCGGGGCTTGAGCTCTGAACAACTGTTTTTTCGGCAGTTCCAGACGTGGGGCTTTGCCGGCAACAGATTGCAGCCGATCCAAATCAACTCCTTTTTCAATCAGCTCAGCCAACCGTGTAAACAGGGAATTGGTCTCTCCCCGCTCAATCGCAGGAATCAAGCCAAGATGACGCTCCGGGATGACAACGGAGTGATCGCGGGAAAGCCATCCCAAAACAGGAAGCCCACATTCCTGTTCGATTGCCGCCTGAACGAGACGGAAATGCCCTTCACTGCCGGCCTTGTTTGCAATCACACCGGCAATGGGGACTGCCGGATTAAAAAGTTGGTAACCTTTCACCACAGCTGCCGCACTACGCGCCATGCTGTGAATGTTGATGACGAGAATCACCGGGCTTTTCAGCCTGATGGCAATTTCCGCTGTACTCCCCTTGTCGCTCAGAGGTTCTTTGCCATCATATAATCCCATCACCCCTTCAATGATGGAGAGATCCGCTCCCCTGCTCCCCTTTAGAAAAATTTCCCTAATGGTATCCGGCGCCAGCATCCAGGTATCCAGATTGCGGGAAGAGCGGCCGGTGACGGCAGTATGGTAACTGGGATCGATGTAATCCGGCCCTGTTTTGAATCCCTGCACTTTTAACCCCCGTCTCCGAAACGCCTCCATAAGGCCAAGGGTGACGGTTGTTTTCCCCACGCCGCTGCCTGCCCCGGCAACGACAATCCTTGGTCTGTCTTCACTCACTTGCTCTCACTCCCTTTACAGCCGGATGCGGAACCATGGCGATGGATATCGTCACATTGCCCAACTTTTTCTTGGACAGGAGCAATTCCTTTGCTCCCGAGGATAACAGGGCTGCCGGCTCGCTCACACCGTATGCCCCCGTATAGCGATAAACCGTGGCGGATGGCTTGGAAAGCGGAATGGTGTTCAGTTCTGCGGGCGAATACACATCTATTGGCCAGTTGTATTTCCGGGATAAAGCAACAAGGCCGGGTTCCTCCTTTTTCAAGTCGATGGTCGCGAGGTTGCGGACACTTTTTATGGAGAGGTGCAAAACAGCAAGCGTTTCAGTCACCGCCTGCTCTATTTCTTCCAATGCTGTCCCCCGATTGCAGCCCATCCCGATCACCAGCACTTTTGGTCGATACAGCACTCCGTTTTGCAGAAAGCGCCTGGCCTCAGCCGGACTTAAACAGCGATGCGTAACGACAAGAGCGGCATCAAACTCCTGATCACATACCTCGCTGGTGGAAGAAACCACCTGGAAATGGCCCGGCAACGGCCTGTTCCAGGTCCACCAGCCTGTTTCACCCGACTCCTGAACAATAAGCACTCTTTCTTCATTCACCACAGCCGCACTTACAGAAGTCACCCTCTCATCATTTTCCATCTCCCAGCCAAACGGGTTGCCGAACAAATCCACTGAAATGGTCTCTTGAACATCAGAAGCAGTGGTGATCACCGGGTGCGCATCCAGGATGGAAGCAACGCGCCTGGTCAGTTGATTGGCTCCGCCCAGATGGCCGGACAGTACACTGATCGCCTGGTTCCCCCGCTCATCGACCACTACTACGGCGGGATCCGATTTCTTATCTTTCAGCAAGGGAGCAATTATACGTACCACCGCTCCGAGCGAAACAAAGAAAATCAGCCCGTCGTAACGCTGAAACAGGTCGGGGAGAAGCGCCCGCACCGATCCGGAGAACAGGGTAATTCCCCGTATTTCTTCATCCTGGCTGGCAAACTTGTCCGGATAATAAAGGTCTGAACCGGGAAACTCCTGTGCAAGGCGGCGGGCCATTTCCACACCGTATTTGGTAATGGCGATCACGGCAAACGTTTGACTCATGACTCGCTTTCCCCTCTGCGAAAACCGTGTGTAAAAGTTGGATCATAGAGTTTAGAGCGGAAGGCTTCATCCTGCTCATAAAGTTGGGGATCAAGCGCCCATCCCGCCAGAATCATGGTATGGCTGCGAATGCCAGCTTTTTGCATCTCCTGATCCAGATTCTTCAGGGTGGAACGGACAATCTTTTGCTCCGGCCAGGTTGCCTTATGCACAGCAGCAACCGGAGTATCTTCCGACCATCCCGCTTCCAGCAGTTCATTAACTGCTTTTTTGGTCAAAGCGGCGCTTAAAAACAAAGCAATCGTTGTCTGATGAGCCGCCAGGTCTTTCAGTTTTTCTTTCTCCGGGACGGGCGTTCGGCCTTCAGATCTGGTAAGGATTAGCGTTTGCGTCAGTCCGGGAATGGTCAGTTCCGCTTCCAATGCGGCACTTGCCGCAAATACGGAACTGACACCGGGAATAATCTCGACGGGAATATCTGTTTTTTTCAACAGGGCAATCTGTTCAAAAATAGCTCCATAAACAGACGGGTCACCGGTATGTACTCGGGCGACGCTTTTTCCGTGGCGCACATGGGTTGCCATAAAACCGACGATTTGCTCCAAATCCATGCCCGAACTTTTGCATATGATTGCCTCCGGGTGAGCCCGGGCAATCAGTTCCTCGCTGACAAGCGAATCAGTATACAGAATCACATCTGCATGTTGCAGAATTCGCTGTCCTTTTACCGTGATCAAATCCGGATCGCCTGGGCCTGCACCCACAATGTACACTTTTGCTTCCAACCGATTCATTTTTTCACCACCATCAGTGTCAAATATTCCAGGTTCTGCCCTTTGAGCTCAACCACATTTTTCCATACCATTTCCTTATCGGAAGTGGCCTTGGAAACAACCATCGCCTTGTCCTCCAGGTGCAATTCTTGCAAAAGGCCAATAATCTGATCGAGCACTTTTGCCACTTTGAGAAACACAACCGTGTCATGTCCGACAAGTGCTTTTCTCATCGCCTCCCGGTCTTTGGTTGCGGGAACGATCACGATTTGCTCATTGCCATCTGCCAGCGGCAAATTCAATCGGGAAGCAGTGCCACTGATTGAAGAAATACCCGGGACGGTGGTGATCTTCACATTTGGATGCAACACCTGCATTCTCTGACTCAAATGGATAAATGTACTGTATAAAAGCGGATCACCTTCGGTGACAAAAGCAACATCTTTCCCTTGCAAAAGTCGCTCCCAGACCGCCTCGACCGTTCTGTTCCATTCCTGTTCCAATGTCTTCTGATCCTGTGTCATGGGAAAGACAAGCCCTAACATTTCTTTTTCCTGAGAATTGATATACGTTTCGGCAATAGACAAGACATAACTTTTCTCACCCTTTTCCTTTTTCGGGTAAGCAATTACCGGAGATTGCTTTAACAGCCGTAAAGCTTTAACCGTAACCAGTTCCGGATCGCCTGGTCCCATGCCGATACCATACAATTGTCCGATCATTCCTGTTCCTCCACTTTCTTCTTGATTTTTTCGCCAGTAATGACTGTAACCGGATTAAACCCTGCAAAGCGGGTCAACTCCAGAACCGGCCTGCTCCTTGCAGTTTGCAGCAGGGCAATCCGCACAGAAAAACCTTCTTCCTTCAATGTTTCCTGTGCTTTTGCCAGCGTTTCAACCGCAACAGCATTGATAACAATACGGCCACCGGATTTGAGGCGGGAACAGCAAACCTGAAGAATCTGCCGCAGCTCGCCGCCGCTTCCGCCTATAAAGACAGCATCGGGATCCGGCAAGGAATCCAGCCCATCCGGGGCTTTGCCATGAATTATGGTGAAATCGGCACGAAATTTCTTGCGGTTAGCTTCAATATTGACAAGATCCGCTTCGTTTTTTTCCACAGCAAACACATCGCCAAATGGTGCCAGCCTGGTCGCTTCCACTGAAACAGACCCTGATCCCGCCCCAATATCCCAGACAACACTGTCTTTGCGTAAAAGCAGCTCTGACAGACTGAAGAGACGCACTTCTCTTTTGGTAATCAGCCCTTTTTCCGGCTTGCGCTGAAAGAATTCCCCATCTTCAATCCCCAGGCTCCAGTAAGGTACCTGTGCCTCTTTTTTCCGTTTGAGTATAACAACATTGAGCGGGGAAAATTGCGCATCCGCCAGTTCGTCCAACTTCCACCAGTTGCATCTTTCGTCCGGGCTGCCCAGATCCTCGGCAACAAACGCCTCGTATTCCGTCATCCCGAACTGAAGCAAATATCTGGCAATCACACTTGGCGAGTGGGTTTCATCTGTAAGCAAGGCCACTTTTTCCTGTCCGTCAATACGCTGGGCCAATCCCTTGATCGGGCGGGCGTGCAAGCTCTCTATCCTGGCATGCTGCCAGCTTTCTCCCATACGTGCAAAAGCTAGCTGGATAGAGCTGAGATGTGGATGAACCTCTACCCGTTCCAATCCCAGTTTTCGTACAAGCAAGCTGGCAATCCCGTAAAACAGGGGATCGCCTGATGCCAGGACGACAATCTTCTTCTTGCCACTGAGCCGTTCCAATTGCTCCAATACCGGTTTTAGTCCTCCCCTGATCAGAATTCGCCTGCCCGGGTGACCTGGAAAGAAAGCAAGTTGCCTCTTTCCACCTACCAATACATCGGCCGCTTCAATCCACTCCAGGTAGCGAGGAAACAAACCGTTTTGTCCGTCATCCCCAATGCCAATCACCTTGATCCGCTTATCCACTCATTTCCGCCCTCCCCAATCGTTCTCCGCCCAACGTCACCAGAACGGTTTCCAGTTTAATGCCGCTCTCAACAAAAGCAAGACCCGCCTGGCAGATCTTTTCACAGAGTAAAGTGAAAAAATACAGATTCCCAGCCTGTTCGATCAACTGTCCGGCATGAGTGGCATTGTTTGCTTTCCGGACTTCTTCAATCAACATGGGGACAGCTCCGGCTTTTTCCGCCACTTGTGCCAAAAAATCGCAATCAACGGCCACGCTTCTGGAATGGACATTCATCTCTCCCTGTGCCACTTTTGAAAGTTTTCCCATCATACCGACCAGCGTCACTTTCAGCACACCCGCACGTTTGGCATGTTTCAGAGCGAAACCAATAAAGTTTCCTGTTTGTACAAAAGCTTCCTCAGGGAGTTCGGGATACATTTTCATGGCTGCTTTTTCACTTCTCCCTCCGGTAGTAAACACCAGATGCCTGCACCCGTTCGCTGTGGCAACTTGCACTGCCTGAGCCACACTGGCCCGATACGCAGCGGTAGAAAACGGGATGACAGTTCCGCGCGTTCCCAGTATGGAAATCCCGCCAGTTATCCCTAACCGCCCATTCAGGGTTTTCCTGGCAATCTCTTCTCCGCCGGGAACAGAAATAATCACCTTTACACCACGTTTGATGCCATAGCCAGCCAGCAAATCATTTACCGTTCTCCGAATCATTTTGCGCGGGACAGGATTGATCGCTGCTTCGCCCACAGGAACCGGCAAGCCTGGCTTGGTTACCCGTCCCACTCCTGCACCCCCATCCAGCAGGATCCCAGTCTCATCGCTCCAGGTAACGGTGGAGATAATGCGGGCACCGTGTGTAGCGTCAGGATCATCGCCGCCATCTTTGATCACACTGCATTCGGCCAATTTTTTACTTACTTTGGCCTGAACCACGGAAAAATCTGCGGTCTTCCCGACCGGCAGCAAAATTGCCACCTTGCGGACAGCTTGCCCGGTGATCAGGGAGAGGAGGGCAGCTTTCGTGGCGGCGGTCGCACAAGCTCCTGTAGTATATCCGGATCGCAATGTTGTTGGCTGTTTTTTCTCTGCCTGCTTTTTCACGACCAAACTCCTTTCTCACATCCAGCTTATAACCGGTTTGGCCATGCCTTTTCTGCCAGAAGGGACAGAGCATTGACGCATGCTGCCGCAACCGGGCTTCCTCCCTTTCGTCCCCGATTGGTAATAAAGGGCACATCACATTTCATCAATTCTTCTTTTGATTCGGCAGCCGAAACAAAGCCGACAGGCACGCCAATTATCAATCCGGGTTTAGCGATCCCCGCACGTACAAGTCGAAGCAATTCCAACAGCGCTGTTGGTGCGTTGCCGATGGCAAAAATCCCCCCTTCCGCCTCTTTGGCTGCTTTGCGCATGGCAATGATGGCCCGGGTTGCTTTGAGCCGCCTGGCTTCTTCTCCCACATCGGGATCAGAAATGAAAACACGTACATTTCCGCCAAATTGGGAAATACGCGGCTTGCTGATCCCGACCTGAACCATCTGCACATCAGACACAATCGTTTTTCCATCCAAAATTGCCTGGATTCCGGCTTCCACAGCCTGGTGATGAAAGACCATGCTGCGCCCGAGTTCAAAATCAGCGGTGGCATGTATAACCCGTTGTACAACAGGAAACTGTTCGTCAGTAAACGAGTGCTCCCCCAATTCCTTTTTGACAATATCGAAACTTAAGCTTTCAATTGCTTGCGGTTGGGTTGTAACCGGCTTAAACCGTTCTTCAGACATCCTGCTCACTCCTCCCGAATTTCCTCAATGCTGCTAATACCTCTTCCATACTGGAAAAAGCAATGCCGTAATCCAATTTTGGACGCATAATCATAATCACATCCATTCCCAGTTCCAGTGCCGCTTCCACCTTCTCATCCACCGAGCCGGCCTGCCCGCTTTCCTTGGTGATCACTATTGTGATCCCATATTGGCGGTACAAGGCAATGTTCAGTTCCTTGCCAAACGGCCCTTGCATGGCAATAATATTTTTCTGCGCAATTCCAAGCTCCTCGCATTTTTGCAAATTGTCCTGGCGAGGCAACAAGCGGACAACCAGACGAATATCCGGGTTGTTGAGCAATCTCCTGGCAAAAATATCCAGGGTTTTGCTTCCCGTGGTAAGCAGGACAGTTCCTTTGCGCCGCGCCGCCTCCTCAGCCGCCTCTTCATAAGAAGAGACCATGTGAAGACCGGGAAGATTTCTGTACTTTTTGTCGGGACGCTCATACCGGATATAGGGAATGCCGCAGATCCGGGCTGCTTTCATCGCATTTCTGGAAACTTCTTCAGCAAAAGGATGACTGGCGTCCACAATCTGGCTCAATCCCCGCTTCCGGATCAATCCCACCATCTCCTGTGACGCAAGCCTGCCCGCCTTGACCTGGATGCCTGCTTCCCGCAAACTTCTGGCGGCATTTTCGGTCACAACAGTAGCCAACAGGACAAATGATTCCTGGTGCAGGCGAACGGCGAGTTGGCGGGCATCACTGGTGCCGGCCAGAAATAATATCATCAGGGCATCTCCTTTCTGCCAGCTTTAAACATGGTGATGATGGTGATGGGAATGATCATGATCGCAATGCCCCTCAGCCAGCGCTTTTTCTGCCAGCTTTTCCCAAGGGACTCCCGCTCCTTGCTCCGCTTCCCGCACTCTGTTCCGTACAATCGGGATTAATCCATCACCCACCCCCAAATAATCGCACATACATAGCTCTATATCAGGGTGCAGTTCCTGAAACTGCTTCATTTTTGCTCCAATCCGCCTGATAAGAACACCCGTAAACAAGAGATACGGCATAATGACAATCTTTTTTGCCCCCAGCCGCAGACAGCGCTCCATTCCTTTGTCAAAATTTGGCTCCGTTACTCCGATAAAAGAAACTTCCACCCACTTGAAGCGGCTTTTTTCCCAAAACATGCGCGCCAGCTTGTATAAATCACTGTTGGCATACTGATCGCTCGAGCCGCGTCCCACAATGAGTATCGCTGTTTCTTCATCCGGTTCCACACCTTTTACCCGCTCTGCCAAAATATCCAGTACAGCCTCATCCACTTCAACCGGGCGACCATAGCTGAACCTGATATGCGGATATTGTGTTCGAGCTTCCCCGATGGCCAACGGGATATGCACTTTGGCATGACCGGCAGCAAAAAGCATCAAAGGGATTACTGTAATATGGGTGGCTCCCCGTTTTACACACCGGTCAATACCCTCTGGAATACCAGGTGGGGCAAGCTCCAAAAAACAGGTTTCCGTCGGCATATCCACAAGATGGGACAGTTTCTCCGTAAAATTTAGCAATTCTTCATTTCCTTCCGCGACCCGACTGCCATGGCCAACAAACAGGATCATGTCCATGCCTGTTCCTCCTCTTTTTTGCATGTATTTCGCCAACGTCTGAACCAGGGTTACTCGCCGGAGCTGACAAAATCGGCCTTTTCTTTTACCCGTTTGAAAAACTTGTGGAACCGTTCGTTGGCTTCTCCTCTGGATGCATATTCCCGCACAACCTGTTCTGCTGTTTCCACAAGCTGCTCGGGCAAAATTCCTGCCTGTATCTTTTGCGCCGGACAGGTGTTACATCCGGTGCTTTTCCCGCCTAAAAACAGATCAAAAGTCCCTTGTCGCCGTTGGTAAACAATGCCAATCTCTTCGGTTGCCGCTCCATAGCAAGCCATCCCACAGCCATTAAAGCCGATTTTGAGCTCTTTGGGAACGTGAAGTCCGCCCAGGCTCCTGGTGAGTTCCTCGGCATACGGGATCGCCTCCTTTTTGCTTCCCTCACAAAAGTCGCAGGCTTTCACCCGCACCCGGTTCCCCACAGAACTGACGTGCAGTCCGGCATCCGTTAACCGCTCGATCACTTGGTCCGGTTGATCGGTTGGCACACGCAAAACGATGTAATGATGGGGTGTATACTCGATTTTCCCCTTGTCACCAGCGATCTCCGCCAGCAAGACAAGCTGTGCGGGAGTAATTTTCTTATTGGCTACTCCTGGCGATACAGCCATTTCCAGAAGAGAAACAGATTTTCTGCTTTTGGGAGCAGTTTTCCACTCCGCTGCACTTGCCTCAGACAACATCCTGCCCGCAGCTTCAAGTGACCATGGCTCGGTTTCTGCTGTTAAACACCGGGATTTCAAGCTCTGTTCCTCTTTGCCAAGCTCGTATTTACGCTGATAACCGCGCGGCGTAATCATAATTCCTTCATAAACAAAAGTGCTGGAATTGCCGATTAATACGGTGGTCAGCATCCCGATCTCGTGATTCAACAACTCACCCAGGGTCGTCAAAACGACATGCTGCTGTTCCCGATAAGCATTTTTCACCAGACCGACAGGCGTACCGGGTGAGCGATATCGCAGCAGTATGCGCTGTGCTTCTTCAATTTGCCGGGTGCGCCGCTTACTCTTCGGATTATATAAAGCAATCACGAAATCAGCAGAAGCGGCCGCTTCAACCCGCCTGGCAATCGTCTCCCAGGGAGTGAGATGGTCGCTCAAGCTGATCATGCAGGCATCATGCATGACTGGAGATCCTAACAGAGAAGCACAGGAGTTGATCGCCGATATCCCCGGAATCACTTCCACTTCCACACCAGTATCGGGGTGCCATCCTTTTTCGATCAGTACTTCATAAACCAGTCCCGCAATCCCGTATACTCCTGCATCCCCACTTGAGATAACAGCCACCTTTTTCCCTTGTTCCGCTTGCCGTACCGCCTCCTGAACCCGTTTTACCTCGCCCGTCATGCCAGTACGCACAATTTCCTGATCAGTCAATAAATCCAGAATCAGATTCATATAGGTGCTATAACCGACAATGACTTCGCTTTCCTGAATCGCTTCACGGGCACGTTCCGTAATATGCCTGGAATTTCCAGGGCCAAAACCGACGAGCAACAGCTTTCCTTTTCTGCTCACCTTGTCACCTCACCTTTTCCCATCAATGTTGTTTAATACCTTAACCCGGCAAAAGAGTGGACACCTTCAACCAATCGCGAAAAATAAATAGCACTTTCCGCTACAACGAAGCAGAAAGTGCTTATATTCGGAGAGATACCAGCAAATCAGCCTGCTGGAAAATCCCTGCAATCCATGGCAAAATCAGATCCCGATATAAACTCCCTCCCTATCCGCGTAGGTCAAACGGTGCTGTCAGAAAAGGCAGGTCTCCTGGCTCATGGTTTAACGTCTGTCTCTGCCCTGGCCTTCCCATCTTCCAAACAGTGGCCAGAACTCGACTTCCATTCACAGTGGCGGGACCGCGCCGGATTTTCACCGGTCTTCCCTCTTCGGGAGTGCAACTCACACTCCACCTTTTCCCACTCTATGTAGTTATTAATTTTTCAAAACGATTATATTATATAAACATAGAAATAATCAAATAGAAGTAATGTAACCCTACCCCTGATAACATCGCCTCTCTCTCTTACAGGTGACCAATTCCAGTTATTTTATGGATATACTCTTAAATTTGTCATAGAATCCAGGAATTCCATCTTTTCAGTTGAAACACACTCCAGAACCGAAGACAATTCTTTTACCTGCAGTAAAATTCATCTTTTCTTTACAATAAAATGTCCTCCAGTTTATCCCAATTGGCTTGCAGCCATTCAATCTCTTGGGAAAATCGCTGAGGAACCATACTGCACTGTTCAATATCCATTTTCACCCACCATCCGGATTCTTTTGTCCATAACAAGCGCATGGCTCGAATCAGATCCTCTCTGGTATTTGCTTCACTTTAATCACAAATGAATTAACTTATCCCTTACCCGGCAAAATTCATATTATTTCCATATTCCCAAACGGGGAAAGGTTCCATATATCCATCCCGGTTTGTGAATCTCAGCTTCATCTTCCCGCTGCGGCTTGCACAGAATGCAAATCCGCTGATCCGGCCAGGCTGGTTCCACCTATCCGACGACACGATCACCTTTTACAAATTCATAGCTTGCTTCCGGTTTCACCGGGAAACCCGTTCACCTCTGTCTCCGACAACACGCAAGACGCATTGGCGAGGATTTCAGCTTCGAGTCTGTCCCGTATCCAGAAATCAAGCAAATAAGCAAACAGGTGGCATTTAACACCTCTGATGCATTCAGCCGGCATACTAACGTAACCTCCCCGAACCAGGCAAATTTTGCGAATTTATTTATCTTTCCTTTCTGTAATCCTCTTAGATGACAAAGATAACCACATATGATAAAATCAAAGCAAATAAAATCACATATATGATATTGATTCACATATGTGATTTGGCTAAGGAGGTGTGAAATGTCAGTAAAATCGGCAGAACGGGTATTAAGGGTGTTTGAATTGCTGGCTCATCATACGGATGGGCTGACGATTAAAGAAATTAGCCAGAAACTGTCGTTTCCGCAAAGTAGTACTTCTAATCTGGTTCGTACCCTTTTTCATGAAGGATACCTAAATCAGGACTCCCGGAAACGGTATAAATTAGGGCCTAAACTGATTCAAATCGGAACGGTTGCCATGGAGTCGCTGGATATTTCTTCCCTGGGAAGGCCGTATCTTAAAAAACTGATGAAAGAAGTGCAGGAAACGGTCTTTATGACAATATTGGCTGAAAAAGAACTGGTCTATGTTGCCAAAATAGACAGCGACCGCTCAATCCGGACAACTGCTCAGCCGGGTTATCGGAAACCACTGTATTGCACGGGGCTGGGAAAAGCTTTTCTGGCTTTCTTGCCCAAGCCGGAAAGAAAAGAGATGCTAGATCAGGTTGATTTGGTGCCAATCACCAAAAATACAATTACCGATCGGGAACAATTGGAAAAACAGTTAGAAACGTTTGCCCGACTGGGATACTCCATTGACGATGAGGAAAACGAGGAAGGGTTATTTTGTCTGGCCGCCCCGGTTTTTGGCGCAGATAAAAAAATTAAGGCCGCAATCAGTGTCGCCGGACCCAGGGAACGAATGCTGAACCGGAAGGAGCTGATCGTGGAAAAACTTTTGCAAACGTCAAGGAAAATCTCGGAAAGTATCGGTTACTCATAAGTCATTGCGGAAAGTGGAGGCTTGACATGGATGTAGTTGGTATAGGAGAAACGATGGTTTCGTTTACTCCTCATACATTGGGACAAATGAGATATGCCAGAAATTTCTCGGCCAGAATTGCCGGGGCAGAGACCAATACCTTGATCGGGCTGGTAAAGCTTGGCCACCAGACCGGCTGGATCAGCCGGGTGGGAAAGGACGAGTTTGGGGCGTTTATCATCTCGGTGGTACGCGGTGAAGGAGTGGATACCAGACAGGTAACTATGGATGAAGAGGCTAACACGGGCATCTTTTTCAAAGAAATAATCAATGAAAAGAATGTCCGGATTACCTATTACCGGAACCATTCGGCAGCCTGTTTTTTGAATCCCTCCCATATCGATGAAGCTTATATCGCCAACGCGAAATATTTGTATATTACCGGAATTACTCCTGCCCTCAGCCAATCTTGCCGGGACAGTATTTTCTATAGCATCGAGACAGCAAAGAAATACGGTGTTAAGACAGTGTTTGATCCAAACCTGCGCCTTAAATTATGGGATGAGGAAGAAGCTCGTGTTACCCTGTTATCTATTGCCAAACAGGTAGACATCTTGCTGCCGGGCATGCGCGAAGGAGCTTTTTTGGCTGGGTGTGAGGATCTGGAAGAAATAGCGTCAAGATTTCATCAGTACGGAATTAAAACCATTGTCATCAAATGCGGGGAAAAAGGAGCTTATTATTCTTCTCCTACCAGCAAAGGATTTGTAAACAGTTTTCCCGTGGAAAAAGTGACCGATCCCGTGGGCGCCGGGGATGGCTTTGCGGCTGGTTTGCTTTCCGGCCTGTTGGACGGGCTCTCTTTGAAAGAAGCGGTCACAAGAGGCTGTGCCGTTGGCGCAATGGTAACCACTGTTCCAGGGGATATCGAGGGGCTCCCCGACAGGGAAACCTTAACAGCATTTATGCAATCAACCGATCAAGACGAAGTAGTCCGTTAACCATTCTGCAAAGGAGCGAATCTGGATGGATCTCCTGTCTAAGATTCTGGATAACAAGATTATCGCCATTATTCGCGGCGCAAACCCAAACGATGTCCTGAAAATCGCCGAAACGCTGTATGAAGGCGGAGTAAACAGTTTGGAAATTACGATGAACTCGCCCGGTGCATTAACTGCTTTGGAAGAAGTATCCAGGTATTTGGGGAATCAGGTGTTGGTTGGCGCCGGCACCGTCCTGGATGCCGAAACAGCCCGGGCGGCCATTTTAGCAGGTGCAAAATTTATTATTTCACCCACAGTAAATCCAGAAACAATCAAGATGACCAAAAGATATGGAACCGTCAGTATTCCGGGGGCTTTTACACCCACTGAAATTCTGTCCGCTTATGAATTGGGCGGGGACATTATCAAAGTGTTTCCGGCTACTTTGGGACCGGACTATATCAAAGATTTACGCGGTCCCCTTCCGCACATTCCGCTGCTGCCAACAGGAGGAGTCAATTTGGGCAATATCCGCGAGTTTATCAAGGCAGGTGCTGTGGGCTGCGGAGTAGGAAGCGCACTTGTCAACGCAAAAAAGGAAATCAACAGGGAATCCCTGGCTCAGCTTGGCGAAAGAGCAAGATTATTTGTCTCTCAAGTATCAAATAACTGAATAATCCACCTCTTATTAGTTGGAACAAATAAAATTGTGAAGTTCCATTAGTGCGATCAAATATTGGAAATCAAATCTCCAATCTTTGCTTCTTTGCGGACTTCCCATTAAAAAATTTACTCTGCTACCAATCCTGTACAATTCTGTAAATAGTCGAAAATGAAACTGTAAGAATGAGTGAGTATACAAGAGAAAATTATTTTTTATAGCAGGAGGAGTGAACTTCCTTGAGTCAAGCTGCTTTTCAACCCGCAAAAAATTATTTTGCTGTTCAGGTATCATGTGTTGTCGCAGTCGGTGGTCTCTTATTCGGATATGATACTGCTGTCATCGCAGGAGCCATCGGCTTTTTGCAAACGAAATTTCACCTGGATGCCTTCATGACCGGATGGGTTGCTTCAAGCATTCTGTTTGGTTGTATCATCGGTGCTACATTGGCCGGAATTCTCAGCGATTATTTTGGACGAAAAAAAATATTGATTGTATCCGCCCTGTTATTTATGGTTTCCTCGATCTTGTCTGCGATTCCCCATACTGTAACCGAACTGGTTATCGGACGAATTATAGGCGGGTTGGGAATCGGAATTACTTCCCTGCTCTCCCCACTGTACATCGCGGAAATCGCTCCCGCAAAGATACGCGGTCGTTTGGTCTCTTTAAATCAATTAGCCATTGTCATTGGGATTTTTGTTGTTTATTTTGTCAATGCCGGAATCGCCGGAGCCGGCGAAGCCGCATGGAACATAAACACAGGTTGGCGTTGGATGTTTGGCGTGGGTATCATTCCCTCATTGATCTTTTTGATTTTGCTGTTTTTTGTTACGGAAAGTCCAAGATGGCTGGTGCAAAAAGGAAGGAAAGAGGAAGCCTTACAAATTTTAAAACGCATCAATAACAATTCACAACAAGCAAAAACTCAGTTGGATGAAATCAAAAAGTCTATCAAAAATGAAAGCGGTTCAATCAAGGAATTATTCAGGCCGGGTTTACGAATAGCGCTGGTAATCGGTGTTCTTTTGGGGATCTTCCAACAATTCAGCGGCAGCAACGCAATCATGTACTATGCTCCCGAAATTTTCAAAAGCACCGGTGTTGGTGATAATATCGCCTTTATTCAAACGGTCATGATCGGTGCCGTAAACATGATTTTTACCTTGGTTGCCATCTGGCTGATCGACAAAGTTGGACGCAAGATTTTATTAATGGTTGGATCTGTTAGCATGGCAGCATGTTTAATGATTATTGGTGTTTGTTTCCATCTTGGAAAAACAGGCGGTCCATGGATTTTGATTTTTATCTTGCTGGCGATTGCCTCATATGCCGTTTCCCTTGCACCTGTCACTTGGGTCATTGCATCTGAAATTTTCCCTACACGCATTCGTGGACGTGCAATGTCGTTTGTCACCGTTGTCATATGGATCGGGGACTTTGTCGTTTCACAAACATTTCCGGTGCTCATCAATACGATTGGTTCCGCGTTGACATTTGGCACTTATGCATTGATGCTCGTTCTTGCATTCCTGTTCGTACTGAAAGTTGTTCCCGAAACACGAAACAAGACACTCGAAGATATTGCGAATAGTTGGGGACAGCAGAAAAATATCCTTTCACGTAAAAAGAAAGAATTAACGGACTGAGGAAAAGGTATACCAATCTATTGGGATTTGTCACGCTCAGTTTATCTCAGTTGCCGGCAAGTGACGAAGTGCTTTTGAGAAAAAAAGGGCAGGGAATTCGTCAAGTTTACCACGGTGCCTGGTTTGTACAAGACCAAAACGGTCACATTGCAAGTGCAGCAACACTTGTGTTGGAAAAAACAATGAACGGCATTTAATTCTTTAGCTGAGGAGTGAATGCAATGAGATTGCTCAACAAAATTGCAATCATCACAGGATCCGGAAAAGGAATTGGCAAGGGAATTGCCAAGCAGTTCGCCAAAGAAGGGGCAAGTGTCGTTATCGCTACTCTTCATCCGGAAGAAGGAGAGAAAGTGGAAGAGGAAATACGCGAAAAAGGAGGGGATGCCTTCTTTATCCAAACCGATGTGACTTCTGAAAACAGTATCAGTTCAATGGTAAAAGAAACAATCAAGCGATATGAAAGAGTCGATGCTTTGGTAAACAACGCCGGTATTACATTGTTCAAACCTTTGCTTGAAGCCACAGTTGAAGACTGGGAGAATATCATGAACGTCGATTTGCGCGGCGTGTTTTTGTGCAGCAAACATGTGGCTCCGTTTATGAAAAAGCAAAAGTGCGGATCTATCATAAATATATCGTCCAATCATGCGATGGCCACATTGCCTGATACGGAAATCTATGCGGCCGCCAAAGCGGGGGTAAACGGAATGACCCGAAGCATGGCCCTCAGTCTGGGAAAATACGGGGTGCGGGTGAATGCCATTTGCCCCGGCTTTACAGATACACCCCATTATCGCAAGTGGCTTTCAGACCATGCTAATATGGAGGCAGTCGAACGGGAAGTATTGGATTTACATGCCGTTTTACAAATGTGTAAACCGGAGGATATTGGACAGCTTGCTGTTTACCTGGCTTCAAACGATTCAGCCATGATGACGGGAGCCGAATTGGTATTGGATGGTGGTGTGTCTGCACGGCTTTATCATTCGAAAATTTGTTAATCGAATAAACGATAAGGTATGGAAAGAGGATGAATCAGCATTCTTGTTAAAAGGGGTGAAAATATGAAAATAGCGGTTTCAAGGGCTCATTATAAGGGGTTGGCCTCTATCACAGCAGAAACAACCTTGTTCCGCCTGGAGGCGATTCCTGAAATTGGCGGAAAAATAGTATCGCTGAAAAACAAAAAAACGGACAAAGAATGGTTAATCGATTCTGGAAACAGGCCCTTGATGCGACCGCGTTATGGATCGTCATTTATCAATGCCGATATGAGCGGATGGGATGAATGTTTTCCCACTATTGATGAAACAAGGTTGCGTTATGGGTTCCGGGAGGTAACATTACCTGATCACGGGGAAATCTGGTCACTTCCCTGGAATGTGGAAATCAGGGAACGATTCATTGAGATGTCCGTAAAGGGAATAGCCCTTCCTTATCAATTCAAAAAGAAGATATCATTTTTAAATGAAACCTCACTCAGGGTCGATTATGAAATGACAAACTTCGGAAATCATCCCTTGCCATTTTTGTGGGCAGCACATCCGCAGTTTAACGTGAATGAAGAGACAGAAATTGTGCTGCCAAAGGAAATGAAAAAAGTCCTGTGTGTACATGGGGGAAAAAATTTTACTGAGCATACTGTTTATTCATGGCCAATAAAAGTACCAGGTTTTAAAAAAACAGGGATGGTGAATCGGGTTTTTCCCGAAGTTAACGGGGATGCCCGAAAATTCTATAATCCAGGAGCCGTTCCAGTGGGCTGGTCAGGATTGTACGGTCGGGAAAGCCAAAATTTTCTTATTTTAAGAGTGCCTGCATCTGACGTTCCTTTTTTAGGGATCTGGATCGATGAAGGGAAGTTCAACGATCGCGTCACTTGCGCTTTGGAGCCTTGCATCGGATATTATGACTCTCTTCAGGCAGCCATTAATAACTATACTGCAGGCAAAGTAGAGCCAGGAAAGCGGAAGACTTGGCATTTGGAAATAATCGCAGGTAAAGGGACAGTCGGGAATATGTATGAGTTAGCCGAATGCTGTGGAGGGGGATAAATATGAAAGCGGAGCTAGTCGTAAATGCCCGGTCAACCTTGGGAGAGGCACCATTTTGGGATGAAAGCACGAAACGTTTGCACTGGGTGGATATCATGGAAAAGCGAATTTGCACCTTTCATCCCGGCAATGGTTCAAGCCGGTATATACAGTTAGATCAATATGTAGGGGCTGTGGTTCCCCGGACTGGCGGCGGTTGGACGGCAGTCTTGAAAGGTGGTTTTTACCATATTGATAGGAATGGTTACTCAACTTTTATCGTAAATCCGGAAAGGGATAAACCGGATAATCGTTTTAACGACGGAAAGTGTGATCCGGCAGGACGATTTTGGGCGGGAACGATGTCTTTATCCAACCGGAAAAAAGCAGGATCATTGTTCAGGTTAGACCCCGATGGGAGTGTTCGCCGGATGCTGGAGAATGTCACCATTTCCAATGGTCTGGCCTGGAGCGGAGATGGGGATATTTTCTATTTTATTGACACTCCTACTCGGAAAGTAGTAGCTTTTGATTATGATATCAAGACCGGTGAAATTCACAATGCCCGAACAGTGATCAACATTCCCCCTGAAGAAGGCGACCCGGATGGCATGACAATTGACCAGGAAGGCAAGTTATGGATTGCCCATTGGGGAGGCTGGCAAGTGGCCCGCTGGAATCCGTTTACCGGGAAAAAGCTCGACTCCATTCCGCTTCCGGTATCTTTGGTCACTTCCTGTACGTTTGGCGGAAAGAACATGAACGAATTGTTCATCACAACTGCCAAAATCGGACTTCGTGAGGATGAACTGCAAGAACAGCCGTTGTCCGGTGGACTATTTCGAATCAAATTGAATGTAAAAGGGTACCCTGTCCATCGTTTTAAGGGTTAGGAACGAGGCAGTACTCTTGAATTTTGTTTGGAAATTACGATGAACTCGCCCGGTGCATTATCTGCTCTGGAAGAATTATTCAGGAAACCAGGTGCCGGTTGGCGCCGGCATCGTCCTGAATGCAGAAACGGCCCGGGCGGCCATTGTCAGGTGCGAAATTTATTATTTCACCCACAGTAAAATCATAATGACCGCAAGATATGAAACCGTCAGTATTCCAGGGGCATTTACCCCCACTGAATGACTATATCAAAGATTTACGCGCTCCCCTTCCGCACATTCCGCTGCTGCCAACTGGCGGAGTCAATTTGGGCAATATCCGGGAGTTTATCAAGGCAGGTGCTGTTGGCTGCGGAGTAGGAAGCGCACTTGTTAACGCAAAAAAGGAAATCAGCAGGGAACTGACAAAAAAGCAAAATTATTTGTCTCTCAAGTATCAAATAACTGAAGGAAAGGAATTGCCATGAAAATCACCTCATATGAATTGTTTCAAGTGCCACCACGCTGGCTGTTTTTAAAATTGGAAACAGATGAAGGCATTGCAGGATGGGGCGAACCTGTGATTGAGGGCAAAGCGGAAACGGTTGGAACGGCTGTCAAGGAACTGATGGAATATTTAATCGGAAAAGATCCGCTAAGGATCGAAGATCATTGGAATTTGATGTATCGAAGCGGTTTTTATCGTGGCGGTCCCATTTTGATGAGTGCCATTGCCGGGATCGACCAGGCGCTTTGGGATATTAAAGGGAAGTATTATCAGGCTCCAGTTTATCAATTATTGGGCGGAGCGTGCAGGAATTCAATCCGTGTCTATTCCTGGATTGGTGGTGATCGCCCGACAGAAGTCGGAGGCGCGGCAAAAGAAGCTGTTAGTACCGGGTTTACCGCTGTCAAAATGAACGGAACTGAAGAACTGCAAATCATTGATTCCCACGAAAAAATTGACCAGGCCGTGAAACGGATTGCAGCTGTTCGGGAAGCGGTCGGACCGGTGGTTGGAATCGCAATTGACTTTCACGGGCGGGTCCATAAGCCAATGGTCAAAATATTGGCGAAAGAGTTGGAACCTTATCGCCCCATGTTTATTGAAGAACCCGTGTTGCCGGAAAACAATGAAGCTTTGGCTGGAGTCGCCAAATCAACCAGTATTCCGATTGCCACCGGAGAAAGAATGTTTTCCAGATGGCAATTTAAAAATCTGTTAATAGATGGCTATGTAGATATCATTCAGCCCGATCTGTCCCATGCCGGAGGAATTACCGAAGTCAAGAAAATCATATCGATGGCGGAAGCGTTCGATGTGGCAGCCGCACCGCATTGTCCTTTGGGTCCGATTGCATTGGCAGCCTGTTTGCAGGTGGACGCAACCTGTTACAACGCCTTTATTCAGGAACAAAGTCTGGGCATTCATTACAACCAGGGCAGCGATCTGTTGGATTATATCGTGGACAAGAAAGTATTTGCGTACAAGGACGGTTACGTAAAAATACCGGATAGCCCTGGTCTGGGAATCGAAGTGAACGAAAAACATGTAAGAAAAATGGCAAAGGTTGGACACAATTGGCGAAATCCGGTATGGAGACATAAAGACGGCAGTATTGCCGAATGGTAATCCAGATAAAGAGAAGTGCGGGAACTTCATAAACAATTTGATAAAAACAAGCCTACCCGTGTGCGTTATATGGTTTAACACTTGTTTTTGTAAACGTGTATGGATCGGAGCAATATATCCGTTTCAGCCACCGCGATGGTGACGATTTGCAATTGACAACGGTTCAGGTAGATTTATTTTTTCTGCCTTTGACTGGACTTGTGCTGCCCCTGCAAATACCAGGCGGCTGGATGGTGGACTGGTTTGGTTTCCCGTCTGGTGTATGGGGTTAGCTCTTCTTTGGCAACACTTACCCTTGGATTCGTCAAGGGATTCACTTCATTATTCGGGCTTCGCATGGCAACAGGCACCTTTGAAGCCCCCCTTTCCTTCCAACAACCGCATCGTTACCAGCTTCCCGATCAGGAACGGGGCAGTTAACGTCATCCATGTGTTTTTCGTCCCAGGAAGGATTATACCCATCCTGATGCATTTCTTTAGCCAGAACAGTCAGGATGACGGGAAAACCGTCTTATTCCAACCTTTATTTCATACGATTATCCACTAAAAAGTATTTTATTATTGATATTATCCCTAATAACATTAATGAAATAATCACAATTGCAACTAGTTTAGCCAACCAAAAGGTCACCATTTTAAAATCGTCTATATTTGATACAATTGCCCATCCGTCGGCTCCAGTCGAAACAAGAACGAAGAAAAAGCTAAAAATAAGAATTAATCTTTCCAGTTTTAATTTTCTTTTCGCTTCTTCTAGCTCCATTATGGAGGTAATAGCATCCAGTTCCATTTGCAATTCGTCCATCAAGTCTTCAATCCGAAGGCTTTTCCTTATCATTTCATACAATCTGGTAATATGCATGATGTTGCTCACCTGCTTAAAGGAGCAGCGCAAAGTGAACAAAACCATTATCTTTTTGAGAGAATTTACGGACAACTCTATATCCTCGCCTTTTTCTGGCCGTGATGTTTTCTTCTTAAAATTACACGGCAATCTTGTCGCTAGAATTGAAAAATATTGAAGCGCGAAATATTGATGGAGAGCCAGAATATAGACATAGAAGTATGTAATCCTGACATTTGCCAAGTTTTGTTCCTTAAAAAAACGATTCGTCTCATCATTGTCTACCAAAAAACTAACATGCGCAATCCCTTCCAAAGCAACACGCCAGTAGCTATTGTAAAAAAGCCACATTGTCTCTGAATCATCATCCAGTTCGGTATCTGTTGGAAGATGTGATCCCCTGAATGTTCGACTCAAGCGATACAAATATTCCTTAATCTGTTTTTGATGTTCAGTCAGATCCTTAACAGCACTGTTTAACAAAATCCCATTATAAACAAGCACATTTTTAGGAAACCCATTTTGATCCTCAAAAAATGTTTCAACTTTCAACCCTCTCAACAGGTTTTTGGTGATGGTTCCCAGTTTTGTCTTATGCGTTTCACCAAGCCGGTTGAGATTATTGTTTTTGTGTACCAAAATCACTTTACGATGGAAAAACTGCTTCAGGTAATAATTACAGTTCACAATCTCATTTATATTAACTTTATCCAAATATTGTATGCTAAAGACAAGTAATCCGATTTGTGTTTCAAACAGAAACAGACTTACTTCATCAATCGCCAATGTATAACTTTTGTTATTAATCTTGAAAAGTAGCGGTCCATTTTTATTATTGGGAAGATCGAAAGCATACCGGCCCGCCGGCTCCAGCACAAAACGACAGCCAATCGACTCATTTTTATCTCTTCTAGATTGAATTAAACTGTCAATATGTTGAAATAATCTTTTTTTCGGCAAATCTTTTCCCTGCCAAATTTTTTTATCTGTTCCCGTTATAATCTCAGTTTTCAATTTATCCAAAGCCATTTCAAATGGTAACTTGAATGCAAATGGAACAATTAAATAAGTTACTTGCTTCTCTACATCAGGATACATAAGATATCACCTGGTTATCTTAAAATGCATTAGAAAATCTTGTTTATCAATAATTTACTTAAGCAAGGGATTTCCGGAATAAAGACAAAGTCAGGATTCCCTAGAGAATCCTGGTATGGTAAATGTATTTCTCTTGGGAATTGTTTACTCATAAAAGAATCCTTCGTCGTATTCTTCCGCAATTTTAATAATATAAGTAGCATACAACTTTCCATCAACATTTTTAGGTATAAATCGAACTTTGTCACCGACTGATAATATTTTGAAACCATCTGTCAACAAATCAGAGTAATTACAGGAATATTCATTTTTGTCGGCTCCTTTAATGACAAAAGAACCTCCCTTTTCATTGGGATTTCTTTTAATTACCTCACCAAAAATATATGGGTTTTGTTGCAACTTTACCTTCTCCTTCTGTTTAGATTTCTAGTTCTTTACAACATCTAAACCCGACTGCGTTGCTTTGATCATCTATTGTACTAATCCCTTTTGAGGATGATTTGATAGCCCTGAATGGATTATCAAAACTGCCACCACAAATAACTACCCGTTTTTTATCCGCATCAATAGTTGATGTGATTTCCCATACATTCCCACAAGTATTTATTAAACCAAATGGAGAGATATTTTTAGGAAATAACTTTTTAGGTAATGGCGTGCCGATACGCATTTCATTAGAATCAAATATTTTCTTCCATTCTTCATAATCGATAATGATTTTCCCAGACCAATAATCAGCCGAATTAGCAATTTTGGATTCGTAATGATCCCCCCAACTGAACAAGTTTCCATAAAACCCCCTGGAAGCACATTCCCATTCAAAAGAAGTAGGTAATCGTTTATGATAAAATTTTGCATAAGCAAATGCACTGTAAAATCCTATACATATAGCGGGATAATCAAAGTAGTGGGAGTTTGAATAATAATCCTTGATTTTTAATTTTTCAAAATTGGGGTTATGATCCCAGTCTGACGGTTGTAAGGGATGCTCAAACTCACTGATATTTTTATTTTTTATTTCCTTTAAGAATTCCAAGTACTGTTTTACTGTAACTGTTTCCTGGTCGAATAAAAGGGTTTTATCATTATATTTAATTAAAGATTTATCCCCATCACCTACAATATAATATCCCTTTGGAATGATCAGGTTTTGACTAGATGATTTAGGGTGTATACCAAAATAAGTAGGTTGGCTGGCAATCTCATTAATAAAGTCTCTAATCTTTCCTGTGATTCTTTGTTTTTGGCTAAAAAGTATTCTATTTTTAATGTAACCATAAGCAAAACAAAATTCATAAAAACATTTATGCTTGAACTTTATGTGTGTTTGATCAACGTACTTGAATATTTTCTTTAATTTAAAATTATCATAGGTAATAATCTTGTCTGGAAACAACTCATTACCAAGAGCTACGTACAGTTCAATTAAATTGAAAACATTTTTTTCCTCTTGGTAGCTTTCATAAAAATAATTGATAAAATCATCAAAAAAATCATCTTTATTGTTATTTGGAAATTCATCCAATATATATTTATAAATTAATTGAGTTTCTCTGAATGTTTTTTTGTTGCTTTCAAAGGTTTTAATGACATCATCGTTCTTCAAACTTCCAATTAAAGAGTATACAAGAGGAGAACATGTTGCACTCGCCTTGCATTTTTTAAATATTTCCCTATATATTTTTTTATGTTTTATAGAACACTCACTGCTGTTAAGATGAATATTTTCTAACTTTATTACTTTAAAGTTTGGCAATTGCAAAGGGTCTATTCCAACAGATGTCAATCCAAATTTCAGTCTTTCAGAAACAAGGGCATTTTTATTCAATAATTCTCTTATATATCTAGAAGACATAAATAAAGACACACGCGAAGTAATTACAATACGAGACTCCTCAGAAAACAATTTAGATATTTCGCTAAAAATATCCAATATACTATTTAGGTCTATATTTGTAAATAATTCATCCAGCCCATCCAATAATGTAATAATGTAACCAGATTTATTAAGAAAATATATTACGTCAAATATTTCCTTGTCATCGAGTTTAACATAATCGCGAAGCTGTCTAGTTATAAAGTTCTCTAGTGATTCTCCTCTTCTCATCAATCCCAAATCCAAATATATTGTATAAGGTCCTTTTGATGAAAAAGACAATTTTTTAAATATACTTCTACATAAATTCGTCTTTCCACCACCCGCTTCAGATATAATGAAAAAATTACCGAACCCTCTTTCAGCAATTTTTTCAATTATAGCTGAAACATCATTTGTTTCTTCAACTGAAAAATCTTGGATGCTGTTATCAAAAGACAGTATATCCGCACTTAACCTAATGTTACGTTCTATTTCTTTTAAAGACTTTAATCGTTCTAAAACGTTATTGCAGTAATTTCCATAATTAAGAAAGTTACCAAAAAAAGACTCAAACGAACAAATTTCTGATCCTTCAATAACCTTTTTTATCTGATCATGGCTTTGTTCATCATTCACGATAACATATCGAACTTTTTTAGGATAACTCGTTTTAAAAAGGCCATTTTCCTCACGTAAAAAAATCTCTAAAAGTTCACTAATATTGTCTGAAAAGAACACTTCGACATAATCATACTTAGTTCCAATTCTTCTTTCGTATAAAACATATGCTGTGTTTGCTGTTACTTCATAGATCTTTTTAACATCATATCTTAATACATTGTAAAACTCATTGATAAAGGAAACTTTTTTCTGGATATTTTCATTTAAAACACTAGATTCCTTAATATTGTTAACTGTACTTATACTTTGAAACCAATCCAAAACAACTAATAACTTACGCAATGATTCAATTGCGTCATTCTCACTAACTACACCGCCATCATGCGATGCTCTATTGCGTGTTCTTTGAATATCAATTATATAATCATGAACTATTCTTTTGTTAATAAATCTTGAACACACATTAATAAGATCATTTAACGTTTTATGAGTTGGGTCCCCTTTAATTTTATTGTTAATCCAGATTTTTTTAAGAACAGATTCAAGTATTTTTCCAATAAGATTGGCAGTATATTCCGGATATCCATCTTTTAATGATTTGATTGGCCTTTCAAAATCCTGCCCCAAAAACGTCTCTATATTTTTATACTTGACAAGTTCTTCAGATATTGCTTTTAAGCTTTCATTTAAATCCACTTATAATCACCTTTCTTTAAAGCCATTTAATAATACAAACCGATCGACAAATTGCAACTGGTTATCCAATCTATATTTATGACTCATCTCATCGATGCCTTTGCAAATTTCTTCATCATTAAAATTAGACAACAAAGACATATAACGCTTTTTGACCATATCAAAATAGGTTTCTTTTTTAATTGAAAGGGGATATTCAATGAAGCTGAGACGTGTTTTAAAACCTGCTTTTTCCATTTGATTCCTGATATCATCATAGTGGGGTTGCAATTTCTCATACATGTCCAATGCTTTTTTAAATAGGGGATAATCAATTTTAGGGGGAAGCATTAAAATTAACAATTGTCCATTTGCTTTCAGTTGATTATAAATCCCACTAAATAATATGTATTTTTCATTAATATGGTGAATCATTTCTTTGATAAATATTTTATTATACTTTCGAGGTTCTTTTGAAAATTGAATTGCATCATTCACTATTAATGTAAGTCCTTCCCTAGAACCAATACTCTTTAGCATCTCTTCAGATACATCGACACATAATATATTTTTATTTAACTTTATTTGCTTTAGTATAGCTTTTGAGTAAATTCCTGTCCCGCAACCTAAATCAACTAACTGATCATCTTCTTTTACATCAAGATTATCAATAATTTTTTTTGCAGTAAATTGTACAAAGTCTTCATTATAAAACCATAATTGTTCATAGATAGACGCTAAATTATTGTAATGTTTCTTTATCTCATTATTTGCCAAATAATTCACCCCACAATATAAATAATTGATGACGAAATTATTTTTAAATAATAATACTTTTCTAGTAATTATTTGTTTAAATTTCTTTAAAAATATTTTTGCTTTTAGTATAATATACACCAATTATAAAATCAATAGCACTTCATTTATTTATAACCTGTACAGGTGAGAAAACTACTTAATGTTATAATCAGTTTTCCCTCAAACAACTATTACTATAATCATCTAACCATCTGATAATAACTGATATTACACCCAAAAACAAGCTACATTGCGAGGTTAACTTTCCCAAAAATTTTCAGCCTTTAATAATAAAAATTTTATTGTTCTACTTAAATAAGGATTTACCGCTCATAAATATTGAAGCCACTTTCTTCTATGCACTTCTGCTAAATTATTTATTTAGAATTTGTTTCATAAATTTATCGCATTCTTTTTTCCCATCTTCTCAAATATCGAACCGGAACAAAGTTCGTCAGCCAGACACCATTGGCTGATCGGTAAAATAAATATCCATCCCGGTACATTTCTTTAGCCAGAACGAACAGGATGACGGGAATGCCATGTCTTATCCCAACTTTGCGGGCGGTAATGGAATCGCCAGATAGATGCACATGATGCCGTTTTCCTTTAACCAATCCCTTTTTGTGAATGGACCCTAGAAAGCGTCTGGCCGTCCCGTGATACAGTCTGTCCGGCGGTGTGATCGGCTCCAGGTTCAAATCAACCGAGATGGAATGCCCTTGATTGGCCCGGATTTTTTGTCCATCTTCACTGAAGGAGAAACGTTGTTTTTCATTCATGTCCACGATCCGCTCCAGGGTTGGGCAATCGATTGGAACCCTTTGTTGCTGGCAAGCATCCAACAGTTCCTCCACATCGATCCATCCATGCTTGTCCAACTGAATCCCAATGATATCTGGATTGTGGCGTAATACCTTGCTGAGAAACTTGCTGTGTTTGACATCGTTTGCTTTCATAAGGTCACTCTCCAATTGATAACAGCTTATTCATCTTGGACGGTTACAAATACTGTGGATATTCCCAGTTTAATAGAAAAACATCTTAAACGCTGGAACTGTTTCTCCTTTTTCTTCTTTGAAAATAAGCAATGATCACTCAGACAACAAGTGATTATATCCTGTTACAACAGAATCCTTTTCGACACATCTATCAAAGAAGCTCTTACTTTCATATGGAAAACTCCCTATGCTTAGCAGCGGAAAATTCAGCCATCCACACTTAAGCGATACACAATGTGACAGGACTGCTTGTGATACGGGCGTAAAAAAATATCTCCAAACTCCGGATGGTGGACAGCATCAGGCAATGTCTGAGGCTCAAGTGCAACCGCAATACAATCTACCTCTCCGTTAACGATTTCAGGATTACTGATTGAATTAAGTGTATACATGATTAATGCGTTGCGATCTGAATACACCTCAACGCGGCGTCCATTATCTGTATTTCTCAGTGTCGCAATCAAAGGCCCGGAAACTTGAAAAGGATGATCATACCCTGAGAAACCTTCTTTTTTGACAGATTCAATCATTTTGTCCAATGCCTGTGATTGTTGAAAATCAAAGGACGTGCCGTCAACCGGTAACAGTTTGCCTGTTGGAATCAAGTCGTCTCCAAGCTCGGCAACCTGATTGGCATGGATACTCAGATTGTGGTATTCCAGTCCGTGTATTTTATCATTGTTGAGATTGAAATAACTATGAATGGTAGGGTTAAATAATGAAACTTCATTTGAGTCATTAAATCCTTTAAATTCAATATGAAACTGATGATTTTCTCCCCATCTGTAAGTAATGGAGGTTTTCAATAAACCTGGAAAGCCGTCCTCTTCTGGTTTAATTTCACGTGAAAACTCAATACCGTTTTCAATGACTTTGGCATGCCACCATGAATGATGAAAACCGCTTGATCCACCGTGAAGCGTGTTTGTACCTTCATTTTGAGGCAGATGGTATTCTCGTCCGTTAAACCGGTAAGAACCATCTTTGATCCGGCCGCCCACTCTTCCGATTGCCTTACCAAAAAAGTAAGTCTGATCATTAAATATTGCGTCAGGATTGGCGAATTGGAGCAGAATATTGTCAGCGTAACCTGATTTATCCGGCATATTCAAAGACATCAGCGTTGCACCATAATCCATACAGGAAAATGAATACCCATCACCGTTGTCAATTATGTACTTTCTAAAGTTACCCCACTTGCTTTTTATATCTTCTTGCTTAATCATCATGCCATCCCTTCCTTCTCTTAAAGCTACATAATGGCAAATGTAAAAATTAGTTTAAAAGCATTTCCTCAACTATGCTGAAGAAATGCTTTTGTTTTGTTGTTTGCAATTTGGTGATGTAAACATGTTGTTATTATAGAATACACTTAATTGCCATGGACTCAATTGGTAACCCTTTTTGATACTTTTCAATAAACGCTTCATATCCAGAAACTCCCTCAGGCTCCGGACTTAAGGTTATACTTTCGGGGTGAGCAAAAACGGCCTGTGCCAAAAAGTCTTCCAAACTTTGATCGCTGTTTCTGTTTTTGGCAAAAATCGCCAGCACCGCCATGCCCCAGGCGCCGCCTTCAGCAGCTGTACTCATTACAGTAATGGAAGTATTTAAAGCATCGGCCAGAACTTGCTGGGCAATACCCGGCGTTTTAAACAGACCGCCTTGAGCAATCAAAACATCTGTTTTGATTTGTTCTTCATTTTTTAGGATATCCATTCCAATTTTAAGTGGCGCAAAGGCAGCATACAATTGAGTCAGAACAAAGTTTGCCAATGTGAACGAACAATTGGGTTCTCTGACAAAAAGCGGTCTGCCCGCGGGCATTTTGGTAATATTCTCACCCGATATGTAGCTGTAATTGATTAATCCGCCTGCATTGTAATCAGCTTTAGTAACAGTCAGAAATAATGTTTCATATAAACGATCTGGTTTCAAATCAATACCGAGGCGGTCAGCAAATTCTTTAAATACATTTGCCCATGCATTAATATCAGACGAACAATTATTAATATGGACCATTGCTACAGGTACACCATCTGGTGTCGTGACAATATCAATATCTCTATAGACTTTTTTCAATGGCTTATCAAGTACAATCATGGAAAAAGCAGACGTTCCAACTGATATGTTTCCTGTTCGTCTACGAACACTATTGGTACTCACCATGCCAGTTCCGGCATCCCCCTCAGGCGGAGCCATCAAACTGCCTTCCTGGAGATTTCCATTAGTATCCAACAATCTGGCTCCTTCCCTGGTCAATCTACCTGCATACTCACCGGCCTTTAAAACTCCAGGCAAGATATCCCGGATATTCCATTGATAAGGTGCTACCTTTTCAAGACAACCAAATTTATCCAAAAAGTCGGCAGAATAAGTTCCAGTGACTTCGTCTATCGGGAAAACACCAGAGGCATCTCCAATCCCCAAAACCTTCTCTCCAGATAATTTCCAGTGTACATAACCAGCCAGGGTGGTAATAAAATCAATGTCTTTTACATGGGATTCCTTGTTTAAAACGGCCTGGTACAGATGTGCAATACTCCACCGCTGTGGAATGTTAAAATTAAACACTTTGGTCAATTCGTCAGCAGCTTGCTCCGTAATGTTATTACGCCAGGTTCTAAAAGGAGTCAATAACTCGCCATTCTTTGAAAAAGCTAAATATCCGTGCATCATGGCGCTAACACCGATTGCGCCAATTTTAGTTAAAGTAATGTGATACTTGCTTTGAACTTCTGCTGCAATTTGCGTATAGCTTCTTTGAATTCCTTTCCAAACCTCATCTAATGGATAGGTCCAAATTCCATTTTCAAATTTGTTCTCCCAAACGTAGCTTCCCGAAGCTACTGTATTAAAATCGTCAGTTACCAATACGGCTTTAATACGAGTTGATCCCAATTCAATTCCCAACGAGACATTTCCCTGTTGAATTGCCTTAGAAGTTTCTACTATATTCACTTAACTCACCTCCAATTTACTTGGTCTTTTCTCGAATTTCTCGATTTCCTCCAAAGTATGTCCTCGTGTTTCCGGAACGCGTGTCCGGATAAATAAAACTCCAAGTAAACAAATAACACCGAAGATTGCAAATACAGCTTCTTGCGACATCGTAGCAGTCATGATCGGGAATAACAATCCAACCAGGAAAGAGCCAATCCAGTTAAATGATGAAGCCAATCCTGAAGCACGCCCGCGAATCAATAGCGGAAAAATTTCTCCAACTATGACCCAAGTTAAAGGAGCCCACGTAAATGAATAAAGTGCGACATAAATGCTTAAAAAAACAACGATCATCATCGGATTTGCGTTCGGAATCAATAAATTCAATATTGCCGGGAAAATAAAGGATAGCCCCATGATTGTTCCGCCAACTGTTAATAGAGTACGGCGATTAAATTTATCAGCAATCATAAGAAATACCAATGAACCTAGTACGAGAATAACCCCTTGAATAATTGGCCACATCAACGCTGATCTGGCTGTATGCCCTGTTGCTTTTTCTACAATCAAAGGAATATAATAAAAAATTGCGTTTGCTCCCTGGAATTGTTGAAAAGCAGCAACACCTACCCCTGCAATGACTAAATAGCGGTATTTATCACGAAAAAGTGTACCCCATGATGCTTTTTGATTTGCCTTTTTTTCCTCTATAACAGTTTCTTGTATTTGTTTTATTTCAGAACTTATTTCTTCTTTTTTGGAACGAATATAACCCAACACCTTGCGAGCTTGATCAAGTTTATTGTTCTTTATTAAAAAACGTGGTGATTCGGGTAATCTTAACACCCCAAGAAACAAGATTAAAGCAGGCAGGGCCGCCATACCTAACATAAGACGCCATGCCATTGTTACCGGTAAATTTCTCAATAAATAATCAACAATGTATGAAAGCAACATTCCGGAAACAATCATTGTTTGGTTAATTCCTGACAAACGGCCACGGAATTTTGCCGGCGCCATTTCCGACATGTAGGCCGGAACCAGTGCAGAAGCGGCGCCTACGGCCAATCCTAATAAAATTCGAACACCAGCCAAAAAATATATCCCATTATGCGGGGCTATTCCCGATAAAATCGATCCAGCAATAAAAACTATGGCAGAAATTAAAATCATTTTTCGTCGTCCTAAACGATCAGATAGTTGTCCAGCCAAAGCACCACCGAAAATAGCTCCAAACATCAACGAAGAGGTAATCCAGCCAATAGCACCAGCATTGTCTTGAAGATTCCAATCATGTTCCAGAAAAGGCAAGGCCCCCGTCATAACGCCGATATCATAGCCAAAAAGTATGCCACCAAAAGCCCCAAAAAAATATATAAAGCCACTGGGAATTTTTTTTTCATTAACCATTCAGGGTCACTCCTCAAAAGTGAGTATTGATAGATTTTTGCAGTCTCTTACAGGTAAACATTTTTGGCAGATCAAAAAGCGCTTTCAATACAAATAAAGATCCAAACCATTGTGTAGATTCACACATGATTTATAAGCGTTTATATTTTTAGATCTTCGTCCTCACCTGGTACTCTCTGTTTTTGTCATTTGGGAACTGCTTGGTCGACTAAAATAATCTTCAAAGTACTCTTAAACAATACATACTTTCTGATTCATTATTCCTCCCAAGGAAGCAAAGCCTCCTCGGGAGATCATGACTTTACTTAATAACTACGTATTCCAAACCAACAAGTTTTGCATAAGTTATGATTTGTTCTGTTGTTAAATTTAACGAAACCACTGTATGATGACCGCCTCCATTCTCAATCCAGGCTTTAACCCCTTCCCGGAAGTTTGGTTTAATCCTCCAAAGTACACGGGCAACTGGAAGTTTTGGCGCTGGAACAGTAGGCTCAAATAAAGAAACTTCGTTGATCAAAAGCTTGAAGTGAGTTCCAAAGTCAGCCATTGAAACAACTACACCTTCTCCTGCTCTCCCATCAAATACCAAACGAGCCGGATCTTCACGACCACCAATTCCAAGTGGAGACACAATAATTTTGGGTTTGTTACTTGCTAAAGTTGGGTCTACTTCAAGCATGTGTGATTGAAGCACAGACTCTTGACCAATCGCCAATTCATATGTGTAATCTTCCATAAAGCCGGTTGAATGGTTATGGCTCATTATTTTGAGTAAGCGATCAAGCGCTGCAGTTTTCCAATCTCCTTCAGCAGCAAAGCCATATCCCTGTGCCATCAAACGCTGGACAGCAAGACCGGGAAGCTGCTTCATGCCATGCAAATCTTCAAAGTTTGTTGTAAAGGCATTGTAACCGCCTTCATCAAGAAAACGTTTAATGGCTATTTCATAGCTAGCTTGCACTTTCACACTTTTTTCCCAATCTTCCTTATTGTATGTACCATAATCAAATTCATAGAGATTTGAGTACTCTTCAAATAGAGCATCAATTTCTTCTTTTCTCACAGCATTCACATATTGAACAAGATCTCCAATACCAAAGTAATCAACGGTCCAGCCAAATTGAATCTGTGCCTCGATTTTGTCCCCCTCTGTAACTGCAACATTGCGCATATTATCACCGAAGCGAGCCACTTTAATATTGAAGCTTTCGTTATAAGCAACAGCTACATCCATCCAGTCTGCAATTTGCCGCTGCACTTCAGCACGTTTCCAGTAACCTGCCACAACTTTATTTTGTTTATTTAAACGAGCATTAATGAAGCCGTATTCACGATCTCCATGTGCCGCCTGATTCAGGTTCATGAAATCCATATCAATTGTTTCCCAAGGAATGCTTTCATTGAATTGTGTTACTAAATGAAGTAATGGTTTCTGTAACAATTTTGTCCCGCGTATCCACATTTTTGCAGGTGAAAACGTATGCATCCAAGTGATAACACCACAAACTTCATCACGATAGTTGACTTCCTTCATAATGCTTGTGATTTTATCAGCGCTGACAGCCAAATCCTGCAAAACAATCGGGTAAGCTAATAAACCGCTTTCATTTAATACATCAGTCATTGTTTGTGCATGCGCTTTCACTTCTGCCAGTGCTTCTTTCCCATAAAGATGTTGAGAACCAACAACAAACCAGAATTCTTTTTTTCCTGGTGTTAACATCGTACCCCTCTTTTCTATATTTGTGTTTATATTACTTTTGCCCATAATAGGCATTATCCCCGTGTTTTCGTAAGTAGTGCTTATCTAAAACATTTCGTGGTAATTCCTTGGCAAAATGATTTAATTCTCGTGTAAAGAAATTCATTTTCGAAACTTCTTCCAGCACTACACTATGCATTACCGCTGATTTGACATCTTTCCCCCATGTAAATGGACCATGACCTTGCAATAAAACACCAGGAATTGCTAATATATCCAATCCTCGCTCTTCAAACGTTTTGACAATTATGTTTCCAGTTTCCACTTCATAATTACGATCAATTTCCTCTTGTGTTAAGTGACGGGCACATGGTATAGAACCGAAAAATGTGTCTGCATGAGTAGTTCCCATCACAGGAACATCAAGGCCGGCTTGAGCCCAAATGGTTGCCCAGGTTGAATGCGTATGCACGATACCGCCAATTTCCGGATAATGCTTATAAAGCACCGCGTGAGTTGGTGTGTCTGATGAAGGCTTCAACTCTCCTTCAACAACATTTCCTTCCAAATCAACAACTACCATGTCACTTGCTTTCATCATTTTGTAGTCAATACCACTGGGTTTAATAACAAACAAACCACTTTCCCGATCAATAGCGCTGGCATTTCCCCATGTATATTTCACAAGTCCATGTTTAGGTAACTCCAAATTTGCTTGAAACACTTCTTCTTTTAGCTGTTCTAGCACATCCCATTCCTCCGGATTCTAAAATTCGAACAATCCACCGAAACCAGCAAAATGATAAGACTTTTTACTACACTGATAATCTTTTACAATTTCAGTGTATTTTCTATACGTACATATGTCAACAAAAACAAAATCTGTCCATACAACTTTCACGAAATTAGTTGTTTTCTTTCTTATTGAAGCTCAATAAAGCTTTTTTTATATAAAATGAATCAAATGAAGCAATTGATAAAAATTCTATAATTTGTTAATTTGTACGGCGAATTTGTTGAGAGCTTTTCACTTGTCTGGTATGATGGTAAAATACATGCAGACATATATTTCGTAAAAAATTAAAACCCAGACAACTTTTAGGAGAAATGAGTTATGAAACCAAAGTATCAAGAAATTATTGATGATATAAAAAGTAAAATTCTCTCAGGGGAATACAGTGTAGGGGAACAAATTCCAACGGAGTCGGCCATGCAAGAAATGTATAAAGTCAGCCGACACACTGTTCGAAAGGCTATTTTAGAACTGGCAAATGAGGGATTCTTGAGAAGCAAAAAAGGTTCTGGCACATATGTAAGCAACCAATACCAATCAAAATCTGGCAGAAATTCCAATAAAAAAACAATTGGTGTAATTACAACCTACATTTCTGATTACATTTTTCCTTCAATTATTCGTGGGATTGAAGACAGATTGAATGAGGATAACTATTCGTTACTATTAGCCAGTACAAATAATGAAATTGAACAAGAGAAAAAAGCTTTGGAATTGATGTTATCATCCGGTATCGATGGTTTAATCGTTGAACCTACAAAGAGCAATCTGTATAATCCCAATATTTCCTACTATCTGTCATTAAAGAAACAGGAAATCCCATTTATTATGATCAATGCTTATTACAGAGAATTAGATGTTCCTTTCCTTTGCCTTGATGATGTACAGTCCAGCTATCTCGCAACAAATGAATTGATTTCAAAAGGACATACCCAAATTGGACTCATTGCAAAAATGGATGATTTACAGGGTAAATACAGAATGAAGGGCTATATAAAAGCACTTGACAAAGCCAGGTTACCCTTTCAACCGGATTTAGTCCTTCCATTCAATACAGAGACAAAGCCAGACCTGAGCACCAACTTGAAAGATTTCCTGAATAATCATAAAGACGAATTGACCGCAATTGTTTGCTATAATGACGAGGTAGGATTTGAATTAGTAAATGTATGCAGACAACTCGGCATATCTGTACCGGACAAATTATCAATTATTGGCCAGGACAATTCATATATTGCCAAAAATGCGAATATCAAACTGACGACATTGACACACCCACAAGAACAAATGGGGCGTGATGCAGCTGATTGGGTCATAAAAAAATTACAAGGAAAAAATGACTTGCCTAACCAAACCTATTATCATCCAATGTTAATTGAAGGTGAAACAGTTAAAGAATTGGAAGAAGAATAATCGATAATTTTTACAGACTCGTTTAAACAGTTTTAAATAGCTGCACCACCTCAGAGATATACATGATACTGGTTTTCTTTTACCAATTCTTTTATTGTGAATAGATGAAACAGAAAGCAGTTGGCCGTCCAGTGGTAAATCCTGTCGGGGGCTTATGGGCAAAGTACAAAAAACCCCTGCACACTTACAATAATGCAGGGGTTTTATACAGTGAATTTTTGTTACTCACATCCGCTTAAGTAACGGTTCAGCAAGAGGCCAGTATTTGCTCGGGTTGTCGCTGGAAGTAACAACCAGCATGTCCCGGGCCCTTGTGGCGGCCACGTAGAGAAGAGAACTTTCTTCTCGCTCCATCTGCTCTCGCATAACCAGGTCTGTGGTTGCTTCTATCCTGGAACGCGGAAGGAGGTTTTGTTCTGAAATACCGACCAGAATCACGACACGAAATTCCAGTCCTTTAGCCCTGTGCATGGTTCCGCAAGAGATTCCTTCGCGCATTAAGTTGAAGTTTGCATCCATTCGTTCAGCAGGCAGCCCGTATTCCGAAAGCAACTGTTCGTAGTGGTCTGCCAGCCAGTTGCTTCTTGACAGGACGGCGATCTCACTGCTATTTATTACATCAGCAAGCAATTGTTTAATTCTGTTGAGCACATATTGCTGCTCTTCCCGCTCCGAAGCAAAACATTCAGTTTTTGCATACCATTTGCAAACCTGGAGACAGCTTTACCTTGGATGTTTTTGCACAACACCCCGAAAAGCTGTACTAACGAAAACTGCAAACACCCGACAAAGTGCAATTTGCCTATCCGTCAAAATAAATGATAAGGCGACAACAATAAATGTCGGACTTGCGAAAGGGACTGCTCATTATTTTAGGAACGGTAAAAATTTTAATAAAAACTTGTATACAAACAAGCGTTCGTATGATAAAATACAATTGTTCATCCAGATAGACAAAAAAGGGGATAAAACATGAGCAAAAAAATTACTGAGAGGAATACAAAATCTACCATTCTGAATGCACTACGTGAAGCGGAGAAGAAAATCGCAGAGCTGGAAAAAGGAAAATTAAATGCAGCTGCTGAAGTCAAAACCAAAAAAACAATTGAAGTTACCAGCAAAGCCGATCAATTAATGGAAGGAAATATCGACAGCAAAATCACAGATTTGTCCAAATCAGTCGTTCAGTTATTGACAAAAATCAATGGGGATCTGAAGGAACAGACCCAGAATCTGCAAACAGTCAAAGAAGCAATCGCCATGAAAGAGGCTGAACTGAAAGAACTGTTTGGAATCGAGAAACAAGCTCATACCCTTGCTGGATTAGTTAATGCTCATCAGGAATTGAAGTTATCCCAGGAAAAGGAACTGGCGGAAGATAAGGAAAAGGCAACACTTGAACTGGAAGAGATTACGAAACAAATTGAAGTGGCACGAAAAGAATACGAAAAACAGTTAAAAGAACATAAAGAAACATTGGCCTTACAGAAAAAAAGAGGAGAAGAAGAGTTTAAATATGATTTTGCCAGGCATAAAAAGCGATCCTATGATCAGTTGGAAGATGAATTAGCAGGTAAGCGTAAAGAATTTGATGCGAAGATGGAAAAAGCCAATAAAGAGTTGGATACATATAAAGCTTCATTAAATGAACGCGAAGAGAAGCTCGTTGAACGGGAACAAAAAATGAAAGAGCTGGAAACAGAAGTGGCTTCCATTCCAGACAAAATAACTGAAGTGAAAAAAGAGGCAAAAGCAAAAGCAGATGCAGAGATGAAGAGAGTTTTAGCCATTCGGGAAGCAGCCTTCAAAAGAGAAGTGGAAGCAGACAAACGGATCCTGGAAACCGAATGCGATAATCTTAAAAACCAGCTGCAAGCATCTAATGAAACCATCTCTACTCTGCAAGCGAAGCTGGACGAAGCCTATAAACGCATTCAGGAAATGGGAATTCAAATGGTATCCAGTTCCAACGAGTCTAAAGCTTTTGATAAAATCGCAACACTTGTATCTGAAAAAAATTCCAAGTAAAATGAACGAAAACTGCCTTTTCAAGCTAGGCTTGGGAAGGCTTTTTTCATTTTGGGAAGCTTCCTTTAGCTGCTGTCTCCCTTGGATCCACAACTATAATAATTGAAAGTTGTTGTTCTAGCCAGTATCTTTCACGATTGAGTTCATATCAGAGATCTCCATGTAGTTGAAATGCACTTTCAGAACATCCTGCAGATCCACTTCAAACCGTTCACAGCAACCCTTGTAATCAATCAAAAGATTGCTGTCCTCGTTAATATAGCTTTCGGGGGAATGTGAAAAACCACCATCTATTCGCGGTGCGGCCCAGAAACACGGGCTAAAAATTCTCTATGAAGATGTCATCCGATAAGCAATGCCAAGTGCAATTGTTATCGCTGGAAGAAAAATCATATCAGCTTCAACAGGAAAGGAGAAATTTGGAGAAACAACAGGATTTATTAGATCAACAATTTAATTATGAATAACAAAAAAAAGTATATTCAGGGCAAGGATCAGAAAATAGCCAATATAAACCGGCTTCTAAAGGAAAAAGAGCGACTTCGAGCTTGGAATTTCATTAAGCGAAGACAGATGAATGACCAATAAAATTGAGAATATCAAGCCTAAGGCAAAAAAACAGCTTGGTCAGAAAAAAGAAATCAATGATCAATTGAAATCGATCAAAGAAGCGTTGGATTCGATTCAATCAGAAAGAAAGTTTGTTGAGAATTCATTGGAACGACTACACCAACATAATAAGATTGTTTCATCCTTGAAAGAAATTGTCGATCAAGCTGATTACTCTTATTGGATTCAACCTTATGTGCATAAAGCCTTTTTATTTGCCTGAATATCACACGAGACAATAATAATTCAAACCATATTCATATCCAGGTCTATAGTCAGCCCTTTGAAATAAAAGGACAAGAGAAGCTGATCACACAAGCTTTTTCAAAATATAAAATTTCACTTCCGCCCAATCTTATAAAGCCCTATGAAAAGTTGTTTAATCAATTGGATCGCAAAGTGTCTCAACAATATCAACTTAAAGAATAAGAAATGGCTGGGGAATTTTCCTCAGCCTTCTTTAATCCAGTCTGTATAAATACAAATTCCTTTCAAACTCCTCCGAGCAACGCTCAAGCATTTCCTCAATCTCGTTCCAGTCTCCGCCTGCCAAACCGGCTCCGATGCGATAAGGGAAACCAATTTTACCTTCATGCTCTTTTAAATCCTCCAGCATAGAACGGACGGCTTTTTCCAACATGGTGAGTTCTGTATGCTTTCCGCGGCCATAACGATATTGGCCATAGAGATTATAAATGAGTCGATTACCCACCCTGGCTTTTGAGAAGTGACCCAAGCGCTTGCGACTGCCAATGGGGATGGGAAAATTCCGATCGGCTTCATACGCTTCCGGATAACGTTGCTTGATCTGTTTAGCGATACCGGCCCCCATCGTAGCAAAGCAATTGCATTGATGGGCAATGACTGTACAATCAGATTGCAACAAATCGCCTTGTTGAATATGGATCATTGAATTTCATCTCCTTTACATCAATTCTATCAAAATAGAAGGTTAGCGAATAACTTCTGTTCATCCGCCTCACAGAAGCGAATATCTATAACCTCAGTATTGACAAATATGTCGAGCGATGATCTTTCTATAGAACTCGAGCGACTAAAACTTATAAGCAGCGTGCCCGAAGTTCGAGCTGCATTCATGAACAATCTTTCTAAATCACTCCCTAAAATTTCCAGTTTGTTGGCAGAAAAGTACAATCGAGATCCAAATGATATTGTTGTTCGTTCTTATTCTGGTGCTATATTAAGTGTAACCATCTCAGTGTTTAATACAAAGAATCTTGACATGGACTTTATCGACTTATTGGATAAATCGCTTAGTTGTTTAGAAGATGGCCTTACGCTTTAACACAATATTTCTAATATGGAACTTAATTTATTGAGGGAGGTATATACAAATGAATATAAAGGCATATTTAGATCGAATTAATGTGAAATCAATAGAAAAACCGGACCTTAAATATTTGACTAAACTAAAAGAGCAACATCTTTTGCATATCCCTTTTGAAAATTTGGATGTGATTGATCAAAATCCAATTATTTTAGACACAAATCGTTTTTTCGATAAGCTTATTAATAAAAGGCGGGGAGGGTTTTGTTTCGAGTTGAACGGACTGTTTAATAAACTTTTGAAAGAAATTGGATTTCAAGTAAAGCTGGTTCCCGCAAAAGTTCGTACTGAAAATAGTAGCTGGGCTGAAAGCGGTGAATGGATGGATTAGGGAGGATGGTCATCCTACCAACATAGTCACAATTAACGGAAAAGATTATTTGGTTGATGTTGGATATGGAAATGCTATGTATAAGCCACTTCCACTTTCAGGTGAAGTGCTACGGGATGTAAGTGGAATGTATCGAGTTGAACCGGTTGGCGAACAATACGATTTGCAAAGGAAACAGGATGATCAATGGTTAACCATATTTATTGAATTCTAATTTATTAGTTTGGTCAATACTGTATTCAAACCATCCATGAAGTGGGCAATAGGTTTTTATTATTGATTCATTTATTACGTTTTTTGCGCTTTTCTTATCCGTTAGTCCACATTGAGGGCAAGCAATTCTTATTCTCAATGTTGCTGTTTCAGGATCAAGAATTGGGGCAACCAGATTTTTACGTTTAATAATATATTTGATGATTTTTGAGATGATTGGTTGATTATTGAATTCTCTTTGTTTTCTAATGCTGTAATTAACGTCTGAAAATTGGGATAAATTAGATAATAATTCAGAGAATTGAACCAAGTTTTTATCTGAATTTCTGCTCTCCCGTAAACTGATTTGATATTCGATTCCATCTATAGTCATTGTTTTGTATGGTGCAGTATCCACTATTTCAAAGCAAACAGTCACTTTCAATTTGCTTTCTCGACTTTTTAATATTTTAGCTAGAGAAAATGCTAGGCAAAATACGATGAGCGTCCCAATGTGAGGAGATGAATTTGGTTGTGCACCAATGCTAATCCTGATTTCTTTTTTCTTGATTTGGTTCAAAAGGTAGTCTATAAAAGATTTTTTATAGACATACGATCCACCACCAAGAGGGTGATGGACAACACCATCATGTTTGATCAGCATAATCATCATCACTTCTTTTAGTTAAAGATAAAAGGTAATTAAGTAATTCAGGGTTGTTATGTAGGTATATGTAAGACTGAGGTGCAAAAGCATTAAATTTGCTTTTTAAGTATGTCAATGGTACGTCTTTTTTTAGTGGATGGATCTTTTTTATTGGGAGAGCAACTCTGTTGGGTTTCTCCCCATTAATAAATTCTTTTACACCAATACCTTCATGTCCAATCAAATCTTTTGGTTCCCTGATCGGGGTATCGAATTCAAATAGAGCTTTTACTGCCCCAACTGGCTGGGTAACATAGATAAAAGCCTTGATATTTTTATTTGGGAAGCGTTTCCTGAACTCGTGTTTCTTCTTTCCTTCAATAATAAGTTGATAAAATTGTGGTTTTAAACTGATGAGTATATAATCTTCTTTGTTGTTTGTTTGATTTAATATTTTTGTTTGTGATAAAGCTGTTTGTTGCATTAAATTTCCTCCTCATTCCAATCTTCTTTGTATAATGTCTTCTACTTGTTTTATTGCTAAGTCAAGTTTACCACGAACATTGCGAACAACATAATCATAATTATGGATATATTTTCTTTCTCAGTCATATGTTGTAATCCTTCTTTTTACATTGTTCATATTAAAGTTCTCACGATGTAATAAATTTAGTATGAAATCGTTATATGAAACGTCAATATATATAGAAGTTATGTTTTGATAATTCCTTTTTAATTGGATTAATCCATCATATGAAGTAATAACATAAGCAGGACTATTTTTTAATTTTTTATTGATTTCTCTTATCGAGATTTCATAACATGTGTTTTTAAATTCTAAATATACTGCTAACTCATCTCTCCTTTTCAATTGTTTAAGTTTTTCTTTAGATAAGAATAATAATGAACTTTATCTAACTCACCATCTCGTGGTTCTCTAGTAGTTATACTTATTATTTCTTTAAAGGAAGGACATTTTAATGAATTCATAATCATTGTTTTACCAGAACCAGATGCGCCACCTATAACAAAAAGTTCAAAATTACGCACACTTATCCCCCTTCTAAATTTTTATAAAAACGTCCCACCCAAAGCTGTCTAGGGCAATGGATAGAACGTTGGGTAACCTAGTCGGAAAAAGCTATAGGAGTAGAATATTTGCTTGCAATTTGACTAATTTGATTGATGACAAAAAATTCGTTATCGTATGACTTGTGAATAATGTAATCATAGTCTGTGCTATGTATGAGTGTTATATTTATAATCACTTAAACCTCCAATTTATCTATAAACCCCCTCCATTTTAGCGCATTTAGAGGGTTGTAGATCACGAGAAATCAAGGGGTTTCAGCGATAAAAATTCCCAGAAGCCAAAAATGACGGAGGGTTTCATTGAATCCACTTTGGAATTAGAACGTTAACGTCGATCTTTCCGCACGCAATTTGCCAAAAAACAATCAGATTTCATTGAATCCATTTTGGAATTAGAACCGTCACTCTCGCCAGACTCCTATTGATATATGTATCAAGTTTTTATTGAATCCATGTTGGAATCAGAATCCCCCCTTTAAGTTGCGTGCTGTCGTCTAACAGGCGACAGTTTATTTAATTTAAGCAGAATGGGGGTTTTCCTTATTATCTGCTTAAATGGGATAATGTTAACAACTGTGTTTTTCTTTTCAGTTAATAAAGTACTTTTATTGGATTTTCCAATACTCGTATGGCTTCATCTATTCATGAATAGATACAGTCAGTTAAAAAAATATATACTTTGCCGGATCATACGGAATCTATATTTCAAAAAATCCAATCCCTATGGATCGACTGGTCGTAAAAGAAGGATGTCGGAAAAGACATCCCTTCTTTATTGCTTAGCAACCGATCGTATTCATTTATTTAAGAAATGCTATCCAAGCAAACAACTCCTGTTTTAAATATATCCCGGCTGGATTAAAGCGGATGCAGGCTGCAATAAGAATACCCAACAAAGACTAAAAAAACTTTTTCCGCTTCTGATACTCTTTGATTACCTGATCGCCTTCAGGTATAGCTGTGCATGGACTGCTTCTCATCGCGCCAAAGGACAGTTGCCGTTGACATTCAGGGCGTCAGACTGCCGATCTGCTACTGAGCACAAAGTCAATAGTATTTTGTTCGATCCATATGCCAAATTACTTTACAACCATCATTCAAACCTTCTCAAATGAATAAGCTATGTCAATCTTTCCATCCGGATAAATCACCACTTCCTCCAACAACGTGCGAAACACCTGCAATAGATCTTCATTCTCCTCTTCCAGCACTTCGAACGCCTGTCGGATGTTTTGCACCTTCTTATGGGTATATTCTCTTTGCCCCAGAATTAATATTTTTTCCTCCATCTGGTGAATTTGTTCCTCCAGTTCATTTCTTTTCTCTTCGAATTCTTCTTTTCCAATTAATTGATCCAAATATAAATCCACCAGGCTTTTCTTTTTCCCTTCCCACTGTTGCAGTTGCTTTTGAATGGCTTTGAGCTGGTTTTCCCTTTCCTGTTCCATTTCACTTACAAAATTGAAAGCAATGGATTTTCCTTTTTGCTTCAGCCGTTGGATGACAAATTCTCTTACATCTTCATACACTATCGGCCAATGATTGACGCAGCCATGCGTTCCGGAACGACGGTAATTGGAACATTTCATATAGCAGTATTTCCGCTTGGAACCATCGGAAAGCTTTTTGATCGTTTGTACAACAACCATATTGGCCCCACATTTACTACACTTGCAGATTCCCCGCAAATCATTCCATGGAGTAATGTTTACCTTCCCATTATTCCCTTCTTTGGGATTGGCTTTTTCCCAGATTTTCCAGGAAACGATCGGCTCGTGATGATTTTTAAATATCAACCACTTTTCCCTGGGATTACGTATTTGTTTCCTACGCCCTCCAATTTTTATTTTAATATATTGATTTAAGATAAAGTCCTCACAATAAAGGGGATTTTGGATCAAGCGCTGCACGGAGGTAACTTGCCACTTCTTTCTTTCCCTTGGTTTGATATTCAATCGGTTTAATTCGCTGGTGATCCGTTTAAAACCCCATCCGTCCTTCGTGTACCAGTCAAAGATCTGCCGCACAACCTTGGCTTCCTCTTTATTGATTTGCAAAAATCCTTCCACTTGGTTATAGCCATAGGGAATTTTGCCAATATGTCCCCCCCGCCTGACTTTCGCCGCCAAGGCAGCTGAAACACTGGAAGAAAGGGTTCGACTGTATTGCTCGGAGAAAAGCGACCACAACTCAAAGGCCATATCGTTTTTGCCTGCCTTGTGCGAATCGTAGCCTTCTTCAACCGAGATAATCCGGACATTATGGGCGATCAACACTTCCCGGATCTCCAATGAATCCTTGAGATCCCGTGCCAGGCGGCTGATCGATTTGAACACAACCATTTCAATTTCTTTCTGTTTCGCTTTTTCCAGGATCAACTGGATCGCCGGCCGTTCCAAAAATACGGTTCCACTGATTCCCTGATCTTTGAAGATGCACTTCTCATCCCATTCAAATCCATTCCGCTCCATCCAGTTTCGGCAAATATCAATTTGGTTCTCCACCGATGAAATTTGCTCATCTTTGTCTGTAGAAACCCGTACATAGACTGCATATTTGTGTTTTCCCATTTTCTCCTCCACGATCAAGCCCACATGTAAAATATATGGAAATAAGAAGCGCCTATTTTGGACTAAAGGCGCTTTGAAGGTAATATGCAATTGATCACAAAACTTTAATTCCTCCTGGAAAGCTTGTATATCCATGCTTGGCTACCTTGGGAATGTGTTTCATGATAGAAGAAAATAGCATTCAAAAAGCCTGGCTGATATCAGTCAGGCTTTTACCATAAACCATTGTCTCTCTTATATAGGAGTACAGCAACATATTTTGTTCCCTTTCTTGTTTCACTGGTCGAAACATTTATTGAGACTAATTCGCCATCTAAATTAGATAATTCATAGTTTATTTCGTCTCTAAATTCTTTGCGATCCCCGATGACTTCCACAACTTCTGACTTTAACTTGGCCATTGAATCCTCCTCCTTTTCTTCATTGAACAATCTTTCGATACTTAATCAATAGTTATTTTGCTAGCCAAGTAAAAGTCGGCGGAACGGAGTAGGTCTTCTTGATATAATGGGAACAAAGAAGATAGACCTGATCACGGTGCAACAGATCCACTTGGACAAGCACGTCAGCAGAGTCAGCAGACTTGGAAAAGAGAAAAAAGCAAATGAATAGATCCCGCTTCATATTTAAAGCTGGCTTTTTTGTGTCTAAAACATTTATGATAGTTGGAATCAAATTGTCGTCGACCTCCAGTAGAGAAGTAAACCCGGGAGATCGACGACACCGAATATTCTGATAAATGTTCTGAAAACGGGCATCATTCCTGGATTCTTTATTTTTTGGCTTAAAAATGAATTCGTAAAGAGGAAAATGGGATCATTTGTAGAATGGCTTAATAACAACACTTTTTGGGGTTTGCATCGTACCTATAAGGAATTGAAACCTTGATACTATGTGAACACCTGACGCACTGAAAAAGGAGGTTTGCATCGTACCTATAAGGAATTGAAACGAGGATAAGTAACCAAATAAATAGCCCACTGATGAGAGAGCGTTTGCATCGTACCTATAAGGAATTGAAACTTTTCCTCTTTTTGCGCCCATTCGTAAAACCGAAACGTTTGCATCGTACCTATAAGGAATTGAAACATTGATTTTGGTTTGCTTCCCAAATCTTTGTCCACAGTTTGCATCGTACCTATAAGGAATTGAAACTAAAAAAACATAGAGGTGATCTTATGGCCAATCCTGTTAAGTTTGCATCGTACCTATAAGGAATTGAAACTTCTCAAACTTTTGGAGAATCGGAAGTAATAACTGGGTTTGCATCGTACCTATAAGGAATTGAAACACCGATTCTGAAAAATCATCAACTATCAGGACATTGTTTGCATCGTACCTATAAGGAATTGAAACGAGCCCAAAAAATGTAGTGAAGTAGATACTCAAGAGTTTGCATCGTACCTATAAGGAATTGAAACCGTTCTAAATAGGTTTGTATCGTACCTATGAGGAATTGAAACCAGCGAGGTTGATAAAGAAATTAAGGAAAAAATGAGTTTGTATCGTACCTATGAGGAATTGAAACGTCAATGAGATCGGTCGAGTGAAGTTTGGATTTGATGTTTGTATCGTACCTATGAGGAATTGAAACAAGAAGCCCGTCGTGCAGTGGGACGGAACGGTAAAGAAAACGGAAGTGGTCGCACTCGGTGAGATGGGCAGCCAATTCGTTGGTTGGAAGAAGCATCATGAGCGGATCAAAGATCAGGATGGAAAAGTCATTCTTCCACCAACGGCCCACCACATTCTCCGCATCCACGACATGGAGATTCAGACGAGGGAATTTCTGAAGCCAATGGACGTGGAGGTCAAGGGCTGGGCGTACGAGTGCGGGAACCGGATACTCCAGCACAGCAACGGTTTGAATCCCGATGCGTTCTGTATGCTGGAAGACCAAAAGAACGGCAAACGGTACACGCTCTTTTTTGAATATGACACGGGGAAAGACGATTTCCTGTATCGGACCAAGTTTCCCAGCCTGACGCAAAAGAGTTTGTATCGTACCTATGAGGAATTGAAACATGTTCCTTTGAAAATTCTTTGTCTTGCTGACAGGGAGTTTGTATCGTACCTATGAGGAATTGAAACCTGTGTGGTGGTAATTTATCCATCGGTTTTCACTCCGTTTGTATCGTACCTATGAGGAATTGCAGATCTTCTTTGTTACTTTTGGGAGACGAGAGGAGACGTCTCCCATGCGGGTTTTGCTGTCTCCCAATGTTCCGTCTCCCAAGCAAAAAGTCTAGTGATTTTTCAGCTCACTGAGGGCCATTCTGGCATAATGATCCGTTAGTCCTTTCTCAATTAATTCACGTTTTTTTGGAATTCTCCCCAGCTCTTCTTTCAGCTGCTTCGCTGTCTGGATCGCTTTGGCCCTGGCTTCCAGGTTTGGGTGAAAGAGTGGTGCATGGCCTGGCTTCGGTTTTGAGGTCTCAATATGAAAGCCGATCTGCCTTTTGATAGGCACCACCTCGGCAGCACGTTCCGGTTCCTGTTTTGTCTTTGGTTCTTCCTGGACAATGGTTTTTGGTTCCGAATCTTTCAGCTCGGCTATCATCTCCTTGATTGGTTCTTTCTCCTGGCGGAAAAACTCGGGAAGACTCTCTCCCACAACCGTTTTCCGTTTCTCCTCCTCTGCCCTGGCCTTCCGGATCAGGGGGAGATCCGGTTTCCGCGCTTCCACTCGATTCGTTGCATCGCCTTCTCTTCCTTAATCTCCCGCTTTACTTCCTGCACTTGTTTGCGCATACTTTTTTGATATGGCTTATGAGCTGATGTCCAGAGCCAAACCAGTACGTTTTCCATGAGCCACATGAAACCGGAAATCGAGAGTCCAAAAACGGGTCCCAAGATGAGATTTTTCATAGAAAGGCCATAGATATTGGTTGCTGTGACCAGCGTAAAAGCGGCAAAGTATCCTATATGAAGGAATAGCGGGACATTTAATTGTAAAGCGCGCTGTCTGGCTCGTAAAAACAAGAGCGACGCAAACAATATTTCGATTAAGAAAGCTGTCCCCAACGGGGGAAGATCAAGCATTTTTGCAATTTCTGAAGTGTGTTTAAACGACAAGGATAGAATTTTCTTGTACAGTACACTGTAGTCGTCTGAAAGGTGTGAAGTTAATGCTTTCTGCTCGTTTAAGATCTGCTAGAAAGATGAAAAATCTATCACAAGAGAAGCTTGCTGAATTAGTTGGTACAACGAAAGCAACGATTTCCAACTATGAAAATCAGTACAACAGTCCGCCAACTGAAATGCTTGTGAAATTAGCAGATGTTTTAGATGTTACTACTGATTGGCTTTTAGGTCGGTTCTCTTCGACTCAGCGGGGATTTGGAAGAGACCATGTAAACAAAGCAACAAAAAAATATCTTGATCTTCGTATGCTTTACACTCCAGAAGACCTGCCTGAAAAGTTGCCTTGGGAGTTACAACCGCCAGTATTGCTTTATCAAGTTCTGCAATTGAGAGATGGTGTACCGTTATCCATATCACACTCCTATCTCCCTAACTCTCTGCCACTTAACAAATTGCAAAAAATCCTTGAAGGTGTTAAACAGAATCCTGCACTCAGTTTGTATAGAACCCTGGAGTCTTTTGGAAGAAAACCAATCACATGTAAGGAAGTTTTGACCGTGGATAAGGCTTCCAATGAGGAAGTTAAACTTTTGGAAATGCCAGAGGATGTTCCAGTTGCACGGATTATACGGAAAACGTTTGACGCATCCAGCAAACTGGTAGAATATTGTCTGTTAACCAGCCGGACCGATTTGTATAAATTTACATATAAATTTACTTTGTAAATGGAGGTTTTTTATAGTGAACCATGAAGATACCAAACATCTTGCCTTGGAACATTACAAGCGGACCGGGATGCCACTTGTTACAATGAAAACGGCAATGACCCTGGACGGAAAAATTGCCACTTCAGACGGCGACAGCAAATGGGTAACCAATGAATCTTCAAGAGAAAATGTTCACTATATGCGTCACCGGAACGACGGGATTATGGTCAGGATCGGAACCGTTTTAAAAGATCGTCCGGGTTTGATTACCCGTCTGCCCGGTGGCAAGGCAAAACCCAATCCGTATTGTAGCCGACAGTTTTGCGTATTCCTTTGATACTCCACTGGTGACAACTGCGAAAGAAGCCCCAACCTGGGTATTTTCGGACAAAGCAGACACAGAAAAAGAAAAACAACTGATTGAACGTGGAGTAACGGTAAATTGCACGGGCAGCAGACCACGGGTCGATTTGGCAAAAGCAATGAAACATCTGGCTGAAAACGGAATTCTATCAGTACTGCTTGAGGGTGGTGGAGGACTGAATTGGTCAATGCTTGAATCTAAACTTGTAGGGAAAGTGGTTTCCTTTATTGCCCCCAAATTACTTGGCAGTAAGGAAACCATTACACCGATTTCAGGCAGGGGATTTGAACGGATGGCTTTGGCTGTGGAACTTGAAAATGTTACCGTTAAACGGTTTGGAGAGGATATTTGTATCATCGGATATCCCAAGTATTAATTAATAATTAAGGACAAATCTTTTCCGTAGAAAAGAGAGCACCCCAGTGATCGGGGGGCTCTCTTTTTTTAAATGGTTCGTTCTGTTCTTTTGATCTATTAACCAAACAGATTTATTCAGATCAAGATTGGAACAAAGAATTGTTCTTGAAATAACGAAAGGGTGGCTACAACAAAAATTCCTCCAAACCACAGAGTCCTTCGAAGAACTTTTTCATAGCAAGGATCATATATTACCGATATCCCAAATATTGAATGATCAATAATCAAGAAAACGAGGGTGACTATAACCCCCGTTTTTCTTATCACTATACGTACAATTTGATATAGCTCCACTTGAATCTTTTTCTTGCAACAAACGCTCATCCAAGCCTTTGATATTGAACCCCACAACAAAAACCCTGCCACATCCATGCAGCAGGGTTCATCAACTCAGATTTTTAGCTCGCCCAATCTTACCAACTCGACTACGGCTTGGGAACGACCTTTTACATTCAGTTTTTGCATCACATTGCTGATATGGTTTCGAACCGTTTTCTCGCTGATGAAAAGTTGTTGGGCAATCTCCTTTGTAGTTTTGTCTTGCACCAAAAGCTCAAAAACTTCCCTCTCCCGGTTTGTCAACAAGGAGTTGCCTTTACGGTTACTCAAATGATGCCACCCTTCCTTGCTCGAGCACTTGATATACAAGGGTCAGGGACCAGTCAAGTTATATTATGAGCAGTCTGTGATGATGGTGAGGATTTATCAGTCATTTGGGCGAATATCCTGCATTTTTTAAAGTGCGATTTGACTTTTCTCCAACATCATATTCCCAAGGCGGGTTATCGGTTACGAAATCTTTTCCATTCTGGAAGAGATGGGGTGGAAAAGCTTACTCCGGAATCCGTATAATTTCTTCCGGAGCTATGGTAAGCGGCTGCAATCCGTCTTTGGTTACCATGTAAGTATTCTCGATGCCGACGACACCACGGCCAGGGAAAGTGAATTTGGGTTCGATGGCAATGACCATTCCTTCCTGGAGCGGCTGGCGGAAGCCTTTGGCCAGGATCGGCAGCTCGTCCATTTCCAGGCCGACGCCATGGCCCAGGAATTTGGCCTGGTCAGGGCCATAGCCCATGAAATGGTTGGACAGGCCAGCTTCTTCTGCCATCTCCAATGACCGAAGATACAGGGCTTGCCATTCGACTCCCGGTTTACCCATCTGTTCCACTTCTTTAATAATAGATACGGCCACCTCATACGCCCTTTCCATTTCCGAATCCAGTTCACCAATCACAGCCAGGCGGGTCTGGTCAATCAGGTAGCCTTCCACGGTGGTGGCAATATCAACCAGAATCGGTTCACCAATCTGCAAAGGCTTTGGGCTTGCTCCCTGGGGACTGGCCAGCTGGACCCCCAGACCTCCCGCCGGCCCGTCAAAATAGGTGGGGGTGGCAGCTGCCGAACCGGAAGCCACCATACCCAGGCAGAGTTCCTGATTATAGCCGCGCATGCGGTAAATCCCGATATTTCCCTTGAGCCGCAGGACATGTTCGATATTGGCGGACAATTCCAGTTCCGTTTTCCCTTTTTGAATATAGCTCGGCAGGGATGCAACAATTTCATTCACATACATGGCCGCTTTTTTGATCTGTTGCAGTTCATATTCCGATTTAACCGCTCTTTGCAGTCGCAGCGGGAAAGAAATATCGACCGCTTCCGCTTGCGGAAACATTCCCAAATAGCGTTTTGCTAATCCATAAGGCAAGACATCCATTTCTATTCCCAATTTTTTGATTGATCCAAATGTTGCTTCAATTTTATTGCCGAATTCCCTGATTCTTCCCAAGGGCTGAACCGGGAGAATCGTTTCAAATTCGGCACGAGTTACACTTTTCTTCACATAAAAACAGGGTTTTCCCGTTTGCGGTACAAACAGGAGTCCATTTTGCATGGTTCCTGTCAGGTAATACAAATCGATATTTTGCGTAATCAGCGCTCCGTCTGCTTCCATTTCCTCAAGAGAAGCCTGGAACTGGGAGATTCGGTTTCTGATCTCATTTTCCGGTACTTTTGGAAGCGTATGCATTTATATTCTTCCCTCCTGAAATTTAAATTTCTGCCATCTGTTCACAGCTTTCAGATGTTAATGCTTCTATATTAAAGGTACAGGAAGCGTCTCCCAACGTCAAACAGTTTGGCATAATTGGTCTGTCTCCGTGCAAAACTATGTTTAATAACTGTAAAAAAGGAAGGAATAGAGGAATGACGTTACTGTTAATCATTGTTCTCCTGGTTCTCTTTGCCATCATGCTCGGAAACGCCTCCAAAAAAGAGCAGCTCTCACAACAGATGGAAATGCAAAAAACAGATATCCAACCAAAACAAAAACCGGTTATTATGATCATGATTGATTCGGTCATGGATCCTACATTAAATGAAACCATTCATAGTGAACAGACTCCAGCTTTTTCATTTTTAAAACAAAACGGACGTTATTACCCAAAGGTCATTTCTTCTTTCCCGACCATGTCTGTCTGTATTGAATCAACCTTGTTAACCGGAGTGCCTCCCAATCAGCATCACATCTTTGGTCTTACTTATTTCCACAAAAAAGAAAGGCGAATGGTCAATTTTGGAACAGGACTCCGGGAAACCATGACGATTGGCTTGAAAACGGTATTAACCGACAGCCTTATCAATCTGAACCAGAAATACATTAGCAGACAAGTAAAAACAATTCATGAAGAAATCGATCAACCGACTGCTTCCATCAATGGTCTGATTTACCGTGGAAAATACGAGCGCAGATTATTTCCCCCACGGATCGCCAGCCTGTTTGGAATCCTTCCCCAACAGATCCGGACAAGGGCACCAGCTTTTTTTTCGTTTGCCGCTTTATCGAAGATTTATTCCGATACCAAATACACTTCCTTCTGGAGGCGGTTCGGGTTTAATGATGCCTTCTCGCGCATGGAACTAGTATCCCTAATTGAAGATGGAAAACTGCCAGCGTTTACAATCGTCTATTTTCCATCCAATGATGATCCGGTGCACAAAAAAGGCCCTTCAGAAACAAAGGGACTTATTCAGGTGGACAAGGAACTGCAAAAAGTTCTGGATGCGTTTGGTTCATGGGAAGAAGCCATTCAAAAAGCAACCTGGATTATCATGGGAGACAGCGGACAAACCCATATCCTGCCTGACAAGCAGGCGGCTTATATTGATTTGCGCAAAATACTTCATTCCTACAGCATCATGCCAATCAGGCAGCTTGCTCCCCGGGTGCAGGATCAGTTGGTATTATGCGTGAACGAACGGATGGCCTATATATATATCCTGGATCCTGGCCTGGCAATCAGGGAAATAGTCGATACCCTGAAAGAAGAACCCAAGCTGGATATCATTGCCTGGAAGGAAAAGGATTGGATTCATGTAGTTAGTGGCAATCTTCCTGAAGCCCGATTCCGTTTCAGAAAAAACGGCCCCTTGTGGGATGAATACGGGCAAAAATGGGAGTTGAAGGGAAACATGTCTGTCCTGGATCTTTCTATAAATTGCGATCAGATTGAGTACGGCATTTTTCCTGATGTCCTGTTCCGATTGTCAGGGGTGATGAATACAGGAGAACGGGTGATTGTTGTTACCGTCGCTCCCGGCTATGAATTGACAGGGGAAAGCTCTCCCACCCACAAAGGGGCGAGCCACGGTTCCCTGCATTACCTGGATTCCAATGTGCCGATGATCGTCACTGGAACCAATTCACAACCGAAGACACTACGCCTGATCGATATGAAAGAGTGGATCCTGGAATTAGTCTCACCTTGAAAAAAATCTCTCCATTCCTGTAATGAGTCAAGCTTTAATTCACATACAAGTGAATAAACGGGATCGAAATGGGGAGAAACCAAAAATGAAACGTTTGGCAGAACCAGGCAAACGCTGTTCCCTTTCATCTGTCAACCTTGACAAATATCCGGCGCTTTCGCCCGAATGCCTGTTCGTGTTGGAATTGGAACAGGATAAATATTTTCCTTTTCTGGCGGCGAATGAAGTGTTGCTGATTGTTCAACAGGCGATGCAAAAAGGATTCATGACTGCAAACCGCTGGGGTGGCGGGAAGTCTCTCAAAGAAATGGTCAATATTCTTTTAAAGGAAGGATTAACGATTCGGTTTGAAGATAAAAATGCGGGAACCCCCTCCATTCGTGCCGATTACGACAGAAAACAACGCCTGATCTCCATTTACCGGCAATCGGTTTTCCAGATCCGGCAGCTTTTTCAGGAAATGAATTTTTTCGTTCCGGAAGAGGATCTTTTTTTGCTCCATTTGGTTCATGAATGGTTCCACCATTTGGAAGAAACCAGGGCTGGCCGAACCGATGTTGCTTTGCCCCGTGTGACGGTAAAACAAAAAGGACCTTTTTCCATTCGCAAACCAATCAAACGGTTACGTGAAATTGCTGCCCATACGTTTACCCAAGCCTCCTTGAATCTGGCATGGTCCCCTGTTATGCTTGATTATCTCTTGCTTTATAAAGACAAAGGATGGAGCATCAGTCAAATCCGGGAAATATTCAAAAAGGAAAAAGAACGAATCCAATCCACGTACTATCCCGGACAAATTGATAGGGATAATTCAGACGTTTAGATTGGTCTGCCGACCAATCTGTTTTTATGATATAGATGTCAAATTGGCTTTTCATTTGCTAAGATAGAAAAGAGAGGTGAAATCTATGGAACGTTGCATATGCCCAAGATTTGAAGAAGCAGTCAAAATCATATCAAAGAAATGGATCGGCCTGATCATCCGGGTCTTGATGGAAAGACCTTGCCGTTTTCGGGATATTCGCGAACAAATACCTTTGATGAGTGAACGAATGCTGGCTGAACGTCTCAAGGAACTGGAAGCCAACGAGCTGGTGGAGCGGAGGGTTTATCCAGAAACACCTGTCCGGATTGAATATGCTTTGACAAAAAAAGGACGAGCACTCACCCCTGTAATTGCCTCAATTCAGGCATGGGCTGATGAGTGGATTGAATGTGAAGAAGAACAATGATTATGTTCGAGAAGGGCGGTTTATTATATCTGACCAGAAATCTGGAGACTCAGTCATCATATTTTGGTGATTGAGTTTTTCATCTTAATGAGAAATATTTAAAAAATAGCTATAATAGATTTAGTGGATTTTGTTGCAATTCATAATGCATTTGTCCTGGTGCTGTTTAAAAAGGATTGCAATTCTCTCAATTGTTCAATTAACCAAAAAAGAAGGGGTTTATATGCTAGCTTTAAAAGAGTCTATTTTAAAACTGATTACAGAAACTTCTACCAACCTGCCACCGGATGTGCGGAAAGCGATCAAAAAAGCCCGGGAAATGGAAGATGCCGGAACACGCTCGGCGATCGCTCTATCAACTATCGCTAACAATATTGAAATGGCTGAAAAACATGTATCGCCCATATGCCAGGATACCGGCATGCCTACATTTAAAATCAAGGTTCCCGTCAGCATCAACCAGTTGGAAATAAGCGAGGCCATTCGGGAAGCTATTTCAGAAGCCACCAAAAAGGGATACCTGCGCCCGAACTCCGTCGATTCACTGACCGGCGAAAACAGCGGCAATAACCTGGGAGAAGGCACCCCTGTCATCTCCTACGAACAATGGGAAAATGATAATATCGAAGTTCGACTGATCCTGAAAGGCGGCGGCTGTGAAAACAAAAATATTCAATACAGTTTGCCCTGCGAATTGGAAGGTCTGGGCCGGGCCGGACGGGATCTGGACGGAATCCGCAAGTGCATATTGCATTCCGTTTACCAGGCTCAGGGACAAGGATGCAGCGCCGGATTTATCGGAGTGGGAATTGGGGGTGACCGCACAACTGGCTTTGAATTAGCGAAAAAACAATTGTTTCGTCATGTAGATGATACCAATCCAAATCCTAAACTGGCCGATCTGGAAGCATATATCATGGATAAGGCAAATACTTTATCCATTGGCACCATGGGTTTTGGAGGCAATGTCACCTTGCTCGGCTGCAAAATCGGTTCGATGAACCGGATTCCAGCCAGCTTTTATGTATCGGTTGCCTATAACTGCTGGGCTTATCGCCGCCAAGGCATAACCATTGACCCCAAAACGGGAGAAATTATAAATTGGCTCTACACCTCTGAAGAAAAAGTAAATGTACAAATGGATGAAGACAACAGTGCTGCTGATGACAGGCGTGAAATTGAACTCCATACCCCTGTTACGGAGGAACAGGTCCGAAACCTGAAAGTTGGGGATATCGTAATTATTAACGGCCAGATTCATACAGGCCGTGACGCCTTGCACAAATATTTGATGGACCATGATGCTCCGGTCGATCTGAACGGCAGCGTTCTTTATCACTGTGGACCGGTAATGCTCAAGGATGAGGAAAGCAACTGGCATGTAAAAGCAGCCGGGCCCACCACCAGCATTCGGGAAGAACCCTATCAAGGCGACATTATCAAGAAATTTGGCATTCGGGCTGTAATCGGAAAAGGCGGTATGGGTCAAAAGACCCTGGAAGCTTTACAGGAACACGGTGCCGTCTATCTGAATGCCATAGGCGGAGCCGCTCAATATTATGCCGACTGCATTACCGGTGTAGATGGAGTAGACTTTATAGAATTTGGCGTTCCTGAAGCGATGTGGCACTTGCAGGTAAAAGGATTTGCCGCCATTGTCACCATGGATGCCCATGGCAACAGCCTTCACAAAGATGTTGACAAAACTTCATTTGAGAAACTTGCAGAGTTAAAAGAACCGGTTTTTTAAATAACGGCTGAAAACACCTTGCCGAGGAGAAGACAGACAAAGGCGGGAGAAATGATTTTCCGCATAAACGAATTCCCCTGCGGCAGGGTGTTTTTTTTGCAAATAATGTTCTTGACCTGGCTCCATTAAGATAGATTATGGTAAGTACTCTACTTTTTTACTGTTCACAGATTGGATTGTACAGGTTACAATAAGCTTGAGTCGTTTTGTTCAGAAGGGATACCCAGAAATGAAGGAGACATCTCGGATCAATTTCTCGTTTTTTAGTGAAAAGGGGGATTTCACAACTGATGAAAAACATCAAAATTTGGGGGATATTTACCCTTGTAATTATGACATTTTTTTCCTTGATAGCACCCCTTCAGGTTTCAGCCGATGCCATTGAAGGGGAAACCGTTGTAACTTTGGGAAAAGATCTGACTGGAACCCAACGTGATCAGATATTAAGCGAGATGGGCGTCGATCCCAACGCGAATACAGTCAAAATTATTGATGTAACCAACCAGGAAGAACACCAGTATCTGGGGAACTACCTGAGTAAAGATGTAATTGGGCAAAGAGCCATCTCATCTGCCAAAATTACACTGGCTTCATCAAACAAGGGAATTTCAGTAAAAACCAACAATATTACAACAATTACCCCAAGCATGTATGCAAACGCAGCAATTACAGCCGGAATCAAAGATGCGGATATCTATGTTACCGCTCCGTTCAAAGTTTCAGGCACAGCCGGATTAACCGGGATTATCAAGGCTTTTGAAACGGCTACAGGCGAAAAAATTGATGAAAACAAGAAACAGGTAGCTAACGAGGAAATTGTCCGTACCCAGGATCTTTCAAAACAGATGGGCGATCCGAACAAAGCGGTGCAATTTATCAATGAAGTGAAAAAGCAGGTTTCTGAAGAAAAACCTCAAAGCCCTGAAGAGTTTCGTGATATCATCATTAACGTTTCGAATGATTTTAATATTAACTTGAATGAACAAACCATTAATGAGATGACTCAGTACGCCCAGAATTTTAGTGAATTGGGCATTGATTGGGATCAAATCAGCCAGCAATTTGATAACCTGCGCGGAGATATCAAAAATATTCTTGATTCTGAAAAGACACAAGGAATCATTGACACCATTTTCGAATGGTTAGGAGAGTTGTTTGATTCGATTGGTGAACTCTTTACATCGGTTTCGTCTCGACAATAAAGAAGAACCGCTGGTTATAAGCCAGCGGTTCTTTTATTTCAAACAGACAACCATTTTTTAAATATATGTTTGGTTGCTTCCCGGTTTGATTTGGCAATCGCTGTGGTTAATGGAATTCCTTTCGGACATGCCTGAACACAGTTTTGAGAATTTCCACACTCTTGCAAACCGCCTTCATCCAACAATGCTTCAAGCCGTTCATCCTTATTCATGGCCCCGGTTGGATGTGTATTAAATAATTGTACCTGTCCGATAACAAATGGACCTTTAAAGTTTGATTTATCATTTACATTGGGACATGCTTCCAGACAAACCCCGCAAGTCATGCATTTGGATAATTCATAGCGCCATTGCCGTTCATTTTCACCAAGACGCGGACCCGGCCCCAGGTCGTACGTCCCATCAATCGGAATCCACGCTTTCACATGTTTCAATGCGTTAAACATCCGGCTGCGATCAACAATCAGGTCCCGAATAACCGGGAATGTATGCATTGGCTCAATGCGGATCGGTTGTTCAAAGTGATCTACAAGAGCGGAACAGGATTGTTGCGGTTTTCCGTTGATTACCATGGAACAGGCTCCGCATACCTCTTCCAAACAGTTGGATTCCCATTGTACAGGAGCTACTTTTTCGCCTTTGCTATTCACAGGGTTACGTTGAATCTCCATTAAAGCAGAGATAATATTCATATTTTTACGGTACGGGACTTTAAATTCATCCACATATGATTTTTGATCCGGTCCATCTTGTCGTGTTATGACGAGGTGTACGAATTGTTGTTCACTCATTTTTTTCATTTCCCCCCTTGTCCACATCATAACGACGCGGGCGAGGCTTAATCAACGAAACATCAACCGATTCATATTCAAATTCAGGTCCTTCCGGTGTAAATTTCGCTTTGGTTGTTTTTAACCAGTCTTCATCGTTTCTGTCCGGGAACTCCGGTTTATAGTGAGCTCCGCGGCTTTCATTACGATTATATGCGCCTATGGTTATGACACGGGCCAATTGCAGCATATTCCATAATTGGCGTGTAAACGCAACTGCCTGGTTACTCCATTTACTGGTATCGATCATATTAATATTTTGATAGCGCTCCATCAATTCCTGAATTTTTTCATCGGTTCTTTTCAGGCGATCATTGTAACGAACAACGGTTACGTTATCGGTCATCCATTCGCCCAATTCTTTATGAATAAGGTAGGCATTTTCGTTTCCGCCATCCATTTTCAGGAGATTTTCAAATTTCTCTTCTTCAGCCTTGCGTTGAGATTCAAAAGAATCAGCAGACATCGACTCAACGCTTTTATCCAATCCACGTATATATTCAAGTGCTTTAGGTCCGGCAACCATTCCACCGTAAATGCTGGATAGCAAAGAGTTGGCTCCCAAACGATTGGCTCCGTGATATTGGTAATCAACTTCCCCGGCGGCAAACAACCCGGGAATATTGGTCATCTGATTAAAATCTACCCACAGGCCACCCATCGAATAGTGTACGGCAGGGAAAATTCTCATTGGAACTTTTCTGGGGTCTTCTCCCGCAAATTTTTCGTAAATCTCAATAATGCCGCCCAGTTTTACATCCAATTCATGCGGATCTTTGTGAGACAGATCCAGGTAAACCATGTTTTCGCCGTTGACACCCAATTTCATATCAACAACGACTTTGAAAATGGCGCGTGTCGCAATATCACGCGGAACCAGGTTTCCATATGCGGGATACCATTCTTCCAGGAAATACCACGGTTTCCCATCTTTATATGTCCAAACCCGTCCCCCTTCACCACGTGCAGATTCAGACATCAGGCGCAATTTATCATCTCCGGGGATTGCCGTTGGATGGATTTGAATAAACTCGCCGTTGGCGTAGTATGCTCCCTGTTGATATACCGAACCCGCGGCTGTACCCGTATTGATCATTGAGTTGGTTGATCTGCCGAATATGATTCCTGCTCCGCCGGTTGCAAGAATTACCGCATCTGAAGTAAATGTGACAACTTCACTGCTTCTCATGTTTTGGGCAACAATCCCGCGGCAACGTCCTTCGTCATCCTGAACAATCCGCAGAAATTCCCAATGTTCATATTTCGTAATTTTTCCTTCAACTTCGAATCGACGTACCTGTTCATCCAGAGCATACAGCAATTGTTGTCCAGTAGTTGCCCCTGCATAAGCAGTACGATGGTGTTTCGTTCCCCCAAACCGGCGGAAGTCAATTAATCCTTCCGGGGTACGGTTAAACGGAACTCCCATGCGATCCATCATGTAAATAATTCCTGGAGCCGCTTCACACATTGCTTTAACCGGCGGCTGGTTGGCCAAGAAGTCTCCTCCATATACCGTATCATCAAAGTGTACCCATGGGGAATCTCCTTCACCCTTCGTATTTACAGCACCATTGATACCGCCTTGGGCACATACGGAGTGAGAGCGTTTCACAGGAACAAGCGAAAACAATTGTACATCGGCGCCGGATTCAGCTGCTTTTATTGATGCCATTAAACCAGCCAAGCCACCGCCCACAATGATTATTTTTTCATTCATTGGTCAAGTGCTCCCTTCTAAAACTGTGCCAATTGTTGGATAAAATCAGGTTGGGCAAAAGCGAATAGTGACGAAATTCCCATATATGAGACAACTAAGAAAACAATGCCCCATAACCATGAAGAAGCGCTTTGGGCACGCGGTCCTATCGTTACTCCCCAACTGACCAGGAATGACCACATACCATTGCTGAAGTGGAAAACAGCACAAAGCAATCCAATGACATATACTGCAAAAATAACTGGATTTTGCACGGATTCTGACATTAGTTGCGCCAGTTGCTCAGAACTCAAGTCATATAAGGCAACCTGAACCCTCGTCTGCCATACATGCCAGAGCACAAAAACCAGTGTAACGACACCTGTCACCCGCTGCAAAAGGAACATCCAGTTACGGAACATGCCAAAATTGCCTGTATTGTTTTTTGCGGTAAAGGCAATATACAATCCGTAGATGCCATGGTACAGGAGTGGCAGGATAATAAAAAAGATTTCCAAAACGACTAAAAAGGGTAAGCTCCAAAGTCCGTCAACTTTTTCTACAAAAGCTGATGCACCCCGTGTGGCATAGTAGTTGGTGTACAAATGTTCGATTAAAAAAAAGCCAACCGGTATTACGCCTAACAACGAGTGTATCCGACGGTTGAAAAAGCTGCGTTGAGTGCTCATCATCTGCCTCCAATCTAAGAACATAGTTGCACCGTGAAAGAATTGAAAGTTTTTTACAAAAAACTCATTTAAAAAGGTAAAGGGTTTCAACATGGTATATTTTACTCTGTTATCAATTCATTAGTCAAGGAACTGTCAAAATTTCAATAATTCCATTTCTCATTCAAAAATTGCTGAATTTGTTTTCCAAACAATTGATACTCGACAAGGAAAGCATCATGACCATAATCAGATGAAAATTCATGATAAGTCGAGTTAATTCCGACCAATTGGCAAATATGGTGGAATTCGCGCTGTTGTCGCACGGGAAAGTAAATATCTTCCTTGATGCCTATGGTCAAAACCCGGGCAGAAATTTTTTTTACCGCTTCTTCCAATCCACCCCGTCCTCGTCCCACATCATGATGGTCCATTGCATCCAAAAACCGCAAATACGTATTTGCGTCAAAGCGGTTAACCAATTTCTTCCCCTGGTAATGCAGGTAGCTTTCTACCAGAGCTTGTTTGTTTTGGACGTTTTGTCGGGCAAATCTTTGTTCAAACAAAGGATTCGTCCTGTACGTCACCATACCAAGCATACGCGCGATCGCCAATCCTTGTACCGGCCCTTTCCCGGGATAGTAGTCGCCCTCTTTAAATTCCGGATCTTCCATTATTGCCTGGCGTCCAATTTCGTTGTATGCCATCGACATGGTTGATAGTGTGGCTCCTGTAGCGATAGGTATACATTTCTCCATATATTCAGGAAACATGACAGCCCACTCCATGGCCATCATCCCCCCCATCGATCCGCCAATCACAGCTTTAAGATGATTGATTCCCAATTTTTCAAGTGCTTCATATTGTGCCCGAACCATATCCCGAATCGTCACCTTTGGAAACCGGCTCCCATATTCCCTGTTGGTTCGGGGATCAACGGATGAAGGCCCTGTACTTCCTCCACAACCGCCAAGCACGTTCATCGTGATCACGGCGTATTTTTGTAAATCAATATATTTTCCTACTCCAATCAGTCCGTCCCACCATCCGGGATCTGTCTCATCACCAACAGCGTGCGTGTCTCCCGTCAAGGCATGGCAGACCAAAATAACCTGACCGGTGTCAACATTTCCCGCTTTTTCATAGGCAATCGTCACCTCTGGCAAAACCTCTCCGCATTCCAGCTGGAACGGACCCAAATGCACCTGATCTTTTATCTTTAACAATTGCAAATTCATTTTCATCCCCCCATAAAGACCCTTGATTATAAACGAAAAAGCCCTCTTCGTTCGAAGAGGGCTTTGTATGCTCGTAATCCGCACACCTCTTCTCATCTTTCAGGAAATTTTCCTGCAGGATTTGGCACCATCCGCTCAGAATCAAGCGAGGTTGCCGGGTTTCATCGGGCCAGTCCCTCCACCACTCTGGATAAGAAGCTGTTTTTTAAATTTTCTCATTAATGATAAGGTGTATTTATCTTCTTGTCAAGATTTTTCCGAAAAGATTTTTGGAGAAATTGGAGGTGCTTCCGGATCTTCCAACCAGCAACGTACTTGATGGGAAGTGGAAACTTGTGTAATATCGGGCATTTCATCATAACAGACATTCATGGCATAAGGGCAACGGTCAGCAAACAAACATCCGGGCGGAGGCAAAAACAAGTCCGGAGGTGAACCGGGAATCGGCTCAAGTTCCTGGTCTCTTGCCTTGTCCAGGCGGGGGATTGAACCCATAAGTCCCCAAGTATAGGGATGGTGGGGATGGGCAAAGATTTCACGAACCCATCCTGTTTCCACGATCTGCCCCCCATACATGACAGCAACCCTATCCGCCGTTTCGGCTACCACTCCCAGATCATGGGTGATAAGCAAGATGGAAGTTCCTGTCTGCTGCTGGATCTCTTTCATTAAATCTAAAATTTGCGCTTGAATTGTTACATCCAATGCCGTAGTCGGTTCATCTGCAATCAGGATCTTGGGAGAGCAGGCCAGGGCCATGGCGATGACTACCCGTTGGCGCATACCTCCGCTAAACTCATGCGGATATTGTTTCGTTCTCTTTTCAGGATGGGGAATGCCCACCAGTTTCAAGATATCCACAGCTTTTTGCCAGGCTTCGCGATCTTCGGCCCGCATGTGCCAGCGAATCCCTTCCATGATCTGCCGTCCAATGGTCATGGTTGGATTCAGTGAAGTCATCGGGTCCTGAAAAATCATTCCAATTTCCGATCCCCTGATTCGATACCATTCTTTTTCCGGCAACCGGATCAAGTCCCTTTGCCCAAACCGGATTTCCCCCTGTTTGATCCGCCCGGGCGGGGAAGGGATCAGGTTGAGGACAGACAACGCGGTCACACTTTTCCCGCTTCCGGACTCACCGACAATCGCCAGTGTTTCACCCTTGTTTAAAGTAAAGGTTACCCCCCGTACCGCTTGCACCTCGCCTCCTGCAATCTGAAAAGAAACATGAAGATTCTCTACATGCAACACTTCTTCCATCAAGTTCCCTCCTCTCTATTTGCGCATTTTCGGATCAAGCGCGTCGCGCAGTCCATCTCCAAGCGCGTTAAAGGCCAGCATGGTCAGGCAGAGAAACAATGCCGGGAAGAAAAGGCGCCACCATTCTCCGGATAACACTGTAACGAGGGCATCATTGATCATAGTGCCCCAACTGGCAACAGGCGCCTGCACTCCGAGGCCAAGAAAACTTAAAAACGCTTCGGCAAAAATAGCCGACGGAACTGTTAACGTTAACATAATAATAATCGGGCCCACCGTATTGGGAAGCAAATGCCTGAAAAGCAGCCTCCCGGTCCCGGCGCCCAAGGTTTTTGCCGCCAGCACGTACTCCTGCTCTTTCAGCTGCAGAATTTGTCCCCTTACCAGCCGGGCCATGTTCAGCCATCCCGTTACAGTAAGTGCCAGAATGATTGTTGTGACCCCCGGCGGCATAATGACCATCAATAAAATGACTGTCAACAGATACGGCAATCCCCACAAAATGTCAACAATCCGCATCATGATTTCATCGGTGCGCCCGCCGCGGTATCCCGCAACCCCCCCGTAAACGACTCCAATGCACAAGTCAATCAGAGCAGCAGCCAAACCGATGGTCAGCGAAATTTTTCCGCCCTCGCAAACCCTGACAAAAACATCCCTTCCCAAATCATCCGTTCCAAACCAATGCTCTGCTGACGGAGAAAGATTCCGCCCATATTCCAGATTCTGTTCATTGTATTGATATGGCGAAACAACCGGGCCGATAAACGAGGTGAGACTAATGAGGATAATCAGTACAAGCCCTGTCATGGCCAGTATGTTTTTACAGAGCCGGCTCCAAACATCCTGCCGGTATGACGTTTGTGGACGGCGAATCTTTTCGGTCGCGGACTTTCTTGCAGCTGGTTGAAATCGGGGCTGGATAGTTGGCTCCATATTATTTTCCCTCCTTTTTCCCAAGCTCGATTCGCGGATCAATCCACTTATAAGCCAAATCAACAGCAAAATTTACACCCACAAGCAGGAGGGAATAAAACAGCGTAATCCCCATAATTAATGGATAATCCCGGTTATTGATGCTTTCGACAAAATATTTTCCGATCCCCGGAATGGAAAAAATATTTTCAATCACAAAACTTCCAGTCAAGATACCAACGGCAAGCGGTCCTAAAATAGTAACTACCGGCAAAACCGCATTTCTGAAAGTATGCCGGCAGATCACATAAAAGGGTGGCAATCCTTTGGCGCGTGCCGTACGAATATAGTCTTGTGTCAAGACTTCCACCATACTGGAGCGCATCAGTCGTGTAATAGTAGCCAACGGCAAGGCAGCCAGAGCCAGTGTTGGCATGATGGTAGAGGAGAAACCCTCCCAGGTCGCAACTGGCAAAAGCCCCCATTCTACTCCCAGGAATTTCTGCAATAACGGCCCCAGGACAAAACCGGGAATGGAAATGCCCAAAACTGCAATAACCATCGCCAAATAGTCTGTTGGCCGGTTATGCCGTAAGGCGGCAACGATTCCCAGGAGCAGCCCGATTATAACAGCACACACCAGGGCTTGTATCCCCAACTGGGCCGAAATGGGAAACCCTTCTGCAATCATTTCGTTAATGGTGCGAGTTTCATATTTTATCGACGGTCCGAGATCTAAACGCAGCAAATTAGCCATATAATTCAGATACTGAACAGGAACAGGGTCATCCAAATAGTAATGCGCATGTAAATTGGCCAATACCTGATTCGGCAATTTTCTTTCATCAGAAAAGGGATCTCCCGGAATGGCTTTCATCATAAAAAAAGTAATGGTAGCAATCACCCAAAGTGTAAACATCATCTGAATCAACCGTTTGATGATATACTCAAGCAACAAAATACCCCCTGCTCCATACATTTTTCAATATTCCGCCGGTTTTCACATCGAGCCTTCTTTAACTATAGTATATGTGAACAAGTTCTCTGCTAGTCCTTGTTGTCTGAAAAAAATAAATATTCAATAAATATAATTCTACAAAAAAATATTACAACCTTTTAAGAGAATAAAAAAAGAGCTGATCTCCTTCAGCTCTTTTTTTAAGTTAACTCATTTTTTCCAGCGCTGGTTCTTTAACGTCCGCGTAGTCCAGACCAAATGACGTATGCAACCGGCGTATAGCTTCCAGGGCATACTTTTTGTCGATTACACAGGAAATCTTGATTTCAGAAGTTGAAACCATTTTGACGCGAATGCCTGCTTCACTCAGGGTAGCAAACATTTTGCCTGCCACACCGGGGCGTGTCATCATTCCCGCTCCTACCGCAGAAACCTTCGCCAATCCGGATTCTGAAATAAGTTCCTCATAACCCAAAGACGCTTTTGCCGACTCCAGCAATTTCAGTGTTGCCCTCTCTTCTGATTCCTGGACACTGAAGGCAACGTCCACTTTTTCATGGTCGTGTTCACTTTGGACAATAATATCCACATTAATGAATGCTTCTCCCAATAATCCGAATAATTGAGCCAATGTATTTTCACGATTTGGCAGATTCAGTATTTTTATTCTTGCTACATTTAAATCGTGTGCAATCCCTTGTACATTCAAGTCTGTTTCCATTGTCCTCTCCCCTTTCACCCATGTCCCAGGTTCATCAACAAAACTGGAGCGCACAACCAATTTTACCTGATTGGCAAGAGCTGCCTCAACTGAGCGTGGGTGAAGTACACCTGCACCTAAATGGGCAAGTTCCAGCATTTCTTCATAAGTAATCTCGTCAATTTTTTTAGCCAGAGGAACCACACGCGGGTCTGCGGTATAAACACCCGTTACATCCGTATAAATTTCACAACAATCTGCTTCCAAGGCTGCTGCCAGCACAACTGCAGTGGTATCTGAACCGCCCCGCCCCAGCGTGGTAATCTCGCCTTCCGGCGAAACCCCCTGAAAACCGGCAACAACTACGACCTCACCTTGATTAATAGATTCGAGAATTGCTTGCGAATTCACATTTTTCACCATAGCTTTTCCGTGCAACTTATTCGTCTGAATACCAGCCTGCCAGCCTGTCATGGAACGGGCTTTCAAGCCCCGGGCTTGCAGAGCCATTGTCAATAAAGCAATACTTACCTGTTCACCTGTCGTAAGTAGCATATCCATTTCCCGGGGGGAAGGACTGCCGGAAATCTGATTGGCCAAATCGACAAGCCGGTCTGTTGATTTTCCCATGGCAGACACCACTACTACACATTGCTGTCCCTGATTGGCAGCTTGTTTGATCCGATCGGCGACCGCCTGAATACGATTAACATCCCCAACCGAAGTACCGCCGAATTTTTTTACAACTATCCCCATAGTTCCTCTCCTCTCAGCTAGTCTAAACTCGCTCATATATAAACAGAAGGCCACAGCAGAGTATAGCTAGCTGTCGCCTTGTTTCCCAACGCTACAGCCCGCGTATTCCCTGCGGATTAGCTCTCCACAAAAGCAGTGGCTTCTGTGACAGTGCCGTCCCTGTTCAAGTACGACACCAGCCTGTTTTCTTGCGGGAATCCAACAAGCTTCGGCGGTATTTTCCTTTCCTTGCCTTTCATCGTGCCCGTCACTCCAGACAAGTACTCATAAAACCCGCTCCTCTAGTCCACATGATCTTAGCGAGCAATATTTAATCTGTGGTTTGATTGTGATAGATCATATCATATCTGCCAAACCGATTCAATTTGAAAACAGCCTTTTTCCGAAGATATATGGAGATTTGCCTGTACCTCGCAACTTAAAACAAAATCTGCAATTTTTTTGAAGATCTTGCATCATTTTATTTGCTAATAGTTCTATTCCCAACAATAACGCATAAACAAGCAGGGAAAATTTCCGCACGCCAACGACTAACACAAAACAGGGAAGTCTTTCCTTAATCTTAACTGGCATATTCGTATTTAAAAGATTATAATAAAATCAACAAAACCATAAAGGAGCGAAATGCGATGGCAACAATTGGTATTCCCGGTCTAATTATTATTCTGGTTGTCGCCCTGGTTCTGTTTGGCCCCAAAAAGCTGCCTGAATTGGGAAAAGCAACGGGAGAAACATTGAAATCCTTTCGCGATGCGGTGAATGACAAAGAGAAAGAAAATAAAAAAGAATAGTTTTTTTTGCTTTGACCTGCTGACTACTTATTCACGCTTTGTCAGCAGTTTTTTTATTACCCGGGTAAACAGCTGTTCTCAAGACTTGTTCTTTTTTGCTTGATGCCGGGCATGCTTTTTTGCCTCTTTCTCAGCCAGTTTAGCTTTAACCGCCAGCATATGCTCATGGTCATCGCGAATAATCCGGGCAACATGGAGACCGCTCAGGGCAGAAGTCGATAACCCTCCATGTCCTGGATAGGTGGTTGATCCGGTATAATACAACCGATTCACCTTCCTGTCTTTCATCGGTGGGCGAATGAGTGAACGGACCCCGCGAAAAGCCCGTCCATTAAACGCTCCTCCTTCAGCCCCGGTAAATTCCTCAAACTCGGCCGGCCCTATCATTCGCTCAGTTTCGATATTTTCTTCCAGACCCTTTAATCCCCAAACCTTTTCAAGCAAAAACAATAATCGTTCCCGATACGTTTCTACATTTTCCTTTTGTCCCGCAGGCACATGCACCATCACAGACAGATTGCTTGCTCCATCCGGAGCACGGTCAGGTTCAGACAGGCTTGAATTCCCAACATAGATCAGGGGCGATTCCGGCCATACCTGCTGTTCAAAGATATCAATGTATTGTCTTCCCGAATTGTCAGGATAAAAGTAATTGTGATGCAATAACTGGGGAAACAGATGTTTGGCGCCGATGAGCCACAAAAATCCGGAACTGCTTAATGCCTCCTGTTTTGTTTTCCTCGCCAGCAAGGTTTTTTGTGTTCTTTTTACATCAACATTGCTGATGATAAAATCGGCTTCCAGCTTTTCGCCATTTGCCCTGACCCCGACAGCCCGATCTTCTTGCAGCAAAATCTCTTCTACTTCACAGGAAGTATGTACGGTTACACCCGTTTTACGTGCCAATCGCTCAAGCGCCTCTACGACCCGCTTATTTCCTCCTTCTACATAGCTGATCCCATGCACCATTTCCAGATAGCTGAAGATTGCCAGGGCAGCTGGTGCCTGGTATGGGGAAGAACCCATATAAAGCGCATACCTGTTCATCATTGCCAACAAACGGTTATCCCTGAAATAACGGCGGTGGAAAGAATCCAGAGTTTCAAACGGATGTGCCGACAGGTATGTCCAAAGCTTTTTATTTCTGAAAAAGTCGGTCCAGCAGTGATTAGGTTTATCCACCACGTACTCCTCGATTATTTCATACATTCGCCCGGCTTCTGACAGGTAATCAAAAAAACCTGCCTGATCTTCCGGAGAAAAAACAGATAACTGCTCCATCATGTAATTGGGATCGGCAGACAGGTCAATTACTGTTTTATTGTAAAAAAAGTGACGGCTGTTTTCGGAAAGAGGAATAAAACGGAGTTCCGGATCCAGTACCTGGCCGGCTTCCCAAAAAACACGCTCAAAAACTTCCGGCATCAGGATCGGCATAAATTCCCCATCAAAAAAATAAGAACCCAGCCGAAATGACCGGCATCGTCCTCCCAAAAAGGATTGCTTTTCCATTAAATGAATCTCATAACCATAAGCAGCCAACCGGATCGCTGCTGATAGTCCTGCAATACCGCCGCCAATGACAATTCCCTTTTTCATGGAAGTGTCACCCCTTCTTTAATTTCTGCATCCTGTACTTAATATTCTTTTTTAATTCATAAAAAGATTACTGTTCAATACCCAATGAAGCCCCGTCTGTGAACACATATCCTGCCCTGCCCTCCGACAATGTTCTTTTTCGCTTTTTTTGCACAAGCACAAACCGGGTATATCGTTCCTTTTTTCCCAAATGCGGACGATATGAAGGAACAGGGTTGATTTGCACAGCCGGAAGAGTACTGCTCAGATAAAAGAAAAATCTATACAGTTGTTGGCATTCACTGTTTTATTCCTTCTCCTGTTTTTTTAAAACCTTTATCGCCTTGAAATTACAACTAACCATGTATTATAACCGATCATACAGAAAATGCCTATCTGTTTGAGTACTGCAAAAAAGAAAAAAGACCTGCCAAGGTCTTTAGTCTGTAGAAAAGCCTATTGCTGGAAGCGATTTTCCGGACTTGTCCCCGTCTCCGCCTTGCCGCAGTTCTGAAGCCGCTTTCGCTTCTGAAAAACAGCTTCCTTCAATCTTGCCGAAACCGGAAGCTGCCCCGTATGCTTTTTTCAATCCATTTTATTGATAACCTCTGACAATTGTTCGAGACGGGATTCAATCCGGCCAATCTGTTTGTTCATTTGCCGGACACAACCTTTCAGCTCATTGCGAAACTCATGAAGTTGCCGCGCCAATAAAGCAATATTTGTCTCGACATAATCCATATTATATTCATTTTGATCAGGCGGGGAACAGGATGGGGATGGGGGTGGCGTAAACTTCCGCTGTTGCAAATAATAGAAAGTCTCTTTTCCGGTGGTAATATTTCTTTCATAAATTTCTTCCGCCAACTCCAATACATTTGAACGGCTAATTTTATAATTGCTTTCCATCAGACAAAATTCAAATAAACTGTTGATCACACCATTGGGAAAAGAATATCTCTTTTTCAATTCATGGATCAACTGCATAAGTGGTTTGGAAACAGTTTGTCCGCCAGTGTATTGGCGCAGAAAATAAATGGGGTCCATCGTCTCTATATTTTCACGAGTACCTTGCACCGCAATATCCCCCTTCTGGTTGAAACATCTACTTTTTAACTTTATTTATTTAATGAATTGATGATTGTCCGGGCCAACTGATCACCAATCCCTGCTTGACGGAATTCCTCAATGGTTGCATTTTGAATATTTTCAAGAGATCCAAAATGTTTATATAGCAGTTGCCTTCGTTTCGGGCCAATCCCCGGAATTTTATCCAATTCAGATTGAATCAGGCTTTTGCCCCGAACCTGGCGATGAAAAGAGATAGCAAAGCGGTGCACCTCTTCCTGGATTCGCTGAATCAGGTAAAACGCCTCACTCCCCCGCTCAATTTTTACATCTTGGACAGGATCGCCCGCAATAAGTTTTGCGGTCTGGTGTTTATCATCCTTCACCATCCCCCCAACAGGAATAAAAAGACCCAGTTCGTTTTCCAATACATCCTGCGCTGCGTGAATCTGTCCCTTCCCTCCATCTACCAGGAGCAAATCGGGTAACGGACGGTTTTCTTTAAGTACGCGCGTATAACGGCGGCGAATCACCTCACGCATGGTTTCCACATCATTAGGACCGGACACCGTCCTGATCTTGAACTTTCGATACTCTTTCTTGGCCGGTTTTCCATCGATAAAACAGACCATGGCCGAAACCGGATCCGTTCCTTGGATATTGGAGTTGTCAAATGCTTCTATCCGGCGGGGAAGTCCGATTCCCAAAGCCTGGCTCAACCCCTCCATGGCCTGCAATGTCTTTTGTTCGTCCCGTTCCATCAGATGGAAACGCTCTTTGAGAGCAATAACGGCATTTTCAGTTGCCATATGGACAAGATTCTTTTTCATGCCGCGCTTGGGAATATGGATACGCACTTCTGGCAGCAAGCTTTTGAGAAGTTCAACATCAACTCCCTGAGGAAAATGGATCTCCTTGGGATATGTCGGCATCTCATGATAAAACTGGGCAGCAAAAGAAATAAAATCTTCTTCGGCAGAATTATAATGCGGGAAAACAGATACTTCCCGTTCAATCAATTTCCCTTGCCGTATGAAAAAAACCTGGATGCACATCCAGCCTTTTTCCGAGGTGTACCCGAATATATCCATGTCTTTGTGATCAGACATGACAATATTTTGTTTCTCCATTGTAGATTCAATATCTTCAATCAGATCACGATACTCCTTTGCCCGCTCGAACTCAAGCTTTTCAGCTGCTTCTTCCATTTTCTTCTGCAGCTCTTTTTTTACCTGTGTCGCCCCACCGTTCAAAAAGCGAATCACTTTTTTCGTAATCTCTTCATAATCGCTGGTATCTACATCCATTTCGCAAGGCGCCATACACTGCCCCAGGTGATAATACAGACAAACACGCTTCGGAATTGTCTTGCACTTGCGAAGCGGAAACAAGCGATCCAGCAATTTTTTTGTATGCTGCGCAGCACCAGCATGAGGATAAGGTCCAAAATATTTGGAGCCATCTTTTTTCAGCTTTCGGGTTACCTCCAACCGCGGATGTTTTTCCCTGGTCAATCGGATATAAGGATACGATTTATCATCCTTAAGCATGACATTATATTTAGGCCGATACTTCTTGATCATATTCAGTTCCAGAATTAGTGCTTCCAATGCACTGGTGGTGACAATATATTCAAAATCAACAATATCCATCACCAGCCGTTGTGTTTTGGCATCGTGGCTTCCTGTAAAATAGGAACGGACACGATTACGCAAATTTTTTGCTTTACCTACATAAATAATTTCATTTTCCTGGTTTCGCATCAAATAGCATCCGGGTTTATCAGGCAAAAGCGAAAGCTTGTCCTTAATCCCCATTCACAATCCCACCTTGCTTGACTTCAGTTCCATTTATCTCATCAGTTCTTCCCCATTACTTGCCAACTATTCATCAGAATGTTGACGGCGATTTTGGAGACTTGTTCCGCCTCTTTCTGGTGTAGTCAAAGCACTTTGCAGCCGTTTGCTCACGGCCAAAAATCGCTTCCCTAAACTTGGACTTGACTATTTATAGTTTAGCACATCTCTATTTTGTTCGATTTATTCTTTTTAGTGAACAAGTTTTTCAGATATTAGACAAGAGTTTTTTTCGAACTACACTCAAAAGTCATCAAATTGTGTTTTAATATAGGAAACTGACCAAATTTTTCAGAAACGTAAGCGGAGGGTTATCGATGGAATTATTCAGAAGGCATGGAGTAAAACTGATTTTTGCCTATTTGCTCGGATTTTTGCTGCTGTCTTTACTTAATGCAATTTTAATGACTGAAAAAATGGCTTTACTCACCATGATGGTTCCCATGTTATCGGCAATACTCATTTTAACATTTTATCTATTGTATTATGGTGGTGCCGCCAACATCACGATTTCTGCCATATACAAAGACGAATCTTCTATCAGCCTTTTTTTCAAAGGAGTTTACCGTAATTTCTGGAAATTGTTCAAGGTTCATTTTCTTATTTTAATTCTAGCCGCCATCCCGGTTATACTGATTTTCATTGTGTCTCGGGGATCTTTTATGGGAACCTGGTTATTCAATATCTTTGACATGATTTTCAGTTTGATTTTTTATCTGCTTCTTCTTTATCTGTCCTTTTACACGTCTATTCTGGTCATAAAAGATCAACTCAAAGCATGGCCAGCCATAAAAAAGGCATTTGTATCACTGAAAAAAGATTTTAATAAAATATTTATCGCTTTATTATACACAGTAGGCACCCAACTTTTTACAGCCATCTCACTGACAGGTGTATTCCTGATTATCTTTATGCTGTTTAATCTGGATCAAATCAATAGTCAGGCCATGATGATGCAACTTACATATTTGGGAGGAATGATTTTTCAATCCGTTTTTTCATTCGCACTGGTATGCGGTTTGCCCGTATTTATCAAAAGATACAAAGATACCATTGAACCTCATTTTTCCCAAATTCCGTCTGAACCAGACGCTTCCAAAAAAGATTAAACAAAATGTAACAGATCCTCTCCTGTGCCTGCCCGGAAGCGATTTTAGGGACTATTTGCTTTTTCCGGCTTGCTGCACACCGGTTCATCTCTTTGCTCCTTCCAGCAGGAACACATCCTTTAGTTTCTTACATTCTGTTGGCAAACCTGACAAATATCTGTTTAACTAATTATTCACATGTATTTTGTTTGATTTTGCAAAAGAAAAGGCAATGCTGTCAATAGCATCACCTTTTCTTCCTTGATTAAAGATGTTCACTGATCCAGGCTACCAATTGCTCTTTTGGCTGAGCCCCGACAATTTTGGAAACTGCCTGGCCGTTTTTAAATAACATTAGCGTCGGAATACTCATTACGCCGAAATTGCCTGCTGTTTGAGGATTATTGTCTACATTAAGTTTTGCGATGGTGACCTTATCACCCATTTCATCACTCACTTTTTCTAATTCAGGAGCAACCATGCGGCAAGGACCACACCATGGAGCCCAGAAATCAACTACTACCAGTCCTGCCTCTGCACTTTGTACTTTTTCGGAAAAATTTTGATCAGAAACTTCTATAATCGCCATAAATAATCTCCTCCTTCATTCATCATACACAAATGCTTTTTTATCAGCAATTAGTCTTATGGCTAATTTCCATAGTGATAGTATACCACTTTAGAAAAAAAAGTATCAACTGTTTTGTTAGCAAATATAAAAAAAGGGCACAATTCTTGTATTTGTGCCCTTTTTTACAATAGTCCACGAAAACAACCGGTTAGGATTGTTCACTTAACAGCTGCTTAAATTCTTCTGTCAGCAAAGGAACAACTTCAAACAGATCGCCGACAATTCCATAATCTGCCACCTGGAAAATGGGCGCTTCGGCATCCTTGTTAACAGCCACAATTACCTTGGAATTGGACATTCCTGCCAAATGCTGAATGGCTCCGGAAATTCCACAAGCAATATATAAATCCGGAGTCACCACTTTTCCAGTCTGTCCAATTTGCAGCGCATAATCGCAATATCCAGAATCGCAGGCTCCTCGGGAAGCTCCAACAGCTCCTCCCAATATGTCGGCCAATTCATAAAGTATTTTAAATCCATCCTCACTTTTCACACCGCGTCCGCCGGATATGACAACACGCGCTTCAGACAAATCAACTCCGTCAGATGACTTTTTCACAATGTTTTTTACCAGCGTGCGCAACGAACCCGAATCCAGATCAACTGCCAGTTCCTCAACTTTGGGAGCAAGGCTTGAATCCGGTTCATTCAGAGGAATGTTATTTGGACGGATGGTTGCAAAAATTACTCCATCTTTAACAACTTTCCTTACAAAAGCCTTGCCTGCGTAGATGGGACGGGTAAATACGACTTTCCCGTCTCTTGCCTCCACACTGGTGCAATCACTGATCAAACCATAACCCAGATGTGCAGCAATTCTGGGACACAAATCTTTTCCCACAGATGTATGACCTGTAAATATGATGTCCGGATTTACATGCTCAATAACTTTGGTAAAGACTTGAAAATATGCATCCGTTGTATATTGGTCCAATTCACTGTTTGTAACAGCAATGACACGATCCGCTCCATAGTGTGAAAGCGGTTCGGCCAAGTCCCTGGCAAAACTGCCAAATACAGCAGCAGTTACCTGGCCACCGTCAGTTGCCAATTTTGCAGCTGCTATGGATTCGAAACTCACATTTCTCAACTTTCCTTCCCGTACATCAGCAAGAACAAGAACATGTTTGCTCATCATTCGTTCCCCCCGCGATTAGATTACCTTTGCTTCAGAGTGCAACAACTGGACAAGTTCCCTGGTCTGGTCCTTAATGTCGCCTTGCAGGATTTTTCCGGCTTGTTTTTTGGGCGGCAAAAAGACTTCCAATGTTTCCGTTTTAGCCTGGATCTCTTCCTCGTCAAGATCAAGATCATCAAGATCGAGACGGGAAAGCGGTTTCTTTTTCGCCTTCATGATTCCCGGAAGCGAGGGATAACGAGGATCGTTTAAACCTTGCTGCGCTGTCACCAATATCGGCAGCTTTGATTCAATATGTTCAATGTCTCCTTCCACATCTTTTTCCACAATTACCTTTTCATCCTCAATGTCCAATTTGGTAATTGTTGAGATATGGGGAATATCAAGCAGTTCCGCCAGTCTCGGGCCAACCTGGGCAGATCCGTCATCGACAGCCATATAACCACACAAAATAATATCAAAGTCCAGATCTTCTTCTTCAATCACCGCCGCAAGAAGATGTGCTACTGAATATTCATCAATCTCTTCATTCAGATCTTCGGTATCGAGAATGACGCCTTTATCTACTCCCATTGCCATCGCTGTGCGGATAGCCTGTTCCGCCCGCTCAGGTCCGATTGTAAGAACTGTAATTTCTCCGCCATGATCCTGTCTTAAGCGAATAGCTTCTTCTACGGCATATTCATCGTATGGATTGATCACAAATTCAACGCCATCCTCACTGACCTCTCCATTTTCAATCGTGATTTGCTCTTCTGTATCAAATGTCTGTTTTAAACAAACCAGGATGTCCATCTCCACTCCCCCTAGCTCTTTGGCAATTTCTACTTGCTCATTCCATGAATGAACAATCGGTGTATGGCATCTGCCTGATTGAGTAAACCATACTTGAAATCATTCATAATCCACGATGTCACCGTTTCATCCAATGTACCAAATACCATTTTGCGAGCAGTACGTACGTCTAAATTTTCGTAAAATATACCAGATTGGATTCCATGTTCAATGATACCTTCGATGACATTCAAATACCTTTTTAAAACTTTCCCGATTCCTTTTCTCACTTCAGGATTTGCCTGCCTGAGCTCAATCTGTGTCACCAGTGCCAGCTTGTGATTTTTTTCAAGGTGCTCAAAATGAAGCCGGATCAGTTTACGCAATTGTCCCACAGGAGAAGTCTCTTTGCTGATCTCATCTTCCACACAGGCAATAAATGAACCCATCTTCTCATTAAACAGAGAAATCAAGACATCATCCTTGTTTTTGAAATAAAGATAAATGGTACCATCTGCCACTTTGGCTTCACGGGCGATTTTTGATACTTGGGCGTTGTGATATCCATTTTCGGCAATGACTCTTACAGCTGCCTCAATAATCGCCTCATATTTTCCTCCCGTCCGTTTAGCCATGGTTAAAGTTCCTCTCTTACATCATATGAATGACTATTCATTCAATTTATAGTTTAGAATAAACATTTTTAATTGTCAATTCATTTAAATAGATTTCTAAATATAAAATAAATTTTATTATTTGAATTTTTGCTCTTTTCAGGACAAGGATTCTTTCTTTTTCTGCTCTTCTGCCAAAACCCGGCGTAATACTTTGCCAACCGCGCTTTTTGGAAGTTTATTGCAAAATTCATACACACGAGGAACTTTGTATTTGGCTAAACGGTTGCGGCAAAAATGGTCCAGCTCTTCTTCTGTAACTGATTTTCCTTTTTTCAGCACGACATACGCCTTGACTGTTTCTCCCCGGTAATCATCCCTGATCCCAATCACCGCTGCTTCCTGGATTGCTTCATGTTCGTAAAGAATATCTTCCACCTCACGGGGATAAATGTTAAATCCGCCCGCAATAATAATGTCTTTTTTGCGATCCATGATATAGAAGTATCCGTCCTCATCCATCCTGGCAATATCTCCGGTACTCATCCAACCGTTCTTCAGCACTCTTTCCGTTTCCTGCGGACGCTGCCAATATCCTTTCATCACTTGCGGACCTTTTACCTGCAGTTCACCTTCCTTGCCGGGAGGCAAAACCTCCCCTGTGTTGATATCCACAATTCGTGCATCGGTATCCGGCCACGGAATCCCGATGGTTCCGTTTTTCTTGCGGTCCCATAACAGGTTGGAATGGGTAACCGGCGATGTTTCCGTCATCCCGTAACCTTCAACCAGAAGCCCGCCGGATATTTTTTCGAATTGTTCCTGTACCTCCAGAGGCAGCGGAGCCGAACCGCTCAAACATGCTTCAATCGAAGAAAGGTCATAGCGACTGATTTTCGGATGGTTGATCAAACCGACGTACATGGTTGGAGCTCCCGGGAAAAAAGAAGGTTTGTATTTATCAATCATTTTAAGAATAAGATCCAGATCAAACCTGGGAACCAGAATTATTCTTGCTGCCAGTTTCATCGCCAGATTCATCACGGTAGTCATGCCATATACATGAAAAAAGGGCAAAACACCTACAAAAGAATGCTGTTGATCGCGATTGGCTTTATACAGCCATGCTTCCGCCTGAGTACAATTGGCAACCAGATTGCGGTGCGTAAGCATTGCACCTTTAGCCAATCCGGTTGTTCCGCCGGTGTATTGCAAAAGAGCTACATCCTCAGTCGAGTGACAAGTTGGTTCCACGGTATCAGAAGAAGCTGAACAATTTCTGATTAAAGAAAGAAAAGAATGGGTTTTCAAATCATACCTGATGCTTGTGTACTGCCCACCCAGCTTTGTTTTGAGGGAATATAGCCAATTTTTCGGAAACGGGAGATAGTCGTTCAACCGGGTAACAATGACACGCTTGAGATGCGTTTCCGGATTTACCTCCTGGACCCTCGACCAAACCAGATCTAGACAGACAATTGTTTCCGTACCCGAATCGGAGAGTTGATGAAGCAACTCTTTTTTCATGTAGAGCGGATTAATCTGCACAACGATGGCACCGACAAACAAAGCGGCATAATAGGCAATGACAGCTTGAGGCGAGTTTGGAAGCATGATTCCGACGCGTTCACCCGGTTCAACTCCCAACCTTTTCAATGCCCGCGCAAAACAGGTAACATCATTCAAAAGCTGGCGAAACGTCATGCTTTTTCCAAAAAAGACCAATGCATCTCGATTGGGATAGTCATTGGCTGCATCGATTAGAAACTGTGTTAGTGGCACATCCGGATAGGTTAATGTGGCAGGAACTTGTGGAGGATAATGACGAAGCCACAATTTATTTGTTTGTGTCATCCAGATTCCTCCTTGATGACTGATTAGTCTGAAATCACTCAACCTGACATATTTATAATAAATTATTACCAATCAAAATCATTTTATCTAATTTCACGATATTTTTAAACCTTTATTTTTTATAAAATATTCAGTATAAACAAACAAATTTCTGTTTCATCACAAAAAAAGACAAGCCCGGTATATTTTCTGAGCCTGTCAAAAAAAATTCGCCCGGGGAAACCAGGAAAATTTGAAAGTGAACCTGTTGGTTTACCGCCCGGTAGCTAACACAACTGTCCCTTGCCAGGGAAACAAAACAGCGTCCTGAAAATCGCTCTTCTTTGCCCCAAATAACCTGTCGTTAATTCTCCGGTTGCCTGTCAGGGTCCTGTGGAGAAATGGCACTGGGCCGTTTCGTTTTATTGGGCATGGGAGAGCGGACCAGCACATCAATCAGTGCTTTCCCGTCAAAGGGAATCAATGGCCATAAATAAGGAGTAATCAGCACTTTGATGCGGGCAAGCCAGATCAGCCAGCCTATACAGCCGATTACAAAACCGACAACTCCAAACATCGCGGTAACAGCCAATAATCCAAGGCGTACAATCTTGTTGGCCATTCCCATCTCATAACTGGGAGAAGCAAAAGTACCAATCGCTGCCAGCGCCACGTACAACACAACCTCTGAGGCAAACCAGCCTACATTGATAGCAATTTCTCCCAATAGAATCCCGGCAATCAACCCCATAGCTGTTGCAAGCGGTGACGGGGTATGGATCGAAGCCATTCGCAGGATTTCAATCCATACTTCGGCAATGATGAACTGTAAGAACAAAGGCAGTTTGGAATTGTTTTCAATGGCAATAAACTGCAGAAAAGATGGCAGAAATTCGGAATGAACCGTCATCAGATAAAAAATTGGCAGCAAAAACAGGGAAAAGCTCATTGCCAACAGACGAATCAGCCGCAGGAACGCACCAACCACCGGTTTTTGGCGATACTCTTCTGCATGCTGCACATGGTGAAAAAAAGTAGATGGAGTAATCATCACACTTGGCGAAGTATCTACATATATAAGCACATGTCCTTCCATCAGATGAACAGCTGCCACATCCGGACGTTCCGTAAAACGGACCATGGGATAGGGATTCCAATATCGTCTGAACAGATGTTCTTCCAATGTTTTTTCAGCCATATGCAAGCTGTCTGTATCAATCTTTTTGATCGATGTACGAAGTTCTTCCACGACTCGGGGATCAGCCAAATCCTCTATATAGGACAGGCAAATATCCGTCTTTGATCTTCTGCCCACTTGCAAATATTCCATCCTCAGGCTGGGATCACGCACATGGCGACGGGTCAGAGCAGTATTAAAAATAATCGTCTCTACGAATCCATCTCTCGCCCCCCGTACCACTCTTTCCGTATCAGGCTCTTCCGGACCGCGCACAGGATAAGTTCGGGTATCTATAACAATGGCAGTCGATTCCCCATCAATCAGCAAGACGGCAGGTCCTGATAAAACCGAATCTACAACTTCTCCCAGTCTATCTGCCTTATCCACTTCAATATAGGTAATCTCCGTATCCAGAAGGCGCCTCACCACTTGAGATTTCAAATCTTCCTCTTTTAAATCAGCCAGCCGGTTCATGATGCGGTTCAAAATTATATCTTTGGAAAAACCATCCACAAAATAAAAAGCGCACGCTTTTCCCCCAAATGTCATACGGCGGCAAATCATATCAAAACTTTTGCCAACACCCAAAATTTCATTCAACATTCTTATGTTTGTCTCCAGATGGCTATTTAGAAGCTCGTTCTGCCATCGCGGTGCTTTACCCTTACTCATCAGAAAATCCCCGTTTCCTTCCATGCATCATTACTTTCAGTATTACCCATCCAAAACAGGGTTAGACCCTTGATTGATTGGTCATGTATGAAAGTACCAGGAATTTCTGCTTCTGTTATCACCAGGCACTCTTTCAGCTTTTGATTCACCAATTGAATTGGCTTAGTCTCTGCAAATTTTTAAGCAGGCAGACCAAACAATCAATCGTAACAAGATACGCTCCCGCTGTTCCTTTGTACCGTTTGAACTGAACTATCCCCATCCTGTTTTTTCGGACAAACATATCAACGGCACCTTCCATGGATCGCTTTGGTTTTTCTTCCACATATCCGGTCTGACAAAGAATCATTCAGTAAAATGTTCAAATATCCATTTTCATATAAATGGATATCTGTTCCTTGGCTGAACCTTTATCTTGAAAAGTAGTTCTTGGCAAACCTTTTTCTTTAAAAAAGCGATGGAACAAATGATCTATTCCATCAGCCGGGCCAAAACCGTCGGATCAATGTTCCCGCCGCTTATAATTACCCCCACACGACGCAGGTTTTGGGGCAAACAGCAACCAAGAAGTGCCGCTAACGGAACAGCGCCAGAAGGTTCGACCACCATCTTCAGGCGCATGATGGCAAAACGGACAGCTTCCCTGATCATCTCTTCGCTAACTGTCACGATATCGTCAACACGGGATTGAATAACAGGGAAAGTAAGTTCTCCAGGTGTCGTGATTCGAAGACCATCGGCAATCGTTTGAGGAGCAGGAATGGACAGACGGCGTCCGACAAGCAGCGAACGGTGTGTATCATCGGCTGTTTCCGGTTCAACTCCAAACACACGGATAGCGGGGGAAACTCCTTTTACTGCAACTGCTGTACCAGAGATAAGGCCACCTCCGCCCACCGGAGCAATAACGGCTTCCAGACCGGGTACTTGTTCCAAAAGCTCTATGGCGGCAGTTCCCGCCCCTGCCATGACATCGGGATGATTGTAAGGTGGAATCAGTGTCAATTGTCGTTTTTCCGCAATCTGGCAGGCTACTTCTTCCCGGTCTTCAGTAAACCGGTCATAAAAAACAATTTCCGCACCATAACCGCGAGTTGCCTCTATTTTCACCTTTGGAGCATCCATCGGCATGCAGATCACAGCAGGAACTCCGAGAAGCTTCGCTGCAAGAGCTGTCGCCTGAGCATGATTTCCCGAAGAAAAAGCAATGATGCCTTGTTTCTTCTGCTCCGGGGAAAGCAAACCAATTGTATGGTATGCACCACGAAATTTGAAAGATCCGGTTCGTTGCAGGTTTTCGCATTTGAGGAATACTTCATGCCCTGACCAATCGTCAAGTGTACGGGAAGTAATGACTGAAGTCGAATGAATATTGTCCCGCAGGTATCTCCTTGCCAATACAATATCTTGAAAAGAAATAGGAAGATCCATCGAATTCAAAACCCTTCCATTTTGATTTTATAAGTATTTATATATAATCTTAATGTGATCTTACTGTATAGGAAACAGAAAAGAATTCTTCAAATATAATTTAAAACAAAAGGTGTCGCAAATGAAAAAGAAATATGATGTGATAGTCGTTGGTGGAGGCCCGGCAGGACTGATGGCCGGCGCGTCTGCCGGCATGCATGGAGCCACAGTGCTTTTACTTGACAAAGGTGACAAATTGGGACGCAAACTTGTCGTTTCCGGTGGCGGAAGATGCAATGTCACCAATATAAAAGAGATTGATGAGCTGATTAAAAATATTCCGGGCAATGGCCGATTTTTGTACAGTGTGTTCTCCATTTTCAACAATCAGGACCTGGTCTGTTTTTTTGAGGATCTTGGCGTCAAGCTGAAAGAGGAAGATAATGGACGGATGTTTCCCGTTTCAGATAGTGCGAAATCAGTTGTAGAATCACTGGTCCGCAAAGTAATACAATCAGGTACAGAGATCCGGGTCAATATGCCTGTAAAACGTGTTCTTTACAAAAACGGACAAGCAATCGGGGTCGAGTGTCACATGGGGGAAACATTTTATGCAAAAGCAGTCATCATCGCAGTGGGCGGAAAATCTGCTCCCCGGACTGGCAGTACGGGTGACGGATATGCCTGGGCAAAGGAAGCGGGACACACCATTACCGAACTGTTTCCAACGGAAGTTCCTTTGACTTCAAATGCCCCTCTGATTAAAGAAAAAGTGTTGCAAGGCCTGTCCCTGCGTGATGTCACCTTGAGTCTGCTCAATCAGAAAGGAAAGAAAATCATCGAACACCGCGGAGACATGATTTTCACCCATTTCGGACTTTCTGGCCCAATTGCTCTCCGTTGCAGCCAGTTTGTCATTAAAACCCTGAAAAAAACAGGCAGCAGTACAGTCACCGTCTCCATCGATTTCTTTCCCGACCAGAAAACCGGATCACTGGAGGAAACCTGGTGGAATAAAGTGAAAGCCAATCACAAAAAGGCCGTACGCAATGTGCTAAAAGAAAAATTGCCAGAGCGTATCATTCCGGTCTTGCTTCAACGAGCCCATATCGATGAATCTCTAACGTGTGCCCATTTGTCCCGGGAACAAGTGCGTGATCTCTCTCTCAAAGCCAAGTACTTCCTCATTCCGGTAAATGGCACCTTGCCTGTGGAAAAGGCATTTGTCACTGGTGGCGGTATTCATGTCAAAGAAGTTCAACCGAAAACAATGGAATCCAGATTGATGCAAGGTCTTTACTTTTGCGGGGAAGTATTGGATATCCATGGATATACTGGCGGATACAATATTACTGCGGCTTCCTGTACCGGCTATGTGGCAGGCAAAAGCGCAGCAGAGAAAGTTTTGCAGAAATAGCAAGGGGGAAAATATAGCAGAAAATGAATAAACAGATGTCCGCATCAATTGACGAGAAATTATTTCACATATTGAACTTAAATCTTATGTTTAAACTATATATTTTCTATTATAAATACAGCAAGTTTCAATCTGAACATCACTCCAAAACCATTTTTTAAATTAACAAAGTGGACAAATTTTAAAATTTATATTTTCATACACAGAAAATATAGACAAATATAAGATTACTAAATATGATAAATGCAAGAGGGTGATACATTTGAACAAAGATGACCTGAAAGCCTTTGGAGAAGCGTTGCGGAAAATTCGTAAAAAACGGGGGCTGCGTTTAAAAGATTTAGAGGATGAACATATTTCTTTTGCTACCATTTCCAGTATTGAACGCGGTGTGCCAACAGTAAAGCCGCAAAATCGCCTCTATTACTGCCAAAAACTTGGATATGACGTTTCCCGGATTCCTGAACTGATTAATCAGGAAAATGAAACCCATAACCAGATCAAAGTTCTTTTGTTTCTCATTGAAACTTGCATTAACCTGGATTGTGACGGTGCATTGGAACGCCTCCGGGGATTACAAAAACAATGCAAAGGCCAATATATGGATGTCATCTTGTACTTGAAAGGGCTTTGTTATGTAAAGAAAAACAAGCTAAAAAGAGCGGAAAAGTATCTCCTTCAATCAATTCAGTTCATCGAAGAAAAAAATTTATCAACCGAATCCAATATTAAATCGGCTTGCTTATATGAATTGGGGCAAATTTACTACTTAAGAGATAACGATTTATATAAAGCATTAGAAGTCAACGATCAGGGCTTGAAAGCATTTAAGCCCGGAAATCATCGAACCGATGTAAAATATTACTTATCTGTTGCCAAGGTTTCCTATCTGGAAAAAATGTATCGAATGGATGAAGCTTTGCAGGTACTCAATGAACTGTGGAATGAGATTCAGCAAATTGACAGCCTCGAAGTAAAACTTTACATGTATGAACTGAAGGCCACATTATTGAATCAAAAGAAAGAAACGAGCCAAGCGATGCAATATGCTCGCGAAGGATTATATATAGCCCGCACCAATGGCACACATGGACAGGCCGTTGAATTGCTTACCGTATGGGGAAACATTCTGCAAAACGCCAATGACTTTCAGTCAGCTGAAAACTGTTACCAACTCGCTCTTCGTCTGGAAAACAAATTAAAGGATAAAAAATATTTGCTTGTGTCCACTCTGACACAGCTTGGAAAACTGTACGGCAAAATGAACAGATGGCAGGAAGCTTTCGAAAGCCTGTCCAATGCCGTTGCCTGGGGAAAACAGTTTAATGATGCCCACCGGTACTGTGAATCCTTAATGGCTTTAGGCGATTATTACCTGGAAAACAATCAATTCCAGTCTGCCATTTCACCTTATAATGAAGCGCTTAAAATCACCAACTCCTATAATTTCTCACGACTGAAAGAAAAAAGTCTGCTTAATCTATCCGAATGCTGGAAAAAAATAGGGGATAAAGAAAAATATATTGAATTGCTTGATGAATTGCAAATGCAACTGCGCATGCGTGAACAGGAAGGTATTAAAGCATGACATAAAGTAACAGGTTATTTCCCTTGAGATCCTGGCGGGATCATCTATGGTATAATAGTCTGATTCATTTGAAGAACGGTCTGATCGACAAGGAGGAACCCACTTTGCAAGCTCTTCCGCAAGATTTTTTACAACAAATGCAATCATTGCTAGAAGATGAATACCCTTCTTTTTTAAATACATATAAACATGCTCCGATCCGCAGCCTGCGTGCCAATACCTTGAAAATCGATCCTGTCAGGTTACAAGAAAAGGTGCCGTTCCAACTGGAACCGGTTCCATGGTGTGAAGAGGCTTTTTACTATGATCATGAACTGGTCCGTCCGGGTAAACACGTCTATCACGCAGCCGGGCTATATTATATTCAGGATGCCAGCGCCATGGCTCCGGCAGAAGCTCTGGCCGCCAAACCAGGGGAAAAAATCCTCGACTTGTGTGCAGCTCCCGGAGGAAAGACCACCCAGTTAGCCTCACAAATGCAGGGGAAAGGAATTTTGGTCGCCAATGAAATTGATCATAAACGGATCAACGCACTGGTTGAAAATCTTGAGCGCTCAGGTGTAACACACGCAGTTGTACTGAATGAAAATCCTGCCCACCTTACGAAACGCTTCGTACATTTTTTCGATGGTATTTTAATTGACGCCCCTTGTTCCGGAGAAGGGATGTTCCGAAAAGATCCGGACGCTTCCAGAAGATGGAGTTTGCGGGCCGTTGAAAAATGTGCCCTGGTGCAATCGGAAATCCTGTCAGCAGCTGCCCCCATGTTGCGTCCCGGCGGGCGTATGGTCTACTCTACCTGTACATTCAATCCCTTGGAAAATGAAGGAGTTATTGCCAGATTCCTTGAACAGCATCCCGAATTTCAGGTTAAACCAATTGCCCAGGCAGCAAATTACAAACCGGGTAAGCCGGAATGGACAGATCAGAAGAATTCTTCCTTACAGGACGCCGTTCGCCTGTGGCCCCATCATTTAAGAGGAGAAGGCCATTTTGTAGTATTGCTTGAAAAAAGGGATGGACAGGAAATTAAAAAACCGCGTCCCGGAAAATTTCCTCCTGTATCTACCCAGGCAAGAAAAGTCTGGAAAACTTTTGTGGAGAATACCTATGTCGAGGGAAGTTTCCTAAAGGATACTTATACCATCTATGGCGAACATCTGTACCAGGTTCCCAAGGAACTCCCTTCATTGAAGGGTTTGAGAGTAGAGCGACCCGGCAGATATCTGGGGCAGGCAAAGCGCAATCACTTCGCACCGTCACATGCTCTCTCCTTGTCCAGTCAGCCTGACCAGGTTCAGCGAGTATACAGTTTCGCACAAAATGATCCCGAACTGATGCTTTATTTGCAAGGAGAAACACTGCCAGCAGCGCTTGAAAAAGGGTGGACCCTGGTGACAGTTGACGGCTATCCCCTTGGTTGGGGAAAAGTCTCGGGAGGTTTGTTAAAAAACCATTACCCCAAATGGCTTCGCAGGGACCGCGCACAAACATAGGAAAAGTGTACAATCAGAATTTGATTCACACATCATAATAACCCTCTTCGCCTGCATAAATATAGTTAACATATCAAAACAGAAAAGCGGGGAGGGCTTATCATGGAAAAAAAACCCGGTAAAGAGAGTGAGCGGCCCGGATATCTTCCCTACACGCAACTTGCTATGGGAATGATTCAGCCAGAATGGATCTTTATGACCCACCTCTTTAGACGGGAAGAAGAGGTAAGAGAAAGTCCCGCCTCAGCAGCCATATCCCAAGCACCCCCTGCAGAACAGCACGGAATCCAAATCAACTTCCGACCTCGTAAATCCCGATCGTCCAGATAATGCATCTCTTTTCTCAAGCTAACAGGTCTCCACAACGGCCCGGTTTGATAGCTACAGTTTATTTATCCTGCTTTTTTCCTACTTTAATTTCGGGAAAATCCGTACTCCTTTTCTGTTTATATCTCCCCACTCCTTGAGCAGGTTTTGTTTTATCATCAGATAACCGCGCATTTCATTAGTAAAAAACAGGGAAGACTGTGTTTCGATCTCTTCTCTCGTTTAAAGAAGGAGGTAGTTTCTGAAATCTTCGCATAAATCTTTTCAGCTCTTTCACATAAACATGCAGATAGCAAAATATACCTTGAAACAATATGATCCGGGTAGGGAATTAATCGATGGTTTGGATGCGGCAATGGTTGCCGGACAGAACAGAGCATACCGGGGGAAGTGACCAGTCGTAATCACCAGACAGATATAAAACTAAAAATATTTCAGACACCAACAGCAAACAGATGCTGTGACATTACAGACCAAATTCACGGCATCATTATCAAACCAACTGATTCCTTTCACTTTTTCATTTATCTTGTCGCCATCTCTCTCTTTTTCCGTCAACTTCCCCTTCTCTTTGTTAAGATAAACTGGCTGAAAAACGGCACCGAGTACACTATCCAATAGAGAGGCGGCGAAACCGATCAGGGTTAACAATAAAGTTCCATTCCAATCAGAAGTAAAGAGTCCGTAAATAATCCCGATCAAACAGGCCCCCATTGCGGATGCAACCAATCCCAACAGACTGACTCCTCCGGAGATGCCACGTTCCATTCTTCGAAAATGGATAATGGAGATGGGTGGCTTTTTACTTAATAATCCTATTTCTGATGCCCATGTATCGGCATTGGCAGCCGCAAAGGACGCATAATACGCAAAGGCGAGTGCCTCGCCGGGATGCAGCCAAAACAGGAAGGCACAGACCATTCCCATTGCACCATTAGCCAAGACTTGTTGCCAATCACGTGTTCCTGTTTTCTCATACAAGTCTTTTTCCAATTGTTTTTTGAAAAAAGACTTCCACTTGGTAAGAAGCGTGGAAGAAATAAAGAACGCCAACAGAACCGTGAGAAATTCCAATCCATTTGCAAAAACAATGATTACCCCGATCAAAAGCGACATAAGCGAGCCGCTTTTATCAAGTGCCTTCTTGTAATAGGATACTAGTACAACACCTGAAACAATCATTAAAGCTATGATGATTTCCATGGATTAAAACACGCCTTCTTATAAGATAAAAAATAAATAGACAGTTGCAGAACTGCCGCAAGGGACAAAAATGTTATCCAGATCCTTCGGAGAAACAGCTTCTAAAATAGTAGCAATAGTAGCGATTGCTAGTACTTCCAACCAACCAAGGTTTGTGTTATAGATGCCAAAAAAGAGGTAGGTAACCAGGAACGAAAATACCCACATGGCAATGGTACCGGAAACTGTTTTCGTGTTTCCGAACATCTGATATGGTTTATAAGGAAACGATTTTCCGATCACGGCTGCAAAACCATCACCATACGCCATAATAAAGAACCCGACAGCACCAATCCAGGGAAAACTTGCCCAAGTTGTTGCTACCAAAATGAGTAATGATATGGCATAGTATACCGTCCCATACCCTTCTTCTTCATCTCTTTCCATCGCAGGAATTATATTATACCGTACCGATAAATAGTTAATGATAACAAATGTAGCGGGAACAAACACCGCATACCATACATTGTCAAAGAAATACATAGCCAACAGCCACCAAAAAGATAGCAAAATATGGATAAATTTACGGCTGGCCTCTTTCCCGAAACGTTCAAAAAATTTGGCAACTGCAATGACACTGCCTACAAACAGATATGAAACCAAAATACCAAATAGATTCATAGAAAGTGCCTCTCCTGAATATAGATTAAAAGTTTCATTATAACCAATTCATTCGTTCTTTGAGTTAATAATTTATTTGCAACACATATCAATATACAGAATATTAATATATACGTTGGTTTTTCTGTTCCAATATCTCATTTGATTCCTCTTCTTACTCCTATTCACATTTTCGAACGGGAAGCAGAGGAAAAAAAGTTCCGCCTTGGAATTCATGGCCCGTGCCTCTTCAAAGGAACAGCCAGGCATCCGGATCAACTTTCAGCCGTGCAAAACCGGATCACCTGGATAATACATCTCTTTTATCAAGCTTCCATTAAGACCGGTTTGATAGTTACCGTTATCTCACTTTTTACCGGCTCCGCTTTAATTTCGGGAAAACCCGTTTATCTTTCTTGTTTAACTCGTCCCACTCCTTGAGCAGGTTTTGTTTTATCACCAGATAACGGCGCATTTCATTGATAAAATGAAATAATGAAGCCCGCGTTTCAAACTCTTCCCGGGTTTTGGGAAGCGGGGAGTTCCTGAAATTTTCACGTAATTCTTCCAGCTCTTCCAAATAAATATATGCTGTGTTGCCTGGATGAACGGCATTGGCCAAGTCTTCCAGAAATTTGGCTATCATTTTCCCTTGTTCATAAGAATGATCAAGCGAGGAAACAATCGGTGCAATTCTTTCCAGGATTTCAAACTGCCTTTCCCTCATTTCAAAATAATGATAAAAATATCTGGCTGTTGGGCCATCCTGATTCTCCAGATCCAAAATAGCATGTTCTTTCGCTTCGGTTAACCATTGTGAAGTCTCCAGAATTTCTTTTCCATCCCAATAGCGTTCTGGTTCATGAAGATACGCGGCAAATTCACGCAAAATAATTTTAAAATTGTGTTCAATTTTTTGCTGATATGCTTTCAGTTTTTTTTCAAGACTGGGCATATACAGGTTCAGCAAGATCCCCATGCCAATTCCAAGCACCAATAAACACATTTCATTAACAACCACGGCGTAACTTACTTTTTTCAATATAAAAAGATGCAAAATCACAACCGTACTCGTAACAATCCCATCGCTGATCTTTAAATAGACACTCATCGGAATCAGCACTAACAACAAAAGAGTTAATGCCCACGTATGATACCCGATCCATTCAAATGCAATGGCAGAGATCCCCAAGCCGACCAGTGAACCGAAAAAAAGTTCCCATGCAGTTTGATAGGACTGTTTTTTGGTTGCTTTTATACAAAGAATTGTAATAATACCCGCGGATGTATAAAACTGTAAACCCAGCCATTTGGCAATGGAAATTGACAACGCGATTCCAATAGCTGTTTTGATGGTCCGGAAACCAATTTTCATTAATGATCACTCTTTTTTATAATTTTGGTTACATGATTCAAGGATAGTTTTCTTATACATCCTATTTCACCATATATTATTCTTTTCTTGTTATGCAATGTTAACTTTTTGTTAAATTACCAGCGCATTTTCTCTTCCTATGTTGTCATTTTCAACATTTGTATTTCCCGGGAAATAGATCAAAATATTCCCACCCGTTTACAACTTTGATATGATTATAATTGCGGGAATTATTTTACAGGGAGAGAGTGCGATGAGTACAACTATCTCAAAAACAACCCCTGCCAAACAGGCCTATTACCGATTGCTTGCATCCAGTTTTGAGCGGGCAGAGCGCTTGCTGGAAGAAATGCAGATGTATCCGGAAAAATATACACCGGAACGGCGACAGGAAACAATTGCCTATCTCTTGCAACTGCAAAAGGAAATGAACCGACTGGACGACACCCCTTCATACCTGAACAATATAAAATAGTGTTATTGATGATCCAGGCAAATGACGATTTGGTCATTTGCTGTTTTATTATATATGAAGATACGACTATGTCTGAAGAAGGGACGATTTTTAGAATCAAAGTATTGCAATACCTCCGCAAAGCAACAATGTTCAATGAAAGGAAATCCAAAATCCGGGCAAACCTGTTTCGGGATTATAGGGATTATGAGTGAAGAACTGCCTGAAGGTGAATGTTGGAGCATTCCTGCCCCTCCCTTGCAAGGCGGAGACGAAACAAAAACCTGAACATCGCATAAAAATCAGTTTATCACAACTTCTAATATATATATATTCAAAATTTTATTTAAATTTACTTTTGAGTAATGCAATAGGGTTCATTAAACCGATTAATAATTAAGTCGATTAAACAAAATATTTTTAAAAAACAAAGAAGGATATTATTATTTGAGCATAGAATTTTATATATAAATCGCAGAAAGGGGAGGGATACTGCCAAATATTTGTTATGATGGGTAACGAAGGGGATCAATTTAAAAATTAGGAGGATGCCTGTGAAACGTTTTCTGAGCATATGCACGACTTTGTTGTTGGTTGCGCTCCTTGCGATTCCTGTTTCGGTTTTTGCCAGTCCCGCTCCTGCAGGCGACTATGTACCCGGTGAATTAATCGTAAAATTTAAAGAGGGAATTTCAACACAGTCCACAGGATCAGTCCACACCCAATATGGCGCAAAAGCTGTTGAAAAGTCAAAATATTCAGGATTTGAAGTTGTCAAGTTTAAAGGTTCCATCACGAAAATGATCCAGAAGTACAAAAACAACCCGATGGTTGAATATGTGGAACCCAACTATTATGTTCATACCATGTGGACACCAAACGATCTTACAAGCAAACAGTGGGGTCCGCAAAAAGTTCAGGCACCCCAGGCGTGGGATACTTCACGAAGCAGCAGCAGTACCGTCATCGCCATTGTTGATACAGGAGTACAATATAATCATCCTGACTTAAACGGAAAAGTGATTCAGGGATATGACTTTGTGGACAATGATGGAGTTGCTCAAGACGGAAATGGCCATGGAACGCATTGTGCCGGCATTGCAGCTGCAGTTACCAACAATGGAACAGGAATGGCCGGAATGGCACCAAACGCAAGAATTATGGCTGTCCGCGTACTGGATAACCAAGGTAGCGGCACACTGGTCGATGTCGCTGATGGAATCCTTTATGCTGCCCAAAACGGGGCAGATGTCATCAGCTTAAGCCTTGGTGGCTTTTTTGGAAGTACCACACTTAAAAATGCAGTGCAACAAGCGTGGAACAGCGGTTCCGTTATTGTAGCAGCCGCCGGAAACAGCGGTGTCTCTCTTCCCAGCTACCCTGCCTATTACTCTCAAGCGATTGCGGTAGCCTCCACCACCTCCAATGACACCATCTCCAGTTTCTCCAACTACGGAAGCTGGGTTGATGTAGCCGCCCCCGGTTCTGACATCTACTCCACTTACATTAACAGCAGTTACCAAACTTTTAGTGGAACATCTATGGCAACCCCGCATGTAGCGGGACTGGCTGCACTGTTATCAAGCCAGGGGCGAAGCAACTCCCAGGTTCGTGCAGCTATAGAAAATACAGCTGACTCAATCAGCGGAACCGGCTATTATTTTGAACATGGAAGAATTAATGCTTACAGAGCAGTAAACTATTAAATCATTGCTCAACACCTCTATTTTTGCCGATTAAAAGAAAGAGGATTTTCCATAAGGAAAATCCTCTCAGCTTGTCGACAAAGTCTGTTTTCTTAACAGGTCGACAAGCTTTTTTGTC
>CBEULT010000009.1:0-147292 GCA_965544045.1 uncultured Thermoactinomyces sp.
CCCCGAAAAGCAGGTTGAGCAGGCTTTGACAGACAGCCAGATTCTGCAACTGTCAAAACTGGGAAAAAGAATTGAGAAACATTATGGCTCACCGCAGGATATAGAGTTTTGTGTGGAAGGCGAAGAGATTTATGTTGTCCAAAGCCGGCCGATCACTTCACTTTATCCGGTGCCGAACATTCCGGAGGAACCGCTTCAAGTCATGATTTCGTTTGGCCATTTCCAGATGATGACCGATGCCATGAAACCGCTCGGGATTTCTGTCCTGCAGACGATCTTTCCCAAAAATGTTTTTCTGGAAGCGGGTGGACGTCTTTTTGTCAATCCCACTGAACTTCTCCGTACCAGACTGGGAGGCAAAATGTTTCCCATGGCGCTTGAGAATGTTTTTGACGAAACGATTGGCCGCGCCATTGCTGAGGTAATTGAGCAGCCCGAGTTTCAGAAGGTTCCGCCCAAACCGGGATTGATTCGCTCAAAACGCCAGTTACTGGCTCCCATCGCGAAAAAAACACTGGAAAAGCTCGGAAAAGACCGGCTGAAAACGGCCAGGAGCGAAGTAGAGGCATATATGGAAAAAAAGCTGGCTTCGTTTCGGCAAAGTTTGCAGCATGCAGACGGGAACCGGCGACTGGAGGCGGTTCGGGGCCAATTAGGCAGCTTGTTAAAGGAGATCGCACAAAATATCCTGCCATATATTTTGCCTTATCTGATTATTTCCATCCTGTTAAAGAAAATGATTATCCAGCTGATGGGCGACGAGGAAAAATTTTATGAGCTGAACCAATCGCTCCCCGGCAATATTACAAGCCAGATGGGACTGGAGATTGGCGATCTGGCGGATCTGGTCCGGGAACTGCCGGAAGTGGAAGCTTATCTGAAACAGGCAACAGACAAATTCTTTTACGAAGGATTACTGAAAGTAGAAGGGGGAGAACAGTTTAAACAGGAATTTGAAAAGTTTATGGCCAAATATGGCCATCGGTGCCCGGGAGAAATTGACCTGACCAAGCCTCGCTGGCGTGAAGCACCTACCCGGCTGGTTCCAGCCATTTCAGGGCATATGCGCAGCGTGAAGCCGGGAGAACACTGGCGAAAATTTGCCGAAGGTGAACAGATTGCCCGGAAAGCTGCAAGCCAGATCATGGAGCGGGCGAGACGAAGCAAATTCAAGGCTAAGATTATCCAACGCCTGATAGAAATCTACCGTTATACAGGCGGACTGCGGGAACACCACAAATATTTGCTGATCCTCCTGATGGATGAATGCAAGAAAGTGACGATGAGTGAAGCGGAAAAACTGGTGGAAAATGGAGTATTGAAACAGGCGGAAGATGTCTTTTTCCTCAGTTTGGACGAATTGATTCAACTGGCCAAAGGGGAGTTTTTGCATGACGTCTCCCAACTGATTGCAAGCCGGAAAAAAGATTATGCCTGGCACCAGACATTAACCCCGCCCCGGGTAATGACGAGTGAAGGCGAAATGATTACCGGTACGCCCAGGGAAGGGGAGTTTCCCGCAGGAGCATTGGTCGGAATTCCGGCATCGGCGGGTATCGTTGCAGGAAAAGCTCGTATTGTTCTAAAACCGGAAGAAGCCAATCTCCATAAAGGGGAGATTCTGATTGCTCCTTATACCGATCCGGGCTGGACTCCCTTGTTCCAATCGGCCAAAGCGCTGGTGACCGAAGTAGGCGGACTTATGACACACGGTTCGGTTGTAGCAAGGGAATATGGCATACCCGCTGTTGTCGGAGTGGATGAGGCAACCAAAAAAATCAGGGACGGACAAATTATCCGAGTTAACGGAAATCGGGGATACGTGGAGATTACAGGCGATGAAGATGAAAATGAATAAACGTTCGATCCTGTTAACAGGGATTTTATTTGGGGCGGCGGCCAACACGATCATGCAAACGGTCGTTGCTACCATTCTTCCCCAAGTTGTCAGTCAGTTGGGAAGTTCCCACCTGTACGGCTGGGTTTTTAGCGGATATTTGCTGATGTCGACTATTACCATTCCATTATTCGCCAAATTGGCCGATCTTTATGGTTATAAATTATTTTTTACTGTCGGCATGATCGTTTTTCTGGCGGGTTCGCTTCTATGCGGGTTGGCTCCGTCGCTTCACTTCCTGGTAATGGCGCGGCTTGTTCAGGGAGTTGGAGCCGGTGTACTGGGGCCTGTGTCCATCGCTTTGATCAGTATCCTGTTCCCGGTTGAGAATAGGGGGAAAGCGCTGAGCGCCTTTGCAGCCATTCAGTTTTTTTCCAATCTGGCAGGCCCGATTGCCGGTGGGTTTGTTGCTGCATCTTTTGGCTGGCCTTTTGCTTTTTTTATGGTTATTCCACTGGGACTTTTGTCCCTGATTATTATCCAGTTTTCCCATGGGCAGGCAGATCGGAAACCGGATGATTCAACTTCCCTGAAAAATATAGACTATTGGGGTGCTTTGCTCCTTGGCTTTTCCATTGCCTTGTTTATTCAAACCTGGGCAATTTTTGAGAAATCTGGCTGGACCATGGAGACTGCCCTTTTTCTGGTTGGCAGTGCTTTACTGTTGCTCTGGTTTGTTTTTCAGGAAGGCAGGCATCCCGCTCCCATTTTGCCGCCAGCCCTGGTCAAAATCACGAATGTCAAGCTGGCCAATTGGAGTGCGTTGTTGACGGGTGTGCTGATGCACGGAGCGATCGCAATCCTGCCGCTATACGCCGCAGTTGTTTTTAATGGCAGTTCGACCGATAGCGCCCAATTTATTTTGCCATTGGTATTGGGGCTGAGTGGGGGAATTATGTTGTCGGGCCAGACGATCCAAAAGTTTTCATACAAAAGATTGGCTCGTTTCGGTTGGCTGATTGCCGCTGGCAGTCTTGCTTTCATGAGTGTGATAGTTTTTAGCGGGTGGCCCGCATTTTTCAATTATCTGTTTGCTTTTCTTACTGGCTTTGGAATTGGGAGTCTGGTACCGACATTTCTTTTGCCGGCCCAAAATGCGGTTTCTGAAAGATTTCAGGCAACCATTGGCGGAATGATTCAGCTTAGCAGAAATATCGGAGGAGCGGTTGGTATTCCCCTGCTTACCAGTATTATTGGCATTTCATCTGTTTGGGGTACAGAATTAACTTCATATGGAGTCGTCTTTGTGGTTTTGTCCATTCTGAGCATTGCCGGCTTTTTCGTAGGAAGTCAGTTCGAGGGAGATGTCAGATCGGGAACAAAGGTATAGTAACCAGCTCCAGATCCGGAACCCATAGTGATCGGGGAATTGCAAGCAACTGTAAAGGAAGTTGCGAAGCCGGTTCCCGATCTTTTTTATTTTTCACATTTGCGAGCGACTCTCGTTTTTAGTGCGGTCAAATAAAAGAATAGCCTTCGGACACAGTTTTGTATGACTAAAAATTTATTTCATATTATTTAAAATGTTTTTAACTAAATATAATAATTTGTCCTTTAACTAATTAATTGTGTATTAAAAGTGATTATCAGTTAGTAATCAGAAAATTTAATAGAACAAACGAAAAGTTCTCATTTTGTTCACTTTTTCACAACGATTATGTCATAAATTGAACACTTTACATTTTGTTCTTGTGCAATAATGATGATGAATCACTAAATTTTTTAATTGTTTAACTTTAGTGAATGCAAGTAAAAAAACTGTCGGGAAAGGTGGAGAAAAAGTATGGAAGCGCTTCTTTTGGCTCGGCTCCAGTTTGCGGCAACGACCATTTACCATTTCTTCTTTGTGCCGTTGTCGATTGGGTTGGCATTTATCATTGCCATCATGCAGACGATTTATGTCGTCAAGGGAAAAGAAGAGTACAAAGACATGGCAAAGTTCTGGGGAAAACTGTTCCTGATCAACTTTGCCATCGGTGTCGTAACCGGGATTATTCAAGAATTCCAATTTGGAATGAACTGGTCTGATTACTCCAGATTTGTAGGGGACGTGTTTGGTGCTCCTCTAGCAGTTGAAGCATTACTGGCGTTCTTTATGGAATCTACTTTTATTGGCGTATGGATTTTTGGTTGGAACAGATTGTCCAAGAAAGTGCATTTGGCCGCAATATGGCTTGTATCTATCGGTACTGCGCTTTCCGCATTCTGGATTCTGGCCGCAAACTCGTTCATGCAACATCCGGTCGGATATACAATCAATAACGGCCGTGCAGAAATGAATGACTTCCTGGCCGTGATTACCAACGGTCAAGTCCTGGTTGAGTACCCACACGTGATTTTTGCTTCTTTGGCAACAGCAGCATTCCTGATCACGGGGGTAAGTGCCTGGAAATTACTTAAAAAACAAGATGTTGAATTCTTTAAAAAATCATTCAAACTTGGCGCAATTTTTGGCCTGATTGGTTCTATTCTGGTTGCTGTAGTTGGTCACTGGCAAGCACAATATCTGGTAGAAACACAACCAATGAAAATGGCAGCAAGTGAAGCATTATGGGAAGCAAGCGAAGATCCGGCACCTTGGACTGTGTTTGCATCCATTGATCCGGCAAATCAGGAAAATTCAGCAGAAATTAAAATTCCTGGTATGCTCAGTTTTATGGCTTATGGGAAAATGTCCGGATCATTACCGGGTATGAAAGATATTCAAGCCCAGTATGAAGAAGCTTATGGCCCAGGTAACTATATTCCTCCGGTACGGACAACATTCTGGAGTTTCAGGCTCATGATCCTCGCAGGAGTATTGATGATTGTCCTGGCTGCTTACGGGACCTATCTGGCAGCCCGCAATAAAATGGGGCAAGCGAAACCATGGTTCCTGCGTGCGATGTTCTTGAGTATTTTCTTGCCTCATATCGCTAACTTAACAGGATGGATTATGACTGAAATCGGACGTCAACCGTGGACAGTTCAAGAATTGATGACTACGGCGGATGCTGTTTCACCCAGTGTGACCGGTGCGGAGGTTCTGTTCTCACTGCTTGCCTACCTGGCTATTTACACTGTGTTAATGATTGTAATGATTTACCTGTTCGTCCGTGTCATCAAAAATGGTCCAAAAGAAGCGGCTCGGGACGATTCAGTAAAAGATCCATTTGATCGGGGGGAACACCATGCTGTCTCTTAATGAGTTGTGGTTTGTTCTTGTCGGCGTGTTGTTTGTTGGATTCTTCTTCCTGGAAGGATTTGACTTTGGCGTTGGAATGTCTACAAAGTTGCTTGCAAAAACTGAAGGTGAACGGCGTGTTCTGATTAATTCAATTGGCCCCTTCTGGGATGCGAATGAAGTGTGGCTGCTTACAGCCGGTGGAGCAATGTTTGCTGCTTTCCCACACTGGTATGCAACATTGTTCAGCGGTTATTATGTACCGCTCGTGGTTGTATTGCTTCTCCTGATTGGACGCGGTGTCTCCTTTGAGTATAGAAGCAAGGTAGATAGTGAAAAATGGAAAAAGAATTGGGATAACGTAATTTTCATCAGCAGTCTTTTGGTCCCGTTCCTGTTTGGTGTTGTTTTTGCCGGTTTGCTCAAAGGACTGCCAGTTGACAAAAACATGGAACTGAATGCAGGATTGTTTGACATGGTTAATCTGTATACAGTAACTGGTGGTGTTGTTGTAGCCCTCCTGTGTCTTGTTCACGGATTAATGTTTACAGCGCTCAAGACAGTCGGTGATCTTCAGGATCGCGCACGCAGCCTGGCTAAACGCCTGCTCGTTCCGCTCGCTGTATTGATGCTTCTGTTTGGAGCAATGACCTTCTTTATGACGGATGCATTTAAAGTGCGCGGTGGAATCCTGGCAGTCATTCTGGTGCTTGGCATCGCAGCCTATGTATATGCCGGCGCACTTATGAACAAGAAAAAAGATGGCTGGGCATTTGCAATGATCGGAGTAGTCATTGTATTGGCAATTGCCTCAGTGTTTACGGCAATGTTCCCGAATGTCATGATCAGCTCGATTGATCCAGCGTATAACATGACTCTCTATCAAGCTTCTTCCAACCCGTACTCGCTGAAAATCATGACTATTGTTGCATTTACCCTGTTACCTTTTGTGCTGGGGTATCAGATCTGGAACTATTACGTTTTCAAAAAACGTCTCAGTGAGAAGGAGCACCTTGAATACTGATGGATCGTAAGTTGTTGAAAATTCCAGGAGTAAAGCCTTTACTCCTGGAATTAACCATTCTTACAATTATACAAAGCGCTGCTATTATCCTGGCAGCAACATGGCTGGCGGAAGTGATTACCGCTTTGTTTGCAGGAGAGCCATTGCAGGAACAATTTGCGGAAATGGGATTGTTCCTGCTGGCTTTTCTTTTCCGTTATGGAGTGGCCTCTTTTCAGCAAAGACTGGCTTATCGTCTCGCTGAGCGTACCGGAACGAACGTGAGGAAACGTTTCATGGATAAGCTGTTTCAGTATGGACCACGGTTTGCAAAAGCAGAAGGGACAGGAAATCTTGTCACACTTGTGCTGGAAGGTGTGACTCAATTTCGCACCTATCTGGAATTGTTTTTGCCACGCATGATCAGCACAGCCATAACGCCAGCATTGATTGTGATCTATGTCTTTACGCTGGATATCATGTCAGGAGTAATTTTGGTAGTCACGATGCCGATTCTGGTAGGTTTTCTTATCCTGATTGGTTTGGCAGCGCGTAAACATACGGAAAAGCAGTTGAAGTCGTTCCGGGTACTGTCTAACCATTTTGTCGATTCACTTCGTGGTTTGGAGACATTGAAATTTCTCGGTCGAAGCCGACAGCACAGTGAAGCGATCGGGAAAGTAAGTAATGAGTACCGCGCAGCGACAATGCGTACGCTGCGCATTGCATTTTTATCTTCCTTTGCGCTTGAATTATTCACAATGCTGTCGGTGGCCTCTGTTGCTGTCAATCTCGGATTTCGTTTAATCAATGGGGAGATGTCTCTTTTTCCGGCGCTTACTGTCCTGATATTGGCACCGGAGTATTTCCTGCCGGTGCAGATGGTAGGAGCCGATTATCACGCGACGCTTAACGGAAAAGAGGCGGGAAAGTCCATTCAATCGATCATCAACCGGCAGGAAGAGAACACGGGCCCGTCTGAATTGCCCGCAGCCTTTGCCTGGACAGACAAAAGCACACTGAAATTTTCTTCAATAAGCGTTCGATATGAGAAAGAGGGTCAGCCTTCCCTGGATAACGTATCTATAGAAATCCAGGGAAGAGGTAAAATTGGAATTATTGGAGAAAGCGGTGCCGGCAAATCAACCCTGATTGATGTATTGGCGGGATTCCGGAATCCATCTTCCGGGAAAATTACGCTGGACGGAATAAAATTGCAGTCACTTACCAATGATACATGGCGCAAAGAAACAACCTATATTCCACAGCATCCCTATCTGTTTAATGAATCGCTGTCGGAAAACATTCGATTTTATAGACCCGATGCCACTCATGAAGAGGTAGAGCAGGCTGTTTCCGCTGCAGGTTTGTCCGGTCTTGTCGAACGGTTGCCAAATGGGATGAATGAATTGGTCGGCAATGGCGGTCGTCAGTTGAGTGGAGGCCAGGAACAGCGTGTTGCACTTGCCCGGGTGTTTTTGAGCGCGCGTCCAATTCTGTTGCTGGATGAACCGACTGCTCATCTGGATATTGAAACCGAGTATGAATTGAAAAAAACCATGCTACGCCTGTTTGAAAACAAACTCGTCTTTTTTGCAACCCACCGCTTGCACTGGATGCCGCATATGGATTGGATCATCGTGCTGGATAAAGGAAAAATCGCCGAGATCGGAACACATCAGGAACTTGTTGCGCGTAAAGGCGTGTACTACAGGTTGCTAACTGCACAAAGGGAAGGGATCGTATGAAACGGGAAAAATGGATTGGCCATTATCTCCGGACCCATCGCTTTCGATTTGTACTGGTAATCTTTTTAGGTTTATTAACAGCGGGGTGTGCCAGTGGGCTCATGTTTACTTCCGGTTACCTCATTTCCAAAGCATCGTTGCGTCCGGAAAACATTCTGCTGGTGTATGTGCCGATTGTTCTTGTAAGGGCGTTTGGTATCGGGCGTGCTGCAGTTCACTATGCCGAGCGACTGGTTGGACATGACACGGTCTTGCGCATCCTTGCCAGGATGCGTGCTCGTCTTTATCGCATGCTGGAACCCCAGGCGCTTTTTATTCGCTCCCGTTATCGTACAGGTGATGTTCTCGGTACCCTTGCCGACGATGTTGAGCATTTGCAAGATGTGTATGTGCGGACGATTTTTCCTGTTGCAACAGCGTTGCTCATGTATGTTCTGTGGGTAGCATTTGTGGGGAGATTTGATCTTTCATTTGCGCTATTGATGGCACTGTACCTGTTAATTCTCATTCTGGTTCTTCCTTCAGTGTCTCTATGGATTACGTACAAAAAGAGAAAACAAATGAAGCGTGGTCGAAACAGGCTGTACCAAAAACTTACAGATGCGGTACTTGGCTTGAGCGATTGGGTCATCAGCGGACGTTCTCAAAAATTTGTCCAATTATATGAAGAGGATGAAGTGAAAGTAACCTCTGTGGAAAACAGTTTGCATCGCTGGATAAGCTTTCGAACGTTTTTTGGTCATCTAGTTGTCGGAGTGTTAGTTATTTTGACAGCCTATTGGGCCGGGCAGCAATTTGCAGACGGAAAGCTGGAGGGCACTTTAATTGCTGCATATGTTCTGGTTATTTTTCCGTTGATGGATGTATTTCTTCCCATTTCAGAAGCGGTTGAAAGAATTCCGCAATACGAGGATTCTCTTGATCGCATACACAGTATGAGGGGGTTGGATACAGCAGCACAGTCAACTGAACGTAAGGTTTCGGATAAGATATTGGAGGAAGCCCAGAAAAAGGCAAATATTCGGTTGGTAAATGTAAGTTACCGCTATGAAGCTTCTGATGAACGAAGCATCAGCAATCTGTCACTTGATATCTCACAAGGGAAAAAGGTCGCCGTAATCGGGCGCAGCGGTGCCGGCAAATCAACATTGCTGAAGTTGGTTCAGGGTGTCATTGTTCCGGAACAGGGAAAAGCTACCATAAACGGGATCTGTGTTGATCAATTTGGCAGCGATATTCCTGGAGTGATCGCGGTATTGAATCAACGTCCGCACCTGTTTGATACAACGGTGGCGAACAATATCCGGCTCGGAAAACCTGAAGCTACCGATGAAGAAATCAGGAAAGTAGCAAAGCAGGTGAAACTGGACAAATTGATTGAATCGTTGCCTTTGGGGTATGACACACCAATGCTGGAAACAGGGGATCGCTTCTCCGGCGGAGAGCGCCAGCGGATTGCATTGGCTCGAATCTTGCTACAGGATACACCGGTCGTTATCCTGGATGAACCGACGGTAGGACTCGATCCCGGTACGGAGAGGGATTTGCTTCGAACTGTTTTCCAAACCATTCAGGAAAAAACACTCATTTGGATTACGCACCATCTGGTAGGAGTAGAACAGATGGATGAAGTTGTCTTTATTGAGGATGGCCGGATAGAAATGCAGGGTTCCCATAAAGATTTGCTGGAGAAAATCCCGCGTTATCGTCATCTGTATCATCTTGATCGGCCATTATTAGACGATATCTAGCAAAGACTAAAAAACTCCTTTGTGTCAGGAAATTTGTACACAAAGGAGTTTTTCGTAAGCAAAGATCTGTTTTTGAAAGCAATGGCCAGACAGAAATTTTTCTATCCATAGGGATACATCATCAGGATCATGAATAAAAATTGAAGTTGGAATGGCGAAAACGGATTGGCAAGCCATTTCTGGAAAGTTGCTGATCGGGTGATTCCAGGTGTTTAATTCCCTGAATATCGTTTTTTTTCATAAAGAAAAACGGACATTACCGTTTACAGGGGGAATCATGCTTTTCGCATTAAGCACAAGGGTGAATTTTATTTTCTGTGTTGGCACTTCTCTTTTTTTCCAGCATCTGTTTTTGCAACTGAATCAGCGCCTTTACATGAAGCTCCAACAAATAACCTTCCGAGTATTGGTCATGTATTGTCAGGACCAGCAACAACCTCTTGACCTAAAATGCGAGCATGTGCAAGTAAGCGCAATTGTAATACAAAAAAGAAGGGGAAATCCCCCTTCTTTTTTGTACGGATCAGTCCATCAAGCGGATCAGAACGCGGTTAATGGAAATCAGGAGCAAACCAATTACAATGGCCAACCCGCCAATAGCTGCAAAAATCTCCAGGAAACCAAGGGTTGAGGTTAAAGCGGCTATTTGCCCTGCTAAAATGTTGGCAAAGCCGGAACTGGCGAGCCAGACACCCATTAACAGTGAAGCGAGTTTAACCGGTGCAATCCGGCTTACCATAGACAAGCCAATCGGTGACAGGAACAATTCACCAATGGTATGAAGCATATAAGTAAAGACAATAAAGAGCAAGTTGGCTTTCACAACGACATTGGCCGGATCATTTCCTGTTTTCATGACAGCCAACACCAGCACCATAAAACCTGATCCAAGCAAGATCATACCCAGCCCCATTTTAATCGGTACAGGCAAGTCACCCCGTTTGGATCTGGCCAATCTTGACCATAGCATGGCAGTAAGTGGTGCCAACAAGATAATGAATAATGGGTTAACCGCCTGGAACCAGGAAGTTGGCATTTGCCAGCCAAATACACTCCGATCTACAAAGTCTTTGGTATAGGCGGTCATTGAAGTCCCTGCCTGTTCAAAACCCGCCCAGAAAAAGACAACAAAACAGGTAATAATAATGATTGACAAAGTGCGTTGTTTTTCCTTTTTGGTAAGTGGAGCATCCGCTTTGGGATTTTCCTTGGTTTTTTTCCCGTTCGGTCTTTTTCCGATATCACCCAGGAAACGGTTGCCAAGAACGTTAAAAGCGATTTGCCCGATAATCATTCCGATTGCTGCTGTGAGGAATCCGAATCTGAAGCCAAAGTGTTCTACTCCATTTATGGTTGTTCTAAAGAAATCTTCCGCCAGAAATCCGCAAACGATCGGGGCAAACATTGCTCCCACATTGATTCCCATATAAAAAATGGTGAACGCAGAATCACGACGCGGATCATTTTCACCGTAAAGGTCGCCGAGCAGTGTAGAGATATTTGGTTTAAAGAAACCATTACCAATAATCAGTAAAGAAAGTCCCAAATATAAACCCCAGTGAGAGTGGCTGGCAAAGAGAACAAAGTTCCCGGCGGCCATGGTAACCCCACCCATGGTAATGGCCAGGCGCTTTCCAATAAAGCGGTCGGTAAGCCAGCCTCCAACGAGCGGTGCAAAATAAACTGCCCCGGTAAAAAAGCCGTAGATCATGGAGGCTGTAGCATGGCTAAATCCCAATCCGCCTGAGACAAAACTGTAGGTCAAATAAAGATATAACAATCCTCTCATTCCATAATAGCTGAACCGTTCCCACATTTCCGTAAAGAAAAGTAGTTTTAGCCCAGGAGGATGTTTCTTTGTTGACGGAGTTTCTTGAAGATTTTCTTCAAGTTTTGCAGCTGCATCCATAAATATAATCCCCCTCTAACACATAAAAATTGTACCTTCTCCTTAAATAAGAAATAAAACAAATTGAACAACATAATATAAATTTTTAAACATTTTTAAAAAAATAATACAAATTCCTTTGAAAATTGTAATTGAAAAAAATATCCGCGTCAAAGGGATAAACTGGAAATATTAATGGTTTTTTGATAGGTTTGGCATAAAAGACTATAAAATTTCAATAAATAATATTCAAAAATATATAACAAAATAATTATTTTGACAAAACCGATAATTTAATTCGGTGTTAAGCATAAGAAAAATCTATGTTATTCTAGTGGAAAATTTAATGTTAACTATATAAGAATTATTTATTTTTATTTTGGAAAATGATTTGCAACTGACAGAGAAGAAATTTCGTCTATTTATAATAGAACATATGTCTACTTTGTGAAAAAATAGTGATGTGCAAAGAAAATCATAATATACAGAGAATTATGGTATATAGAGAGATTATGCAGGGACAGGAGAAGGGGGTATTCCATGAAAAAAAGAATTGAAGAAGCAGATTACATTAAGGGGATCGCTATGTTAGGCGTTATTTTTATTCACGTATCCGCTAACAGTCTGCGGCCTTTTGATTCGCTCACGGACGGCGGCCTGTTTTTTATCATAAACCAATTGGGACGGTTTAGTGTTCCTGTTTTTTTTATGTTATCAGGCCTGTTTCTTTTCTATCGTTACTATGATAATGAATCATTTCCCATAAAAAGCTTTTATAAAAAACGGACAATGTATATTGTCATTCCTTATTTGGTCTGGTCTTTTGCCTATTTGCTCTATGGCAATATGATCCATCCGGAAACGTCTCCCCATACTGGCAAACAGGTAATAGAAGCTATTTTTTTTGGTGGTTCCTACTATCATTTGTATTTTCTGATCGTAATGGTTCAGTTTTATTTGCTGTTGCCCGTTTTGGTCTGGGCTTTTCGCAAAATTGGAGGTTTAACCCTTGTTTCTGTCACATTGCTCTTGACAGTTGTTGCCCAGAGCATGACATGGTGGGAAGTAACTCAAAACATTTCCTGGCTGCAATCGTATACAGAAAATGCGATGAATTATTTCCATCTTTGGCTGTTTTACTTTTGTTTGGGCGGCTGGATCGGGCAGCAGGGAGACCGAATCCAGTCGTTGATGAATAAAATCCCATTTCCGGCAGTGGCCTTGTTATTTCTTACATCAACGGTTGTTATGCTATTTGAAAGTTTAGCGCGAAAGCACACAGGCTTTTTTAACTATTCCGTCATTTTTTATTCAGTAACTTCTCTGGTTTTCTGGTTCCAGGTTACAAGTAAGTGGAAAGCTTCCTGGTTGCATACATTGGGGCGTTTTTCGTTTGGCCTGTATCTGATTCACCCCATGTTGCTAAATTTTTTTAGTAAAGTAAGTCTCAAGTTTCTCCCTGAGGCCTCATGGATTGAATTTGGATTTGTGTTTATCGCGGTTACCCTTCTTTCATTGGTGTTTGCCAGGTTGATAAAGAAATTGCCATTCAGCCATTTGATTTTGGGGAAATAATTGGTAAAACGGAATTTTCCTGTATTTTCATGCTGACGGCGCAGCTGTTTGCAGACGAAACGACTGGAATGAAGATTAGGGAATCTCCCGGCTACTTGCCCATCAAAACAAAGGGAATCACTCACAAGATGATTCCCTTTCAGTTTTGGACGAAGATGTAGCTATCGCTGGGAAGAAGAGCTGCTTGGCAAAGCCTTGTTCCATTGTTCAGTCACCTGTTTCATTATATCTTCCAAAATGAGCGCCTCGTCATAATAAGAAGGAAGATCCTTTTTTGAATTCCGATTTATTTCAACTTTGCGGATCGTTTTATGGTTTTTTAATGCATTTAACAAAATCTGTTTTGAATGCTTGTCCAGATGGAGAACAATTTCCCGTTTCATGCTTATCCTCCTTTCGTTTTTTGATGTGAAAAGGAGACTTTTTTAGTGTTGGCAATTCTTCTGTTATTATTATTGTCCCATGCTTTGCACGATTTTGTATAGTTAAAGCTGCTATCGTGTTTTTTTCCTGTTGTTTTGTTGTATTTTTCAAAGGGAATAAAATGGAATAACCATATATCAATGATAAAGATGGGGGTTTAGAAAGTGGCTAAACATATTAAGGACAAAACTGTATTGGCAAATGGAGTGGAGATGCCATGGCTGGGATTGGGAGTTTGGAAAGCCCGGTTAGGAGGGGAAGTTGAAAACGCGGTAAAAGCGGCTCTTGAAACGGGATACCGCAGCATTGATACAGCGGCTGTTTACAAAAATGAAGAAGGGGTAGGCAAAGCGCTGGCAGAGACAGAGGTTCCGCGCGAAGAACTGTTTATTACCACCAAGGTGTGGAACGATGATCAGGGTTATGAGACAACACTGAAGGCGTTTGAGGAAAGCCGCAAGAAACTGGGGTTGGAATATATTGATCTTTATTTGATTCATTGGCCAAAGAAAGGAAAATATAAAGATACGTGGAAAGCGATGGAGAAACTTTACAAAGAGGGATTGGTCAGAGCGATTGGCGTCAGCAATTTTCACGTCCACCATTTAAAAGATCTGATTTCGGATGCGGAAGTAAAGCCGATGGTTGATCAGGTGGAATTTCATCCTTACCTGACACAAAAAGAACTTCTTGCTTATTGCAAGGAAGAGAAAATTCAGATGGAAGCCTGGAGCCCATTGATGCAAGGAGAATTTATCCGGGTTGATCTGCTGAAAGAACTTGCTAAAAAGTATGGGAAAACACCATCACAGATTATCCTTCGCTGGGATTTGCAACATGAAGTTGTTACAATTCCCAAATCGGTCAAAGAGCACCGGATTCAGGAAAATGCGGATCTGTATGATTTTGAATTAAGCCAGGAGGATATGGAGCGTATAGATGCACTGCACAAAAATTACCGTTTCGGGCCAGATCCGGATACATTTGACAAATAAGGAGGTTATAAAAAAACCGCTATTGAATAGATCAATAGCGGTTTAATTATCCTGTCAGTAAAGGTCGGGCCGGCGATCGTCAAATACAGGTATAAAGGTACGGGCTTCCTGAACGGAAGACAGTTCGATTTCAGCATACAGGATTTCTTCCTGCTCTCCTGCTTCGGCAATGATTTCCCCCCATGGATCAATGACAAGTGAATGGCCGGCAAAGGTATTGTTCGGATCCTGGCCGACCCGGTTGCACGCCACGACATAGCATTGGTTTTCAATGGCCCGGCTGATCAGGAGGTGGCGCCAGTGGGAAAGACGCGCACTTGGCCATTCCGCAGGTACAAATAAAACTTGTGCTCCTTGCAGGATGTTTTTGCGAATCCATTCAGGAAATCGAATATCGTAACAAATCACGGCAGCACAGGGAAGGCCATCCATATTGAACTGGCAGGCCTTTTTACCAGCTGATAAATATTTTTCTTCATCCATTAGCCGAAACAGGTGCGCTTTCCGGTACTCGCCAACCAGGTTTCCCTGTTTGTCAAAAGCATACAGCGTGTTGTAGATTCCACTTTCTTCCCGATTGGAAACCGACCCGCCAATGATTCCTACTTGATGCTTCCTGGCCAGATTTTTAAGAAATGCTTTGTTTTTCTGGCCATGATCATCGGCAATCTCATCAAGCCGTTTCAAGTCATATCCCGTATCCCACAGTTCAGGCAACAAAATAAAATCCGGTTGCAGTTTCATTGCTTGTGCTGTTTTTTCCTCCACTTTTTTGCGGTTTTCGTCAGGCTTTCCAAAGGCAATATCCATTTGAATGATGGCAAATGTTTTGTTCATGTTGATCCTCCTGAAAACTTTGACAGATTCTCTATCAACATATAACATAATTCATTATAATTTCAAGAATATTTACGAAAGACGAGGAGAGGTGAAGAGCTTGGGGAAATTTGAAATGGCGGATGCGCTAAAACGTTTGCCGCAACAGTATTTTGTGAAACTGACAGACAAGGTTGGCCGTGCGGTGGCATTAGGACATGATATTATCAATCTGGGACAGGGAAATCCGGATCAGCCTACTCCACCACATATTGTCAGGGAATTGCAACAAGCCGCTGAACAGTCCAGATACCACAAGTATCCGCCTTTTCAGGGCTATCGGTTTTTAAAAGAAGCAGTAAGCCGGTTTTATCAACGTGAATACGGGGTGCAGATTGATCCCAAGAGGGAAGTTGCCGTCCTGTTCGGAGGAAAAGCTGGTCTGGTTGAAATATCCCAGTGCTATTTAAATCCGGGGGATATAGCGTTAGTGCCCGATCCGGGTTATCCGGATTATTGGTCCGGGGTTCTGATGGCGGGTGGCAGGATGCACATGATGCCGCTTGTTTGGGAAAATGATTTCTTGCCTGACTACAGCCAGATTGATGATTCCGTCTGGGAGAAGGCCAAACTGATGTTTCTAAATTATCCCAACAATCCAACAGGGGCATTGGCAACTGCTTCATTTTTTGAGGAAACAGTGCGCCTGGCTGAACAGTATAATGTGCTGGTTGTTCATGATTTTGCCTATTCAGCAATTGGCTTTGATGGGGAAAAACCGCGCAGTTTTTTGGAAACGCCGGGAGCCAGTCGGGTCGGAGTGGAGATTTATACAATGAGCAAAACCTACAATATGGCAGGTTGGCGAATCGGGTTTGCTATTGGCAATGAAGAGGTGATCCGGGCGATTAATCTGATACAGAATCACTTTTATTGCAGCCTGTTTGGAGGCATTCAAAAGGCGGCCGCAGCAGCGCTTACTGGTTCGCAGAAATGTGTGAGTGATTTGGTAGATATGTATGAACGAAGGCGCAATGTGTTCATCAGTCATCTGCGTGAAATCGGTTGGAACGTGGAAGCTCCCAGAGGTTCTTTCTTTTGCTGGTTAGAAGTTCCCGACAGCTATTCCTCAGAGTCGTTTTCCGATATGTTGCTGGAGCAGGCACATGTGGTGGTCGCACCCGGTATCGGATTTGGCAAGCAGGGTAACCGGTATGTACGGGCTGCTTTATTAACTTCGGAAGAACGGTTGCAGGAGGCGGCAAGACGAATAGGGAAACTGGGGATTTTTTAAAAAAAGGTTTTTTATTTGTTTAAAAACGAAAAGGGCAATGCTGAGAGATTGCCCTTTTCGTTTTTTTATCTTGTCAAGTCACATTATTTTTTTACTCTTTTCCAGACTTCAAAAAGATTTTCCCAATTTCTTAGTCTTTTTACAAATGATAAATTCAGAGAGAAAATATTACTATGGAGAAATCGGGCCATAGTCGGAAGGTTAGGGAAAGGAGACAACATGAAAAGATCGACAAAACTTAACCATAACATGAAAGGATTATGCTTGAAGCTCATATCTTTTCTTCAACAAAAGTGTTCAAATCGGCTTGCGAATGGATTATCGGGGATGAAACAGTTAATTCATTAAAACATTCTTCACAAATCAAATGATTTGTCCCTTCAATCACCGACCGTGTTTCGTATTTCGCCTTCCTTTGTCCGCAATGTTCACACAGGTATCCTTTCCGTTTTTTCATGGTTACCAACCTCCCCGGATGTTGAATCATTTGATGCTCATAATTATTGTAAATTCCCTGTTTCCCAAGGTTTTAAACCCTGTTTCACAATAATGTACAAATTCCCGCGTTTGAGAGTGCTCATTTCAATGTGATATTCTTTAAACATGAAAGCTTATAGTTTTTTAAAAGTCAATTTGAAAGACAGAACGTTTTTTGTTGCCAATCGGACTATTTAAAGCAAATTTAAAGAAAGGAAGGGAAAGAGATGAATCAACGGCTTGATAAAATTACAAATTGGTTAAAAAATGAAGAAATTGATGCTGCTTTTGTGCATTCATCAGATAACGTTTTTTACCTTTCCAATTTTATGTGCCATCCGCATGAAAGGTTACTGGGATTATTTGTGTTTGCCGACTCTGATCCGTTTCTCGTCTGTCCTAAGATGGAAGAACAAGCAGCAAAAGAGGCTGGATGGTCTCACAAGATTATTGGTTATGATGATGTTGAAGACCCATGGGAAATGATTCGGATTGAGTGGAAACACCGATCTTTGCAGGAAATGTCTGTGATAGCCATAGAAAAAGATGTTGTTTCTTATGCACGGGCAGAAAAGTTGCAAACGCTTTCCAAAGCGGTTCAATTTCATTCCCTGGATGATACTCTTAACCAATTGAGACTGGTGAAAGATGAAAGTGAACTGGAGATATTAAGGGAAGCGGCCCGTTTAGCAGATGAAGCAATCCAGATCGGAATTGACAGTCTGACCGAAGGCTGCACGGAAATGGATATTCTGGGTGCGATTGAATTGGCAATGAAGAAAAAGGGCGTTACGGATATGTCTTTTCCGACCATGGTTCTGTTTGGCGAAAAGTCCGCATTGCCGCACGGTAATCCGGGTTTGCGGCGCTTGAAAAAAGGTGATTTTGTATTATTTGATCTGGGCGTCATCTGGAATGGATATTGTTCAGATATTACCCGGACGGTTGCTTTTGGGGAGATTAGCGATCAACAGCGGGAAATTTACGAAGTGGTAAAACAGGCTCAGCAGGAGGCGATTGATGCCTTGAAACCGGGAGTTCGCGTGGGGGATCTGGATCGGATTGCAAGAGACATAATTTCCGGCGCGGGCTACGGCTCCTATTTTACCCATCGCCTGGGGCATGGTTTGGGAATTAGTGTGCATGAATTTCCATCGGTCAATCAGACAAACGATCTCTTACTGCAGGAAGGCATGGTTTTTACGGTTGAACCAGGTATTTATGTTTCCGAAGTAGGGGGGGTCCGTATTGAGGATGATGTATATATCACTCAAAACGGTGCCGAAATTCTTACCACATTCACCAAAGAACTTGTTATCGTATAGCTTTGTCCTTTTTGGTACAGGCTAAATTGTGAGATTGCAGATAAAACCATCCGGCTGATTCGGGAAATACGCAGTTTCATTTTCGGAACCAGCCGGTAATTTTTGTGTAAGAGGTGGTAAAATTGGCACAACATCATTTTCATCTGAAAGCCGATTGGCAAGGCGGACGGAAAGGACAGGGAACCATTGAGTCAGGGAATCTCAAGCAACCCATTTCGATTCCTGAAGAAATGGACGGTCCGGGAGTCGGCACGAATCCTGATGAAATGTTAATTGGAGCAGCGGCTGCTTGTTACCTGATTACTTTGGCGGCAATGATTGAACGGGGAAACGCGCCTGTCGAGGAACTGTCACTTGAGACAGAAGGAATTGTTCAGGCTGATAAAAGCTTGAAGTTTGAAGCGATCATTCATCGACCGAAATTAGTGGTGCGCCAGGATGCTTCGGAACAGGAACTGGAAAAAATCAGGCGTTTTGTTGAGCTGGCAGAAAAACATTGCATGATATCCAATGCTTTGCGGGGAAATGTTCGTTTGGAAGTGGAGGCACAATTTATAACAAATTGATAATAAACCTGCTCCGATTCAAAATACCCTCATGTTCGATAAATGTGTAATGTGATATACTACAAATGTATGGTTTAATCAAGTGAGAATTTTTTTATAAATCCCAAAATACAGGGCCAGTCGGCTTCAAGATACAGTTGATGAGGAGTGGATTTATGCTGCAAATTGCGTTGGACATATTGGAAAAAGGCGGTGTATGGGGGCTTTTTGCAGCAACTGCCATCGAAGCTTCGTCAGTTCCTTTTCCCGGTGCGGTTTTTGTTTTGATCTACGGCTATTTGATGGATGTGGGGCCCTGGCAACTTGTCTGCATTAGTGCGTTAAACAGCCTTATCTATGTATTGTTCAGTTTAATTCCTTTTTTTATCGGAAAACGTATGGGAGAATTTTCCCAAAAGAAACTGGATAAAAAGAATGTCAAAAAAGCGCAAGCCTGGTTTCAAAAATATGGAGAGTGGAGTATTCCATTATCGCGTCCCACCGGATTCGGAAACTATATTTCCTATATTTCGGGTATAACCAACATTGCTATATGGCGATTTGCATTGCTGAGTTTTCTGGGCGTGTTTCCATGGAATACCCTTCTTTTGTTTATTGGCAATTCCGGCAGCATTGAAAGAGTAGAGCGTTTTTTGGAAGTTTCCCAGAAATTCGGCTATATTATTACCATTATGCTTGTCATGGTTGTGCTGATCTGGTGGTTCTTTATAAAAAAAACTAAAGAACAGAATCAACACTCCTGAAAAATGTCCATCAATCGACGATGAAAACAGATGAAGAGCTCCCTGTATCCATGTATCGTTCATGAAGCCAGATGAATTTTATCTGGCTTCACTCATTTTTCCGGGGACATCAGGCCTGTTGTGAATAAAGCGGAATTGCTTTTTTTTGCGCTTTTTTCAGTGAATGAGAAACCAAGGCAGATCCTGCGGTGGCCAGTGCTGCAATCACATAAACCCACTGAACCGAAAAGTGGTCGGCAACCCAGCCCATCAGATAACAGGAAGAACCATAGGCAACCAGGCATAATGCATATTGGGCGGAAAATACTTTGGGCATGGCGTTAACACTGGTATTGAGCTGATACATGGTTTTTTTGGCAATTCCCTTTGCCTGATAGGGAAAACCAAGCAAAAATATTGAAATTAACGAAACGATTGGATACGTGACGAATCCGAATATCAATTTCAATAAAATCGCGATAAAACTCATTAAAAACAACGTTGATATTAATTTTTTTTCAATATATCTGCTATAACGAATAACAAGAACCCCGGCAATCATCGTTCCCAGGAAATAACCACTGTTTAACCAGCCCCACCATGAATGCGGTTCATGCAAAATCTTGTCTACAAATGTAAGAGTGATGGCGCCGATCCATATGGAAGAAGCAGTGTAATCGAGAAAATCAATCATTGCCACCCGTTTGAGCAATGGATGTGAAAACAGCAAATGCCAGCCTTCTTTTATAATTTCCATGTGAGAATGTTTCTCTTGCCTTTTATTGGTGTTGCTGGAATCGTGGATCCGGAAAAGGGAGACAGTTGAAATCACAAAACATATTGTTGTCAGGACAAATACCATATGCACTCCTGCCAAATCAACCATTAGACCGCCAACTGCCCAGCCGACTAATAAAACAGTCTGATCGGAAGTGGATAAAAGGCCATTGGCTTTGACAAGATGCTCTTTTTTGACAAGCCTTGGAACAATAGAATTTCGTGCCGGATTGGTCCATCCGTCGAAAAAGGCCAGCAAGATAATAAATATCCAGATGATCCAGATGAAAAGAGACTCTTCCTTCCATAGGTAAATGGAAAAAATGAACAAACCAAGCAAAATGGTTTGGCTTCCTTGTGAAACAATAAGCAGGAAAACAAGGCGATATCTTTCCAACAGCAAAGGGGAAAAAAAGTTGCTGATAAATTTGGCGACAATGCGAATAACCGGAATTAATGCAGAAATTGCTGCTGAATCAGTGATTCTGTAGACCAGGGTTACAACAGCAATCATATAAAAAGCGTCAGCCAGGTTTGCCAAAGATTGGCCTAACCACAAAAATTTGAAAGAGTATGAATATTTCACGGCTGTTTACTCCATTAGGATATTATTTTTAAAAAGGGATGTGTATAAATAAAATTATAACATTTAATAATATTGAAATCATCCTGATAAAATATGTTATCCTGCCAAAGCTTGCTTGATTGCGTTAATAACTTAGAAGTACAATCAAAAATAGGAAATAACAAAATATTAGGAGGATCGATATGAGTTCTAAATATGTAATTGAAAGAATCGGAGAGCCTTTGGAAGATAAAGGCTACAATGTTAAAGATAATGAGGTTGATGAAGTTATTGCATGGTTTCAATATTTGTCTGATGCAGATTTGTTTGTGGCGGTTTTGAATGAACGGGAGCAAATCGATCAAGGATGAAACTGGCTCGTGAAGATCGGTTGAGAAACCGATTTTTTTTATAGATGTTTTTTTTGCAAACTGTTTTACAGCTGTGATATATTATTTGCCGATAAGCTTGGAATGGACGGTGTAGCCCTTGCTGAAAATATTGATACCGGATCTGTTTGTTCAATCGATTTATGATATTGATCTTGTCAAGTTGAAGGAGCGGGGAATCAAGGCTGTTATTGTAGATCTGGATAACACCCTGGTGGAGACGAGATGTTCCAATGCTACCCCCGAACTGGTTCAATGGTTGGATGAGGTGAGAAAACTTGGCCTGTATGTAATGATCGTATCCAATAATACCAAAACGCGTGTATCCAGATTTGCCGCTCCCCTGAACATCCCATATATTCATGCGGCCAAGAAGCCGCTGACTGCTGCATTTCGTCGTGCACTGAAAAAGCTGGATTGTACCAGAAGGGAAACGGTAGTCGTTGGAGATCAGTTGTTGACCGATGTGCTTGGTGGAAACCGGATGGGGCTTTATACCATATTGGTTGTTCCTGTTTCCGAAGTTGACGGGTTTTTTACGAGAGTTAACCGCAGGATGGAACGATTTGTTTTCCGGCTGTTGGAGAGAAAAGGATTGCTTCCCTGGGATCAGGGTTGATTAGAGACAAAAAAGGGCAAGGTGGTCAGTTTGACAGCGAATCGTTGTGAAGGATGCGGTGTTGCACTGCAAACCGCAGATCCCGATCGGGCGGGATTTATTCCAGAAAAGGCGCTAACACGGGATGTCATTTTATGCAGACGCTGTTACCGGATTCGCCATTATGGTGAAATGGGAAAAGTGGAACAGGATTGTGACACCTATTTGAGAAGGTTGGATGAAATTGCAGAGAAAGATTGCCTGGTTGTACTGGTTGTTGATTTGTTTGATTTTGCAGGCAGTTGGATTCCGGGACTGATCCGCCGTATCGGCAATCATCCGCTTCTGGTTGTAGCCAACAAGGTTGATCTGTTTCCCTCATCCGTTAAGGAAGAGCGGCTTAAAGAGTGGGTATATCAGTTAATGAATGAAATGGGGCTTTACCCGGCTTATGTAGTATTGTGCAGTGCCCAGACGGGGTTGAACATGAACCGGGTGGTGCAGGCGATTGAATCCTGCCGGAATGGCCGTGACGTTTATATGATTGGTACAACCAATGTTGGCAAATCAACATTAATCAACCAGTTGCTGAAAAAAGCCGGCAGAGCAGAGGAAGAGATGATCACAACGTCACCGTATCCGGGAACCACCCTGGATGCAATCCGGATTCCGCAGGGTGATGGGAAATACCTCATTGATACTCCCGGGATTGTACGGAACGACCGAATGAGTGAGTGGGTTTCACCTGGAGAATTGAAAGAAGTTGTGCCTTCCAGAACGATCAAGCCCAAGGTTTACCAATTGAATGAAAAGCAGACTTTGTTTTTTGGCGGACTCTCCCGTTTTGATTATGTCAGGGGAAAAAAACAGCCATTTGTCTGTTATTTTGCAAACCGGCTGTATATTCATCGGACAAAATTGGAACAGGCAGATACTTTATGGGAAAAACATCGGGGAAAATTGTTATCTCCTCCAAGAGATCCATCCACACTTCCGCAACTTGTAAAACATGTTATTCATTTAAAAGGGGCGGAAAAAGAGGATATTGTCATTTCCGGTTTGGGATGGATCGCTGCCGGCAGGGAGAAAGCCTGGATTGAAGTTTGGGCGCCGGAAAGCATTGGTGTAAGTACAAGGCCGTCGATTATATAAAAAAGCCAATGAGGAGGAAAGCTTGTGGACAGCAGGACGGGGTTGTTTGCCTTGATCGGGAATCCGGTTGGACATTCCAAGTCTCCGGATATGATGAATGCGGCTTTGCGGGAAATGCGACTGCCGAATGTATATCTGGCTTTTAAAGTGGAACCGTCCTTTTTGCAGGATGCAGTTGCCGGTTTTCGCGCCTTGGGGGTGAAAGGCTGGAACGTGACCATTCCCCACAAGGTGGCAATCATGGATTACCTGGATGCAATTGATGAAACGGCCAAGGCAATCGGAGCTGTAAATACCGTTGTTTATGAAAACGGGAAATGGGTAGGTTACAATACGGACGGGCCTGGTTATTTTCGCTCACTTGAGGAAGAATGGTCCCTTCCGTTTACCAGACTGAACGTGGTGATTGTGGGTGCGGGTGGAGCTGCAAGAGCGGTCGGATATACTTTGGCAAAAGCGGGTGTGCCTCATATAACAGTTTTGAACAGGACACTTTCAAAAGCGGAGGCTTTGGGCAAACAATTGTCTCCTATGGCTCGAACAGAAGTTCGCCCTTTGAATGAGGGAAAGAAAACAATAGAAAAAGCTGATTTAATCATTAATACGACATCCGTAGGCATGGTTCCCAAATGCGATGAAACTCCGTTTCCAGTGGAATGGCTAGGGCGCGGACAATATGTGAGCGACCTGATTTACCATCCTCAGGAAACTGCGTTATTAAGAGGAGCAAAAGCTCGCGGAGCCCAGGTACAGTCCGGTATGGGCATGCTAGTGTACCAGGCTGTAATTGCCTTTGAAAAATGGACAGGCAAAAAAGCACCAGTCTCCTTGATGAAACAGGTTCTTGCCACCTCCTTAAAAGATACGTGATAAAGGATGAGTCAATATGAAAGTGGGGATCTTCGGTGGAACCTTTGATCCAATACACTTTGGACATTTGTTGCTTGCTGAACAGGCAATGGATACAGCGTCATTAGACGAGATTTGGTTTATCCCTGCAAAAGAGCCTCCTCACAAACAGAGAAAAACGATTACTTTTGCGGAAGACCGAAAGAGGATGGTTGAGCTTGCGATTGCGGAGCATTCCCGGTTTAAATTATGCCTGATTGAGATGATGCGGTCGGGGCCTTCTTATACAGTTGAAACCATTGAAGAGTTAAAGAAAAAATACCCAATGATTGAATTTTTTCTGTTAGTTGGAGCAGACATGGTGAAAGATTTACCGAAATGGTATAAAATAAAGGAAATCCTTCAATATGTCCAGGTAGTAGGGCTTGGACGTCCTGGAATTGATCAGGAATATTTGCCGGGTTATGTTAAAAAACGATTAATGTGGATTCCTGATGCCATTGAAACAAATGTTTCTTCAAGTGAGATTCGCAGGCGCGTCATGTTGGGAAAAACCATACGTTACCTTGTCCCTGATGCGGTTTACAATTATATAAAGGAGCAAGGGTTGTATGAATCTTGAAGTTTTAAAGCAAGCTACAAAAAAGGAACTGCCACGATCAAGGTGGGAACATACACTGCGGGTAGCTGAAACGGCAATCGAATTGGCAAAGCGTGAGGGAGTGGACCGGCATAAAACGGAAATCGCTGCGATTCTGCATGACTATTGCAAATACTGGTCTGATGAAGACCTTGTTGATTGGATAAAACAGGAGCACCTGCCGAAAGAACTGTTAAGTTACAACAAAGAATTGTGGCATGCACCCGTGGGGGCGGCAGTGGCCAGTAAACAATTTGGAATTAAGGATGAGATGATTTTAAATGCCATCCGATATCATACTTCAGGTCGCCCAGCCATGTCAAAGCTGGAAAAAATCGTTTTTCTTGCTGATTACATTGAGCCGGGGCGTCGTTTTCCGGAGGTAGAGGAAGTGCGGCGAGTTGCAGAAATCGACCTGAATCTGGCTGTTCTTGAAGCATTGGATAATACAATTGTCTTTTTGGTTAATCAGTCTCAAAAGATTTATCCGCTTACGCTCGATGCCCGCAATGATTTGCTGGATCGGGTTACTCAAAAGGATTCAAGGGAGGAGTCTATTTGAAAGTAGTGGAAATCGCCCAGTTTGCAGCCACTGCTGCCGAGGAGATAAAAGCTCAAGACGTTATGATTCTGGATATTCGTGGATTATCCATTTTTGCAGATTATTTTGTGATCTGCCATGGGAATTCGCAAACTCAAGTCCAAGCAATTGCCACAGCAATCAAGGAAAAAGTAACAGAATCCAACATCGATTTAAAAGGGATGGAAGGATACCAGGATGCTCGTTGGGTTCTCATTGATCTCGGTGATGTGGTTGTCCATGTTTTCCACAAAGACGAACGTGAGTTTTATGGCTTGGAGCGCTTGTGGGGTGACGCCAGGCAGATAAATGTTCAGTAAAATTCTGTTGAATAGCAGAAAGTAGTCAAGTTATAAGAGATCAATCTAAAAAACGTTAAGAAATAAAAGAACCGGGTTTCCAAATCCCGGTTCTTTTAAAATCGGGTTTTTTATATGTTTGGCAGAGGAGTTTTGCTCCCTTGTTCAAAATACAGGGGAGCGCCTTTTTCAAAGTTTAAGCATGGAGCAAATCTTCAGTTATCCAGCAAGTATCTGTTTTCTACAGTTGAATGATGAAAAAATGTTGACATTTGTCTTTCCAATTTCATATAATGTTAAGCAACAACTTTCCTAGAAAGAAGTAATGATGGGGAATAGTAATTTGCACATTTTCGGCACAGAGAGTTGACGGGTGGTGCGAGTCAACCCGGAAAACAAATGAACTCACCTCATCGCTCCAAAAGGGAACACACGGATAAGTACTTTTTGGCGGTTTATCCCCGTTACAGGATCTTCAAGAGAGTGTTCGGCAAGAACACTAATTAGGGTGGTACCGCGGGAATTCGGAAACAACCTCTCGTCCCTAGCCGTTGATGCTGGGGGTGGGAGGTTTTTTTAATGTTATCCGTTGTTTTAACTTAAGATTTATGGAGGAGAAAGACATGAAACAGTACTCCCCGAATGAAGTGGAGACCAAGTGGCAAAATCATTGGAGAAATACAAAGCTTTATCAAACAGAAGAAAACCCTGGAAGGCCAAAATATTATACACTGGAACAATTTCCCTATCCATCAGGTGAAGGGCTGCACATGGGGCATGTGCGTGTTTATTCAATCGGTGACGTGGTGGCGAGGTTCCGCCGCATGAACGGGTATAACGTGTTGCATCCGATGGGGGCGGATGCGTTTGGGCTTCCGGCTGAAAATGCTGCAATCAAGCGTGGAGTCAATCCGCGCGAATGGACGTTGAAAAACATGGAGCGTATTCGCAAGGAACAGGAGTTGCTCGGTGTTTCTTATGACTGGAATCGCTATGTGGGTACTTGTTTGCCGGATTATTACAAATTTAACCAATGGCTTTTCCTGCTTTTTTATGAGCGGGGACTTGCTTATCGAAAAAAATCATCAGTCAACTGGTGCCCCTCCTGCAATACGGTACTGGCCAATGAACAGGTGGAAGAGGGTAAATGTTGGCGCTGTGATTCGGAAGTAACCAAAAAAGAACTGGAGCAGTGGTTTTTACGTATCACAGATTATGCGGAACGTTTGCTGGAAGGTCTGGATCAGTTGCCAAAATGGCCCGAACGGGTTAAAACCATGCAGCGTAACTGGATCGGGCGCAGTGAAGGAGCACAAGTAAATTTTACGGTGCCGGAATTGCAGGATGAACAGATTACCGTATTTACTACCCGGCCAGATACGCTCTATGGTGTAAGTTATATGGTTGTCGCTCCTGAACACCCGCTGGTACCCAGGTTGGTTAAAGGGAAAGAAAACGAGGAGATTATTCTTGACTTTGTCAAACAAATGCGGAAACAATCTGAAATTGAACGGACGTCAACCGATGCGGAAAAAGTGGGATATTCGACAGGGGCGTATGCCAGGCATCCGCTGACTGGTGAACTGATTCCGATTTGGGTGGCCAATTATGTATTAATGGATTATGGAACAGGCGCTGTCATGGGGGTTCCGGCTCATGATGAACGGGACTTTCAATTTGCCTCCAAATATGGTTTGCCCATTAAGGCAGTGATTCGCCCTCTTGATCAGGAATTGAACCAGCCTTTGCTTGAAGCATATACCGGTGAAGGTGTGCTGTTTGCTTCCGATCGGTTTGATGGAATGAACAATCAGAAAGCGATTCGCGAAATCGCCAAATACCTTGATGAACAAGGTTTGGGTAAATGGACGGTTAATTACCGTTTGCGGGATTGGCTCATTTCACGGCAACGTTACTGGGGAACGCCGATTCCGGTAATCTATTGTGACGAATGTGGAACCGTACCGGTGCCCAAGGAGGAGCTGCCGGTTGTTTTGCCTGATGATGTTGTGTTTGATGGAAAAAGCAATCCACTTGCAACTTCGGACAGCTTTGTGCACACAACGTGTCCAAAATGCGGAAATGCGGCGCGACGTGAAACGGATACCATGGATACCTTTGTTGATTCTTCATGGTATTTCCTGCGGTATACCGATTCGCAAAATGATGAACTTCCTTTCTCAAAAGATCAGGCAGACAAGTGGATGGGTGTTGATGAATATATTGGCGGTATTGAACATGCCGTTTTGCATCTGCTCTATTCCCGTTTCTTTACCAAAGTGCTGTATGATGCGGAAATGTTATCAGTCGATGAACCGTTTCAAAGCTTGCTTACTCAGGGAATGGTGCTGAAAGACAGCCTTAAAATGTCCAAATCCAAGGGAAATGTTGTTAGCCCATTGGAAATTATCGAAAAGTACGGGGCAGATACTGCCCGTCTGTTTATCCTGTTTGCCGCTCCGCCTGATCGGGACCTCGACTGGAGTGACGCTGGCGTAGAGGGAAGCCACCGCTTCCTGAACCGTGTCTGGCGTCTGATTGTAAAAAATGAAGAATTGTTTAAACAAGATACTCCGGCTTCCAAAGCGGAAGGAAAAGCCAAAGAACTCCGCCGTCTCCTGCACTACACGATCAAAAAGGTTACAAACGAAATCGGAGAGCGTAACCATTTTAATACAGCCATCAGTGCGATCATGGAATTGGTCAATGGTTTGTATCAGTACGATAAGAATGCGGATCGGGCAATTTACAAGGAAGCCCTGGAAACACTGGTTGTTTTGCTGGCTCCGTTTGTCCCCCACATTACGGAAGAATTGTGGCAATTCATGGGAAAAAAAGGCAGCGTTCATCTGGTTGACTGGCCAACTTATGACGAATCCGCCATGGTCCTGGATGAAGTCGAAGTTGCACTTCAGGTAAACGGTAGAGTTCGTGAGCGCTTGGTTGTGTCCGCCCGGGCTTCCCGTGAGGAGATTGAGAAACAGGCACTGGACAATGAGCGTGTCCAGCCCTGGATTGATGGAAAAACAATTCGCAAAGTAATTGTTGTTCCAGGCAAATTGGTAAATATCGTGGCAAAGTGACAGAAAAGCTCGCTGGAAGACAGCGGGCTTTTTTTATTTTCCAGGAAGCGGGTAAGAATCTGTTTTATTGACAGGGGTGTCAGTATATGATATTTTAATGACACCGTAGTCAGTAAAAAAGGAGTAAGATTGGATGCCTGCAAAGCTATATGATAAAGATCAGATTCTGGAGATTTGCTCGCATGTTTTTGCATGCCATGGCTATGAAAAAACTTCAACCGTCATGTTGGCAAAAGCTGCAGGGGTCTCCAGAGCATTGTTATTTCATCACTTCAGGAACAAGAAGGAATTATATCTGGAGGTAGCGGATCGAAGCCTTAAGAAAGGCAGACAGGAAATTGATTTTGGATTTTTGATGGAGCAATCGGACTTTTTTGCAGCAAGGGAAAAATTTAGCCGGATGAAATTCAATTTTTTTCAAAAAAATCCTGATGCCTATCGTGTTTTAAAAGAGGTGCTGGTTGAGACGCCTGATGAATTAAAAAAGGAAGTAGAAGAAAGATATGGCGAGCTTTGGGTACGTTTGGAAAAGTTTTGGGAAGAACTTTTTGCAAAGGTTCCTCTAAGAGACAAGACGGATCGGGGACAGGCTTTCCGGCTTGTCAGGCTGGTGCTGGATGATTTCGACCATAAATATATTTCTGAAGCTACAGAAGATGATGTGTTGAACGAGTCGTATTTTCAGCGTTTTCTAAAAGAAAGAAATTCATTTCTTGCTATGGTACGGTATGGAATCCAAAGCCAAAGGGAGAATTTGCATGAAACAAACAGTGAAAACATTTAAAGAGCTCAAGTCGGAATACCGGCAATTGGCTGGCGGCAAAGGAAGTATGCTGGCAAAAATGTTTCAGGAAGGATATCCTGTTCCAGACGGTTTTATTATTTTTCCCGCAGCCTTTCAAAACGAAAGACTGACTGAAGCGGCAGTAGAAGAAATCAAGGCAGGTTTGATAAAACTGAAGAAGCATAAATATAATGCCCGGTTTGCGGTAAGATCTTCAGCCTTGAGCGAGGACTCTGCCCGGGCATCCTATGCGGGAGAGTTTGAAACGGTCCTGGCTGTGAAGACGGATAAAGAAGTTCTGGATGCCGTTCATACCGTTTTTCAATCAGGAAAATCCGAACGGGTAAAAGTATACAGTACAGTACATGGAATGGATGTATCCCATCAGATTTCTGTTGTTGTTCAATTGATGGTAAGGCCGGAAATTTCAGGAGTATTGTTTACAGCTGATCCAGTCACAGGAAGCCGCCGGAGTATGGTGGGCAATTATGTACATGGCCTGGGTGAGCAACTGGTATCAGGCGAAGTTAATCCGTATGAATTCAGATTGGCCAGGCCAAACGGGAAGTATCAAGGACCGGATGAATTTAAAAAATATTCCCGGGAACTGTACCGCCATGCAAAAAGCCTTGAAAATAGACTGGGGTTTCCCCAGGATCTTGAATGGGCTGTAGCGGGTAAAAAGTTGTATTTGCTCCAGGCCAGACCTGTCACTACCTTAATCCCGGGAGATCTGGACAAATATGAAATCAATGATTCTTTGGCGGGAGACGAATTATGGGTAAATACCAATGTTGGCGAAGCCGTGCCTGGCGTGATTACCCCCTATACCTGGAGCCTGATCAGAATGCTTGACCAGGAAACAACGTTTGACAAGGGTTATTATATCTGGTCGGGCAATATTTGCGGAAGAATCTATACCAATTTAAGCCGGAGAGTCTCAGCATATTCCCTGTTTGGCATAAGTGTGGAATCTGCCTTGAAATTGTCGGGCACTTTTTTCGGACAGGTCCCGGAAAAAATGAGTTATCCTGTCTATCCTTTTACGTATGGCGATTTCTTCGGGGAAATTCTGCCTAAAATGATGATGATCGCATGGAAAATGGCAAGATTTTCAAAAAACATTACTGAAAAATTGCGAAATAATGCAAGGCGATGCAGAGCCATTACAGAAAAAATAAAAAAAGCGGGAACCCGGAAAGAATTATTGGATTTGTGGGAAAATGAACTGAAGCCATTGATTTTCGAGGCGTGGTGGATGCATGGAGCGGGAAGCAGCAGAACCATCAGCTATTTAAGAATCAGGCATCGTTTGTCAGAACTTGTTGGTGAGGAGGACAGCAACCTGCTCTTGTCCAATTTGAGAGGAACCACCGGGTTGGCCAGCCTGGAACCGGTTGCCAGCATCAGCAGAATCATCAAAGGGGAATTGAGCAAAGACGAATATTTAACTCGCTACGGACACCGTGGGCCGCATGAACTTGAACTTTCCATGGCAGATCCTGCTGAGGATGATGCTTGGATCGAAAGGCAGCTGAAAGATTTTAAAAGTTCCGGTCTCGACGTTGGAGATCTCCTCGAAAAGCAGCATGCTCAATATAAGGCTGCTCTGAAAAGGTTTCAAAAACGCTATCCAGACAAGATGAAATGGCTGGAAAAACAATTGCGAAAAGCCTCAGAGGCCGCACGCTTAAGAGAAGCGGCCCGTTCGGAGTTTACCCGGGCATTCAGGGTTAACCGGGTGTTTGCACTCAGGGCTGGAGAGTTGTCAGGACTGGCAGACGATATCTTTTTTCTTTATATAAATGAAGTTGAGGCAATGTTGTCCGGCAACCATGAAGCATGGAAACATATGGAAACAAGAAAAGAAAATTATGAGAAGTATAAACAATTGCCTCCGTTTCCGGCAGTGATTCGCGGGCGGTTCGATCCCTTCAGTTGGGCAAAAGACCCGGACAGAAGACTTGATTATTATGATGCTTCCACGCCGGATCTCAAAACATTAGCTGATAGAAATTCGTTGACTGGTTTTGCGGGGTCTGCCGGCAAGGCGGAAGGAATCGTGCGGATTCTGGCCGAGCCGGAGGATGGACACCAGCTTCAGCCGGGAGAAATATTGGTGGCGGCCACAACCAATGTAGGCTGGACACCGCTTTTTCCAAAAGCGGCCGCTATTGTGACGGATATTGGAGCTCCTTTGTCCCATGCTGCTATTGTAGCAAGAGAACTTGGTATACCGGCTGTTGTCGGGTGCGGGGATGCTACAGTAAAGCTTGAAACAGGCGATCGGGTTCTGGTTGATGGAGGACAGGGAACGATCAGGATTCTGGGAAAATCCCATGGAAAGTAAAAAAATGTGACCTGAAGACGGATGAAGTTCTGAAAATCATTTTTTGTATGCAAAGCTCGTTAAAGACTGCGGGCTTTTTTTATTCTTATTAAAGAAATAAAGGAGGATTTGTGACTGGTTTATGGAATTTATTGTTAAATAATGGATATTTTTGTCGATTATGAAAGGATGGAAGAAATGGTTCAGTGGGAATGGGGTTTGACTTCGCTTGAAAAGAGACTGGCTCTTGTTTCAGCGGGATTGGGATTGGCCCTCATTGTATGCCTGTATTTCTTGTGGCAGCAAGAAGATCCTGCGGAAGCTTCCGAAACGCCATTAGCTCCTTATCAGCCTGTGGCTGAACATAAACCGGGGCAACCCCCTTCTTCCACAGAGGAAAAGTGGGTGGTTGTTGATGTGAAAGGTGCCGTTAAAAAACCGGGAATATATCGGCTTGCAAAAGATTCACGCGTTCATGATGCCATCAGGATGGCTGGAGGGGCTTTGCCGGAAGCCGATTTGCTGAAAGTAAACCTGGCTGAACGCTTGTCAGATGGAAAAGTGGTTTATATCGCCAAAAGAGGAGAGCAGGCAACAGAGATTGCCTGGCTGGATCAGGCTTCTTCTACAGAAGGAAGTGAAAAGACAGGCAAAATCAATATTAATACAGCGACAGCGGAAGAGTTGGAGCAACTTAATGGAATTGGCCCTAAAAAGGCACAGGCCATTGTACGCTACCGTGAGGAAAACGGCCTTTTTTCAAGTGTGGATGAAGTAGCAAAAGTTCCCGGAATCGGGGAAAAGACACTGGATCAGTTTAGAGAACAGATTATCCTGTCATAATGAAAAAGCGGTATCTGGTTAATCATCAGATGCCGCTTGATTGATTATTTACGTAAAACTGTACGTACTTTTTCCAGGGCAATATCCAATTCTTCCCTGGTGATGATCAGAGGAGGTGCAAAGCGAATTGTGTTTTCGTGTGTTTCCTTGCACAGCAGTCCTTCATTCATCAGGGCTTCGCAGTATGGGCGTGCCGGTTCGGTAAGTTCCATGCCAATAAAAAGGCCTTTTCCCCGAATGTTTTTAATGACTGGATGATTGATCTTGCGGAGTCCGCTGATAAAATATTCCCCAAGCTTCCGTGAGCGTTTTGGCAGTTCTTCTTCTTCCAAAACATCCAGCGCGGCAATAGCGACAGCACAAGCAAGCGGGTTTCCCCCAAAGGTAGAACCGTGGGATCCAGGATCAAATACGCCAAGGATTTCCTGGTCGGCAGCCACAGCAGAGATAGGCATGACGCCTCCACCCAGGGCTTTTCCCATAATGTACATATCTGGCTTTACATTTTCCCAGTCACAGGCAAAAAGTTGCCCTGTCCGGCCGAACCCCGTCTGGATTTCATCGACTACAAACAAGACATGATTCTGTTTGCAAAGTTGATATGCTTCTTTTAGATAACCTTCATGCGGAACGATGACACCTGCTTCTCCCTGGATAGGTTCCAGAAGGAAGGCTGCGGTGTTCGGTGTGATTGCCTTTGTAAGTGCTTTAATATCACCGTATGGAATAACCTTGAAGCCAGGGGTTAATGGGCCAAAGCCGCGTTTGTATTCTTCGTTGGATGACATGGATACGGCGGTAATGGTGCGCCCGTGAAAGTTTTCTTCACAGACAATAATTTCAGCCTGATTCTCCGCGATTTTTTTCACATCGGTTGCCCAGCGCCGCACGGCTTTAAGCGCTGTTTCGACAGCTTCGGCACCTGTATTCATAGGTAGTACCATTTCTTTTTCAGTCAATTTTGCCACTTTTTCATAAAAAATGCCCAGTTGATCGTTATGAAATGCACGGGAAGTAAGTGTAACTTTATCAGCCTGATCTTTTAATGCCTGAATAAGGCGTGGATGGCGATGGCCATGATTCAGCGCAGAATAAGCGCTTAACATATCCATGTACCGATTTCCGTCAGCATCTTCCACCCATATTCCCTCTGCCTTGGAAATGACAATGGGCAACGGGTGGTAATTTTTTGCTCCGTATTGGTCTGTTAGCTCAATCAACGCCTGGTTCCTTGACACCGACATTACCCCCTGTATTAAATTTCCGGCTTTTCAAATCCATTGTAATGGATAAGATTGCGAAAAATCAATGAAGTACTGCTTATTTCAATATTGATATAAAACCTGAGAACTTGACTTTTTCCAGGTTAATCGATACAATTGTTTTTAAATTATGTCAATAAAAATATATTTATGAATTTTCTCTTATCCAGAGAGGCGGAGGGACTGGCCCGATGAAGCCCGGCAACCTCGGTGGCAACTTACCGGAAGGTGCTAATTCCTGCAGAAACGGATGTTTCTGAAAGATAAGGGAAGAAGCTGTTTGATAAACAAAGCCTCTTCTCTTATGTGAGAAGGGGTTTTTTACGTTGGTAAAAACATCAGGAGGGGTTACATCTATGAGATTGGAAACGAAACTGGCACAAATAGGTACGAAAAAAGAGGCAAAAACCGGCGCCGTCAGTTTCCCGGTTTATTTTTCAACCGCCTATGAACATATTTCCGGAGAAAGTACCGGTTATGACTATGCGAGAACTTCCAATCCGACACGTGATGTGCTTGAAGAAAGCATAGCCCGGTTGGAAGGCGGTGATCAGGGATTTGCATGCAGTTCAGGTATGGCTGCCATTCATACGGTGATGGGACTGTTTAAAAAGGGGGACCACTTTATTGTTTCGCTCGATTTGTATGGTGGAACCTTTCGTTTGTTTAGGGAAGTATTGTCCCATTACGGTTTATGTTTTACTTTTGTCGATTTGCGCAATTTCCGGGAAGTAAAAAAGGCAATTCGTCCAGATACCAGAGGAATCTTTATTGAATCACCCACCAATCCACTTATGCGGGTGATCGATTTGAAGTTGATCTGTCAGTGGGCAAAGCAGCAAGACCTGTGCGTCATTGTTGACAATACATTTATGACGCCATATTTCCAGCAGCCTTTGTCTCTTGGGGCAGATATTGTTATCCATAGCGCCACCAAATATTTGGGGGGACATAATGATGTGCTGGCCGGCCTTATTGTGGCCAAAGGAAAAGAACGGGCTGACCGGATCCGGTTTGTCCAGAATTCAATTGGGGCTACGCTCGGTCCGCTTGATGCCTGGTTGCTTATGCGAGGTATGAAAACATTGGCGCTTCGTATGCAAAAACATCAGCAAAACGCACAGGTTCTTGCTGATTTTCTTGCAACCCACCGGCTGGTGGATGAAGTATTCTATCCTTCTCTGGATCCCGCCGGGAAAAAGATACTGGATGAACAAGCGCGGGGGTATGGAGGAATGATTTCATTTCGGATTAAAGATGCCACACAGGTGCCGTATTTTTTGAAAAACTTGAAAGTAATTATGTTTGCAGAGAGCTTGGGAGGGGTGGAGAGTCTGCTGACTTATCCTGCGACGCAGACTCATGCCGATGTTCCGGAGGAGATCCGGGATAAAACGGGGATATGTAACCGTCTGTTGAGATTGTCCGCAGGAATCGAACATGTTGCTGACTTGATGGCTGATCTTGACCAGGCATTGGAGCAGGCAACAATCCAAACCGGCTGAAAAGGAGGAATCATCATGCATTTTGCGACAAGGCTTTTGCATAATGGAAATGAAATAGACCCTGTTACAGGTGCGGCGAATATCCCTATTTACCAGACCTCAACTTTTCATCAGCAAATCGATGAGCCTGGCCAATTTGATTACACCCGATCGGGAAATCCGACCCGCCTGGCTTTAGAAAACACAATTGCCGAACTGGAAGCAGGCTGTAAAGGGTTTGCATTTGCTTCCGGCATGGCAGCGATCTCGACGGTGTTTTTACTATTTTCGCGCGGAGATCATCTCATCGTGTCCCGGGATGTCTATGGCGGAACTTATCGGGTTTTAACCCAGGTGTTCAAGCGGATGGGGATTAAGACCACCTTTGTGGATACTGCCCGGATTGAACAAATCAAACAGGCAATTCAGCCAGCAACGAAAGCCATATATGTGGAAACGCCCTCCAATCCGCTTTTAAAAGTCAGTGATTTGGGTGGAATTGCACAATTGGCGAAAGAGCATAGTTTGCTAACAATTGTGGACAATACCTTTTTAACCCCTTGTTACCAGAAGCCACTCAAATGGGGGGCAGATATTGTGGTTCACAGTGCTACCAAATTTATCAGCGGGCACAGTGATGTGGTGGCTGGGCTGGTGGTGGTGAAAGGAAAAGAACTTGCGGAGCGGGTGGGGCAGTTGCAAAATGCCTTCGGGGCCATTTTGGGAGTCCATGATGCCTGGTTGGTGCTACGAGGTATGAAAACATTGCAGGCCAGAATGGAGCGGTCCACCAAGAGTGCAGAAAAAATTGCCTTGTGGCTGCAACGCCATCCCAAAGTAAAACAGGTATATTATACAGGACTGCCATCGCACGATGGCCACTGGCTGCAATGCAAACAGGCGAGCGGCCACGGAGCGGTATTATCATTCGATGTTGGAAGCAGGGAAAAAGCGGAGGAAATACTAAAACGCGTTCACCTGCCAATCGTCGCCGTAAGCCTGGGTGCCGTGGAAAGTATTTTGTCTTATCCCGCCAGGATGTCACATGCGTCCATGCCACCTGATGTAAGACAGAGGCAAGGGATTACGGATGGCCTTTTAAGGCTCTCTGTCGGCCTGGAAAATACGGATGACATAATTGCAGATTTGGCACAGGCCATTGGCAAAAAAAGCGCTGTGACTTTTACTGGAAAATAATTCGTTTCTAAAAGGGGGCGTTTTTCTTTCTGCCATCATCATGTAAAATGAGAAAGAAAAAATAGAGTTAGAAGGAGTTCTTTAAACAATGACGATCAAATCAGACAAATGGATACGTGAAATGGCGGAGAAATACGGAATGATTGAACCATTTATTGATCGGAATGTGGGAAAGGGAGAATTGGTCAGTTATGGTTTAAGCAGTTATGGATACGACTTGCGTGTTTCGGATGAATATAAAATTTTCCATAATGCTTTAAATTCGGTGATCGACCCGAAAAAAATCGATTTCAATTCTTTTGTGGATTACAAGGGAGATGTATGTATTATTCCCCCCAACTCCTTTGCCCTTGCCAGGTCGGTGGAATATTTCCGGATTCCGGAAAATGTGCTGGCGATCTGTGTCGGGAAATCAACCTATGCCCGCTGCGGTATTATTACCAATGTCACTCCGCTTGAGCCGGGCTGGGAAGGTCATGTGACACTGGAAATCTCCAACACTACACCTTTGCCAGCCAAAATCTATTCCAATGAAGGACTTTGCCAAATTCTCTTTTTGGAGAGTGATGAGGATTGTGAAGTTTCTTATCGGGTGAAAAAAGGAAAATATCAAGGCCAAAAAGGCATTACGTTGCCAACTGTTTAAAGATTTGGTCTCAAGATATGCTGTGTAACTGTTTTTCAATAGATTCTTGTGCGGGAAACCGCACTTTTTTTATGCCCGTTAGCAAAATCTGACAAAATTATTCAGCAAATCCTTGACTTTAAGAGGAAATAGCAGAAATCAACAGAAATAGTTCCAGGTTCAAGTGTATTTGGGGAGGGATTGGTTTGCGGCGACCCTTTGTTGCTGCCGGAATTGGATGGGTAAGCGGAATTGTGACAGCGTTCTGGATGGATGCTGCTCCGGCTCTTTATTTGGGCCTGGCTGTTTGTAGCCTTGTTGCAGGTGGGTTGTACGAATATCTGTTTCGGGAAGGTCGTACAATCATCATTTATATTACTGCTCTGCTTTTGGCGGCGGCGCATTTTTCCTGGATTGATCAAAAAAATGTCAGTCAGATTCCGCCGGAATGGGCTGGAAAAAAACTTGCGGCTTCAGGAAAAATCATTTCTCCTCCCCTGGTGGACGGTGATTCGCTAAGATTTGTCATGGAACTGTACAGATTGCGCCAAGACCGTACTTTTATCCCAATAGAGGGAGAAAAAATCCAGGTTTTCATCCGCCTGAAAACCAAATCGGATTTAAACGTGGCTAAACAGCTGCGCAGCCAGTCAGTGGTCCGGCTTCCACTTGAATTGGAGAAACCGGCAAAACAGCGTAATCCGGGGGGGATGGACTATCAAACCTACCTGCTGCGGCACCAGATCCACTGGCTTGCAAAAGGAGAAAGTTTCACGGTATTGAAGGAAAACAGCGCTCATCCGTTTGTGTGGCTAGAAAAATGGAGAATTCTGTTGGCAGGCAAACTGGAAGACATGTATGATGAACCGGTGTCCGGCTTTTTACAGGGACTGCTATTGGGTGAAAGATTTAAAATAGATCCCGATTGGAAGGAGCAATATGCTACCCTTGGAATTATACACTTGTTGTCAATATCGGGTTTACATGTTACTGTGCTGGCAGGAGCAGTATATTTTATTTTTAAATTGATTGGAATTACCAGAGAAAAAGCGGCACTGTTTGTGATTGTGTTTCTTCCTGTTTATGCTGTATTGGTCGGGCTTGATGCACCGGTTGTACGGGCGACGATCATGGCGGGACTGGCAATGATTGCTTTGGTTTTTCGCAAGCCAAAAGACAGCTTTTCTTTTTTAGGTGTTGCTTTGTTACTTCAATTGATATGGAATCCTTATCAAGTTTTTGAGGCGGGTTTTCAACTGAGCTTTTTGCTTACAGCAGGGCTTATTACCCTTACGGAGCCAATTGCCCGAAGTCTGTCTGTTTTTTATCCATCTTTTCGCTATATGGCAGCCGGCAATTTTATCGCACAATGGTTATCTTTCCCTATCGTTATTTATCATTTTCATGAATATTCCATTCTTTCATTTATTGCCAATTTCTTGTTTGTGCCTTTAGTCAGCTTTGCAATTCTTCCACTTGCTTTTATATCACTGGTGTTGGGTCTGATTTTCCCCTCCGGGGCTGAGTTGCTGGCTGTATTGTTGCAGAGTTCGATTTTGACCGCACAAATCCTTATCGAATGGTTTGTCAAGTGGCAGGGATTTCATCTGGCGTGGAAATCTCCGCCAGGATGGTGGATCATACTTTATTATGTAACAACGGCCGTGGGATTGTGGGGATGGCTTCAGCCCCATGGCAATAAGGCAATCCGTACAGGAAGCGCTTTGCTTATAATGATTCTGGTTGGTGTTGCCTGGACAGGAAAAGACCATTCCGGCGTACGCCTGGTATTTTTGGATGTGGGGCAAGGCGACGCAACCGTGGTCGAAACAGCGAGTGGGTTTACTGCCTTGATCGATGGAGGGGGAAATGCCGGATTTGCCAGGGAAAGTTGGAGAAAACAGAGGGACCCGTTTGAAGCAGGTGCTGATGTCATCGTTCCATATTTAAAGTCACGCGGAATCAGGCAAATTGATTTGCTCATTATGACCCATGGCGATGAGGATCATATCAATGGCTTGCTGGATGTGATTGAAAGGTTTCCTGTACAAAAAGTAGTACGCAATTCCCATTTCTCAAGAAATGAGATTGAGCATAAAATAATGAACCAGTTAAGAAAACGAAAGATTCCCGTTTATTTGGCCAGAACGGGGATAACATGGAAGATTGATAAAGGGGTTTTGTTAACTTTTATGTATCCGGAACCGCTTCAGGGAGTGAACAGCCTGGAAGAGACGAACGATGATTCGGTTGTCAGTTTGCTGTCAGTGCATGGTTTTAAGGTTTTGCTTCCCGGGGACATTGGGGCAGAGACAGAAAAAAGATTGCTCAGGTTCTGGAACTGGCCGAAAATTGATTTGTTGAAGGTTGCCCATCATGGTAGTGAAACCTCTACTCATGAACAGTGGCTCCGGATACTTGACCCAAGGTATGCAGTAATTTCTGCCGGAAAGTACAATATGTATGGCCATCCGGCTCCGGAAATTGTTTCTCGCCTGAAAAAAAGAGGAATTTCCATTTGGCGGACCGATTTGCATGGAGCGGTGATTTTTGAGATCGGAAAAAGAAGTGTAAAAATCAGTTCCTATAATTGAACCGAAAAAGTAACATTCCTTATTTAAAAATAGCATGATTTTTTTATATACTACTTTTATGTATACATATCTCCTGTTGCAACTTACATGATAGGAAATAGGTCAATAGACATAGGGGGTATTTATTTGCTTGACTCGGCATTGATACAGCGGGCACAAACCGGGGAGCGAAAAGCAATGGTTGAAATACTGAGCAAATTGGAAACACCGCTCTACCGTACCGCTTTTTACCTGATGGGAAACGAACAGGATGCTTTGGATGCAACTCAGGAGGCTTTGCTGAAAGTTTATCGATATTTGCCTTCTTATAAAGGAGAAGCAATGATTTATACATGGGCTCAACGAATTGTGACCAATGTTTGTATGGATATGTTCCGTAAACGGAAGAAGGTGGTCTTAATGGAAGAAGATACAATTCGTGAAGACCGCAATGCAGGGAGAGATGTTGAAAAAGGAGCGGTTATTTCCGATCTGAAGCAGGCAATTCGGCGTCTTCCTATGCCCCAGCAAACAGCCATTATTTTGCGGTATGTACAGGAGTACAATTACAAGGAAATTTCTGAAGCAATGGGACTGCCTCTCAATACGGTCAAATCTCATTTGTTCAGGGGACGAAAACAGTTGCAGAAATGGTTGTCAGAATATCAGGAAGGAGGGGATTTTATATGGCAGATGAAAAAATAACAGAATGGATCCAGAGGGATTTGGATGATGACTTATCCCATTTGGAAAAAAGCATGCTTGAAAAGCATTTGCAAGAAACGGCAGAAGATCGACAGAGTGCCGATGAATTGATAGAGGTTTCCCGCCAGTTATCCCTTCTTCCCAAAGCAGATCCCCCGCACAGCGTGATCCCGGCGGTACTGGATGAGATTGAAAGGGAGGAAACTTCCTGTTCCAAGACAATCAACAGTCCAAGCCGGACCAGGTGGCTGTCTGTCGGCAGGGCAGTAGCTGCGGCGGTAATCCTGAGCTTTGCCGGTTTGTTTGCTTTAATGAAGTTTCAATCTACCGATCTTGAAAATGGGCAAATGATGGGGGATGTGAATGAAGCAAATATCTATTCAAATACAGAAGAAAAACCAAATATAGAAAAATCGAATTCTATCATATGGTCGCCAAATCAAACTTACCGGGCGGAATGGAAAGAGAGCAAACTGGTCGTGGCCAAGCAAGATGGAGCACTGCAGTATCAACGGGTATTTAATCCGGAAAAATTCCAGTTTCAAAGAATTGAATGGTTGTCTGATCAGGTGGTAAAAGTAACATTGATTCATACGGACCGGCCAGCTCCCAAAATCATCACCGTAGATGTGGTCAAGAAGGAAGAAGTTGAATAAAGCAAGAGGTGTAAAAAGTGGATCAGTATTTGCAGAAACTGAAAAATGGGGATCAGTACCCTGTTTATTTCTTCTATGGGACGGAATCGTTTTTGATAGAAGAAACTGTGCGATGGATGAAAAAAAAATGGATACCGTCTGATGATCCATTTGGCAATTTTGTTTCATTGGATCTGGAGGAGACACCGATCCAAACATTGATTCAGGAAGCCGAAACCCTTCCTTTCTTCGGTGACTGCCGTTTTATAATTGGACACCATGCACAATTTCTTACATCAAAAAAAGCTCAGACCGGCATTAAACATGATCCGGATTTTCTGCTCAAATATCTGGAAGATCCTCTTTCAACCAGTATTGTCGTTATTACGGTAAACTCCGAACAATTGGACAAGCGCAAAAAAGCAGTAAAAGCATTAATGAAGAAAACCTTTACCATCCAATTCTCTCCCCTGAAAGGAAAAAAGCTGATGAAATGGGTGAACAGGCGTTTTAGCCAGCTTGAAGTCCAGATTGATCCATCAGCTTTGAAAGAGTTTGTCCTGCTGGTGGGATCTGATTTGCAATTGCTCAATCAGGAGTGTATCAAGCTGGCTGCTTATGCCGGCAAGGGGGGAACAGTTACGCAGGAGGCTGTTTCAAACCTGGTGCCGCGCACTTTGGAGCATGATATATTCAAGCTGACAGAAAAAATTGCTGAACGCCAGATCGATCAGGCCTTCATGATCTGGCAGGATCTGTTGTTTCAAAAAGAGGAGCCTGTCCGAATCCTGGCGTTGATCATGCGTCAGTTCCGGTTGATGCTGCAGGTAAAAACGCTGGCGGAAAATGGGATGTCAGAGAAGGAAATGGCCAGGTTTTTAAAAATCCATCCCTATCCGGTCAAGCTGGCCCTCAAGCATGGCGCCAGATTTTCCGACCCCCAGTTGCGCAAGTTTCTGATATCGGCTATCACTGCGGATCAGGAAATTAAATCCGGCAAAATGGACAAAGTGCTTGCTGTGGAGCGGTTGTTACTCTCTATTCATTATTCTTTTACTTAAGCCCCTTTAAAAGGGGTTTTTTTATGGTTTTTAATGAAGGTTTTCATATGGTGGGATAGAAAAGAGAGGTGGAGGAATATTAAAGGAGTGAAAAGTGGGAATGGAAAAAAACAAGATTCAACACCTGCGTAATAAACAATATATTTACTTTAATACGATCCTCCTGATTTATACGGGAGTTTTTTGCAGCCTGTTTGCTTTGCAATGGTCGGCGATGGCCGTGTATGCGATATTGGGTGTGTTTTGCTGGTTGATCGCATTTGGCAGTTACTGGACTAAAAGTTTGAATCCTGTTTTGCTTCTTTTTCCGGATATGAATTTGTTAAATCAGTATGAGCGCAGGAAATTGGGAGAAAGTTGGCGGAAATATCATTTTTCTTCCATTATGCTACTGTTTGTCCTGGGATTGTTTGTTTTCGAACAGGCATGGTTTCGCGGGAATTCTCCTTTTCTGGAGGGAATGCCGGCCTGGTATGTAATCGTGATAATCGCGGCAGTGTTTCTGCTGTGCAATTTAAGCCTGTTTATACATATTCGCCGGTTTGACCGTCTTTCTCCTGAAGCTCTGCAAGCTTATGCCAATGAACGCAGCCTGTTTGCCATTATTTTTGCATCTGTTTTTTTGGGAATGACCTTTATTGGAACTGTCGTTTTTTTGTGGATGACTTCGTAATGAAAAGGATTTATAGTTCAAGGAAAAAGGGCGAGTTCTTTTTCTTAGCTATATAACGGATTTATGCGAAAGCCTTTTGCAAACTTGCTTAAGGCTTTTTTTAATAGATGGTTTTTCGTTGACCGTTGGCATGATTATCAGTTTTTTTGTCGATACATTTATATTAATTTCATTACTATTTACAAGAGATCATTTTTTTTATAAAAAACCTGTTTCTCGCTTTAAAAAAAGCCAAGTGAAGAAACTGCGAATTGTTCTTGTATGGCTGCTGCTTTTTCTAATCCTTGCCGCCTTGAGCCTGGGATTGTGGATTTACCTGGATCACGAAGCGGTCGCGGTGATCGATTCCATTTTGCCACAGGGGATTGAACTGCAGGACTATGCAATTAAAGCAGATGAATTCATAAATACGATCAGGGCTGTCGACCTGAGAATCTTGGCACTGATCAGCTTCTTTGCCGGAATACTGTTAGGCACTCCTCTGATTCTTGCAAGATACTCAAGTATAAAGCCTGAACAATTTCTCAATCGGTTTACAAAAAAACTGGTTACCTTCAGATGGCTGATCATCTTTCTGGCTTTTATCATCGCTGGATCAGGGATATGGGCAGACCTGGACGCGAAAGCGGAAACGGATGTTGAAGTTTTCATGCCGCAGGATCTCCAGGCCTTGGAAGATATACACAAACTGAGAAATATTGTTGGCACAACCGATCAGGTTTCCATAGTTTATGAAAATGAGCATGTCCTGTCTGAATCTTCCCTGAACTGGGTCGAAGACATGACCGGCAAGATTGAGAAGGAATTTCCGGAAGTGGTGGTTGAAACAAACTCAATCACTGAGGTAATCAAACAGTTGAATGGCGGCGAAGTCCCAACCGGCTCCAACGTTTATAAAGTATTGGAGGATATTCCCGATGAACAAAAGCAACAGCTTGTCAACGAATCGGAAACAAAAGGCGTTATCGCTGTCGGAATCAAACATCTGGAAGCGGAGCCGCTCGAAAATTTTATTAATGACTTGAAGCTTTATCTGCAAAAAAATCAGCCACAAAACATGAAAACGACAGTAACCGGAAAATCTGTATTGGATGTGGAGATGGTTTCCGCTTTAACGACGGGAAGATATAAAATGACCTTGCTTGGCATGGGGTTAGTCTTCCTTGGATTGCTTGTGATTTACCGGCATCCCGTTAAGGCCTTCATTCCTTTGTTGCCGATTGTTTTAATCATTGGCTGGTCAGGAGCTTTCATGGCTCTGATGGGCATAAACTATACTCCGCTTACGGCAACTTTAGGGGCGCTGATTATCGGAATTGGCACGGAATTTACCATACTAATTATGGAAAGGTTTTATGAAGAGCGTAAGAAAGGGAGATCCAGGCTTAATGCCATCAGCATTGCAAATCAAAAAATCGGAAAGGCCATTTTCGCATCTGTCATCACTACGATCGGCGGCTTTGGCGCTCTGCTCATATCAGACTTTGTTATTTTGAGCAATTTTGGTATGATAACCCTGATCAATATATCGCTCGCTTTATTCAGTACCATGGTGGTGATGCCGCCGATCCTGGTTATTTTGGATCGCTTTGTAAAAGTAAGACCGGATGCGGAAACAGACACATCACTGATCGGGGAGACGATGTGAATGAAGGATAAAACCGGGCAGATTATTCAAGCTGCTGTCAAAGTATTTACCAATAAAGGATTACAGGCAACTACCCAGGAGATTGCCAAAGAGGCGAATGTTGCTGAAATTACGTTGTATCGCAAGTTTTCCACAAAACAAAATTTATTTATGACAGTTATTAAAGATGTACTGGAAAAGCAGTTCAATTCTAAAGTGATGCAACTGGCTGAACAGGAAAATACGGAGAAATTCCTGAGAAAGATTATAGATAACCGCTTAAATATTCTTTCAGAAAATGCTTCTTTGATCAGGATGTTAATCTCAGAAAGTCTGAAAGGAAATTTAAGTGAAGATATTGATTTCCCCGCGATAATTTATGGCCAGTTGAGAAAGGCGCTGGATCACCATTTTGCACGTGCAAATGAGCAGGCAGACACAGAGTTGTGCGCCAGGCATTTGGGAGGGATTTTTTTGAGCCATATCATTCTTCCCAATGGCCGATCTTATTGCAAGCTAAATAATGAAGCTAAAAAAGAATTAATAAACAAGTATGTAAAGTCACTCACAGCCCTTTTGAAAAGTAACTGACAGGTTCCGTAGTTTTCCGGCTGTTAAGGCAAATAACTGTTTTTCTGTTTTAAGAAAAGCGGAAGCGCTTTAACGGTAAATTGCTTGATGAATGACCAAGAAGATTAAACGTTGGTTTTTTGCAGAGTTTTTAACTTTAAGATCTGTTTTTTGTATTCAATGAACATGGCCAGGCGCCACGGCAGCAGCATGCCGAAAGCAAGAACAAAAAACAGGCTTCCCGTTTGGTAAATGTCCAGAATATGTTCAATATAGGTATGCAAGCTCATTCGGATTACAAAGAGCATAATCAGAATCACGATAAAAGTACGGGAGCGTTTTAAATAAACCTTGCCATTGATTATTTCCAGTTTTGAAGTTTGGATTAGCGGAATAGATAAAAAAAGTGCACCCGTCAGGAAGGCAGCAATTGCCCATGGCCATGGAATATGCATTGGCGGAAAAAGAAACATGGTAAAACCCGTGCTCATTCCAAGCGGCGGGATCAGGATTTTTCTGGAATTTGTTGGTTTTCGCCCTGCCTGCAACCGTAAAAAAATGACGATGATTGCCATGGTAAAAGCGCCAATTGGCAAAACTGTTTGCATGAATGGAGCCATATCATGTGCTTCCTTTAACAGAGACTGCATAAATGGAGCCATATCAGTGTCACCTCCAAATAACGATGTTAAAACAGGATATACTTGACTTTTAAAGATGATTGCTTGAGAATATAGCTTAATAATAACCTATTATTAGCTGTCAACAAAAGTTCATACTTTAAAACTGTGTTGAAAAAGAAGAGTAACTCAGGGAGGCTGTCAAGAGAGTTGGCGGATGGTGCAAGCCAATCAGCAAACTGGGTGAATGGGCTTTGGAGCAGTTTTTCTGAACAGAGAAAACCTCTTACTAGGAAAAACCGGGAAAACCGTTATTTTTGGAGTGCACTTGCAGACCTGGGCCTGCGGGTGAACGAGGGTGGTACCGCGAACAAGTTCGTCCCTTTTTGGGGCGAATTTTTTATTTTGTAAAGGAGTGGTTTTGATGAAACGGGTTTTATCCGGTGTACAACCGACTGGAATGCTGCATTTGGGAAATTATTTGGGTGCGATCAAGCAGTTTGTTCAATTGCAAAATGAAGCAGATTGTTACTTTTGTGTCGTCAATCTGCATGCAATAACGCTCCCGAAAGATCCAAAAGAACTTCTCGAAAGGACAAGAGATGTAGTTGCCATGTACCTTGCGGTGGGCTTGGATCCTGCGAAAGTAACCCTTTTTGTCCAGTCACAGGTAACGGCGCACGCTGAAGCTGCCTGGCTGTTGCAATGCGTTGCCCGTGTTGGCGAATTGAATCGGATGATCCAGTTTAAGGAAAAGGGAAAAGGATCCGATTCAGCGCTGGTTGGCTTGTATACCTATCCGGTTCTGATGGCGGCAGATATCCTGTTATATCAGGCGAACCAGGTTCCAGTCGGAGAAGACCAAAAGCAGCATCTGGAACTGACCCGGGATTTGGCAGAACGGTTTAACCGGGATTACAAAAAAGTTCTGACTGTTCCTGAACCACTGATTGGCCAGGTTGGCGCCCGGGTTATGGGGCTGGACAATCCGGAGAAAAAAATGAGTAAAAGTGCAGAGAGCACCTTTAACTATATTGCTATGCTGGATGAGCCCAGAATGATTGAGAAAAAATTGAAACGGGCCGTTACCGATTCTGAAAACCAGGTTCGTTATGATCTGAAAAATAAACCGGGAATCAGCAATTTGCTGGGCATCTACAGTTCCTTGTCAGGCAAACCGGTAAAAGAATTGGAAAAACAATATGAAGGAGTTGGTTACGGACAATTTAAAAAAGATCTGATCGAAGTTACAGTAAATCATCTGCAGCCGATTCAGGAGCGTTACTATCAGATTCGAGAATCTTCTCTTTTGGATCAGGTGCTGGCGGAAGGAAAAGAAAAAGCTAATGCAGTTGCAAAGGATACATTGCGCAAAATGAAAGATGCAATGGGGATTATATGATCGATCATCCATCAAAAAAGATGCCATTTTTCCAAGGTGGCATCTTTTTTATATAAACCAGGATGAATGAGCCTAGTCATAGGGAAATGATATGTTTATCAATTTATGGTTTGCAATTTTCTGGCAAGGCGTGATTTTTTGCGAGCAGCAGTGTTTTTATGAATCAACCCTTTGGTGGCTGCTTTGTCCAGGCAACGGGTTGCCTCTTTCAACAAGACTGTTGCTTGTTCTTTATCTTGATTTTGTACAGCAGTCAAGAATTTTTTTATTTCAGTACGCATTGCCGATTTTTGGGAAGAATTGTGCAAGCGTTGCACTTCATTTGTTTTAGCGCGTTTAATTGCGGATTTGATGTTTGCCAAGTCATTCACCTCCCGTTTTATTAAAGGATTCCGCATCCCTTTCATGCAACATGCAATATTCTAGCACGTGAGTGTATAAAAAGCAATAATAGTGCAGGAGAATAAATAAAACCGCATGATATAAACTAAGTGCAGGGAAGCGACGGAAGGAGTAAAATGCATGGATCAAAATCAGCCTAAAGAACATCAGATTGACCTGAGTCAATATAATATTCGAACTGACCTGGCGCGGGAATCTCATGAGATGGCGACTCAAAAGCGAACTGACAGCAGCTCCATTCCGGGAGTGCAAATTGAGGAAAACACTGATGAAGGAATTACCACCAGCTGGCTCTGGATTAAAAATGACCAGGGCGCCCAGGAAATAGGCAAGACTCCCGGTACTTATCTGACAATTGAAGCACCGGGACTAAGGTCAAGAGACTCTGTATTTGGTCAAAAAGTTGCCAGTCACTTTGCCAACCAGTTTGAGCGTTTTCTTGAGGAAGCGGGAATTGGCCCCGATGATTCCTGTCTTGTCACAGGATTGGGAAACTGGAATGTGACCGCAGACGCTTTCGGGCCTTTGGTGGTAAAGAATACAATGGTTACTCGCCATTTGTTTGAGCTGGAACCTGAGTCCGTTGCCGAAGGTTACCGGCCTGTCAGTGCCTTGTCGCCAGGGGTGTTGGGACTGACGGGGATAGAAACGAGCGATATCATTAGAGGAGTGGTGGAAAAGGTCAAGCCTGATTTTGTTATTGCTTTTGATTCACTGGCATCCAGAGCTTTAACGCGTGTCAATACCACCATTCAGGTAGCGGATACAGGAATTCATCCAGGATCAGGTGTCGGGAACAAACGGAAAGCTTTGACCAGGGAATCCTTGGGAATTCCGGTGATTGCCATTGGCGTGCCTACTGTTGTGGATGCTGTCACTATTGCTTTTGATACGGTTGACTTTGTTACTTTGCACCTGAGCAGGGAAATACATGGCGAGAAAACCAATCCGCTTGATCCTTACAGACAGCCGTCGGTAAAAGATTTGCAAGGCTATCGGCCGCCGGAGGAGACCGTTCATCGCATGATGGGAATGTTTGGCGCTTTAGGGGAGAATGAAAAAAGGCAATTAATTCATGAGGTGCTCTCGCCTCTCGGCCAAAATCTGATTGTAACCCCCAAGGAAGTGGATTCCTTTATTGCAACGGTCGCTAAAATGGTTGCCAATGGAGTCAATTGTGCCTTACATAAATCGGTCAATATGGAAAATGTTGCTTCACATGTAAGATAAGTCTCATCAACCAACAGTTATATTGTGCAATAAGCTGGCATTGATTGAAGAAACGAAGCAATCGAGAATATTTCCGGGAAAACTAAAGTGTAAACCAGCGAAGAAGCCGCCTGGAAGTAAGGGCGGCATGAGTCCTGAAAATCTTCTTTCTGTTTTCCTGTATATTTTTTCACAATCTGGGCTTGTGTTTATGCACAAGCTTTTTTGTTGTTTCTATCAATAACAGATTCCAGATTCTGCTTTTTTAAATTTCATAGGTTCTACTCATGCTTGTTTTTTCATAGTTTAGCTTTGAGAGAAGCAAACAGAGGGTGAACTTGATGAATAAACGGTATCGCGGGTTTTTGACATTAAACATGGCGCGTCCGAGAACGAGACAGGTGTTGGTGTTTGTTTTCCTCGCAGTGGCAGTGATGTTTTCTTTCCTGGGAGCGTGGGTGATGGTACAGGCAGAAAACAGTATGCAACGTTCTGATTTCAGCAAGGTGACTTCTCATATATCTGCTAAAACTCTGGCGATGCTGATCGGGGAAAATCTTCCTTACCTGCAGGAAGAGGTGGGGGCATCGGGACTGGATGAGATTGTCTCCCGTATGACTTTTGAATTGGCGACCAGTATCGATCTCAAAGACCCCAGAACTTTTTTGGGCAGGGAACTCCCGCTGTATGCGCTCTTTGACAGTGAAATCGATTTGGCCAGTGCTGATGTAGATTATACGTCAATCCCGATTGAATCACCCCCGCCTCCCGAATTGGAACAAGAGATTATCAAAGCGATGGAAAAGCCGGATCAAGGTCGGACAAGCACTTCAGATGACGGAATCAGACGGAAGCAGGTATTGATCTATACAACCCATTTCTGGGAGTCTTATTTGCCGGAACTGGGAAGAAAAGACCCGCGCAAGGCAACACATGTTGAGAAAAATATTACGCAAGTATCCGCGTATCTGGCAAAAGTACTGGAGAAAACCGGAATTGGTGCTGTTACGGCTGAACGTAAATATACCTGGGATTCAGGAGCTTACAAACAATCAAGGGCAATGGTGCAATCCGTAATGAAACAGCATGACGATATCACTTATTTGATTGATCTGCATCGGGATGCGCAAAGAAGGAACAAGACAACCAAAACTTTTGGCGATAAATCTTTTGCGCGGTTCGCATTTGTAGTTGGAAAATCCAGTAAAAACTTTGCGCAGAATCTGAACCTGGCCCGGGAAATGCACAAGGAAATCAATAAACGTTATCCGGGATTGTCCCGTGCGGTAATTATTAAAGAACGGGCAAATGGGAACAACGGTGAATATAACCAGTCTCTTTCCCCCAACAGTATGCTTGTGGAAGTTGGAGGAGTGGATAACACATTTGAAGAGGCGTACCGGTCGATTGAAGTGCTTGCGGAGGTGTTGGCGGAAAAAATTCATCAAGCTGCACCGGTGATGCAAGAAGGAAATTAAACGGTGTCAGAGGTGGAAGAACATGCGTGTATGGGTGCAGGTAACAGGTCTTTTCACAATGCTGGTATTGGGGATTTTTGTCGGGATTGACCTGGCGGAGCGGAATATGCACAAGATGCAGGGTACGGAAGGAGCGGAACGTGCTATTCAGATCACACCAAAGGACGGGAAGGTGGAAATTTCGGTATTTGGGCAGGAGATCGAGCCACAAAAGATGGATATTCCTGAACAAAATGAATCTGCCAAAGTGGATGACCAGATACCAAAAGATGGAACCAATTATCTGGCAATGGCCGGAAATCAGATGGGGGAACTGATCCGCCAGCTTTTACGCAAAGTGGCCGATTTGATGTTTGTATGGACACAATCCAGGCCATAGCACTTCAGTCTGCACCCGCAAGGTTTATAGCATAAGGAGGATCCCGACCTTATGCTTTTTTTGGTGAGAATTGAATACCGGCCGCTGGACTGCTATAATTGGGTAATGCAGTCTTGCTTTTTAATGCAGGAGGGAAAGGAACGGGAATGGAAAACAAAGAGAAACAAGCACGAATCCGCAATTTTTCAATTATAGCTCATATTGACCATGGAAAATCTACTTTGGCTGATCGGATTTTGGAGAAGACTGGGGTACTTACCAAGCGTGAAATGCAGGAACAATTTCTGGACCGGATGGATTTGGAGAGAGAACGTGGAATCACCATTAAATTGCAATCAGTTCGCTTGCCGTACAGATCCGGGGACGGTCAGGAATACATTCTGAATTTGATTGATACTCCGGGACATGTTGATTTTACGTATGAAGTTTCCCGAAGTCTGCAGGCTTGTGAAGGGGCACTGCTTGTAGTGGATGCTTCGCAAGGAGTGGAAGCGCAGACGTTGGCTAATGTTTACCTGGCTTTGGAAAATGATCTTGAAATCATTCCCGTCATCAATAAAATCGACCTGCCTAGCGCTGAACCGGACCGGGTCAAACAGGAAATTGAAGATGTAATCGGTCTGGATGCCAGGGATGCTGTTCTGGCATCGGCCAAATCCGGAATTGGAATTGAAGAGATACTGGAGCAGATTATCAAGAAAGTACCCCCGCCGGAAGGCGACGAGACGGCTCCGCTAAGTGCGCTGATTTTTGATTCGGTCTACGATTCGTACAAAGGTGTCATTATCTATACCCGGGTGGTTGAGGGAACCCTTAAAAAAGGAATGCCCATTCAGATGATGTCAAATGGCAAAACCTTTGAAGTAACAGAAGTAGGCGCATTTATGCCAAATGCTGTCACCCTGGAAGAACTGAAACCCGGGGAAGTCGGATTTGTTTGTGCCAATATCAAAAATGTGCGTGATACGCGCGTAGGGGATACCATAACTGACGCGAATCGTCCTGCAAAAGAACCGTTGCCCGGTTACCGGCGCATTAACCCGATGGTCTTCTGCGGGTTATATCCTGTTGATTCTTCGGATTACGATGACCTGCGGGAATCACTCGAAAAGCTGGAATTGAATGATGCGTCGCTTTCCTATGAACCGGAGACTTCACAGGCGTTGGGTTTCGGGTTTCGGTGCGGTTTTCTTGGTCTGTTGCATATGGAGATTATTCAGGAACGGATTGAACGGGAATTTGGCATCCAGTTAATCACAACAGCTCCCAGTGTCGTGTACAAGGTGTACAAGACAGACCACACGCTGCTGGAAATCGAGAATCCGACTTTGATGCCGTCTGTTCAGGAAATTGAACGGGTGGAAGAACCTTATGTAAAAGCAAGTATTATGGTTCCCAATGACTTTGTGGGAGCGGTCATGGAGATTTGCCAAAATAAAAGAGGTCAGTATGTGACCATGAACTATCTTGATACCAACCGTGTCAATCTGGTTTATGAGTTGCCTTTGGCCGAAATTGTCTATGACTTTTTTGATCAGTTAAAATCAAATACCAAAGGTTATGCTTCCTATGATTACGAATTGGCAGGATATAAGGAGTCAAACCTCGTTAAAATGGATATTCTCCTCAATGGTGAAGTGGTTGATGCTCTTTCTTTCATTGTTCATCGCGATCGTGCCTATCATCGCGGGCGGTCTCTGGTGGAAAAATTGAGGAAGCTGATTCCGCGCCAGATGTTTGAGGTGCCGATCCAGGCAGCTATTGGCAATAAAGTTATAGCCAGGGAAACGATCAGCGCGATGCGAAAAAATGTGCTGGCAAAATGTTACGGTGGTGATATAAGCCGTAAAAGAAAATTGCTGGAGAAACAAAAAGAGGGAAAAAAACGCATGAAATCCGTGGGAAGTGTAGAAGTTCCCCAGGAAGCTTTTATGGCTGTCCTGAAGATCGATGAACAGAAATAATAAGAAAGCCGTAGGCGGTTTCCGCTTGCGGCTTTTTGTCAAGGAGGTTCAGGAGTTGCCCCCCAAAGCGGTTTATGTTCATATTCCTTTTTGTGCGAATAGATGTCATTACTGCGACTTTACTACTTATGTCATGAAAGGACAGCCCGTTGATGATTACCTGGATGCGTTGGCACTCGAAATGGAGAAGAAAACTACCAGAGTGAAGCCGGAACAGATCTCCACCATTTATATCGGGGGAGGCACCCCAACTGTCTTGAATCTTTCCCAAATGAAAAAATTGCTACGGGATTTGCGATTTTATTTTCCGGACTGGTCAGGGGATCTTGAATTTACGGCTGAAGCCAATCCTGGAACCACAGGACTTGAGCTTCTTTCTGTCATGCGAGAGGGAGGAGTAAACCGAATCAGTTTTGGAGCACAAACATTCCGCCAGGACTTGTTAAAAAAAATCGGCCGGATTCACAGGGCAGGGGAAATCAGGGAGAGTGTCGATCTGGCGCGAAAAGCGGGATTTGATAACCTGTCCCTTGATCTCATGTTTGGACTTCCTGAACAGACAGTGGATGACATGAAACAATCATTGTCTGAAGCCTTCGATCTGGGTCCGGATCATTTCTCCTGTTATAGCCTGAAAGTGGAAGAAGGGACACGGTTTTATGATTTAAAGCAGCAAAACAGGCTGGCACTTCCGGACGAAGATGAGGAATTGGAAATGTATCAATGGACACGTTCTTTTTTAAAGGAAAAAGGGTATATGCAGTATGAGGTGAGCAATTTTGCCAGGCCGGGATACGAAAGCCGGCACAACACAATTTATTGGCTTAATGAAGAATATTATGGTTTTGGGGCCGGAGCTCACGGATATGTTGACCAGGTTCGATATGCTAATGTAAAAGGAATAAGGGAATATATCAGTCAATTAAAAAACGATTTTTTGCCAGTGGAAAAATCTTATATAGTAAGTACCTCGGAAGATATGGAAAACTTTATGATCCTGGGGCTTCGACTGTTAAAAGGGGTGAAGCTGTCCCGATTTCGTAAGCGTTACGGGGTTCATGCCGAAGAAGTTTTTGCGACAGCTTTAAAAAATTTGCAACAAAAAAACTTGATTACCGTTGGCAAAGATTGGATTTGTTTGACAGATCAAGGTCTTTTATTCGGCAATCATGTATTTGCTTCATTTCTGGGAAGTGTGGAATTATAATGTCATCCGTTGACATCATATTAGTCGTTTGGTAATTTAAAAATAGTATTTTTAGCACTCATTCTTCAGGAGTGCTAACAAGGAGGGGAGGCAGATGTTAACGGAGCGGCAGAAATTGATTCTTTGGGCAGTCATTAACAATTACATTGTATCCGCAGAACCTGTTGGCTCGCGTACTGTATCCAAGAAGAAAGGGATTGAGTTCAGTGCAGCCACCGTTCGCAATGTCATGGCTGATCTGGAAGAAATGGGATATTTGGAACAACCGCACACATCTGCCGGAAGAGTACCTTCACAAAAAGGGTATCGATTTTATGTTGATCATTTGTTAAAACCATACATGTGGTCAAAGCAGGATCTGATTGCTTTGCATGATTTTCATGTAACGCGAATGGATCATGTGGAACAGGCGATCAAACATACAAATTCAATCTTGTCCCAGTTAACCAATTACATGACCTTTATCCTGGGCCCAAACATTACGGAAAGCAAATTGAAACATCTGCAAATCGTTCCTCTTTTTGATCGGTCTGCAGTTTCCATATTGGTAACCGATACAGGACATGTTTATCAACAACGGGTAAAGGTTCCTGAAGGAGTATCGTTATCCGAAATTGAACGATGGGCAAATTTTCTCAGTGTTCGCCTGAACGGCTGTCCAATTTCAAAATTGAAGCCAATCCTTGTTAAACAGCTTGTTAAAGAATTACAGCGTTATGTCGATCATTTTGAAAAGTTGACCAATCTACTTGATCAAATTTTACGAGCCCAGCCGGATGAACGTTTATATACAAGTGGCACGACTCGGATTTTGGAACAACCAGAGTTCCAGGATGTTGAAAAAATGAAAGCCTTGTTGGATTTGCTGGAGGAAAATGAAGTTATTATACAACTTCTTGAATCTTCCAGAGAAGGTGTACAAGTTCGCATTGGTTATGAAAATCACCTGGATGCTATGCGGGATTGTAGTATTATATCTGCATCGTATATGTTTAACGGACAGCCTGTTGGCACGATCGGGGTGTTAGGCCCTACCCGGATGGATTACGGACGGGTCATCGGGATTATTGAGTTGTTGGCTAGAGATTTTTCCAAACGATTGGACACATTGTTTGATTGCGGTGAATAAGCCGGCTGAAGCGGCTGTTTTCGCAGGTCCGTCAGGGGTTCGCCATGAACCCCTATCCCTATGTACAGGAAAGGGGAATGTCAGGTGCCCGAGAGTGATCATTTCTATACTAATGATGGTGAGCAGCTTTCGACATTGGAAAGTAATGCAAAGGCTGTAAAAAAAGTGGCTAAGGCTGTATCTTCCACGCTTGGACCGAAGGGTCTGGACACCATGCTGGTAAACTCGAAAAATAAAGTAGTGATTACCAACGACGGGGTTACGATCCTGAACCTGATGAAAATGGAACATCCTGCCGCGAAGATGATCGTAAATGTAGCCAAAGCACAGCAAGAAGAAATGGGAGATGGGACGACAACTGCTACATTGCTTGCGTCTGCACTTGTAGACGAAGGGATGAAGCAAGTGCAGCGCGGGGTTCCTGTGATCAAAGTGATCGCTGGAATCCAGCGGGGAATCCGGTTTGCCTTGCACAAGATGCGTGAAAAAGCACGCCCCATCTATGAACTGGATGATGAATGGTTGCAACGCATTGCCTTCACAGCTTGCCGGGAAAATGAAGATATAACTTTGACAGTAATTGAAGCAATCCATATATTGGGCAGGGAAAAACTGCTGGAAAAAGGATTTAAATTTTCGTCCTGTGTCAAGGCTTTTCCGCGAGTTGAGAACCGGGTGATTCCTGGTATTCTTTTGAGTCAGTCCCGTATGCACAAACAAATGCCGCATAAAAAGGAAAATGCCCGCGTACTGGTCTTGTCGGACTCACTTGAACCGCAGACGGCTGCCGTCAACCAGACAAGCGGAACAGAAGAATCCTCCAGCCAGCAGGAAAGATTAAAAGAAGAGTTTTATGTTATGCTGGAACATATCATTCATCTGGAAGTTGGTCTTGTTGTCGTGGAAGGACAAGTAGATCCCCATGCAGAAGGAGTTTTTGCGGATGCGGGAATCATGGTGGTTCAAAATGTACCCCAGGATGAATTGAGAAAAGTTGCCGAGCATACTCACGCGCGGGTTATGAAAACAAATGCTTTACAGAATTCGCCTGATGAAATTGAATCGGCTTTGGGGATGTGCAAAGAGGCGGCAGATGGTGGAGAAATCGATCGTGTTCGCATTATTGGTGGACAGGGAAAACCATTTGCCACAATTATTGTGGGGGCGATGACAGAAGAAATCCTGGCAGAGTATGAGCGAATAGCCAGAGATGCTGCATCTGCTGTACAGGCCGCTGTTCGGGGAGGATTTGTTCCGGGAGGCGGTGCGATCGAACTGTCCATCGGGCACTATGTTGAACATTACCGGGAAACTGTCCAGGGGATGGAACGCTTTGGAGTAACAGCAGTAGCAGAAGCGCTTCAGAAACCCATGAACCAGGTTGTAGCCAATGCTGGTTTTAATCCCCTTGAAAAAATAGAAGCTGTTAAAGCTTTTCAAGTAAAACGGCACTCTGACTCCTTGGGAATTGATTGTGATCGTGGTACGATAGCAGATATGATAGAAATGGGCGTCGTTGATCCGCTTTTGGTCAAAGCACATGCCCTGAAAACAGCTGGTGAGGTGGCAATAGCCATTCTGCGGATTCATACCATTGTGAGTATGAAAGAATAGCCTGTTTCAGTTTAGGAGGATTTTAGAGATGGATCAGGAAAAAGACGAGCTCCAGCAGACTTCCAGACAGGTTTCCCCGGAAGAGCCTGGGATGGAGGAAAGAGGAGAATTACATAATCAAGAGGAGCAACTGGAAACCGAATCTGTGGAAGATGAATCTGTAAATCTGATAAAAGAAGCGGAAGAAGCAAAAATTGCTGCTGAAACTTGGAAAAAACAGGCAGAACAGAACAAGGAAATGTATTTGCGTGCACTTGCCGATTATGAAAATTACCGGCGACGGGCTCGCAAGGAAAAGGAAGATGCGCTTAAATACGGAGTAGTTCCTTTTTTGGAAAGTTTGCTTCCTGTGCTTGACAACTTTGAACGTGCACTTGACGCAGCAGATTCCACTGAGGATGCACAGGTGTTGCAAGAAGGTATCGATATGGTTTATCGCCAGTTTTTAAATGTACTGTCTCAAGCAGGACTTACTTTGATTGAGACAGAAGGAAAACCGTTTAATCCCCACGAACACAATGCAGTGGCACAAGTTGAAGCTGAAGAAACGGAATCCGGCATTGTGGTCGAGGAGTTACAAGCAGGATATCGCTATTTGGATCGTGTGATCCGTCCTTCTATGGTAAAAGTAAGTAAATAGATGATATATTTATTATTTGTAAGCGAAGGCAGGAGGTAAGAGTTTATGAGCAAAGTTATTGGTATTGACCTGGGTACAACCAATTCATGTGTTTCTTTTATGGATGGAAAAGAAGTTGTTGTTATTCCTAATGCTGAAGGAGGACGTACAACTCCATCCGTGGTTGGATTCTCCAAAACGGGTGAGCGTCTGGTGGGAGAATCCGCCAAACGTCAAGCTATTACAAACCCGGATAAAACGGTTGCTTCCGTTAAACGTTTTATGGGAACAGATCACAAGGAAAAAATTGATGAAAAAGTTTATACACCCCAGGAAATTTCAGCAATGATCCTGCAAAAACTGAAGCAGGATGCTGAAAGTTACCTTGGGGAAAATGTAACGCAAGCCGTTATTACAGTACCTGCTTATTTTAACGACAGCCAGCGCCAGGCTACCAAAGATGCCGGACGGATTGCCGGGCTTGAAGTTCTTCGAATTATCAACGAACCTACGGCAGCTGCTCTGGCTTATGGAATGGATAAAGAGAATGACCAAAAAGTACTCGTTTTTGACCTTGGTGGTGGTACCTTCGATGTTTCCATCATGGAGTTGGGAGATGGAGTTTTTGAAGTGCTGGCGACCAGCGGAGACAATAAGCTCGGGGGAGATGACTTCGACCAGGTAATTATAGACTATTTGATCGAAGAGTTTAAAAAGGAAAATGGCATTGATTTGCGCAAGGACCAAAATGAAACCCAGATTATGCAGCGGTTGAAAAATGAAGCCGAGAAAGCGAAAAAAGACTTGTCCGGTGTTTTGACCACAACCATTTCTCTTCCATTTTTGACAGCGGACGAAACCGGCCCGAAACACCTGGAAGTAACCCTGACAAGAGCCAAATTTGAAGAGTTGAGTTCGGCTCTGGTTGAGCGGGCAATGGTTCCGACACGCCGCGCTTTGAGTGACGCCGGCTTGACCCCTGACAAAATTGACCGGGTTATTCTGGTTGGCGGATCTACCCGGATTCCTGCTGTGCAAGAAGCGATCAAAAACTTTATTGGCAAAGAACCAAGCAAAGGGGTCAATCCGGATGAAGTTGTTGCCATGGGTGCAGCTATCCAGGGGGCCGTATTATCAGGGGATGTAAAAGATGTTGTTCTGTTGGACGTAACCCCGCTTTCCCTTGGGATTGAAACTCTGGGTGGCGTGTTTACAAGATTGATCGAACGCAACACAACAATTCCGACAGAGAAATCACAAATTTTTTCTACAGCGGCTGATAACCAAACTACTGTAGATATTCATGTTCTGCAAGGAGAACGGCAAATGGCTGCCGACAATAAAACGCTCGGCCGATTCCAATTAACCGATATTCCGCCAGCACCACGCGGCATCCCACAAATTGAAGTCACATTTAAAATCGATGCCAACGGCATTGTCAATGTATCAGCCAAAGACAAAGCAACAGGCAAAAGCCAGGATATTACGATCAAATCTTCCAGCGGTTTATCCGATGAAGAGATTGAACGCATGGTAAAAGATGCTGAAGTAAACGCCGAAGAAGACAAAAAACGGAAAGAAAAAGTTGAACTCCGAAACAAAGCGGATCAATTGATTTTCACGGCTGACAAAACATTGAAAGACCTTGGCGACAAAGTGGATGCCCAGGATAAAGAAAAAGCGGAAAGTGCGAAAGACCAGCTTAAAAAGGCATTGGAACAAGATGACGAGGAAGCGATTAAAAAAGGTGTAGAAGAACTGGAAAAAGCTGTACAGGAACTTTCTGTCAAGCTCTATGAGCAAATGCAACAGCAACAGGCTGCTCAAAATCAGGGTGGCAATGAAGGCTCGGAAAAAAAAGATGAGAATGTGGTAGATGCGGAATATGAAGAAGTAAAAGACGAAGAAAAATAGGGAGGAGAGGAAAGAGTTCTCCTCGGCCGGAAAGTCAGTGTCGGGGCTCTGCCTTGGCATGGCTTTCCCTTTTTTTGTGAGACTTCTGCTGTTTATGTGTATGAAGGGGAGGTGACCCAGTGAGCAAGCGTGATTTTTATGAGGTGCTTGGTGTAAGTAGAGATGCCTCGGAGGACGATATTCGCAGAGCCTATCGCAAGTTGGCTCGTAAATATCATCCAGATGTAAACAAAGAAGAAGATGCCGAAAAGAAATTTAAAGAAGTCAAAGAAGCTTATGAAGTGTTAAGTGATCCCCAGAAAAAGGCCCGATATGACCAGTTTGGACATGCTGATCCCGGTGGGTTTGCCGGAGGTGACGGCGGTTTTGATACTGACTTTGGGTTTGGAGATATTTTTGATATGTTTTTTGGCGGTGGCCGCCGTAGCAACCCGCATGCCCCCCGAAAAGGTGCCGATTTGGAATACCGCTTAACCGTAGAGTTTAAAGATGCTGTGTTTGGGAAAAGTGTGGAAGTCGTTATTCCGCGTACCGAAACATGTGATCAGTGCCATGGTTCGGGAGCAAAGCCTGGAACCCAGCCGGAGACATGCTCCACCTGTCAGGGAACAGGTCAGTCTGAAGTGATCCAGAATACACCTTTTGGCCGAATCGTTAATCGGCGTATCTGTCAGGCATGTAATGGAACCGGGAAAATTATTCGTGAGAAATGCAGCAATTGCTCCGGTACAGGTCAGGTGAAACGGAGTAAAAAAATTAATGTCAAGATTCCTGCCGGTATTCATGAAGGAGCGCAGCTGCGTGTGAGTGGTGAAGGAGAGCCGGGGCAAAATGGAGGTCCTCCCGGGGACTTATATATCACTGTCTATATCAAGCCTCATGAGTTCTTTAAAAGAGATGGCGATGACCTGGTATGTGAGTTGCCTATTACTTTTGGACAGGCTGCACTGGGGGATGAAGTGATTGTTCCTACACTGAAAGGCCGCGCCAAACTGAAAGTTCCCGCCGGAACACAAACAGGTACCGAATTTCGCTTGCAAGGTAAAGGTATACGCCGGTTGCGTGGTTATGGAGAAGGGGATCTGCGCGTTAAAGTGCGTGTTGTAACTCCTACGAAATTAACTGCAGAGCAAAAGGAAGCATTGCGCAATTTCAGTCATTTATGTGGCGAGTATATCAAACAGGAGCAAAGCACCAACTTTTTTGATAAAATGAAGCAGGCGTTTCGGGGCGAGTAAAGAAAAGGACGGGCAGATTCGCCCGTTTTTTCTTTATCAATATTAAGGAGGATAACCATTTGAACTGGTTGGAAATAAGTGTATACACGAGTCGGGAAGCAATCGAGGCTGTAAGTGAGTACCTGCAGGAGCAGGGGGCTGAAGGCGTGGCGATCGAAGACTCGGAAGTGCTCTATCGTACTTTTTCTGATCATTACGGAGAAATCATCGAATTGTCGCCCGATGATTATCCGGAAGAAGGAGCTGTCATCAAAGCTTACCTGCCTGACTTGAAACGATCGAACAGTTCAGAAATGATTCGGCAGGTTGAAAAAAAATTGAAGTCTCTGGAACAATTCGGGCTTGATGTCCGGCCTGCCAAGGTTGAGATTCGCACAGTAAGCGAGTCATCGTGGGAGAATGAATGGAAAAACTATTACAAACCCGTAAAAATATCCGATCAAATTACTATCAAACCTGTATGGGAACACTATGAGCCCCGGGATTCCAGAGAGAAAATTGTCCAGCTGGATCCTGGTATGGCTTTTGGAACCGGAACCCATCCAACAACACGAATGAGCATCCAGCTGCTGGAAAAATACATGCAGCCCAAAGCCAGTGTGATTGATGTTGGATGCGGGAGTGGAATACTGAGTATTGTTGCCGGAAAGCTGGGTGCGGGAGAAATATTGGCTTTGGACAAAGATCCTTTGGCAGTAGACAAGACAGGCGAAAATATCCGGCTCAATCCGCTTGAAAAACGGATTGTTGTGCAGGAAGGCGATTTGCTTAAGGGAGTAGGGCGGACGGCGGATATCGTTATTGCCAATATATTGGCAGAGATTATTAGCCGTATGGTTCATGATTTGCCACGGGTTTTGGTGCCTGGCGGTGTATTTATCGGATCGGGAATTATCAGGGAAAAAGCGGAAGATGTTAGAAAGGCATTGGTGTCAAGCGGCCTGAAAGTATTGGAAACCAAATACCAGGAGGGCTGGGTAGCCATTGCCGCAAAAAAATGGTAAAATGGCAGGAGTGTCAAATGCAAAGATACTTTATACCTGCGAACAAATTGACAGGTAGTCAAATTCAATTAACCGGGGATGAAGTTCATCATATCAAGAATGTAATGCGCAATAAGCCGGGAGACCGGATCGTTGTTTGCATTGAGGACGGATATGATTACGTTTGCGTGATTGGAGAGATAAATTCTCGGCAAATCGATTGCCGGATTGTGGAGAAGTTCCCTTCACAAGGCGAACCGCAAACGAAGATTACCATTGCCCAGTCTTTGGTTAAAGGTGACAAGCTCGAATGGATTGTGCAGAAGGGAACGGAAATAGGTGCTAGTTCTTTTCAACCGTTTCGCTCAGCACGATCGATTGTAAAAATAAATGCCCGGAAGGAAATGAAGAAGCAGGATCGTTGGCAGAGAATTGCCAAAGAGGCAGCCGAACAGTCGCATCGAGGGAAGGTGCCGGCGGTGCTGCCGGTTTTGTCGTGGAATGCAATGCTTGACGAAATAGAAAAATTCCCCCTTGCCCTGATTGCCTATGAAAAGGGCGGTCTGCCCTTAAAACAGGTAATGACCGGGATCCAGGCGGCAGAGATTTTGCTCTTGATCGGTCCTGAGGGCGGGTTTACCAAAGAAGAAATTCATAATGCCCATGAAAGGGGAGCAGTTCCAATCACATTGGGGCCGCGTATATTGCGTACGGAAACCGCCCCGCTTGTGGCACTTTCATGCATGTTGTTTTCCAGAAACGAATTGGGAGGTGAATGAATTGAAAACTGTGGCTTTCCATACATTGGGGTGCAAAGTAAATGTTTATGAAACAGAAGCCATCTGGCAATTGTTTAAAAAAGCGGGCTACAAACGGGTTGAGTTTGAGGAAGAGGCAGATGTTTATCTGATTAATACCTGTACGGTTACCAATACAGGGGATCGGAAAAGTCGGCAAGTGATCCGACGGGCCATACGGCGCAATCCGAATGCTGTCATTGCAGTTACCGGCTGTTACGCGCAGACTTCTTCCGCAGAAGTTGCTGCCATCCCCGGTGTAGATGTCGTTGTAGGGACACAAGGGCGCGACAAGTTGCTTTATTATGTTGATCAATATATGGAGGAACGGCAGCCGATCAATGCCGTAGCAAACATCATGAAGCAACGCCAGTTTGAAGAGATGGATGTGCCTGCCTTTTCCGATCGCACCCGTGCTTTTCTCAAAATCCAGGAAGGTTGCAACAACTTTTGCACCTTTTGTATCATTCCGTGGGCAAAAGGATTGTCCCGCAGCCGGACACCGGAAAATGTATTGAAGCAGGCGCAAAAGCTCGTTGAGACCGGATACAAGGAGATCGTTTTAACCGGAATTCACACTGGGGGATACGGGGATGATTTTGAGAATTACAAGCTGGCTGACCTGTTGTGGAATCTGGATAAAGTGGACGGCCTGAAAAGGATTCGGATCAGCTCCATTGAAGCCAGCCAGATTGATGACCGGATTATTGAAGTATTAAATACGTCCGAAAAAATGTGCCGCCACCTTCACATTCCTTTGCAAGCCGGTGATGATACTGTGCTGAAACGGATGCGGCGCAAATATACGACTTCGGAATACAAAGACAAAATCTCCCGGTTGTATGAAGAGATGCCTGGCATCGCGATTACAACCGATGTAATTGTTGGTTTCCCGGGAGAGTCAGAGGAACAGTTTGAAAACGGGTACCGTTTTATTGAGGATCTGAAAATGTACCAGTTGCATGTGTTTCCGTATTCCAGAAGAAGCGGCACACCTGCCGCCCGTATGGATGATCAGGTGCCGGATGAAGTGAAACACGAACGGGTTGCGCATTTGATTGAATTGTCCAAACGGTTAACTCTTAATTATGCTGAGCGGTTTGTTGGTGATGTGGTTGAGGTGATTCCGGAGCGTCCATTTAAAGAAGATCCTGACAGCGGACAGGTTATGGGGTATTCTGATAATTACCTGCAAGTTGTTTTCTCTGCCAGTGAAGATATGACGGGAAAAGTGTGCCAGGTTCGGATTGACAAAGTGGACCCGGAATATTGCTATGGTACTTTTATTCGCAGTGTGGATGAAGTATCGCGGCCGGTTCAGGTCACATAATGGATTGCAGGGTTGTTGACGGGAATGTTGACAGCCTTTTTTGTTTCAATTTAGTTGCGTCTGGTGGAAAGGATGATCAAATTGAAGGAGAATTCAGCCGGTGGAGTGGTATTTAGAAAACGAAACGGAAAAATTGAGATTTTAATGATTGAAGACCGGTTTGACCATTGGACCTTGCCCAAAGGAAAGCAGGAACAAGGAGAAACCGATGAAGAAACAGCTTTAAGGGAAATAGAGGAGGAAACGGGAATTCAAGGCAGGATAGTTCAATTTTTGGTATCGATTGATTATACATATGAACATCAGGATTTGGGGGTAGTGGAAAAAACGGTTCACTATTTTTTGGTGGATGCTTTACAAGGGGAAGAAACACCGCAATTGGAAGAGATTAAAGGTGTCAAATGGCTTGACTTGGAGAAAGCATGGGAAAAACAACAGGAGTTTGGCTACGGGAATAATGAAATCGTGGTGGAGAAGGCGATTTCTTTACTTATGGATAAGCAGTAAAATGGTTACTTAATGGTCACTGATTTCTGCGGGACCAGCCAGATAATACCGCGGGCAAATTGATTGCAGAACGGCAGCACTGCGATGGAACAAAGCAAATTGAACAATGTTTGAATATGGGCAATTTGTGTTGCCGGATCGTGGGACAAATGGGGAGTGACCGCACTGATGGCAGGAATCAGGGGTGCAAACAGGATGACACCTGCCACATTCAGGATCAGATGGGCAAAGGCGACTTGTTTGGCAGCGGAAATTGTGTGTATGGATGCTACCAGCGCGGTAACACAAGTACCAATATTGCTGCCGAATACGACGGCAATGGCAAAGGGAAGTGGAATGGCACCAGCGGCAAAAAAACCCATGGCCATGGCAGTACATGCACTGCTGCTGTGAACCAGAGCAGTGATGACTATTCCGGTAAGCAATCCGGAAATAATGGGGTTTCCCCCGTGATGAAGCAACCAGGAAATCAAGCCTTGCTCCTTGAGTAATGAAGCGATGCTCTGCATCCATTCGATTCCCCAGAAAATGGCACCAAATCCGAAAAAAACAGAGCCGAAATTCTTTGGTACGGGATGGTTGAAAAAATATAATCCTCCACCCAGCACCATTAGCGGGATGGCCATGTCTTCAATGTTTAGCGCCAGTATCTGGGTGGTGATGGTTGTCCCGACATTGGTTCCCAAAATAATGCCTAATGATTGAGTAAAGCTGAGCACCCCCGCATTTACAAATCCTATGGTTAAGACGGTAACTGCACTGCTGGATTGCAGAAAAGCGGTGGTCACAGTACCGGTAAGAAAACCCCGTAAAGGAGTCTTTGTAAATTGAAGCAAAATCTCATGCAAACGGTTGCGGGCAAGATTTTCCAGGCCTGTCCGCATCTTGGAAAGACCCAGCAAAAAAATTAGCAGTCCAAATCCGAATGGAACGAGAATTCCCACTTTCATCAGCTCATCCCTCCTTGTCTGTTTTTATATATATGGTAGACAGGGAAGAGGCATGACCGCTAAAATAAAAGCCCTTCAAATGAAGGACTGTATCTATAATAGATTACCGATTTTCTCTGGATGATTTATCAGATTTATCAACCGGGAGTTTTCCTTTTGGATGTTTGGGGATAAAAGGAGGAGCGTCAAAACCGGTAAAATCGGGACGGTACAGTTCCGGAAAACCGGGCAACGCCCGTGGATGGTTGTTTGATTGCGAGCAAACAGGATCAAGCTCGGGAGTACCGAAGATGGCCCATGTCCCGGTGTGAAGGTCTTCTGCCATTCGCGGCGGAGTAAAAGTTTGTTCATGTTTGGAAAAATTAGTTTCGGACTGTGAAGAATCAGTATCCTCACTCTTGTTTGCCTCAATTAAAAATTGGCTCAATTCTTCCCGGATGATTAGTCGGATTAATTTACGAAGGTGGGATTCATGGGGAATATTTTGTTTTGCCAATGATTTCACCCCTTTTTCCGTGAAGCATGTTATAGTATATGATATGATAAGTGGGAAAAATGGGTGAATACATAGATCCTGCTAAACATGTGGAGGGAATAGTATGGATGATTGCATTTTTTGCCAGATCATTGAGGGGAAAATCCCTTCAAGGAAAGTGTATGAAGATGAACATGTTTATGCTTTTCATGACATTTCTCCGGCTGCTCCAACCCACGTACTGGTGATTCCCAAAAAGCATATTTCCTCTTTAATGGAGTTAAAAGTGGAAGACCAGACGATCATCAGCAAAGTTATGATGGCAATTCAAAAAATTGCCAAAGAATTTCAGCTGGATAAAAAAGGATTCCGTGTAGTCAATAACGTTGGGGAGGAAGGTGGGCAATCCGTGTTTCATATCCACTTTCATCTGCTTGGCGGACGGACAATGACCTGGCCTCCAGGTTGATTTTGACAGGTTTTAGCCATTTAAGCTATAATATATTATGAATTTTTGTGCCTCCAACGTTTGGCATTAAGACAAGGTACTCACTTGTTTTATAAGCTTCTTTTTGGGCATCGTTGGTAGATTTTTATTTAAGCAGGTGTTGTTGTGCTGACCCTCCTCTGGGGGAAGGCCGCTCTCTTGTTGTTTTTTGCCTGAAATGTGTGGGTCTTTTTCCTTTGTTAGACTGCGGCCCAAATCGGTCTAACTGACCCGTGGAGGGAGGGAATCGCATGGTAGAAACTCGTGTACGTAAAAATGAGTCACTTGATGCCGCATTACGCCGTTTTAAGCGTTCTTGTGCTAAAGACGGGATCCTGGCAGAATATAGAAAGCGTGAGCGCTATGAGAAGCCGAGTATTAAACGCAAGAAGAAATCGGAAGCTGCTCGTAAAAAGCGCCGTTAGAGAGGTGTAGACTTTTGGGTCTGACAAGACAATTGGACCAAGATATGAAGCTGGCTCTTAGGAGTAAAGATAAAAACAGGCTTTCCACCATTCGTATGCTGAAATCCGCCATAAAAAAGGAAGAGATTGATAAAAAACGCTTTTTAAATGATGATGAAGTAATCGCCGTAGTTATGCGTGAGGTCAAGCAACGCAAAGACTCGATTGCCCAATATGAAAAAGCGGGTCGTGACGACTTGGCAGTGAAAGAAAAGGCCGAAATTGAAGTGCTTTCCGCTTATTTGCCTGAACCATTGTCAGACGAAGAATTAAAAGATTTGGTTAAACAAGTCATTCAGGAAGTTGGAGCAACTTCCAAATCGGATATGGGCAAGGTAATGGGCGCGATTCTTCCTAAGGTAAAAGGGCGCGCAGACGGCCGACAGGTAAATCGCATCGTTCAGGAAATGCTTGGTTAATCTAATGCAGCGTGTTGTATCAAACACGCTGTTTTTTTAACAGGGTCTTGGTATCAGAGGGGTTGATGGCATTCATGGTGTTAACGGAATTTCTGGCGAATCCATTCGTGATGATGATCATTCTGGCAATTGGCATACTTGGCTTGATTATTGAACTTCTGTCACCGGGGATAGGTATTGCCGCTATTGTAGGACTCGGTTGTTTCGCTACATTTTTCGGGACCTATATGCATGTGGGTTCAGCAGGCATGTTTGAAGTGTTTTTGTTTATTGTGGGAAGTATACTTATTGTGTTTGAAGTGTTGCTGCCAACGCTGGGGATCTTGGGGATTATCGGAATTATTCTGGTTGTTACGTCCATTGCGGCAGCAATTCCCGATCTGAATGATGCCATCCTGATTTTGGCAGGGTCTCTGTCAATAACTGGTATAGCCTTATGGGTGTTATTCCGTTTTTTCGGCTGGAAAGTTACCTGGAACCGGGTCATACTAAGAACGTCTCAATCAAATGAAGAAGGATACACATCATCCAGGAACCGAAAAGATTTGCTGAATCAGATTGGTATAACACTTACTCCATTGCGACCTTCCGGTTTTGCCCGGTTTGGCGACCAGAAAGAGGATGTTGTCAGTGACGGTGAAAGCATTCCCCGCGGTGTAAAAGTGAAGGTGATTCTGGTTGAAGGATCGCGTGTGGTGGTTCAAAGAGCAGATCAAGAAGAATAACGATTTTGATAAAAAGGGAGTGAGATAAATGGAATCATTTGGTTCTATTTTTGTAATTATCCTTGTGGTTATCGCTATTTTCCTATTCTTTTCATTTGTACCGGTAATGTTGTGGATCACGGCAATGGCATCAGGGGTTTATGTTGGGCTGACGACTTTGATCGGAATGCGTTTGCGCAGGATCGTCCCGTCCCGAATCGTCAATCCTTTGATCAAGGCGCGCAAAGCGGGATTGAATGTAGATATTTCTCAGCTTGAGACACATTATCTGGCAGGCGGAAACGTCGATCGAGTCGTTGATGCCTTGATCGCCGCGCAACGGGCAAATATTGATTTGGTGTTTGAACGGGCCGCAGCCATTGATCTGGCGGGTCGCGATGTCCTGGAAGCCGTGCAAATGAGTGTTAACCCGAAAGTGATTGAAACTCCGGTAGTATCGGCGGTATGTAAAGATGGAATCGAAGTTAAAGTGATAGCAAGGGTTACAGTACGGGCCAATATTGAAAGGCTTGTTGGAGGTGCGGGTGAAGAAACGATTATTGCCCGTGTGGGAGAAGGAATTGTTACCACTAACGGATCGGCAGAAAACCATAAGGAAGTGCTGGAAAACCCCGATATGATTTCAAATACTGTCTTGAGCAAGGGGTTGGATGCGGGAACCGCTTTTGAAATTTTGTCTATTGACATCGCCGATGTAGATATTGGCAAAAACATTGGAGCCAAATTGCAGATTGACCAGGCGGAAGCTGACAAACGTATTGCTCAGGCTAAAGCGGAAGAACGCCGGGCTATGGCAGTTGCCATGGAGCAAGAAATGAAAGCGAAAGTGATCGAAGCGGAAGCGGAAGTTCCCTTGGCTTTGTCCGAGGCATTGCGTTCCGGCAAAATGGGCTTTATGGACTACTATATGCTGCAAAATGTGGAAGCAGATTCAGAAATGCGCCGCTCCATCAAGGGAGATGACCTGAAAGGAGATAAATCCTGATGAATCGCAGTACAGGCGGAGAAATAAATAAAAAATTGAAGCCGCAAAGGGATTTGAAAAACCTGACAGATTCAGACCTTCGCCGGGGAATTCTGCTGCGGGAAATACTGGGTCCGCCCCGTGCGCTGAAACCATTCCAATGGACATTGTTTCGCCGCAGATGAAATGATTTCAAGAGAGAAACGATTCTTCCATAAATTATTTAACCTGTTCCTGTGCGGGAACGGGTTTTTTATTGCCATTTTCAACCATGGAAACAAGTATTGTACATGAATTGACTTACTTTTCCAATACTAAAACAAAGGAGGTGGTTTGTGTGCCTAACAATCGTTCCAATCGACTGCTTGTACCCGGAGCACGACAAGTATTGAACCAGTTCAAGGAAGAAATTGCTTCCGAATTTGGAGTGAAGCTGGGGTCAGATACGGTTTCGCGCGCAAATGGTTCAGTGGGCGGCGAAATGACCAAGCGTCTGGTTTCTCAAGCCCAACAACAAATGCATAACAAATGAGAAAATGAGATCCATTCATACGAGCATGGGATTATCTGTTACCCCATGCTTTTTTATACACGAGTCTACCCCAAAAACCACCTGATCCGAACCAGTCGTTACAGTGTTAAACTGAACAATAATAAAATTGTTGATTGGACGGTCTGTTCAATCTGTCATTCAAACAAAAGTAGATGAAGACGGGAACGGTGAAGAATGGGCTTCTACCTGATTAAATACCTGAAAAAGTTCTGATTGAATTCGTTTGTCATCGTTGGCTCTTAACTTTCTGAAGAAAATCCAAAGAGATTTTCTTCAGAAAGGAGATCTGGAATCAATCTACCAAACAGAAATTTATGTGCAGATTTTTCCCTTGTCCTGATGGATGGAATGACTCGTATTAAAAATACTATTCAACAACAAATTGATGATCCACCAGCTTGATGACAGGGACAAAAGTTCCAGGCGGTGCGGTATAGTGTAAATTATATTCAGCAAAGATATATTCACAAGGATAAGGTGCGAAGCTGGTAATCAAATACGACCCGTCGTCATTTAGTTTTAGACGGCCATTTACGGCTTTAAGTTTACCGTGTTGTGAATAAAGATATGTTTTACGACCAAAACCGTTTAGATAAGCAACCAGCTCTTCACCCATATCCCAGTCCGAATAACCTGTGTCGCCATCCGGGAACAGGCATGTGAAGATGCCTCCATCCTTTGCGAATGTGGACTGGCCAAAACGATTCCGCGATAAATCAGGGCGGTTGATGTTTGGCCCTGCAATGCTGTATGTTGAGGCCGCGGCCCCCTTTTCCGGTTTATACGCCGTCGCAGTTGCATGTGTATCATAACAATACAGAATCGCGACGGTCGAGCGATAGGCCGCTTCAAGGTAAGCTGGATCTTTCAGGAAGTCATAGGCTTGAAGCATGGCCGCCGAGGTTACCCCTCCCCAGAGTGCGTGAATCATATAGGATAAGGCCTCCCACCAGCGGTCGGGAGCCTGGGCACGGAAATCATTGCTGAAACCAATATTTGCTGCGAGCAACTGGCTGTAACGCCGGGCGCCTTCTGAATGCCCTGTAATGCTCAGTGCTCCCGCAGCCGGGCCAAATCCGGCATTATCATAGTAATGTTCAGTCATTGCCGCTTTATATTCGGCACTTTTTGCATTAATTTTATCTGTTGTTAGTTGCCAGATTTCTTTGATCAAGTGGTACTTTTCAGTTATTCCCCGTTTTTTAAGTTCAGATAACAGATCGTTAATGTACAGGAAAAAGACACCGAGCATCTGCGCTTCTTCTTTAGCGCGCGGATCATCATGCAAATTGGCGTTTATCCTTAAATTGAAAATATCAGCAGCCCACCGTAGATATTCGTCTGGACTGTGCTGTTGGAGAATACCGTCTTCGAATTGAGACAACAGGAAGAATACATGGCCGATATACTCAAAGTCCATCACGCGGTAAAATTGCCCGTTGTAAAGTTTTCGCGGCCGGGAAAAATCCCCGTCGATGAACCACTTTGGAAGAATATAGTTCACGGCACTTAATTCAACCTGACGAACCTGCTTTAAATCCAAGTGATCCCTGTCAATCAGATTCTTTTGCAGAACAAGACTGAGTTTGCCCAATGATTCGCCCTGATTGGAAAGAGGCAAAAAACTGTATGGAACTTCCGTATCCGTACCCTGATATAACTTATTAGAAATATAATCCACCCGATTATTCAACATTTCCCTTAGGGAAGCGACAACATTAAAAATCACACTGTCTTCTTTTCCGTTATCCAGTGTAAAGGTGATTTTATGCTCTCCGGTTCCTCGAGTCGGAAAGGTCAGGCGGCTAACATGCCCACTCTGCTCCAAATATTGGCTGATATCCTCCTTCACCAGACGATCGTTTAGTTTATAATGAACAATTGCGTCTCTTATATTCGTACCGTCAGTTGTTGTAATCGTCAACCGGGCAGCTTCACCTTCACTAACCATCGGATCAAAATCGATGGCAGGATGTCCGAACATCAATCCACGATTGTAAAAATCAGATCGGTCTGAAAAGGGGGAGAATCCATATTTCCACGTTTTCGTCTCGCCGGGTTCAAGTTTCAGGGCTTCATTGCTGTAGATCCAGTCTGCACCAGGATTCTGACCTTCAGGATACCCGCCGGCCAGAATCAATTTGTGAAAAAGCATACCGTCCAACGAGGGTGAAACATTTTCAAAAAAAAGATTGGTGTATTCACAATATGTCCCTACCGACAGTGTCCGGCCTTTAATCTGATACATGCCCAAATGTGGTGCTTCATTGTTGCGGCGGACTGTTGCCAGTTTGGTAAAATCAGCCGAAACGGATGGGAAAACAGCTGCTGAATCAACTATATTGCGAAGGACATTTTTGTCGCGGAACATCACGTAGGCGAGCGAAACCCAAACACCAAAATCATTAACTGTTAACAGATGATCTGTTTGATTCATAAGTTCTACCGACCAATACAATGTATCGTCTGGGGGACCCGCCATATAGCTGATTTGTACCGTAGCAGAATCCATTATATAAGTTACTGTTGTTTTTTCTTTTTGCCGGTTGACTGATGGTTGAAATTGAAAGGTTGAAAACTTTTTATGATCGATTGTCAGATCAAATTCACCAAATAATTTATCAGTGTCCTGATAGCCAACCTGTTCAAGATATGCGGGGTCAATAACCCAATTGGTATGGTGAGGATCGTTGTTCATGATAAAACCGGTCAATGCACCGCGTCGGTTAAACGTAAGGTCAAAAAGATTTACTTTCATGAGTTTTCCCCCTTGGTCTCAAGTGGAGTTGCAGATTATCCTCAAAAGCGATCTGCCTGCCATGTGTACTAAAGAAATCATGCACTTCAAGCATAATCCAGTTGTTTTAATCATAAATACTTCATTTGACACATTGTTTATAATATTTAACACATCCAATATGAATGAAATACAATCATGTTTAACGATTAAAATACATGGAAAATAAGGCCCTATGGAATCTTTTTGTGATCTTTCAGGCCTTTTTTTATTTTTTGGCACAGTATTTATGTCTGTAATTCAGTGGAGAAATACCAATCATTTTTTTAAATAAGTTAGAAAAATAATACACATTTTGAAATCCACACTGACTTGCAATCTGCGATATGGTGTCATCTGTGTTCAGCAATTGTTTTTTGGCTTCTTCAATGCGGAGCTGGTTAAGATATCTCATAGGTGTCATGTCCCATACTTCCTTCATGCAACGGATAATGTAATTTGGGTGAAGATGAAAGTGCCTGGCTAATTGTTCATTCGTAATTTTTTGATCGAAATGATCGCGTAAATAACGTTCAACTTCCAGCGCAATCCTGGTGCCCGAATTCTCTTGCAAAGCGGGAAGTTGAATATATTGCAGGACATCAATAAACAATTGTTGTGTTTTCCAGAAAGCAAAAGACTTATTATCCTTGGTAGATTGTAATATCTTTTCTATTGTGGCATGGATCTCTGGAGTATTTGTCACTTTTTGGTGTTTGGGAAGAAATAAAGTGTAATTGGCCGTGTGGTAATGCAGCGTGGGAATATCAATCATGGATGTCTGTGTAACAGGCTTTTCATCCTGTACCCAATGGCCGATGCTGGCGAAATGCAGCCAGTAATATTCGGTATCCTCCTCACAAGGGCGGTAGGAAAAGTGATGGTGATTGGGCAAAAGAACAAACATTTCATTTGGCTGAACTTCAAATCTCTGGTCATCTTCCCCCAGGTATAAACAACCTTTTTTCATGATAATGAGTATGAAATAGCCGAGGTCATTTCGATTCGGATGGCGTTCACCAGGTTTGAAACAAACGTCCCCCCCTTCGATAAAGACCGGCAATGGGATACAGGATAATGAAAGATAAAGCTTTTTTTTTACGCTCATTGGGTATATAACTCCTTGTGTTATATTTTATAAATAACCATTTATTCTTTGTATTTTAAATCGCTTTCACAAGCGGTATAGTGAACTTGTTCATGGATGGGGCAGTCCGATCAGCAAGAGATTAATGCTTGCTCTCGAGTGCCGGTAAATGTAAGTTAATCCGGATTGACATGTTGACTATGCTTAATTTATCAGATATTGAAAGCGCCAACAATTATTTTGGCATTTATTCGTGGCCGCCTGCATTCTTGAACTAAATTCCGCATATTAACCGAAGATTTGTTTTCTTAGTGCTGCAAAATTAAAGAAATATATTTTCAAGGAAGTACTGTGTCTAAACCGTTCTGTTCCCTGTTAAATTTTTTAAAAAATCCAATATAAGCGGAGGGAACGATCCATGGGAAAACAAACTACACTTGCAACCAATCTGACAAAAAATGACAAGCTTCCGTTTCATCGCATTTTAGCATATGCAAGCACCGACGCAGCCGGAAATTTGCTCTACACCACGGTAACCACGTTTGTACTCTATTATTATACCGATGTGTTTGGACTTTCAGTGGCATCAGCGGGTACGATCCTTTTGTTTGCACGTATTCTGGATGCATTTGATGCGCCAGTCTGGGGATTCATCATCGATCATACACATACGAAGTGGGGACAGAACAGACCATATTGGTTATGGCTGGCGGCGCCATTCACAATCTTTTTTGTTTTGATGTTCTGGTCGCCCGATCTTTCGGCTACCGGAAAATTTATTTATGCCCTGATCACCTATCTGTTACTCGGAATTGCGTATACTGGCGTGAGTACGCCTATCACTTCAATTTTGCCTAATCTGAGTAACGATAAAGATACTCGCGTTCGTCTGAATTCGTTCAGAATGATAGGCGGAATGATTGGATTTTTTATAACTGCTACTTTTACTCTTTCCCTAGTTGATTTTTTCGGCGGTGGAAGCGATATACAGGGGTTTCGCTATACGGCCCTTCTGTATGCGGCCGTTGGATTTGCGCTTCTGATATTTGCCTTTGCTGATACACGGGAGATTAACCGGGAAAGTCAAAAATCACTGCCAATTAAAGCTAGTCTGAAAGCGGCAAAAATGAACTGGCCGTGGTTTATCCTCGTTGTTACTTTTGTTTTTTATTGGCTCGGGAATGCGGCACGTACATCAGTGCTTGTTTACTATGCGCAGTACAATTTGGGGAATAAAGAGTTTGCTTCTGTTTTGAATGCACTTATCATGTTTCAAATCGTTGGAATGGTGCTTATCCCCTTTATTGTTAAGTATGTTTCAAAAACCTGTACTTTAGTAGCCGGATTTGCAATCGCTGCTTTGGGACAGATTTTAATCAGCTTTACAGGACAATCGGAAGTGATGCTTGCGATTGCTTGGAGTATTGCTTCGATCGGTACGGGAATCGCCGTATCTATGCCGTTTGCCATGTTGGCGGATACAGTAGATTTTGGAGAATGGAAAAATGGCATTCGGGCAAGCGGCTTTTTAACGGCTATCGGAAGTTCTTTTGCTATAAAGGTTGGACAAGGACTCGGCGGATGGATTCCGGCACTGATTATGGGAGCTTTCGGGTATCAGGCTGGTGCCGTTCAGTCAGATGAGACTCTCAGTGCAATTAAATTCTCCATCAGCTGGTTGCCCGCAATATTTTTTATTGTTGGTGCGGTGATTATGCTTGCCTATTTGAAATATGAGAAGAAAGAGTCATTGATAAAATCCGAATTGATTCGGCGGAGAGGTACACTTGAAGAATAATTGAAATTCATATTTCCGTTTTAATACCGGATACACTCCTTGCTAGATGTCTTGAGAAATCCTTATACATTCGTTATCCAGAATTTTTGCCGGTGGAAAGTTGAAAGTGGACCTATCAGTCATGGGCCAATCCAGCAGGAAGAATCCTGAGTTTGCCGGAATCAGTTACGTTTTTACGCCAATCCGGTTTCTCAAGCCCAACAACAAATGCATAACAAATGAGAAAATGAGATCCATTCATACGAGCATGGGATTATCTGTTATCCCATGCTTTTTTATTGGCAGCATTTGCTCATAACCCGGAGACAAAAAGCATAAGAATGAAACAGAAGAAGGGCGCCCGGAGAGGAAGGCGGGATCAATGCGAAAATGGGTATCCGATTGGTTTGACTTGCCGGCAAATATATCAGGCGATGCTCCGCGTATTGAGATGATCGGTACGATAGCCATGCAAGTGGAAAACTACCAGCTGTTGGAGAAATTTAATTCCAGAGAACTGCAACTCAAGGTGAATGCCGGGGTTTTGGAAATAAAAGGTGAGCAATTGAAGATTAAATCGATTGATCCGGAGACTGTTCTGATTGAAGGGCAAATTCTTGAATTCCGATACAGGAAATAAAGGGAGGATCCAAAAGTGCCATCCAACAAATTGCCAATAGTGTTGAAAGGAAAAATTGAATGTATCTGTGAGGGAGAAAAATTAATTCCCTTGATCAACCAGGCAGTGCAAATGAAAATGTTGATTGAAGACATTGAGCGGTTGGACGAGCATCGGATTCGCTTAAGTATTCCTTTATCCCAATTTTTGTCTTTTTATAAATTAATGCGGCAAGCAGGAAATCGGATAAGGATTACTAAAAGAGATGGATTTCCTTTTTTATTGAAACGAATTAAAAAAAGAAAATTTTTTATGGGTGGTTTTATTCTTTTTTTTATGCTTATTCTTTTGTTTACTTCTTTTGTATGGAATGTAAAAATTGAAGGTACGGAAAAAATTCCTTCCAAACAAGTGCAAGCTTTATTGATTAAAGAAGGAATTTATCCAGGTCAATGGAAAATGCGCCTGCCTGACCGGGAAGAAGTTCAGCACCGGCTGCTGTCACAATTGCCCCAGGCATCGTGGGTGGGTTACCGTGTGGAAGGAACGCGTGTTGTTATAACCGTGGTTGAAAAGAAAGAGCCGGAACAGGATCCGGATACAGCCAAAGATGAAGGGCCAGTCCATTTGGTTGCAACCAAGAATGCGTTAATTTACGATATGCGGATTGAGCGTGGGTATCCGTTGGTTGAAGTAAATGATGTCGTGCAAAAAGGTCAAACACTGGTGTCTGGCATTTATGGCGATGTGGAAGATTCCAAGTCGCAAAAAATAGCGGGAGCCAAGGGAAAAGTTTTGGGAGAGGTTTGGTACGAGTCGAGTGTAGTCATCCCGTTGGAGAGAAAAAGAAAAGTTTATACGGGTGAACGGGACAAACATACATATCCCTATTTGTTTTCCTATGTGGTCGAAAATCCGTTTTCCAAAAAGTCGGCATTCAAGAATGTTGATGTGATTGAGCGATTTCATTTTCTGAAACTGGCAAATTGGACGCTGCCGTTCGGATGGGTGGAGGTAGAGAGGTTGGAAACGGAATGGATGACTGAAAAACTGACAGAAAATCAGGCTGTACAGGAAGGATTGGTTCATGCAAAAGAAGATTTATTGCAAAAAATTGGATTAGATGGGCGTATATTAGGGGAAAAAGTTTTGCAGAAGCGTCAAGAGAATGGTAAAGTTTATTTGAAAGTACACTTTGATGTGATTGAGAATATTGCAAGAATACAACCGATTCTGCAAGGAGAATGAGCCATTGCAAAATCCCGATTCTGAAATTAAAATAATGAAAATTCGTTTGCGTAATGCTACCGAAGCGCTTAGCCTGTTTGGTCCCCATGATGCCTTGCTTAAACAGATTGAAGCAAATACCAGTGCCCAAATCATTTCACGCGGAGAAGAGGTAACCATAAAAGGTTCACCCCGGGAACTGGAAGTACTGGATGATTTGTTCAGGGTACTCCTTTCTTTGATTCGAAATGGTATACAGGTGAACGAACGCGATATTATTTATGCCCACCGTCTGGCGAAAAAAGGTCTGGCCGATGAATTGCTGGATCTGTATCAAGAGGAGATTGGCGTTACGCAAAAAGGGAAACCGATTCGTGTAAAGACCTTGGGACAACGCCATTATGTGACGGCAATCAAAAAGTCTGATATTGTCTTTGGGGTGGGACCGGCTGGTACCGGAAAGACTTTTTTGGCAGTAGTGATGGCTGTTTCGGCATTAAAGGCACATCAAGTCAAACGGATCGTATTGACCAGGCCTGCTGTCGAAGCGGGTGAGACTCTGGGCTTTTTGCCGGGCGATTTGCAGGAAAAAGTTGATCCATACCTGCGTCCGCTTTATGATAGCTTATACACTATGCTGTCAACAGAACAAATCAGCAAAAAGATGGAACGGGGACTAATTGAAGTGGCACCGCTCGCTTATATGAGAGGACGAACACTGGAAGATTCATTTGTGATTCTGGATGAAGCGCAAAATACAACCCCGGAACAGATGAAAATGTTTTTGACAAGGTTAGGATTCGGATCGAAAATGGTAGTTACGGGTGATGTGACACAAATCGATTTGCCGAAAGGGAAGAAATCGGGTTTAAAAGAAGCTGAGCGTATCTTAAAACCGATTTCAGATATTCACTTTGTTTATTTGGGACAAGCGGATGTTGTAAGACATACACTCGTACAAAAAATTATTGATGCTTATGAAAAGGATTCTGCTTTGCAAAACAGATAAGGAGCCGGTTCGTATGAAAGAGAAAAAGGAACCAATCCTTAGGTTTAGCCGTTGGTTCGGTTCAGAGGGATGGAAATCAAGCTTGCGCATAAAAGTTTTCATGTACGCGATCTTTGCGATCGCGTTATATTTATTGATGATAAATCATATATTGCCAAAACAATATGACATTGAACTGGGAAAGCCGAGTCCGGAAACCGTGGTATCGCCAGTAACAAGAATTGATACTTATGCGACAGATAAGGCGAGACAGGAAGCAGCCGAATCGGTGGAACCGGTCTATATTAAAAACGACCGCCTGACAATAGAGCAGATCGGAAAGATTGACAGCATTTTTGTAACCGTGAAGGATTTGATGGGAAAGGACAATAAAGACCAGGAGAAATTCAAATCGGCATTTGAAGCGACATTTTCCCAAACTTTTTCCGATCCCTTTTATCAGCGGTTATTGAGGGCTTCTCCAGAACGTTTGCAGATGATCCGGCTAACCACACGCCAGCTGGTTTCCGATATTTTGCAGCAAGGAGTTCGCAAAGATCAGTTAAGTGAAAAACAGGAAGATGTGGATGAAAAACTGTATTTAAGCGTAAATTCCTTAAATAGCAATGAATTGGCCGTGGTAAGCGAATTGGCAAAAAAAAGCCTGATTGTTAATGAATTTTATGATGAGAAGCAGACAGAGCAGCAGAAACAGGCCGTACAGGATGCGATTAAACCGATCCCGATCAATAAAGGCCAGCTCATTGTGGCTTATGGAGAAGTCGTTACCGATGACCAGTATCGTAAACTGCAGGAATTAGGGTTATTGAAGAAACGATCCAATATTTTGACTCATATGGGAATGCTGCTGTTTGTATTGACTATTGTTGGTTTGTTGTATTATTATATCTATCATTTTGAGCCTGACATCAATAAAAACAATATGAATCTCCTGTTGTTATTTATGGTTATGCTGTTGGCATTGCTGGGAATGAAAGTGATTTCCTACGGACAAAATCTTGAGTGGAACACAATTGGATACCTTGCCCCGGTTGGTCTCGGATCGATGCTGATCATATTGCTGCTGAATATTCGCCTGTCACTTGTAAGTACAGTCATTCTGGCAATTTTTTGCAGTATGGTTTTCAATGGGGAAAACCATATGCTTTTTGATTTTCGCCAGGGCATTGTCTCGTTGGTAAGTGGTGTGACAGCGGCATATGCACTGGCGGATGTACGAAAGAGAAGCGCCATTTTAAGAGCTGGTCTGATTTCCTCTGTGGCTGCTGTTTTTCCGGTGCTGGCACTTAATTTCATGGTGCCGACAGAAGGAACTTTGCAAGAATGGCTATTGTCCGTCGGATTTGCCATGTTAGGCGCAATTTTCTCAGCCGTCTTGACGATTGGCTTTTTGCCATTTTTTGAGACATTGTTTGGGATACTGTCACCAATGCGCCTTTTGGAATTGGCCAATCCAAATCATCCCTTGATGCGCAAATTGTTGGTGGAAAGTCCAGGCACCTACCATCACTCCATTATTGTGGGGAATCTGTCAGAAGCTGCTGCCGAAGCAATAGGAGCCGATGGTTTGCTGGCAAGGGTTGGAGCATACTATCATGATGTTGGAAAAACAAAGCGACCGCAGTTTTTCATTGAAAATCAATTGTACCAGGACAATCCTCATGACCGTATTTCCCCCAACCTGAGCAAAAGCATTATTATCTCGCATCCGAGGGACGGTGTGGCACTGTTAATAGCACATAATATTCCCAAACCTATTCAGGATATTGCTGCTCAACATCACGGAACGACTCTTTTAAAATATTTTTATTTCAAAGCCAGGGAAAAACTGGATCATGAACAGGTACAGCCGGAAAATTATCGTTATTCGGGACCGAAAGCCCAGTTTAAAGAAGCGGCGATTGTCGGGATTTGCGACAGCGTTGAGGCAGCTGTTCGTTCCCTTTCACGGCCGACACCCTCACGCATTGAAAATATGGTAAAAAAAATTATTCAGGACCGGTTGGAAGACGGGCAATTTGATGAGTGTGACATCACGTTGAAAGAGCTGGAGTTGATTGGAAAATCCGTTTGTGAAACATTGCAGGGGATTTTTCATTCACGGATAGAATATCCCGATGAAGCAGGTAATTTAAAAGGAGCTAAAAAAGCATGAGTTTGCGCGTTGATATTGAAGTACAAGTTCCAATGAATCAAGAAGAAAAACAATTACTTTCAACAATTGAAAAGGCTTTGGTGCAAGCCGCCAAAGCGGAAAATTTACCTCCTGCGGATGTTTCGGTGATGATTGTGGATAACAAACAGATTCATCAGTTGAACAAGGAATATCGTCAAGTGGACCGCCCGACAGATGTTTTGTCCTTTCCGCTGTGGGATCCGGAAGAAGATTGGGTTATTGTAGAAGATGAAGAAACTGTTCCGCTGGGGGATATCGTTATCTCTTACGCAAAGGCCAGGGAACAGGCTGAAGAATTTGGTCATTCATTGAAGCGGGAGTTGGGATTTTTAGTGGTGCACGGTTTTTTGCATTTGCTGGGATATGATCATGAAACGCCGGAACAGGAACGGGAAATGTTTGGGCGACAGGAGGAAATTTTGCATTTTGCCGGTCTCACGAGGTAAAGGGGAGGCAGAACCAATGTGGATGACCAAGTTGTTGCGCAGTTTTGTTTACGCTCTGGAAGGGTTAAAATACACGATAGTAACCCAGCGAAACATGCGGTTTCATTTTTTGAGTGCGTTAGGCGTTCTTCTTTTGTGTCTGTATCTGCCGATCAGCAAAGTGGAAGTCCTTGTGTTGTTTGTAACCATAGTCCTGGTTCTGACAGCGGAATTGTTCAATACAGCGATTGAAGCAGTAGCTGACATGGTGACCAAAGAATACCATCCGCTGGCAAAAGTAGCCAAAGATGTGGCGGCCGGAGCCGTGCTTCTTACAGCCGGCTTTGCCGTCATCGTTGGAATAAGTGTCTTTTATCCGTATCTTGACTCATTATTTAAATTGGCTCTCAGCCATTCAACCATCCCTGCCAATATTAGTCTTGCCGTAATTATTGTCTTGGATTTTTTTCTTACCTTGTTTATTAAAGGCTGGATGCAGCGAAAAGACCATGAAACCTGGGAACCCAGCATGATTGCTTCTATTGCCGGTTGTGTTTCCTTTTTGCTGATTGCAGTGATTGGCAACCTGTTGATTACATTATTGGTTCTTGTTCTTTTGGCGATGCTGATTGGCACCCGTCTTCGCTATCAGTCTTCGCGCAAACCGATTGTGTCCGGAGTGATCCTGGGGCTTTTGGTGGCGGTGATTGGTGTTCAATTTTTGTAGACCGCATTTTGCCTGATTATACGGAAACGGAAAAAGTTTGTACCAGCAGGTAAAGAAAAAGAGGCAGGATAATTTGCTTGGTGGCATGATCCTGGGAGAGAAGGATGCCAGGCAATCCATGAAAGGAGAATTCAGATTTTGGGACAGAAGTTTCGTTCAGGATTTGTAGCATTGATCGGACGGCCAAATGTGGGAAAATCAACCTTGATGAACCATGTCATTGGTCAGAAAATTGCCATCATGTCGGATAAACCTCAAACAACACGCAATAAAATCAGGGGTGTCTATACTGATGAGACCGGGCAGATTGTTTTCCTGGATACTCCGGGAATTCATAAACCCCATTCCAAATTGGGAGAGATGCTTGTCCGCACATCCCAAAATGCCCTGCAAGAAGTCGATTTGATTCTGTTTTTGGTGGATGCCGCCACCGGTGCCGGTCCCGGGGATCAGTTTATCATGGAACACTTGAAAGTGGTGAAGACACCCGTTTTTTTGGTGGTTAACAAAATAGATCAGGTGCATCCGGATCAGTTGTTGCCATTGATTGACCGATACCGGAACAGTTTTTCGTTTGCCGAGGTCGTGCCTATTTCAGCATTGCAGGGGAATAATACAGGTACGCTATTGCAACAGATTTTTTCCTATCTGCCTGAAGGGCCCATGTATTATCCAGCAGATCAGGTAACCGATCATCCCGAACGATTTATTGTCGGGGAGTTGATCCGGGAAAAGGTATTGGAGCTGACACGGGAAGAAGTTCCTCATTCCGTGGCTGTTGTGGTGGAAGAAATGAAAGCACGGCCGGATGGAAGAATCGTTGATGTAATGGCAACCATTTATACCGAACGACCGTCGCAGAAAGGAATCCTGATTGGCAAAAAAGGGACGCTGCTCAAGGAAGTGGGAAGCCGGGCTCGTAAAGATATAGAGCGGTTGCTGGGTGTCAAAATTTTTCTTGATCTGTGGATCAAGGTGAAAAAAGACTGGCGTAATGAAGACATAATGTTACGCAAACTGGGTTATACAGAAAATGATGACTAACAGATGCAAAAAGTGACAAATTTTCCTTCTTATACTCTCAAAACTTTTCGGTCATCCTAACAGTTGTAAATCAGTCGTTCAAACTGAAAGGATGATGCTAGTTGCGCAATTTCATCTGGAGTTGTTTTCAGGTAACTGGCAGTATCGACGCCTATCTGCTGTACAAGGATCTGGAAGCCAACCGTGACACGGAGGAAAGGGCAAAAGATGAGCGGGATGAGGAGGAGAGTGGCTGAAACGGGAAAGGGCGGTTAACAAGTGTTAAACAAATTTGAGGGAATTATCCTTAAAGCTCGTGATTACGGGGAAAGTAATCAAATTTTAACCGTTTTTACCAAATATCAAGGCAAAGTCGCAATCATGGCCAGGGGTTCCAAGAAAACCAGAAGCCGGTTTGGTGCGGTGACCGAGCCTTTTACCCAGGCACATTTTGTGACCTTTGGAACCGGGAAGATCGTAACATTGTCGCAAGCAGATCTTATCAATTCTCATTATCTGTTGCGTTCTGATTTATTGTTGACGGCATATGGCGCTTATTGGGTGGAACTGATTGATAAAACGACAGAAGAAAAGGAACCACATCCGCCTTTATACGAGATGCTGGCTCTTCTCTTGAGCCGGTTGGAGCAGAAAACCGACCCGGATATTTTAACATTTATTCTGGAGTTAAGAATACTTAAAATGGCTGGATATGCTCCGGTTTTGGACCACTGTGTATATTGCCATGCCAATCAGCGCCCTGTACGGTTCAGCGTTCGTCAGGGTGGCTTTTTGTGTGAAAACTGCCAATCACAAGATCCTGAGGCCATGTTGGTTACCGAGGCTAGTTCCCGAATCTTGCGGATTTTGTTGCAGGTGGATCTTCGCCGGCTTGGTGCTGTTAACATAAAACATGAGACTAGGCAGCAGTTGGAAAAGTTGATTCGCAGCTTTGCCGCTGAATATCTTCCAGTTCGGCTGAAGTCGCTAAATTTGCTGGAACAGTTGAAAACAAGCTGGACAGAATGAATGATCTATTATACAGAGTTGACATTTTGGCAATTATTTGCTATACCTTAATTAAATTTTTAGATCTGTGCAATGAAGGAAAAGGAGTAGCCAAAACAGCCTGAGTTAGCGAGCCGGGGGTGGTGGGAGCCCGGTTCAGGCATTTGGCGAAGGCAGTTCCAGAGCGCTGTGACTGTAAAAAAGCGGACCTGGCCTCAGGTCAAATAGGGTGGAACCGCGGGAATTACCTCTCGTCCCTATGAGAAAACCATTGGTTTTGTCATAGGGACGAGAGGTTTTTTGATGAAAAAATCCAAAAATGTAAATTATTAGAGGTGGATTGGATGAATATGCAAGCAATGATTAAAAAATTGCAGGATTATTGGGCAAATCAGGGTTGTATTCTCTGTCAGCCTTATGATACGGAAAAAGGGGCCGGAACATTGAATCCGATGACTTTTTTGCGTGCACTTGGTCCCGAACCGTGGAAGGCTGCTTATGTAGAACCTTCTCGCCGTCCGTCAGATGGGCGCTACGGAGAAAACCCCAACCGTCTTTATCAGCATCATCAGTTTCAGGTTATTTTAAAGCCTGCTCCGGATAATATTCAGGAGATTTACTTAAAGAGCCTGGAGGCCTTGGAGATCGATCCTGTTGAACATGATATTCGCTTTGTGGAAGATAATTGGGAAAACCCCACGTTTGGAGCAGCCGGACTGGGATGGGAGGTTTGGCTGGACGGGATGGAAGTAACCCAGTTTACATATTTTCAACAGGTAGGCAGCCTTGATGTGGATCCTGTTTCTGTTGAATTGACGTATGGATTGGAGCGTCTTGCTTCATATATTCAGGAAAAGGAAAACGTATTTGATCTTGAATGGGTAGGTGGTGTGAAATACGGGGATGTTTTCAGCCAGCCGGAATATGAGCACTCCAAGTATACTTTTGAAGTATCGGACAAGAATTGGCTCTTTCGCCAATTTGACGATTTCGAGCGGGAAGCGATCAGTGCCCTTGATGAAAAGTTGGTCTTTCCTGCCTATGACTATGCTTTGAAATGTTCTCATGTGTTTAATCTGCTGGAAGCCCGAGGAGCAATCAGTGTTACCGAACGGACCGGCTATATAGGAAGAGTCCGGAATCTGGCACGGAAAATCGCGAGGGCATTTATTGAAGAGAGAGAACGATTGGGTTATCCCTTATTGAAACAAAAAGGAGGGGAAGTACGTGTCTAAAGATTTGCTGCTTGAAATTGGTTGCGAGGAAATCCCCGCCCGTTTTGTTGATACAGCGGTCAGTCAGCTGGGTGAAAAGCTGGCAGAGTGGCTTGAGGAAAACCGGATCAGTTATGGCGAATACCAGACTTTTGCCACACCACGGCGGTTAGCAGTAAGAATTTCTGATGTTAACGATTATCAGGAAGACATGTATGAAGAAGTGAAAGGACCGGCAGAAAGAATTGCCAGACAAGCGGATGGAACCTGGAGTAAAGCGGCTGAGGGATTTGCGAGGAAACAGGGCATCTCTGCAGAACAATTGACCATAAAAGAAGTAAAAGGTGAAAGTTATGTCTTTGCCAATATTCATTATAGGGGGAATCGCACAAAAGAATTACTTTTAAAAGGCATTCCTTCCGTTTTGAGTCATCTTCATTTTCCTAAAACGATGCGGTGGAATTCACGCGTCCGTTTTATTCGCCCTGTTCGCTGGTTGATGTGTTTATTCGGAGACGAAGTAATTCCCTTTTCCTGGGCCGGCCTGACCGCGGGAAACCAATCAGAGGGACATCGTTTTCTGGGATCAAGTGTATTTGTTTCGGATGCGAAGGAGTATGAACAGGTACTGGAAAAACAATATGTTCAGGTTGACATATATCAAAGAAAGAAACGGATATTGAAACAGTTGCGGAAATTGGAAAAACAGCAGGGATGGGTGATTCCTGTTGATGAGGGGCTGTTGAATGAAGTAACGCATCTTGTAGAATATCCGACAGCACTGTATGGACGTTTCGAAGAAGAGTTTTTGCGTTTGCCGCGCGAAGTGCTGGTAGTAACGATGAGAGAACATCAGCGTTATTTCCCGGTAGAAGATCAGCAAGGACAATTGTTGCCTTTTTTTGTGACCGTCCGTAATGGAGATGATCGCTATCTCGAAACTGTAGCCAAAGGAAACGAAAAGGTATTGCGTGCCCGTTTGGCTGATGCCCGTTTCTTCTTTGAGGAAGATCTGAAAGTTTCGTTGGAAGAAGCCGTCCAAAAATTGAACCAGATTGTCTATCAGGATGAGCTGGGCAGTCTGGGTGATCGGGTAGAGCGTATTCAGCAGCTTGCGGGTACACTGGCGAAATCTATCCATCTCTCTTTATCTGAAAAAGAATTATTGAAACGAGCCGCGCAAATTTGCAAGTTTGATGTTGCTACACAAATGGTCAGCGAATTTCCTGAGTTGGAAGGAGTCATGGGGCGTACCTATGCGCTTCATGCAGGAGAGGAAAAGAAAGTGGCCCAGGCGGTGTATGAGCACCATTTGCCCCGTTCTTCCGGCGACGCGTCTCCAACCCTGAGAATTGCCGGTTTGTTGTCTCTCGCTGATAAAATGGATGCAATTGTGTCCAGCTTTGGTATCGGAATTCAGCCGACCGGTTCACAGGATCCGTATGGACTAAGGAGAAAAGCTGCCGGCATTATTCAAATCTTGTTGGAAGAAGAATATCATCAGCTATCACTGGTCCAATTGTGGCAGAAAGCTTTGAATCAGCTGGAACAGGTCGGATTGCTCAAAATTGGTCGAAGTGATGTTAACAACGAATTGCATGCCTTTTTTGCCTTGCGATTGCGTACTATATTGCAGGAAATGGAGATTCGTTATGATATTATCGATGCTGTCCTGAAACCGGATCTGTCTTATCCGGTCCGGATTGTCGAAAAAGCAAATGTATTGATGAAGCAAATCGGACGGGATTCCTTCAAGCACGAGGTTGAAGGATTTACGCGAGTAGCCAATCTGGCTGCCAAAGCACAGAGCGATCAACTGGATCCTTCCCTTTTCGAGGAGGAGGCAGAACACATGCTGGCCAGAAGTTTGCAGGAAGCAACAAAGAAATATGAGCAGGCAAAATTGCAAAAAGATGTACAGGAAATGTACAATGCTCTTGCTTCCATGACGCCGGAGATCCATCAATTTTTCGATCAGGTGATGGTTATGGTAGAGGAAGAGGCCGTCAGAAATAACCGTCTTGCCCTGCTTAAAAAGATTACCCAATGCACAGGTCAATTTGCTGATTTTGACCGGATTGTGTTTGCCTGAATTGTAAGAATCAAGAGGAAACAGCTTGTAGACTGTTTCCTCTTTTTTGCTTTTAAAAATAATAAATATTTGTTAAATATTATAATTTAAAGCAAATATTAAAGGCAGGAATAAAACAGATCGCTGGAAAAATTACCTTGTTAAGCCATTTTATTAAAACTGGATTATTAATTAACTTGAAAGAAAAAATTGTACTGGCAATCTGGAGTGATAATATTATATACTAAATGTGTGTTTTTCCCCAAAAGTATGTCACAATTTAACAAGCTTTTACTTTACAAAAGTTTCGTGGGAGGTGTGACAAGATCGAGCTTTCAAAGCGACAGGAAAAAATTTTAGAGATTGTTAAGAAAAACGGTCCAATTACAGGTGAACAAATTGCGGACAAGCTAAACTTGACAAGAGCAACATTGCGTCCTGATTTAGCCATTTTAACCATGGCTGGTTTGCTGGAAGCGCGGCCACGGGTAGGCTATTTTTACTCGGGAAAAACCACAAACCAGTTGTTGGGTGAACATATACGCAACCTGTTGGTTAAAGATTATAAATCCCATCCAATTGCTGTTCATGAAAACACCTCAGTTTATGACGGAATCTGCACCATGTTTCTGGAAGACGTGGGATCTTTATATGTGGTAAAAAAAGAGAGGTATCTTGTTGGTGTGGTTTCCCGAAAAGATTTGCTGCAAATCGCGATGGGAAAACAGGAATTGCAATCAGTTCCTATTGGTGTGGTTATGACCAGAATGCCGAATATCGTGACCTGTAACCCGGAAGATTCATTATATTATGCGGCAGTACAGATGATGCGCCATGAGGTGGACTCTTTGCCTGTCGTCAGGCCGATTGACAAAGACAAAAATGTGGAGGTAATTGGTCGCATCAGCAAGACAACACTGGTCAGAGCATTTGTTGAGTTAGGAAAGCCATAGAGAATGCAATTTGAAGGAGGGGGTATTCATTTCTATGTCAGATCATCAACGGGTTGTTTATGTAGTATCTGATTCAGTTGGAGAAACAGCTGAGCTTGTAGTAAGGGCAGCCTCCAGCCAGTTTAACGGCGGGGATATTGAAATCAGGCGCATTCCTTATGTTACCGATACGGAGACAATTGTGGAAGTGGTACAAGCAGCCAGAGAGGAAAATGCCCTCATTGCATTTACACTTGTTGTTCCCGAACTGCAAAAGCGGTTGATAGATGAAGCAATACAAAAACAGGTACTGTATGTGGATATCATGGGGCCGATGATGAAAGGAATGGCCTCGTTATTTAAACATATTCCCAAACATAAGCCGGGCTTAATCCACAAACTGGATGAAGATTACTTCCGGAAAGTGGAAGCCATTGAATTTGCCGTAAAGTATGACGATGGAAAAGATCCGCGCGGCTTGTTAAAAGCTGATGTAATCCTGGTCGGGGTTTCACGCACATCAAAAACTCCGTTATCCATGTATTTGGCACACAAGCGCTATAAAGTGGCAAATGTTCCGCTGGTTCCGGAAATTGAGCCACCGGATGAACTGTTTCAGGTGCCGTCGTATCACATTATTGGCTTGACCATCGATCCGGATCAGTTAAACAGCATCCGCATGGAACGGCTTAAGTCCTTGGGACTGAATTCGGAAGCAAACTATGCAAGTATGGAACGTATCCTGGAAGAGCTGGATTATTCAAAACGGGTGATGCGCCGTTTGCAATGTACGACAATCAATGTATCAAAGAAAGCCGTAGAGGAAACAGCCAATTTAATCCTTGATATATTGAGAAAGAGAGGGCTGACCCGATGAGAGAAAAAAAGGTATACCGGTTTGATGAAGGAAATGCTGGAATGAAGGCATTGTTGGGAGGAAAAGGAGCCAATTTGGCTGAGATGACCAACACAGGCTTGCCGGTTCCTCCTGGATTTACCATTACCACTGAGGCTTGCAACGACTTTTTTGTCAATGGGGAAGTCTTGTCTGAGCAACTAATGAAACAAGTGATGTTAGCGATCTCCGAACTGGAAAAGGAAACGGGAAAAAAACTTGGCGATTCCAAGAACCCGCTTTTGGTTTCGGTCCGTTCCGGTGCCAAATTTTCGATGCCGGGAATGATGGATACGATCCTCAACCTTGGATTAAATGATCAGACCGCAGCTGGTCTTGCCGAACAGACGGGCAATCCGCGCTTTGCTTATGACAGTTACCGGCGGTTTATCCAGATGTTTGGAGATGTAGTTATGGGGATCGAACATTATAAATTTGAACATATCATTATGGATATAAAAGAAAAACGGGGAGTTCAGCTCGATCCTGAACTGGAAGCGCATGACTGGCAGGAAGTGGTTGATTCGTTTAAAAAATTAATTGAAAAAGAAACCAAAGAAGAATTTCCGCAAGATCCAATGGAGCAGTTGAAGCAATCCATTCATGCTGTCTTCTCTTCATGGAACAATACCCGGGCCAAAATTTACCGCAAAATGAACCAGATTCCCGATAATCTTGGAACCGCTGTAAATGTGCAGACAATGGTATTTGGCAATACGGGAGAAGAGTCTGGCACAGGAGTATGTTTTACACGGAATCCTTCCACCGGGGACAAGGAACTTTATGGAGAATTTTTAGTCAACGCCCAGGGTGAAGACGTTGTGGCTGGAATCCGTACTCCGCAACCGATTGCCGAGTTGCAGGATTGCATGCCCGATATTTATCGGCAACTATTGGCTATTTGTAATCAATTGGAATTATCTTATAAGGATATGCAGGACATCGAATTTACGATTGAAAACCGTCGTTTATACATTTTACAAACCCGATCTGGCAAAAGAACCACACAGGCGGCAATTAAAATTGCCGTTAACATGGCGCATGAAGGAATATTGTCTCGTGAAGAATCACTGATGCGGATCCAGCCGGAGCAATTGGATCAAATGTTGCATCGGCGAATCAATCCTGATGCCCGACTCAATACCTGGGCCAAAGGACTGCCGGCTTCCCCCGGTGCCGCATCCGGGAAGATTGTGTTTGAGGCGGACAGGGCCGAGGCATTGGCAAAACAAGGGGAAAAAGTTGTCCTGGTTCGTCCTGAAACAACTCCGGAAGATATTCACGGCATTCTGGCTGCTCAGGGTATTTTGACGAGCCGGGGCGGAATGACCTCCCATGCCGCTGTCGTTGCCAGAGGAATGGGAAAAGCTTGTGTCTGCGGTTGCGAACAGTTGAAAATCGACTTGCGTCAAAAAACCGTAACCACAGATGATATTACATTGCGTGAAGAAGATATCCTGTCCATTGATGGAGGTACAGGGCAGGTGTTTATTGGAGAGGTGCCGATGATTGATCCGGAACTTTCTCCTGAGTTCCAGGAATTGTTATCCTGGGCGGATGAGAAGCGCAAGCTGTCAGTGCGTACCAACGCCGATAACCCGACTGATGTGAAGAAAGCCCGGGAGTTGGGGGCTGAAGGAATCGGTTTGTGTCGTACAGAACATATGTTTATGGATCCGGAAAGGGTTCCTATCGTTCAGGAAATGATCCTGGCTGAACATGAAGAAGAGCGGAAACAGGCGCTTGCCAAACTTTTGCCCATGCAGAAAGAGGACTTTAAAGGAATTTTTCAGGCAATGGATGGTTTTCCTGTAAATATCCGTTTACTGGATCCGCCGCTACATGAATTTTTGCCAAATCTGGAAGAACTGCTGGTGGAAGTTACCAAACTTCAGGTAACAGGGCAAGAGGCCACACCAAACTACCGACAGAAAGAAAAACTGTTGAAAAAAGTACGGGCTCTCCACGAATTTAACCCCATGCTTGGACTCAGGGGCTGTCGATTGGGCATGATTTATCCCGAGATATATCGTATGCAGGCTGAAGCTATCTTTAAAGCTGCGGCCGAGTGTATCGAAGAGGGGATCAAAGTGGAACCGGAAATTATGATTCCGCTGGTTGGACATGTTGAAGAATTGAAACGGATGCGGGCACTGGTGAAAGAGGTAGCCGAGGAAACTATCTGTCAAAGCCGGACGGCAATTTCTTACAAGCTCGGAACTATGATTGAGGTTCCTCGGGCTGCGCTAACGGCAGATCAAATTGCCCAAGAGGCTGATTTTTTCTCGTTTGGGACCAATGATTTGACACAAACGACATTTGGTTACAGCCGTGATGATGCGGAAGGGAAATTCCTGCACATTTATGTGGAGCAAGGGGTTTTGCCGCACAATCCTTTTATAAGCATTGACCCTGAAGGAGTAGGCGAGTTGGTTCGTATCGGTGTTGAAAAAGGAAGACAGGTGAAAGCCGATTTGAAAGCCGGTATTTGCGGAGAACATGGAGGAGAAAAAGCATCGATTCAGTTTTGTCATGAAGTCGGCCTGGATTATGTGAGCTGTTCCCCATTCCGTGTTCCACTGGCCAGACTCGCGGCGGCTCAGGCTGCGATTATAAGTGAATAAGCGTGTATGCAAGAGTATTTTAGGAATAAGATAAATAAAAAAGAAGTTATTGGAAAAATACCCGGCAATTGGGTATTTTTTCTTCTAAATAATTTTTCATAAATCATATAAAATACATCTTAATAGAAATGCTTTTTTTTGATATTTTTTTATCCTCCTTTTTTGTAAAAAAAGGATATTTGAAGGAGAAGTTATTTTTAATGTAGAATAAAAGGATAGGAAAAAAAACAGCAGCCCATTTTACCAAACATTACTATTTTAAAAAATGGGAGGTTTGGAAGGAGTTTGACGAATGTTGGCGAATAGATATCATTCGTTGCATAAAATTAGATCCATCGATCCTTGATAGGGAATTCTGAAGAAAGCAGTGGTTTGGATGGGATATAGGATTCCTGACGAAGTGATTGATCAAGTCAGAAGACATTATGACATTGTTGATGTTGTTCAACAAACTGTTTCCTTGAAAAAAAGCGGTAGAAATTACTTTGGGTTATGCCCTTTTCATTCAGAAAAAACACCTTCTTTTTCCGTAGCTCCTGACAAGCAAATATTTTATTGTTTTGGATGTGGCAAAGGCGGAGATGTGATCAAGTTTGTGATGGAGACAGAGCAATATACCTATATTGAAGCAATTACCCATTTGGCGGAACATGCGGGGATTCACATTCCCAAGCCGAAAGCGGACGCACTTCCCGATCATGAAGAACGGGAACGGCAGCAAATGAGAAAAGCTCTCGAACTTACAGCAAAACTTTTCCATTATGTGCTTGTATCCACAAAGTACGGCCGTATGGCCAGACAATACCTGGAAAAAAGGGAAGTCCGTCCAGATACCATAAAAGAATTTCAGCTTGGCTATGCGCCTTCATCTTTTCAATTTTTATTACCGTTTCTTAAAGAAAGAGGATTTTCCGAGGATATACTCGAAAAAGTTGGTTTAATTACATCACGGGAACGTGGGAACAATAAAAAATATTATGATCGTTTCCGTCACCGGATCATGTTTCCGATCCATGATTCACAAGGAAAGGTGATTGGTTTTGGCGGACGAGCGTTAGGAAACGGGCATCCTAAATATTTGAACAGCCCGGATAATGTATTATTTCATAAGCGGAATCATTTATATAATCTTCATCGTGCACGTTCTCACATTCGTAAAAATTCACAAGCAGTCCTGTTTGAAGGATATATGGATGTCATTTCGGCCTGGCAGGCAGGTATAGAGCAAGTCGTTGCTACATTGGGAACGGCATTAAATGAAAGCCAGGCGCGAATTCTCAAGAGAAATGCCAGCACAATTATTTTATGCTATGACTCAGATGCTGCCGGGCAATCTGCCGCACTGAGAGGGTTAGAACAGCTGAAAAGCGAAGATCAAACAGTGAAAGTAGCCCAAATGCCGGCAGGAATGGACCCGGATGATTATATCAGGCGTTTTGGAGGAACAGCGTTTAAGGAAGAGATTTTGGCGGCATCCATGTCATTGACTGCTTTTAAACTGGAAAGCCTTAAGAAAAAATATCATTTACAAGATGAAGACCAGCGCATAAATTATTTGTCTGAAGCGATTGAAGTAATTGCAGAATTGCCCAAAGCCATTGAACAAGATCATTATCTGCGCCGTTTGGCTGAAGAATTTCGACTTTCATTGGATGCTTTAAAGGAAGAACAAAGGAAAGCAACGAAAAGGAGAAAGAGGAACCTAAAAAGGGATAAAGACCGATTCAGGTGGAATAATGGGTATCAGGAGATTGGCAAACACTTGATCGGGAAATCTGAACAGCAATCTATCGCTGAAAAATCGGAAATGTATTTGGTTGCTTATATGATAAAAAGCAAATTGATCACTGAATGGGTCAAAAAACATTTGGGCGCTGATTTTAATACTGAAATATATGCTGCATTGGCCGCTTATCTTTATTCATACTATGACCAGGGACACCCGGAAGATCCAGGATTTTTTATCAGTACACTGTCTGATTCAGTTCTGGAATCGGAGGCTAGTCGATTGGCACTGAAAGAACTGCCCGATGATATTTCGGAAGAGGCATTGAAGGATTATGTTCAACATATAAGAAATGTTCCTCTCCTGAAACAGATTGCAGAGAAGGAGAGACAAATCGAACAACTATCGCGTGCTGATGAACCCGTCAAAGCCGCAAAGTTGTCAGTGGAAGTTACACAGCTTCGTAAACAATTAAACATGCGGATAAAGTAAACGAGTTCATCAGAGAGGAGGAAGGAACTTGGCCAAAGAAAAAAAATTGGATCCAGAGCTGGAGCCAAATCTGGATCAAGTGAAAGAGAAGTTGGTAGAAAAAGGAAAAAAACAAGGTGGTATTACCTATAAGCTGATTATGGAAAAATTGGCACCTTTTGATCAGAGTTCCCAACAAATGGATGAATTTTTCGAACAGTTGGGTGAACAAGGCATAGACGTAATTAATGATGATTCCGAGCATCAATTTGATGATTCTGATGTGGAAGAAGAAGACTACTTGGATGATGATCTATCTGTTCCGCCAGGTGTTAAAATAAATGATCCGGTTCGCATGTATCTGAAAGAAATCGGGCGCGTTTCTTTGTTAACGGCTCAGGAAGAAGTAGAATTGGCTAAACGTATTGAACAAGGTGACGAAGAAGCAAAGCGAAGACTGGCGGAAGCAAACTTGCGTCTGGTGGTAAGTATTGCCAAGCGTTATGTCGGACGTGGTATGTTATTCCTTGACCTGATTCAAGAAGGAAACATGGGGCTTATTAAAGCAGTGGAGAAGTTTGATTTCCGAAAAGGATTCAAGTTCAGTACTTACGCAACCTGGTGGATTCGCCAGGCTATTACCAGAGCGATTGCCGACCAGGCAAGAACAATTCGCATTCCTGTTCATATGGTGGAGACCATCAATAAATTAATTCGTGTTTCCCGTCAATTGCTGCAGGAATTGGGCCGGGAACCATTGCCGGAAGAAATTGCCGAGGAAATGGGTTTAAGCCCCGAAAAAGTACGGGAAATCATGAAAATTGCTCAGGAACCTGTATCTTTGGAAACTCCGATTGGCGAGGAAGACGATTCCCATCTGGGGGACTTTATTCCTGATGATGATGCACAGGCACCGGCAGATGCAGCAGCATATGAATTGCTGAAAGAACAGTTGAAAGAGGTTCTGGATACATTGTCAGAACGGGAAGAAAATGTTTTGCGTCTGCGTTTCGGACTGGATGATGGCCGTACCCGCACATTGGAAGAAGTGGGCAAAGTATTTGGCGTAACACGGGAAAGGATTCGCCAGATTGAGGCAAAAGCTCTCCGGAAATTGCGTCATCCCAGCCGAAGCAAACGACTGAAAGATTTTCTCGAATAAATTGGTTTTTAACGCACCCATTGGGTGCGTTTTGTTTTTGTTGATTCAATTTTATCCCTTTTCAACTTCCATTGCAAATAAGTTTCCGACAATTATGGGGCGGAAATTATCCGAATAATTAAAAATTCTTGAATATACTAAACAAATTAATCTATAATTAAATTGGAAATGCTAAAAGATAAATAAAAGGAGCGGAGAAAATGAATTATGATTTGACCCCGGAACAACAAATGATACGATCTTTAATGCGGGATTTTGCCGAGGGAGAAGTGGCTCCAGGAGCAGATGAGAGAGATCGTCAAAAGCGATTTCCTGAAGAGATAATGAGGAAAATGGCGGATCTCAAATTGCTTGGGTTGCCTTTTCCGGAAGAATATGGAGGCGCCGGAGGAGACACGATCAGTTTTTCCATTGCTGTTGAAGAGTTGAGCAGAGTTTGTGCTTCTACGGGAATTACTTATTCCGCTCATATTTCATTGGGGTGTGCGCCGCTTTATATGTTTGGGACAAGAGAACAAAAAGAAAAATATCTCGTTCCTTTATGTGAAGGAAAATCAATAGGTGCATTTGGACTGACGGAGCCAAACGCGGGTTCTGATGCCGGCGGCACAAGGACAAAGGCTGTAAAAGATGGATCACATTGGGTAATTGACGGGAGCAAATGTTTTATTACCAATGCCAGTTATGCCCGCCATTTAGCCTTGACTGCCGTAACCGGACAGGATGGAACCACGAAGGAGATTACGGCGTTTATCGTTCCAACGAATACGTCCGGTTTTAAAGTGATAGATAATTATGAAAAATTGGGTCTGCACAGTTCCAATACTACAGAGTTGGTTTTGGAAAACGTCCGTGTTCCGGAAGAGAACATATTGGGGGAAATTGGTAAAGGATTCAAGCAATTTCTGATTACGCTTGATGGCGGGCGAATCGGAATTGGGGCGATGGCGGTTGGGATTGCCCAGGGTGCTTATGAACTTGCCTTGAAATATGCAAGAGAACGAATCCAGTTCGGCCGTTCCCTGTCAAGATTTCAGGCAATTCAGCACAAACTTGCTGATATGCATATGAAAATTGAACTGGCACGCACCTATGTGTACAAAGCTGCCTGGCTGAAAGACCAGGACAGGAAGTACACCAGAGAAGCAGCCATATGCAAGCTGTATGCCTCAGAAATCGCCATGGAAGTAGCAAATCAGGCAGTACAAATTCATGGCGGATGGGGATACATGCATGATTATAAAGTGGAACGGTTTTTCCGCGATGCCAAACTGACGGAAATAGGCGAAGGAACATCAGAAATTCAACGAAATATCATAGCACGCGAAATCGGTTGCTAATCCAAGAGTGCATGGGAGGGGCAGAGACGTAGTGGAATTGTACAATCGCACTTTGGGAGAATTATTGGATCAACAAGTTCAACTTTATGGGCAAAAAGAAGCGGTGATCTATCCGGAAAAAGGAATCAGGTGGACGTTCAGGGGATTTCAGGAAGAAGTTTGCAAGGCTGCAAAAGGATTAATCCGGTTAGGGATAAAAAAAGGAGACCATTTATCCATTTGGGCAACCAATCAGCCGGAATGGCTGATTACGCAATTTGCCACAGGCAAGATGGGAGCCGTACTGATCACGATAAATACTAATTATCGAACGCATGATTTGGAATATGTATTAAAGCAGTCAGACACGGAAACGCTGATTTTGGAAGAGGAAGTTAAAGGTGTTTCCTATGTCGATATGCTTTATGAAATTTGTCCAGAGTTAAAGCATGATCCGCCAGGCCAACTTTCAAGCGAAAAATTGCCAAAATTAAAAAATGTAATACTACTCAGCAAACGGCGTCTTCCCGGAATGTATTGCTGGGAAGACCTGATCGAAATGGGCAGGGAAGTAAGTGAAGAAGAGTTGGAAGCAATCCAGGCTTCCCTTCACCCTGATGATGTCATCAATATGCAATATACTTCCGGTACAACGGGATTCCCTAAAGGTGTGATGCTGTCTCACCATAATATTATCAACAATGCGCGAAATATTGCTGAATGCATGAAGTTGACGGAAGCAGACCGTATATGTATTCCCGTTCCATTTTTCCATTGTTTTGGAAGCATTCTGGGGACGCTGACCAGTTTCAGTGCCGGGGCCGCAATTGTTCCTTTGACAGTCTTTGATGCCGGCAAAGTTCTGGAGTTTGTGGAGCAGGAAAAGTGTACAGGCTTACACGGGGTTCCGACGATGTTTATCTCGGAACTGAACCATCCGTCTTTTCAAGGGAAAAGGTTTCACTATCTGCGAACAGGAATTATGGCCGGTTCCAATTGTCCAGCTGAGGTCATGCGGCAAGTTACAGAAGTTATGGGAATACATGAACTAACGATCGTATATGGACAAACGGAGTCATCGCCGGCTATTACACAAACAAGAACAGATGATTCCTTTAAAGTTCGGATTAATACCGTTGGCAGGCCACATCCCAATGTAGAAGTAAAGATCGTTGATCCGGATACAGGGAAATCTCTTCCGGACGGGGAACAGGGAGAATTGTGCACCCGTGGCTATCATGTGATGAAGGGTTATTACAAGATGCCGGAAGCAACCCGGGAAGTGATCGATGAAGAAGGATGGCTGCATACCGGCGACTTGGCAGTTAAAAATGGGGATGGCACTTACAGGATTACAGGCAGATTAAAAGATATGATTATTCGCGGGGGAGAAAATATTTACCCGCGGGAAATTGAGGAATTTCTTTATAAACACCCCAAAATCCTGGATATCCAGATAGTCGGTGTGCCGGATAAAAAATACGGGGAAGTGGCTGTGGCGTTTGTGCGAAAAAAAGAAGGCACCGATTGCAGCAAAGAGGAGATCATCCAATTTTGTGAAGGAAAAATCGCCAATTACAAAATTCCTTCCCAAGTCATCTTTGTAAAAGAATATCCTGTGACCGCAAATGGAAAAATTCAAAAATACAGATTGCGGGATTCCTTTGTCCAAAAAAACAAGTTCTAAAATGGTTTTCATGTGGTTTGTTACAGTTTAACCGAATCTCTTCCAGATTCGGCTTGTTTTTTTTCATTTGCCCGGTAAAATTAGGTTGACGAGTTACTTATGATCAGGTGAATTGAAATACAGTAAGAAACGGAGAGTTTAGCCAATGAAGCAAATTCCCCCTATTTTGATGGATTTGCCACATTCATTTGAAACAGAGCGGTTATGGATTCGGTTGCCTTTGCCGGGTGATGGGGAATTGGTGTATGAGGCTATACTGGAAACCATGGAGCAATTGAAGCCATGGATGCCATGGGCGCAAACGCCCCCATCCAAAGAAAAAACGGAAATCAGTGTTCGGCGTGCGCACTGCAAATTTTTGGAGAAATCGGATTTGCGTTTTCACTTGTATGACAGGAAGACAAAGACTTTTATCGGTAGCAGCGGTTTTCATCGAATTGACTGGAGTGTGCCGAAGTTTGAAATCGGGTACTGGTGCCGTAAATCTTATATGGGGCAAGGGTATATAACAGAAGCTGTACGGGGATTAACGGTATTTGCTTTCGAGATTCTGAAAGCAAACCGGATTGAAATACGATGTGACCAACGAAATGTACGCAGCCGAAAAGTTGCAGAGCGGTTAGGTTATAAATTGGAGGGGATTTTTCGGAATTTCAATGTATCTGTTAACAACCAATTGGAAAACACTTGTATTTATGCCATGGTTCCCGAAGACTTTCACAGCCTTTCACTACGTAAAAGCGACAACGCATCAATGTAGATGCTTGCGTCGTCTTTTTAAAAAATATATTCTGAATATAAAGAATAATACAACAAAGGACAGGAGGTTCTTTTGTGGGTAAAACTAAATCTTTAATTGAAAAAATGAATACGGATTTCTTTCCTGTTTCTGATGTAGATTATCTAGAATATTATACAGGTAACGCAAGACAAGCTGCCAATTATTTTTGTCAGACTTACGGCTTTCGTCAGGTAGCTTATTCCGGATTGGAGACCGGAAATCGCGATACTGTTTCCTATCTGGTTGAACAGGGAAATGTGCGTTTTTTGATTACTGGTACCTACTCTCCTGAACATGAAGTTGCTTCTTTTGTAAAAAAGCATGGAGACGGCATAAAGGATATCGCCCTTTGTGTTGATGATGTTGAGAGCACTTTTTCGGAAGCTGTAGCACGAGGTGCGATTATCATCAAAAAGCCTTTTGCAGCAGAAGATGAACATGGGGTTTTGAAAAAAGCGGTAATTGGCACGTATGGAGATACCGTCCACACACTTGTAGAACGTAAAAATTACAAAGGGCTGTTTGCACCGGGTTTTATTTCTTACAAGACGGAGCTTCCAATTCGTCCGGCGGGTGTGACGGGTGTAGATCATGTAGTTGGAAATGTAGAAAAAATGGATGAGTGGGCTTCTTATTACAAAAATGTAATGGGCTTCACGGAATTGATTCACTTTGATGATCAGGATATAAGCACGGAGTATTCGGCACTGATGTCCAAAGTGATGCAAAACGGAACCGGACGCATAAAGTTTCCGATTAACGAGCCGGCGGAAGGAAAGCGAAAATCCCAGATTGAGGAGTTTTTGGAATATTACCACGGAGCAGGAGTGCAGCATGTGGCGCTACTGACCAATGACATTGTTGGAACTGTAAAAACGATGCTGCAAAATGGCGTGGAATTTCTGGATACACCAGCATCCTATTATGAAACATTGACTGACCGTGTAGGCAGAATTGAGGAAAGGCTGGAAGATTTAAAACGACTCGGAATTTTGGTGGATCGTGATGATGAAGGGTACCTGTTGCAAATCTTTACCAAACCGATTACAGACCGTCCCACTCTGTTTTTTGAGATTATCCAGCGCAAAGGAGCACGCGGATTTGGAGAAGGAAATTTCAAAGCGCTGTTTGAATCAATTGAGCGTGAGCAACAACGCCGGGGAAATCTTTAGCAGGATTAATAAACGATATAATGTGACGTCTCCTTATCCCGAATCTTTCCCACAATGATGGATCCTGGTGCAAGACGGCGCAAAGCTCCCGGAAAAAGGAGAGACTGGCTTTGTTGTTCAACTGATCTCAAGATTTACATCCAGGCAAGTGGTATTCAACAGGGGGTTCCAATGGCCACACATTGACCTCATGATGGTTAATTCCCGCAAAAAACCGGCGTTTTACCACTCTGTCGTCCCTGTGGCCAGAATATATATCCACCGGGACGACGGCTGATCTCTGACAGACGTTTTGCCAAAAACTCCTCTTTTTACTTCTCAGCCAACTCCTGTTTTACATATCAAATCGGACTCCGCTCTATCAATGGGAATCGAGAATTTTGCCGTTTACTTTTTTTCAACAATACAAAAAACAGTAACAAAGGTTTCATCTTAACGAATTCATGTTGAAATATAATCCGTTATATACTATTATATAGTAAACGATTACATATTTTGTTTTCATCAGTTTCAGATTTCAGCCTTTTACACTATTTGGGAAAAAGGTGATTTTTAATCACAAAAATGTAATCGATTACATTAATTCTGGTTCCGGATGTAACCGCTTCCTTTTTGTTCTTAATCCTTCGGTACTATGTCAAGTAAACAAAACAAGTAAATTGGAAACTGAAACAATCATTTTCCAAAAAAGCATGAAAGACAAAGCCCCGGTGATCCGGCAGATTCACTTCCATTTATCGAAATATTATCGAAGGATGAACTTGCAGATGAATTTGGAATTAATTGTAACACTTTTGTGTTCCTGGCTCACAGAACCGGAATCTTCATGAAAGAACTTGGCTGGATGCCAGGTGTACAGCATGGTGGCTAAGAGCTTCTTGGAAAAAAGGATCAAGTAGATGCTTCAGGACATCCCTTATGTACCTGCTGATCAATCACTTTCGTCTGTTAGAACTCACTCTGGGCCATGATTTCTGGATGTTTCTGCTTTCAGTATGAGTGGCCGGAGGGAACAGCCTGAGAAATCATAAAAAGTGCATTTCAGATGTAACAAATATTTACATTTCAAAGAAACGAGTTTATTGGAAATTTATTGTTGTGAATTTATACACATATCATACAAGGAGGTAGAACCATTTTGAGAAAATGGAAGCTCTTCATTCAGCTGGTTTTTGTATTCGTTTTTATGGCGGGTTGTTCCACTACTTCTGAGAGTGAAGGTGTTGTCACCCTAACTTTTTGGGATTTTCATACCCAAGCGGAACAGGAGTTTTTTAAAGACCTGGTGGATGAGTATAACTCGATGCAGAATAACGTCAAAATTGAGTATTTTGCCTTTAACCAGAGTGACTACTCAACCACGAAGCTCCCAGTGGCTTTTGCCAATAATGAAGGACCCGACATTTTTATGACCAGTCCCGGGGATTTTCAGAAATATGCGGAGGTAGGATTGTTGGCGGACCTTACTCCTTATTTTTCAGAGGAACTCAAAGAAGATTTTGTTCCCTCTGCATTGGAAGCGGTTACTGATAGCGGAAAAATCCTCGCTCTGCCATATGAAATGGAATTACTCGGTCTTTATTACAACAAAACGATGCTGGAAGAAGCGGATGTTGAGGTTCCGGAAACGTGGGATGAGTTACGGGTCGCAGCTGAAAAGCTAAAAACCGATAAGGTTGCCGGTCTCGTGCTGCCAACAGATAAAGGACCGTATTTAAATTTCGTCTGGTATCCCTTCTTGTGGCAAAAGGGTGGAAATGTTTTGAATGAAGAAGGGACGAAATCCACCTTTAATACACCGGAAGCGGCAGTCGCACTGGACTATTGGGGATCATTTTATCAAAAGGGATTGGCTCCATCCAAATTACGATATGCGCCGACGGAGATTGCCAATTTGGGCAATGAAACAGCCGCTATGCAGATTGTTGGCACTTGGGCGATTCCCGTCATAGAGAGAGATTATTCTCATGTAGATATCGGAGTGGCCCCCATCCCGAAGCCGGAAGATGGAAAAGCTGCAACAGCTGCTGGTGGATGGAAGCTGGCCGCCAATGCCAGGGGAGAGCATGTGGAAGAAGCTGTAAAATTTATCATGTGGGCCTTTGGTGACGATCCGTCCCGGCCATTAAAATGGGTTACGGAAACGAAATTCGCCTATCCCCCTCGTCAGTCTGTCCTGAAAGAAGCGGAAGCCTACTATGATAAAGGCCTTCGTAAAGTATTCACAGACGATATTTATAATTCAGCTATTCCCGAGCCGAAGTATAATTCACAAACGGTTGATGCGGTTGGAGAAGCCCTGCACCATGTGATGTTTGGGAATATGAGCGGGGAAGAAGCGGCCAAATTAGCAGACCAAAAAATCAGGAAAGCCCTGAGCAGAAAGCGGTAATCTGAAGCGTCATAGGATGCGAACACCTTTGATTGAAACGGAATTCTTGTACATGCCCGCTACGGTTGCCTGTTTGACTGCGACATATTCGTTTCATAAGGTAGGGGATAACCTTTGCAACCAATGAAAAAGGATCGGAAAAAATTGAAAGAGATAATAACTGCCTATGGTTTTTTACTGCCTGACTTGTTAGGACTAACTGTTTTCGTCTTTTTACCGATGATTTACGCCTTTTATATCAGCCTTTACGATTGGAATATATTAGGTTCCAAGATATTTGTAGGATTTGAAAATTATAAGATGCTGGCCTCAGATCAACAATGGTGGAAATCCGTTTACCGAACATTTCTGTTTACCTTGATCTATGTGCCCACACTCTATACCCTTTCCCTGTTTTTTGCCGTCGTTATAAACAGACTAAAACAATCTTATCAAAGCCTGGCACGCACCTTGTTTCTGTTCCCCTTTGCGATCACATCGGTGATCTCGGCAGTCGTCTGGATGTTTTTGTATGACCCGCGAAACGGGTTTATCAATCAGTTTTTAAGCAGTATCGGGTTACCAAATTTACAGTTTCTAGGTTCAACAGATCAAGCGTTGATATCGATTGTAGTCGTGATTCTCTGGATCAATTTGGGTTACAACATGACCATTTTTATGTCAGCTATCAAGGAAATTCCGAAAGATTACCATGAAGCAGCCAAAATAGATGGAGCGTCAAATTGGAAAGCCTTTTGGCATATCACCTTTCCTCTGTTAAAAGGAACCAGCATGTTCATTCTGATTGTTACTACTATCGCTTCCTTTACCGTCTTCGACCAGATTATGGTAATGACGAAAGGAGGACCGGCCAGTGCGACAGAGGTGAGTGTCCTGTATATCTATCAGGAGGCGTTTGAATTTATGAACATGGGATATGCTTCCGCCTTGGCAGTCGTTTTATTCTGTATCATCTTTCTTCTCTCCCTCGCACAGCTAAAAATCTTTTCAGAAAACAACAGGGAGGTCTAAAGGAAATGAAAAAAATGCTCTTGACGATCTTTGCCATCCTTTGCGGCATTCTGATGATACTTCCCATATTCTTTTTGATCATGGGAGCTTTGCGAACACCCACATCGGTATTTACTTTAGATTTCCAATCGGCTCATTTTACCTTTGAAAATATCAGGACAGCTCTGGCGGAAACTCAAATTTTGAGGGCAATCTGGAACTCATTCATCGTTTCCACCACTGTCACCGTCATTGCCATGATTTTTCATGCTATGGCCGGATATGCATTGGCTCGCTTGCATTTCCCGGCGAAATCCCTACTTTTTGGCTATATTATCAGCACTTTGATGGTGCCTTTTACGGTAATCATGATTCCCCTTTATATGGTTACGCAAAATTTGGGAATGGCCAATTCCTACTTAGGGCTGATTGTGCCCATGATTTTCAACGCCTATGGGATTTTTCTGTTCCGCCAATTTTATCTCCAATTTCCGAGGGAACTGGAGGAGGCCGCCTATGTGGAAGGATTATCGGTAGCTGGAACCTTTTTTCGACTCGTTTTGCCGCTGTCAAAACCGATTGTGATCCCCCTGACGATTGGCTTTTTTACTTTCAATTGGAATAATTACCTGTGGCCTTTAATCATCAATCAGAAGGAGGAATTAAATGTCGTTCAAGTTGCCTTGGCCAATATTGTTGGTGGTGGGTATGAAACCCCCTGGAGTCAAGTATTGGCTGCAGCCCTTATCGCTGCAATTCCCACTTTCATCTTGTTTTTCCTCGCTCAGAGGCACTTGGTTGAAGGGATCAAAACAACCGGGATCAAATAAGAAAGGAGTTCTGTACCATGACATTTTTGAGTTCATCCTTACGGGATTTATACCGTGTCAGACAGGCAAAAAGAAAAAGGGCATCCAGCTATGACACCACCGGGGGAAATCGTGATTTTCTCAGGGTGTATCCTGGGGAAGAGAAAAAAATAAGTGACCTGGATGGCCCGGGTTGTATCACCCACATCTGGATGACAATGGCTCCCCTCGACGATACGATGGAAGAATACCTCCACAGGAAAGTGATCCTCAGAATGTATTGGGATGGCGAAGAACATCCCAGTGTAGAAGTGCCCATCGGTGACTTTTTTGGTATGGGCCACGGTATCACGAAAAATTATTCGTCAGTGCCGCTGCAAATGAGTCCAGAGGATGGTCGGGCGCTCAATTGCTTTTTTCCAATGCCTTTTGAATCACGTGCCCTGATTGAAATCGAAAGTGAAGCGGACAAACCGATCAAATTTTATTACTATGTGGACTATGAAGCCTATAAGAAAAAGATTGACAGTCCCCTTCGTTTTCACGCGGTTTGGAAGCGTGAACACACCAAGGGAATCGACGATCATTTCTCCAACGCCTTTTTTGAATTTGGCGGAAAAAATACCACTGGTGAACATAATTATGTCATTCTGGATGCCAAGGGAAAGGGGCATTATGTGGGCTGCAATTTAAATATCCATAATTTGCGATTTACCCAGGAATGGAATTGGTATGGGGAAGGGGACGATATGATCTTTATCGATGGTGAACCATGGCCACCTGCCATACACGGCACGGGAATGGAAGATTATTTTAACACTGCCTGGTGTCCCCAACAGGAGGTGTGTACACCCTATCATGGAATCATTTCAGGCGGGGGGCCCAATTGGTCCGGAAAGATTACGGTCTATCGGTATCATATCCAAGATCCGATCATGTTTGATCGATCCATTCAAGTGACAATCGAACACGGACACAACAATCACCGTAGCGATGATTATTCAAGTACCGCCTATTGGTACCAAACCGAGCCCCACCAACTCTTTCATCCAATGTTGCCTGTAAAGGAAAGATTGCCCCTGCCTGACATCTTGCCGATGGATCATGAAGATCTGAAAAAATGCTTTGATTATTAAAGGGGAAACCATCCCCAAGTGGAAAAGTAAACAGTTCATCCAATGAGCCGGACAAAAGGATCGATTTGCAGAGGGCATTATCAATGACGGATGGATTACCCCTGAGACAATGATGGTGTTGGCTTTCTCTTGCCTTATGGTCATTCCCCATTCAACAAGATTTTGGAGGTGCCAACCGTGCTTGCTTTCAGCGGGAAGAGAAGTTTCCTTCTGCATGCCAATATTCCGGATTGTTCCAGATTCACCTCATTGAATCTTGTCAGGATAAGGACATAATGAGCGAATCATTTTATGAGGCGTTGCGATTTCTTTCAGGTCTAAAAAAGAGAGAGTGTCATCTGTTATAAATCCTCAGAAAAAGGTCATCCTAATCAAGAATCTATTTGACCAATTGAGGTGACTGCAGATGAAAGGCCGTTTTTTTTCGTTCAGTCTGCCACTGATGCTGGCAGTGCTGCTTTTGTCAGGAATTGCGCCTTGTTTTGAGCATCTGAAAGGGGTTACGGCTTATACTTCTGATTCTAAGGCAGCAACAGACCGCCCATTCTACAAGATTAATATCCACTATCATCCGGAAAAAGATGATGTAAGCGGGCATATGGTTGTAACTTTGCCAAAAAAAAGAACAGAACCGGATAAAGAAGTTTTTTTCAGGCTCTATCCAAACGCATTTCAAAACTGGAAACATGGTGAGGAATCAAAGCCGAAAAAGCCGGGCTATATCAAGGTATCCCGGGTGAAAGTTGATGGGAAGGCAGCTAAAGTAAACTTTAAGGAAACAGTGATGAAGGTCAGTTTGCCGCGCACGATTCATGATGGGGAATCTGCCCGGATTGAAATGGATTTCCAGTTGCATTTGCCGCGAGGGGGAATGCGCTTGAATACATTTAAAAATACTGCATTTCTGGCACAATGGTATCCCATGCTCGCAGTCAGGGACCGGGATGGATGGCATACAGAGCCTTATACAACGACAGGGGACCCTTTTTATTCTCAGATGTCAGACTTTGAAGTAACTTTTCATTTGCCGAAAGGTTATCGGGCAATTACAACAGGGAAGGATCTCGATCAAACTGGACAGTCACTGTTTACAATCAGGCAGGAAAAAGTTCGTGACTTTGTGGCAGTCCTGACAAAAGATTATCAGGTTATGCGTGGAAAATTGAACGATGTTCGCGTCAATCTCTGGTATTTGTCCGGAATGGAAGATGTAGCAAAGCCTTTGCACGAAGCATCAATCTCTGGAATGAAATTTTTCAGTGAAAAATTTGGTTCCTATCCTTATAAAGAAATTGATGTCGTTTTGGGAGAAACCGGTGTAGGCATCGCAGGGATGGAATATCCTGGTCTGGTAACATCCATCCCGAGAATCGGCACAAGAAAAGGTGTTGGCCCAGCCGTAAATGTGGTTGTGCATGAGTTGGCTCACCAATGGTGGTATGGAGTGGTCGGAAACAATCAGGTAAAAGAACCATGGCTGGACGAAGGATTGACCACTTTTTCGGAGTTTTTGTATATGCAGGAAAAAATGAATGAAGATGAGCGAGAACTGTTAAAAAGAGCGGCAAAGAAAACCGATGAGATTCACAAGACAGCAGGAATAACGTCGGTAGAGCCATTGCATGACTATCCGGATACGGTATACGGGTTGATGGTATATATTCGGCCGGCGGCAATGTTCTACGGCTTGATGGATGAAATCGGAAAAGAGAAAGTAATGGAGATTTTAAAGACATATTACCAGCAATACCAGTTTAAAGTGGCGACAACGGAGGGTTTTATCAAGACAGCCAATGAAGTGGCCGGCAAAGACCTGACGTCATTTTTTCAGAAGTGGTTATACTTCAAGCCAAATCAGAGGTGAGATAAGATGGGGCGAGGAAAGAATACCCGCTACTTGTCTGTTAGATTATTTTGAAGGGGAAGATCTGTTTTGCTGTCATGTTGCCGGAAAAATAGTCCCTCAAAAGCTCCTTAAACTTTAACCAACATTCAGAACAGACGAGAAGCCATGCTTTTGTGTTTTTCACGAACGTGCTATGCTAGGGAGGCGTGAGAAAAGGGACGTTTATGTAAGGGGGGGGAGACGTTTGCCGGATCGTGATCCATTCGTTTTATCTCCGCGCCTGCTTGCATTGGCAAAGTGGATTCCAGATAGATCGCGTGTTGCGGATATTGGCGGAGATCATGCATATCTGCTGGTGCACCTGGCGAAAACTCGCCGTTTGGTCTATGGAATCGTAGGCGAATTGAATCAGGGACCTTATGAAAATGCCAGACGGAGAATCGGGGATGCAGGAGTAAAGGAGTTTATTGAGGTGCGCCTGGGAAACGGATTGTCTGTATTAAAACAAGGTGAAGTAGATATTATCGTGATCGCCGGAATGGGGGGCAGCCTGATTCGCCGAATCCTCTCGGAAGGCAAAGAAAAGCTTGGCGATGTAAAAAGGCTGGTTTTGCAACCCAATATTGGAGGAAAAAATGTTCGGCTCTGGTTAAAAGAAAATGGCTTTCGCCTGACAGGAGAACTGTTGGTAGAAGATGCCGGCATTTTGTATGAGGCACTGGCTGCCGAACCCGGGAAGGAAACACTTTATGAAGAAATACAGGGGTTGTCGGAAAAAACCCTGGCGGAAATCGGTCCCTTGTTGTGGAAAAATCGGCATCCTTTATTAAAATGGAAAGTAGAACAGTCCTGGAATGCAAAACAGCGCATTTTACATGGTCTTCAACATGCAAAATCCTTGGCAGCGGTTGATAAAAGATTGGCACTGGAAAAAGAGATGAAAGAATGGGAGAGGGTGAAAAAATGTCTTTGTACGGATTTGACTTGATTTCGGCGATGCAAGCCTTTGCTCCTTCGATGCTGGCCATGGAAAAAGACCGGATCGGTTTGCAGGTGGGAGATACGCAGTCAGAAATCAAAAAAGTGCTGGTTACCCTGGATGTCAATGAAGAAGTGGTAGATGAAGCTATTCGCATTGGAGCCAATTGGATTGTGGCCCATCATGCGATAATTTTCCAACCGCTAAAAGAAATTCGGACAGATCAGCCAGCAGGCCGCATGTTCGCCAGGATTTTGGCCAACAATATAAATGTTTACGTTGCCCATACTAATCTGGATGCCACCGTGAATGGTGTCAATGATGTATTGGCATCAAAAATCGGTTTGGAAAATTGCCGAACCCTTATCGCTTATAAAGAAGATCCTCTCAAAAAACTGGTGGTAACGGTTCCGGTAGAGCATCATGAACTCGTTCTGCAAGCGCTCGGCAAAGTGGGAGCTGGTTGGATCGGCAATTACAGCCATTGTACATTTAATGTGGAAGGGACGGGTACGTTTCTGCCACGGGATGGCGCAAATCCCTATATAGGGAAAGCCGGGGAACTGGAGAGGGTCAGGGAAATTCGTCTGGAAACCATTATGCCCGCATCGATCGAAAGCAAAGTCACCAAAGCAATGCTGGAGGCCCACCCGTATGAAGAAGTTGCTTACGACATTTATCCGTTGGATTTGAAAGGTGCTCCGCTAGGATTTGGCAAAATCGGCGATCTTCCCAAGGCAATGGAACTGGATGACTTTGCTGCTATTGTGAAGAAAGCTTATGCCTGCGATGGGCTGCGCGTGGTTGGAAATCCAGGTAAACAAGTTCAGAAAGTAGCTGTTTTAGGTGGGGCTGGCGGTCGTTATATAGGGGATGTAAAAAGGCAGGGAGCTGACGCCTATATTACGGGAGACGTGGATTTCCATACGGCACAGGATGCATTGGCACAAGGCCTTTCACTGATCGATCCCGGGCATTATGTTGAACATTTGGTGGTTCCCCAAGTCTGCAAAGAATTGAGAGAGCGCCTGAATCATCAGGTTGATGTTGAACCATCCCGGATAGATACCAATCCTTTTCGCTTTATTTAAGGACTCCATGATATTCCTGTTGATTTAAATAGTTATTATTGATATAATACCATTTACTGCTTTGAGAAAGTAAACGAGGCAATCGCCGGTGGTATACCGAAAGGTTCCACGGGAGGAAAGTCCGAGCTCCATAGGGCAGGGTGCCGGTTAACGACCGGTGGGGGCGACCCTAAGGCTAGTGCCACAGAAATGTAGACCGCCGATGGAGGCATTTGCCTCACAGGCAAGGATGCAACGGTGCGGTAAGAGCGCACCAGCAGCATGGAGACATGCTGGCTAGGTAAACCCCACCCGGAGCAAGACCTGATAGGAGATTGGCATCTTCGGATGCAGCTGTGGCCCGCAGCAATCTCGGGTAGGTCGCTGGAGTTGTGTAGCAATACACAGCCTAGATAGATGATTGCTACTCCAGACAGTGGGAGACATGCAAGCTGTCGAACTGACCACTTGGAGAACAGAACTCGGCTTATTGTTTGCTTTCTTACAGGGCTTGTCAAAGACGCAGGTTTGCGTCTTTTTTTGTTTTGGACACATTTGCATGTATAGGAATCCGCCAGAAAGCCATGCTAGGAATAGATTTCATGAATTGGGGTTGAAGGAAAATGAATCATGATTTCAGTTCCTACGAGGCTTACTTGGAGCGATACAAGATGTTTTATGATGAAGAAGGAGACAATCGTCCGCCCATTTTAAAGCGCGAGCAATTTAGCCGATTGTTTCAATTGCTGAAGGAAAGTTACGGAACATACAAAGAGATGGTAGAATCGGGAGACAGGAAACAGGCTGCCAAGTACTATAGTGGTGTGATCAGTGACCTGGAAAATCAGTTGGCCATCGCTGATGCATCGGATAATTTTCATGTTGATATTACCCACTCCTGAAAGTGTATTGATGAGTTTAAAGATAGGTCCAAAAAGTAAAATGATTTGAGCATTGCCCAAGTTATCGACTCTATTCACTTTAATAACTTTTTGAGTCTTATCCCGGATCTTTTTCTTTTTCAACGACGTACAAATTCCTGCTTGATTCTGTTTTTTGCGATTGCGCCAATTATTTTAAAAAAACCGGAATGTTTTAACAAACCTGAATTGAATAGTAAAGTAAGCTCAGTTTAAATGAAACTGAATAGGTACTTGACCTTATTAAGCAGAGAGTATACATTCGAAAAATTAAGTATTTAGTAATGTATAGTTGTCAAAGTATCAGGGTGATATCTAAGGTTGTGTCATCCTTCAATAACAATTACAGCTTCCGCAGCAGCCCTGTTTTGACAAGCAGTTTACCCCATCGGACCGACTGTTTTTCTATAAGCATGTGAAATCTCAAAAATCCCCTGATTATAGGTGTTCTAAGTACCCTTGAACCAATTTTTTGGCAATTGTTCTGTCATAAATAGCCGGAAAATACCGGTAAAATCTCCACATTATCGAGGCAATTGTAGTCACAGGAATAATAGCTTTGTTTTTCTTGATACCTTTTAATATGATTTCAGCTGCTTTTTCTGCAGGTATCCAGTTGTTTTTCTTCGTCATCTGTTGTTTCAGCGATTCCTTGGCCCCGACAAACTCGGAGTTTTGAAGAATCGGAGTTTGGACTGGCCCGGGACAAACTACACTCACTTTTATTCCATATACGGCTGCTTCGGGACGAAATGCCGTGCAAAATCCCACTACGCCATATTTTGTCGTGGAATACGGTGCTCTCATTGGCGTCGGAAAAATTCCAGAACCAGATGAAATATTGATAATATGACCGGATTTTTGCCGCATCATAATTTTGTATACTTCTGTTGATGTGTAGATTATCCCCAGTAAATTCACATTGATAAATCTGAGCCATTGTTCCTTTTCAAACCGCCAGGTTTCACCGCCGATAGCAATCCCGGCACTATTAATAAAATAATCAATTCTACCGTACTCTTGTGCAATTTGCTTAACGAATGCACATACCGCATCATAATCTGCAATATTTAGCACCGCTGATTCTGCCTTTTGCTTTTTACTCTTAATTGCGTTTACAACTTTGTCCCCACCATTCGGGTTCAAGTCTGCAACAATGACTGTTGCCCCTTGTTCTGCCAACAACTCGCAGAGAGCTTTTCCTATTCCCGAGGCTCCACCAGTTACAACTGCTATTTTTTGTTTAAACATCTCTTCTATCCCCTAATCTTAATTTTTGATACACATGTATTTTATCTTGACATGTGTCTATAAATAAATCATAATTAATCTTACTGAAATAACAAGCAACAATTTTTCGCCAAGTGTGGGATAACAAACAAAGGGGAGGGATTTGTCTATGAAAACCGAAAAGAAAATAGATTTGAGAATCCGTCGAACTCATAAGCTTCTAATTGAAGCCTTGGCGGAATTACTTAACGAAAAAGACTTTGAAGTTATTAGCGTTACGGAGATATGCAACAAAGCAATGATTAACCGTACAACTTTTTATAAACACTACACCGATAAATATGACCTTATTGAGCGCGGATTCAAAACTATGCTTGAAGACATTTCATCAAAAGTCGAATATCAGGATATTGCAGAAACGGATTTCACACTTGATAAACCTCCCGCTCATTTTTTATTTTTGTTTACCCATATTTCCGAAAATAAAATTTTCTATTCCCTCTTGCTTAATAAAGGGACATTTTCGATTTTAAGGAGCATATTTGCAGACTGGTTGGTAAAGCAATCACAATACAGAATGAAAAATATAAAGTCAACATTTGATATCCCTGAACCGATTGCACTTCGTTTTGCAATTGGTGCGTTATTGGAAGTACTGAATTGGTGGACAGAAAATAATATGCCATATAAGCCTGAAGAAATGGCATATTATATCTCGCTTATGTACAAAAGGCAGTTTATAGAATAGCTGCTGTACGGACTAAAAAAATGCATGCTCTTCTCGCTTTTCCCATCCAATGCGTCAGCAACAGAATCAAATAAATCACCACCACCTTAGAACTTTTTTATGTCTTTTTGGACAACCTTTCCGCCCTTGAAATATTTGGCTTTTCCTGCCTTTTGGCAGGGTGTATTAGTACATTCAAGACTAACACCACCCTCACTAATACACCCCTACGCACGCATGGTTTGAATAAATTTTTCCAATTCCGACAGGTAATCCGACTGCCTGCAAGCGGTAAATTCCAACCCTTTGCTTTGGATGATTTCCGGAGGTTCGGGAAACCGAAGCGGTTCTTCCGTGACACAGAACAGATGCAGGAATTTGTTCTCTGACACTTTGCTGATGGCTTTCTGGTTCCAGTCTGGTCAGGACTTCACTTCCTGGTAGCGATCCAGCTTTTGCATCAGGCTGGCTCAGTTTAAATGAAACTGAGCTTTTTTATTGTATAAAGTAATCCCAAAACCTGTATCCGCCAAACTGGTGTATCAATTCGTCGACCAATCTTTCTGTTGTTTTCCGGTTGTCAACAGACATCTTTTCATCGCGCAGGAGGGATTTTAACTCACGCAGATGATGTCTGGCAATCTTGTTCTGATCAAGCAAAACGGATTGCAGGAACAGATCCGCCTTTTTGGAAAGATGGGGGTTGGCAGAGGCAAGCAACGATTGGTATAAAGCATAGGCATGTATATGTTTCTTAACAGTTTGATACGTCCGGGACTGCCGTTTTTCATCATATAACAAGATTTCCCCCAGGAGAGCGCGGGTGGAGGATTTGTTTACCCAGCCGGCAACCTGTTCGAAATCGCCATTTTCCAACTCAAAACCATGTCCGGTCAACTGGTCAAAACCGGCAAAATTCCATGGATATGTCCCTTTCCCATGTTTGACGAGCCTTAAAGAAAGGGTTGCATGTGTTTTTTCCTGTAAACAGGAGGTTACATCAATCTTTTCCTGTTTCCAGGAGCCGGATTTGATGGTATTTATGTTTTGTTCCCACACTACTTGATCATTGATCCGAATCTGTTTGGCAAAAGGAATATTTTGAATCCTGGCAGGATATACGCTCAGATGCCAAAAGGACAGGAAATAGTGTTGATTTGGCTTGATGTGAATTTTCTGTGTCCATTCTGTATAATCATTTTTGCGAGCATAAGGAGTATCCGGTACGAACAGGTTGGCATACCCTTTGCCTGATTTTGCAAGATGGTCCTGTTTGTCTCCCGCAAACTTTTTGGGGAGCAAGTAGGTGACTACTCCTGCAAGTTGCCCCACTCTTATGCGGTAAAGAGCCAGTTTGAGAGCGGATTCTATATACGAAGCGGATGGATTTGCTGGTGTGGCCGATAATTTGCTGGCATAAATCATAATCGTAAGCGGCAAGTGATATCGTCTTGCCAGAAACTCGGCTGAATCAATCTGTTCCACTAACCGATCCAGTTTTTGCGTGTTACGGTATGGATCATCCCGATAACTCATCATCAAGCCGTCGATCAGGGAATGGTAACGGGCAAGGAAGTCCTCGGTAATAGCTGGAAAGTACATTTGCGGCATAAATTTCAGATTGCGGTTTTCACGGTACCCTGCTTCACACATTTTTTTTACATATTGGGGTGAGAAAAAGTTCAGATTTTCATTAAAGTCATCAATCACAATACCTTTTAAATTTGGATATTGCCTGGAAACATGCCCTATTGCTTTAAACCAGGCGATATAGTCGGTGCCAAACGGTTCGGGGGCTCTGCCCACTGATTCGGATGGGGGGACAAGATAAACCCATACTTCAATTCCTGCTTTTTGCGCAGCCGGTAAAAACTCATGGACAAGGTCATCCCAGTCTGATTTTTCATGCCAGATGAGGTAGAAATAGTGATTTACTTTTAAATCCTGCAGGTATCGAATCATTTGCGGTGTGTCAATATGAAACAAACCATCAGAGCGGACTTGCTTCTCGCGAATTTCTCCGCCGTAATCTCCCAAAATTGCTTCTTCATTCAGGAAATCTTCCTTAATGGTGTAGCCATAGGATGGCCAGACGGTTGCCAAAACCAAAAGCCAAAGTAAAAACAGGATTTTTGAATGAAACTGGTTCATTCTGCTTAATCTCCCTATCAAATCTTTTTGGTCCTAGTGTCTGCCATTACAATCCGGGATATGTTTGGTCAGATGAAATATTTGAGGTATAAAACGGAAAAGTCTGCAGAACTTAACAGAAAAGGGTAATACATGAGGAGGATATGCATGCAGTTATTGAAGGAATTAACGGAAGCCAACGGTATTCCGGGTTTTGAACAGGAAGTGCGTTCAATTGTACAACGGGAACTTTTAAAAGCAAATGTTGAAATAAAAAAGGATGGACTGGGCGGAATTTTTGGAGAGAAAAAGGGAGGCAGTCACAAGCCACGAATCTTGTTGGCAGGCCATCTGGATGAAGTCGGCTTTATGGTTACGGAAATTACAAAAAGCGGGTATATCCGTTTTTCGCCGCTGGGGGGTTGGTGGAGCCAGGTTTTGTTATCCCAACGGGTAACGATTATTACAGAGCAAAGAACTTTTACCGGGGTGATAGGATCGCGTCCTCCACATGTATTGACTCAGGAAGAAAGAAAGATGCTGATACCCATTCGCGAAATGTTTATAGATATCGGGGCTCATAGTGATGAGCAGGCTAAAGAATGGGGGGTTCGGGTGGGCGATCCTGTCGTCCCGATCTGTCCATTTGAAATGATGCCTGACCAGGATACTGTTTTGGCTAAGGCTCTGGATAATCGGGTAGGCTGTTATCTGGCTCTGGAGGTTTTAAAGCGGTTAAATATAGACAAGCACCCCAATACTGTTATTGCTGGTGCAACCGTACAAGAGGAGGTTGGTCTGCGGGGAGCCACAACTGCCCCTCGCCTGGTAGAACCGGATATTGCTTTCGCACTTGACGTGGGAATTGCTGAAGATCAGCCAGGCAGCGAAGGAACCAATAAGGCGAAACTTGGAAAGGGGCCTTTAATTACTTTTTTGGATGCCACTATGATTCCAAATATCCCTTTACGCAATTATGTTACAGAAGTGGCAAACAGGATGGGGATTTCCTGCCAGGTTGATACAATGACAGGCGGTGGCACGGATGCAGGCAAATTTCATCTTTATGGGAAGGGAGTTCCCTCTCTTGTCGTCGGTGTGGCAGCACGATATATTCACAGCCATGTGTCCATGATCAGCAAATCAGATCTGGACGGTGCTGTACAGTTATTGTCCGAAGTAATCAAGGGATTGGATGAAGAAAGATATAAACAATTAATTCAGTATTAACAGGGGAAATGCCGATTTTCGGGACATTTGCTTTAAACTGTCTGTCATGTTTGTTAAGATGTAATCGTAAATTCAAAAAGTGGAGGCGATTCTCTTGACAGCGCAGAATCAGGCATTCTTCAAGTATATGGAAGGCATCACAAACCAGGTGCCCGAGAAATCATTTGATGAATTTCTGGTACAAATGGAAGGACCTGAGCATATTTATGTTGTCTATGTTGATATTTTAATGGGTTTTTGTGAATGCGGCCATTTGTCCAGTCCTTTGGTAAATGAAGTTGTCAAGCCAATCGCCGATTGGACGGAATATATATTCAAAAAGGGGTTTTTAGCCAGAAATCTTGTTTTTCTGAATGATTGCCATCCGAAGGATGCCGTGGAATTTGAAGCGTTTGCTCCCCATTGCATGAGAGATACAGAGGAAGCCCGGGTTGTGCCATCGTTGCGCAAATACTTAGAGCTGGCAGAAGAACAGGAACAAGTATTTTTAAAGAATGCGACCAATGGGTTGTTTGGAAAAAATGCAATCGGGATCCGTTTTTGCGACTGGCTGGAAAATGTTTTTCAAAAGGGAAAATCCGCTTTTATTGTTATTGGAGATTGTACGGATCTTTGCATTTACCAGAATGCCATGGGTATTCGCTTATTGGCCAATGAGTTGAATGCCAGGACAAGAGTGATCGTGCCCAAAGCTCATGTAAGAACTTATGATTTGCCAGTTGAAAGCGCCGAAAGTTTGGGTGTGATGGCCCATGATGCCAAATATCTGGAGACAGTCTTTTTCTATCATATGATTGCAAATGGCATAGAAGTGATCTCCAGGTGGAAACAGGCATAAAAACAGAACTGGTGTGTATCTTTTAGTATAGATATAAAGTATGATATTCTAAAGAGTGTTTAGTGACCAATAAACGGGGTTAGATCATGGAACAAACGCTGTTTACTTTGTTACAGGATTATGGTTACATAGGAATTTTTCTGTTTTTGGTATTTGGCATTGTAGGACTACCGTTGCCCGATGAGATTATGTTGACTTTTCTTGGGTATTTAACAACAATCGGCCAACTGAATCTTTACTTTACGTATTTCAGTGCTTTGGCTGGCTCAGTATCTGGAATCACTCTCAGCTATTATCTGGGGAATCGGTTAGGATATCCGTTTCTCAAAAAGTATGGAAAGAAAATTTTTATAACTCGACGTCGACTGCGTTTGACACAGATGTTATTTCGAAAGTATGGAAACTGGCTGTTATTTGCCGGCTATTTTATTCCCGGTGTACGCCACGTTACGGCATACATAGCAGGGATCTCAAAGATTTCGTATTGGCGGTTTTCCCTGCATGCTTATGCAGGAGCTGTTGTCTGGTGTGCAACGTTTATAGGATTGGGCCATATTCTGGGAGCCAACTGGGAATGGGGATTTTCCCTGTTGCATAAATATGGAGCACGGATCCTGTTCATCATATTGCCCATAGTTCTGATTATTGCGGGTCGGTTTTTCTGGAACCAAAACAATTCATTGAATACAAAATAAGGCTCACCGCCATCCCTAAGACAGGTGGTGGTTGTTTTTTTTATGACAGGCGGAAAAGAACTTTGTTTTTTGGTTCCAAACCAGTTTCCGGCAAACGGAGGGCTTTGCCAACCATTTTTATGAGCCAAACGGTTGAGATGGAGGAGGATGGAGATGACGACTATTCAAACATTGTCGCTTAAAAACAATAAAGAACTTATCCAAATATTATCAACACAGCAAGCTGCGTATCAGGTGGAAGCAGATCTTATTAAGGCCTGCGATATACCAACATTGAACGAAACAATCGAATCAATTCGTAAGTGTAATGAAACATTTATTGGAATCTACAAAGAGAATAAATTGGCAGGATTTCTTTCCTATATACAAAACATAGACAAGATTACCATTTGCCGTTTGGCTGTCTATCCTTCTTTCTTCCGCCAGGGTATTGCTTCCAGATTGTTAAATCAGATTTTGAATAAATCCGGAATTAGTTACTGGAAAGTGACGACAGGGCAAGGAAATATACCAGCTATTCGCTGCTATGAAAAGCATGGCTTTCAAAGGGATGAAGAGCTAATAACAAAAGAAGGAATTAAGATCGTTCGAATGTTAAAAAAAGTTGACAAAGATTAAATCGTATGGTTAGAATGATAAAAGAATTTTATATTGAAATTGCCACTAGGGGTGCACGGACGAGTGCTGAGAGGAACGAAGATTCTAACCCTTTGAACTTGAACTGGATCATACCAGCGAAAGGAAGTGGGGAAGGTGTTTTATATTGACTTGGATAAAACCGGTATCCCCATGGATACCGGTTTTTTAATTAGGTGATGATCGATGATGGAATTGCATGTTATATCAGCTCCGTACCAAACAATCAATGATTTGGAAAAGCAATGGACACGCCTTTACCCATGGGTCGAAGCTTTTCACCTGCGTTACAAGGAAAAGACAAAAGAGGAAGTTTGGCAGCTGGCTCGACATCTCCTGAGGGATACCCCCATACCGGCGAAATCTCTGGTGATTAATAGCCATGCCGATCTTGCTGAAACATTGGGAGCTGGTGGTTTGCATCTACCTGAGAAGTACCCTGTTTCCGGGAAGAGATTGGCGCGATTAAAAAAGAAAATGCGCGTGGGGCGCTCTGTCCATTCTTTGGAAAGCGCGATCAAGGCCGAGCGTGAAGGAATGGATTATATTCTGGTTGGACATATTTTCCCTTCTGCTTCCAAACCGGGGTTAACTCCGCTTGGAGCGGATTGCTTGCAGGAATTTGTAAAAGTATGTTCTGTTCCAGTAATCGCCATTGGAGGAATTGAACCTCAAAATTTGGACCGGATAAAAGCAACCGGCATCCAGGGAGTAGCTGTAATTTCTGCAGTAACTAATCATACGCACCCTGAACAAGTGGCAATAGAAATGAAAAGAAGGTGGAATTTTGCGACATAGTGATGTGGTTATTGTTGGCGGAGGATTGATTGGAAGCTCCATTGCCTTTTATTTGGCGAAAACCGGAACAAAAGTTGTGGTCCTTGAACGGGACCAGATTGGCGCACATTCATCCAGCGCTGCTGCAGGAATGCTGGGAGCACATGCCGAGATGAGCCATCCGGGATCACTTGCAGATGCCTGTTTAAAAAGTCATTCGATGTTTCCCGAACTTGCTGAAGAATTGTTGGAAATAACAGGTCTGGACATCGAACTGAATCGATACGGGCTGTTGAAGCCGGCATTGACGGAAAATGAAGCCAATGAACTGAAAGAAGAGGCTAAATGGCAGCAGGCTGTCTGGTGGGATCGTACAGAGTGTAAAGAAAAAGAGGAGTTTTTGGGTGAGGAAGTAGTCGGTGGCCTGTTCATTCCTGAAGATTATCAGGTGTCAGCACCGCGGTTGACGCAAGCTTTTGCCCGGGCTGCCCAGCACTTTAATGCCGAGTTTATCGAAGGATGCCAGGTGTTTGACATTCTGGTGAAGGAAAATCGTGTCCATAAACTGGTGACATCGGATGGTGAATGGACGGCAGATACGGTTGTTCTGGCGACCGGAGCATGGACAGGCTGGATCTCACGGTTATTGGGAATAAACCTTCCGGTTTATCCTGTGAAAGGCGAAGCTTTGGCTGCTCATACATCACGGCCGCTTTTAAAACATACCCTGTTTGGAAATGGCGTCTATATCGTTCCCAAGGCTAATGGGGAATTGATTATCGGAGCGACAGAAAAGGAACGTCAACTGGATCCATCAGTTACTGTTGACGCTGTTTGCACACTGCTGACAAAGGCTGTCCGTTATTTCCCCGTGTTGAAGGAAATGAAAATAAGCCGCGTGTGGGCAGGAATAAGACCGGGAACTCCAGACCAAATGCCTTATATTGGATGGCTTGATCCGATTGATAATATGATTGTTGCCAGCGGCCATTATCGGAACGGAATCCTGTTAAGCCCTTGGACCGGACAAGTCGTATCCCGGATCATTCATGGAAAGGAAGCAGACTTATCCCCGTTTACGCCTCTGCGGGCAATCGGAAAGTAAGGAGAGTAAAAATGCGTATTCAATTAAACGGGAAAGAAGAACAGGTGCCCTCAAATCTGAAGAATATCGAAGATTTGTTAAAACATTTGCAATTGGCTGATCGAATTGTTGTGGTTGAACATAATAATGAAGTCCTCACAAAAGAAATGCATACAAACAAAAAATTGTCTAATGGAGACCGCATCGAAATTGTCCATTTTGTTGGAGGGGGTTAAACCATGTTGAAAATTGGTAATTATACATTTGCGTCAAGATTGCTGCTTGGTACCGGGAAATTTCCTGACTTTGAAGTGCAAAAACAGGCAGTTGAAGTATCGGAAACAGAAATATTAACTTTTGCCGTCAGACGAATGAATATCTATCAGGCGGATCAGCCCAATTTTTTGGAATTGCTTGATTTGAAAAAGTACAAACTGCTTCCCAATACCGCGGGAGCTTCCACAGTCGAGGAAGCGGTTCGGATTGCCCGTCTGGCCAAAGCCTCAAACCTGTGTGACATGATAAAAGTAGAAGTAATTGCTGACCAGAAAACATTGCTTCCGGACCCTATTGCCACGTTGGAAGCTACCAAAATTCTGTCAGAGGAAGGATTTATTGTTTTGCCCTACACTTCTGACGATCCGGTATTGGCGCGCAAATTGTGGGAAGCAGGCGCCCATGCCATTATGCCAGGCGGTTCGCCGATTGGCTCCGGGCAAGGTTTGCTCAATCCTCTTTACCTGAAATTTATTATTGAGGAATCTCCGGTTCCAGTCATTGTGGACGCGGGGATTGGTTCGCCCAAAGATGTTGTGGAAGCGATGGAATTGGGAGCAGACGGTGTCTTGCTGAATACGGCCGTATCCAGGGCCAAAGATCCCGTGAAAATGGCTGAAGCCATGAAATACGCGGTGAATGCAGGCCGCTTGGGTTTTGAGGCAGGAAGGATTTTAAAGAGGGAAACTGCAAGTGCAAGCAGTCCGAGTGAAGGTTTACTGAAGTAAAAAACAGTTACGGTTATAAAAATAACCCCTGGCATTTTAAATAGGCCAGGGGTTATTTTTATAACCGTACAGGACTAGTATGTGAAGAAGAACGGTGAACCTTGCTTTTTACATTGCGGTAGCGGGAGATATTCAGAAGGATGCCCAAAGAAACAAGTTTGAACACCAAAGCAGTGCCACCATAGCTGATTAAGGGGAGCGGGACTCCCGTTACGGGAAACAGGGCTGTAACTACTCCCAGATTGAAAATCGATTCAATGGAAATTAAAGTAACAATTCCTGTGGCCAGCAGGGTGCCAAACTGACTCGGAGCCTGAACGGCGATTAAAATTCCGCGGATGATCAATAAAACAAATAAAACGATTAATGTCACTCCTCCAATAAATCCAAGTTCTTCAGAGAGAATGGAAAAAATGAAATCGGTATGGGCTTCCGGAAGATAAGCCAATTTTTGAATGCTCTTCCCGAGTCCGACACCGGTTAATCCTCCCGGTCCAATCGCCATAAGAGATTGCATAATCTGATAACCGTCACCGGTAGGATCGTTTAAAGGATTCAACAGGGATTTTATCCGGTCAACGCGGTAGTCTCCCAAAAGCATAACGCCAATCAATACAGGCAGTCCGGACAGAACAAGCAGGAACAGATGCTTGAACCGGGCTCCCGCACAAAAAATAATGGTAAAACATGTTCCCAGGATAATGACCATTGCACTAAAATGAGGCTGAATCATCAGGAGAAGGGAAACGATTCCCAAGACAATCAGGGGAGGCAATAACCCTCGTCGAAATTGATCCAGCAAGGGTTGTTTTTTCTCCATGATGTAAGCTGTGTAAATAATCATTCCGATCTTTACCAGTTCTGAGGGTTGGAAAGATAATGCTCCAAAACCAAGCCAGCGTTGGGCCCCATTTCTGACCAGGCCGATCAATGGCACCAGGATCAATAAGACTAAACAGATGAGCAGGATAACAGCTGCCCATTTGCGATATTTGTAATAAGGAATATTTGAAACGAAGAAAAACAGGATTAAGCCGATAAGAGCAAAAAGCAATTGCTTTTTAAAATAGTAATAGGAATCATTGATGTCCGGATCGGTATATCCGTTAAAGTAACTGGCACTAAAAACCATGACAAGTCCAAAGCCTAACAGCAAGAAAGTAAGTAGAATCAACCAAAAGTCCGGTTTGCCACGTTTCATAGTGATTATCTCCTTCAGCAAAAGGTTTTTACAATACTGCTCTTTATGATAGTATGGTATCCGAAAAGCGAAAAGGAGAATAGGAGTTATGATGAGAAAAAAGCTTCAACTGAAACAGATTGATTTCACCATTATTTTCATTTTCATCCTTTTGGCTGCTATTAGCATTGTTTCCATATCGAGTGCGACATACACAGGTGATCAGGTTTTATACAACAAACAGATCGTCTGGTACATAATCGGTTTTCTCTGTATGTTTTGCGTTCTCCTGTTTGACTATAAAATTTTGACACAGGGCCGATTTTTGACCATATTGTATGGTTTTGGAATCTTTTTGAATCTACTGGTCATGGTTCCTGGTATTGGCGAAGAAATAAATGGAGCCCAGCTGTGGATTCATATTGGCGAGTTTTCATTACAGCCTTCAGAGCTGATGAAAATCTTTGTTATTTTGATATTAGCAAAAATCATTGCCCAAAAAAAAGGGGAACCGTGGCAAGATTTACACACACTCGGTAAAATTTTGCTGTTTGCCGGACTTCCTTTTATGATCATTTTACTTCAGCCTGACTTGGGAACCGCGTTGATCTTACTGGCTATTGTTGCAAGTATGCTGATGGTCGGGGGGCTTGATCTCAAATGGCTGGCTGGCGGTTTGGTCATGATTGCGATAATTGTTGGAGCTGTTCTGTTTCTCTATATATTTGATTCTTCTTTGCTCCATGCCTTGCTGGCTGACCATCAGATTGAACGGATTCAAATATTTCTTGATCCCGCGTCTGATCCTACAGGAGCCGGATACCAGGCTACACAGGCAAAAATCGCAATCGGGTCGGGAATGTTATGGGGAAAAGGATTTCAACAGGGGACCCAGGCACAGGGAAACTGGATTCCTGAACCGCACAACGATTTCATTTTTGCAGTCATCGCAGAAGAATTCGGATTCGTTGGTTCAAGTATTTTGCTGATAAGTTACCTGGCCTTGTTGTACCGTTTGATTAAAATTGCCTTGGCGACAAGCAATCTGTTTGGCGTATGTATCGTTAGCGGAGTAATCGGTATGTTTGCCTTTCAGATTTTCCAAAATGTCGGTATGGCTATCGGCTTAATGCCTATTACCGGCATCCCGTTGCCCTTTATCAGTTACGGCGGCACCTCGATTGTGACGCAGTTGGTTGCTGTCGGTCTGGCCATGAATGTGGGCATGCGTTCAAAAGAAGAACAACTGCAGTTTACGATATATTGACTGGGGTATAAAAATCGTCCGCTGATTTTTCCGGAAGCATATAAAAGGAAGCGATCAAAATCGCTCCCTCGTCTTTGTTATATAAGACCTGGCTTTTTCTATGATAGTTGAATCAAGTAACGGAAATAAATATACAAATGGGAAATGATCAAAGTGACAATCATAATTGGAAACCCGATTTTGAAAAATTCTACGAAGCTGAAACCTTTCCCTTCCCGTGCCGCAATCCCGGATACCACTACATTGGCGGAGGCGCCGATAATGGTACCATTACCGCCCAGACAAGCCCCCAGAGCCAGTGACCACCACAAGGTGTCCGCCTGTATATTGTCTACAGGCAATCCCAGACCAATAATCATATCTTTGATCAAAGGAATCATTGTAGCAACATAAGGAATATTGTCGATAAAAGCTGATGTGATTCCGGAAACCCATAAAATAAGCAGTGACGCAACGGTAAGATCTCCTCCGGTTATAGCAAGAGCTTTGGTTGCCAGAAATTTGATTACTCCTACACTTTGCAGGGCTCCCACCAAAATGAACAAACCAGCAAAGAAGAAAATAGTAGGCCATTCCACATAGCCAAATACCTTTTCAATATCTTTTTCCTTTACACCAATCAGCAGGAGAACTGCCGCTGCTGAAATGGCAATGGTTGAAGGATCGACATGAATGACAGAATGGAGCATAAAACTGATTATTGTCAACAGAAGAACAACAATCGATTTCTTCATAAGGGAAGGATTTTCAATATAGCTTTTTTCATCCATCTCCAACAATTTTTCAATCAATGTAGCATCCGCTTTTAACTGGTTTCGGTAAATAAAATAAAACAATATAGAAATCACAGCCATAATGATAATAATAACAGGAGCCAAATTGATCAGAAAATCGTTGAATGTCAGATGTTTTACCGAGGAACCGATCATAATGTTTGGTGGGTCTCCGACAAGTGTTGCGGTTCCTCCTATATTTGATGCAAGAATTTCAGCAATCAAATAAGGGGTTGATTTTACTTTAAGAATATTGGTGATCGAAAAGGTGACAGGAACAATCAATAAAACAGTTGTTACATTATCCAAAAATGCAGATAATACCGCTGTAAGCAGGGACAACATGATCAGGATTCTGACCGGTTGTCCTTTTGCAAGCTTGGCAGCCCGAACCGCCAGGTATTGGAACACGCCCGTTGTGTTAATGATGCCGACGAGGATCATCATTCCAATCAGTAATGTAATTGTTTCCCAATCAATATGATGGTAAAAAGCTTGTTTTGTATCCAGAATACCTAATAAAAGAATAGCTGAAGCCCCTAACATTGCGATTACAGCACGATGAATTTTTTCAGTAATGATGAAAGCATAAACAATTAAAAAAATTGTTACAGCAATAATGGTTGGACTGATCATTTTTATCTCCTCGTTTTTTTATATGATTATGAATATAGTATATAAATGTAAACGTATTCAGATTTATTATATCTAATTAAGATTGTGTAGGGATAGGGGATGGTTCTGCCAGGTTACCTCACGGTAAATTATTCCAGTATGTCCTTGTTGATGATTTGATTTAATATGATTTAATATACTCTTATTATAGGATATATCCTTTCACTATTTAAGGTCGATATCCGTTTTGGTTTCTGTATTTGTTTGATTTTCGTGGATTTGGGTAAAAAATATATATATAAAATTGAGGAGTGAATCGGGATTGGTTACTGTCTTGTTTATTTTTGTATCCTTGGCGGGTTTGGTAATTACACTATGGGCACAAGCAAAAGTCAGAGGAAATTATTCCAGATGGTCCAAAGTCCGTGCACGATCTGGCATAACAGGAGCTGAAGCAGCGAGAAGAATTCTGGATCGAAACGGCCTTCACCATGTAGCTGTTGAGCCAATCAGGGGAAAATTGACTGATCACTACGATCCGAGATCGAGAGTAGTCCGCTTGTCTGAAGGTGTATACGCCTCCGACTCTATTGCTGCAATATCGGTTGCGTCCCACGAATGCGGACACGCGATTCAGCATCAGGAAGCTTATGGCGCACTCATGTTACGCCATCGGATGGTTCCCGTTTTAAGCTTAACCTCCGGGATGGCTCCCTTCTTGCTTTTAGCAGGAATTTTCCTTAAATTGTCAGGTTTGTTTCTGGTTGGATTGATTTTCTTTTCACTGGCAGTTTTATTCCATTTGGTAACTCTGCCAGTTGAATTTAATGCCAGTTCCCGGGCCAAAAAGATTATGGTAAGCGAAGGCTTTATTAATGGGGCAACTGAAGAAAGAGGAACCCGCAAGGTATTGGGAGCAGCAGCCCTTACCTATGTGGCAGGCGCATTGGTTGCGTTGATGGAATTACTGCAATATGTTGCCCTGTTCATTTTACAAAGTGACGATTAAGTTCAAGCCCCTTGCGTGAGGGGCTTTTTCTGTCTAAAGAATGTAACCCACACAGGTGGGTTTTTTTATTGTCAAAGTTCCCCTTTTTTACCTGTGCTTTTTTTATCGGAAAAGCACATAGTTCGATGCTTTGATAAAAATAATAAATGTAAACGAACAGGAAGGAGGAAAATCAGTTGAACAGAAAAGCAATCTGGATTGTCGGCTTGATGAGTTTATGCCTGGTATTTGGACTGACAGCCTGTGCAACCCAGCAGGGAGCCGATCAAAGAAATGGTCGTGGCTATGATATGACCAGAGTCACTGATCGTGCCGAACCGGATCTGAATAATGGTGCCAGAAATACGAACCGGGGAACCAATAATGGGAGGATTGTCAACAACCAGCCCAACAACAATATGACACGCGGAGTCCGCGCGTCCCAGGAAGTAGCACAGGAAGTGGCAAATCTGCCCGACATTGATACAGCAGCCGCAATTGTCATGAACAAAAATGCGTATGTAGCTGTAACGCTCAAAGCAAAACACGGGGACGGCAAAGTAACTGAACAGCTGAAAGACAAGGTATCAAAAAGGGCAAAAGCTGCAGATCAAACCTTGAAAAATGTGTATGTCTCTGCCAATCCTGATTTTGTAAAACAGATAAATAATTATGTAAACGACTTGCAAAACGGACGTCCGGTAAGCGGGTTTATTAAAAATTTAAATGATATTCTTAGAAGAACATTTCCTGAAGCAAAATGATTTTGCTATCCTGAACATAGACCTTACAGCTGGTCTATGTTTTTTATGATTCGGGGATTTAGAAGCCTATCACTTTTATATATAATGGATGAAAAGAAGGTTGCTGAAATAAGGAGTGCACTTGCATGAGAAGATTAACACCTGAAGAGATTTTTAGCAAAGACTTTAAACATGCTTTGCGGGGTTACGATATTGAAGAAGTGAATAAATTCCTGGATTTGGTGATCCAAAACTATGAAGATGTATTAGAGGAAAATGAATATTTAAAAGATCAGATTAAAAAACTAAAAAAAGGCGGTGGGAAATCCTTTAAAGGCCATATTACAGAACCCCACGATCCTGTTATCAAAGAAATTCTTGTTCGTTTGGAAAAGTTGGAGAAAATTGTTTTTCGATAAAGCGATGCAATCCATGTTTTGAACTTTGAAATGAACCAGACAAATAAACTCATTTCCGAGTGCAAGGCAAATTTTTTCGCATGAAACCGATTGGACTGTGTGGCTTTTGAATAAGATTTGCTTTCTCCCCACTTGTCTAAAAGTGGGGAGAAAAATATCTTTTTTGTTTTTCGTATAAATTTCTTTATACAGAGGTTTTTTAGAATATTCCGGCGAATGAAAAAGTATTCATGCTTTTAAGGGGGGGATCGCTTGAAGAAAACTTTAATTCTGTCTTTGACAATACTTTTGGTTTTGTCAGCTATAATGGCAGCATGTACTTCAGAAGGCGGGAAAAACAGCCAGCTATTAAACCTGAATATTACAGGTGAACCAACTTCTTTGGATCCTGCACAAGCATTTGATGAAGATTCCATGGATATTTCCAACAATCTGTTTGTTGGCCTGATGCGTTTGAACGATCATCACAAGCCTGAGCCAGCCCTTGCTGAAAAGGTAGACATTAGTGAGGACGGTTTGACGTATACGTTCCATTTGAAACAGACCAAATGGTCCAATGGTCAGCCACTTACGGCGCATGATTTTGAATATGCCTGGAAGCGTGTGCTCAATCCGGAAACTGCTGCCAAGCCGGCTTTTCTCCTTTATTTTATTAAAGGTGCCGAAGCTTACAATCAGGGAAAAGGCAGTGTCGATCAAGTAGGGGTCAAAGCGGTTGGTGATTATACTTTGCAAGTGGAATTGGCTAATCCAGCCCCCGCATTTCTGGAGCTTACTGCCTACCCTGTCTATGCCCCGGTAAGCAAAGAAGCATTGGAAAACGATCCCGACATGTTTCATGATGCAAAAAATTATGTCAGCAACGGAGCCTTTAAACTTGCAGAGTGGAAGCACGATAATTATGTGAAACTGGAGAAGAACGAGAATTTTTATAAAAAGGACAAGGTAAATCTAAATGAAATTCACTTTTCCATTATTACTGATAATAAAACTGTGTATCAATTGTATCAAACAAAAAAACTGGATGTTGTAAGCAAGAGTTCCATACCGGCTGACTTGCTTACTTCTTTGATGGCAGAGGGAAAAGTGAAAATTCTGCCTGGAAGCGGCCTTTCCTTTTTTCGTTTTAATGTGGAACATGAGCCGTTTACGAATAAAAAAATACGAAAGGCATTTGCTTTGGCGATTGACCGCAAATTGATTGTTGAACAGATTGTCGGTAGCGGTGAGCAGCCAGCCTATGCTTATGTTGCTCCTTCCGTGCCAGGTAATTTCCGTCAGGAAGGCGGAAATTATATCAAAGAAGGCCAATATGAACAGGCCAAAGAACTGCTTGCAGAAGGAATGAAAGAAGAGGGATGGAATCAGCTTCCGCCTGTCACCCTCATGTATAGCAATGCTACAGACAAAAACAGGAAAATTGTTGAAGCTGTGCAGGAGATGGTTCGTAAAAATCTTGGTGTTAAGATTCAGTTGCAAGCCAAAGAGAAAAAAGTGTATTATGCCGATCAGGAAAATATTCGCTTTGTCATGAGTACATCCAGTTTCCTGGCTGATTATAACGATGCCTACAATTATCTGGAAAGTTTTCAGACCGGTCACTCCATGAACCGTACAAACTGGAGCAACAAACAATACGATCAGCTGTTGAATAAAGCATCTCAGTCAAGTGACGCTGATCTGAGGGATCAATACCTGCATCAGGCTGAAGAAATTTTATTTGAGGAAATGCCGGTTTTCCCTCTTTATTATTACAATACGGCTTTTATCGAGCAGCCTGGAATTGAGGGTGTAATTCGTCATCCGGTTGGACCCAAGGATTATACCTCCGCCCGTGTAAAATAAAAAAGTTTCCATTTCGTATTAAAGGATGTTGAACTCATAGCGGCAGTTGAATGAAGCCATGAAAAATCACCTCTGAAAAACTTGTTCTTCTGAAGTCTGACCACTCATTAAGGGGTGGATTTTTTTTACAAAGTAATTCTTTGAAAGGACACACATACTAAGCACAGATCCGGATTTTATTTTATGGAGGGAAAGAATGCAGAATAAAGATCAATTTAATCAGAACAATCATGATCAACAAGAGCGATTTTCCCTGCAAGGGGAAGGTCGCCTGGAAGAGAGTTCTGCTTTGAACAATGATGAGGAAGTTGCACAGGAAGTTTCCCCAAATCCTGTGATGATGAGAGATCGTAAAGGGGAAGGTACGGAAGATGGAAAAGAGGCGGGGGGAACTGGAATTGGCATTACCGCCTTGATTTTATCAATACTTGCCTTTTTTGTCTGGCCATTTGTTTTATCCATTGCCGGCATCGTAGTCGGGATTTTTGCTGTTAGAAGAAAAAGTGCATTGGGATGGTGGGCAGTTGCTCTGGGAATCGTTGCCCTGATCATGGCACTCTTTTTGTTTCCGTTTCGTCTTCTTTTTTAATCTGATCCGGATCTCAGACAAGCCTTTCTTCAAGAAAGGCTTGTCTTTATTAGGAAATTGTGTTAAAATGACAAATCATATGCGGATGTAGTTTAATGGTAGAACACCAGCTTCCCAAGCTGGTAACGCGGGTTCGATTCCCGTCATCCGCTCCAGGTAAACATGTTAAAAGGCATTACTATATGAATAGTAATGCCTTTTAACATGTTTAATAACAAGATGTTTAAGGAGTATTATTTTTTGTATATTATAAATATTATTTATATATTGAAGTGGCAAATGGTATATAGGGGGATTGCGTTTGGAAAAAGAGTATATTCGCAAATGGTTTACCAGTGAAGAAGACGATCTGTTAAAAGAAATCAGCTCTGGATTAAAGAAAAGAGGTTTACCGCAGATTTCAGTACCACCGGAAACTGGCAAAATGCTATATATGCTTGTTCGCCTTTCGGGAGCACAAAATATTTTGGAAATAGGCGCTCTTGGTGGATACAGCACCATCTGGATGGCGAAAGCATTGCCGGATCATGGAAAAATCTGTTCATTGGAATTAACTCAGAGCCATATTGATTTTGCTGAAGAAAATGTGCGGCGGGCAGGTTTTGAAAGACAGATCCGATTTATTCCCGGAGCAGCAATAGAGAGCTTGAAAAAGATGGAGTCCGAAAATTCACAGTTTGATTTCTTTTTTATTGATGCCGACAAGCCGAATTATCTCCATTACCTGGAAAAGGCTGTTGTTTTGGCCAAACCGGGTGCCATTATCACGGCGGATAATCTGTTTCAGGGTGGGAGGGTCTTTTCTGATCAGGATCAATCCCTCTCTACCCGCATCATCTCCCGCTTTAACCGGCAGATTGCTTCAGATGTACGGTTAGAGTCTTTTGTGGTGCCTGTCGGAGATGGTTTGGGGATTTGCCGTGTAAAAAGCAACCGGCTTCCTTGAGGGTTGTAGCAAGCGGAGAAACTGTTGAAACAAATCAGGCGCACAGTAAGATTCGGGGTTTTGAAAATTGCTGGTTTTCCCGAAATCAAAAAGGAACCCTTTTTATTAGGGTTCCTTCATGTATTTCTATAATGAAATTTTTGCTTAGCTTATTCATGTGAAGAACTTGATTTTAAGCGGAAGCGCAAGAGAAAACGCGAAACCCACAAATCTGACTTTTGTGCCAGCTTCGGGTAACGTTCACGAAGTTTAAGCAAAAATCGCTCTGCCCAGGGTGATGTTTTGGAAAGAAGAATTAATCCAATAAAAGTAAACAGGATTCCTTGGAGAACAGGTGTAAAAAAACCGATTATTCCCAGGAACAAAAAAGCCCAGCCAAGAATGTTGGTCCAGATTGTCTTCATGTGGATGTTCAAACCCCTTCAGTTTTTAGGATTAGTATCCCCGATCCATGAATAATCAGAATGAAGTTTCTTTGGCAATTTTTGTTCTTATATCTCTATATAGCCAAAGGCCTCTTATGGGCTGATTCGCTTAGATCATAACATACTCCGGAAAGATTTCGCAAATCATAAATATGGAGGGGACTACTCGTCATTTGGCGAAAAATTGATCCTTTGCTTTTTTAACTATCATAAAACTGGTAAAATATGTGGCAGTGAACTACAGTACTATTGAAATAGCAAACTTCTCTTTTTATTTGGCGCGAAAATCCATATCCAATGAATTGGTGAGTCTTCGCGCTTGCAAATCATAAAGGAGAGATTACTTATGGCAATTGCTACGTTTGGCGCCGGATGCTTCTGGGGGGTTGAAGAAATCTTCCGCAAAGTCTCTGGCGTGAAAAACACATCAGTCGGTTATATGGGAGGAAAAACGGACAATCCTTCTTATGAAGATGTCTGTACTGATCAGACGGGACATGCTGAGGTCGTCCAGGTGGAATATGACCCTCACCAGGTAACATATGAAAAGCTGCTGGATGTGTTTTGGAATAACCATAATCCTACAACATTGAACCGACAGGGACCAGATGTGGGAACGCAATACCGTTCCATTATATTTTACCATACAGAGGCCCAGAAAAGAGCTGCAGTAGCGTCAAAAAAACAGCTGAACCAATCCGGAAAATGGAATCGGCCAATTGTTACCCGGATAGAACAGGCGGACACATTTTGGCGTGCGGAGGAGGTTCATCAGCGTTATTTGCAAAAAAGGGGTCTGGATCACTGCCACTTGTGATAAAGATCGCTTGTTTTAAAATGCTGTCAAAAAAGTGCCTTCTTCCGGTCATTTTTTCAAAAAATAAAAATGGGCATGGAGGATGTGGGAGAACTTGGTCAAAGGAAAAGTTGTGGACGGGCAAACCCGTTGTATCCACTATCATTCAAAAGCTGACGTGATCGCGATCAAGTTTGCGTGTTGCAGGCAATACTACCCGTGTTATTTCTGTCATTTGGAAACAGCCGGTCATCCTGTCAAACGCTGGACAAGGGAGCAATTGAACGAAAAGGTAATATTATGTGGAATATGCGGCAGAGAGATGACTCTTTCTGAGTATATCAACGGATCAGGCAGCTGTCCGTCATGCTATACAACATTTAATCCAGGTTGCAAAAAACACTGGCATTATTATTTTGACGTAGCTGGTTTTCAATGTGATGGAAAAGGCACCTGAATTCATGTCAGGTGTTTTGTTTTTGTGTTAGAATGGTGAAGTTATGATTACTGGAAAGTATTGCAGAAAGGAGGGGGATTGGTTGGCTTATCTGGATAACAGTGCTACAACCAAAACCGACCCGGCTGTCATTCATGTGATGGCGGATGTGATGAAAAACGTTTACGGGAATCCCTCTTCATTGCACGGTATTGGGGTAAAGGCCGAACGGCTGATGGAACAGGCCCGGAAAGTGATTGCCGGTTCCCTGAACTGTTCACCGACAGAAATTGTCTTTACCTCTGGAGGCACTGAAGCAAATAATATGGTGATTCGCGGAGTGGCCGAAGCGTACCATCAACGTGGGAATCACATTATCACCAGCCCGGTTGAGCATCCATCCGTTTATCATGTGATTCAGTATCTGAAACAGAAAGGATGGAAAATTACCGAACTCCCTGTTGATCAATTCGGGCGGGTGAGCCCGGCAGATGTGGAGGCTGCGTTAACAGATGAAACGGTGCTGGTTTCGGTCATGCATGTGAATAATGAAGTTGGAACCATCCAGCCTGCAGAAGAAATCGGGAGCCGCTTGAAGCAATATCCCAAGGTGCTTTTCCACGTTGATGCCGTCCAGTCTTTTGGCAAGATTCCACTTTATCCATCCAAATCCCATATTGATTTTTTAACCATTTCAGGACATAAGCTTCATGGTCCCAAAGGAATCGGTTGTTTATACAAGCGAAAAAATTTAACTCTTCCCCCATTGATGCTGGGCGGAGGACAGGAACGGGACTTGCGCTCAGGAACTGAAAACCTGCCGGCAATCGCTGGCCTCGCTAAAGCGGTTTTGTTGGCCAAAGAAACAGAGGAAAGGTTCTACCGACAATACCAGGTCTGGAAAAAAATACTTCTCACCCGGATTAACAACGAGTTAAGTGGTGTAAAAATCAATGGAGATATCCGGGTGGAGGGCGGGGTTCCCTATATTCTGAATTTGTCCTTTCCCGGACTTAAATCAGAAGTAATTGTGCATGCCCTTGAAAAAGAGAATATATATGTCTCAAGCAAATCGGCCTGCTCTTCAAAAAAGGAAGAACCCTCCCGGGTGTTGAAAGCCATGGGCCTTACTGATCAGGAGGCGCTTGGTTCCATCAGGATCAGCATGGGGCGAATGAACACAGACAAAGAGATGAAACAATGCTGTGATGCGCTTGTCCGTGTTATTCCTGCATTACAAAAGGTGATGAAGGTGCATAAACGATGAAGCCAAATTGTATTTTATTGCGGTATGGCGAACTGGCGTTGAAAGGAAAAAACAAAAAAGAGTTTGAGAACAGGCTTGTCAAAAACATCCGCGAAAAATTGAAACGGTTTTCCGGTACTGAGGTGACCAAAAGTCATGGTCGGATCTTTGTAGAGTTGAAAGAACATCAAATCGAACCTGCAATGGAGGCATGTTCGGAAGTCTTCGGGCTGGTTGGAATCAGTCCGGCAATTCGTGCGGAAAAGGATTGGGAAAAGATCAAAGAGGCTGCTTTAGCCATTGCGAAAGAGCAAGGCGGACAGATCAAAACATTTAAAGTTATCAGCAAGCGGGCTGACAAAAGTTTTTCGATCCGATCACTGGAGATGAACCATCGGCTTGGCAGTTTTTTGCTGGCCAAGCTTCCGCATCTGAGTGTTGATGTTCATCAGCCGGATATGACTCTGTCTGTAGAAGTGCGCAGCATGCATGCATATATATATGGCAACAGTCTTCCCGGATTGGGAGGATTGCCTGTCGGCGCAAGTGGCCGGGTTATGTTACTTTTGTCCGGAGGTATTGACAGTCCGGTTGCCGGTTATCTGGCTCTGAAGCGGGGAGCGGAACTGCAAGCCGTCCATTTTCACAGTTATCCGTTTACCAGTGAAAGGGCAAAGCAAAAAGTGGTTGATCTTGCAAGGATTCTGACCAGGTTCGGCGGACATATCCGCTTGCATGTGGTTCCATTTACGGAAATTCAAACAGAGATCAACAAACATTGTTATGAATCTTACACCATTACAATCATGCGCAGGATCATGATCCGCATTGCTGAACGTATTGCCGGAAACAATAAGGCTTTGGCGTTGGTGACAGGGGAAAGTCTGGGGCAAGTGGCAAGCCAGACACTGGAAAGTATGAGTACAATCAACGCCGTTACCACGATGCCGATTTTACGGCCGCTTGTCGGAATGGATAAGCAGGAAATCATGGATATCTCAAAGCGTATAAATACTTATGAAACGTCCATTCTGCCTTATGAAGATTGTTGTACGGTTTTTTTGCCGAAAACGCCAAAAACCCGGCCCACCCGGGAAGTGGCGGAGCGTCTGGAAGCAAGACTCGATCTGGAGCGTTTGATTCAGAAAGCGGTTGACGAAACTGAAGTCGTTGATTTGCGCCCCGAACAGGAAGAAGAATTTTCCTATTTCTGATCATTGAATCTGGTATGTTGTCCTGTACATATCAGATTCAAATCGGGGTTATTTATTCTGAACTGGAGGCAGATCATATGATTCCCTTTCAAAAAGAAGTGTATCAGTTAACTAAAAAACTGGTTGAATACCCCAGTATTGTCGGAACGTTTGGTGAGAGGGACATCGCTTATCTTATTTATGAAATTTTGCAGGAGGTTCCTTATTTCCTGGAACACCCGGATTTTTTGAGAATGACTCCAACCCGTCATGACGAATGTGAACGTTATAACGTATTGGCCTTGGTAAAAGGCAATCAGGAAAAGGAGGCGGAAACCGTAATCCTGATGGGGCATATAGATACCGTGGATGTTGAGGATTACGGAAAATGGATCAATTTGGCATTTTTGCCGGAAGAATTGGTTAAAGAGTGGAGCAAAAGCAGCATACCCAGAGATGTAAAAAAAGATCTGGAGACAGGTGACTATCTGGGAGGACGTGGCATATTGGATATGAAAAGCGGGCTTGCCATTAATCTTGCCATTGTTCGCTATTTTGCCCGGAATCGCCATCTATTGCAAGGAAACCTGTTATTTGTTGCTACCTGCGATGAAGAGCAAAATTCGCGCGGCATTAAATCTGCACTTGCGGATATTTTGTATATGGGTAAAGAGGAAAATCTTTCCTATATAGCAGCAATCAATTCAGACTATACTTCACCCAGGTATGAGGGGGATCCATACCGCTATATATATCTGGGGACTGTCGGAAAATTATTGCCGGCTTTTTATATCATTGGCAAGGAGACACATGCCGGGCAGGCTTTTGAAGGATTTGACCCCAATCTCGTCGTGTCCGAGTTAACCTCCCGTATTGATTATAATACCGATTTGTGTGATGAAATGTTTGGCGAAATTACTATCCCTCCCGTTTCCCTGAAACAGACAGATTTGAAGAAGCGGTATGATGTACAGACGCCGCAAACCGCTTTAGTGTACTATAACTTTTTTGTACACAGCTGGTCTCCGCGTGATGTACTCGATAGATTGAAGCAGTTGGCAACAGATGCCTTTGAGTCCGCGGTGATGAAATTTCAGGCAAGGTACCGTTTGTACAGTGCCTTGAGCGGGCATCCCTATGAAGGAATAGAGATTCAGCCTCGCGTATATACGTATGAAGAGTTTTATCAGGAGTGCAGGCAAAAATACGGTCAGGAGTTTGAGCAAAAAATTTTGCAGTTTACGCATAACATGATCAATAAAGAAGCCATGGATGTGCGGGATTATGCCCGCCTGATGGTGGAAGAATTGTGGCGGTGGGGAGGAGATGCCGAGCCGGCTGTTATTATTTTCTATGCTGCTCCCTACATTCCGCGAGTTGTTTTAAATGAACAGGATCCACGCGATTTGCGGTTGATTGAAGCTGTGCAGAAAGCGGTTCAAGAGGTGGAGCCTTATCAGGAAAGAGAAATGCAGGTACGCAAGTTTTTCCCTTATATTTCCGATATGAGCTTTGTGGCCATTAGTGATGATGAGAAGGAAATCCAGGCCTTTGAAAAAAACATGCCTGTATGGGGAGCTAAATATCATATGGATATGGAAGCGATTCGACAGTTGGATGTACCAGTGGTCAACATTGGCCCGTACGGAAAAGCAGCCCACAAAAAATGGGAGCGTTTGGAAATGTCTTATTCCATGCAATGGGCGCCCAACCTGACTGTTCATGTTATCCGGCATCTTTTTGCTCCGGACCGTAACAATTGATCTTCCGGCCATATTAAAAATTTCTTAAATTTTATTTTTATCTTAGCGCATTTTTCCGGTTCTGTGTTAACATGTAAGAATGGCAATAAGAAAAGGGGAAAGGGAATGGATATGAGTTGGGTTACAGATCCCGCTTTCTGGATTGGTTTTTTTAACATTATCATTATAGATATCATTCTAAGCGGGGATAATGCCGTAATGATCGGAATGGCAGCACGTAAACTGCCTGAAAAACAACGGAAAAAAGCGATTTTTTTTGGTGCCGGAGCAGCTGTATTTTTAAGAGCAACATTAACAGCAATTGCCGCCTATTTGTTAAATATTCCTCTGTTGATGACCATTGGTGGAATCCTGTTGATTGGCATTGCTGTCAGGTTATTGTTGGATAACGAGTCAGAAACAAACGTTGATGTCGGTGACAGTTTGAAAAGTGCCATTAAAACCATTATTGTGGCTGATGTGGTAATGAGCCTGGATAATGTTCTCGCAGTAGCCGGCGCATCCCATGGAAATGTTTTTCTTGTATTGTTCGGACTCGCTCTCAGTATTCCGATTATTATGTGGGGAAGCAACCTAATTGCCAGGCTGCTGAACAGGATGCACTGGCTTGTCTACATTGGTGCAGCTATTCTCGGATTTACCGGAGGGCAGTTGATTGTTGAAGACCCGTTCGTTCAAGATCAGCTGCTGATTGGAATGGATTCATTAAATTATGTAATTCCGCTTCTTATGGCGGTGATGGTGGTTATTGGAGGCTATGTCTGGAAACAACGGACAGCTGCTTAAAATATTATTTATATGTAAAGTCAGTAAAAGGCGGAGGAGCTGAAATGCTCTTCCGCCTTTTTTGGCTGGGGAAGTAGGATTCGAACCTACGCATCACGGAGTCAAAGTCCGTTGCCTTACCACTTGGCCATTCCCCATTGCTTACAATTATAGGATGGGAGGAAAGGTGATTTTTTATTCAGTTCGGGAAGCATTTTTTTATATAGGAAAAGGTTTCCGTATCGCTTTGGGTTTATGGCACAGAAAAGAAGGATATTTCTATAAAAGGTAGAAAATGTAAAAATGTGCTGTTGATTTTTGTAGAAAGGAGTTTCTATGGTGGACGTGGCTTCTTATATTGACCAATTGCTGTACAAGGCGGTAAAGAAGGGGGCAAGTGATATCCATATCGAACCCCTGCGCGGGAAAGTACGTATTCGCATGCGGATTGACGGGCAATTGCTGGAGATCGACCGCTTTGATGACGAGTACTTAACGGCGCTTGTATCGCGAATTAAAGTAATGAGCCAGCTGGATATTGGAGAAAAACGGGTTCCCCAGGATGGTGCCTTATCCTTTCAGAAAGAGGATAAGCATCTTCACGTCCGCATATCCACATTGCCAACTATCAATGGCGAAAAAGTGGTGATGAGACTGTTAAGGCTTCGGGAAAAGCCGTATTGCATGAGTGAGTTGGGCCTTGACACGGAACAGCAGCGGAAAATTGACAGATTGCTTCACTTTCAAAGCGGTTTGTTGATTGTAACCGGGCCTACGGGATCGGGGAAAACGACAACTCTTTATACACTGTTGCAAGTTTTAAACAGTAAGGGTATCAATATTGTATCGCTGGAAGATCCTGTAGAATTGCAAATGGAAGGCATTAATCAGGTACAAATTCATTCCAGGACCGGCTTAACCTATGCAAGCGGCCTGCGGGCAGTGATGAGGCAAGACCCCAATGTGATTATGGTCGGGGAGATCCGGGATAAAGAAATTGCTAATATTGCGATTAGTACGGCACTAACCGGCCATCTTGTTCTTACCACATTACATACTGCTGATGCGGCCAGTGCGGTCATCCGGCTGCTTGATCTGAAAATTGAACCATATCGGCTTGCTGCATCACTCATTGGTGTTATCGCGCAAAGATTGGTGCGGCGACTCTGTCACGAATGCAGCGGAAACGGCTGTGCAAATTGCCAACAAATCGGCTATAAGGGCAGAATCGGGGCCTTTGAAGTGATGGAGGTTGACGAGACACTTGCAGAACAGATTTTGAAACAGGGCAGTCTGGGAGAATTACGCGACCGTCTTGCGGACTCGGGTATGAAAACAATCAGCGACATGATTCAGTACCACGTCAAGAAAGGCCAAACGACGATTGATGAATGGATGAGGGTGGTCGATGGTGTGGAAAAAGAAACTTTTGAAAGCAGAGCAATACATGGTGTTTAGCCAGCAAATGGGGCATTTGCTGGAAAGCGGAATTCCACTGCTGACGTGTCTCGAACTGTTGTCTTCGCAGAGAATTATAACAGAGCCCGATTACAACCAGTTGAAAAATTCTTTGCAAAACGGGTGTTATTTATCTTCTGCCCTGAAAAAACTGGACTTTTCGCCCATGTATATTTCTTTTATACGGGCGGCTGAAGAACATGGAGATTATGTATTGGGATTTAAGCAATGTGCTGCTTATTACGCAGCCAAAGACAAATGGCAGCGAGAATTGAAAAAAGCATGTACTTATCCGCTTCTGGTTTTGCTACTGGCCATCTGTGCGTTTGTATTCATGTTTGCGATCGTGATGCCCCGTTTTTCCCACCTGTATGAAACAATGGGGATTTCCATGCCGCTCATAACACGTCAGTTATTTCAAGTTTACTCCCTTATGCCGGCATTTTTGGGATGGGGTGCAATTATTCTGTTTGCGGCACTGGTTTTAAGCCGGATTAAAAAATATGTCCCCGGTTCCCTGCGGGAAAAGTGGGAATCTGCCTGGATTTGTCTGCCAATCATTCGCCAACTGTACCAATACAGGCATACCCATTATGTTACTGTCCAACTGGCTTCCCTTTTGAAAGCAGGTGTGTCCCTGATTGATGCGCTGAATATTATTCAAAATCTTACGCCATGGCCACTTCTCGTCAAGTATTTGGAAAAAGTTAAAGTAGACTTGCTAAAGGGGGAATCACTTTCCAGCGCACTGGAGCAAAAGGCAAAACATGTCTTTTTGCCCTCACTTGCCAAAATGGCTGCCTTGGCTGAAGAATCGGGCCAACTTGATAAAACCTTGACCAGTCTCGCTGACGGAACAGAATTGATGATCAAATATAAACTGGAACGGGTCACCAAAAGCCTGGAACCGGCTTTTATTTTCACCATTGGCCTTCTGATCGCCGTAACGGTGGTTGCCTTGTTTATGCCCCTGCTGAAACTGGTTCAGGCGCTTTAAAACACAAAAAGGAGTGTCTCTATGAGAAGAAGCCGTATTCATGGAGAGAAAGGATTTACCTTGATTGAAATGCTGATTGTTTTGTTCATTATTGGCTTGATCCTGGCAATCGCCATCCCAAACCTGAAAGCAGCTGGCAGCAAAGCGCAGGAAAAAGCGGATCTTGCCAACAGGCAAATCATTGCAGCCCAGGCTGACCATTATTTTTTGGAGTATGGCGAGTATCCGGAAAGTGTAAAAGAACTGGTAAAAAGAGGTTATTTGCGATCTGTTCCTTCTTGCCCTGGTGGCCGCGGGGAATATATCATTCACAAGGAACCAAATCTTTCCTTTGAACGGAGAGTTACCTGTGATAAAAAATAAACCGGAAAATGGCGGACAGGCTGGCTGGTCTCTGATTGAGCTCATTTTTGCGTTGTTTCTTTTCGGTTTGATCACTTCACTGTGTTTGCCGGCAACATATACGATTGCCGAACGGGTGGAACGGATGTTTCTGATGCAGGAACTGGCGTTCCAGCTTCAATTGGCTCAAATGGAAGCCATGAGTAAAGAGACAGAAGTGATCGTAAAACTGGTAACCGCAAAAAACGAAGTACATATTGTCCAAAGCGGGACGGTCTTAAGAAAAATCAGTATCTTCCCTTTCTATCGCCTTACCAGTAACTATCCTGACCAGAGTCTTGTCTACCGGAAAACGGGACAGATACGGGGCGGAACCTTGTTCCTGTATGCGGGGAAACGGTTGGTAGGGAGATTGGTTATTCAGGTGGCTTCCGGTTTGCCAAAAGTGGAGATGATTTCCAATGCGTCGTAGTCCGGACGGGAACATGAAAGGATTTACGCTGATTGAAGTAGTAACCGCGGGGTTTGTGTTGGGGGTGTTCATTTTATATTCCATTCCCATTGTCAAGGAACTGCGAATCAATTATTTCTCCCAAATGATGGAGAGGGAAATAGAAGATAAAATGCGAAAAAAAATGGAGCAATTGCAGAGCATGAAATCTGCTCCCTGTTCCGGACAGAAAACAGTTCAAAGCCAGTTCGAAAAGCGAAAATATGATTTGCGGTGGAATTGCGAACAGATCCAGCCTTTTCTTTACCAACTGGAGATGGAGGCAAAATGGAAGGGATTCGATGGAAAGATAGAAACAAAACGGTGGTTGACGCATCGTTATCAACATTGAAAGCTGAAGCCGGATTTACTTTTGTAGAGCTGAGTATGGTATTATCCATTCTTGTTTTCTTCTTGCCTGCCCTGTTTTTGGCATCTTTTGCTGTAGAAAAGGAAACCGGGAAAGCATTTGGCAAAACCCGGATGCACCTGGATTACCTCTCTTTTTCAGCCTGGATTGAAAAAGATATTCAAAAGGGAGTTTCTTTTGAGGAGAAAGATGGCTCTCTGTATATACTTACACCTGATCAAACCTTGATTCGATACCATCTGCAGGATCGAAAGCTTATCCGCAGCGTTCAGACACAAGGGGAAAGTCGTTTCCGGGGGACAATGATTGTGCTTAAAGATGTGTATTATGCTATTTTTTTGCCAGACATAAAAGGAGTTGGTTTGGATGTTGGCATGCAGAACTGGTACGCCTACCAGGAATTCTCAACCTATTTCTCCGCAAGAGCCTGGACAGATGACAGACCTTGGTGAAGGTGGAATGGTTCTTCCTGTTGTGTTGCTTGCCATTACATTCTTGTATACCCTTTTGATGCTATTCATTTCTCAGGTTGCCCATGCCAATCAGATTTGTCTTCTGTATGGGGAAAAAGTGATCAGCAAATATGCAGCTGAAAGCGGTATAGCCGTTTTGCAGCAAAAATTGCGACTTGGCGAGTGGAAAAGGGAACATACAACCCGGGAAGAACTGATCCAGGTTGATAACCGGCAAGTAGTTATGGAAATGGTAAAAAATGGCAAAAAGCATATCCACGTAAAGGCGACAGCCTGGGGAAAACATGGTGTGATTCAAACGGCTGAAGCTTATCTGGATCCCATGACGCTTGCTATCCGGAAGTGGATTCGATAGAAAGTGCTTTGATCTGGTTTAAATTTTGGTTCTGCGGGTCATGCTAAAGGCTAGGGAGGGGTCAACATGTTATTTAAAGATTGGATTGCTTTTGTGTTAGAGCGTTTTGTCTGGTATATGGAAACCCCTCGGTCAGAACGAAAGGAACTGAAACGTTCCAAAAGAGAGCCCTGGAGTATCCGTTGGTTCGGCTTGGTTCCTTTTTCAATGAAAATGGCCTTGGGCAAACAACGCAGAATGAGAGGTCGATCAAATGAATGAAAAAACTGGAAACTTTCAGCTGATGAATCTGAATCAGCATCCTGATTTGCTGGAACAGCTCCACAAATGGGAATCGGAACTGCACAAAAATACAGGAGTAAAGGTGGCTCTCATTGCTTACGAGAGGGAACAAATGAAGCATCTTCGAGAAAAGGAGCTAAATTAGCTCCTTTTCTGTGTAAGGATGTGATATACTTTTTGTTATTGGGTTTCAGTATTCATTATAATTCATATCAATAAATGTTTTATGTGTAAAAAGGAGCGAATCCTTTATGGTTTTACGTACACAAACCAGAGTGGTTAAAGTGGGAAATATTCAAATAGGTGGAAATGACAAGATTATTATTCAAAGTATGACAACCACCAAGACACATGATGTGAAGGCTACAGTAAACCAAATCAGGCAGCTGGAAGAGGCGGGATGTCAGATTGTGAGAGTTGCCTGTCCTGACATGAGTGCAGCAGAAGCGATTCCATACATTAAAAAAGAAGTTTCCATTCCATTGGTTGCTGACATTCATTTTGATTATAAGCTGGCATTAAAGGCGATTGAAGGCGGGATTGACAAAATTCGGATCAATCCGGGCAATATCGGCCGACGCGAAAAAGTGGAAGCTGTCGTAAAAGCAGCCAAAGAACGGGGAATTCCTGTTCGCATTGGTGTTAACGCCGGTTCTCTGGAAAAACGCATAATTGAGAAATATGGTTACCCAACAGCGGAAGGAATGGTGGAAAGTGCTTTGTATCACATCGGTATTTTGGAAGAGCTTGATTTCCGCGATATCATTGTATCGTTAAAAGCTTCCGATGTGCGACTGGCCATTAATGCTTACAAACTTGCTGCAAAAACATTCGACTATCCGCTGCATTTAGGAATAACGGAATCGGGCACTTTGTTTTCGGGCACGGTGAAAAGTGCTGCCGGCTTGGGTACGCTCCTGGCTGAGGGAATCGGAAATACTTTGCGGATCAGTCTTAGCGCAGATCCTGTGGAGGAAGTAAAAGTAGCCCGTGAACTGTTAAAATCATTTGGACTGGCGGCCAATGCCGCCACATTGGTTTCATGTCCGACATGTGGCCGGATCGAAATCGATCTGATTAGCATAGCCAATGAAGTGGAAGAGTATATTTCAAGAATCAAGGCTCCGATCAAGGTGTCGGTCTTGGGATGTGCCGTCAACGGTCCCGGCGAAGCCAAAGAGGCCGATATCGGGATTGCGGGAGCACGTGGAGAAGGACTGTTATTCCGCCATGGTAAAGTGATTCGCAAGATTCCTGAAAAAGACATGGTGTCTGAACTGAAAAAAGAAATTGATAAACTTGCCGAAGAATATTATCGGAAACAGGAAGAAGATAAGCTGGATCTTCAAAGAATATAAGATCAATAAAATTGATAAAAAGCCATCCTGAGGAGGGGATGGCTTTTGTATAAAACAGTGATGTATAATTTTTTCCTTTTTTCGCGATACTATTTGTGATCCCACGAGAAAAGGAGGGACCGTCATGAGGAAATTAGCATTAACCCTGGTAATTGTCGGTGCGTTAAATTGGCTGTTAGTGGGACTATTTCAATGGGATTTGGTATCGGCTATTTTTGGAGGCGAGGCATTCAGGGAATCCTCTTTTCTTAGCCGCATAATTTATACCTTGGTTGGGATTTCGGGAATATATGCCATACGCTTCCTTTTTGATGATCGGACACAAGCCGAGTCCCAATGAAACTGTAAACTCCGGGCAGGCTGTCTGGAGTTTTTTGTTGAATAAATATATTTGATAATTCCGTAAAATCAAAGTATAGTATAAAATTCTGAGTAAAGATGACTATCTGGAAAACAGAGGTGTTCCCATGAAACCGCTTATTGGCTTGACCATGTCTTTGGAAGGAGAAAAAAAACAATGTCTTGGCCGGAATTATAGCGACGCCGTCCTTCAATCAGGTGGAATTCCGCTGCTTATTCCTTATATTGTTGATGATCAGACGATCCGTCAATTGAGCCGGAAACTGGATGGTTTGATTTTGACAGGTGGAGAGGATATCGACCCAACTTTATTTGATGAAGAACCGCACCTGAATTTGGGAGAAATTGTTCCCGACCGCGATGATATGGAAATAGCCTTAATTGAACAGTTTATGATCCAGAACAAACCCATTTTTGGCATTTGTCGCGGCTGTCAAATCTTGAATATCGCTTTGGGGGGGGATATGTATCAAGACATCTACAGCCAGAAGCAAACCATGCTTCAGCATTCTCAACGCGCTCCACGGGATCACGCTTCCCATACGATTACCATTGTGGAAAATACCTTGCTTTATTCGATTTATGGAAAAGGGCTGGCAAAAGTAAACAGTTTTCATCACCAGGCAGTCAGGAATATAAAGCCTTCCTTCCAAATTTCGGCTATAGCCAAAGACGGAATTATCGAGGCATTTGAGAGCACCCAGCATGATTTTGTTCTCGGTGTACAGTGGCATCCAGAGGAAATGATACAAAATGATACAGATGCAATCCATCTTTTTCAAAATTTTGTCTATGCCTGCTGCAGAAGAAAAGAAAAGCAGAAATAGAGGGTAAAACTGTCATATGACAGCGTAAGACGTCAAACATCATGAAACTTCATTTGTGAAAAGCGGTTAAAGCGCTCGGCAAATATTTTTCTGACAGACATATCATTTGCCGCACTCAAACAAGGTTTTTCCTTCCAGATAATTCATTTTGAGTTTGTTATGACATTTATCTGAACATGTGGTAACATACGAAATATGATGACAATTTTGTTTGTATTTTTGTATATTTTGTTTAATTTCTTTTGTTTTTTTCTGATGGGCTGGGACAAGGCGCAAGCGATTAAACAGAAACGGAGGGTAGCGGAATACCTGTTTTTTTTGCTGGCATTTGCAGGAGGAGCCATTGGAGTCTGGGTCGGAATGAAGGCTTTTCGTCATAAAACATTACATAACTCCTTTCGTTTGGGAATTCCCGTCTTCGTCGCCTGGAATCTGTTCTATTTATATGTTCTGTGGGAATGGACGTAATTGTTCTTCATAGCCTGCCTCTTTTTGACACAGACTAAGGTCAAAAGAGGGGGTTTTTTTTATGCGATCGCCAAAACTGAAATGTTTCTTTCTGTTTCTTCTGTTCGGCTTGCTTTGTTTCCCGCAAATCTCGCGGGCTGTCCAACCGGGAACAGACCCGGAAACACGGTTAATCTTTCGTCTTGGGCAGCAGGAATGGAGTTTGGATTTACGTGAAATTGGCTTTGACGGGATTGACCCGACAACATTGAATTACGATGCACTGTTGGAAAAGTTTCGTGAAACGGTGGAAAAAAAAGTGAACCGCCCTCCGCGTTCTGCGTCTTACAAGGATCGCCAGGTAGTGCCTCATGAATTGGGAAGAACGGTAGACGAAAAAAAAGTACGCACCTGGTTTGACCAGATTCATGCCTATATAAACAGGCCGGTAAATCTGCCGGTCAAGTGGTCAGAGCCAAAATTGACCACAGAAGAACTCCTGCAATTGAAACAGAAATTATTGGGCAGTTACACGACCTATTTTAATCGACATAATTTTAACCGTGCTCACAACATTAATCTGTCAGTAAAGGCTATTGATCATAAAGTATTGCTGCCCGGGGAAACATTTTCATTTAATGAAGTAGTGGGAATCCGCACAATCCATCGTGGATACCGGATGGCGCGGGTGATTGTAAAAGGTGAATACAGTGAGGGAGTAGGCGGCGGGATCTGTCAGACATCGTCAACCCTGTTTAATTCGGTAGACAAGGCTGGAATGGAAATCGTCGAGCGGATGAGCCACAGCCGCAGAGTAGCCTATGTGCCAAAACATCGTGACGCAACTGTTTCATGGGGAGGGCCGGATTTCAAGTTTAAAAACCCGTTATCCAGCCCGATCCTGATCGTTGCGGAAGCAAATAATGGAAGACTGTCCATTAATGTGTATGCACCGCGTTCTACCCATTATTTTCCGCGCCGAATTCCCAAAGCACCTAGTGAAAAAGAGTCTTTACAGGAGGAATAAAGAGAAAAAACGGGGAATATTGATTTGAATTACGTCATACCCATAATGAAAATGGATGAATATTTGACAATAGCACAAGAATGATAGAAGGATCGAGGAACTTTTGCTATAATCTAATCATTGTTCAGGCTTAACGAAGGAGGTATTGGATGAACAAAATCCTTCTCAGCAGCCTTGCGATGATTTTCATCCTACTTGCAGGTTGTTCCGGATCTTCCCAAAAAGTGGAGGTTATGTTTAGTGATCAGCCCAAAATGATAAAACTTGATCGCTCTGATGATAGCCTGGCAGAAGCCTTGGAAGATGCTGGTCTGAATGTTGCGGAGCTGAAACAGAAATATCAGCCAAGCGTACAATGGAACCAGCCATTGGAAGAGCAAAGCCGTGTTTATTTATCATGTAATTGCAAAGTATCCCTTCAGGTTGGCGGGAAGAAAATGGGAACTTTTCAAACATTGGAGAACACTGTTGGAGAAGTTTTAAAAGAAAAAAACATAACAATCTCGGAGTGGGATGAAGTCAATGTTCCCCTCGATCAAAGAATTACTGATGGAACAAAGATCATAGTGGATCGCTTTGAAAATCGACTTCAGAAGAAAGTAGAGCATGTCCCTTATAACACCAAAGAATTAAAAGATGATAAGATTGCAAAAGGCGAAAAAGAAGTAGAGCAGAAAGGGAAAAAAGGCAAAAAAATATACGAATTGACCATGATGTATAAAAATGGTCAGCCAATGCTAAAAAATGGCAAGCCGGTTACAGACAAAAGATTGGTGGGTACTGTCAAACCCGTTGAGGAAGTTGTCAAAATTGGCACGAATGAGGAACTAGCCAAAGAAGATATGCAATTGGCCTCATCCGGTTCAATGACTGTTGAAGCGACGGGATATACCCATACCGGCAGTAAAACGGCAACAGGTACTTATCCGCATAGGGGAACAATTGCTGTAGATCCGGATGTCATTCCTTTGGGAACCAAAATTTATGTTCCTGGGTATGGCTATGGAGTGGCAGAGGATACTGGAGGAGCAGTGCAAGGCCATATTATTGATTTGTTTTTCGAATCAAGATCAGAAGCAATTAAATGGGGACGAAGAACAGTAACGATCAAGATTATAAAATAGTTTATAAAAAAGTTGACCTGCAACTGAAATAGTGGCAGGTTTTTTTATATTGACAGGGAATTACTTTTATAGTATAGAGTATAATTTGAGGCTTTTTTAACAAATTTCCATAACCAACCAAATGTTGCCGGTTATTGGAATTTTCTCCCCCTGTCTGTTCAGGATCCCTAGCCACGCAATGGATAATCATGCAGCTGCCCTGATTCATTCAATTAGTCATGGTTTATTCATCTATATATAGAGGAATATAATAAATGAAATACATTTATGTAATTGGAAAAGGCAAGGAGAAATTTGGTATTTTTTGTGAAATATTCTTTGTTTTTGATGGCTTGATAAGCTATACTTGAAGACAAGGAAAACTGCATCCGAGGTGTAATGATGGTAGGTCGGAATGAACCTTGCCCGTGTGGCAGCGGAAAAAAGTACAAAAAATGTTGTGAAAGGGTTGTGACTCTGTCTGTAGTAGAAAAAGCACGTGAAGATCGGGAAAGTCAACTGAAAAATGATCTGCTGAATGAGTTGAACCAATGGTTTTATCAACGGATGTCAACAGAAAAGCAACTGAAGTGGGTCGATCGCTTCAAGAAACTGTTGCAACTTCATCCAAAACAACCGATTCCACATGATTTGTCCGCATTTTTTCGATTCTGGTTACTGTTTGATGCCCCATGCCTTAACGGTAAACGTCCCGTGGAAATTTGGGCCTCTACATTTCGCAAACATCCCTATAAAGAAAAAGTCGCCAAAAATTTTTGTGCTTCCCGTTTTGACTTTTATGAACTGATCGACAGGACCGGGGAAAAACTGATTTATCGGAAGCTTGTGGATGGAAAGAAAATAATTGTTAAACACCCTGGGGATTCCCTTGAGACAGTGATTTTTGCACGGTTTGTTCAAATCGGTAATCATTATGAAGTGTTTGGCCCTTATACATCCTTCTTGCATGAGATGAGAGGGGAGATACTCGTGCAACTAGAGAAATATAATAATCTTGAAGAAGAAAATAACAGATACACAGCCTTGGAAAACGGTTGGAAAGTTTATGGATGGTCTATTCATCGTGCAGAGGAATTGAAGAACTCCAAATCGGTTTCTTCGTCTGTGACAAAAACACCAGTTAAAAAAGCTTTGGCATGGCCGTTGGCAGAAGCAGAAAAAGAAGACTTATCCGTACGGATTATGCAACAATTTGAACGATTTTTTGTAGAACATGTCGCAACATTTCAAAAGGGAACACAACTGTTATATTGTAAATCAATGGAAAAGTTTCACTTATACCTGTCGATGCGTTTTGGCAGTGCCTTTGACTGGGATTTGCTTGATGAGGAGACGATGGTTCACTTTTTGAGCGTATGGTACCCTGATCAGGGTAAAAATACGCCGCAAGGAGCGCGAGTTTTTCTCAATACGCTTAAGCATTTATTCCGTTGGCTGGAAAAAGAAGAAATCGCTGAAGTTTACCCTGTGTTTCGGAAAGTATACATTTATTTAATTCGTGCGCTTCCAAGCGCTGTAGAAATAAAAAAATGGCTGTTGGATCATGGTGTCAACCAGGAAATGGCAAGCGGGGAAATTCCGGGTGACAGGCTAGAAACCTATCTGTTTACCGTTTCATCAACAGGACCGGTCGTGTTAATTGATGGAAAATGGAGGCAAGTTCAAATGTCGTCTCTACCCTCATTCACCACCGAACAACGATTTTGGGTTCGCGGTAGGCTTGTAAAATGTGAATCCAGTTGTTATTTTACACAAATCGATGGGGTTTATCCTGTTTTGATGTTGGATAATTCACTGCAATTACTTAATCTGAAATAAAAAGAGAAGCCATACAAAAGAGTGGCTTCTTTTTTTGTATGTAAAAAAGAAATGATGAAATAATAAAAATATCACTCAACAAAAGGGAGGTCTTCTTATGTTCCGCTTTTTGAATAAACTTATGGGGCAAGAAAATAGAAACCAGTCAAATCAACAGCAAGGCCAACGTGGGCAGGAAAAAAACCAGGTTGAAGAATTAATGAATGAAGTTGGTCGTGAGTTGGGGGTAAATGAAAAAACCCGATCGATTGATACCGATCCTGGTCAGTTTGCGGAACGGATGAGAGAGGAGATCGAAAAACGCAAATAGCTGCAGTTGAGTGAGAAGAGCACCCGAGTCACGGGTGCTCTCAGCTTGTCGACAAAGTCTGTTTTCTTAACAGGTCGACAAGCTTTTTTGTC
>CBEULT010000010.1:0-136032 GCA_965544045.1 uncultured Thermoactinomyces sp.
CAGGAGTGGAAACCTGCAATTTATGAGAGAGCAGGCTGAGCAATTCAGCTTGCTGGAAAATAGGAATGATAAAAGCTCCTCCGCCACGGATAACCTTGATCTTATTGCCGGATTGATCCAACGTGACATTTTTGTTGCCCAACATGCTGCCTGTTACAATCAGAGCCTCTTCGGCACCTACCGTTTCATAGCGGGCCCAAAACGAGAATGCCAGGCCTGATAAGACAACAACAATTACCAGGACGAGAAAAAAAGATGACATTGTCTCACTCCTCATTGTTTGGATTAATCTGTCTCATGAACATAATATATCTACTTACTTCGGCAACTATGACTTTACTGCCATGGGGGGGGCTCTTCGCCAGTAAAACTTTGGGCTATCTGGCTGGTATTGCCGCCTGAGCTCGTAATCATCACCTCGCTTGAGCTGGCACCGTAACCGTAATTTTAGATCATTCAGACCAAAACCAACAGATTGATCTGCCTGTTGCCGGCCTCCCAACAATCAGACAAATCAGATAAATGAGGGTAAATGATACAACAGCAACAAGAACGAAGAATATTCAGAGAGTAAAATACCTGTCCCTCCAAAAACGCAAACCAGAGACAGCCACCGAAGAAAAGAAAGTCAGGTTCGAGGAAAAACAGCATCAAAGATTCCCCCGATCAGACTACGAAAGAAATGTTCAGGATAGTTGCAGCAATTCCCAACAAAAAGCAAAACCAGAAGATAATCCTAATATGTAACATCCCCCCTTTTATCTACACTTTTATTATACGAAACCGATGACTATATTTGTTACAAACAAAAAAGAAAAATTGTTAGATACAGCTATGTACTCAGGCTGAAAACAAACCAGGTTGAAAAAGATTTAGCTTTGGGTTAAACATAAGTGACTGGAAGTTCACCTGTTTTCAGTGAAAAACAAAAAATAAAGCATTATTGCAAATATCATTATATTGATAATCCAAAACAAAAAAACGGATAACATTTTTTATTCACTTTAGACACCAACTTTATATTATTACATGGCATTGATGCTTTATTTAAACCCTAATTAAATCCATTTTTCTTGGAACGACGATTTATTTGAGGGAAAAGGCACAAATCTGAATGTTATTCCAAAAATCAAATCATATTCCGGGTATTTTCGCCTTGTCGGACACTCCGTCTATCAGAGATGAAGGGACTTTGAAATATAAATTCAACGGTCAATGATGAAACCATACAAAGTAAATTGAAACATCCAATCAAAGTTCTTTATGTAGATAAAAAGGAAAACATTGCTGTTTATTTGTTTATGGCAGATCGGTCTCCCACACGCTATTTAATACTTTATGCATAGCAAGCGGTGGCCTGGTACACCAATGCAGCCATATAGCGGATATCCAGGCATAGTAAATTTTGTATATGAAGCCGGCAGTTTGGAATAACTAGCGTCCGGCTTTTTTGCAGCAGAAAAAATGAAACCGTCCCTGTTTTTTAAAGGGGCGGCTCCATATATGGAATATCACTTATGATTTAGTGTCGGCTTTTCTACAATATACATACTGAGTATCGGGTCCGGATTAGTCCAAGCGCTCTCAAACACGAAGATCACCGTATAATTTTCGTTATCGGTATAAGTAACATAGTAGTTTCCTTCTTGTTCCTTTTCACTTGCAGGGTTACCAAGCAGGCCTTTCACGTCCGATAAATGAATGGTCTGTAACTGTGGATCAAAGTCTTCAATTGCGGTAATCGTTTTTCTTCCTGTTGAACCATCATAGATAAATCGAACATGACGGCTCCAATAGTTGGCTGCAACGGTACTCATGTCTTCCGGTTGGCCCCATTCTTTTATGACCTTTTTCAAAGAATCGCCAACTGCAAACGGCACGCTGTTTATCGATTGTTGGGACTCATAGGCCAAACCCATGATCTGACGAACCAGTAGATCCGGTGTTGACTGTGACGATGCTGGAGTCGCAAAAGCAAAAGCGGGCATACTGAAAATAAGAAGTGCAAAAGTTGAAATTGTCAAGCTGCGGATAAGAAGTTTCAATCGTTTCAAAATAAACACCCTTTCACTCAGGAATTGATAAACGCCACTACACCATTTGAACCATTTTTCTTCCCGGTAATATCAACACCAAGTTATCACGGTTAACCGTTTAATAGAGATTCCCCCTTTCGCCATCCATTAAACATCATAAATTAAAAAGGGTAGCCTTTTTACGCAAATTATCGAAAAACCCAACTTGTACTTATTGGAATAACAGCCAAACCTCGGAATGATTCAAAACCCCTGTCTATTTGCCTTATATGGATGTTGGCGGCCGCTTTATTTGAAGAGGTCAGAAGGTTTGAGTTTTTATCTCCCAAACAAATATTGCATGGAATCAGCTATGCATGGAGGAATTGAAGTCATTTTAATCGGGATATTTGCTGGTGTCCAAAATACATTGATTTCCCTTCAAATAAACTCAGGAAATTTTAAACGGTTAATTGCTTACAAGGAAAATTATTCCTCCTCGTTAATGATAAAGGAACAACTCGTTAATTAGAGTTAAGACAGCCCTGGTAAAAGGTATCCATAATGCATACGTAAACAAATTAACAAAAGATGCCACTCCGGAAGAATTGAAAGAAGCGGGACTCGGCGCACACTATGCCGATCATGACAAAGCCCTGTTCTACCATAACGCGGCCGGAGTGCCATTTAGCGTAAAATATATCCAGGCAAAGGGTGATCCCATCGCCGATCTGTATGAAGATATTGCAGCTGAGGAAAAAGCGCGCGCCACTTACCAATGGCTGATTGATATGTCTGATGACCCGGATATTAATGACTCATTAAAATTCCTTCGTCAACGCGAAGTGATTCATTCCCAGCGATTCCGCGAAGCCGTGGAAATCCTGAAGGAATATCAGGATCAGAAAAAATACTTTTGAAACCATGTCAGAGCCTCTTCTGTCAGCGGGCTGTTGGCTTTTTTGTCAGCAGCCTTGTTTACGTGTGCATCAGTCTTTCCTTCGCAATTTCCCCTCTTCCCAAGAAGATTCAGGATTATTAACCATTTATGTTTTCAACAATTTTGGTAAAATCTATTTACAGTATTGGTTTCTTGTCCGGTCACAAAGAATCCAGTTTGAAAACAGCACAATCAAATTGTCATCGGCCTCCCATAGAAGCACAACAGGAGACAAAACTACTTTATTCTTTTTCTGTTTTTCATTTTTCGGCCACTTTTTCAACTAATTTTCTACAGGCTTTCCTGCAATTTGTAATTAAAACACTTATTTCCTCCCGGGTTGCATTATCTATATGAATTCCAACAGAAACACTGACATTGCCTCTCAATTCTGTTGCCAAATATTTGGCCGCCCATTTTGCCACTTCATCATCCCTGTGCCCGGGTACGCCGGTTACACTGACAGTTGCTTCAAATCCCGACTTGGCACACCCAAGTGCTGTTGCTCCAATATGGTATCGGGTTCCCCCGCATATCGTAACACTGTAATCCGTACCACAGGCAAAAGCTTTCAATTCAATCCGCTCTCTGCTTTTTTTTCCAATGACAATACGATATTCTGTCATAAGATCAATCCCTCTGCTTTTGTTTTCATATTGCCTGGATCTATTCCGCCATTTCCATGTTTCTTGATACTTTGATCTAATAATAGCTCACTTAAGCAAGGAAAACACCTGTTACTCATTTTGCTTATCCGTATCAGATTCTCCACTGGATTCTTTTAACATCCTTTACATTTCAAAAACTCTGCCACTTTTTCCACTTTCAGTATAAAATCATTATCTATGTAATATTGAAAGTTGCCTGTTTTCTCTCACCTTACTTAAATACCAGTCTGTCCGGATTTGCTCGATAAGCAATCGAATCAGAAGTATTTACCGGGGTTTTGTGACACCTGAACCCTGCTGAAAAAAGACTGCAGACTCGTCTATAAACGACTTTGTCCACAGCCTGGAATAAATATATTATTTCTTCTTTTAAAGATGTTTAAATAAATTTTTATTCCTTTGAATTTCCATATTCCCTTAACACATATTTTAATACTTTTCCCATGCTGTTTTTAGGAAGCTCCTCTATAAACTCTACATCCTGTATATTAAAATCTGCTATCTTGCTTCTTGTATACTTCAAAACAAACTCTTTGGACAGCTCTGCATCTGAACTTTTCACTACATAAGCTTTTGGCAATTCACCCCAGATTGGATCCTTGATCCCGACAACAGCTACTTCCTGTACTCCTTCTATTTCAGCAATCACTGACTCAACCTGCGCCGGGAAAATTTTCTCCCCGCTGCAAATAATCATGTCTCTTAATCGATCAATAATATATAAATACCCTTCAGAATCCAAATATCCCACGTCTTTAGTGTAATACCAACCGTTTTTCAATACTTTTTCTGTTTCCTCCGGATTGTTCCAGTACCCTGTAAATACCTGGTCACCACGAATGACAACTTCTCCAATCTCTCCTGGCGGAAGTGTTTCTCCCGTCAGGGGATCAACAATCCTGACTTCGTTCAAATACAAGACTTTTCCTACTGATTTGGACTTGGAAAGATCCATATCCGCCAGAAAATAGGCAGCTGCACCTGTAAATTCCGTAGCGCCATAAACTTGAATGATCGAAAAGCCAAATTCATTAAACTCCCGAATTATTTCCGCAGGTACAGTGGAACCCCCACATATAATGCCACGCAAGGAAGATAACGTATATTCAGTTGTTTTGCATGTCTGCAACATAAACCCAAGCATGGATGGTACGGACATCATCCCCGTAATTCTTTCTTTTTCTACCAATTCCCACAAATGAACAGGTGAAAATGTTCCAAGTATCAGAGTCATCCCTCTGACCAGTGAATTAATGATAAACATCATACCGCTTACATGAAAGAGAGGTGTTACAAATAGAAAACGATCTGCATATCTAAGATCCAAAGTATTGATATTGGTTAAAGCTGCTGCATAAACGTTGGCATGCGTACTAAGTACTCCCCTGGGATTACCTGTAGTTCCCGATGTATAGATCATTGTCGCAAGATCCTGATTCTTTACCATAACATTTGGTTCATCAGCCGATCCACTTTCTAATATTTGTATGAACCTATCATTTATCTTTCCATTATTCTCTATCAATACAGATAGTCGTAAATCCACCCCATCAGGGATCCTGTTCAAGAGCTCACTAAATTCAACATCGTAGAATAATGCTTTTGGCTTGCAATCATTTATGATCCATCTTGTTTCATCCAATTTCAACCTCGTATTAACAGGCACGATAATCGCACCAACCTTCATAGCGGCCAAGTAAACAAGCGGAAATGCGTATGTATTTTTAGAAATAAGCGCTACCCGATCCCCATATTTGATCTGATGGGCTAACAGGTAATTTGCCAGGCGATTTACCTTTTGATTATATTGATGGTATGTAATACGTTCCTGTTCCCAAACAATCGCTTCCAAATCCGGTGATAATTCAGCGCGGCTTTTAAGCAGTTGACCAATTGTTGCCAAAAAAATCACTCCTTATCTTAAATGGTATATACACATAATAATATAGGCAAATTGGTAATACTAAACAAATACTTTTGTATAAAGATAAAAAAGCTGAAAGGAGTATAAAAATCGCAATTCCGAATGTAGATATTTATCATGCAAAGGACATTTTGCCATCAGCAAACCACTGGCAAAAACCATAAATAAAAGCGATTTTCAACAATTAGATACTTTGATAAATACGCTTAAATCCGCAAAATAATATGGAGTTTTTTCAGACCTCAAAATGGGCAATTTACAGTTTGATAGAGGTACTTTTCGGGGCTTAAATCATACCTGTAAGGAAGTAAAACTACCGTGTATTGTCAGGGGAGCTACAGTCTTCTCGCCTGAATTTTTACTGTTTATTTTTAATTTACTATATAATAACGGGAATAATGCTTAATGTGTACTTAATATATTGATTTAATTGAATTAAATGAAATAACCCTTCCCCTGCCGGTGAGAAAATTGATTGATCATTACTCAGGACAGTAAAATCCGTTACAAGGCATACTGCACTGTCATTCTCATCAAAACCCCAGTAAGAAGCATAAAATCCATCCTGCCAATCCAAGCTGAAAAGAATTATATTCAAGCCGGTTTCATTTAGTCGAATATCAGCCCATTTGTCACAGTCATCAACAGTGTCACGCAACTGGTCATGAACTTCTTTATTTGCAATTAATATTTTTGCTGATTCTGAATCCATAAAGCAACAAGTTCCTGTATATACTTCGTAGCCAAACATTTGATTTTCTTTCAACGTGTTCACATCTTGTCCCTGGAGTGTTGCCATTTCCCACCTCACAGGCAGATTGTCATTAAATCGCAGAATTGCATAAGCAATTCGTTGATGCTCAATTCTAAAATGGACAATGTTTAAATAAACCGGATATTGTCCGGATTTTACTTCCAATGAAAAAGACTCCTTCTCTGGAAAAACGAGTGGATCACATGCAACAATTTTGCCGGAAGGAATGGCAAGATCGCCAATTTTGGCAACTTCCGCAGTATATGTGCCAAAATCTTTATCTTGCCCAGTGCTTCTTTTGAAAATTTGATTTGAGATTGGAATCGTAACCCCCCTTGAAACACGAAAATAGGTTCCCTGTACATTATCCAATGATTACGGAATTAATCAATGAAACTGCCTGAGCAGGCGTGGCCGCAATTTGCATAAAGGGGGTAGGGGCAGGGACCTGTACAGTGGCGTAGCCAGCTCCAAAGCGTTCGACCAGGAAACAGTAAAAAGCCTGACTGGTGCTTCCGGGAGAAAATTCCTTCTTCAATCCCGGTTACGAAATCCTGGTCCTTGGCCATTCTATTCATCCAGGAAATCGCTATATCAGGCTGATCCGTTTATGGTAGTCACCTTGATCGGTAACGATTACGATGAAGGTTTTATGGTTTTGCAAATACCGCGTTCTCAATTGAATTCAAATGACTGGTTCAACATGAGTGTTAATCAGTGCCTGCTGATTCTGTTTATGCAGCTTCCAGTATCTATCCGGGAAAGGCTTGTCACTCAACAAAGAAGAAAACCAGCGCAAGGAACTTGTGGCCAACATCTCTCATGATTTGCAAACTCCCCTTGCGGCAATTCGTGGTCACGCCTATAACCTGAAAAAGGTGCGAATAAAAGTGACCAGAAATAATTAAATATTATCGATAAAACCAGATTATTTCGGGCAACTGATTGATAATTTGCTTTCCCGTTCTCTACTGACGGGTGGGAGATATCCCTGCAATCCGGAAAAAACGGATATGCTACGCACTTGTTGCGACATCGTATCCGCTTTTTGAAGAAAACCAGTATGAGATTGTACCTGATCTTCCCGGGAAATCTTTCACTTGGCAAGTCTCCCCGCAGGTGAACGAACCGGACTTTGGACAACCTTTTTCAAAACATTGTCTGCCATGCCAAGAATGGGAAATTTGTTGCTCTCAGCGTTGGTACTGTACCGCCCTCACCTTTACGAAAAAACAGGCTATGGCACTTTTAAAAGCCAATTTCCCGTTCTTTTTATGCGAATCAAAATTCTTGTCACCCCGTCGAATCAACCAAATACGGTTTATTCTCCTCGTCCTGGTCATTTTTGAGGCCGTTTTTTCTTTTTTGGGTGCGGGCATCTTGTTTACAATTGTGTTTATGCTTCATGTACGGGAGAAATAGTATGTACTTGGCCTTCTGGCCGCAAAAATAACATGAGTTTCTTGTCGTATCAGGTAATACTTCGACATGGGGTGTATCAATGATTTTCAAACCGTCAACCATATGCTTCCGGCAAATCTTGACCATGTCATACCCCTCCTTTAATAAGTACCAAATAATTCATATTCATAAAAAAATGAATCGAGAGCGACGGAAAATTGAAAGTGATTCTCATTCAAAAAAACAGAGATTCCTTCTCCCGGCCATCAAGATATTCAGAAAAGGGCTATATTCCTTAATAAGCCTTTTCCTGTTAATGGAACAGATCAGAATGGTTGTTCCAAAATCACAAGCATACCGATCTTTTATCTTTTTCTTATCACTTCCCAATAAAACTATACCACTAATTAAAGCAATGATTAAGCCATATATTGATCCAAAATGGGAAGTTCATTATCATTTCAAAATGATAATGAATAGTAGCGCAAAGAAATGGAGAAAGAGGCGAAAAAAGAGGGTAAAAACAGAAATTCCCTGCTCACTCCAGGGAACTTTTCAAGATCGGACGGTTCTGGCAGGTTATAGAAATGCGAAAACCTCGAATCAAGCGGCTTGATCATATAAATTGCTTCTTCCCTATTGAATTGGAAATTACATTTTGCTCTAACGAACTTATCCCGCGACAGGCTGCTGCTTGAGTCTGCTTTTTCCTTTTTGTGTGCTGAAATCTTCTTCGTATATGACTTTATGTTTTATATACGGAAGAAATAGCAGATATTTGGCTTTTTCGTTGCAAAAGCAGCACAAATTTCTAGTCGTATCAGACAATATTTCAACATGGGGGACATCAAGCACTTTCAAACCATCAACCATATGCTTCTGGCATACCTTGACCATGTAAAACCTCTCCTTCACAGGCAACATCTATTATTGATCCAAATATTTACACACTGTTTAGAAAGCTGATAACAAGATCCGTAAACCTGCCTGTTTTTTCAATTTGTGTCCAGTGGCCGCACTGGGGGAAAACATGCAATTCGGCATTGGGCAACAGTTGGGCCATTTTCCAGCTGGTTTCATTTAAAGGAATCACGCGGTCTTCCCTGCCATGCACAAGCAGAGTCGGGACGGAAACGGTCCTTAACACTTCATCTCTCAAGGCCAGGGCGTCCACATGCCTCTGGCGGGGAGCCGGGAACATTTGCGAAAAAGACTCCTGAAATCCTTCCTGGATGCTCGCCTGATAACGCATTTCCACCAGTTCGTCATTTTCCGCGGCCGAACCGCTATAAGCAAAAATTTTTATCAGGTCTTTCATATTTTCAAATCCTGGCGTATAGCCCCATACTTTGTCCAGTTCCCCAGTGATTTGAAATTGGCATCCCACACTTCCCATCAGGATCAATTTCCGGACAAGGCCGGGACGACGATGGGCGAGATGCAGTGCCAAGGCTCCACCCATGGAATTGCCAATGATTGAAATCTTCTTCAGTTTCATGGCCTCGATAAATGAAATCATGTGATGAACCCACATATTGACTGAATAGCGGATTTCTTTTGGCCTTTGTGTGTAACCAAACCCTACTATATCGGGAGCATATAAATGAAAGTGTTTGGACAATACCGGAAAAACCGGCTTCCAGTTAGCCCAGGCAGTCACCCCTGGGCCGGAACCATGAATGAGGAGCAAAGCCTCTCCTTCTCCCGCTTCATGATAATGAGTGAGAATGCCATCTGCTTCAATAAATTTCCCCGGTTCTGCCATATAAAAGCCTCCATCAAATGAAAGTGTTAAATTTGTTTATTTAAAATTACTGTTTTTTAAAAGACACCCGGGAAACAGGAATCCGCCATTTTCCGGGTGTCCGCTGTTCCTGCCCCGTTTATTCGGTTAACAGAAAGCTGACTTCACCAATCTGATACAGTTTGGCAGTTACATAGTCCCCGGCATTAAGCAAAACGGCTTCCGTAATTCCTCCAGTTAAAATGATTTGGCCGGCCTCCACTTTTTCTCCCTTCCGTCCCAGCATATTGGCCAACATGGCCACAGAACGGGCCGGGTGTCCGAGAACAGCCGTTCCCGCACCCAAGGCTTTCAATTCACCGTTGATAAAAAGAGTTGCGCCTACCAGGTCCAATTGGATCGGGTCCGGTTTAACGAGGCGATTTCCAAACACCACCCGGGAGGAAGAGGCATTATCGGCAACGACATCAGTCAGAGTGAATTGAAAGTTTTCATACCGGCTGTCAATGATTTCAAGTGCCGGAACAACATATTCTGTCGCAGCCAGGACGTCCCGTCCGGTAACTCCGGGACCTTTCAGATCCCGGTTTAAAACAAAAGCAATTTCCACTTCCACTTTGGGATGAATCAATTCCTTGAGGGAAAGTTTGCCTCCATTCTCCACGATCATATAATCAAAAATGTATCCATAAATCGGTTCTTCCACATTCATCTGTTTCATTTTGGCCTGGCTCGTCAATCCCATTTTGGGACCGATGATCCGGTATCCTTTGCCCAGCTTGGACTTGATCAATTTTTCCTGAATCTTGTATCCGTCCTCGATCGACAGGTCGGGATGGTCCAGAGTAACCCGCTTTACTGCGGACTTTTCCAGTTCTGCCTGTTCCAGATGATTTGCTATAGAAAGATAGCGTTCCTTTACTCCCATCGTTTTCCTCCTTATCGAGCCGCTTTTGTTCTGGCTTTGGCAATTTCTGCGGCAACATCTACAATCATGTCTTCCTGGCCTCCGACCAGTTTCCGTTTCCCCAGTTCAAGCAAGATATCCCGGGAGTCGATATTGAATTTTTCCGCAGCCCGTTTGGCGTGCAACAGGAAACTGGAGTATACGCCGGTATAACCAAGGATCATGGCGTCCCTCGTAATTTCCTGTGGGGCGTTCAGGATGGGGGCCACCACTTCTTCGGCCAGATCTGTCATTTTATACATGTCGATACCTGTTTGAACACCCAGGCGATCAAGGACGGCCACAAGCACTTCCGTTTGGGTGTTTCCCGCACCTGCGCCAAAACAGCGCACACTTCCGTCAACACGGGTTGCCCCTTCTTCAATAGCAGTCAGTGTGTTGGCCATGGCCAGCGAAAGGTTGTTATGGGCATGGAAACCAATTTCAACATCAAGATTTTCTTTCAGGGTGCGTATTTTTTCCTTTACCTGGTGGGGCAGCATGGCTCCGGCCGAATCCGTCATATAGACGATATCTGCTCCATAACTTTGCATGAGTTTGGCCTGCTGAACCAGTTTTTCCACGGGAGCCATATGTGCCATCATTAAAAAGCCAACCGTCTCCATGCCCAATTCTTTGGCCATATAAATATGCTGGGCTGAAACGTCCGCCTCTGTAACATGGGTGGCGACACGAACCATTTTTGCTCCCCGTTTCGCCGCTTCTTTCAATTCTTTTACCGTTCCGATCCCTGGCAAAAGAAGCACAGATACTTTTGCCTGCTTGCAAACCGATGCGGCGGCTTCGATCAATTCCATTTCATCCGTCAGGGAAAGACCGTATTGCAAGGAAGACCCGGCCAGACCGTCTCCGTGGGTTACTTCAATATAGGGAACATTAGCTTCATCCAAAGCCTTGGATACCTTAAGCACATGGTCGGTAGTAAATTGATGCCTGATGGCGTGGCTGCCGTCTCTAAGCGCGACTTCAGTAATAATAATGTCTCGTTTGCTGCTCATCCTGCTGATTCCTCCTTTGCTTCCCGGATTTGGAGCTGATGTCTGGCAAACTCTTCTGCAACCTTGACGGCGGCAGCGGTCATGATATCCAAATTCCCTGAATATTCGGGCAGGTAGTCGCCTGCTCCTTCCACTTCAAGAAATATCGTTACTTTGTTGCCGTCGAAAATGGGCTCTGTTCTGAGATGATAGCCGGGAACATACGATTGTACGGTTTTTTCCATTTCCAGAATGGACTCGGTAATTTTCTTTTCATCCACCGATTCAACCAGGCAGTAAATCGTATTTCTCATCAGGATCGGCGGTTCGGCAGGATTTAAAATAATGATGGCTTTTCCTTTTTGGGCCCCTCCGATCTGTTCAATTCCACGTGCAGTCGTTTGTGTGAATTCATCAATATTGGCCCGTGTGCCTGGTCCGGCACTCACACTGGAAATGGTAGCCACGATTTCTGCATACTCAACAGGACTTACCCTGCTTACGGCATGTACCATCGGAATGGTCGCCTGTCCCCCGCAGGTAACCAGGTTTATATTGGGAGCATCCAAATGCTCTTCAATATTGACCGGCGGAACAACAAGAGCCCCGATCGCCGCCGGAGTCATATCAATCACTTTTTTGCCCGCTTCTTTCAGAAGCCTGTCGTGGCGAAGATGGGCCCTGGCCGAAGTGGCATCAAAAATAATATCTGCCAGTTCAGAGCGTTCCAGAAATCCGTCAATTCCGTTATAAATAACTTCGTATCCAAGTTCCCTGGCCTTGCGCAAGCCTTCCGATTCCGGATCAATCCCGATCACGGCAGTTAACTCCAGAACTGCGGAGCGCCGAAGTTTCAACATTAAATCTGTTCCGATATTTCCTGAACCCAGGATGGCTACTTTTACTTTTGACATCTGAATCCCTTCCTTTATGTGACGGTGATTTATTCGCCTGAAAACCTGACGCTGACCTCCCCCAGATGGGCAAGCCGGGCCGCAAAATGGTCTCCCGGTTCAGCATCTACCGCTGCAGACAGGGCACCGGAAAGAATCACTTCCCCAGCTTTGAGAGAAATCCCGAATTCATGCAGTTTGTTGGCCAGCCACGCAACACAAACTGCGGGATTTCCCAAGGCAGCCGCCCCGACACCGGTGTTCATCACTTCCCCGTTCCTGTAAAGGACCATGCCGATTTGCGCCAAATCAACCGAGTCAATTTTAACCGGCTTTTCTCCAAGAACGTACAAACCGGAAGAAGCATTATCCGCAATCGTATCCGCCAATTTGATTTGCCAGTTTAAAACACGGCTGTCGACGATTTCGATCGCCGGCAAAATGTAATCTGTCGAAAGCAACACATCCATCGCATTGACCCGCGGACCGGTCAGATCCTTTTTAAGCACAAAAGCGATTTCCGCTTCCACTTTCGGCTGGAGGACGCGTTTAAAGGAAATCTGTCCTCCGTTTTCTACTACCATTTTGTCCAAAAGATGACCATAATCCGGCTGGTCAACACCCAGCATCTGCTGCATGGCCATGGAGGTGAGGCCAATTTTCTTTCCGGTAATGCGGGCGCCTGATTTCACTTTACGTTCAATGGTCACAAGCTGAACCTGATAGGCCTGTTCAGCGGTAAGACCCGGTTCCAGATCAGTTAACGGCTGGACACCTCTTCCTGTTTGTTCTGCTTTAGCCAGATAATCGGCCAGTTTTGTTGCCATATTGGAAGTTGCCGATTTCAATGCATTATCCCCTTTCTTATAGCTTGATGCAGATATTTTTCAATTCCGTATAGAATTCAAAACTGTGCATGCCGCCTTCACGGCCAATTCCACTTTGTTTCATGCCCCCAAACGGTGTGCGCAGATCCCGCAGGAACCATGTGTTGATCCAGATAATTCCGGCCTCAATTTGTCCAGCCACTCGATGGGCACGGCGCAGATCGTTGGTCCAGATAGTGGCGCTCAGACCGTAATGGGTATCATTGGCACGTTCAATCACTTCTTCTTCCGTATCAAACGGTAATACCGTTACCACCGGCCCGAAAATCTCTTCCTTGACAACCCGGCAAGTTTGATCCAAGCCGACAATAATGGTGGGCTCCAGATAATAACCTTTCTCCAATCCTTCCGGCCTCTTGCCGCCAATCAGAATTTTTCCGCCTTCTTCCCGGGCTAATTCAAGATAACTGTTCACCCGTTCATAATGTTCTCTGGTGACCAAAGCTCCAACGTAGGTCTCAGGATCAAACGGATCTCCTACTTTTAATGCTCGGGTTTTTTCTACAAGTTTCTTCAGGAACTCATCATAAACAGACCGTTCGACATAAACGCGGGAACCGGCCAAACATACTTCCCCCTGGTTGATGAAACTGGATTTCAGAGTTGTTTCAACCACTTCATCCAAATCGGAATCAGCAAAAATAATGTTCGGATTTTTTCCGCCCAATTCGTAGGAAAGCTTTTTCAAGGTTGAAGAAGCCGCCCTCATGATCACTTTTCCGGTAGTGGTTTCACCTGTGAACGAAATTGCGTCTACGTCCGGATGTTCCGACAGGGCGGAACCGGCTGAATCGGGGCCAAATCCGTGAACGATATTGACAACCCCATCAGGCACACCAGCTTCTTTGCAAATTTCCCCCAACACCGTTGCCGTGAGCGGAGTGGCCTCAGCAGGTTTGATCACCGCCGTATTTCCTCCGGCAAGGCAGGGGGCCAGTTTCCATGTCAACAGCAGCAAAGGGAGATTCCAGGGATTAATCAAACCAACTACCCCAACGGGACGGCGAACAGAATAGTTGATCGCCACATCATCCATTTCGAAAGCTTCAGTTCCCAATGAACGGATATAATCGGCAAAGAAATGGAAGTTATAAGCGGCACGGGGAATATCGGTTGCTTTGGACAGCCATAGCGGTTTGCCAGTATCGACAGATTCCAGATATGCCAATTCTTCTTTCCTTTCCAGAATAATATCGCCAATACGGCGGATTACTGCAGCCCGATCATTGGCAGTCATTTTTTTCCACGGACCGTTCAACGCCTTCCTTGCTGCTGTAACCGCCATGTCGATCTCTTCTTTTTTTCCTTCGGAAACCAAACCGATCACTTGCTCGGTGGCCGGATTAACATTACGGAAGGTTTTTCCGCTCTGTGACGACAGATATTTTCCATCGATATAATGCAGGCAATCATATTTGTTACCGATATTTTTTTGCCGAACTGCATCAAGTGTCAATTGCATTCTGATCTCTCCTCGTTATAGTAAGTTTGGATCTGAAAAACAATCTATCTCCATTGAAACGTCTGATATTTTGAATAGCAGGTCACAAATTCTGTTTCAAAACATTTAAGGCGCTCTCAGCACAAAGGGCATCCTGTTCGGCGGTTCCGCCAGATACGCCAATTCCTCCTGCCAATTGCCCATCAATTTCGATGGGAATTCCTCCGCCAAAAATTGTCAGTCTGTTCGTATGGACAATGCCATAGAGCAGTTCCGGCTCATCCTTGATCATCGGGTACCACTCAGAGGTGGAAATACCGAATGCTGCCGCGGTATAAGCCTTGTTTTGGGAAATTTCCATGCTGAGCAGGGGAGCATTATCCATTCGCATGAATCCTTTCAGATTTCCCCCTTCATCTGCAATGGCAACATTGATTTTAATCCCCAATTCGTCTGCCTTCCTGCACGCGGCTTCCATCATTTTCGTAACGACTTTTTCAGAAACTGAGACTTTTTTGTAAAATACTTTCATTGCTGTTCCGCCTTTCCTTCCCGAATATCCAGTTCGCCCAGAACAATCAGAGATTGCAGGGCCAAATAAATCTGGTGCATCATGGATGGTTCGTTAAGGTCCACTTGCAAGATGTCCGTGATGCGATTCAGGCGATATCTTAAACCGCTGACCGAAAAATTCATTGACCGGGCTGTTTTGTGAATATTGGAAGCATGACTTAAATAATGGTACAAGGTTTTGGTCAGTTGCATATTTTTGGGCTTGTCTTCTTTAATCAGACTGCCCAGGGTCTTATACGCATAACGGCGCAATCCATCCAGGTTCCTCGTCTGAAAGAGAATCCCGACGATTCCCAATGAATCAAAAAACACAACATCCTCATCTTTATTCGCTATTTTCAGGCATGCCAGTGCTTCCTCATACAGATTGGAAACATCCTTGATCTGGCGGGATCTTGAACTGACTCCCAATTTGAAATGGCAACCTTTATATTTTTTTGAAAAATAGCGGATCAGCATACGGCATAATTCCTTTTTTTTGTTTGGATTCTCCAGTTCTTTATTTTCCGGGAGAAGAATCACCACATGGCCGGCCTTCTGGCCAATCAGGGCATCCAGATTCCAATGCTTGAAAAAGTTTAATAAATTAACAATTAGCCGGTCGTTAAATTCCAGTTCATCTTCAATAGTCCGGTGGCTGATGAACTGGTTAAAAGCAATCATGAACAGGCCAGTATTTTTCCAATTGAATCCGATCAGGCGCGTTCTTTTGAGAATATCAGTATGTGTAATGCGTTGATTTAATATGTCTTCCAGCAGGTTTCCCCGCATCCGGTTCTCCACCTGAACGCGGGTCCGTTCGTTCAGCATGTGCAGGGAACAGGCCAGCGCAGCTTGCTCCAGGATTAACTTATCCACTTCCTGGGGATATGAATCCTGATAAAGAAAAGAACAATATCCGATTATCTTTTTTCGCAAATAAATCGGCGTTATCGCCCTGTGGTGATTTTCTGATACGACAAGAAAAGCGGTTTTTGTCAAATTGTCACGCTGGAATGTCTTTTTTAACTGTTCGGAATAATTTTCAGCCTCTTTTATTGCCACTCCGCCTGCCGCCAGAAGATCCAAATGGATATCCTCAATCAGTACCGGGATTCCCATGTTTTGATATAAAACATTGGCGATGGAAATCAGGTGATTTTGCTGAAGAATTTCTTTCAATAACTTTTGGTGGACCTGATAGGCTTTGCTTAAATTATCACGCTCATGTTTTAATTTTTTGTAAGTTTGATCCAATTCATCAATAATATTGTTAACTTCGTAATATTTGAGCTCACCTGCAATTTCCTCTCCCCAGTCATCTACGGTTTTGCATACCCAATGACACTCCGTGTGGCCCATCCCCTCACACTGAAGTTCATAAGCAATCACCTTTTTGTCTATGACTGTAGACAGGTACCCGCTTGCATACCCGGACAGGAAATAACACACCGGTTTCCCGCTTTTTCCAAACAGCCTGATCTGCTCCCTGGCTTCATACGAGTTTTTCCAATATCCTTCCAGATGAATCTTCCCTTGTCCAATGTCCACCTCTACCTTGTCTGCAATCACATGGACATGGCCATGCAATGTGTGCAAGCGGGGACCTGCCAGAACCAGTTCCTTATCATTCTTCCAGGTCAATTGTTTTGCCTTTTTTCCGTCGCTCATGCCGACATGCCATCCGTAGCGGAGAAGAAACCCTTTGGCACGCTCAAGGCCAAGTGTTTCAATCAGCTCAATGCGCAATGTTCCCATGGCGGAAATCGGAATAGTAATCACACGTTCATAGTTGGCCTTGTCACATTCTCCAGTTGGATATAATTTGCTGAGTTCCAGTTCGAAAGATTCCATACCTCCACCACCAATGAAGATTCAATTCATCCGATGCCAATACGGACTTTTATTTCGCCTTTGGGATAAGTCTTGCAAGCCAATGTATAATTCATCTCCCGTTCATCATCCGGCAACGCTTCTTTGGAACTTGGCCCTCTTTTAAAATCCCCTGCCTCTATCTTTACTTTACACAATCCACATCCTCCGCCCCGGCAGGCATGAGGAATTTTCACATTATTCCTTTGCAGCGCATCCAACAGACTTTCTCCGTCCCGGGAAAAAAAAGTATGACAGTTATCATCTATCACTTTTATTTTATACATAGTAACCTCTTATTTTTCAATATTTTTAGCAGATTTTTAAAATTCATCATAATGGATATCTGCCCCTCTTACTCCTCCCTGGCTTAGCACATCCATCGTTGTTTCAATCATAATGGGCGGCCCGCACAAGAAAGCTTCCATATTTTCCATATTACTCAGAGTTTTCTTGACAACATCCGCAATATATCCCTTCTCGCCTTGCCAGGTATCCCCGGGTTCCAAATCGGACAAAGCGGGAATATAACGGAAATTGGGATGTCTTCTCTCCATCTCTTTCCATTCATCCGACAAATACAAGTCCTTTTCCGTACGTGCTCCATAAAAGAACCAGGCTTTTCCTTCATAAGGAACGGAAAAAAGTTCTTCAATCAGGGATTTTACTGGCGCCATTCCAGAACCGCCCGCCACAAAAATCAGATCTCTGGAACGATCCCGCAGTTGCATTTTACCGTAAGGTCCTGAACCAACTACCAGATCACCGGATTTAAGATCACACATGTAATTTGACCCGATTCCGTTTTTGATTCGCTTTACGTGAAATTCCAGAATACCGTTTTGGGAAAATGGCTTTGCCAGTGAGTATGCCCTGGTTTCACCGGAACCGGGAATGGCAAATTCACAAAACTGGCCGGCTGCATATGGAAACTCGGCAGTCTCCAACTTCAATGTGATTTTATGAATGTCCGGCGTACACTTCACATTGTCCACAACCATCGCCTGAAAATCATAAACCGGAAAGAAGGGCTCCTCCGACTCTTCTTCTTCAACCTCAATGACCAGATCGCTTTCGGCAATCGTGCTGCACATGAGAATGAAGCCTTCTTCCCGTTCAAAACTCATCAACGAATACTCAGAAACCCGATCCATCAACTCATAGTCCCCTTCCAGAACCTGTGCCTTGCAGGCAGAACAGTTCCCGTGACGGCAGCCATAAGGAATCTGGATGCCATTTCTGATTGCCGCATCAAGCAATGTCTGCCCTTCCTTGACGAGCATTATCTTCCCGCTGGGTTCCAATGTTACTTCATAAGTCTCCAAGCCCGTTTCAATAATACTCAAGAATCACATCTCCTTTCAGATCATTTTTGTGTCTTCTACCCTCTTTAAGAATGTCCCTTAAAGAGGGTAAAACCTGCTAACAAGAAATGATCTCCAGAGGATCGCCATTTCTGATTCCAATCTCCTTGATGACAGCATCGGGTGGAATGTCCACCTGCTGGTCTGGCCGGATCAAACGAAGACGATACTCCTTGTTCTTGTTTAATTGCCAGGCATCGACACATGCCTTGAGCAATTCTTTTCCTGTCATGTCATATCGGGCTCTTACACCGATGTTGCAAATGAACAGATCGTTTTCCGTCACTTCCTTGAATACAGGCCATACCAACAAGTGATTGGAATCCATCAGATAATTGGCCATTCATTTCACCACCTTTCTGATTATCTTCCTGAAACAAACTGGTCCAATCCCAAATGTTTACGGTGTTTAAGCCAGCGCTCATAATCTCTGGATGAGTAATATTCATTTGCCTCTTCCGGAGCAAAACCAAAATATTTAAACAGGTCGCCAGGCAGATTTTCCCCGAATTCCCCGCTGGCATAGGCTTCGGCCGGCCACCAGATTTGCGCATATTTGTGTGGTTCCTGTTCAAAAATATGCTTGCATCCCGGAGAACAGGTCATATAAGTTTTGTTGTTGTATTCACTGTACTGTGTCCAGAATCTGGTCGGATTGTCCGGATCAGGAAACTCCAGAGGAATTTGGCATACCGTACAGATGGCGGGAAAACCCGGAGTTGCCACTGCCATGACGTGATCGTCCATCCGTCTAAAGAACGGCGCATAGTAACGTTCAAACGTATCCGGATATTCCTTGGACAGCCATTCATAATCGTCCGGCTGCAAGCGGAATCCCCTGAAGGCGTTGGCATGTTTGGCATGATCCAGAATGCGCATGACCGCATGGGAATAATGTTCTTTTTCCTTGATGCTGTCTTCGGCATGAAGCGGCAAGCGAATGCCATATTTTCTGAAATCCTTGAACAGACCTTCAAACACCTGGTCCTCCACATAGGTTTTGAACGCCTTCTTCCAGGAAATGGGGCGAATTCGCGGATAATAATCAATTAAAGTTGCAACCACTGAAAAGATGCGATATGCTCTCCAATACCATTTATCCAGCCATTTCTGAATAATCGGTATATTGCGGTCGTCCTCTTCCAACAGCATTTTTAAAGCTGACATTCCGAGAGCCATGTGGCGGGATTCATCGGACTGCACACTTTTCCCGACAGCAACGAAGTTATCATCTCCTACTGCCGCCGCGGACGTGGCAAACGGAAGGAACAAAATATTGGTAAACACGTATTCAAATGAGAAAGCAATCGCCACCAAGGCTTCAAAAGGTCCCGCTGACAGCGCATCTTCAAAAAAGGACTTCGTAACGGTGTTAAACCACAAATTTTCATTGGTTTGGGCATAAGCATGCAAACCGTCTATTTTCTTGCTCATATGGGCATAGTGCTTGATTTCGATTTGTGCGTGCCGCAACTCATCAAGACATTGGTTTATGGTGGCAAAACGAATTGCTTCTATCGGGATATTGCGTCCAATGTAAGCCATCAGACGGTGCGCCTGATATTCAGCCGGCTGCACAGCAATGGCAAAAGCCTTTACCCCTTCATACCAGCGGGCATCAACAACTTTTGCATGCCCTTCGTTTGCTTCAAAGGCATTTCGCACCGCGTGATACAAAAGATCTTTTTCCGCCTGTACTTTTACATATTGGTTGTAAGCCATCCGAAACGGATCTTCCCACCGGCTGGGGTCTTTGAGAATGATCCCTTCTTTTTCAATCAATGGATAGACGCGGTTCATGTCAAACTCCTGGGGATCCCACATCAAATCCCTGGTCATAGCGTGATATCTCTGCTTCAGCCCCATCTTTGCCGCCATTCATCCAGCCTCCTTTTTTTACTCGTTTTCCCAGTGGATAATCATTTGCTCTTCATCCCAATCCCTTATAAATCCGAAATATGACGACATAAAGAGCTGGAGTGAATCCATCTCCCACTCCCTGCCAAGGCATTCTTCCACTGTCTCGCGCCTGAGCAGCAGTTTTCCGGGAGCTTTTACCTTCTTAAAAACCGTGAAGTCTTCCACGACAACACCTTTATTATCTTTTTCTACCGCCTCAATGATCGCCTCTACCACATCGCCACCGCTGGTATCCAAATCCATTCCTACATAAGCCGCTTTGGTTTCCATACTTCTCGACTCCTTCTTGATTAGTCATTCACGGGTTTAAATGGCAATCCATATTTTTTATACGTCTTGGCAACAATATCACTTTCAATTTTTTTCAGGGTTGCTTCCAGATCGACCGCAATGTTGTGCTTTTCAAATAATGGCATCAAAGAAAGCACGGCCTCGTATGCCCTGGGATACCACTTGTTTACCCACTCCTCGATAATTTCTGTATTGGACAGTTCTTCTTCCGGTGTTTCCCGCGGATCACTGATGGTAAGTCCCCAGCGATAGTCTCCCTGCCAGTCGCCATATCCCAATGATTTCAAATAATCCCAACGGCTTTTGGCCTGGTCTTTCGCCAGATAGCTGAATAACGCAAATGCCCAGTCCCGGTGCCACTCCATCTGTTTATTGATGATCAGATTAAGAATGGACAGGTGGGTATCCCCAACCTTGATTGCTTCATTGTTGAATTTGTTGTACATCAGGTTGCCCAGAAGCAGATCCAGGGTCAGGTTTTCAGCCACAATAACTTCGGCCCAGTCGTCGGTAACCAGAATCTCTTCCACATATTTTCTCAGTGGCTGGAAGGCTGGTTCATTCATTAAGACTTGTTTCCCGTGCTTCAGGAAATCCCCGTGATACTCTTCCATATTCATCGCCCAGAGCGAGATCCACTGAGCCCGTCCGGTCTTGTCAAAAGCCTGGAAAGTAGCACACTGTTCGATTGGCGTTCCCAAAGCATAACGAACCACATGTTGCATTTGGAGATTTTCCCCGTATTCCAAATGGCGTAAAGGCGTATACAAATCTCTTAACGCATTTACCCAGTTATCTGGAAGGTTTCTGACAACATCCAGTTCGGTTGCGTATGAAAATCCATTTTCAACTTCTTCAGCCATTTTTCTTCGGTTACTGACATAAGTGGTATACCAGAACCGTTTCGGATCCCGAAACCCTTCCCAGTTGGAACTTTTCACACGCGTATAACGCGGGTCATACAGTTCGTAATCCCGGTCATCGTAGTTGCTTCTGTATTGAAAATGCAGATAGGTTTGCTGCCTGAGTGTCACTTCTTCATATTCATTTCTGGTTTTCCAGTCAAATGGCTGTTTCCGAATTGTTTTTTGGAAAGCAGATTCTGCTGACATAACCATCCTCCTTTCTATCAAGAACCCCTTCTTTTTTTGACAGATTGCCCGGCAATGCCCCAATGTTCCCAAGGCATTTCATTAATTAACACCCGTACATTTTCAATCGGGGAACCCAAAACTTCTGCAGCCAGATGAGTCATTTTTTCAATCAGTTCTTCCTTTTGTTCAGCAGTACGTCCTTCAAGAATATGCACCTGAATAAGTGGCAACAGTGCCCCTCCTTTCTCCGAATATCGGTATCAGGTCAAAGCTTTTCCAAAAGAATCTACCAATTGCCTAGAGTGATAGAAAATGCCCTGTCCAATATTGTCTTCAGTCCAGGTAATCGTTGGTTGGTCATAGTAGGCCGTATATCCGCCTGTATAAGTTTCATTGCGATTTCCGGAAGGGTCGAAGAAATAAATGGTTTTGCCTCTGGTAACTCCGTGGCGGGTTGGGGATATTTCAAGCGGCACTTTATACCTGCTCAGAATATCAGCTGCCCGAAGCAATTCATTCCAGTTGTCAACAAAAAAACCGGCATGATGAAGTTTTTTATCAGGACCTTTGATAAACGCAATGTCATGAGGCTTTCCGTTACGAGCATGCAACCAGCTTGCGATCAACTCCTGTCCATCCGTGGATACTATTTTTTCACTTAAATGGAGATCCAGCACATCTGTGAAGAAACGCGTAACTGTCTCCACATCTTCGCCGGACAACAGGCAATGGTCAAAGCAATACGGAGCGATCCCTCTTGTCCCCTCAGGCCAGGGATGAGGATTTAAAGTACCTACTTTTGTACCCACGTACTCGATATCATGGTAAAGTTCCACGATATGACCTGTCGGAATTTCAAAACGCAGCGTTTCTCCTTCTCCCAAACGGTTCCCTTTTGGTACCCTGGTAACTGGACAGCCAAACTGTTCGATTTTTTTTTCAAATTGTTCCATGTCATCGATGGTTTCTACTTTAAACGCAACATGACCAACACCTGGCGAATCTGTTTCCTTGAGAATCACACTGTGGTGATCCCATTCATCCCAAGCTTTCAGATAAACCCGGTTTACATCCCGGCCGACTTCATCCAGGCCAATCAGATTGGTATAATAGTCGACTGACTTTTCCATATCTAAAACCTTCAGTTCGATTCGGCCAATTCTCAAGATCCCCATCTTATCACTCCCTTATAGTTGTTAATTTTCTGTAAACGTATTCATATTTTAACTTACGGTTAATTCGAAATATACAAATTAATGTGTTAATTTCATTAGTTTTTTAGTACTTTTTATTCTAAAAATGCAGTAAATGCATAATAATGGTAATTTATAGACTATTTTAAGAGAAAGGTTTAGCCCCCGATCCAAACAAAAAAAACCAGTCCCAAAATAACAGACTGGCTCATATCAAACAATATCAACTTGCCCTGGCTGCTTCCTGTTTTGCCGGGACAGCGCGAAGCCGGGGAAACCGGAACAAAATAGATAACACAGCACTAACAGCAATCAAAATCGGATAATAGGAATAGGTTAAAATGCTGACTGGCGATATAGAAGCCACACCGGCTGCCAACAGGAGCTGCGGCCCATATGGAATCAGTCCCTGTACACTGCATGAAAAAATATCAATCAGGCTGGCAGTTTGCCGGCTGTCAATCCCGAATCTTGCGGAGATATCCTTGGCCAAAGGCCCTGCCATAATAATGGAAATGGTATTGTTGGCAACGCATAAATTGGTGGCACTGACCAATCCGGCAATGCTGAATTGCGCCCCTTTCCTGGTGTGTGTCCGTCGTGTAAGGAAATCCAGCAGGAACTGAATTCCTCCATAAGAACGGATCAGTTCCACCATTCCTCCGATCAGCAGAACCAGAATGGACAAGGACTGCATTCCTGTTATTCCTTCTTCAGCTTTTTGCACCAATGCAAACCAGGTATAACTTCCTTCCCACAGTCCAATCAATCCGGCAAAAACGATTCCCAAAACCAGGACAGCAAATACATTGATACCAATCAGCGCTGTAATTAAAACAGCGATATACGGAAGGGTCTGAATCCAGGAAAATTCATAACTGGTCATATTTGCCTGGCCACTTCCGGTAACAAAATAAAGAATGACTGCCGTCAAGAGAGCAGCTGGCAAAACGATCAGAAAGTTGGCTTTGAACTTGTCCTTCATTTTGATATTTTGTGTGCTTACAGCAGCAATGGTCGTATCGGAAATAATGGAAAGGTTATCTCCAAACATCGCCCCTCCAACAACAACCGCCATTGACAAGGGAAGAGGGAGATCGGCCTGCTGGCTGAGTCCTACACCAATAGGAGCCAATGCAACAATCGTTCCCATAGAAGTTCCCATCGACAGGGAAATAAAACAGGCAATGATAAACAGTCCAACCATCAACAAATTAGTCGGCAAGACAGAGAGTGCCAGATTGACCGTCGATTCGACCGCACCCATTCCTTCGGCTATTGCGGAAAATGCTCCTGATAACAGAAAAATCAATACCATCATGATAATATTTGGATGCCCTGCACCACGATAAAACAATTTCATTTTATCTGACAGGGATGTTTGCCGGTTCATCAAGAGTGCCAACATTGATGCAATCAAAACTGCAATGATGGCAGGCATTTTTGTAAAATCACCAGTGTAAACACCTACCCCGATAAACAGCGATAAAAATATGACGAAAGGGAATAAAGCCCAAGGGTTTCCTTTGTTATTCAATGTACTCGCTCCTTTTTCAACTAGAAAAAGACCTCTTCACTCCAGCGAAGAGGTCTTCATAACTATATCTGTGAATACCTCTTCTCATCTTCCAAGCACAAGCGCTTGCTGGAATTGGCACAGTACTCAAAATGAGCCCGTTGCCGAGGATTCATAGGGCCAGTCCCTCCACCTCTCTGGATAAGAAGATTGATTCTTATTCGTTTCAATAAATATCTTAAGTCATAATAATACGATCTTATATTTTTGTCAATAAAATTCATTCAATCAAATTTTGGAAACCCTTTAGAAAATAGCCAGCCAAAAAACTGGCTATTTTCAACCTTTTATTGTTTAATTGAGCCCTAAGTGCGATTTCAATTCACTCTGCTGCTTTTTCAATTGTTTCCACTCTTCATAAAGGTCATATTGTGCCAAAAATTCATGTCGTTCCTTAGCCAATAAATATTCTTGCTGAAGGGAATAGAGACGCTCTTCCAGTGCTTTTAACTCTTCAACCATACGAAGCACCTCAATTCTTTTCATTTAGAATTCAAGTATCATAAGTTATCAATTTTTATTTACCCATGGAGTAAATAAAATAAACCAAAAAATTTGTCTGAATCAACAAAGAGTTTGTCTGATTTACCGAAAAACAGCGAAACAGTTTGCAAGAGATGACAAAAACCAAAGGATACAGCTAAAATCCAACGTTGACCAGCGTCGAATTTTTGATAAAATAGTAACCTGCCAGTCATAACAAAAATGAAAGGAGTAATGGGTAATGTCGATCAATCCCCAATATATGCCATCCTTTCTTGAAGAATTCCGCTCTATGAAACTGGAAATGATGATCCGTGACTTGCATAAATTAAGTCACGACGAATTAATGTACATCAAGAAGGAAATTGATGACTTGCTTCATTCTGAAACAGAGTAGGATGAATTGTGATGAATCAGCCGACAGAAAAAATATTAATCCAGACCTATAAACATATTAATGAATCGCGAAATTTGATCGAACAGCTCATTAACCAACTCGGGCAGCAAACACCGCTATTTATTCACCATTTACCCGAGGACATTCAACATCTTATTCATGTTGCCCTGGAATTATCACCGGATCAACGAAAAACACTGCGTTTGTTCCTTGAGTCTTTAAAACAGGAATGACCCCAGAATTACTTGAACAGTAATCACTGGGGTCATTTTTTCGCATGGAGACATTTCCTGCATTTGTAGAAAAGATGCTTTTCATTCGTTTAATTTTCCTTGGGCTGTTGATCGCCAGAATAAATGAGTTTAGATATTTTCCTGGCTAAAACGGATGAGCGAAAATATTTGTACATTTTCGCTGCATCAACTGCTGTAAACAAGCCTGTTCCAGGAATAACCCGCGTCTCGTCACGCAAGCGAATGTAGTCATGCTCTTGCAATTTCGCCAAAATTTTATGGCATTGATTTCTATTACCCAAGACATCTTGAAACATATGGACCAACTGATCAATATATATAGCATCCGAAGATTTTTCTTTCCTTAAGTCGGGGTCCAATTTCGGATAAATAAGCAGTCCCCACAAAATTACAAGTGCTGCACGCTCCTTTTCGTTCCAATGACGATGAGGGGGCTCTTGATCCCTGTGAACCGGTTTCTCTTTTTTTGTTGGAATGCGTGAATATAAAAGAGAACTCATTTCCTGGACCGACATTAAATTCATCATTTCGCCCCTTTCACTTAATATCAACTCATGTTGAGTTTTTCTCTCTTAATAAGGGTTATAGGCAAAACTTCCTGATTTCATACCTCATCATAAAGAAAATGATTTCACAATATAATTTCACAGCTAATCTCTTAAATTTTCCTGTTATAAAAAAATAAAATCGCTAATTTCCTTTGTAAATCTCACTTAAAAGCAATGTTTCTAAAATGAGCAGTGGAAAAGATTATGTCTTTTCTGTTATATTTATAAGTAAAGATTTTAAGAAGAATTATGCTTCGGAAGGAGTTTGCACCGAATGTTCTTTGAAACGAAAAAAGGGAAATATACCGACAAGGAAAACGAGCTGATTATAGAAGCGTTCAATGAAGGAATAAAAGAAGGAAAAAAAGAACGGGAAATTCTCAAAGAACTGTCTGAACAATTAAAACGCGGATATTCAGGGGTTATGTCCCATGTCCGAAAGTTGAGGTCCGAATATCCAGACCGTTTCCACTGTTACGAAAATTCGGCGGATAATTTTCATCGTTTAAACAGTTGGGAACCGGAAGAAGAAGAATTGGTTATCGAAACCGTAAACAAATTTCTTGAAGAAGGCAAATCGCTTTCCAATGCCATCAGCGAATTGGAAAAAAAGATTTCCCGTACCCAGGGAGCCATTTATCAACGGATCTACACTTTGCGACGGAAACAGCCTGAGAAATTCAAACACCTTCCCGTACATAGGCCCCGGCGCCGCCGTAGCTTGCAAGAATGGCCATTTAATCAATCGATCCATTCAATGACCAATGTTTACCCTGCATCATCCAATCCTGCCGGCACACAAATGCCCTCAACGGATCAACTGATTACAAAGCCAGACAGCAGGCATACGTACCCCCAATCCCTTGTTTCCACCTCAAATTCCGGTTCCGATCAACCTCTTATGGCTGAGGAAGAAGAAATGGTTCTGAAAGCCTTCGAAAAAAAATTTGGACGACCCAACAATGATGCACGTTCACGACTGATTCAGATTATGCGGAAATACGGAACAACACATGTATCCATCGCCATGTTTACCTTGACGGAAGATAAAGCGTTTCCCTCTCATATCATTGACTTTTTGGAACAGCGTTTAGTAAATAAAACTCTGTGAAATATAAAAGCACGAACCGGTTTTGGTCCGTGCTTTTATATCGGCTCCTTCAATTTTACAGGAATACTTGCATTGATAATCGTTTTTCTGTCTTTTGATTGTGGAATAACTTCGACTTGTCCGACGACATCATAACCAAAATCATCGCACAATTCAATAAGACGAGCACGAAACTGTTTTATTTTTTTCTCATCAATGTCCGATCGTTGATAACTGAGCACCAAGGATAAACGATCATCAGCTGTCATGGCTGTCGGTTCGTCTTTGTCACGGCTAAACATATTCAAAAAAGCCATCCTGATCCGCCCCTATTCTGATTAAGCGATATGAAACAAACGCTTGATTCTCGTAATGATTGTGGAAGATTCCAATTCCAGGAATGGAACATCTTCTCCGACCAATCTGCGCGAAATATTGTTGAATGCTTTGCCAGCCAATGATTTGCCATCCAGAATTACGGGTTCGCCGGTATTGGAAGAACGGATGATGCGCTTGTCCTCCGGAACGACACCCAATAAATTAATCGCCAGATGGCTTTGCACCCGTTCCACGCTCAACATGTCCCCATCTCTTACCATTCCAGGCTGAACACGATTTACAATCAAATCAATTTGCTGGATATTGGCAGACTCCAACAGACCGATTACCCTGTCAGAATCCCTGACAGAAGGAATTTCCGGGTTTACCACAAGAATGGCACGATCTGCCGCAGCAATTGCGTTGCGAAATCCCCCTTCAATACCGGCAGGTGAGTCAAGCAAAATATAATCAAATTCTGATCGCAACTGATCCACAATGGCCTGAACTTGTGAAGGCGAAACTTCTTCTTTATACCTTGTTTGTGCAGCAGGCAACAATGCCAGTTCATTAAATTCCTTATGCCTGACAAGTGATTGCCGCAAATTGCTTACCCCTTCTATAACATCCACCAGGTCATAGACAATGCGATTTTCCAGACCCAGCATCAAATCAAGTTTCCTAAGCCCGATATCTGTGTCTACCAAACACACCTTGTAACCCAGTTGAGCCAATCCCAAACCAAGTGAAGCAACGGTTGTAGACTTGCCTACGCCACCTTTGCCGCTTGTCACAGTAATGGAAACAGATCTGTTCATCCTGATTCCCCTTTCCTCACCCTCATATATACTCAGGCACCGTCGTTTCCGGAAAGCTCCCCACTCACCCTGTTGTTTATGTTGATCCGAACAATAGATAGAATTGGTTATATTTGTCGAAAAAACAGCTGTCCACTCAAACTTCTGCAATATTCTCCATTTATTGTAGCAAAACCACAGAGATAAAAAAAGTAAGAAATCAGCCATTTTCCAAAAAATGACTTCTTTTGATTTCTTACTTGCTCCATACATCATCTTATTTGTTCACAATTCTGTTCAAACTGATCCAGTTCTTTGGACAAAAGACGCCACACAAACAAAACGGCTGTCACATCATCCACATAACCCAGCAAAGGAATCCAATCAAATATGACATCGGCAGGCAGGATAAAATATAGCAATGCGGCCCCGGCCAACCCTTTTTTCATCTTGCTGACACGCGGGTCGCGAAAATAATTGTACATCACTTTCAACTTCTGAATGACCGCCTGAATTCCTCCCACACGGGCAACCTTCTCATTGAACTGGTCAATAATTGTTTTTTCTCCTTCCTTGCTTAGCGCCCGTTGCTTCAAATCACCCAACATCGCAACCATTTTACGGTGATCGCTTTGCTTCACTGACGAACCCCTCCTTAATAGAAGCGCTTTTGGCAATGAAGACAACCAGAAGCGTTTTGATCAACCTGATGAGCACAAAAAGGACAAATATAAACAACTGGAGGAATTCCGGTCCCCAGCGAGCCATTTGCAGGCATCTCTTCCAGAATGATTTCTTCCTGTGGATCCCCCAACTCAACCCGTTCTGCCGTCTTGCGTGGAATCACTTCTTTACTCTTTAATTCTTCCAGTTCTTTGGTCAGAATTTTCAATTGCTCCTCCTGGTCGCGTATCGCTTCCAGAGAATAGCGAAAAGTCTCTGTTAATTCGAGTTTCCCGTTTGCTTCCCAATAGCGGTATAACTGCCATCCCAATTTACCGATCTGATGGTCGATATCTTCTTTTTTCCCCTTAATTCTCAGTGTTAAGCGGCTAATATCCAACATTTTTTGAGACTTTTGGCCTGCCGACTCCACACTTTTCTCCAGTTTTTGTTTCAGATCCTGAAAAAAATTCAACGAAATCTCTCCTCACACTATCATCATCACTTTATATTGTAAGAAAGTTTGACAGCAATAAACAAGCCAAAACTTTTTCCGGTCAAGCTGAAGATTTCGCTGCTTTATGTGCTCCTCCATACTGATGGTTTTTCCGCAAGGCAAATTTTAACCAAAATGCGTTGATAATCAGCAAAAAACCGGTAATCGGGAAAATACCGCGAATCCCAAACCATCCTGCCATTGCACCGTAACAAATCGGGCCCAACATATTGCCCACACTTATGGCACTGGTATAGAAGCCATAAGCAGTACTTTCTTTTCCTGCCGGTGCGTGGTGGCGAATCAGGGAATTAAGCGATGGCAACAGGCCACCGATGCAAAGCCCCAACAGGAAGCGAAGAATTAACAAATGCCATACAGATTGCACAATCGCATGTGGAATAAAGAACAAACCTGAGGCAATCAAAGCAATAAACAATACACGCTCCGCCCCGTAACGGTCGGAAGTTTTCCCCAGTACAGGGGAGGATAGCATATTTGCAAAACCGGTCATGGCTGTTACCAGTCCGGCCAGAAATGCAATATGTTCATTTTCTCCCAACTCTTCCACAAACAAGGACATTAGCGGTGTAGGTCCAACATTGGCAAATTGCAGTAACAGTCCGACAGAAAAAAGAATTAATAAAGAACGTTGGTGAAATACAAACGTTCCGTCTTCCAGAATGGATGTTTTTTTGGCTTTGGGGTCCGGTTTTTTCTCTTCCTGCACGAAAAACAGAACGACCAGGCTTGCTATAAATAAAAAGATGGATGTCAATATGAAATTATTCCGGTATCCGACCCATTCTGCCAAAATCCCTCCAAAAAAAGGTCCCAAGATGGTGCCAGATACTGCCCCTGCCTGCATCATCCCCAATACATAACCAACTTTCTCTTTAGGCGAATTGGTTGCCATCAAGGAAATGGAAGCAGGAATAAATCCTGAAACAATCCCGTTCATCATCCGAAGAATGAAAAGCTGCCAATGAGATGTAACCAACCCCATGAAAAATGTCGCAATTACCATACCAAATCCCGAACGCAATATCATCATTTTTCGTCCAAATCGGTCTGCCAGGTTTCCCCATATGGGCTGTACAATGATCTGAGAGAAAAAGTTGATACCAAAAATTAAGCCAGTCCATAACTGGACTTGCTCCGGATCAGTCATACCTATTTCTTTCAAGTATAAAGGCAAAAACGGCATAATCATATTCATGGCTCCAAGCACCAGGAACTGCGACACCATCAAAATATACATGTTCCGTTTCCAAACCGGCATGTCTGTCACTCCTTCTCCCTTCACTACATTATAAATTTCGGTTAACGAAATATCAAAACAAAAAAAACTGCCACCAAAGTGACAGAAATATCCTTAAACTTGTTGTGAGTTCATCCGTTTATTAAAGTCAAAACAAATGCTCATTCGTTGTGATCTCTCTACGCGTTTTACATAAGGCAATCTTTCAATTCGACGTATAATTTGATCTGCTGTCTTTCCATCGACATAAAGATAAACATACTTCAATCGTTTAGAGATATAATGAATATTTCCCATGCGACCCAACGAACGGGCTGACTTCAGATCTTTGACCCAAACAGCCAAACCTAATCTTTGCACCATATCCATTCTATGTGACTCCTTTTCTTTAGAACGTGTCCGGAGGGTCCATCTCATTGCTTCAGCGGTATTTAATTGTTAAAACAGCCTATAACATTATCGTACCATTCTGTTAAACATTATTCAATATAACAGATATACCAAAAAAAGGATGTCTGAATATTCAACGAGCTTGCCCGGGCAAGGATTCCGCTAACTATCAGTAACGTCCCGGTACCTTGACTGATTTTGAAACAGAATGGGCAATGGTCAAAGAGACTTGATGAAGCAACTGATCCAGCCTTTTTTCCTTTTCCAGACAAGCATGAACTGACGGGTATTCCTGAACCTTTTTTACCAGAGCCATTGCCTGCTCTTTCGTCTCTTGGTAATCGGGATGGTAACGGCCGAATCGCCTGGCTTCTTCAAATTTGCTTTTTGCTTTATTAAATTCCTGAATCAGCTTTTGCGCTTCAGGATCCTGATCCAGTTTGTGTTTTGCATTAAGGTATTCTTTTACTTCATGTGATTCATTGATTTCATCAGCCAATTGATAAGCTTGCAGCAATATGGTTGACATATCCAAAGTTGCCATTATGATCCCCCTCCTCTTTATTGTAACAAAGATAAAATTTTTTTGCCTGTTTAAGAAAGAGGTAGTAGCTGGAGTTCCTGAATATTGGCCAGTTTCATTTTCGTTCGTTTCTTGCCAACGAAAGCCTCAAATACCCATTCTCCCCGCTCATAGTGCAGACATTCCGGATGAGCCTTCAGTTTCTGTCCATTTTGCACCAGCAAGAGAGGGAGTTGGCGGGCAATGCTTTGCCGCACAATTTCCCTGGCCATTTCCGGGCCATATGGACGGAGGCCGGAGAACCATGCTTTGGGCAATGCTAAAGAGGAACTTTTCCCCCGGATATTCGGATATTCAACGCGGCAACCCCGCAAACCCTGAAAATCAATTGTCCAATCAACACTTTTCGTTTTTTCATCAGAAAATAACCATCTTCCCCCAATACTGACATTTTTTTGTCCTTGTTCCCTGAGCCATGCCGCTACCTGAACTGGGGCTGCATCGATAAAGACTTCCGATTCGCTCCATTTTTTTATTTTCCAACCTGCTCCTGACAAACGATCCACCCATGCCGTTGAATCTGTTTTATCCGTTTTTTTCAGATATGTCCATGTTGATAAATAAACTGCATCCAATCTCTTCCACAGATCACGGAGCCTTTCTGAAAAGACGGAAGGCAGTCTCCCGTTTGTCCACTCTTCCAATCGCCCGGTTATTTCTTCAACCTTCCATCCGTATTGAAAAGCCCTGTTTAGTGACCGTTCATTAACTTCATAAACCAGAATATGGTCACCGCCCATAAAATCTGCCCACCGGGAAAGCTCATATCGCTTGTCCCACGGGAAATGATAAGGAACATAGATTTCCAGCTCCGGTTCCAAATAAATGGCTGTATTCCCGGGACGATCCCATACCCGGGGCGGATAAGCAAGCCACTTGAAGCAGTTTTCCCCTGCCTTCGTCTTTCCCGACTCAAGCCATCCCATACAAGCCATGGGGATCAGCCAACGATCCCGAAGCTCTTCAACGGTTTCCGGGTGATCACTTTGGCCCAGGCTGATTTTGATCTGGCGAAAAATCTGTTCTATTCCATACCACTTGCCCGTTGGCAACTGTTCCAGTAGCAAACGATAACCTTCCAAATGGGGGAAATTTCTCAGCAGAGTATGACAAACCGCTTCATACAGGAGTGAAACCGAGTCTTCCCAGGATTGCCTCAACCAGCTTATCCATCTGGTTTTATTTACCCTTGCATATTTTTTTGTCTCAACAATCAACTTGAGCGAGCGAGCCACTTCAATCAGAAAATGGGTCCAGCCGGACCAGGAGAAATCGATGTCCTCCAACTCCAGTTCCACATCCATTTTCTTGAGTTCTTTTTGGGGAATTGTGCCTGTCCTGTTTAATAACCAGGGTTCATGGCTTAGCGAGGACAATAAATGGAAGAATGCCTGCCCGATCGTAAAAGGGTTGGCATTCAGGGGAGTAACCGTATCTTCATTGAGGATGGGTAAGGAATGTTCCCTGAGCAGAGCTTTTGCCCAGCCCATCCGTACTTCTTTCGGACAATAATAGACCAGCTCCATCTGTTCATTCCTCAGGCCATAAATCCATCCCTGCCGGCAGGCTCTTTCCATAAGCTGCCGAAATTCCACCGCGGAAAAGGCAAGTTTTTGCGGCTGAAAGAGTTCCTGTTTCTTTATTTTGCCTGAGCTGCTCTGGAACAAGATAAACCATAACCATTTCCGCTCGTGATCATCCATTTTTTCTAAAGTATGTGTATAATAACCGGGATCAGACAATATTTGCTCCATCCCGACTGCAATTCCTTTATCCTTTGTCCCGAGCCGAGCAGCAATTTCGCGGCGAGCCTTTTCCGGCAATAAGCTTAAACAGTATTCCAGTTCGCTTGCGTGCATTAAAGTCAGCCTCCCCACTCCAGAACCCGATACTGGTATCCCTGCTCTCTCAGGAAAGCTTGCCTCCGCCAGGCATACTCCTGATCTATCGATTCTCTGGTTACCAATTGATAAAAATACGCTTTCTGGCCTGTTTGCTTTGGCCTCAGAACACGTCCCAAACGCTGTGCCTCCTCCTGTCTTGAACCAAATGCCCCCGACACCTGGACAGCAACCGATGCGTCAGGCAAATCAACAGCCATATTGGCCACTCTGGATACCAGCAAAACGGAAATTTTCTTTTCCCGAAACTGCTGATACCACTTTTCCCGCTTATCCTGCGGGGTTGCTCCAGTAATCAGCGGACAGCCCAGACGGGAGGCAATCTCTTTCAGTTGATTGATATATTGACCTATAACCAGAATTTGCTCCCCTTGATGCCGTTCCAGAATATCCTCCAACACCTCTACCTTGAGTGGGTTTTCTGCCGCCAGCCGGTATTGATGGCGTCTTTCTGCTGCCTGATAAATTTCTTCCTGTCCAGAAGAAAATGGAATACGCACTTCCTGACAAACTGCTTCCGAAATCCAACCTGACGCTTCCATCTCCTTCCACAGCGATGAAAAGATGACAGGCCCGATTAACGCAAATACATCTTTTTCCCGACCATCTTCACGTACCAGCGCCGCTGTCAGTCCAAGCCTCCTTTTAGCTTGCAAATCAGCTGTCATCCGGAAAATGGGAGCAGGCAACAAGTGAACCTCATCGTAAATAATCAATCCCCAGTCTCTTTCACCAAATACTCTCATATGCGGAAAAATGCCGGTTTTGGAATCCCGCTTTGTCAACATTTGATAGGTGGTTACGGTTACCGGAGAAATCTGTTTCTGCTCTGCCGTATATTCTCCGATCAATTCCCGGGGCAGATCGGTTTTATCTCTCAATTCTCTTACCCATTGTTTACAGGAAGTCGTGTTGGGCGTCAGAATCAGCGTCTCTTTTTGTATCTTCTCCATAATGGCGATACCAACAACAGTTTTCCCTGATCCGCATGGAAGCAGAATCACTCCGCTGGACAACCAGTTATGCGCTGGATGGCAATAGGCCTGTACCGCTTTTTGTTGGTAGGTGCGCAAACCGGGAAAGGAAAAGTTCCTTCTTAAATGAAAATGAAGGTGTTTCCCTCCCGTATAGCCAATTTCATCAATGGGGGGATAGCCCCATTTGGCACATTGTTCTTTGATTTGCCCCCGATATTTCATTGGAAAAACAAGGTTATTTCCGCCCAGATGAAGAATTTCTTCCATCAGTCCAGGGGTCTGCCTAATCCGTTGAATGACGGATTCTTCTTTGCTTTGGAGAATAAAAGAGCTTCTGGTATATTTTTTCAGACTGACCAGGCCAAAACGTTCCATACTTGTTTTAATCTGTTGTAAAAACCATGAATCCAGAGGGAATTTTGCATACTTTTCCAACCACCTGACCAGAAAGTCGGGTCCAATTCCACTGGCAGCCGCTTGCCATAAGGTATTTTCATCAAACTGGTAGGTATATAGATGATCTGTCTCCTTTAACCTCCTGGCAAAGCAATCCAGCATTTGCAATACGGGTGTCAAGCCGGAATTCTGTTTTTCGACCAGAATGGTTCTGTTCCGTCTGATCATTAATGGTTTTGCGTGCAACGATTCATCACCCCTTATCATCTATTTTTACCTGTGAAGGCAATAACTATTGATGATTCATGTAATAAAATGATTGAAACCTGATATGATTGAAATCCGTCTATTTAATAAAGCTTTTTCCGGAGGTTAAACTATGAAATACTTAAAAGGGGTTATTCTGCTTTGTATCCTGTCATTATTGACTGCCTGCTCCGCATCTGCTCTGGATCCTGAATCAGGAGGAAACAAAATGGTCATTTCCCATCAGGTAATTGACATTGACCAACTGCCGCCATCTATTGCCAAACAGGCTCAACAGGGGATTCATTCAACTCTGGAGAATATTCAGTTACTTTCTGCCGACAAAAAAAAATACGTGATTTTAAGCTTGGGTGAAAAAAGAACGGCTGGATACGAAATTACCGTCAAAAAAGTGGAACAGCTGGAAGACAAACTGATCATCCATGCCAAGCAGAAAGCTCCTTCCGAAAATGACTTTGTGGCACAGGTGATTACTTATCCTGCGGTAATAATCGTTATCGAACCAGCAACAGAAGTGGAACATACTGAAGTGAAGTGGCTTTAACAGCTAATTTATAATTAATTATTATGCTTTGCGTAGTGTTATATTTACTTCGCCAATCCCGTCATCCTGCTTTGGCAAAGAGAGCCTGTCGTATCAGACAGGCTTTTTAATACGTTCAGGACGATCCCGGTCGGGGGCATGAGGTTCTTCTCTGCGAACAGGTTCCGGGTCACGAGGAGCCATTATTTCCGGTTGATTAGGCTGATTAATCTCAGGTTCACGAACTATATCAGGAATTCGCATTGTTTTTTATCCCTCCTTCTCCCTGTAGTCTGTCCGTGATATTTCTTTTTATAAAGCATGTTTTTTCCAGCAAAAAAACCCTTCGTCTTGAACAAAGGGTTTGACTGTGGAAAACTATATTTGAGACGATTTTCAGGACTCGTTTCGCCTCCGCCTTTTGCAAAGTTATTTTTCCTCTTCCTTCTTGTTTTTTTTCACATGATTCTGATAAGCCCGCAGCCAAGGCGATTCTGGTGACTCCGGCGATTCCCAGGCCGGATTATTTCCAATCTTTGGCGTTTGTGGCTGATATCCTGGATAATCTGGTGGCAACATAGGTGTAGACATTCCTGTATAGGGCGGGGCATAAGGTGCTCCGTAACCTGGCCATTGCATGACATTGCTCTGGAAACTTCCACAAGGGCTGGAAGGATACGGCGGATAAAAAGGAAAACCGGCAACATAGGGAAAATGATTGGGAAAATAACCAGGGGCATGGGAAACTTGCCCATATCTGAAACCAGAAGGCCAACCATACGCAGGGTAGAATAAATGGTGCATCCAGCTAAAACCTCCCATTTCATTACGGTTAGTCTAATATATGTAAAAACATGCCTGACTTATGATCTCTTTTTTCAAATTTTAAGGGGTAATTTATATGAGCAAACAAATAACCAACGAAAAGGAATACAAAAAATTATTAACCTGTTTGCAAACCAGGAACAATCAGGGGCTAAAGGAATTTATCGAAGAATTACATTCCTATGACCTGGCAAATCTCTTTTTTCAATTAAGCAAAATTAATCGGCAGCGTTTGCTCGCTTTTTTGGAACCGCAGGAAATTGCCCTGCTCATGGAAGAATTGGAACTTCTTGAACAAAAAGAGATAATTGCAACCCTGGGTTCCCAAAAATCAGCACAAGTCTTAAATCATATGCCTAACGACGATGTGGCTGATTTACTCATTGAACTGGAGGAAATTGAAACGACTGCCCTGCTGGGTGATATGAGAAAACTGGAAGCCGACAAGGTTCGTGCTTTGCTTCGCTATCCCAAGGATACGGCAGGAGGGTTAATGACCAATGAATTTATCAGTATTCTCGACCACTACACGGTTGAGGAAACAATACACATTTTGCGAAAGATCGCCCCCTCTGCAGAAACCATTTATTATCTGTATGTGACAGATCCCAGTCAGCGTTTGGTAGGGGTTCTTTCATTACGGGACCTGTTGATAGCCCAGCCGGATGAAAAAATTTCCAAACTCATGTATGAACGGGTTATCTCCGTTCCCGCTGAAATGGATCAGGAAGAAGTAGCCAAAATTCTTAGCCGCTATGATTTTTTGGCCATTCCCGTGGTCAATAATAAAAAACGGCTGCTTGGAATCATAACGGTTGATGATATAATTGATGTTTTGATAGAAGAAGCCCAAGAGGACATTCAGCAACTATCAGCCCTCCATCCGGACAAAAAACTGTTTGTTCACCCTGTACGCTCGGCTAAAAAACGCATTCCCTGGTTGATCATTCTGCTTGCTATTGGCATCGTTACCGCCGATTTGATCAGCCTGTTTGAGAATACAATTCACCTGCTGCCCATCCTAACTCTGTTTATGCCAATGATTGCCGGGATGACCGGAAACGCAGCAACGCAATCCCTGGCATTGACCATTCAGGGATTGTCCAGCGACCAGGTGCCCCCGAAAGAATATGGCAAAGTAATCCGCCAGGAAGGAATAGCCGGTATAATTATTGCTACCGTATGCAGCAGTGTTATTTTTATCGCAATTTCCTTCTGGAAAAACTTCTATCTTGGCCTGGTGATCGGGGTCTCTCTTTTCTTCACTTTAATTCTGGGAACTCTTGTCGGGACAATGATTCCTATTCTTCTGGAAAAAATACACATTGACCCGACTACCGCATCCGGCCCGCTCATCACAACCTTGAATGATATCCTTTCTCTGATGATCTATTTTGGGTTTGCTACCCTGCTGGTACATTATATCCTGTAATTTACAAAGCTTGAACCAACCCCGCCCCTGTCAACGAATCCCTTCCTTCCGGTGGCAGAGCAATCGCCCGGTTAAAAAGCATTTGCTTTAATTCTCCTGACCCCATACGTGGGTAAGCAGCCCGATAAGTAGCAAGCGCACCGCTCACATGTGCTGCTGCCATCGATGTGCCACTTAAAATAGCAAACCGTCGATACGAATAGGTACTCAAAATCCGGGAACCTGGAGCGGAAATATCTACCTTTCCTGTCGCTGAATAAGGCTCGCGCCTGTTGTTTTGGTTGAGTGCCGCTACGGAAATAACAGGTGCAATCCGGGCCGGAATAGACACGGTATCACCTGTGCCGGCAGGCGTACCTGTATTTCCTGCTGCCGCAACTACTATAATTCCCCGCTTTACAGCTGAATGAATCACATATTCCAATAACGGTGTCGTCGACTTTCCTCCGCTAATACTGATATTTAAAATGTGCATATGGTTGGCAATTGCCCATTCAATGCCGCGAATCAAGTTTGATATCGTTCCGTTTCCAGCAGCGTTTAGCACTTTAATAGCATAGAGGGATACCCTTGGCGCTATACCAACTACACCAAACTGATTATTAAGTGCACCAATGATGCCTGCAATATGAGTTCCGTGGCCGTTATCATCCTGTGGGGTGGCATATGGGGCAATGATATTTACTCCGCCTTTGATATTACCTTTCAGGTCAGGGTGATTCATATCAATGCCCGTATCAATCACACCAACTCGTACCCCGCTGCCACTGTTTAAACGGCGCCTGCCGATTACGCGAGCTATATTCCAGGTCAGTACCTGTTTACTCACTTTTGCCGGAACATTTTTGGTGACAGACGCTTTTATGACTTTCTCAATTTTATAGTAAGGGAGTGTTAACGACCGATCCCTGGAAATTCCGATCAACTCCGGATCCTGGCGAAGTTTTCGAATACGCTGCGGATGTTTGAAGGTGGCGATCACAGCCGGAGAATATTTTCCAATATACTGAATATTGCCCCCCAACGCCTTTATTTTTTCCGGATGAACTGTCGACTTGAATAAAAAGTGATATTTTGCACTCATAAAAAATCACCCCTTTATTCTAGTTATGAATAAAGGGGTGATTTGGTTTGGACGAGATTAATAGATTTTTGCTCATTTTCCATTATCATCTTCATATCGCTTTGAATAGCGACCCGCTTTTTTAACAGCCTGTTTCAGAATAAATTCAATTTGTGCATTAACACTTCGAAACTCATCAGCCGCCCATTTCTCCAGGGAAGAATATAGAGCGTGGTCAATGCGAAGCAAGAAACGCTTTTTTCCTTTGCTCATGAATAAAGCGTGCCTGTATTTATCACAGGCTGTGATTCTCTCTCCGAAACCAAAGCAACCATTAAGTTATTTGCCATAGAAGCCTTTCTCTCTTCGTCTAACTGGACCACACCTTGTTTTTCCAAATGGGACAGGGTCATTTCCACCATACTCATGGCACCTTCGACAATTTGTTTTCGTGCCGCGATAATCGCTTGCGCCTGCTGGCGTCTTAACATAGCCTGAGCAATTTCCGGGGCATAAGCCAAGTGACTGATCCTGGCCTCCAACACCTTGACACCAGCAATTTTGAATCGTTGTTCCAGCTCCATACGGAGATTGTCTGTTATCTCTTCCGGAGACGTTCTGAGGGAAATTTCCTCTTCATTCTGGCGATCATAGGGATAACGGCCAGTGATCGCCCGAATTGCCGTTTCACTCTGCACATCGACAAACGAATCATAATTCTCCACATCCAACAGAGCCTTGGCCGAGTCCACCACACGCCAGACAATAACAGCACCAATCAATACCGGGTTTCCATCAGCATCATTTACTTTCAATTTATCACTTTGAAAATTGCGCACACGCAAAGAAACTTTCTTTTTCAAGGTGAGTGGGTTGGTCCAGAAAAAACCATCCTCACAAATACTGCCCACATACTTCCCAAAAAACAGCACTACCCGCGCTTCATTCGGCTGAATCAAAGCGAAACCCGGCAGGGTAACCAGAAAAATGAACAACAAGGGCGCACCCCATAAATTTTCCGCGACAAGCAGACAACCTCCTGCAACCAACAAAATCAGATCTGCTAACAGAACAGGAAAACCATTTACCTTCCAGGCAGGCGTTTCTTGTATCTGATTCATAATCTCACCTCTTATCAAATTGTTATCTTAATGATATCACTTTGATAAATAAAAATCACCCTTTCTTTTAAGGTGATTTTTTGAACAACAGCCAACAAAACAGGATGAAATGGAATCTTTCTATAGAGTTGGGGAAAGTAAATTTGATAACAAGTGAACTTTGAAGTACTGCAAAGAAGAAACATACGATTTGCAGGGAAAACGGAGGGAACTGAAACTGTTTGGGCACAAACCACCTGATTGATCCCGAATGCTCCGCCATTTCCCTGCACCTTTCCGGTTAAGGAAAGGATCATAATGCCGGCTGGGAGGGGGTGCCTTGTTCAACAGACTGAATGAACAATTGTGCTAACTGGTCATATCCCATTTGATTTGGATGAACCTCATCACAAAAATACTCGGTTCGATTTAAAAAACAGTCATACGGGTTGACCAGATTAACACCAAAAGCACGGCATATCCTGGTATAGAGCCGGTTAAGGGACTGCACCAATACCTGCGCCTGCTCAATTCCAAACTCGTAAGCGGGCAGTGGTATATAAAATCCGAGCAAATATATGGTCAAATCGGGATTTTTATCACGAATCAGGGAAAATATCTGGCGAACATTTTCCTGAACTCTGTGCGAGGATTTCAACACCTCTTTCAAGGAAAGCTTTCCCTGGTCAAATAACCGGATAAAATCGCATCCTCCTGTTGTAAGAGTCAGATGGGTCAAACGTGGCAAAAGACGTTGCAATGCCGGATTTTGCACAAAATGAAGCAATTCGGTTGAAGTCATTCCGGAAATTCCCCAATTTCGAAGATGGCAATTCTCGGAGTGCTGGAGAAAGCGGAAAAATTGTGCTACAAAATGCTGATTCGGGCCATTGGCCCCGACTCCTTCTGTCAAAGAATCCCCTATTGCCAGATACGATATTGGCGCAGGCGGGTCATTACGCATCAAGATCCTCCCTTCGCTGGTTGTTTTCAAATGAAACAGCATGTGCAATGCAGGGAATAGCTTCTCCCTGCTGGTAAGAAATCGGGCTGAGCAAAGCTCCTGTCGCCACTACCAAAATACGGTCATAATGGCCTTCTTCCATTTCTTTCAGCAAATGGCCATATGTGACAATCGCACTGCTGGCGCAGCCACTTCCGCCGGAAAACGTTTCCTGGTCCGAGTTATAGATCATCAAACCGCAATCCCTGAATTGTTGCCCCATGTTATAACCCTCGTTTTCCAATAACTCTCTGGCTATGGGCAATCCAACTGATGCCAGGTCTCCGGTTATGATCAGGTCATAATCTTTTACTGTTCTTCCCGTATCCTCCAAATGTGTTTGGATGGTTTTGGCAGCCGCGGGAGCCATAGCTGACCCCATGTCAAACGGATTTTTAATTCCCAGATCAGTAACCTTCCCAATCGTTGCATATCGAACCGAGATATTGCCACCGCCCTTCCCCAGCACACATGCTCCGGCACCCGTTACGGTCCATTGGGCAGTGTCCGGTTTTTGTCCGCCATATTCCGTTGGATAACGGTACTGTTTTTCCGCGGTACAATTGTGGCTGCTGACACCGGCAACTGCGTAATTGGCATATCCACCGTCAACAAGAACAGCAGCCAGGGATAAAGAAAGCATAGAAGTAGAACAGGCTCCATATACCCCCAACAACGGAATTTGATTGGTCTTGGCTGAAAAGGAAGCGGAAATATTCTGGTTGAGCAAATCCCCTGCCAGGTAAAATTCAATCTGCTGTGGGGTCAGGTCGGCTTTCTGAATAGCAATCTCCACTGCATCTTCCAACATTTTGCGTTCTGCTTTTTCCCAAGTGTCCTGACCGATATACAAATCGGGGTAGATTTTGTCGTAACGATCTTTTAACTGTCCCTTTCCTTCCATGGGACCCGCTGTTGCCGCACTGCCAAGAACACATACATCTTCTGCAAATACCCAGGTGCTCCGGCCGAGCAATTTTTTACTTTTCACTGTCATCTCCCCCGGATTATTTGATTAAGTGCCACAACATATGGATAATCCCTACAAAGAAAGCAGCTACCGTTCCAAACACAATCACTGAACCGGCCAATTTGAACATGTTGCCGCCTACTCCCAGCACAAAACCTTCCGCCCTGTGCTCCAGAGCAGCGGATGCAACCGAGTTGGCAAAACCGGTTACCGGTACTGCCATTCCCGCACCAGCCCATTGTCCAAAACGGTCATATACTCCCAAACCGGTAAGAATACATGACAGAAAAACCAATGTAGCCACTGTCGGATCACCAGCTTTTTCAGGTTTAAAGCCAAACCAATGCACATATATCTGGGATAATGCCTGGCCGAGCATACAAACAGCTCCTCCAACTACAAACGCTTTTAAACAGTTTTTAAACACGTTCGGACGCGGCCGATGTTTTTTAGCCAATTTCTGATAAGACCGGTTGTGCTCTTTCTCATTATGTGCTGATATTTCACTCACGTTATTCTCTCCTTTTCCCATTCTTTTTATGATATGCGAGCGCAAAGACTCACCAATTTTGCGGAAGTACTAAAGGCAACAGATTCGTAATTTCATGGCGTGCGAAACTGTTTGATTTGAGCAAAGCTCATCGAGTTGCCTGAACCTTGAAAACCGAATTGTACTAAGCTGACTGGAGAAAACGCCTGCTTAAAAAAATTCTTTTCTGGCGGATCGATACCATGTTCATATCCTGGAAATGGAATGTACTACAAGAAAATGAGTTCGTGTTGCATGAAGAAAAACTGGTTATTTAATTGGCGATACAGTCACCTTTCTTTAGAGTGTAGCCTCCCTTGACTCTTTATGCACAAAAAAAAAAGCAATCCGCCAGGGAATGCTTCATACTGTAAAAAAACATATATTGGAAGAAAAATCAGGACTCCGTCAGTCAGGAAATACTTCATTATGGAAAATGTGTATCAAAACGACCAGTTTCAGGAATACCACTGTCTGATTAATTATATAAATTCAGGAACATGGTAAACTTCCAAAAAACGCCCCTTTAACTGTATCAAAATAACCGGGAATAAGTGCTGTCTTGAAATAGTGAATTTTACGAAAAAATGATACCATGAATGATCCTATTTTTTGTTTTCAATTTGTTCAGAAAATGTTTTTGCTTGCAATTCAGTGACCGAACTGATTAATAAGGCACAGCCTTCTTCTGTAGATATGGCATGGCTTAATCCAGGTGGACAATAGAAATAGTCTCCCTGATTCAATTTTTCCTCTCCATAAGTTACTTCTCCATCCACCACAAAAATCTCTTCTCCCCCACTACGATTATGATCTGGAAATACCCCGCCTGGAAGCATCTTGACAAATACACTGTATTTATCAGCTGATTTGCGCAAATAAGTCAAATATACTCCATCGCCCATCTGAATTGAATTTTGCTCATCCTTCCGGATGATATAGGATTTATTCATTATGTAACCTCCTACCCGATTTGAAACCCATTTTAACCTCTTTTCACAGTAACTTCAAGGGATTTCATTAAATGAATATCATGAAAAAAAGCCGCTAGAACAACTAGCGGCCAAACCTGAAAATGATTATTGGAGGTCATTTGATGCATTCGGATTGTGCGTTTCAGAAATCTGGTTTAAAGCTTGACCCGCTTCATTCTGAAAAGGTTGACGAACCGCTAAATCCCCGATGGAAACGACCCCTACAATCTTGTTATTTTCAACTACGGGCAGACGGCGTACTTGTGCCTGCGCCATTAATTGTGCTGCTTCGTCTACCGACATGTCCGGAGTGCCATATACCAGCTTGGTTGACATAATATCCGTAACAGAACCGGAATTTGGCATTTTATTTGCGATTCCGCGCGTGACGAGATCACGGTCTGTGACAATGCCAACTAACTGACCATTATCAACCACCGGCATCATCCCGATATTTGCCTGGCGCATTCTTTCAGCCACTTCAAAAACGTTATCCTGAGGAGTAGCTGAATAAACATTGGTAGACATGATATCGCGTAAGGTATGCATCAATAATCCCTCCTTGTGCACTATCTTTTGCCAAGGGACTCCTTCTCATTCTGACACTGATTGCATATGATCTCAATATTTGCCAGCAGATCTGGCAATAAATTCACAATCATCGATCATGAAGGTAACTCCGTGAAAATTGGCAATGATGGATATGACGATTTTGCAGTTTCCTTTAACGCGAGCCGTACCAGCAATTCCGCACCTACGGTCATGGCCCGCTCGTCAAAATCAAACAGCGGATGATGATGTGGATATCCAAAATCTTGTTTGTTCCCGGCTCCCACAAAACAAAAAGCTCCGGGACAATTCTGAAGATAATAACTAAAGTCTTCACTAGCCATAAGCGGATTTATATCCCATACATTATGTTCTCGCCGGGTCTCTCCAGCGGCTTCCTTCAGGCACAAAGTGGCTTTTTTTTCGTTCACAAGTGCGGGATACCCTCGTTGATAGTGCAATTCATGGCTGGCTCCATACATTTGGCAGGTTGCTTTGGTGATTTCCTCCAAACGGTATATGATATGCTCGCGCACTTCTTCTTTGAATGTTCTGACAGTTCCCTGCAAACTGCAAGTTTCAGCAATGATGTTAAATGCTTGCCCGGCATGAACAGTCCCCACTGTAAGGACTCCGGAATCCAGAGGATCGATCTGACGGCTGATAACCGACTGCAAATTGACTACAAGATGAGCCGCAATCTGAACTGCATCAACGGCTTCATGCGGCAATCCACCATGTCCGCCGCGCCCTTTGATCCTGATTTCAAATGAATCGGCAGCAGCCATCAGTTCGCCGGAACGGGTACCGATTACCCCATATGGTAATGGAGTCCACAAGTGAACACCATAAATGAGATCGACACCATCCAAAACGCCATCTTCAATCATGGCTTTGGCACCTCCAGGAACCGATTCCTCTGCTGGTTGGAAAATAAACAAGACATTTCCGGACAAATGTTCGCGAAACTCCGCCAGCACAGCGGCAACACCCATCAACATCGCCATATGTCCATCATGCCCGCAGGCATGCATCACTCCTGGAACAGCAGAGTGATAGGCGCATGTTTTCTGATCCTGAATTGGGAGCGCATCCATGTCCGCTCGAAGTGCCACTGTTAAACCCTGTTTTTTCCCTTTGAGCAGACCGGTTACTCCATATCCGCCCACTCCTGTTTTTACATCAAGCTGCAATTGCCGAAGATAAGCGGCTACCACTTTAGCTGTCTTTTGTTCCTGGAAAGATAATTCGGGATATTTATGAAAGTTTCTTCTCCATTCTTTCATTTTCGGAAAAAGTTGGTTCAATTTTTTATTAATCACGGCTTCTTTCTCCCTCGTTTCGTTGGCTTAATCAAAAAATGGAACGAAAATTGGGAAACCCTTAAACATTTATTCATTAAACCTGCAATTATGTACTTGATTTTGGTCATTACCAAAAATGAAAGAGGGTGATGGACTGTCACCCTCTTTCTTTACCGTACACGCTGTGCCTCTGCGTTTTCGTCAGCAGCTTCCTTCAGCGCCACTCCTTCAACTTTTACATTTACTTCGACCACATACAAGCCCGTCATTGTCTCAACTGCTTCTTTTACATTTTGTTGAAGCTCTCTGCAAACACTATGAATTTTCTCGCCATAATCTACAATTACTTTTAAGTCAATCGCCGCTTCCAGGTTCCCTACTTCTACCTGGACACCTCTCGTTACATTCTTGCCACTCACACGCCTGGCCAAGCCTTCTGCCACACCGCCCGACATACTGGATATTCCCTTGGTTTTACTTGCAGCCAACCCTGCAATAACTGCCACTACATCATCAGCGATCCTGACAGCACCTTCATTTCTCTGTTCAGTCACGGTTTCACCCCCTCAATGCATAAAGAAAAATAAAATACCACATTTTAGTTTATCATAACCGTGATGGTTAATTATATTTTCCTTTGCGGTCAACTTACTTTATACCCGGCAATTTTCACCATTGTTTGAACTTGAGAATGATTGAGATTTACCTTATAGCCATAATACGTCTTGTCATCCATTTCAATCTCTACAGGAATTATATATTTACCTTTTAGCAACTTTGCAAACAATTGATTTGCTTCAATTTCATCTAAATGGAATTTACGCATAAAATCATTTTTAATCCATGTACTTCCGTAACTCTTGCCAATATTGTTTGGATCATGGTACCATTCATAAATTTGCACGACTGCATTATGAATAAGGCGATCCAGACTGGTTAAATTCTGAAACTCGTTAATATTCAAAAATTCAAACAGATTGTGGGTTTGGTCACAGAATTCATGCAGTTGCGCTGTCCGTGACAGACTTTCATCACACAAACAAAACAGCTCTACACGTTTTCCTCTTGACCACAAGCGATCCAAAAGCGGAACCATGTCCTGATCGGCACTGACGATTACAAAAGTATTTATTTCAGGAATTTCATATAAGACATCCATCGCATCCAAACAAAGCTGAATATCCGCCGCGTTTTTCCGTTCTCTACCATCACGGCCATTGCCATACACCTGATGGATATGCACACGCTTTTTCTGCAAGCTCATCATGGATAAATCCAATTGCTCAAAATCGGCATAAGCTTCCATGAGCCGAATTGATTCTCTGCCATAGTGTTCTTGCAAGCGTAAAAAAAGGTTATGCGTTTCATCTGGATGGTCGGGATCCATATGATATTTTTTTAATCCGTAATATACATTTTCAAGGTCAATAAATATCGCTGTGTCTTTTAGCATAGGGGGCATCTTTATCCCTCCCTTCATATAATTAAGCATATTCAATTATTTCGATCTTTTACATTGTTTTCCTGCCAAAAACTTGTCAAAATCGTCGTTCATATGCTTTGATAAGATTTGACATTTTTTTATGATTTGCAAGCGTGCGGATTATTGGCGTTGAATCAAGCGGGCATTTGCTAAACATCCCCTTGCAGGAATACTTTTCTAGTATTATTTATTCCCTATTATAACCATAAATATGACAGAAGTTCTAATATAAACTGCCGCATATGGCAACCCCAATTTATCAAATGACGGCCAGTCCTGATAAGACGTCACAGAAACCGAAGCATATGCATTCCGGAAGAAAACCACCATACACGGAACAGGCGCATGCCTTTATGAATATGAAATACATCATAAACCTTTCTTACCAAAGTTTTCCAAAAACAAAAGACCCCTTTATAAAAAAGGGAGTCTCCAGATTTATTGATTAAGAACCTTTGAATAAAAATCTGCAAGCTTCCGTTCCAGATCGTGCATAATCTGTTGACCTTGCTCCCTGGTAATCATCCCTGCACGAACAGCAAAATCAATCTCTCGTGAAAAACCAAACATTTGTGTATCCAGAACTTCCTCGTATAAAGGACATTTAGGCAAGGTAAGATTGTCCAGCTGAACGGAAATAAGCTGAGCAATTTTATCTGCATCTTCTTTTAACAACTGTAATGCTTTAAAATTCAAATCGGTCTGTGCTGGCATGGTCAAAGCAAACCCCTCCATCGACCGCCATAATTGCAATTGGTTTGCTTAAAACGGCCCAATATGCGTTAACGTTAGTTTATCATGATCCGCCTTTGTTTGTAAAATACTGAATTGGAACATTAAAAGATACTTAGATCTAATTGCTTTGAAAAATCCTCCAATAAAGCCGTTCCCGCAATACTGTTTCCTTTCTTGTCCAAAGCCGGCCCAAACACACCAATTCCCATCCGCATCGGCACGGAGGCCATAATCCCTCCTGATACTCCGCTTTTTGCCGGTATTCCCACTTTAATGGCAAACTCCCCGGATGCATTATACATCCCACATGTTACCATAAAGGTCTTGGCCAGCCGGGATACATAAGCAGGTACAACCATCCTGTCGTCATAAGTTTTTCCGTATTGCGCCAGGCATAAACCAATTTTGGCCAGGTCTTCACAGGTTACCTGAATGGCACATTGACGCAGATAGGCTTCAAGAGTTTCTTCCACCCGTTCAATCAGATGCAATTCTTTTAAAAAATGGGCAAGTGCCCGATTGCGATGAGAAGTCTCATATTCTGACCGGAAAATGTCTTCATCTATTTCAACGTTGCTGTTTCCAGTCATTTCCACAATCAGGTCAATCATTCGGCTTATTTTTTCCCTGGCGGTTTCTCCTCTGATCATTGATGTTACAACCATCGCTCCGGCATTGATCATTGGATTTAACGGCTTGCTCATCCGAAAAATTTCCATTTTATATATGGAATTAAAAGGATCTCCCGTCGGTTCCATTCCAACCCTGGAAAAAACTTTGCGTTCACCGCAATCCATAATCGCCAATATTAATGCAATTACTTTGGCAATGCTTTGCAGAGTAAAGCGTTCCGGGAACCTGCCCGCTTTGTAAATCCCCTGGTTCCGTGTAACCACGGTAATTCCCAATTGGGACGGATCTTGTTCTGCCAATATTGGAATATAATCGACACACGTTCCTTCTCTGGTTCTGGATTGATACTTTTCAACAAGTCTGTCCAGCAATTCCTGCATTCATCAATCCTTCCTTCTCATCAAGGTTTTATCAATTATCATGTCCGATTCCCCAGTTATTTTAAACGGAGCCATTTGATATTTCTTCAACAGCCGGTTTAACGGGCAAAACCGGAAATAATCCAAAAAACGACCCCAGCTACCTGTGGGGCCGTTTCATTATTTGCTATCACATTTTATCCCCTGATGATATAAAATGTAGCGGTTGCGTAAGCGATCAAATGCTTTTTCTCGTTTCTGATTTCACATGATGCGGAAGCAAGGCTGCTTCCCATCCTGAGCAATTTGGCGTGGGAAATTAACTGTTTTCCTCTTCCCGGAGCCAAATACTTTACATTCATCTCTGTTGTGACCGCACCTTTGGAATCTTTTGGTAACCGTTTATTAATCAGTGATCCCATCACTGAATCTGCCAAGGTGGCAGTAATTCCACCATGAACCATTCCTGCCCGATTCATCATAAAAGGGGTGACAGGAATAGAAAACTCATATCCGTCCTCTCCGGAAAATTGTCCCTTTAATCCCAGAAATCCCGATATATAAGCACTCTTTCTCTCCCTTTCCTGTTTAATCGCCTGAACAGCAAGGGACAAAATCTGCATTTCCTTGTTATTTCCCTCACTGATAATGGAATCCAGTTCTGCCTGCAAATCCAACACTTCCACTCCTTGTCAGTAGCAAAAAGATAATTTTGATAAAAACACTATAAGAAACAAAACTGTTCTTTGCAAATCGTCTTTTGCCAGGAATTAGCATACTTTTTACATAGTCTTGGCGGTCAGATAATGATACAGTAAAAAATACGTATTTTCCAATGCATCACGGTGGGTTCGTTCATAAGCATGGGAAGCATCCACCCCCGGGCCAATCAGAGCGTGCTTTATGTCAAATCCGGCCCGTACTGCCGCACTGGCATCAGAGGCATAATGTGGATAAATATCCACCTTGTAATTAAGGCTGTTTTCTTCAGCAAGTCTGATCAATTGACTGGTTAAGCCATAATGATAAGGACCCGTTCCATCTTTGGCGCAAATGGAAACACCATACTCATCCGTTTTTTGCCCTTCGCCAATCGCTCCCATATCAACAGCCACATATTCGCGTACAAGTTCAGGAATATTGGAATTTGCCCCAAAACCAACCTCTTCAAAATTGCTGAAATAAAAATGAGTAGTATAAGGCAGGATTACACCAGATTCTTTAACGGTTGCCAACAGTTCCACCAAAACAGCGGCACTGGCTTTGTCATCCAAATGGCGTGCCTTGATAAAACCGGTTTCCGTCTTCATGATCCAGGGATCAAATGATACAAAATCGCCGACCCGAATCCCCAGTGCTTCGACCTCGTCCGAAGAGCCGACGCGTTCGTCAAGTCGGACTTCCATGGTTTCATCCGAACGTTTGCGGGTTTCTGCATCATTATAAACATGAACTGAAGTATGGGACGACAACACTGTGCCAGGAATCATCTTTCCTTTTCTCGTTTCTACATAACAATAAGCCCCATCAACGGAAAACCAGCCAAATCCTCCTATTTTGCTTAATTTCAAACGTCCATTTGCCTTGATCTCCTTAACCATCGCCCCCAGGGTATCCACATGAACCGTAACAAACCGGTGCTGCCTGTCATCCATTCCCGGCATCGTGACACGCAGCCCCCCTTTATTGGCAAGTACCGTTTGTAATCCCATCTGTTTCAAGCGGCGATCCACATATTGAATGGCGCGTTCAGCATGTCCTGCAGGACTTTGTATTCGCAGTAATTCCAAAAGTGTCTGAACTACTTTCTGTTCCGGAAATTGCACCATAAATCCCTCCTCCTTGTATTCTCAAAAAAAAAGCTTCCTTTCATCTGATTCATGAGAAGGAAGCCCCTCAGGACCTGACTCTTTACTCACTTTTTTTGTCCGCTGTCGCTACCAGACTTTCCCCGGCATGCAACTCTTTGCTTGCTTTCAGATCAATCTTCCATTCGGCAGACTGTGGAAAAACCACCGGCGAAATTAGAGATTTTCCTTGCTCTTTTAAAAGATTCATATCAAATTGAAGCAATTTTTGCCCAACCTTGACCGAATCCCCCTCATTGATAAAAACCTCGAATCCTTTCCCTTTTAACTCAACCGTATCAATCCCGATATGGATCAACAGTTCGAGATCACTCAAGGTTTTCAAGCCAATCGCATGCTTTGTCGGAAAAACGTGAATCACTTTACCATCAACCGGTGCCACTACTTCTCCCAGTACCGGATCGATTGCAAATCCTTCCCCCATCATTTTCCGGGAAAAAACCTGGTCCGGTACTTCTTCCAGGGAGAGCATCCGTCCGGTAAGAGGTGAAAACAATTTCACATTTTCCTTTCTTTTTTTCCAAAAAAACATATCAATTTCCCCTATCTTTTCCTGTTAACTCTGTTTCAAATTTTCCGGGTTAAGCGGAAGCAAATCATCAACCACAAAGAGGCCGTCTTTGCGGATCAATTCACCGTCAAAATAAATTTCTCCTCCACCGTATTCCGGACGTTGAATCAGCACCAAATCCCAGTGGATGGAAGAACGGTTTCCATTATCTGCGTTTTCGTATGCCTGGCCTGGAGTAAAATGGAAACTTCCGTTGATTTTTTCGTCAAACAGTGTGTCTTTCATCGGATGATAGATATACGGGTTTATGCCCAAACTCCATTCGCCAATATAACGGGCGCCCTCGTCGGTATCCAGAATCTGGTTCAGGCGTTCGGTATTATTGGCTGTTGCTTTGACAATTTTTCCATTCTTGAGTTCAAAGGAAATTTTTTCAAAGGTAACACCCTGGTTTACCGACGGAGTATTGAAAGTGATCACGCCATTGATCGAATCGCGTACCGGAGCAGTATATACTTCTCCATCCGGAATATTCATCTCTCCAGCACATTTTACAACAGGAATACCTTTAATGGAAAAATTAAAATCTGTTCCCGGACCAACAATCCGAACCTGATCCGTCTGTTCCATCCGTTTGACAAGCGGATCCATTGCTTTAGACATTTTTTTATAATCCACATTACAGACTTGGAAATAAAAATCCTCAAATGCTTCCGTACTCATGTTGGCCAATTGAGCCATGGAAGGATTGGGGTAACGAAGAACGACCCACTTTGTATGCTTTACCCGTTGTTCGCTATGTACGGGATGATTAAATTTGCTGGCGAACAATTTCATTTTTTCTTCTGGCACATCACTCAATTCACTCACATTATCACTGCCACGAATTGCAATGTAGCAGTCCATTGATTTCATCTGTTCCAAGGCGTGATGAGTCCATATTTCCATATGCGCTTCGGAGGTCCCAAGAAGCAAGGCCCGAGTGATAAAATGGTCATTCAGCTGAACATACGGATACCCGCCTGCATCATAAACTGCTGCCACTACGGCACGTGCCAGTTCCCTCTCTTTTCCGAACACATCAATCAGGACACGTTCCTCCGGTTGTACTTTACAGGAATGCTCTACCAATATTTTGGCCAGTTTTGAAACGCGCATATCACGCATATCTTCATCTCCCTTTTGGTGCATTACAATATTATTTTTAGGATGATTATATTTCATCCATCCATTACCCTTATATTTTACCATTTTTACAAAGAAAGCTCTTTTTCTTTTCTTTATTCTCCATTAGTTGTAAAATATGCTTTAAACCAGATCTATTAATCACTTTTGTACCATATTATTTTATTTTTAAAAAAATACCCAAAAAGGAGAAATTGCATGTATGAGTTTGAACATATTACGACTGACCAGAAAACTTGCCGCGAAACCATGTTAACCCAATTAGTCAGTTTGCTGAAAGGGGAAAAAGACTGGTTAGCCAATTTGTCCAATACTTCTTCCCACTTGTTCCATTCCTTGTCCGATATTAACTGGGCAGGTTTTTATCTGATGAAAGGGGAGGAACTCGTTTTGGGACCCTTTATGGGCAAACCAGCCTGTGTGCGCATCCCTGTTGGCAAGGGGGTATGCGGAACTGCGGTAAAGGAGAGACGCACACTGGTCGTAAAAGATGTGAGAACTTTTCCCGGACACATTGCCTGCGATGCAAACAGCCGTTCCGAAGTTGTAATTCCCTTGTTTGTGTGCGAAAGAATCATCGGGGTGCTTGATATTGACAGTCCCAAACAGGCTCGTTTTGATGAAGAGGATGTGGCAACCCTTGAGAAATACGCCGGTATTCTGCTGGAAAATACGGATTGGAGTCCGCTGTTGTCCTGGCAAACCTGACTTGCGGCTGCCAAAGCAAGCTTCAAGACTCTTTCCTTTTCTGCCGAACAATTATATTTTCACGACTTGTCTGCATGTTCAAGGCCCGGTATAACTTTCCGGGCCTCCGGGTTTTTCTTGTCTAACTGTATACCTGGCTTAAAAATTGCCTTGTCCGTTCTTCCCTGGGGGACTCGAAAATTTGCTTTGGAGAACCTGATTCAATAATGGCTCCTTTGTCCAAAAACATGACCTGATCCGCTACTTCGCGGGCAAATCCCATTTCATGGGTAACGATAACCATTGTCATTCCTTCCTGAGCCAATTCCTTCATCACAGCCAATACTTCGCCAACCAGTTCCGGATCAAGTGCCGAGGTCGGTTCATCAAACAGCATGACTTTTGGCCGCATAGCTAATGCACGGGCAATCGCCACCCGCTGTTTTTGCCCCCCCGACAGGGAATACGGGTAAACATGGGCTTTATCCCCCAGTCCCACTTTTTCCAACAACTCCAGCGCCAACTGTTTCGCTTCCTCCTTCGCCATCTTTTTTACATGCACTGGAGCCTCAATTAAATTTTCAAGTACTGTCCGGTGCGGAAAAAGATGAAAATGCTGGAACACCATACCGACTTCCTGCCGCATCCGATTGAGATCATTTGTATGCGGATTAACTTTCTTGCCTTCAAAGAATATTTCTCCGGAATCGGGGATTTCCAAAAAATTCAGACATCTAAGCAAGGTACTTTTTCCTGAACCACTGGCACCAATAAACACAACTACTTCACTTTCTTCAACTTTCAAATCAATGCCTTTTAATACGTTAACACTTCCATACGATTTTTTCAGCTTTTTTACTTCAATCAAGAGCTGACACTCCTTTGTTCAACATCCAAATGCTTTTCAACCCACTGTAACAAGAAAGTAAATATCAAAACTAATGCCAAATAATACAAACCGTTAATAAAATAAGTCTCAAACTGTGCGAAATTGTCAGCTGCTGCTCCCAAAGCCGATGCCCACAACTCTGTCCCACCAATATAAGCCACCAACGAGGAATCTTTAAGCCCGATGATAAACTGGTTTCCCAGTGAAGGGATGGAACGGCGAAAAGCCTGCGGCAATATAATCCGCCGCATTGCCAGCGGATAAGTCATTCCCAAGGAACGTGCAGCTTCCATCTGCCCTTTATCTATTGACTGAATCGCTCCCCGGAATATCTCCGCAATATACGCTCCTGCATGGATCGCCAGCGCATATATTCCTGCCAGGAATGAATCCAATACCACAATATGTGACAAACCAAAGTAAATCGCAAAAATTTGAACAATCAGGGGCGTCCCTCGGATTACCGCGATATAAACAGTTGCGACTCCATTTAAAACAATATTGCGGGAAATCTTGAAAAAAGCAATAACCAGTCCGATCACAGTCCCCAAAATCAAAGACCAGAATGTTAACTGGACAGTTTGCCAGGCTGCTTTGGTAAAGCCGGCAAACGTCGTTTGGAAAATTTCAATAATATCCATTTTCCTGCAAGATCACTCCTTGTTATTTTCATTTAGAGTTGTTTCCAAAATATTTCGATTAAAATACTCATAACTTATTTTTTCATATGTCCCATCTTCAATAATCTGCTGAAGGGCCTGATTCAATTTGTGCCGCAGTTCCCGATCCCCTTTGTGAATCGCAATCCCCATTTCATCTTCTGTAAGGGGAGTGTCGATATCCTTTATCGGGAAATTCATTTTCGACATCGCATATAATCCGACAGCCCGGTCAGTTATCACTGCATCAACCCGGCCTGTTGGCAAATCCTGCAAAGCCGTGATATCGCTGGTGTACTCCACAATATCAGAACTGTATTCCAAAGCAACATCCTTAAACGTCGTTGCTTTGACCACTCCGATGGTTTTGCCTCTCAGGCTGTCTGCCGAACGAATGAATGAATTCTCTTTGGCCACAAAAATCTGGGCTCCCGATCGATAATACGGATTGGTGAAATCAACGGCTTTTTTCCGCTTATCCGTGATTCCCATGCTTCCAATAATGGCGTCATACTTTCTCATCTGCAAACCAGCAATAATTGTCTCCCAAGGGGTAGCCACGGGATTGGGCCTGAGCCCCATTTTCTTCGCCAGTGCCTTGCCGATCTCCACGTCAAATCCCGTCAGCCGGCCTCCTTTTTCCGTTTCGTGATAATTAAAGGGTTTGTACAATCCACTCATAGCAAAGGTAAAGGTCCCTTTTTGCAATGTAAGCTGTCCTTCCGGTTTCTCCGGAGAACAAGCAGTAAATGTCAGGAAAGATAAAACAAGTATACTGACAAAAGTTATACGAGCCAACCGAATCACAAAAACCTCCTTTTTAAGCAACTGAAAAAAACTCGTAAATTTTTTTATTTACAAGTGGTATTTCCCGTTCTTAATAATATGCAAACTCGTAAATTTATATATTTTATGATTAATTTTACTATCAAGTTGTATTTTCACATTTTGTTTTAAATTAATCGGGGGTTAATTTTTCTAAAAAGATGAGTTGCCTGTTATCAAGGCAACTCATTTGTAATCAATGCACAGTGTCCTCAATTCAAAGTCTGTTATTGGATAAAGCTGCTCACGTCCACTTTCCAGATTCCGTTCTCGTCTTTAAACATTTGAAAGCGGGCAATATTTTCCCCAAAAGTGGGATATTCCAGATAGCCTGATTGTTCATCATTCTGGATAAATTTTACTCTTGTCACATTGGTAAAAATCATTTTCATATTTTGTGCTTTATTATAGGCTTTGGCTTCCGATATTCCCTGAACCGATAATGCCTTTTCCATCGCCTGATCCCTGGTTAAAACCGCATGCAAATACAGTTTGGCAATTACAATCGGATCCACTTCTTTCAGGCATTTTTTCCGGTTGTCATCCCTCAACGCATTGTAAATCTTTTGTTCATCTTTACCCAGTTCAAGCAGGTTGGTTTCTTCCATCAGGGATACTTTGTTTTCATTCCCAACTACCGTTCCCGCTCCCAGTTCTTGATGACTCTGACATCCGTTAATGAAAATAGCAAAACCGACAAAGATAACAATCAATCCGCGGATAACACGAAACACATTTTAACCTCCTTTGCACTTTGATAAAAAAACCCCTGGTTTCAAACCAGAGGATTTGCATCCTATCGTAATGCATCATTTATTTCCGCGAAAGTCGTCAAAAATCCGATAAGCCCGCCGGATTTCTTCTTTCATCCATTCCGGAAATTCCCTGTGCTGAAGTTCATTCATAGGAACCCAGCAATGAAAATCATGTTCAGAACTTAATTTTAGTGTTCCAGTCGGTTGGCAACAGGCAAATTTGATAATAATCAGGTGCTTCTCATCCTGAATTTCGTCATAAACATAAGCTGGGGCTACCACCCTTACTTGCAGGCCGGTTTCTTCCATTACTTCCCGAGATAAAGCATCCATCAGTGGTTCAAACGGCTCCAGTCCTCCTCCCGGGAAATCCCAGCCATGTGTATCTTTTGCCAGACGTTCCCGCAACGACTTTCGCAATATCAGCACATATTCCTGATCAAAAATAATTGCTTTTGCCACAATTTTATATGGTTTCGTCATAAAATCCTCCACCTACTTCAAGCGAAAAAAGGTTGAGGAAGCTTTGGCAATCAGCTTTTTCCGCTCATCCAGTACTTTGGTCTCCATTAAAAATGTCTTTTTTCCCTTCTTGATTACTTCAGTTTCAGCTGTAAGCCATCCATCTTGCGCTGGAGATATAAAGCGGACATTCAGATCCAGGGTTACGATTCTGGCATCCGCTCCTTCCATCTGTAAAATGGTTTTGGCCATGGCTGTATCAATAAAAGTTGATGTAATACCTCCATGCAAGATTTTATAGTCATTTTTCAATTCATCCGCAATGTACATCCTGTAAACATATAAATCACGTTTTGAATCATACCCCAGCTCTTGAAAATTTATTACTTCCTCAATAAAAGCAAGTGGATTGACTCTCATTTGCTTTAATGCTCTGACAAGTTTATTAATTGTCCTGATTTCACCAGCATCCAAACCTTCAATTTCCTGTTGTAAAGTTTCCATTATCATGACTGCACGTTCCTCAGCTTTTAAATCGTTAATGAATCTTTTTTTATCTTAACCAAACAAATTAACCATCGCAACTTGTATCAGACACTTCACAAAAACAACAAGTTTTTTACAATGCGCAAGATCGTCACAAATCTGCCAGATTTTTCGGTTTGAAAACAAACTCCCTTTATTTAAGATGGGAAACATCGTTATATTTTTGGACAAGCCAATTACGATCCTTGCGATAGATAAGATGCGTGCAGCTGGTATTCAGCAATCTCCCGCTTTTTGGCCCATAAACTCCCTTTGTGATTGCCTCCAGAAAAACAGTTATGCAAAAACCATGGGCCACAATGGCGATTTGCCCGCCAAGATGTTGTGTAGCCAAGGTTTCGCACTTGCGCAGAAACCGGTTTTGAACCTGCTCAGTTTGTTCAATTCCATACTTGCCCCCAACAGGCGTAACCTTTTCCCAGTCCGGATATTTGCTGACAAGTTCGTCAAATGTCAAACCTTCCCACTCCCCGCAATACCGCTCCCGAAAATCAGAACTGCAGTTGACTGGCAACCGATGTTTTGCCGCAATAATCCGGGCTGTTTCCCGGGCACGGGATAAATCACTTGCATAAATGGCGTCAAATTTTTTTGACTGCAAGTGCGAAGCCAACTGTTCAGCCTGCTTTCTGCCAAAATCGCTTAGCGCTATATTCTTTTGCCCCTGGAAACGTCTTTCCTTGTTCCAATCGGTTTCTCCATGGCGAATCAAGTAAATTTTTGTATTCATTCCCAATTCCCCCCCACCAGTTGAAAATGATTTTGCTGAAAATTCCAGCGCCAGACAAGCTTTTGTATGCTCTTCTGTTTCTGGTCCAATACATCAACGGCAAGCAATTCCACCCGGTCCTGCCCGGAGTTATTAACTTGCAGCCGGTAGCCATGGGCTTGTCTGGACAAGCGGAATGATTGCCCGGCATCAATCAGATTTGTCCCGGTTCCTTTGACCAGGACTTCTTTTTTTTCGTTTAAAATCAGGAACTGATCTACCCGCCCCCGATAGGAACCAGGGGTGCTTGTGCTTTCTTCCTGCCTTCCTTTAACCAGAAGATACCAGGGATTCTGTTCATCGTGCCGAAAGGCCAGCCTGCAATCTTCTTTTCCGTCAGTAAGAATATGATTGCAAGCTTGTTCCAGTTCCTTATCAAAAGGTATGGAAGACAGGATTTTATCATTCAGATGCCGAACTACATTGTCCTCAGCCTTTTCCCCCATCATAAAGATGACAAAAGTCCAACTGGAGTCATTTTCAGTAAAGGGCACCAAATAGGAAAATACTTGGCCAGACCCGGCTACCCCCAAATCCTGGCGGAAAATGGTCCAGCGCTCTTTGCGCCAGTTTTCAATAATTAGATTGAGGTGGCCGTCATCCTGTACAGGACGTACATACCAGCCTTTGTCCTTGCTTAGAATATATCTGGTCTGCGGAACCAGCAAAATCGGTTTGACAGGCTTTTTTATCTGATAACCGCGTTCTATGGCTTCCTGAACTATATTTATGTATTCCAGAATTTCATCACCGTTTTCCGAATGCATCAGCGCTTCCAGTTCTGTTTGGCTTGGCAAATATAATGTCTGTATGTTTTTTCCCTCAGCCAGCTGATAAAAGTCCAGCCGGTAACTCTGCCTTGACTTTCTATAACTCAAAATGGCCAGGATTTTCCCATCAGCGCTTAAACCATAAATATACGGCTGCTGTTCCAAATAAGCCTGCACTCTTGCATCCAAAAGCAGATCTTTCACCGATGGAACCTGGTCAAACAATTTCCTGTTCAAGTCATGGCTTTCGTTTACTGATTCAAAGTTCAGATCAAATGAAAACCCCTGGCAACCAATGCAAGGCAGGAAAACCAGTCCCAGCAGGAGAATCATATGGATATGTTTTTTTGACACCCTTACACCCCGTCAAAAATATTCTATGTTTATCTATTGTATCTTAAATTTATTGCTGCATAAATCCGGCAGCTTAAAGGAAATAAAACATCCCGAGCTTGTGAGCCATTGTGCATCTCACAAGCTCGGTAAAGTTCACCAAAAGCAGTATTTATTCCGGATCAGACAATCGTCACCTGTCTGGACGAAACAATAATCGGGCGGGGAACACCGCCGACACAGGCGACCAGTGTTGCATCGCCCCAGCGATTGACCTGACAGACATAAACATACACCGGATAAGAAAAAACACCCCGAATAACAACGCGAATCACCCGGCCGACATATTGGCGCAAGGTTTGCGGCGCGAGTCTGGGTTGCTGTCCGGGAGGCTGCTGTTGCCCCGGTGGCGGCTGTTGCCCTGGCCTTCTCTGCCCGATCTGGCCTTCCTCATCCCTCCAACTATATCCATAGGGATAATAGTCCATCCAACCTTCTCCCTTCTATAGTTATTCATACTTTTCTTATTCCATTCAGAATCACTTGGTTCGGGTAGTCACCCAACGTTTAAAAACTGGGCAATTTCTTCTAAAATTCTTTGTTTTTTGGCTGGCAATCGTTATAATTGACACGAATCATATTGGAGGAATGGTTGAGAGAAATGCGACTAAGAAGAATTCCAGAAGCTGCAAACATCCTTTCCAAACATCCGATGGTCTTTCGGGTAAAGGAAGAAAACAAACGAAAATGGCGGGGAAGATGGCACTTGCAATTTTCCAATGCAAAAAATCCGATCTATGTGGAACTTGGCACGGGAAAAGGCCAATTTCTGGCAAAAGCTTCTACAAATTACCCGGATATCAATTGGATTGGCATTGAAAGAATCGAGGAACCGCTGCTCAAAGCAGTAAGAAAAGGAGAAGCAACAGAAAACACCAATCTCCGCTATATCTGGACGGATGCAAAATGGCTGGACGAAATTTTCGAACCAGGAGAAATTCACCGGATCCATCTTCATTTCAGTGATCCATGGCCTAAAAAAAGACATGCCAAAAGGCGCTTGACCTATTATCACTTTCTTGATCTTTACCGGAAAGTTCTGGCATCCGGCGGCGACCTGATCCTGAAAACGGACAGCGTTTCCCTGTTTGATTTTTCCCTGGAGGAATTTGCCGAACATGGCTGGGAAGTGCTGGAGATGACACGGGATCTTTATCATAGTCCGTACTTAAAAGGAAATATTGCCACAGAGTATGAGGAAAAGTTTGTCTCCCACGGCCTGCCAATCCATTATGTCCGGGTAAAACCGATTCGGTAGGGCGTCCGATTATTGACTTTTGTATATAAACAGCTATAATTATTCTTTGTATGGCTCAAAAGCCTAAAAAGGGATTTGAGGATAGCAAGCAAACGATAGGTGAAGGGATCACCCTCACTGATTCGCCCTGTCTGCAACTGATGGGTATCCGGTTTTTCGCCGCTATCCGGAAAGCTTGGATAATTCGCGAATCAGCACCCTGTCATTTGCGAAAAACAATGCAAATGATGAAAGGAGCCAAATAACATGGCACGTTATACAGGACCAACCTGGAAATTAAGCCGTCGTCTGGGTATCTCCCTTTCCGGTACAGGAAAAGAATTGGCAAAACGCCCCTATGCTCCCGGACAACACGGTCCAACCCAACGCAGAAAGCTGTCCGAGTATGGTATGCAGCTGCAAGAAAAACAGAAACTTCGTCTGATGTATGGCGTTAACGAAAAACAATTTCGCAACTTGTTCAAACGTGCAGGCAGAATGAAAGGTGTCCACGGCGAAAACTTCATGATACTGTTGGAATCCCGCCTGGACAATCTTGTCTATCGTTTGGGATTGGCCCGTACCCGTGCACAAGCCCGCCAATTGGTTGTACATCGGCATATCCTGGTAAACGGCAAAAAAGTTGACCGACCTTCTTATGAGGTCAAACCAGGTGATGTCATCGGCGTACGCGAAAAAAGCCGCAACTTGCAAATTATAAAAGAAGCTATGGAGGAACGCCAATACCTTCCGGAGTATCTTACCTTTGATGAAAACAAAATGGAAGGATCTTATACCCGTCTTCCAGAGCGTTCGGAATTGACATCTGAAATTAACGAAACGATGGTCGTTGAGTTCTACTCCCGTTAAATAGACTGCAGTACAAAAGCATTAAAAACCCCAACCCTCTTGAAAAGGGCTTGGGGTTTCTTTATGGATACCAAAAAAATAATATCCAACAAGTATATATAAAAGGGATCATCCCGCATTTTTTATATACACAGAGCCTCTTTTAAAAACTTGCCTGTATAGGAGCCTAGGGTATTGGCTACTTCCTCCGGTTTACCTGCTGCAACAACATTTCCGCCATCATTTCCGCCTTCAGGTCCCAAGTCAATTACCCAATCGGAAGCACAGATAATATCTATGTTATGCTCAACTACAATTACCGTATTGCCACTGTCAACCAGCTTATCTAGAAGCACTATCATTTGTTTGACATCTTTGGGGTGTAATCCTGCCGATGGCTCATCCAACAAATAAAGAGTATGGTTGTTTTTCTTCTTATTTAGTTCTTTTGCCAGCTTGAGCCGTTGTCCTTCACCACCAGACAGCGTTGTTAACAATTGCCCCCATTTTAAATAGCCCAGGCCAATTTCACTCAACAATCTAATTTTAGGGGCCAATTTTTTATGATGTCCAAACAGGTCCGATGTCTCTTCAATGGACAAATCGAGAATATCTGATATCGAATAACCTTTGTATTTTATATTTAAAATTTCTTCTTTAAAACGTGAGCCATGACAAACCGGGCAATCCACCTCAAGATCATACAAAAAGTGCATATTCAAGGAAATAAATCCAAGACCCTGGCAGTTTTCACATCTTCCCCCCGGTGTATTGAAAGAAAAATTCTTTGCCTGAAAGCCTTGTTGTTTTGCTTCAGGAAGATTGGCAAACAAATTGCGTACTGATGTAAACATATCTGTATATGTTGCGACATTGGAACGCTGCATTCTATTCAAAGCCGATTGATTAACAGTAATAATTTCATCCACAGCTTCCAAACCGGCTATGTGATCACAGCCTTGTAAATCCCGATTTGCCAGAATATCAAAAATCAATGTGGATTTTCCTGATCCGGAAACACCTGACACAGAAACAAGGCATCCAATTGGAAATTCAACAGATATATCTTTTAAATTGTGCTTTGTTGCATTTTGAATATGAATCGCTTGTCCTGTTCCTTTTCTTCGCTTATAAGCTGTTTTGGTATTTTCTCTGAAAAAAGCACCGGTTACTGAATTTTGCTGTTTTAGCAACTCAACCAGTGTGCCTTCTCCAACAATTTGTCCGCCTTTCATTCCAGCTTCCGGCCCCATATCAATAATATGATCTGCTTCCTTCATTACATCCGTGTCATGTTCTATGACGAGTACGGTATTTCCCAAATCCCGGAGTTCCTTCATGATATCTACCAATCCTTTGATATCTTTGGGATGAAGACCGGCAGTTGGCTCATCCAAAATGTAAAGCACGCCTGTCAAGCCTGACCCGAGAAGAGAAGCCAATCGCAGCCGCTGCGCTTCACCACCGGACAAGGTAACAGTTTGCCGGTCAAGTGTCAGATACCCCAAACCAACCTTCAGCACTCTTCTCGCTTTTTCAGTCAGGTCATGCAAATACGTATCAATAAAGACTTTTTGCTCTTCTGACAAGGACACTTCCAGATTTTGCAGCCATACATAAATATTCTCAAGAGAAATGGTGGAAAGCTCTGTTATGGATGTATTGCAGACTGTCACATCGCAACTTTCTTTCTTTAATCTTTTTCCATGACAGTCTGGACATGTTTGAGAGTAAAAAAGGGCTGCTTCTCCTGATTTTCCCCCTTTTTCCCTTAATCTCCTCCACATTCCGGTTAAAACCCCTTCAAACTTTCCGCCTGATACCGTTTTTGGCGGTTTTACATTCGGGAAGCGAGCTTTAAACTGGTCACTTTCTGCACCATAGTATAACAAGTCCACCTGCGCTCCGGAATAGTCCTTCAACGGAAGATTCTCATTAATTGGGATACCGTAATATTTCGCAGCGGATAATAAATTGTTTTTTTGGTAATCAAAATATGCTCCACTCCAAATTTTTACGCAACCCTCATTTAAGCTCAGTTTCTTATCAAAAACCAGTCCTTCATGAATGCCAAGCACTTCTCCAAGACCATCACATACCGGGCACGCCCCTTCAGGAGTATTAAAGGAAAAGTGAGAGCGGGTAAACTTTTCCAAACGCGTATTACAGTCAGGGCAATGGATATATTGCGTATACCCCGCAGATTCTTCTTGCATTGTTTCTTTGTCAAGCGAAGGGTAAATCGTAAATTTGCAATCAGGGCATTTGCGCTCTCCAAGCCGCTCATAAATAAGCCTTAAATACGTGTACATATCAGAAACCGTTCCAACTGTTGACCTTGGATTTCGGTTTGTTATATATTGCCCTATACTAATGGATGGAGACAGTCCAACCATGGATTTCACCTTTGCCTTACTCACACTGTCAGTCGGAATGCCCAAAGATTCCATATACTGGCGCTGGCATTCCCGTTGCAAAGTATCCATTGCCAATGTTGATTTGCCGGATCCGGACGGCCCTGTCAAAACAACAAGTTTATTTTTGGGAATTGCTACAGAGATGTATTTCAAATTGTTTTCATATGCACCTTTAATTTGAATGAAGTTCACTAGAAAATCCTCCTTTGTTTTCTGGTCCAATCTCTATTTTAGAACATTGAGGCAACTTATAATGTTTACATAAATAAAACCAGCTTTAAAAGGAAAAATACAAGAAAAATCCGCCACATGCACTTTAATGTTTTGCTATAATGTTTGAACCAATGTGGCAGTTTATGGATAATGGATATACTGCTAGAGGAGGGAATAAAATGATACGGCCAATAGATATTGCGAGAAAATTAAATATCAGTACAAGTACGTTGCGGCATTACGAATCCTGGGGAATTGTTCCGCCACCAGCCAGAAAAGAAAATGGTTATCGTATTTATACGGCGGAGCACGTTGCCTATTTTGAATGTATTCGTGCCATGTACACCGGATTTGGTATGGGATTCGTGCGAAAAATAATGCCCCTTGTTCAACAGCAACAGTTTACGCAAGTACTTTGGTTAGTAAACGAAAAACAGGCTGAGCTCGATAAGGAAAGAAAAAAGACGAAGAAGGTAATTGAATTGCTGGAAGTAAAAGATCCCGATAAAATTTTCGTAAGAAAACTTAAAGATTCCTATACTATTAAAGAGGTTTCAGAAACAATTGATGTTCCGACAACCACCATTCGGCATTGGGAAAGTGAAGGGCTAATTGAGCCACATCGGGATGAAGAGAATGGCTATAGAAAATATACAAAGTCGGATATGGGCAAGCTGCTTGTTATACAAACGCTCAGGACAGCTTATTTCTCGATTGATGTTATTAGAGAAATGATAAAGGAACTCGATCAAAAGAATATTTCCAAAGCGAAAAAAGTGGCATCAGACTCACTTGTTTACATGGATTATTTAATTCAGGAGCAGCTCCGGGGACTTTATTATTTATACAAATTATTTGAGCAGGTTTCTGCAAAAGAAACATTTTAACCAAAATAAAATGAACAGCAAAACAAATAATAAACCATCCTTTCAGAATGGTTTGAAGACAATTCGTTAACATAAACCACCTGGTAAATAAGTCCTTTTCATGTCTTAATTCACACAATAAAAACTTATCTTCATATAATATAAATAAATCTCAATATATTTTTATAATACTTTGTGCCAATAAAACATACTATTGTTTACTAATTTTTGTTAAAATGTAATTATAGGCACTATTTGTTTGGTTAAAGTATTTCTCCTGATTTCATATAATCTTTATACACCTGGACCTCATTTTTAAAAAGGTTAGGTGAGTATGATGGCCCCTTCAAAATTCACGTTAAGCTCCCATGTTTTGGTGTTCAATTACAACTCAGAGATTCTGCTTGTCAAACACCCGAAACGGGGTTGGGAAATTCCCGGTGGATGGGTAGAAGAAGAAGAGTCCATTCGCTTGGCTGCCATTCGTGAAGTAAGGGCAAAAACCGGACTTAGTATCAAACTGGTCAAGTATTGTGGAATTTTCCAAAATTTGAGTTCACATAAATGCCATTTGCTTTTTATTGGCAAGCCAATCGGCGGACGAATTTCAACCAGTGAAGAACTCCAGGACGCCGGATATTTTCCGGCAGAAACGGCAATGAGACTGATTTCCCAGCGAATAATCAAACAGCAGATCATGTATTGCCTCAATGAGAAGAGACAGCCTTTCATTGTTGAATATTAATGTTACCAACCATGTTAAACAATACAGAAAAAGGTATAAATAAATACAAGCGAGCCCTGTCTCCCGGGGCTCGCTTGTATTTATTGCCATTTCACCTTTGCAAATTTCCGTTTTCCAACCTGGACAATCATTCCTTCCTGCACTTCAATCTGCGCATTCAATTCAGTCACTTTTTCCTGATTGATCCGTACCCCGCCTTGCTGGATCATGCGACGGCCTTCTCCGTTGCTTCCCACCATTCCCAATTTGGACAGTAGAGCCACAACCCAAATTTTTCCATCTTCCAGATCGGTTGGGGAAATTTCAGCTTCGGGAATATCATTGGGTAAAGCCCCTTTCTGGAATACGGTGCGAAAATGTTCTTCCGCTTTATCGGCTTCCGCCTTCCCATGGTACATGCGTACCAATGTGTGAGCCAGGTGCATTTTAGCATCACGCGGATGAACCCTTCCTTGTTCCAGCCCTTCCCGCAATTTTTCCAACTCCTCGATTGGCAGGTCAGTCACGAGTTCGAAGTATTTTACTATCAGCTCGTCGGGAATCGACATGGCTTTCCCGTACATATTGACGGCCTCTTCATCAACACCGATATAATTGCCCAAACTCTTGCTCATTTTCTTTACGCCGTCCAGGCCTTCCAACAGTGGCATGGTCAGGATCACCTGTTCCTCCTGACAGTATTCCTTTTGCAATTGTCGTCCCATCAACAGATTGAATTTCTGGTCTGTTCCTCCCAACTCCATGTCACTTTTCAGGGCAACCGAATCATATCCCTGCATGAGGGGATAAAAAAACTCGTGAATGCTGATTGCCTGCCCGTTTTGATAACGTTTGGCAAAATCATCCCGTTCAAGCATGCGGGCAACCGTACACTTCGAAGCCAAATGTGTCACATCAGCAAAAGTAAGTGGACTTAGCCAATGACTGTTGAAATAGATTTCTGTCCTGTTTGGGTCTAATACCTTGAATAACTGCTCCGTATAGGTTTTGGCATTTTTCTTTACTTCTTCTTCAGAAAGTTGTTTTCGTGTTTCCGATTTGCCGCTTGGATCCCCGATCTGTGCTGTAAAATCGCCAATGACCAGTTGCACGATATGGCCAAGTTGCTGGAAGTCGCGCAATTTATGAAAAACAACCGTATGTCCGATGTGGATATCCGGAGCTGTCGGATCCAAGCCGAGTTTTACTTTTAATGGTTTGTTCTGTTCAATGGACTTCGCCAGTTTCCTGTACAAATCATCCAGTGGCAAAACTTCAGCAGCTCCCCGCTTGATAAAGCGCAATTGCCGCTCAATTTCCTTTTTCACTTCATCAGACAAATTTTTTTCCGCCGACATTGATTTTACCTCCTGTAGTAAAATAGAAATAATCATAATAAAAACTCCATCCCTCAAAAAAGGGACGGAGTTTGGTTCCGCGGTACCACCCTTGTTGGAAACTGATATTTCCCGCTTCATTGTATAACGAACGCAAGTGTCCGTGCGTATCACCGCAAAGCTCCCAAGTGTAATTCATCGAAGGATTCCTGCTGGTTCGCAGCGTCCACCAGCTCTCTGAAAGGGGCATCCCTCGACTACTTGGCTTGTTCACAGCTTTTTGATATTTTCATTATTTCTATTCAGTCAATTCAATAACCGGATTATGCTATAATATTACCCTAGAATGAGGAGGGTATCAAGTGAATGAAAAGCAGATCATCAACATTCCTTAAAAAATCCAACCGTAGCAAGCTAACAAAATGGACACGGCTTACTCTTTATTCTTTGTTCGCTTTTATAATGATTGTAGCTTTTGGTACGGCTGGATTAGGTGCCGGTATAGTATCGGCAATGGTAAAGGATGAAAAGGTGCGGAATAAAGATGACTTTAAAAAGGATTTAAACAGCCTGTTTGAAAACAGTTATGCCTATTTTTCAAACACCGATGAAAGCGGAAAACCTGTTCGCATTGGTGCCTTTCGTAATGAAGGAGATGTACGTAAACTTATCAGAACAGTGAATGATGCCAGCCCTCATCTGGTTGATGCTTTCATTTCTACCGAAGACAAGGATTTTTACAAACACAGCGGAATTGTACCCCGCTCCATTTTAAGGGCAGCTTTTCAACAATTAATTAATGCTGATGTTACAACAGGCGGCAGCACGATTACCCAGCAACTGGTGCGGCGCGTCATTCTTGAAGACTTTGACAAGGATCTTACGCGTAAATCGAAGGAAATAGTTCTGGCAATCCGGTTGGACTCCCTGCTCGAAAAAAATGAGATTCTGGTTTACTACATGAACAGCGTTTATTTTGGGAAAGGCGCAAACAATCAAAATTTATATGGTGTACAGGCAGCAGCCAACGGAATTTTTGGCGTGCAAGCCAAAGATCTGAACCTGGCGCAAGCTGCGTATATCGCGGGAATGGTGCAACGTCCCAACGCATTCAATCCATTTAGCGGAGATGGCAATCTTAAACGCGGTTTAAAACGGATGAAACTTGTTTTAAATGAAATGCTGGAAAATAAAAAAATCACAAAACAGCAATATGATGAGGCACTTAAATTCGACATCAAAAAGTCTCTGGCCAAACCATCGCCTGAATCAAACGGATATGCCAACTATCCCTTTATCATGTATGCTCTGGAAGAAGAAGCAGCAGAACTGCTGATGAAAAAAGATGGTTTGGATATTCAGGAATTGAGCAATCAAGGGAAATACCGCCCAACCCTGCAAAAATATATTGAACGCTTGCAAACACAAGGATATCACGTTTACAGTACAATTGACAAAGACATGTATGACACTGTAAATAAAGAAGCTACCAAACATCTGTCTTTCCATCCCCGTAAACACGGGAAATTTGAAGACCACGAGCAATTGGGTGCTGTTTTGCTCGACAACCAGACAGGTGCTGTACTCGCATTTGTCTCCACAACAGACCGCAAAGGAAACCAAAAAGATCATGCCTTTAACGCTTTAAACCAGCCCGGGTCCTCTATTAAACCACTTATCGTTTACGGTCCGGCTATTGAGAAAAAAGTGGTCTCTCCCAATACAAAAGTATTGGACGCAAAAATGCCTCGCGGTGACGGATCTGGTTACTATCAAAACGCAAGCCAAAAATACCACGGCCCGGTCACTGTCCGCGAAGCATTGAAATGGTCATACAACATCCCGGCCATCAAGGTTTTTAATCATATGGGCCATGATACCGGATTTGACTATTTGCGCAAGCTGAATGTCCCCCCTCATCCAAACGATGGAGAGTCTGCGGCAATCGGCGGACAAACAAAAGGTTACTCAGTTGCCCGGATGACTGCGGCATTTGCCACTTTTGGAAACCAGGGTAAATACAATCCACCTCATTTGGTAACAAAAATAACAGATGCTGATGGAAAAGTAATCTATGAATACGAAAACGAAAATAAAAAAATATTTTCACCGCAAACCGCTTATCAAGTCACCGATATGCTCCGCGCCGTTGTAAACGGAGGAACTGGTGTATATATCGGAAGCCGTATCAACGGATATGACCTGGCGGGAAAAACGGGAACCACTACCGATGAAAAGGATTTATGGTTTATCGGATATACTCCCCAAATTTCAATCGGTGTCTGGAGCGGTTATGATTATAATTTTCCGATGTACCATAACAATCATTTCTCAAAACGGGCATGGGTAAACATCTTTAACGCAGCAGCCAAAGCAGCGCCGCAATACTTTGACAAAAATGCACGCTTCAAAAATCCGGGCGGTCTCTTCTTCGGCGTAGAATGCCTGGAGTGTGACCGAATCAAAAAACACATAGAAGACGAGAAGAAAAAAGAAGAAGAGAAGGAACAAAAGGATAAAGACAAACAAAATCATGATAACGATCCCAACAACCCGAACCAGCCAGAACCAAATGATCCGCCTGATATCATTTTCCCTCCAGGTGAAGATCCACCGCCTGATGGCGGAGGAGACGGTGACTCCGGACAGGGGGGTGGTCCAAATAATGGCAACCATCCTCCTGGACAAGGAGGATAATCATGAATATGATTAAGGTAGACAAAAACCTCTGACACCATAAATGGTCTGTCAGGGGTTTTTATTGAAAAACAGATTGTCAAAATTATGTATAACCAGGTAGGTTAAACCCTGTGTTATAATGGTTTCCGTTGAGAAAGGGGGAATAAAAACCTAACAAAATCACCAAAACATCCCATCGAGAGTGAAAAAAGTGGGGAAGACAGCATGAATAATAGAACAAAACGTATTGTAATCAGCAGTTTATCCGCAGTACTTGCCATTACAGTTGGTGTTTTTGGTATTGGTGCTGGAATCGTTTCTGCTTTCGCAAAAAACGAAAAAATCCGTACCAAAGCGGCTTATGAAAAAGAGCTGAATGGCTGGTCACAGACCAGTTATGCCTATTTCCGCTCGGAAAACGGTGAGGCCAAGCCGATTGGTCGGATGATTGCACAAACGGACAGGAAACTGATCAAAAGCATGGATGAGGTGAGTCCCTATATTGCGGATGCACTAATCTCTACAGAAGACCGGAAATTCTTTAAACATAACGGAATTGTCCCTCGCTCCATTGCACGCGCTGCCTGGCAACAAGTCACTCATAGCGATGTTGAAACTGGGGGAAGCACATTAACACAGCAATTAGTAAAAAATGAAATCCTGGATAATACCAAGAAAACCTACGAACGAAAAACCCTGGAGATCATCAATGCCTTGCGTTTGGAACGATTCTACAGCAAAGATGAGATCTTTGTAAAATACCTGAACAGCGTAGAGTTTGGTCCAGGAGCCCATGGCACACGTATGGTCGGTTTCGCATCTGCTGCACATGGGCTTTTCAATAAAGACATCAAGGATTTGAACATTGCCCAGTCGGCTTACCTGGCAGGAATGGTTCAACGTCCGTATGACTATAATCCCTTTTACGGAAATACTGAAAAAGAGCAGGAAAAACATTTGAAAAAAGGGATTAAACGGATGAAGATGGTATTGGACAAAATGCTTGAAGCCGGCAATATTACACAGGAACAATACGATCAGACCTTAAAATTCGATGTGAAGTCCAGCCTGGCAAAACCGGACAATTTCCCAAATGCATATGAAGATTATCCTTATATCATTACATCCGTTGAACGGGAAGCAGCACAAGTTCTGAAAGAACTGGATGAAAAGAAAGGCCACAAAGTCCAATCCCATAAAAACTATCTGGATGAAGTACGCCAAGGCGGATACAAGATCTACACCACAATTGACCAGGAAATGTACGATGCGGTAAATCAGGCCGTTGCCAAAATAGACATGCCTTCAAGAAACGGGCATAGCGAACAAATTGGAGCAACTATTGTTGACAATAAAACCGGAGCCATTCTCGCTTTTGTGGGTGGCACCAGTTTTAAGAAGTCAAATATCAACTATGCCTTGAGCGCTACCAACCAGCCTGGTTCAACCATTAAACCGTTATTGGTATATGGACCGGCCATGAATAAAGGAATAATTTCTCCGGACTCCATCATTATTGATGAACCGATCAAAAAAGCCGGCAGTTCGGATAACTATGTTAACGCCAACGGCAAATACCAAGGTCCGGTCAAAGCCACCTATGCCCTCCAATATTCGCTTAATATCCCGGCAGTAAAGATCTTCAAAAAATTGGGGATTAAAACCGGATTTGACTATTTGCGCAAAATGGGCATGCCTCCCACCAAATATGACGGCGAAGCTTCTGCTTTAGGAGGAATGCGTGCCGGTTATACAGTTTCAGAAATGACATCGGGATTTGCCATGATCGCGAATAACGGAAAACATAACCAGTCTCATTTGATTGACAAGATTGTTGATGCCAACGGGCAAGTGGTATATGAATATGACAAGGACAAAAAACCGAAAAGAGTCTTGAAACCATCTGTTGCTTATGAGTTAACCAATATGCTCAGGAAAGTGGTTACTGAAGGGACAGGACGTTATATTGGCGCGAGCTTGCCAGGCTATAATATAGCAGGAAAAACCGGAACCACAAGCAAAAATTATGACCTGTGGTTCATCGGTTACACTCCCGAAATTTCGCTTGGAGTATGGTCGGGTTACTCAGACACCAACCGCTCTGCTGACCAGCAATTATCCAAAACGGCCTGGGTGAAAATCTTCAAGGCGGCAGCCGAGTCGAGCCCTGATTTAATAATTAAAGGCAGCCAGTTCGATAATCCGGGTGGTTCAGTTAAAACCAAATGTTTTGAATGTGACAAAGTCAAGCAAAAACCGCCGGAACAACCAGGGCAAGGGCAACCCGGACAGCCAGGGCAACCCGGACAACCTCATCAGCCAGGACAACCCGGACTACCAGGGCAACCCGGACAACCTCATCAGCCGGGGCAACCCAAACAACCGGGAACGGGACAACCTGAGCATTCTGGTAATCCGCGTATGACCTTCCCATAAATAAAGAAAGACGCCCCTGTAAAAAGGGTAGCGTCTTTCTCATTTTTTTCTTCAGTCCTCCATAGTGGATAAATCTCCTGTTGGCAACCCGAGTTCCCAAGCTTTCAGTACACGGCGCATAATTTTACCGCTCCGTGTCTTTGGCAACTTATCCTTGATTTCAATTTCCCGTGGCGCAGCGTGAGCTGCCAGACCTTTTTTTACGAATTGGCGGATATGTTCAATTAAATCTTCGGTCGCTTCATAACCGGCACGAAGTGAGATAAACGCTTTAATGATTTGTCCCCGAACCGGATCAGGCTTTCCAATCACTCCCGCTTCGGCAATGGCAGGATGCTCTACCAGTTTACTCTCAACTTCAAACGGTCCGACCCGTTCACCGGAAGTATTAATCACATCATCCTGTCGTCCCTGGAACCAAAAATATCCTTCTTCATCACAATAGGCTGAATCCCCGGAAATATACCAGCCAGGAACTTTGAAGTACTCCTGATATTTCTCGGGGTTTTTCCAGATTTTCTTCATCATCGAAGGCCATGGTGCTTTAATAGCCAAATTCCCCATTTGGTAAGGAGGTAATTTGTTTCCTTCATCATCAATAATGGCAGCCTGAACCCCAGGGATCGGTTTGCCCATCGAACCTGGTTTGATTTCCATCTGCGGATAATTTGAAATTAGAATGCCACCGGTCTCGGTCATCCACCAATTATCATGAATCCGCTTTTTATATACCTTCATGCCCCAGCGAATCACTTCCGGATTCAGGGGTTCTCCCACGCTCAAAATATGGCGGACAGAGGAAAAATCGTAATTTCTAACCTTCTCTTCACCTGCAGCCATCAGCATACGGAAGGCTGTGGGGGCACTGTACCATACGGTCACTTTGTACCTTTCAATGGTTTGATACCAGTCATCTGGGGTAAAACGCCCACCGCGAATCACATTAGTAACACCATTTAACCAGGGTGAAAAGATGCCATAAGAGGTTCCCGTTACCCATCCAGGATCGGCTGTGCACCAGAACACATCATTTTCCTGCAGATCAAGCACCCATTTCCCGGTCTGATAATGCTGAATCATGGCATTGTGAACATGAAGAACACCTTTTGGTTTTCCGGTTGATCCGGAGGTATAGTGAATGAGCATTGGATCTTCAAGATCGACCCATTCTATTTCCAATTCAGCCGATGCCTGATTCATTTCCTTTTCAAAGCTGTAAAATCCATCTTTGCCATCTCCGTCCCCGCCGACCAGAATAATATATTTTAAATGCGGCAATTCTTGAACAGGTACGCGCTTCAACAAATCGGGAGTTGTAACCAGAGCAACGGCTTCACTGTTTTCCAGGCGGTCTTTGACTGCGTCATCCATAAACGCTTCAAACAATGGACCAGCAATTGCACCAATCTTCACAGTTCCTAAAAAACTGAAATACAATTCAGGGGAGCGAGGCATAAAAATAAAAACACGATCCCCCTTATGTACCCCTATTTTTCTCAATACATTGCCAAACTGATTTGATTTTTCCTTCATTTCTGAAAACGTATACGCCTCTTCCCGGACAGAATCGCTATAATAGAGGGCGATTTTATCCTTTTTTCCCTCGTCAACATGTCGATCGATCGCTTCATAGGCTGCATTTACCTTTCCTGTTTTTGACCAGGTAAACTGCTTCTCGACATCGTTCCAACAGAAATTCTCATAGCATTCATCGTAGTTTTGCAAATTATTTCCCGTTGTTTGAACAGCAATCAACTCGTCATGCCTCATATAAAGAACTGCCTCCCTCATGTTACGATTTTATTACTTTTTATTTAGCATTATATCACAATTCTGATTAAATTGAAATTTCTGATTTTATTTAAAATAACTCAGCTTTACAGGAGAGCATTAAAATACTCTCCTTCTCGTTTCATCATTGTTTTGCCTGAAAGGTTTTGCAATCTGTTTCCTCACTGTGGTAGGCTTCCTCTACTTCGTTAGTTACTACATAAATCTCTTCTGCTGAACAAAGATTTCCTTGTTCCCAAAATATACAGTTTTTAACCTCGCACAAAACATCACGAGCCACATTACATCCCTCCTTTGCCGATTTAGTCTGTATCCTTTTGCCCTTTTTTACACTGTTAGTTTATTGAAATAAAGTTCAGGCACAGCAATTTAAAGTACTTGGATTCAGTTGTAACTTGTTTCCACCACCAGAGATCCGTAATATTCGATCAACTTGCTTTTATGTGTCAGTTATTCGTTCATAGAAAAATAAACTCAAACTGCCAATATGTAAATAAATATATATGGATTTTTTGCATAATTTTTTGACCACAATATATAAATGCATCCTATCGTGCAGTCTTTATAAAATCTGCACGATAGGATGCATTCCAAGTCGTTAAAAATTATTTTGCCTGTCTGTTTGCCGCAAATCCAAAAGCCGGCAAACTATTTCACTGGAATGGTTGGCAGCCAGCTGGGCAAATTCGGCAAAATTGACATGGGCAGATTGGTCCGCACGATCCGAAATGGACCGAATCACTACATATGGAATTCCGGCCAGCCAGGAAACATGAGCAACGGCCGCGCCTTCCATTTCAACGCACGTCCCCTGCAATTGATCCCGCAATTCTTTAACTGTTAAAGGGTCCGAAATAAACTGATCTCCTGACAACACTTTGCCCGGGACAACTTTCACATTGGCAAGCGATTTGCCAGCTCTCACAGCCCAACGAACCAAATCCGGGTCCGCCGGAAAAAGCGAAACTTCCTGGAATGGAATAATTCCTCTCGGGAAACCGAGAGCTCTGGCATCCACATCATGTTGCTGGCATTCTGTAGAAACAACAATATCCCCAATATCCAACTGTGGATCCAGGGCTCCGGCGACACCGGTAAAAATAATTTCTTTTACCTGAAAATGATCAATTAAAATATGCGTACAAAATGCCGCATTGACTTTGCCTACACCTGATTTGCACAACACCACAGAAGTTTCCTGCAAAATCCCCTGATAATAAACAATGCCAAAACGAGTATGTGACTTGACCTGATCCATTTTATCAAGCAACGATGCAATCTCTTCATCCATCGCTCCAATAATCCCGATTGCTTCCTTGTTCATTTGCGGCCTCTCTTCCGTTTATTTCTCCTCTTCCCACTCTTTTATTCGGGTTGATCCCCGCAACATGATATTGTATTGCAAATAAACCTGTCCCGTATCAATCTGTTCTTTATTCATGTATTTGGTAAGCAGGCGCATCGCAACAGCTCCGATATCATACATCGGTACTCCAACCGTACTCAACAAGGGACGTACCTGAGAGGCAAGAGGAATATTTTCAAAGCCGATTACCGACAAATCTTCAGGCACTTTGCGTCCCAGGTCCATTGCCGCATGAATAGCACCCACCGCCATTTCATCACTGGCTGCAAACACTGCAGTAATCTGCGGCTGATCTTCCAGCAGATTTTTCATTGCTTCATATCCGGAACGGTACCGGTAATCCCCCAGACGGATCAACTCTTCAACAAAAGGTACATCCATATCCTGCAATGCTTCCTTGTATCCCAGATAACGTGGATAGCCATTTACAGAATCAGTCAGCGGACCGCCAATTAATGCGACATTTTTATTTCCTTCATGAATCAGGATACTTGTTGCCTCTTTTGCAGCCTGGATCTGATCAATGGTAACATAAGGCAATTCCTTTTTTTCATCGCGGCTGGCAGCCAGCACAATCGGGACAGGGGTAGCCGAAAAAATTTCCCGATGGGCTTCGGTAATTTCCCCACCCAGGAACAACAAACCATCAACCTGTTTTTCCAAAAGCGTTTCAATCAAAGTCAACTCTTTTTCCTTCTGCAAGTCTGAATTACTCAAAATAATGTTGTAATGATACATCATGGCAATATCTTCAATGCCTCTGGTCAATTCAGCATAAAAGGCATTGGAAATATCGGGAATAACCACCCCGACTGTGGTTGTTTTCTTGCTGGCCAAGCCACGTGCGACCGCATTTGGACGATAACCCAGCTGTTGAATCACATTCAGCACTTTTTTTCTTGTTGCCGGTTTAACATTCGGGTTTCCATTGACAACACGGGAAACGGTAGCCATTGAAACCCCTGCTTCACGAGCAACATCATAAATCGTAATCGTTTCTTTTCTCTTTCCCATCTCTTCTTCCACATCCACTTTCTAAATTTTTATCATCATGCCATTCTGTATTACATAACAGACCAGATCTCAACTTAAGCTTATTTTTACCTTTTTATCCAAAATATACAGCTCGCCGGAAAGTCAGTTCTTCCCATTGTGCATTTGAGACATTAATTGTAACACATAAGGCAGTGTATCTCCCATAATACTGGTCCATGCTTCTGGCGAACCCCGGTTAATCCAGACAATCGGCTGGCGCGGCGCCAAAGCACGATACAGTTTTTTGGTTGATATCAATCTGGGAACCATTGGTGGCAAATCGGGATTTTTTTTACATGCCTCATTGATCAACTGTTTTGCATGATTGGCAGAAGTAAAGAAATCTACGATCGGGCTTTGATCCTGGCCAGCCAAAATAACCATGTTCCCTTCAGGATCAACCACAACCCAGATTCTGCGCAGTTCTGCCATCGCACGACATACTTCCCAGCCATTTCCCATTCCTTGTCCTTCAATGGTAGCTTTTTCCAACTTTTTCAGCCCGGCAGCAACATCCGGGGGAATTGGCCGTTGTTTCTCCAAAGGCGGTTTGTCTTTTGACAAATTGTGTGTTGTGTTTTCACTTTCTGTATAAGGGACTCGGGACTGTTTGATATCTTCCTTTTTCCCAGACACAGGCGATTGAGACAAATGTTCAGGCAGCGGCCTCTCTACAGAAGCTGGGACCGGGACAACTGACGTTGGCAATGCCCCTTCTTTTTTCAGCATCTGATCGGCTGTTATTTTCTCCTGTTTCGCTTCCGCCGGGCATTTCCCGTGACTTCCTGTATAGATGGCTTGTGCCTGTGCTTTGCTAAAAGGACTTTGCTCCGGCAAGCCAAAGTGAAAATAGGGTGCCTGTGCCCCCAATTCCCTGCAACGTTCTTCAATCTGTTCCCAGGAATGCTGGAGCGCTTGTCCTCCGGACTTTTTGGCTACGTACTCTGCATCATCCTCGCTCAAATAAACAGTGACTGTATAATGGTCTTTTTCATGCTCAACAAGCAAAAAGTTTCCATCCATGGTCGGTACCCACGGCCCCGTCATGTTACGAAACTGTTCAACTGCGTATAAACGGATTAACTCCTGGACATTTGGCTTGATCAAAAAAAGCCGCTCATCATGTCCCGGATTGAGAATGATCCCATCAGCTCGCGACCGGTAAGCCGTTAACAAAAAAGAAAGTGCCGGTTCATTTACCACTTCCATATATTGAGGAAAATCGACCTGGATTGCATTTGTAGCTTCTTCGTCGGTAAATGCCGTTACATAAAAACTGTCAGGATGGTCTCCTTTAGCCAAAAAAGGGGTTTTTTCGGCTCCTGTTGACTGATAAACCACCACCCAGTTTGAAACCTGTCTTGCAAACAGATGAAACAACTCATTCAGGCCAATCTGATTCATATTTGCCCGTTTTAAATAATGCCTAACATCCAACGAACGTTCCTCCCCTTGCCAAACAATCCAATTTCTTGTTATTTATAAGGAATCCGGTCTTTGTCGAACCTGACCAGACATCCTTTTTCATTATGGCACGTTTTATGCTTATGTTCATCATATCAAAAAACGGAACTAAAAAAAGCGGACAGACTGTGAAGTCAATCCGCTTTTTTCGGGAATACCGAATTTAAAATTTATTCTACTGAAACCAGTTTATCTTCCAGCAATCCGGATCTTTGCAACTCCTTCATGAAAGACGCAAAGGAAGATACGTTAATTTGCTGCTTGGCATCAGACAAAGCTACATTTGGATTTGGATGGACTTCAAGCATTACGCCATCCGCACCAGCTGCAAGCGCCGCTTTGGCACATGGCAGCAAAATATCACGTCTCCCCGTTGAATGGGTCACATCGACAAAAACTGGCAAATGGGATTCATTTTTAAGAATCGGTACAGCTGAAATATCCAGGGTATTGCGCGTCCATTTTTCATAAGTCCGAATTCCCCGTTCGCATAAAATGACCTGGCTATTTCCCCGGGAAACAATATATTCTGCGGCAAAAAGGAATTCCTCCATCGTAGCGGACAATCCTCTTTTTAATAAAACAGGGGTCCTTGCAGAACCGACTTCTTTCAGCAATTCAAAATTTTGCATATTGCGGGCACCGATTTGAATAATATCCAGATAACTTTCCGCCATTTCAACATCAGCCGGGCTTACAATTTCGCTGATCACTTTCAGTCCAAATTTATCTCCCGCACTTCTTAATATTTTCAAGCCTTTCTCACCCAATCCCTGAAAATCATAGGGAGAAGTACGGGGCTTAAAAGCTCCGCCGCGCATCAACTCAACGCCTTGTTCCTTTAATGCTTTTGCTACCGTAAATACCTGCTCTTCGGACTCAACCGCACAAGGTCCGGCAATCACCTGACGTTTTGTTCCTCCCACTTTTACGCCTGAAATATCAAGAACCGTATCTTCTTCTTTTTTCTTCCGACTGACCAACAGCTCTTTTTTGTGATTATCCAGCTGCAGATCCAAAGAGGCTTTGAAAATTTGTTTAAAAAGATAGCTTACCGTATCATCGGAAAAAGGACCGGGGTTTTGCTTGACCAATGTTTGCAGCATATTTGTTTCCCGTTCCGGATCAAACTTGTTAATTCCCTGTTTTTTCTTTACTTCACCTATTTGCTGAGCCAGGGCGGCCCGCTGGCTTAACAGTTCCAATAATTGCAGGTTAATTTTATCCAATTGTTTTCGTAAAGTTTGCAATTGCTCACTCACTCGACTGTCTCCCCTCTTCTCATCTAAAATAATTGCCGATATTATATCGAAAAATCACGCAATTGTCACCCATCAATATGAAGTTTGCAAAATTTGATTTGTCCAATTCTCATACCATTTTTGAATTCCCTCTTCCGTTCTGGGGAATTTGAAAATGGTTATCTCCGGTTTGGACGATTGCTTAACCATTACCGATACGGGAAATTCGACCGTTTTTTTGACATTCTCTTCAGAAAGCCCGATCGCTTCAAACAGCCCCTGCAAGGTTACAGGGTCAGGAACACGAACAAAAACGATATGATCCGTTTTCTTCAAAGTATGTTTCCGTTTGATAAATGCAGGAACGGCACCGGGATAAATTAATGCCGCCCCAGAGATTGAACCTGACCAATGATTTGGTTCCATACGCTGAATGATTTTATGCTCCGGGATTGCTGCTGCTTCCTGATCTGTCGCCAAAACCGTCAACCTCCAGTCAACAACAGTTGCATTCCTTTTACTTTCGTCAGAATGCAGGGACACAGGATTGGTATGCAATGGGGAAGTAAAGGAAAACAGCAGAATGGAAGCGATCACAACAGCCCATTTAACCCAATTGAGCAATTTGTTTCTGATCAGCTCCCTTTCTCTTTCGCCCAATTGTTCCAGAGAATCGACAAGCAACTCAAGTTTAACCAGCTCGCCCCGGCATTTTCGACATTCATTCAAATGCTTTTCCAACTTTTGTCGATCATCGTTTTTTATTTCCCCATCCACATAAAGCTGGATTAAAAATTCCATTTCTTCACAATTGGAATTCATGTAGTTATCTCCCTTAAGCCTTGTTGGCTAACCGATCTTTAAGCATTTTGCGAGCACGAAACAACTGGGTTTTTACTGTTCCTTCCGGAATCCCCAATTCCTTGCTGACCTCCTGGTATGTATACCCGTAAAAATGGCGCAAAACAAGCACACGCCGATAAATCTCCGGCAATTTTCCAATTTCCTGCCTAATTCGTTCCAAAAGTATTTTTTGTTCCACCTGCTCTTCTACCGACAGGTTGGGTATATATAACTTTTCTCCCTGGACAAAATCGTCATCCAATGTAACAACCGGCAGGCTTTTTTTCCTCTTCTGATCACGGAAACGATTAGTCATCAATGTTCTGAGCCAGGCTTTCAACGATTTCTCATATACATATTTGTCCGATTTCTGATGCGCTTGCCATAAAGTTTCCTGCATCAGATCCTTGGCATCTTCCCGATTCCCTGTCAACCGATAAGCAGTTTGGTACAAGTATCGCTGGTGGTGCTGAAGTCGATTCAAAAATTCATCTGCTACATTCTTCCATGCGCTCTCTCCCAACTCTTTCATAAATTTCTTCTGTCAGGCTCCCCGACAGAAACTTCACCTCTCTTGTTATCGGTTTGTTTTTACAGCTTCCATTAATGCCGCTGACGTAATATTGGAATGGGATGTATGCCAGCATACCTCCCCATTTTTCAGCAAAATGGCCTGCGGTGATGCATGCTTGATACCGAACCGTTCTGCAATTGCATTGGAAACAGGACGGTCTTGTACAACAAGCACCATTCCCGCCGGCACATCTGTTCCTTCCTCTGTCCGCAAAAATGATTTGAATTCGCAAAATGCTTCCTTACTGATGGGACATCTTGTACTATGCTTAAACAATAACAGTAAATTTTCCCGATTTGCAGCCAGGGTTTTTTCCAATTTTTCCAAATCTGTCAGTTTCATATATTTCTCCAAGTTAAATCCTCCTTTTCCTGGAAAACGAGCCAACACTTTTCTGTCGGCCCGTTTCCTGATCAATCAAACTTCCTGTTTTTCTTTTTCCGGTTCTTCACGATCTTCCCTTTTAACCGGCAATTCCATCCAACCGGTGATCTGATCGCTTTTAACCTGTTCCAGTTCAGCAGGTTCAATGCTTTCCTTTAGCGTATTATAAAAATCTCTCCCTTTTTCTTTGGCAAGTTCAAGATTTTTTTCCAATTCTTCACGCATTTCCTTGCCATTACGCGTGGTAGTCAATATTGCCACAGCAGCTCCGACCAAGGAACCGATCAAAGCTCCTGCAATGAAGGATTTACACTTAGCCACGGATTTCCACTCCCTTGCTTTGTTCCTGTTTTTTTTCCTGTTTCCATCTTTTTGCCAATTCAATTCCTGTTCCAATCAAGCTTGCCAAATTCCCGTACTTTGCCTGATTTTCTTCCACTTGATGATGAATCCGCGTGGAAATTTGGTCTACCATTTTTCCCAATCCATCAATCGCTTGGAAGAGTGATTCGGTCTTTTGGGTTTTGTCGTGAATTTCTTTTACCAAGTTTCTTGTCTCTTTAACGGTCAATTGGGTTTCGTCAACCGTTGCCGCCACCTGGCCCTTTACTTCATCCAATGTGGTTTGCACAGTTTCTACAGTTTTGGTCAAGCGAAACAGAAACCGAGACGCAAATACAACAAAGACCACAATGGCAACAGCGATTATTGCCACACTTATTTCAATGATCACTTTCGCACTTCCTTCCCAAGATCTGTCTTTGATTACCTGCTTTCATCGCCTGGCCAGCCGTAAGGAAAACGGTCGGAAATGGTTACAGGCAGCTGGCCATGACTTCTTATTTCTCCCGATAAAATTTTGGCACCTGCTTCCAGGAGAGGATCTGATGAACCGTATAAAGCAATACAAGTAGTACTTTGGGGCATCTCACCCAATCCGTATGGAACATCCATTCCCCATACAACAACGGGTATATCTTCTGATTTCAATTGTTGGACAAGCTGAAGCCAGACCTCATTTTCCTTCCCTGTATCCATGGCAATCAATACCACATCGGCCTGTTTTGCCTTGGCCAGCAAAGACGGAATCTGTGACTTGCTGATCGAATCAATAAAGGATATGGATGCATCATAACCCTGCTGTTCCAGAATTCCGGAAATTGCCTTTGGTTTGTTGACTGTAAAAACAGCCAACTTTTGCTTCTTTTCAAGCGGAATCAATTGATTTGGGTCCGTTACCAGAGTAACTCCCTGCTCAGCCGTTTGCCGGGCAACTTCGGCTGCATCCGGCTGCGCCGCAAGCTGGTCTGCTTTTTTCACATCCACATACGGGTCAGTCAAGAGAGACGAAGATTGCTTTGCCTTTAAATTTAAAATTCGCCGGACAGAAGCATCAATCCGTTTCTCGTCAATTTCCCCCCGTTGAACTGCCTGTTTTACTGCCTCGATCGATTCTGTCTGGCGATCAAGCGAATGGCAAACCAATACGAGATCGGCTCCCGCCTGGATAGCACGTACAGCCGCTTCGCTGGTGCCAAAATTCTCAGCAATTGCCCCCATTTCCATATCATCCGTAATGATAACCCCATCATAATTCAATTGTTTTCTTAAAAGGCCGGTTAAAACATTTTCGGACAGGGTAGCAGGCAATCCTGATGTCGGTTCAAGTGCGGGAAAAGTGATATGGGTACTCATCACCATGTCTGTGTTTGCAGCAATCGCCCGCTTGAAGGGAACCAATTCCATATCGTTCAATCGGTCCATGGAATGGGGAATTTCCGGCAATCCAACATGAGAATCGACGGCTGTGTCCCCGTGACCCGGAAAATGCTTGGCGATCGTCAACATACCGCTTTCATGAAAGCCGCGAATCATTTCAGAACCCAAATCGGCAGTCAATCCCGGGTCTTCAGAAAAAGAGCGTACGCCTATAACCGGATTTTTGGGATTGTTATTCACATCCATAACGGGAGCCATATTCAGATTGATGCCAACGGCTTTTAACTCCCTTCCCATTTGTTTACCGGTTTGAAATGCCAGTTTCTTGCTGCGGGAAGCTCCCAGAGCCATATTACCGGGATAAGAAGTAAATCCTTGCTTTAATCGGGTTACTTTCCCCCCTTCCTGGTCAACCGTAATGAACAGGGGAATCTTCCTTTCTGTAGATAAAGCCAATTTTTGCAAATCATTGCTCATTTTTGCTACCTGGGCCGGATTTTCCACATTTCGGTCAAAGTAAATAACGCCTCCCACATGGTAATCCTTTACAAGTGTCCGTGCCTGTTCGTTCACCACGAATGCCTTTTCGCCCGTGCCTTTCCCTTTAAAGCCAACAATAAACATCTGCCCGATTTTTTCTTCCAGGCTCATTTGAGTCAATTGTTCATTTACCCATTCAGAAGCTGCCTCCGGTTCCGGTTCGGAAACGGATTCCGGTTGTTGTGAACAGGCGGTTTGCACGAATAGCAGGAAAACAAAACAGATACCTATGTATTTCAAATATCCTGGTCGCAAATTTATCTCTCCCCACCTAAGGCTTTAAACCAACCTTTCCCTCTTCCATTGTACTGAATTCAGGCAATAACTTAAAGAAACTTCACTTCGCTTTTAATTTGTCAAAATATTCCGCACTGGAGTTAAAAAGCATGCAGGAGTATAATAGATGGGGAATTTTCAAATTGAGGTGAAATATTAATGAGCCATAGAACAGTCGTTGTCATGAAAGGGGATCAAACCGGACAAGAGTTATTGGATGAAAGTTTGCGTGTTCTGGATTCCAATGTAATCGGATTTGAACTTCAATTTCAAACTTTTGATCTAAGTCTTGAAAATCGCAGAAAAACAAAAAATCAGATTGTTTATGAAGCAGCCCAAGCCATGAAGCAGTACGGATTCGGTTTAAAAGCGGCAACAATTACCCCGGAGGAAAAAGGGGATGTCGGCAGTCCCAATGCCATCTTGCGAAAAGAAATTGACGGGAAGGTAATTATTCGTACTGGCCGACGTATTCCCGGGGTTCGTCCGGTTGCCGGCACTTACGCTCCCATTTCTGTCATTCGCATGGCTGTCGGCGATGCTTATGGAGCCAAGGAATGGCGGGAAGGGGAAGGGCTTGATGAAATTGCCTACCGTACGGAAAAAATAGACCGTAAAACATGCCGCGCTGTAGCAGAGTTTGCATTCAGACATGCCAAAAAAAATAATGCCAAGGTATTTGGCGGACCCAAATATACAGTAAGCCCCGTATATGAAGGTATGCTGAAGGAAGAAATGGATAAAGCAAGCAGGCAGTATCCTGAAGTACGTTATGAACCGCAACTGATTGATGCCACTTACGCCCTCCTTCTCAACAACTCCGGTGATCCCCTCGTAATCCCCGCTTTAAACCGGGATGGGGATTGCTTAAGCGATATGGTCTTGCAGTTGTTTGGCTCCATCGCGGGTTCCGAATCGATTCTGATGAGCTTTGATGATTCGTTTGATTCGAAAACGGTTATGGTTGAAGCTCCACATGGAACAGCTCCCTCGCTGTTCGGAAAAAATGTGGCCAATCCCATGGCCATGATCCTGGCAGCCGCATCCCTTCTGACTTATATGGACGGAAGCAAAGCCAATGCTGCTTCCCGCGCCATTTATGAAGCGGTCATTGAATCAGTGAGAGAAGGAATCCGCACCGCTGACCTGGGTGGTAGCTCCACTACCACCGAGTTTACCAATGAAGTAATCAAAAAAGTGCAGACAAAGCTGGAAGTTTGGACAACCTTGCAAGGCTTTTGACCGACCGTCCCCCCTGCAAGATGGGGGATAGATTGCAAAAAAACAAAGGAGCCTTTCCCGGCTCCTTATTCTTATTTTTTACGTGGCGGCTGTTTTTTTCCTTGCAAAATATCCAGTCCCTTACGCGGATTTTTTTGAATCTGATTGGCAAATTTTTTCAGTTCCCCAAATTCTACATCCGCCTGCGTCACTTTCATCAAATATTCCAGGACAGCATCCATTCCGCCTTGATCATGCGCCTTTTTTGCTCCCTGCATAATTCTTTCCATCTTCTTCTCCGACAGAACCTGCTGCCCCATAACGGTGTTTATCATCTGTGTCAGGTCTTTAAGAGATGGGCCCTTTTTAGACATTAAACCTCCTCCTTATAGGCAACTCCATATACTATATGACCCTGTGATCCCGATTGCTTATGAAAAATACCTATATAAAACCCAACATTGACAAATTGGTTGTTTTACCTAACACCTTTTTAAATCATCACGTATACATTTCTAATAGAATCAGATCTCCAGTTCCCGAAAGGGTGACAGTTATGACACATTCCTCAGTATTTCAAAGCCTGCTTCTGTTTCTGCTCATTATCCCTACTATTTTCGTCTTTGTTATGAGCTTGAATTGGTAGACATTTCCCCAATTTCAGTAACAAAGATATCCGCCTTTACGAACGACAGCCCCAAAGCATAAAGTAAATCAGCTACTGGTAAAAGACAGGATTCTGTTAAAATTCCATTCATTCTCTTTCACCAGTAAATACCTTACGAGGGGGGATTTTAACCATGAGTGGGTATTATAGTTTTGGCTGGAGACAGCTCCTTATTTTCCTTCTTGTGATTGCAACCATCTTCGTCTTTGTCGGATCTGGTTTCGGAAAAGGATATTAATTCACAAATAATAAATGAAATCCTTTGAAAGGAGGTGTTTTTATGAGCGGATACTACGGTTTTGGATGGAGACAGCTCCTTATTTTCCTCCTCGTCATTGCCACCATCTTTGTCTTTGTCGGATCCGGCTTCGGGAAAGGTGGGTATTAATCCACCCGATAACCCATATCCGGATTGGCAAAATTTGCAAAAGGAGGGATCTCTATGAGTGGACACTACGGTTTTGGCTGGAGACAACTCCTCATTTTCCTTCTGGTCATTGCCACCATCTTCGTCTTTGTCGGCGGCTGTTTTGGTGGCGGCAGATACTAACCAAATCAATTTCACAAAGGAGATGTCTTCACAAGCAACTGCTGGAGACAGCTCCTTGTTTTCCGCCTTGTAACCGGCACCATCAACCCTCCAAAAATAAACTCAAGCAGAAAGAAGCGCCTCGATCCGGTGGCGCTTCTTTCTGCTTGCTGTTTGTTTTTATTGTTATTTGTCAAGTTTCTGTTTGTCACAAACAGATTGTATATACAATTTATTCTGTTCCTTTCCTATTAATTGAATCAGTAATTGATACTCTTCCAGTAGCATTAACTCGAAAAATTTCAAATCCATTTTCATTTTATGATTCTCCCGAAGCAGATCTCTTACTTGTGCCTGGATTTGTTCCAACCGTTTTTCCAACTGGGACAACTGTAAATCAGATGGTTTAACCTGGCGGTTGGACAAATTTTGCACCTCTCTTCGTTGAAATCTAAGCCATATTATTTTATGAAGATGATTCTTTTTTGTGTTCCGCACCCGTCTGAATTTGAGCATGTTTTGGCGTTTGAATGCCAGGAGAAAGTGTTGCGGTAACCCCCATATCTGATAACAAATTCAGCAGATGCTGGTACTTGTTTTTTACTTCTTGCTGATACCATTCATAAGAATTGCGGTCTTTTAGCAGCTGGTAATTCTCTTCTTTTATTGACTCATAATAATCCATCTGTTTTTTCTGGTTCATTTTCAATTGGTCAACATTTTCCTTTAAATGCTTCTCCTCCTGTTCCAGCTGCTTAATATATGGAATCAGCGCAGAAATTGATGACAAGTTCCCTTTCCTGTTTTTTCTCAACTGATTGGAAACCCGTTTTTTCTTGGCTTCAATATACGAGGCAGGATCCTGTTGCCTGAGTACCGCATTCCAGCGAAAACCGCAAGAACCGGGTGTACGTTTTAATATTTTGCCTACCTTCTTGAAAGCATCAATTTGTGTTCCCCCTTGCATAATCGCTTTTAAAACGTTCTCCTTCAATAATTGATCTTCTTCTTCCGTCCATCGTCTGCCTTTCATTCCTTGATCCTCCTTTCCATACCTCTTATTTCTAAATCATTTCTTTATAATATTTATTTAGTCTGAATAAAGACATTTTATGTTTAATTCCCAAAAAGATTTATTATTCAATAATCAACTAATTGGGAATTTTTCCATGATTTGTTTAACGATTCCGATTTGTGTATTGTATGAAATTGGTGAAAATCTGGTGAATTAGCAGGAAGGTATTTTTACACTTGCAAAAAAGACAAAAAGAAAAAGACCAGGCGAATCCTGGTCACATGAAAGAGGGTCAAGATTAAGGAGTTAAAAGAAGCGTGGTAGCGTAAGCAAGAAGGTCAACCTTACTTACACGAACATTTTAACACGCTCCCCGAAATTTGTCGATATCATGCCGAAAGATGTTTTCAAACTTTTTCAATTTTATCCCAATAAATTTATATAACCCATTTTTTCCAAAACAGAAATATCCTGGGAACTTTTGTTTCCTTCAGTACCCTGTCAAATTGGGAACGAATCACTTTATTTTTCGGATCCATTCTGAGTGCCAATTTCAACTGTTTGGCAGCTTCTTCATATTGATTCATTTCCATAAATACCTTCGCTTTCTGCTGGTGATACAGTGGATGGGCCTGGTAATAATGAGCCGCCAGTTCCAAATGCAACAGGGCTTGTCCTGTCTTCCCACGTGATAAATAAATTTCAGCCAGCAAGGTATGGGAGATGGCGTCTTTCGAATCCAGCTCCAAGCTATGGAACAATACGTTTTGTGCCAACGCAAATGCATCTGTATGTGTGATCAGGTAGCGTGCGTATTCTCGCGAACCCTTAATAAATTCAGGATGTTTATGAAAACAGTTTTGATATATTTCCCCTGCTTCGCGCAATTCTCCTTTAACTTCAAGAATCTGTGCCAGCAGGAGTATTGCTTCAGGATAATCCGGGTCCAATTCCAATGCCTTCTCAACAGCTGTCTGGGCACGATTCCAGTATCCTTTTTTCGCCTCCAGAACCGCCAGTATCAAGTAGTCTTCAACATGAGGATCATTTTGCAGCATTCTTTCAATCCGAGAACGATTTCGTCGATAGCTTCCCGCAGCAATCCGGTGCCCTTTCTTGACTTCACTGATCAGATCAACATCAATCATCGGCCCAACCACCTTAGTTCCTCCTTAGTTCAAAAATGCTGTTCGTCTATTTATCAACCTTCGCTGAATAGCGATTCAATCTTTTACAGAAAATAAACCCCAGCTTATTAGCCCGGAATAGCTAGGGTTCTCTCTGATGAAAATCTTATTTGACACGCATCCGCAACCGGGTAAAGTAATCCGTTTCATAATAGTCCAGTTCATCCCTCAGAACTTCAAATTTTTTGGACAGCGAAAGTGTCAGTTTTTGCAAAGGCTCGGGAGGGGTTTGTCGAAATTGGATTGCGTCCTGACTGGTATATGAATACCGTCCATCCTCCTCATATACTTCATGTATGGGGTAGTAAAAAGAATAAATGCAGGAATGCACAATCTCACTTAGAACTTTTTCAGCAAAACCATGTTTAAAGCGTGCCCGACGCAAAACAAGACTGATCTTTTCATAACCAATTTCACAAGCAACACTTAAATGTCGCAAGTCTCTCAAAAACTCACGAACATACTCCACTTTTTCTTCGGAAACCTGTTCATCTTTCAACAGTTGCGGTATACTTACATAACTCAGGAAATAATCCAGTTCATCCTTAATATCCTGCAATTGATCCTTTGTTAATTTGCAGAGTTGTTTTGTTTGTTCAGAAGGCATTCAAATGACCCCCTTGGATCAATTCAACCCCGTTACTTTTCCTTTTATAGTATATCATATGTGTTATTTTATTTCTGCAATTAATAAAGATAATTTATTACAAACAAAAAAGGGAAAGGCTGAATATTTAAGACAATTTTTTTGTTATAATAAAGAAATACTTCTTGTTTAGTTATGATCCTAATTAGCTGATTTTCTTTACAAGGAGGAATGATTATGAAGATACCATGGATCAAACAGGATTTTCAGGAATGGATTAAATCTTTTCGTTTTTTCACTCCAATTCAAGTGCGTTTTGGTGACACCGATCAGTTGGGGCACATAAACAACGTGAGCTATTTCAGCTATTTCGAACATGGACGCCTGGCATATCTGGAAGAATTGGATCTGATCGGAGCGCTGCTTGATACTTCAGAAACTTCTGACAGCGTAATCGTTTCTGCCAACATGGAATGCCATTATTTGCGGCAAGTTTATTATGGAGAGAAAGTGACACTCGGTGTACGGATCAGCCGTATCGGGACAAGCAGCGCCGATTTTGAATATGCTCTTGTTACAGGAGATAACGAAACGTTGTCAGCAGTAGGGAGGGGAGCAATCGTCTATATTAACCGGCATACCGGAAAAAGCAGACCCTTGCCGGAAAAATTGAGAGATATCATCCGCTCTTTTGAACAGGCGCCTGCACCGGTAGAATAAAGAAGGTTTATTGCCGGAAAAGCGGGATCCATCCGAAACGGATATCCCGCCTGATTCAGTTTATCTGTATCGTTCATCTATTCTAATGATAAATTGTGGACTCATGATGGTAAGCAATCGTTTGGGCTACAATTCGATTCATATCATCCCTGTTTATGTCAGAAAGCTTTCCGTGAACCATCACATTGGCGTTTCGCTCAGTTTCGGTTAATAAGTTATACAGTTCTGGGGACACAACAAGCACCAGCTGGGAAAGTTTAATCGTCTGCATGATGAGCATCACCCCGTGAATTTTCTTACAACCTTTTTTATATTATGGCATAAACCGGTCTAAAAATCGATAAATTTCGACAAGATGTTTACAAGTTAAAAAACAGGAGTCCGGGATTACTCCCGGACTCCTGTCAAATTACAGGGAACTGTATATAGACAATATTTTTCAGGGTTCCGCCTTTTTCAACAGGGGCACTCCAGCATTTGATTATCTCCACTTGCACACTCAACATCTTCGCCTGTTTCCCTTAATATCGAATACTTCCACAAAAGGAGGCTTTGGCATCAACCGAATTTTTTGAAAGCGGTTTTGGCAACAGGTTATCCTTTTGCCCCCAATAAAATAGCGTGATCCACTTTTATACAATGATCCATAATGACTGTCAAAGCATGTCTCCTGGCATAATTGGCAGCCTCTTCATTAATGACGCCCAACTGCATCCAGAGAGCTTTCGCTCCCACTTTTACCGCTTCTTTTGCGATCGGTAAAACACATTCGCTTCGCCGAAAAACATTGACAATGTCTATGGGCTCCTTTATTTCGCCCAACGATGCATAAGGCGTTTCGCCAAGTACCTGTTTTGTCAAATTGGGATTAACAGGGAAAATTCGATATCCAGCTTTTTGCAAAGCTTCAGCAATCATGTAACTCGTCCGTTCCGGTTGATCAGACAAGCCTACGACAGCAATATTTTTTGCTTCTGTCAAAAGTTTTTTGCGTGCTTCAGTTGATGGATTTTCAAACACTCTGTTCACCTCTTAAGATTGACTGTTTCCCAACAATTTTATAAATTTGCGTCCCAGTTCGCCAACTGAAAATGATGACCGGTTATGCTTATACATCATTTTGACACTTTCCATCAGCCAAGCGGGAATCTTTCGTCCCCGGATCAGCGGGTATAATTCATAGTATCCTTCCACCAGATAATCCCATCTCTTGTCATTCCCGGGCTTCAGATATTCAGAAACATCCATCAGTTTGGCACGCCCTTGTTGCAAGATTACATTTTTCAAATGAATATCCCGCGGATTCAATCCTTTTTTTCTTGCTTCTTCCCTTCCTTTTTCCACATCCAAAACTGCCTGTTCAGGAATTTCAATTCCTTCACGCAAACATTCATACAATGTTGGCCCCTGTTCATAACTTAACAATAAATAATTTTCTCCCCTGCCATTACAACGGGCAAAATAGGGAGAATCTCCCAACATCTGATAAACTTTAAATTCCTGATCGATTTTGTACAGCCTGTCATCTGCAAAAACCTTAAAAACCTTGTCCGGAAAATCTGGATGTTGTACAACTACAGCATCTGTCCCATAACCGACAAGTTTTAATTCGGAAGGAATTTTTTCAATAGTTACCAACTCATTGTCCGGATTGGCATGGAACTCAATTTGCCGGATTATTCTCTCGATCATATGTAAATTCATCAAGTTTTTGACCCCTAGTTCTTATCATTGACGTGAAACCCTTTTAATAAATATTTATTCTCTTTACAGTATCTACCCGAATTTGGAAAAGAACAAGCCTCTATTTCAAAAAATCGGTCTATCCACGAATGTATGCAGACAAAACGATCATGGCAACGAGATACAGACAAGTTGTAATCCACATGACACGAATGGCCAACAAAAGATGTTTTGCCTTTTTAGGTTGGTGAGGTTTACCAATCCGGGCACGGATCGACCTTACTCCCTGATAAACATTTACTCCTCCCAATTGAATTTGAAGTCCACCGGCCATCAGTGATTCCGGAATTCCGCTATTGGGGCTGGGATGTTTACGTGCATCCCTCCTGAGTGTTTTCCAGGCCTCTTTCGGACTTGAACGAAGCAAGCCTAACGCCAGCAGCATAAACGGAACCATTGTCCTGGCCGGAAGCCAATTGGCCAGGTCATCCAGGCGGGCGGAAGCCCATCCCAAATGCAAATAAGTCTTGTTTTTATACCCTACCATCGAATCCAGGGTATTCACCGCCCGGTAAGCCAATGCCAGCGGTGCGCCTCCGATGGCTGCATAAAACATTGGAGAGATAATGGCATCGACTATATTTTCAGCAATCGTTTCGACTCCGCCCCGAACAATTTCCTCCTTTTTCAGCTGATTCGTATCCCGGCCAACTACCATCGACAAATGGTGGCGCGCTTGTTCAATATCCTTGTTTACCAGCGCCCCATAAATGGCCTCTCCCGACTCTGCCAGACCGCGAGGTGCAATGGCAAGCCAAAGGAGAACAGACTCACACAGGATTCCCAGCGCCATATGTATTTGACCGGCTTCCCTGACGAGAAAATAAGCAATTGACCAAACACTTCCCACCACAATGAACGGAAGAAGACCACCAAGACAACGTACTTTCCATTTCTTTTTTGCTTGATCCCAATGTTTCTTTCGGCAATAAGCCTGTAAACGATAATCCAGCCACCCAATCGCTTTCCCCATTCCCACAACCGGATGCAAAGAACTGCGCGGGTCACCCCAAACCCAGTCAATTAAAATCGCCAGTATAAATATAACCGCGCAAGAGGCTGTCGTCATCCGCGTTCCTCCTCATTCTGCCCCCTGATCACAGCACTTTTTACTGCCTGATATACTTCTTTCCCTAATACATTCCCAAGCGGACTTGATAATCCTGCATAAAGATGTTGATAATTTCCCACTTGATTTTGTGTGGAAGCAATTACAATAGCATCTGTTCCCGTTCCGGTCGCTATTCTTCCCTGAAAATCTTTAACCTTCAAATCCTGCAATGCTGCTGCTTTCGCCTCTGTTGCGGTAATTACAGCATTAGTCATTGCCGCCCGTGTCAACTCGCCATCTACCAGAATTACAATATTGATAGTTCCCGGAATATATTTTTGCGTTGCCCAAAAGACCGGATACGTTTGCCCTGCACGAGCAGCATTCCCTACCCCAGCTGTTACAAACACCGCCAGACGGAAAGTTGCTTCCGAAATGTGGCGCCAGCAAACCTGATTAACGCTGGCTGCCGTTAACAGAACAACCGTTTCTTCCAAAGGAAAATTCTGCTTGACCAGCCAATTCGAAATCTCCTCACCAGGGTCATCAGCTGCATAGTCTATATCGACATGCCTGTTGATAATCCGTTTGCAACAAGACTGTCCACTTCCATAAACAGCACTGGACAAGATGAAAAACGGCTGAGTGGATTCAATGACCAGCTTTTCTGGTTCAACCGACCATGAAACGGGATTGCCAGATGTATGAAACCAATCCATTTACAAGGCTCCTTTCTTGCTTAATGATCCGCAAACAATCCACTTCGTCCCACTTTTCTCAACAAGCCATCCATCAGCATGCGGAATCATTGTCTTCCAGAAATCATTCCAGTTCTTATAAATATGTTGGGCAAAGAACCAGCGAATCGGACCGCCATGGGTAAAAATAGCGATGGTATCCTCCGAATCATGGCTGTGTTCCAACCCATCCAGCCACTGAGCCAACCGGCGGTGAAGGTCTGTCAGGCTTTCGCCACCCGGAGGGGAAGAGTGAACCGGATCGTTCACCCAATTCCACCAGGCTACCTTGTCAGAAGCCTCCGCCTCCAAATAGGTTTTGCCTTCCCAAATCCCAAACGAGCATTCTCTTAAAGCGGGAGTACTTGTAAACGGCAGGTTCGGCTTTTTTTCAAGAAAAGGACCTGCTGTCTCCAGCGCTCTTTTTAAATCACTGGTTACGACGGCATCTACCTTTGAAAGGCGGTTTAAATGATCCGCAAGTGCTTCAGCCTGTTTTTGTCCTGTCTCACTAAGGGATTCATCCATATGTCCGATGTATCGTTTCATTCGATTGCTCTCCGTTTCCCCATGTCGAATCCACATTAAACGCATAACGCCTGCACCTCCGGAATAGTAAAAAAGAGAAGCCATACCAATTCTGCCGCTTCTATCATTGCTCCATATATATCGCCTGTGCATCCGCCAATGGTTCTGGTTACCTTCCACCCGATCCATGCTGTTGCCACAAGTACTGAAAGCCCCGCCAGCAAACCGGCATAGCCAAGCAATATCACAGTCGGCAAGACAGAACAAAGAAAAGCAAAGCCAAAACGTTTCCAGGTCTGATATTGACGCATTCCTTCCCCATAACCTTCAAGCCTGGCATAGGGAAAAAAACGAATCGCAACGAGAGGAGCCATCCTTCCCCACACACAAGACAATATTAATACAAATGCAAAGTAATCCTTGGGCGTGTCGGTTAAAACAATAAGAGCACCCGCCTTTAACATCAGAAGCAAAATAGCGGCCGATACCCCCATCGCTCCAACACGGGAGTCTCTCATAATCTCCAGGATTCTGTCACGGTCACGATTAGAACCCAATCCGTCTGCCATATCCATCCATCCATCCAGATGCAAACCGCCTGTCAAAAAAAACCAGGCCAAAAGGTCCAGCAATGGATGTAATGGCCCTGGAAACCAAACGGCAACCGCCCGGTCGAACAAAAACAGCAGCGCACCCAATATCAAACCCACAAGCGGAAACCACATGGGACTTTTCTGATACCCTTGCCTGCTTTCTTGAAACCCCTGTTTATCAAGACGCACAGGTAACGGAATTCGCGTCAAAAAGACAATGGCATGAAAAAAAGAATTCATTCTTTCACCCTCCATGGTATGCCAGCAATGACCATCCATACTTCATTCGCTTGTTTGGCTATTTCCTGGTTCACCCAGCCCAGAGCATCCTGAAAAGCTCGGCTTACCGGATGCATGGCTATTCCTCCCAAACCAATTTCATCTGTGACAATAACGGCCTGTCGTTGTTCCATAACTTTCAACCATGCTTTTGTTTCCTGCTCAACCCGCCGGCTCCATTCATTTTCTCCAAATGTAGTCAATCCATAGCTTACCCATGTTGTGACACTGTCGAGCAGCACATGATGTTCTGGCGGGATCTGTCCTATCGCCTGAACGAGATCATACGGTTCCTCCACTACATCCCAATGGGCAGGCCGCCTTTGGCGATGCAACTCTATACGCGCACGCATTTCTTCATCTCCAGCCGTACCTGTTGCAATATACGTCACCTTGCTGGCATCCTGGCATAGTGATTCGGCAAAGCGGCTTTTGCCGGAGCGAACACCTCCTGTGACCAACCGGATTCCCATCTACTCCTCTCCTCCTGTACCTGCAAGTTTTGAAAGCACTGATAAAAGCTTCCGGTTTTGACCGGGTTTTTTGATAGCTATCCGGAAATATGTATGATCCAGTCCTTCATAGTTGGAACAGTTACGGATCAACAAACCTTTTTCAGCCAAGTGAGATTGCAAATCAGAAACCTTGTTAACCGGATTTGGCTGAATCAACCGGACAAGCAAATAGTTGGCCATTCCCGGATATACGCAAAATCCGCGGATAAGGCTGATTCCCCCAATCATCAAGGACCGCTCCCTGCGGACCCAGTCTTTCACCTGTCTGTCATGTGCCTGATAAACATCATCCTTCAATATTGCACAGCCGGCTTTTTGCGCCAGCCCGTTCACACTCCATGGAATTTGCAGTTTCTTGATGCATGCAATCATAGATTCATGCGCAATTATATAACCAAGGCGCAATCCAGGAAGTGAAAAAAACTTGGTCATGGAACGAATGACAACCATATTGGACTCTCTGTGCGTAAAAGGTATCAGCGACCTGGCTTCCCCGTTCTCCACAAAATCAATAAACGCTTCATCCACGACCAAAGTTGTTTGGTAACGGTGTGCCAGTCTCAAGAGTTCCCGCATCTTGTCGGTCGGCAGCATATGACCGGTCGGATTATTGGGATAACCGACAAACAGCAAGTCAACTCGCTTCATCAGCTGCACAAGTTCTTCCATTTTCGGTTCAAAATCCTTTTCCCAAGCCGTAACCAGATGTTCTACAGGAATTCCCCTTTTTTTCGCACACCCGCTATACTCTGCAAACGCAGGTGAAATAACCCCGACTCGGCGCGGCTGCAATGACTGAGTTATTAAATCGATCAACTCAGCCGCTCCATTGCCTGGTAACACCATTTCCGGAAATATCCCGTGAAAATGTCCAATCGCCTGTCTAAGTTCCCTGCATGCAGGATCGGGGTATGAGGAGAAAACAGGCATTCCTGCTTCCTCCATTGCCTCCCTGATTACCTTTTTTACTACTGGCGGCGGTTCATACGGGTAAATATTGGAACTGAAATCGATCCACTCCCGCGGGGATTTTCCGTACATCTCACTTGCTGTCAGCAAATCGCCTCCATGTCCATACCGCTCAACGTTAGGCATATTCCCCCTCTTTTCTGTCATTATGGTATTAACTTTGCGGACCGGCAAGTCCCAAATCAGCAAAAGTCGCCATCTCCCTCGCCACAGTGACGGCGGTTTCAAAAACAGGCATCACAACTGCCGCGCCACTTGCTTCTCCCAGGCGCATGTCGGCATGAAGAATGGGCTTTAGTCCCAGCTCTTCCAGCATTATGGAATGCCCCGGTTCAACAGATACATGTGAAGCAAACAGATAGGGTTTTATCTCTGGTTTCAATCTTACAGCCACCAAAACGGCCGCAGTTGAAATCAAACCATCTACTATGACTGGAATGCGGTTCTCCGCAGCTCCAATATAAGCTCCAACCATACCGGCGATTTCAAACCCGCCAACTTTCGCCAGCACCTCAAGAGGGCGGTCCGGACTTAATTGGTGCTTGCGAAGAGCCCTTTTAATCGTTTCACATTTTTGGATATATGCCGAAGAAGAAACCCACGAACCCCTTCCTGTCAATTGTTCTACTTCCAACCCCAGCAATGCGGATGCAATCGCTGAACCTGCAGTTGTATTGCCAATGCCCAATTCACCTACAGCTAACAGGCGTGTTCCCTTTTCCCACAAATCTTTAACCGTTTTTCTTCCCACATGAATCGCTTGTTCCGCCTCAGCAATAGTCATCGCACTCTCCTGGCAAAAATTGTTTGTCCCTTTCCGGATTCGGGCGGAAATTACAGATTTTGGAGTCTCTTCCAATTTGCTGCCGACGTCCACCGCACAAAAGTCAGCTCCTGCCCTTTTTGCAAGAATGTTGATTGCTGCCTTTCCCCGGTCGAAATTTTGAATCATGAGTCCAGTCACTTCTTGCGGATAAGCACTTACTCCTTCTTCCGCCACTCCGTGATCCCCGCAAAAAACAACAACCGCCCTTTGGCGGAGGTCGGGAAACATTTCACCCGTAATCCCTGCCAAACGAATCATAATCTCTTCCAATTGCCCCAGACTCCCAACCGGCTTGGTCAACTGATCGACGTGCTTTTTCATTTTAACAGACATTTCTTCTGAAATAGCAGGTATTTCTACTGAATTAACCATGTTTCTCTCCCACCTTTAGTTATATTATTCTCCTAGATCATTATATAAAAATTTTACTATGTTAGGTATTTGTTTGAAAATTGAATGTTGCAAGATGCATATCTTTTGTTAAAATATTCTTCAATTATATGTTTTTGATTTGGTATTGTTTTTGATGAGCCGAGAAAAAAGATGAGGTGAGCAAATTGAAACCACAAACTTTATTTGAGAAAGTTTGGGATCGCCATGTGATTGAGCAAAAACAAGAAAAACCGGCGATTTTGTATATTGATCTGCACTTGGTCCATGAAGTTACTTCCCCGCAGGCTTTTGAAGGCTTACGGCTTCAGGGGCGAAAAGTCCGCCGCCCGGATCTGACGATTGCAACGATGGATCACAATGTTCCCACCACCGACCGCCAGCTGCCTGTCAAAGACCCCATCGCCCAGAATCAGATGGAAACATTGGCCAAAAATTGCAAAGAATTTGGTATTTCCCTTCTGGATCTTAACAACGAACACCAGGGAATTGTCCATGTTATCGGTCCTGAACTGGGACTTACCCTTCCCGGAAAAACGATTGTATGCGGCGACAGCCATACTTCTACTCATGGGGCTTTTGGCGCCCTGGCTTTTGGGATAGGAACAAGCGAAGTGGAGCACGTTCTTGCAACACAATGTTTACAGCAAATCAGACCAAAAACGATGCGTATCCATTTTACAGGAAATCTTCAACCAGGAGTAACAGCCAAGGACATGATCCTTGCTGTGATCGCCAGGATCGGCACAGACGGAGCAACCGGCTATGTCATTGAATATACGGGTGATGCCATTTTGCAAATGTCCATGGAAGAAAGAATGACCGTTTGCAATATGTCTATTGAGGCAGGTGCCCGTGCAGGAATGATCGCTCCTGATGAAACCACATTTTCCTATTTGCAGGGACGCCCCTATGCTCCCAAAGGCATCGACTTCGAACAGGCAGTCAAGGAATGGAAACAGCTCCGTACTGATCCTGGTGCCCTGTACGATGCGTATGTGGAAATAGATGCCTCCTCAATTGCACCGCAGGTAACCTGGGGAACCAGTCCCGGAATGGGAACGGATATTACGCAAACTGTTCCTGATCCATCCTCTTTTCCTTCAGAAACGGAGGCGAAGGCCGCGGAATATGCCCTTAAGTATATGGGGCTGAAATCGGGAACCCCAATAACCGAACTCCGGGTCGACCAGGTGTTTATCGGATCCTGCACCAACTCGCGGATTGAAGATTTGCGGTCTGCCGCCAAAGTGGTTCAGGGTTACAAAGTGTCTCCACACGTTAAAGCGATTGTTGTACCCGGCTCGCAGCAGGTGAAACAGCAGGCAGAAAAAGAAGGGCTCAGCCAAATCTTTTTGGAAGCCGGTTTTGAGTGGCGTCAGTCCGGATGCAGCATGTGCCTGGCCATGAATCCCGACGTTTTGGAACCCGGTCAACGGTGTGCCTCCACTTCCAACCGCAACTTTGAAGGACGGCAGGGACGCGGAGGAAGAACGCACCTTGTTTCCCCGGCCATGGCGGCTGCGGCAGCAGTTGCAGGCCATTTTGTCGATGTCCGCCATTGGCAATATCGCAATCAGGAGGGAAAAATTCATGCAACCACTTAAACAGCATCGCGGAATCGTTTGTCCGCTTGATCGCGCTAATGTTGACACAGATGCCATTATTCCCAAACAGTTTCTAAAACGGATCGAACGCGCCGGCTTCGGACAATTTCTCTTTTACGACTGGCGGTTCACTGGTGAAGGCCAGCCCAATCCATCCTTTATCCTGAATCAACCACAATATAAGAATGCCAGTATTTTACTGACACGAAAAAACTTTGGCTGCGGTTCCTCCCGGGAACATGCTCCATGGGCACTTCAAGATTATGGATTTCGGGTGGTGATCGCTCCCAGCTTTGCGGATATCTTTTATAACAACTGTTTTAAAAACGGAATGCTTCCTGTTCAACTTTCGGAAAACCAGATTGACCAGCTGTTTGAAAAGAGCCAGGCAACCGAAAATTATCAGGTAACAGTTAATCTGGAAAAACAGGAAGTTCATGATAATACGGGAATCTGCTTTACTTTTGACATTGACTCCTATCGCCGTTACTGTTTGCTGGAAGGTTTGGATGATATCGGGATTACCCTTCAGTCGGAAAACAAAATCTCACAATACGAGGCAAATCTCCCTTCCTTCTATCGCATAAATGCTTAAACAGACAAAATGGGCATAGACCTCTTGCACAAGCGGTTAATGCCCATTTTGTCAAAAATCTATCCTTTTCAAGCGGGAAGATTGCTGGAGAAGAACAGCCACAGCTTTCTGATATGTTTCCTGGTCAATCATTCCGTACTGCTTCAGTTCCCTCATTTCATCCATCATCAGCTCAATGTCCCCCAGTCTGTCCCCTGTATAAATGATGATGCCAAACCTTCTCAAGAGCCTGCGAATTTCTGCCATTGTTTGCATGGATGTTTCTCCTCTGTTCCTGTGTTAAACTGGATATAGCCTCATAGAAAGAAGTGTTCTGTTTGGGTTACACCAATTTTATACCGATCAAACAAATGATCGGTTATTTAGTTGTTTCGCAAAAAAGAAATGATTGGGAAGCTACCCTTACAACGAAAGAATTTATATTTCAAAAACCACATTTATCCTATCATATCCTGCTTAGCGATGTAATAGGAATGACTCCTTATGAGTTGGAAGAAATTGACCCTGCCTGCAATCCTCCCCATATAATGCAAACAAAACACACTCACAACTACTACAAGCTGACAGCGGGGAAACTGTTCCTGATCAATCGCCATGGTATTTTTGTCAAAGAAGCTACCGATCTCATCGTACCCTTTAACCCCCGTCTGTTACATTATGTAGAAAAATATACAAACCTAACCGTATTACCTTAGCAAAAAGAGCCTGCTATTTCTGTCAGGCTCTTTTCTCTACACGAGTCAATTGGGGAAGGGCTTTGCGGATCGCCAAAACAACCGGAACAGCAACAATGGCTTTTGTCAGATCTCCCGGCAAAAAAATGATGAGAGAACCAATCAGGGTCGTCTGGTTAAACGGCAGATCAAGAACCGTAATCAACCATGGAAAACCGGCCAGATGGATGAACAATACTCCTCCGATTACATGGGCCAGCCCGATTTTCCATCCTTTCAGTGACCTTTTTTCGGCCCAATAATCAACCATCCAGCCAATCAGCCCGGCTGCAAATATCCAGCTTAAAATATATCCGCCGGTGGGCCCCAGCAAAGCACCGATTCCGGTTTTTCCTTCACTTAGAACGGGTGCGCCGGCGATTACCAGTGCAACAAAAACGATCATGCTGATCATACCGCGTTTGGCACCCAGGACCGAGCCCATCAGCATTACAACCATTGTTTGCAAGGTAACTGGAGCAGGTCCCACATGAATGGCAAAGGTTCCACTTACGGCAAGCATAGCTACAAACATGGCAATCATTGTCATATCACGAATTTTTAATGCAGACTTATTCATCGCAGAACCTCTCTTCTTTTTTGTTTATCAGTAAAAATTCACCCAAAACTTCTTTCAATTAAAAACAAAATTATTTTCTAGTTAATAAGATAGCGATTGCCAGGCTTATTGTCAACCTGTTTTATACATAAAGTATACAATGAAAGATACCTCTTTTTCAGCATCCGCCCTGCCTTTCCATCAATTGCCACATATGATATACAACCCGGGTTTAGCCGATTGGGAGTGAAACTTATGTCTCACAAAAAAATACAGGCACATCGTATCAATACAACTCAGGCAACACAACATCCGGCGAATGTGTTTGTTTCCGTTTATCGCCACATTCGCCGGGGAGTCGCCTCGATTATGACCGAAGAAAGCAAGCCTCAACCTTATGTGCCGATCCCGAAAAACCTGTTCAGCCTGTTCATGCCTGAACAGCGCGAACTGGCTCAGGTAAGAAACCATTTTGGCTCCGGATTTGTCATCAATTCCAAAGGATACATTCTGACAAATGAACATGTGATTAAAAACGCGTCACGCATCCAGGTAAAACTGGATCACCACAAAAAAAGCCTGACAGGCATTCCTGTATGGGCAGATCGGCAAAAAGATCTGGCCATCATTAAGGTGAAATCACCACGGCCGCTGCCTGCCCTGCAACTGGGCACTTCCAAAAGCACCCAGGTAGGGGAATGGGTCCTGGCCGTCGGCAACCCTTTTGGCTTGGAACAAACAGTCACGGTAGGTATTATCAGCGGAAAAAACCGTCCGTTGAAAATCGGGAGACGTTATTATGAAAATGTTATCCAGACGGATGCAGCCATCAACCCGGGCAACAGCGGCGGACCCCTGATCAATATCTTCGGAAAAGTGATTGGCATGAACACCCTCATCATTTATCCATCGCAATGCATCGGGTTTGCCATTCCGATTGAAGACATTCGCCCCCATATTGAGCGCTACCTGCCAAATTAAACAGTAAAAAACGGGATGCATTTGTCAGCATCCCGTTTTTTTGGAATGTCCTGTATTCATGGATAAAAACCTGTATTCCCAGTTTGTCGTTTTTTTAACTATGTAGTTTCAAAAACGATCTGTTTATCTTCGGTTTTAAACTCGCTTACAAAGGAACTCCCAATAAATTTATTGCCGAGAGTTCCTTTTTTGATCCCATTACCAACCGTAGCTATCAAACACAAGAGGTGCCGGGCACAGCAAAAAAACGTCGGCATGTGATCGCCGACGTTCATTTTTTACTACAAACTCAATTCCCCCTAACTTTAAATAACTCCCTCTTTTTTTAGAATTAATTTAATACGATGGACAGTTAGCGGGAGGCCTTTGCTCGAATCCACTAAATTATAATGAGATTCGTCAGCCAGATAATCAAAATACTCCATGTATAAACGTTCCACTTTTTCAGCTCTGCTTAAATCCTCAAACAGGAATTTATCCGTATACTCACTATCGGAGTAATCTTCCATTTTCTCTTGCAAACGTGTTTTCTTTGTTTCTTTATCTAAATGTAGCAATAAGATTATATCCGGTTTTAAGACATGTTTGAGTAAGCCTTTAACAATCTCATAAGTCTCATTGATTTCCTTCCCAGTGTAAAGCGAGAAGTACACCAACGTCGAATAAAAATACCGGTCGCATACCACTGTATTCTTTTTGAGTAATTCCCTTATTTTTGCGGAGGCATCAAAATTACCAGCAAAATAGTAGGCTAACCTTGTTAAAGAATCTCTTTTTCCGATATAGCTTTTTAATACCTCAAATTCTTCTCCTGGCGTCTCGATATAAGAAAACCCATACGTTTCTTGTAAATACTTCCCAACAGAAGTTTTCCCTGCCCCATCAATACCCTCTAATAAAATAAAGCGATGTTTCAACCAATCACCTTCTTGTCCATCAAGAGTGAAGCTGAACTAAATATCCCTTCATTTTAGATACATCATATGCAGCAATGCGGTTATTGATATTTTTTACGACAAGAATACTACCTGCACAAGCAACGACTTCACCCTTAACCGTATGGTAATCTTTGTGAATTTCATACTCCTCATTGGTATAAGAGGATTGATTAAAAAAGTCTAATGTTAGCTGCCCTTGCCCATCATTTATCGATTTTTTTATCTTGCTGAACCAATAATATTGACTAAAAAATACCGGTTCGATCATAAAGCGTCGAAATGGCTCTAATGGTAAGTGTAAATCATGAAATATTTGAACCAGCATTCTTTTTATTTCTGATTCCGTTTTATCTACGACAAGGTTTTTCAGCTTGTAATCCATATTGACCCTTGTTTTTACACCAGATAATCCAACATGATACTCGATTTCTCTGGCAATCTTTCCATTTGGTGGTCGGTATATAAAAAGAGCAGCTACAGCACCTTGCTCCAAGATCCTTTCTTCTCTTCTTTTAAATAATGAAGTCCCAACCTTTACAACCCCACCAGGAAAATAAGCCAGATACACAACATGATCTTGGTTACAGTATTGGATTGCTTTTGTTATGCTGGTATCACAAGAAAGACCATTGCATCGAATACAATCACTAAACCCCGTGAGGATTTCACACTGTTTACATCGGGTATACTTTGCGTCGGAAAGATCAGTAAGCGCTCCACAGTGATGTTCTTTTTGTTCTTTTAAGTCATAGAAGCCAATGCAAATTTTTTTGTCTTCTTTGGTTAAATGAATATGATGAAAAAGCGGCAATTCCTCGTATATTCTTTGCTCAAGATCAAACACTAAAGCGGAAAATTGTTTTTTATTATTCAAATGTATAAACTGTTTTTTAACCATAGATTGTCATCATCCCTTTTGGAAATGATGAATCGAAGCCTCTTCACAATATCAATCATCCAAGGTATCTGATGGTTGTCTCTCCAGCTTGATAAATGAGTGTAGCCTATCTCATTAGCAATCAGTTTTCTGATAAACTGCCCGTGAATAACCGGCGCATCAATGAGATACTTTTCTCCCTTTTGGTTCTCATAGTAAAGATAAGGCACATCCCGTTTAACCTGCTCTTTGACGTCTGGAAAAAATGACAATTTTCTCAATTTGAGACCGAAATTTTCTATCTTCTCCCTGACATCCACATTCACCGCTACGATGTGCAAATGAGCGTGATCACTACAACATCCCCCGCTTCGCTCTTTTGACATCGGCCCATGCTCAAAAATGACAGGGATCGTGTATTCATCGCTAAAAATTTGTTGCATGACTTGTTTGATCATTTCGGCTTCTTTTAGCAACTTCGTTGACATATGAGCAAATGACAAATAATGATTCTTGGGAACGAGCAGTAAATACCCCGGAACTAAGGGCCCAACCATCGGCATCAATAAAAAGTTCTTCGATTCAGCCACTATTCTACTAGTCAAGCCCTTCTTTGTAAACTCGTCTTCAAGATAAAGTTTGAAGAAGTTATTTACCTCAAGACCAAAGATTTCATTGCAGAATGTACAGCCAGTATTCTTGCTCACCTATAAACCTCCTTATCAACAAGAGGTAACATCCTCTTTTGACTGTTGGGGAAATAACTCATTTACTGCTTGTTCTAATTTTCTGTAAGTTTGGCGCACAATTTGATAATCTTCTTCTATTCCCCACCAATGATGATCATTCTCATAAATCGTATAGTTCTCCCAGTTTTGATTCTTTAGTTTTAACTCATTGTAAATGGGGGAGCCTGGGAGCGGAACAAAGCGGTACAATGCAACACGATGGACATAATCCTTAAGTTCGGTTAGCAATTCGATGGTTTCATTTGTGGTTTGTTTATTTTCGCCGGGATATCCATGCATCATGTACAGCTTAACTGGCAGACCATTATTGGAAATCATCTTAATGACTTTTTTGGACTTCTCAACTCGTGTACCCTTGACCATTTTATTTAATAGAAATTGAGAACCTGTTTCCATGCCAATCCGAATTTCCTGGCAATTACTCTCCACCAATGCCTTTACAACTTTTTCACTAATTCGGTCCGCTCGACTATTGCACTCCCAAGGCAGATTATACTTCCTGATTGTTTCCGCAATTCCTAACGCATGCTCTTCAACAAAAGTAAATGTTTCATCTAAAAGGGTTAACCCTTGCATTTCAGGATAATTTTCCAGCAGCCAACGAACCTCGTAGTCGAAATTTTCTTTATTCCGGTACCGCACTTGCTTCCTGTTCTGAATCCCACAGAACTTACACTGGTAAAGACAGCCTCTCGATGAGATAATACTAATGACATTATTGGTTTTCCCACCCACGCGAGAATTCAAATAGATATAATCATCACGTAACAATTTCCTCGCAGGAAGAGGAATATTGTTAACATCAATCTGTCCTCCATAAATCACCCCTTTCCCTTTACACCCTTCTTGTATCCACTTGCGAATACTTTCTTCGCTTTCTCCCGCAAAAACGGCATCAAGCTGCAACTCCCTCAGTATATTTAAAGGGTTGGTATTTGCTTGTGTGTTTCCGCAAATGTGTATTTTGGCTTTATCTTTGAGCTTTGGAACGACCTCCAAGAACATGGGGTATGTGACTACCGCCGTAACCGCATAGGCATATATATCAGATTCTGGAAAATCATCTATATTATACGTTTTATGCAACTGAACCACTTCGACATCAAAACCTTGTTCCTGGAAAATGGCGGCAATATACAACATCCCTAAGGGTGGAAACTCCACCCTTTTTTTACTTCGGATTCTCTCCTCATAATAGGGATATACAAACACAACTTTCAAGCTAATCACTCCTCATTCTTTCTGAAACAAACGCGATAACTTGCTGATGGATCTCTTTAGGACTCTTCTCTCGAACATCGACAAACAAACAATTAGAAGTATTATTCACAAACTCCAAATATTTTTCTCTCGCCTTAATCATAATATCGAGACTTTCCTTTGGAGTGATAGGCTGACCTGTTTGCGATGATCGATCAAGAACTCTCTGATACGATACTTCAGGGTCGATGTCCATATAAATGTAAACATCGGGATTTGGGAAAAGCCGTATCAAGTTCTCAATAAAAAGCTGATTACTTCCCAAAATAGGTGCATAGATTTTTGAGCTTTCCCAATATCTCTCGGTAATTACAACGTTACCGTCATTCATTGCTGGCAGGATGTAGTTTTGGGTGTTTTCCCATAGATCGGAGAGGAGACTTAACGAGACGACATCAGAGGTAAACACGTCTTCGTGGTAGACTCCAATTTTATTGCTAACTCTTTTCAGACTTTCTACATGTCTTGATGGCCTATATCCTGGAATAATGGTTGCCTTCCAATCCAGCGTTTCGGTTATATAGTTTTTCAACAGATTAGCTTGAGTTGTTTTCCCAGAACCATCCAAACCACAAAAACTAATAAAAAATCCTCTCATTCTAAATCCCCTCCCTTTTTGAACATATTTTAAGTCTATATTTTGTATAGGTACACATTACTGATTAAATACAGCTCTTTACTCCAAACCACCATTACCATTATTTGCACCAGAATCTCAAATGCTTAAACAGACCTAACCGATCTCTGTCACACTTAACTTTCTTGCAGTCCTCCAATGTAACATTGTAAACTGCTAAAAAGCGTGCTAATTCTTTGCTACCGAATTTCAGTTCCTTTTGTTTGCTGCTTGATACATGAAAGATAAGCAACTTTCGTTGTGATTCATCGTACCAAAATCTGATCAAGGTAGCTCCTCCTTTCAGAAGCTCCACCTATCCAATTATTTGAACGTCTGTGTTATAATGAAAGTGTCAATTCATTTTTTGGAGCTGTTTTTTCTGGCTCTCTTTTTTTTTCTGATTGGAACAACATCATATCATCTGAATCATAGTGAACAAAATTAAGTTCATCCAATGAAACTTCGTGAGTTTCCAAAAAGAGGTTCAATAGTTCAGAGCTGACTTTGATTTCCTTTCTGTCCTGTGTCTCTAAATCAATGACAACTGCTTTCTTTCCAAGGATGTCATGCCAAAATCGAATCATCTTGATGCTCCTGGGGACGCAAAAATATCATGGGACCAACCACTGATAATATGCATTCCATCATCCATTTCAACATAAATGCAATGAACAATCGGGATAGAAAACTTCTTCCCGTTTTGAAATAAGAGATTGACCGTTGTCACCTCTGATGTTTTATCTCCCTTTACAAAAACCTTTGTCTTAAGATCTGACACAAAATCACCTCCACTAACTCATTAGCTCATGATACAAATATTACATTTTTTAAGATACATAAAATCTTGTTTCGGAAAATTTGAATTTAATTAAATTACAAAAAATGTGATCGCTTGCTTGGCTGCTTGAATAACAAGAACAGTAAACTTAATAATATTGTGATTGAAATCAGTCCAAATCAGAACAACCTGAAGAGTTGGAATTTTGTAGAATGTACTATAAATATTCATACCAATAGGTTGATTGTGATGTTGTAAGGGTTCAAATACCATTATAAGGTAACCATTCATGATTGTGAGGCTATAAAAACATGAAATACCATCATGGGGTAACTATTCGTGAAGCCAGGGAAAAATTAAATATGACACAGGCGCAGTTAGCTGAGAAGTGGCCCCAGTCTGGCGGTGGAACCGGTGTGAGTGTGAATTACGTTTCGGATGTGGAACGTGGCATAAAACATATTACTGATCCGCAAACTCTTCGACGTTTGTGTAATATTTTACAAATTCCACTCTGGAAAATGGGGCTGTCAGATTATGACCCATTTAACCCGAGTCACTTTTGCGAAACTTTTATGTATGATGAAACATTAAACACAGCGGAGGGCTTGATAAAGAGAACATGGAATCTTCGTCGTGTTATGTCTTTACCGTATGTTGAAGAGGCTGTCAATGATCTGAATCGGCTTTTTGATTATTTACAAGCGAATACACCGCCTCCTGTACGTCTGGACGATCGCTTTCAGATGCTTTACGCCCAGGTACTCAGACTCAATGCTGTAATCGACGTAGAAAATCAGCGATATGAAGAGGCACTAAAGAAATTTCGCAGGATGCATGAGATTGCAAAATCCATTGATCATCCGGCTACTCTTGCTATGAGTTACCTTAATATGGGTACGGAACTGGAGCGAATGGGAAAACAAGAGGAAGCGATTGACTACCTCGAACTGGCCAGAGATGAATCATTTAGAGCATCGAAACATATCATGGTCGTAACTAACGCCTATCTTGCAAGAGTATATGCCAGTGCTGGACAGAAGGTGAAGTTTAAGAGAGCCATAGAAGCCGCATTACGCACTGCAAGAAGTATCGAAAATTACTACTATGGTGATGGAACAGATTTTGTGTTCCACTCTTTAAGCGGTGTACTGGCAGAAAAGAGTTATGGCCTTCTGGAGATTGGAGAACCAGAGGAAACTCTGGCCATGCAAGAGGAAATCAAGAACCAGATCGCGTTGGAAGCAAATATCTGGTTAGATGCGTGGATTCCGCTGGATTGGGCGAGAGCCTATCTAATGTTAGGTCAGATCGACAAGTGTGTACAGGCAGGACAAGAGTTCTATCAGAAGGCCAAATTGTTGAAATCCCCACATGCAAAAAGCCGTGCCTACCGACTATTAAACACGATTGCAGCAGCGGGTTACAATGATGTTCAGGCCGTAAAAAATTTTCGCCAGATGCTTGATCATGAGGAAGATAAAAACGGTTTGAAAGAACTGGATGCCCACTTTCTTCACGAAGTAAGATCCAAAGACCAGTAGAATCTTATTTAAGCGAACAACTCATAGCTTGGATAAAAGAAAACAAGAGTCGATTGTTATTGATTGACTGTTGTTTTCTTTTATTATTGCTCAGCGGTAATGATCTCTGAAAGGCAGAGAAAAAAGTGATGTCAAAAGATGATATTATCAAATGAATAAAATCCGTCTTATTAATATATATTGTACTTATAATAAGTATTTTATAAAATGTCCAAGAGGATGGATTGACGTGGAAGTAAAAAAGCAAAAAGATATATCCGTAAAATCGTTAAAAACGGCTCAAACCAAGCGATCAACCTACCAAAAAAATGGATAGAAGAGAATCAGGTTCAATTGGGGGATTTATATGAGATCATTGAAGAAAGTGGTAAACTCATCATTCAAAAGGTTACGAATGATGAAGATTTCGATCCCGTATTTCTTAAAGCGATGGAGAACTCCTATAAGCATTTTGCAGAAGATCTCAAGGAGTTGAGGGATCGTTGACCATTCGATATTTGACGGAGAAACAAGTACTAAGAATCCATCACTTTATCATGGAACTCCATGGAGATAAGGATCAAGCAGGAGTTATATCTTTTGACCGGTTAGCTTTTGCGATTGAACAACCCCAACAAGAGATTTTTGGAGAAGAAATCTACCCGACACTTGAACAAAAGGCAATCCCTGATCCAGAAACATCCCTTTTACAATGGGAATAAACGAACGGCTTTGATGTGCCTGGATACTTTTTTGCGTATGAATGGCTATTCTCTTAAAACTCCTGAAGAAACTGCTGCTGACTTGATGGTTCGGTTTGTTACAGAAAAACGATTCAAAGGAGATGCGGGGGCCAAAGAGATCGGAAAAGTGATTGGAGAATACTTGGTGTTACTTGATTGACCGATTCTTATATGAACACAGAACAAAACGGAATGCATTTTCTGCATCCCGCTTTTTATTTCTACGCCTCCAACGACTGTTTTCCTTTTCTTTTGCTCTGTAACTGCCACCAGACGGCAAATGCCCATAAAACCACCAGAACAGAATAAACCATTCCAACCCCCATCGAAGGGATATGAAAAACCTTCAACACCTGGCCGGCATTAATGATTACAATGAATCCGCCTACCAGCACACCGAGCAAATACGAGGGAATCACCTGAATGAGCCAGGCTGCAATTGGTGCTGCAATAACTCCGCCAATCATGAGAGCGGCCACCAAATAAGCATTAAACTGTTCCCAGCCCAGGAAAAGGAAGAAACCCAGTGAAGCCGAAACAGCAATAACAAACTCGCTTGTATCCACTGTCCCAATCACAACTCTTGGACTCAGTCCCTTTCTGCTTAACAGCATGGGTGTTGTAATCGGCCCCCATCCTCCTCCCCCAACGGCATCGAAGAATCCACCCGCTATTCCCAACGGGATCAGATAAGTATTTGAAAGATTGACTTCCTTTTGGGTTTCGGGACGGACATGGCATAAAAATCTCCATACTATATAAACTCCCATCAACAACAAAAAGAACGACACAAATGGTTTGATTTGTTGTCCCGGAATCTTGCTTAAAAAAGCAGCACCCACAAATGCGCTCACTGCCCCGGGGATGATTAGTTTAACCAGGATTTTCCGGTCTATATTGCCAAATCGCCAATGCGATATTCCTGAAGCAGCTGTGGTGGCAATTTCAGCAAGATGAATCGATGCAGATGCCAATGCCGGAGCAACACCGAACAACAATAAAAAAGAAGCAGAAGTTGCCCCGTAGGCCATCCCCAATGAGCCATCGACAAGCTGGGCAACAAAGCCAATTATCGCCAGGACCAGAAGTTTTTTCATTTTCATCCCCCACTATCTATATCTTTTTAATATGTTTTATTTTTTTACAAAAACGGGAGCTCTTGTGCTTTTAATGTGGAACTCCCGTTTCATATTTTTTTAACATCTATTTGCCTGATTACACATTTACCTTTCTCCGCAAGCCTTCCATCAATACCTGAGCCACTTCAGGGCGCGAAAATTCAGGTGGCGGGGCAATTCCTTCAGACAGCATTTTTCTTACTTTTGTCCCGGAAAGAATGACATGAAATGCTGAGCCGTGAGGACATGTTTTATAGGAAGTCATCCCGCCGCATTTTTTGCAATAAAAACTGTGTTCGAAAAAGAGCGGTGTAATGCCCAATTCTTGTGCAGAGAATTGCCCGAAAATTTTCTGTGCATCATAGGTTCCGTAATAATCGCCAACTCCTGCATGATCCCTTCCTACAATAAAATGGGAGCAGCCATAATTCTTGCGTGCCAGGGCATGAAAGACCGCCTCACGCGGCCCCGCATAGCGCATGGAAGCCGGATAGACCCCCAACAGGACACGCTGCTTTGGATAATAATGCTCCAGGATGATTTCGTAACTCTTCATTCGTACATCAGCCGGGATATCGTCAGATTTCGTTTCTCCGACTAACGGGTGCAAAAACAGTCCGTCTACTGTTTCCAATGCTGCCTTTTGCAGATACTCATGGGCACGGTGAATGGGATTTCTGGTCTGAAAACCGACCACTTTCTTCCACCCCAGTTTGCGGAAGATGGTTCGTGTTTCTGCCGGATCATAAAGATAATTTTGAAATGGATGTTGCTGCCGTTCCAAGAGCCAGATTTCTCCTCCTGCCTTTAACGGGGATTGCCTGTAGAGCGAGGCCACTCCCGGATGGGCTCTATCCTCCGTCTGAAAGACAGAACAAGCCTCCTCTCGAAGATCCACCTGGTAAAGATCTTCAACACGCATCACTGCAATGATTCGACTCTGATTATTTATCAGAGAAATATATTCTGACTGGGCAATTTCCGTTTTCCGTTTCTCCGGAACAGGCAGTGTAACGGGAATACTCCATACTGTTCCATCAGACAATCGCATCTGGTGGCAAACAGTCCGGTAATCCTTTTCTCCCAGAAATCCGACCAGCGGCGAAAAGGCACCAGTGGCAATACACAATAAATCCGCCAAGGTTCGGTCTGAAACAGAAATCTTCGGAAAATAAGCCGCCCGCTCCAGCAAGTCCTTTTTCTCCTCTCCTGTCAGCACCTGGTTGATCAGTGTTCCTCCATGTGGGGCGATAATATCTTCCATTTTTCTGCTCCTCTCATATCATTTTCATTCCTGTAAACAATAAAACAACGATAATCAGTACACGCAAAAAGAGTTCCGGCACTTTTAACGTTAACCTTCCGCCTACCAAAATACCGGGAATTGAGCCAATCAGCAACCACATCACAAAGGATAAATCTACATGTCCAAGCGAAGCATGCAGCGCACCTGCTGTTAAAGTGAGAAAAAATGCGTGAACAACATCAGTTCCGACCAGCAAAGGAGCGGGAAGGGAAGTGCTGGTCAACAAAAATACCATAAACAGCGATCCGCTTCCTACCGAAGTGATTCCCACCATTAAACCTCCGAAAAAGCCGGCCATTCCTAACGGAATTTTATTCAAAATATTGTTTTTTTTATGCTTGCGGTATATCATTTGCACCAGCATAAGAATAGATATAAACACAAACATAAATCCCAACAATTTTCCCAGTAAATTTTCAACTTGCCACTGGGTATGAGTTTTCAACATCTGAATGCATAAAACCCCTGCTATGGCGCCAGGGCAGCTGCCTGCTACCAACTTTTTTACAATATCCCATTTTACCGTTTTCTGGAAAAAATATTGCCAGCTGCCAACTGCTTTTGTCATGGCTGCATAGACCAGATCAGTCCCCACAGCCATTGTCGGGGGAAGTCCGTAAAAGAGAACCAACAGCGGAGTCATCAACAGTCCTCCCCCCATCCCGGTCAAACCAATGAGCCCTCCTACTATAAAGCCGGTGACCACAACCGATAGCATCAGCTAACCGGGCTGTTATGCAACCCGCATTCAATTTTGTCCGTACCTGACCACCGACCGGCACGAAGATCCTCACCTGGCAGCACCGGTCTTGTACACGGCTCGCAGCCAATGCTTGGGTAATGTCTGTCATGCAAGGTATTGTAAGGAAGTTCATGTCTTGTGATGTAATCCCAAACCTGCCTCTTGTTCCAGAAAGCCAGCGGATTCAGCTTGATCAATTGAAACCCCTGATCCCATTCGACCACTTCTGCATGGGCACGGGTTGGCGCCTGCTCACGGCGAATTCCTGTTATCCATCCCTGATAGTTTTGCAGGATTTTTCCCAGAGGTTCTACCTTGCGAAGTTTGCAGCACAGATTGGGGTCTTTTTTCCACAGCTCCTCTCCATATAAGCTTGCCTGTTCTTCCAGATTCAGATTTGAAGAAACGCGAATAAACTCTTTTTGATATTTCCGGGACAATCGGTCCCGCACTTCATAGGTTTCTTTAAAATGCAGGTTCGTATCAAGATAAAAGACGTCCAAATCCGGATTGGCCTTTAGTGACATATCGAGCAAAGCAACATCTTCATATCCAAAACTGCAAGCCAGTACAAGGTTGGAAACCCCTAACTGTTCCATCCCCCAATGGATAATGTCTTGCGGATGTTCATCCCTTATTCGGGCAGCAACCGATTTTATTTTCCGTTGATCTTTTTTCTCCTCTTCCCTTAATGCGGGCCATTCTCGCGATTGAACCATTATGTTCCCTCCTTCTATCGGCGTCAGAAACAAGCTCTCCATTCCGGCCTGTCTATCCCTTTACATGAGGGATCAACTGTTTACAAATTCGGTCAAATTGATCCTGAAATGTTTTTATCCCAACTCTTTCTGTGAAATCCCGAAACTTTTCACCGGTTTTTCTTTCTCTTTTATAGAATAGAATCAGTTCCTTTAATACCGGGGCCACGTAATCTTTGGCAATGCGGCCTTTTAACAGAGTGGCGAATTTCCCTCTTCCATAAAGGTGCCCTCCAATCGAAATGGTATAAGCTTCAACCATGCCTCTTTCCGTCTTCATTTTTGCCCCCAGCAGGCCAATATCGGCAATTTGCCGCTGGCCGCAGGAGTTGGGGCATCCGTTAACGTGAAGGCGAATCGGTTCATCCAGCAGCACATGGTGATCCAAATACCTGGTTACTTCTTCAACAAATCCTTTGGTTCTGGTCAAGGCCAGATTGCAAAACTCGCTGCCTGTACACGAAACCGTATAACCTTCAAACGGTTTCGGGAACGGATTTAATTTCTTGAGCAAAGGCTCTTTCAACAATGCTTCCACCTTTTCATCAGGTACATCCGGAATAATAATGTTCTGCGTATTGACGGTGCGCAAGGCGCCTGATCCATATTGATCAGCCAAATCGGCCAGCGCATGAAACTCTTCTGCGGATGTACGGCCAATCGGAATATTCAATCCCACATAATTGAGCCCGGCCTGCTTTTGCGGGTGAATTCCCGTAAAATACCCGGCATTCCACCCTGTCACCTTATCCTCGCCTTGCTCCGGATATTCTCCGATCCCCTCTTTTAATATCTTCAGGAATTTTTCCGGTCCCCAATCCGCTATTAAAAATTTGAGGCGGGCCCGGTGGCGTTTTTGCCGGTAGCCATAATCGCGAAAAACCTTGATTACACCTACTGCAACATCTACTACCTGTTCAGGCCGGACAAACAGGTCAATCTTCTCGGCCAAATGAGGACGATTGGACAGTCCTCCTCCAACCCAGACATGAAACCCGACTGTTTCTTTTCCATCAATTACCTTGACCGCTGGTGTAAAAGCCAGGTCATTGATTTGGGCATGGCCTGGATTATAAATGCTTGCAGAAACAGAAATTTTGAATTTGCGAGGCAAGTTGGAAAATTCCCGGTTAAGAAGTAATGTTTTACCAAGCTGATCTACAATAGGACGCGTGTCCACAAGTTCATGGGGATCGATTCCGGCCAACGGATTGCCGATAATGTTGCGCGGACAATCTCCACACGCTTCATAACTGTAAAGGCCAACTTCCCCTAATCTCCGGAAAATATCGGGAAGATTTTCCACACGGATCCAATGGTACTGGATTGCCTGACGAGTGGTGACATCGATCAGCCCGCGACCGTACTCCCTTGACAAATCGGCAATAACCCGAACCTGGCGGCTGTTTAGTATGCCGGAAGGAACACAAATGCGAATCAGAAAATAACCTTCTTCTTTGGGACGCTGCTGATATACCCCCGCCCATTTGAATAAATTAAATTTCTGTTCAGGGATTGCTGCAAATCCTTCTTTAGAATAAATATGAATAATTTCATCAATAATGTCTAAACCATCTTGTTCCAACTTTTGCATTTCTATCCTGTTCAACTGATCGCACCTTTCAGCCCAAGACCACACTTTTTTCATCGCAGTTTCCCTCCTGATAAAAAAGTCCCTTTTTCACGGAGAAAAAGGGAAATGAATGTTTGCCTTTTTCTCCCCATCTTCGAACAGGATCTGTTCTCTGGATTTGGCACCGGCTCTATGCCGGTTGCCGAGGTTTCACTGGGCCAGTCCCTCCACCTCTCTTTATGGGGATTGCGGATTTTTAAATTCATAAATTCCTATAAATTAACTATGATTTATAGGATATACTAAAAATAGCAAACAAAAAGAAGATTGTCAACAGCTTTCTGACGGTTGACAATAATAAAAACACTTTGTTTATCAATAGGAAAACGAAGGTAAAATAATCCCCAAAAAAATTGCTTCCAAGGATAGATTTTCTACAGTCTGAAACCACTTCCATTTTTTTCGTCTGGATAACGAGTACGACGGGGCTTGTGGCCTGTTTTTCAAAAATATCCAAATGGAACCCCCGCTTTCTGTATTTCATATAATTTTATATTTTTTTGTTTTGGGCATATACATTTTTCCCGGCTTGATTAATATGTGGTTTTGCTTCATTCAGTATCATCCGCTTTTTCCCGGCTGGAGTTTTGGTTTACAATATAGAAGAGACATTTGCACCAATTCAGAATACTGGAGAGGAGCTTTAATATGGAACTTGTTGTATATCTTGCCGGACAAATACACGATAATTGGAGAGACCAGTTGCGCAAAAAAGCGGAAGAACGCGGGTTGCCAATCATTTTTAAAGGTCCCCAGGAGGATCATGGCCGCTCGGATGATATTGGTGAACATATCAAGGGGAAACAACCCAACCCTGTTTATCGTGACAATGCAGCATCTGAATTTAACAATTTACGTACCCGGGTCTGGATGCAAAAAGCTGATGTGATTATTGCCTTGTTTGGCGAGAAATATAGACAATGGAATACAGCCATGGATGCTTCGACGGCAATCGCCCTGAACAAACCGCTGATTCTGGTTCGGCCCGAAAGCCTGCATCATCCGTTGAAGGAATTGAGCCAACGGGCCCAAGTAGTGGTTGAAACACCGGATCAGGCTTTGGATGCTCTCGCTTACGTTTTGGAAGAATGAAAAAGGAAGGTTGCTTAAACCTCCCTTCAGATAAACAATGCCATGGAATTCTGTCCAATAATAATACAGTCCAAGGGGAAGCACTGCGCTTCCCCTTTTTTCGTTCTGTTTTATGTATCTCTTTTTAACTTACGACTCTGTCAATCTTGCCGGCGTATCTTCAAACACAACCCAATTCAGATTGAGATTTAAAAGCATGGTATCTTTTCCCGTTTCCTGATCCCGGATCACAAAATAGTCCCTGCCCACTTGACGCAAAACCCCGTAAAAAACCTTGTTTGGCCATTCTTTGCTTGCATCAAAGGTCATATAGGCAATAATCCGTTTCCCTACATTTCCTTGCAACAAGTCTTCCGAAAAGTTGCGTTCCTGTCTTTGCTGTGTAACTTGCGCGCCGGGATACTTCATTCCGTATGGATAAGACCAATACATCTGAAAACTCCTCCTTGATTAATATCTAAACACTGCCGGGCAATCAGATTGGCTTGGAATATAAAAACAGTGGCTTTTATACCTTCCGGATTGAGTTTGATCAAACCAGGTTGGCGGGCATTCTCCTGGCGGCCTGAAAAACCAGAGCGCCCTTCTGGCAGGCTCATGCCGCTGGCCCTGAATCACTTTTTGCGCCAATCGAATATCCTTCTGCCTGGCCGATTGATAAAAGTAAGGCCTTTGCACAGCCTCAAAACCACCTGGAGATTGAAAAATCATCTGTTGCAGATTACGAATTCCTTCAAAATCCAGACAATTGGCAAGGACACGATTTACCCCCACATTTCCAACCATGAGCATCCCCATTTGCCCGTCGCCTTCTGCTTCCGCCCGCATCAATCTTGCCAAAAGCTTTACGTGTGACTGAGGCGCTTGTATGACTGCCATTCTTCTCCCCCCTGATATAAGATTATGTTCTTTTTTACCAAAAAAGTACTTTTTTAGCCAACGCCAGTCCTGCAAAATTCACTTTTTGTCCATTGACAATTCCGATTTTAAAAAATTTTTGATAAAAAATTGCTTGGAACCGTCTTTTGAATGGTGTATTCTAAAAGTAGGAGGTGGTTGGCGTGCTCCCCTTGAACTCAGGTCCACATCGCTCTTGGCGAGAAAAAGCCGCTTTTGTTTTCTGGAAATTCCGCAAATTGAAACGCCATTTACACCAGCACAAATGGCTTTTCTTCCCTGTTCTTTTTGTTGCCTATTCTGTTGAACAAGTTCGTTTGGGGCTGTTCCCCCGTGTTGGCCTGAGGCTCCTTCGGACCGAAAGCCCGCTAGAGCGAAGACTTTACTATGCGCTGCGTTCCAAATACAAGGAAGAATTGAAAACCCAGTATACAATTGGTTCTTACAAGGTAGATCTTGCCATTCCAAATTACAAGCTTGCCCTCGAATGTGACGGAACAGATTTGTTTGTCAATCCGAAAAACCAATCCCGCCATCAAAAACAGCTACATGACTTAAGAAAACAGGGTTGGAAAGTAATGCGCTTTTCTCGTCGCCGTCTGTTAAAACAAATGGATCAAGTCGTTTTTGAAATTACAGAATATACAAACAAAAGAGCGACCGGCAAATTCCCCTTTACCCGTTAATTAACCGGTATTTCGCCTTTTTGACGCGCCTAACCGGAATGGCTCTGCTGCCGGGAAGGCGTTTTTATCGGTCTGTCCGATAAGAAATGTTCCCGTTTACTACCGTCATCAATGTTTGGACATGTCCCCATTCATCCGGATCAGTTTCAAACAAATCCTGATCATATATCGTCATATCTGCAAAACAGCCTGTTTCCAGACGTCCTCTCTCCTTCTCTTCTCCTGCTGCATACGCACTGCCCCGGGTATATAATGACAACGCCTGGAGAACAGACAATTTTTGTTCCGGCAGATATCCGGGATGAAGTGGTTCATCAGGGGCACGCCTTGTTACGGCTGCATGAATTCCCCAAACAGGATGAATCGGCTCGATAGGCGCATCACTTCCCCCCGCACAGTTGACTCCCGCTTGAAGCAATGTTCTCCAGGCATAGGCAAAAGGCATTAATTCTTCACCGATTCGTTCCATAATCCATGGGAAATCGCTGGCTACAAAGCGAGGCTGGATATCTGCGGCAATCGGCATGCCTCTCATTTTCCTGATCAAATCCAGGCGCATCAATTGGCCATGAATGAGACGGTGACGAAGGAGACGGTTATTTTTTACCGCCGCTAATGGATTCGCTTCTACTGCGCGAAGAAAATTGGCTACCGCTTCATCGCCAATCGCATGGACAGCCACAGGCATACCCATTTCTGCCGCCTTTTTAGCCAGACAAGTCAGTTCCCCGGTATCATGAATGGCAATTCCGCGCTGGCACGGCTCATCCAAATAAGATTGTGAAAGAAGCGCCGTTCTCCCCCCCAGCGATCCGTCCGCAAAGATTTTCGCCGCTCCCAGCCGAAACCATTCATCTCCATCACCGGCTGCCCAGGGACTGTCAGCAAGCTCTTCCAGATAAGGATGGTAAATCAGATGATGCGTTCGCAACAGCACTCCTTCTTCATTCAGCTCCCGATAAATGCGGATCATTTCTTCTACGCTTTCAATATAGCGGAGATCTTCTGTATGGACACCGGTTAACCCGCAGGCCAATGCTTCTTGCATGGCAAGGCGAATCGTCTCTTTTTTTTCGGTATAGTCCGGTTTGGGTTGAATATCGTAAAAAACTTGCGAAGCATTTTCGTAAATGATTCCATTTAATCGTCCTCTTTCATCCCGTCCCCATGCACCCTGTTCCAGATCAGGTTCGTCTTCTCCTATACCCGCCATCTGATAGGCTATCCGGTTTACAAGACAGGCATGATGGCAGATGCGCACCAGAAAAAGCGGATGGTCGCCGCTTGCTTCATCCAGTTCATCCAGAGTGGGAATTTGCCCCTGCATTTCATTTTCATCCCATCCCATCCCCAGAATCCATTGCCCCGGCCTGGTTTTCCCGGAACGGAGACGAATTCTTTGCAACAACTCTTCTTTGGAATGACATGCGCTTACATCCAGCCAGCGCCTTTTTTGCCCGACCCCAGACAGATGCAAATGACTGTCCACCAATCCAGGGTAAACATAGCCCCCCTCCAGGTTGACCAACTGTACATCTCTTCTCCCGTGATCGAGCAAAATGGACTCGCTATCTCCAATTGCCGCAATTCTCCCTTTTTTTACCACCACCGCTTCCAGGGGAAACGGACTGGCAACCGGACGGATGTGGCCATTGTAAAAAATAACGGTCTCTTTCATGGCATTCCCCTCACTTCATATTCATAGATAGTTGATTTTTATCTTCATCATACATACCCGGTATTCCAATCAACAAGATGACTGGAAACATTTTGCGGTATAAACAGAACATTTATTCGCATATAATCAAAACAAACGATCATTTGTTCGCATCACAGGGAAGGAGCTAAAAACATTGAAACCTGTAATATTTCTAGTCGATATGCAATCTTTTTATGCCAATATCGAGAAATCACTCCACCCTGAATTGCGCCATCGACCCGTTGTGGTATCAGGTGATCCCAAACGGCGCACCGGAGTGATTCTAGCGGCTTGTCCGCTGGCCAAAACCTGTGGCATCCAAAATGCGGATACATTGCAGGAAGCAGAGGACCGCTGTCCGGATTTGGCCGTTGTCCGTCCCCGTATGGGCCTGTACCTGCAAATTTCCTTGCGCATTACCGTAATCCTGGAACGTTTCAGTGACCTGGTTGAGCCTTACTCCATTGATGAACAGTTTGTCTCTATTCATGGAAGCGAAAAACTGTTTGGTCCTCCGCAGCAAATTGCCCGCAAAATCCAGGCTGCTATCCGGAATGAACTGAATCTGTATGCGCGGGTGGGCATCGGCCCCAACAAGGTACTAAGCAAAATGGCCTGCGACAATTTTGCCAAAAAAAACAGAGATGGCATTTTTTATCTTGACCGCAAAAACATGGAGACAGATCTGTGGCCTTTGCCTGTGGAAAAAATGTTCGGGGTTGGAAAACGGATGGGGAATCATCTGAGAAAAATGGGAATTCGCACGATTGGGGATCTGGCTCAATTCCCTCTGGAGCGCTTGCAAAAGCGCTGGGGAATAAATGGTCACGTATTATGGATGACAGCCAACGGACAGGATTTGTCCCCTGTAACGCCGCATACCTTTGAACGGCAAAAAGCAATTGGCCATCATATCACTCTTCCCCGCGACTACAGAAAGGCAGAAGAGATCCGGGTAGTCCTGCTGGAACTGTGTGAAGAGGTATGCAGCCGGACCCGGCGCTATCGCCTCCTTGGCCAAACAGTCAGTGTCGGATGCCGTGGTGCCAATTACCAACTTCCTGCCGGATTCCATCGCCAGTTGAAAATGCCTGAGGCGACCAACCAGACAATGGAAGTTTTCCAATCCGCCTGGCAACTCTTTTTGCAGTTTTGGGATGGTCTGCCGATCCGCTCTTTGGGAGTCAGCCTGAGTCAGTTAAAACCGGATTGCCATATCCAGATGGATTTGTTTGAAAACCGCGGCAAAAAAACACAGTTGGGCTATACCATGGATGAAATCAAGGAGCGCTTTGGCCCAACCGCCATTTTGCGCGCAGCTTCCCTAACTCGCGCCGGGCAGGCACTTGCCCGTGCCCGGAAGATTGGAGGACATTACCGGTGAGTTCCCCATTAAATCGCAAGAATCTCCTCTGGGAGGGAAGCCGCATGTTTTTGCCTGAACATCGTGAATCACTGTTAAAGCAGCGGGAAGAGCAGGAGGATTTCAAACCGCCTGAACCGGACGTAGATAAATTGCAAGAAATGAACCGCATCATTCTGGAAGCCTTGCACAGTGACTTTCCGGTGCTGGTCAGGTACGCAAAAAACAGGCAGCTTCACCAATCATACGGATTTATCCAAAAGATTCACCCTGATGAACACTGGCTGAAAATCGCCAATGACCATCATGAAGAAATCATCCCCTTTTCCGCGATTTGTGATATAGAAAAAGGATGACCCCCGTCCTGGTCTGGCACCAGTTACCCATGATGACTGGTTGCATAGCGCGCAGGCAGCGCGCGCCAGACCTGTGACACAGCAAAAGTGAGCAGTACAGCTGTTACAAACCGGATTAACAGCAGGTAATAAACAGGTATTCCCAAGGGAATAAAAATTACGGTATCCTCAATAATTGCATGGCATGAAGCCAAAAAAACAATAATGAGGGTAATATCGCGTTTGGACAGATTATATTCCTTTGCTTGTTGAATAATCAAGCCAGCACCAAGAAACAAACCGGCCAACAATCCGCTTGCCATCGTAATGGACCCTTCTTTGGCAATCCCAAATGGCTTTAACAGAGGAGAGATCCAGACAGCGATCCGGTCCAATACTTGAAGGTCCTTTAAAGCTTGCAGGAAAAGCGTTAACGGAATAATAATCACCACAAACTGAAGAATTCCCGATGCAGCCGTCAAAACAGCCGATATGAAGATTTCTCCCCATCCGGAATAAGCAGCCTGTTCGCTTGCAATCAGGTTTATAGCCGCCGGATTGCTGCCTCCCTGCCAGAGAGCATTAACCATAAGGCCGGAGAAAACAGCCAGACCACCCCGAACAACAACGGGAATCCATACAGCCACGCCAACCTTTCGGCATAAGGCCGTTTCAATAAACATATTGTGTGAGAAACTCAACATAATGGCTATAATAAATGCCTGCTTTACGGTTAAATCCAAGGCAGCAATCGCCCCCAGGGCTGCATACAGATTCAGTACATTGCCCAGTACAAGAGGAATAGCCGCCTCGCCACCAAGCCCAAACCAGGACATAAGGGGTGCAACCAAATTAGCCAACCAGGCCAGAATCGCAGTATGTTTGGCAATATGCACAAGAAAAGCAATGGGAAAAACGACCCTGCTTAACTCCAATGCTGTTTTCCACCCTGATTTCAAACCATGTTTCCAATTGATATTTTGCAATACTTTTCCCCGCTTTCTATTATTTAACGTATTATTCCAGCATGAAAAAACAATGCTATGGCTCCTATTTAAACGCCAATCACCCATTGGCAATTATTTATACAGTGTATTTTAAGCTGGTATAAACAAAATACCTGTGTTTTTGGTCCGGATCTTTTTGTACATGAACATTTGCTTTATATGAACTCCATCATTGCTTTTTTACGAAAGGATCATATAACTTCAAGATTTTTTTAACCGAATCCGAACCCCTTACTGCTTTTAAATATTTAGAATTATGTTACCCATTATAATTTATCTTGCACTTTGATGAAACTATTGGCAGCAATAAAAACACAAGTGCAAAGCATGCCATTTCACAATCAGGAAATTAAAAATCCCTTTTTCGCCAGAAAATATATCACATCCCATATCATTGATTTTCATCTGTTTTATCTTTTACAGTCTATTCATCAAGGATAATATAAACAAACCAAGAAAGAAGCCCTTTATTTCCGGAGGACTTCTTTCATATTACAAACTAACCGCAAATTTTATCTCATAACATCAACATCTGAATAGGGTGCTGTTTTATCCAATAACGGTTGAGGAATATCTTTTAAATGAAGATCAAAAAATGCGGCAATATAATTTCTCTGCGCTGAAATCATTTGATTTGGGTTAATTGTTCCGATACTTTTCTGAATTACTTGTTGTGAAATGCTAAACTTGTGATCAAGTTGCGGAAGCAAAGCAACATAATCCGTAAAGGTAAAATGCGCTCCCTCAGGTACACTGATATCCAGCTTCCATCCGCCTGAATTCTCCCAAAAAGACCTTCGATCTTGCGCTGTCAGGTGAGAATCGGCTTCTCCATCATCATTATAACCGGCGTTCATCAGCATAAACGGACGGTCTAGACCGTATTTTGCAACAGGAAGTGGATTATTCGGCATATATCCCAGGGTTCCATCCATATTGACCCCCGCATCTACCCGATTATCCTCATACATCAATTGTGCAGATGTTGCACCGCCGGCAGAATGACCAAATATGCCAACCCTGGACAGATCAAATGCCTTGTCAATGCCTGGCGGAAGTTCCCGCTGCTTATGATCAGGATTGATTCCTTTTTGCAATGCAGCCAGTTGATCCAGTATATACTGCATATCCTCCACTCTTGCATTGATCGCCTTAAGGACAACTTCTGCACTGAATCTCGGAAGTTTCTGTGTTTCCACACTCCCGTCAGGAAACTGGACTGCAGATGTCTCGTAAGTGTGATCTGCAGTAACTACGACATACCCTCTGCTCGCCAATTCTTCAACCAATACCGTACTGAAATTTCTTGGAACTCCCATTCCCGGAGAGTATAAAATAACCGGCCAGCCTTCCTCGTGATATGCCACAGGTGCATTCTGCCATGCGTTTATTCCAATACCTGTAAAGTCGATACGTCCAGGATCTAATCCAATCGTAGGGATAGTATTTTCATCATAATGTTTTGCTGTGCCTGGTTGCATATACAAAGCTTTTTGTTTGCTTTTCTCCTGTGCAGGATACCAGACACTAATCATCAGTTCCCTTGTCTTATTATCCATCCATGGATCAGTCCGATGATTGTCTACCAAATGCATTTCAGTAGTACCAACCTTATATTGTCCAGTAGGTTCTGGCAGATCCAGGTGGATCTTCCCACCAATATCAGCCTGTTCTTCCGATGTAGGCTCCCCAGACCCGATAAACATCCCAATCAAGGCAATGACACACATCGCAATGCTAAATGCAGCTATCCTTATTATTGGAGTCGATTCGCCAATAACCATCCTGCTGATTGAGTTGACAGTTAATACATAATAAATCGCATAGATCATTATAAATATAGCTACACATATAAGGACAGGGAGAAACAAATTTATACCAGCCATTGCACTAAAAAGCCTTTTTAACAGATTTAAAATAATAAAATAATGTGCAAGGCCGACAATCAATGGCAAAATAAAGATAAGTGCATTTTGTTTAAAAATGGAACTGTAAATCTCCTTATAACTGACCCCAACTTTTTTAAGAATCTCATATCGTGTTTGATCCTCTGCAGCCTCAGTTAATTGCTTAAAGTAAATGATACTTCCAGTTGCCAAAATAAAAACCAATCCAAGAAATCCCAGTATAAATATATTGAATGCTGCTTCTTCTATACCAAGCCGATATTCAGAATAAAAGGTGGAAAGATTTGATTCCGGTGTTTTTATAGAAGCAAGTGCATTAGCTGTCTTTTTGGTAGTCTTTTGGTCTTGTACAACATATCCAACATAGTTAACAGCTTCCGCCTGATCTTTTAATTTTTCAAAGGAATCGCCATTAACTATAACCATCACATCCGGATAACTCCAATTGATCACTCTTTCCGTTGTCATGCCTGCAAATTCAAATGTCAATTCATCCTTTTTCATGGGAAAGGTGATTGTTTCTCCCTCATAATCAGAAAGTTCCAAGTCTGTATACATTGGTCGGATGGCAATTGCTTGCCCGTTTTCCATTGGTTCAAGTTCGGGAAGATGTAATACTTTGGCAATCCGATTATAATTATCTATCGATATGACTTTAACAGGATTCTCATCCGCTTTAATTTCTCTTTCGGATAAAATCTTTTTGTCAGAGGGTTTGCCTTTGCTTTTGACGACAGGAATTTTCATTTGAGTAACAACCGGATGTTCCTGGTCATTCCGGATAATGGAATCCACTTTATGATTGAATTCATCATCCTGGGAAATATACATATAACTAAATGGTGCTGCCAGTCGTGATGTTTCCTCAAAACCATAATACATAGCAAAACCAACGCTGAAGGCACATAAAGTTGCTGCAGACAATAAAGAGATGACGCTTAAAGTGCGTGAATTTCCTTTAATTCGGTAAATCAGGTTCGATAAAATAACCAGATTCATCCCTTTATAATAGTTCCTTTTACTCCGTTTTGCCATTTTCAGCAATACCACTACCATCGAAGAAAACAGCAGTACTGTCCCCAGCGTAATACCAACAGTCATCATAACTATATTTTTAAGAACTTCTTCACTGGTAGACAGGTTTTGAAACGCGGCCCAATATCCTGAAACCAGAAAAAGTACCGATAGTACGGCAGATACTGTCGATGCTGCGGGTTCTTGTTCTCCTTTTTTCTCCGCGCGAAACAGTTCTATCAATTTAAATCTGTATATCAGTCGATAACCTTGGATGGAAGTAAATAAAATAATTGTTGTAAATACAATGGTCGTATTTGCAACAGCCTTTATGGAAAAAGTGATGCCTGTATTTACAGCTACATCCAGTAATTTAAGTAAAATCATGGTAAACAGTTTTGATAAAAAAGTTCCTATTGCTATTCCGGTAATCAACACAATTGAACCCATGATCAGATTTTCATAAAAGAGCATCTTGCCAATTGTTTTTCGCGGCAAACCAAGCAGTGCATACAAGCCGATCTCTTTCTTGCGTTTTTTCGCAAAAAAATTATTTGAATACAATATAAAAACCGCTACAAACAATAGCAGTATCATCGATGAAATCAAGAAAATGGATTGCATACTTTCTGATGATTCTATACTCTTAGCTATTTGACTGCTATATTGCAAGGAAACAAAAGTATAATAAATTACCACACTAAAGAGCATAGAGACAAAATACACCAGATAGTTTTTGAAATTTCCTGTAATATTTTTCTTTGCCAAATCAAATAATGTCATTCACGTTTCCTCCCAGCACAATCAAAGCATCCAATATCTTTTTAAAAAAAGCTTTTCTTGATACGTCTCCTTTTACAATTTCTGTAAATATTTTCCCATCTTTAATAAATAAAACCCGATTGCAATAGCTGGCTGCAAAGGCGTCATGTGTAACAATTAAAATCGTTACTTTATCCATTTTGTTCAAGTTTTGAAAACATTCCAATAAATCTGTTGCAGATCTTGAATCCAAAGCTCCGGTTGGCTCATCAGCCAATATCAACCTTGGATTGGATATAATAGCTCTTGAAGCTGCCGTACGCTGTTTTTGCCCTCCTGAAATCTGATAAGGGTACTTGTCCAAAATATCGCTGATGTTAAATTTGTCTGCTGTTACTTGTACTTTTTTTTCCATCAATCCTGCATCCATTTTGGCCAGTGCCAAGGGCAGCATGATATTTTCTTTAACAGTAAGAGTGTCCAACAAATTGTAATCCTGAAAAATAAAACCGAGCTTGGTACGGCGAAAAGAAGATAACTGCTGTTCATTCATTTTCAGGATATCTTCTCCATCAATAATGATCTCTCCGGATGTAGGTTGGTCAATCGTGGCAATCATGTTAAGAAGTGTTGTTTTCCCCGAGCCCGAAGGTCCCATAATCCCAACAAATTCTTCTTCCCAGACCGTCAAATCTATTCCATGCAACACTGGAAAAGCATTGCCTTTAAAGCCATATACTTTTTTTATTTTTTTTGCTTCTACTATTTTTTTCATATATAAAACCCCTTCATAACAGGATATATTCTCTCTTCCTGTTTTTATAGTAATACCTTAAAGCAAAATAATCCCTTGAATAACCTTACAATAGGTTTTTCCAATCTTACATTTTTGTAACCATGGAAAAAACATATTATAATAAATGCATGAAAATTTAAACTTTTATACAAGTCTCTTGTCCATACCTTCCCTTTGATAAAATCAAAGATGGAAAATAATCTTTCCAATGATGATTAATGCGTATGCCTTTGAACACACACTATCAATGCCTGCTTTGTTAAAATAACTTCTGTTTTGGAATTAAGAAAGGCCGGGAATGAAAAATGAAAATAATGATTGTGGAAGACGATCAAACAATTAGAGATCTGCTAGGGGAAAGTATAGAAAAATGGGGATATGAAACTGTTAAAATTGAGGATTTTGGTCGAGTCCTTCAAATTTTCCTCAAGGAGAAGCCTAACCTTGTCCTTATGGATATAAATTTACCATTTTTTGACGGGTTTTACTGGTGTAACAAAATCAGGGAAGTCTCCAAAGTACCTATTATCTTTCTTTCTTCCCGTAATACACCCATGGATATGGTTATGGCCATGAATCTGGGAGGAGATGACTTCATTCAAAAACCCTTTTATGAAGAAGTGCTGATTGCCAAAATTAAGGCCCTGTTGCGCAGGACATACTCTTATATTGAAACACCTGCCAATATCAATGAACATGATGGAGTTATATTAAACCTGGATAATGGAAATGTAATGTACGAAGAGCAAAAGACAGAACTTACAAAAAACGAGTTCAGGATTTTGAATATTCTTTTGCAAAATAAAGGTAAGGTTGTAAGCAGAGAAAAGATTATACAAAGTCTTTGGGAGAATGAAAGCTTTGTAGACGATAATACGCTAACTGTAAATATTGCCCGTATTCGCAGAAAGCTTACTGATATTGGAAAAGAAGACTTCATCAAAACCATAAAGGGAGTAGGTTATATTATAAAATGAATTTTTTTCAGTACATAGAGAATAAACGGTTTTTTTTACTGTTTTACGCTGTTTTAATGCTGTTTGTAACATTAATGATGGCGGTAAGCATCAATAAAGAAGATATGGTTGGCAATATTTTGTATACCAATTTTGGGGGTGGAATTTTTTTATCTGTATATGTTGTTGGCGAATATTTTTATCGAAACCCTTTTTATAAAGAGTTGAATAAATTAATAAAAAGTGATGTAAAAGAAGTTTTTGCATTAATTCCCAAACCACAAAGCCATGAGCAAAAGTTATTTATTCAGCTTTTAGGAAAGCAACATTATGAATATCTTGAAGAACTTAAACAACTGCATAATGAAAAAAGCGATTATCAAGATTTTATTATGTCCTGGATTCATGAAGTAAAAATTCCTATTACTGCATGCCGGATGCTCATCAAAAACAGCACAGGAAAAACAAGTGACTACCTTGCCAATAAATTTGAAGATGAACTGATCAAAATTGATAATTATGTTGAACAGGCGCTTTATTATTCTCGTATCGATTCCTTCTCCAAAGATTACTTCATTACTGAAGTATCATTAAATCAAATCATTCTTGAAAGTATAAAAAAATACTCCAAAATATTTATTAATAAACATATCCGTTTTAACATGTGGGATTCCCAGGAATTTATATATAGCGACAGCAAGTGGCTTGGATTTGTCATAGATCAAATTGTAACTAACTCTTTAAAATACACAAATGATGGAGGAATGATTTCGTTTACTTTTGAGGAGGATCACCGTGAGAAGAGGCTTGTCATTCATGACACCGGACCTGGAATTAAGCCTGAAGACATAAACAGAGTATTTGAAAAAGGATTTACAGGTTCTGCAGGAAGAAACCATTCAAAATCCACAGGAATCGGGCTTTATCTGGCTAAACAACTGGTTTTGAAGTTAGGGCATGATATATCTGTTAAGTCAAAAGAAAACAAATACACAAAGGTGATTATTCATTTCTCTAAAAATAAAAATTACTATAGCATGAGTTAAAAACAACCCATGAATCCTATGGCATAGTACCAACAAGGGACTCATGGGTCAATAAAATAAAGACAATCAGGCTTACGACTTTACAAGGGCAGGCGAGGGACAGCTATCCAATAATGTTTTGCCCACCAAAACCGGTCGGGTCCTAAACTGTTCTATATCCCATCTTGACAGCCACTCTTTTATTTCCTGTTCGTTACTCCCCTGTACAATCAACCCGATCAGAGTATGCGTCTGTTCAGGAAGCATTGCCCATCTCAGCAATTTTGCAGTAAAAACCTCTTCCAGATGGGATTCCAACAGTGTTTTTTTTACCTGTCCGCGTGCCTTTAACCACAAAAACCGGGTTTGAAATACATCTTCACCCGCGAGTACCCAGGGGTTGGATTGGCAGACCGGTCTTTCCTCAAACGGGATCCCCGTATTCAGCAAATCTTCGACCACGGCACTTGCAGTAGGCTTTTGTCCTGCACCTTGACCGACAAAAGTCAGATCCTGTACATAATCCCCTTCAATTGTTACAGCATTATACACATCCCTGACCGATGCCAACGAATAATGGAGCGGTACCAAAGTAGGATAAACCGAACAGGATACAGGTCCATTTTCTCCGAATTGTTCAGCCTGAGCCAGTAATTTTACGGAAAAGCCAAGAGTTTCGGCAAGCTGGAGTTCCTGGGGAGTAATATCTGTAATACCGCGACAGGGAATTTCGGACACAGGAACATGGACTTGAAAAGCCAGACGCATCAGAATTGACAGTTTATATACCGCATCCAACCCTTCCACATCCGAAGACGGATCTGTTTCTGCATACCCTTTCTCCTGGGCATCTTTTAAAACCTCCGCAAACGGACATCCTTCTTCCCCCATTCTGGTCAGGATGTAATTGGTTGTCCCATTCAAGATCCCGTAAAAGCGATAAATACGATTGCCCTTGAGGAAATGGCGCACAGTACTGATGATGGGAATCCCGCCTCCAACACTGGCTTCATACCGCAACCCAACTCCGTATTGCCTGGAAAGTGACTCCAGTTTTTGGCCATGTTTTGCGATTAATTCTTTATTGGCCGTAACAACATGGCACCCTTTGGCCATGGCTTTTTTAATATATGAAAAAGCAGGTTCCACGCCTCCCATCACTTCAATCAACACATCCGGTTCCTGGGAGAGCACCTGTGAAAAATCAGTGGTTAACACCTCCCGCACATTATCCAGAGTCCGTTCCTTGCCTGGATCTTGCACCAAAACAGAACTTATTTGATACCATTTTCCGGTGTTGCGGGCAATGACATCCCGATTTTCATTGATCATCTTCCATACACCGCTACCTACGGTTCCCAAACCTAACAATGCCACCTTTACCTTTTTCATCATTTCACCTCAAATATTATTCCAATAATAAAAAAATCTCTTCAAGATAAGAAGAGTTTTCCGAGTCACACTTATCTCCTTATCTTTCAGCGATCAACAAACGCTGCAGGAATTGGCACCTTCCGGTAAATATTCAAATCTTACCGAGGTTGCCGGGTTTCATCGGGCCAGTCCCTCCACCACTCTGGATAAGAATTACCAATATACGTTTTCAAGAATATTTTCATATATTATGAAGTTCTATCTTCTGTTTGTCAAGAACCATTCTCCTGTTACTAGATCACCTGATTTCTCAGAATTCCCAAGCGTTCAATTTCCAGTTCCACAACATCCCCGGGCTCCAGCCAGCGGTGAACATCCGTACCCAATTCCAGAATACAACCGGTTCCCACAGTTCCTGAACCGATCACGTCTCCGGGAAGCAACTGGCAATCCTGTGATGCTCTTTCAATCATTTGTGCAAAACTCCAATGCAGTGTTTTTACATTGCCGTATGAAACTTGCTGTCCATTGATTCGGGCGCACATGTCAAGATCCCAATGTTCTCCGCAACGGCGGTCTTCCAGTTCATCCAATGTAACCAGGCAAGGGCCCATTGAGGTGGCAAAATCTTTTCCTTTTGCCGGTCCCAAACCTACCGCCATTTCCCTTCGCTGTTCATCCCGCGCGCTCCAGTCATTCAAAATCATAAAGCCTGCAATATGCTCCATTGCCTGTTCTCGAGGTATATTCTTGCCATTTTTTCCAATCACGCAGGCGATTTCCAGTTCAAAGTCAAGCTGGTTCGTATATTGCGGCTTCCTGATATAAGAATCATGGCCTTTAATTGAATGATGATTGGAAAAATAAAAAACAGGAAGTTCATACCATTCAGGAACCATGGCTAGTCCCCGTTTTTGGCGACAAGCCTTCACATGCTGCTCAAATGCGTAAAAATCCCGAAAGCTCGCAGGCACCGGAACAGGAGCATACAATTGTGCTTCTTCCAGGCTGATGGCAATCGGTTCTCCTTCGATCTGCAAAGAACGGATATTTTCATGCTGCAGCCACTTCACCATCTCTTTCAGTGCTTTAAATTCGGGCTCCCCTCTGATCAGGCACTGTCTCATATCTGTCGTAATTTCATGGGAAAACAAAAACCGTTTCCGGGTTTCCAGCCACTTTTGGGCAAGACCTACATCAATAATCGAAGAACCGATCACGATTCCCAGGCGAGCGCCAGCAACCTCTTCCGTCTGAATGTTCAACTCATCCGCTCTTACATGATATGTAACCAGCTTCAAAACAGTCCCTCCCCTGAACAAAGAATATTCAGAACAACAGTGCTTTAATAATCCAATCTAAAGAAGAAGCAGACTTTGTAGCTTGGGGGGACAGGCTATAAAGTCTGCATGATCGGCACTTCCACGCGAAGTGTTTCCTGGACAATGTGTTGGCCGGCATATGGCGACATCAACGGCGTAAACCGTTCGGCCATCCGTTTTCTTTGCTGGTCTGACGAAAAAAATTTTTCCAGTTGAATCCGTATGGTCTGCGGCCTGGTTACCATTGCTACCCGATGGTGCAACAAATATTGCTGATTTGCTTTTTCCTGTCCTGGTAAAGCCTCAAACAATAACATTGGCAACCGTTTGGAAATCGCTTCACTGATGGTCAGGCCTCCGGGTTTGGTTACCAATAAATCCGCAGATCCCATCCACAAAGGTATGTCCCGGCGAAATGATTCAACCCGTATATGCGGTTCATTCCCTTTTTTTTGCAGACGGTGATACAAGTTTTGGTTATTTCCGGTCATTACGACAAACTGCAAGGATCGCATATAGCGGATTTCTTCAACAAGTTGTTCCAATGGTCCAAGTCCGGTGCCGCCACCCATGATTAACACAACCGGGCGGTTTTCCGGTAAATCCAGCAGTTGACGTGCTTTCTGTTTGGAAATTTCCTTATAAAATTCGGCATTGATTGGAATACCTGTCTGATGCAAAGTTAACCCCGTTGTCCACTGAATCCGTTCCAACTGGCTTTGATTGAGCAAATATTTTGGAACAAACAAGGCATGCGGCAATCGCGCCAGCCAAATCGGGTGCAATTCGTAATCTGTGATCACACCGACTGTCGGTATTTTCTCCCAATGTGTAGGACACAATATCAAAGCAAAAGGGTGGGTGGTAATTATTCTTGTCGGACATTTATCCTCAAGCAGCTGTGCCATTTTCTTACGGATAGACCAACCCATCTTCTCAATTACTTCGCTCGAAACATACCGAAACATCTTGTTATTATGAGTCCAGTCATACAAATAATGATATACTGTTGGAAATTTATTGAGCATTCCCTGGTATCCAGATTGCAACAGGGGATGGAAGGTGCTAGGGATCAACTCCAGTAGATCAACCACCTCCGCTGTTACTGCAGGCAATTTTTCAAATTCGTACTTCAGTGCCTTTGCGGCAGCATTATGGCCGGTACCGAAGCCCATAGTCAGCAGTAATATGCGTTCGATGGTGCTCCCCTCCTTTTAAAACCCGTCTACCCCCATTATACTTTTCCCATTTATTCCAGCATGTAAATCCAAAGTTTTTAAAACAAAATTAAAAAAGTTCACAGCTGTTAATGATCCCTTGCCAATTCATTCTCTGCCATGCGAACCATTTCTTTCACCATATGCCCTCCGATAAAACCACCGATCTTCCCGGCATCCCTTGCCTGGATGTCTCTATTTCCCGTTTTATTCAGTGGAATGTTTAAATGCTTGGCTACTTCAATACTTACGTCTTTCAAATGCCCGATATGCATCCCTGTCGCTTCACGGATAACCTGTTGTTTAAACTGATTCAATCCACTGCGATTTTTTGGTGATCGGGACAATCTTGACACCTCCTCACAAGCATAGTATGCCCTGGAGAGGGATGGTTATGAAGGACATGTATTTTTATATTCTACACTTTTTTAAAACAGAGAGCAAAACCATAAAACCGGCGCGAACGATTTTGAACATGTGGTTGATCATCTAATTATTTCATAAACACATGTTTACCAATACGTGTTTTCGCACTTTTTACAGCTTTTTCGTCCATCCAGTCGGAAGTGGCGATCTTCGGATTATAATAGTAAACAGCTCCATGAGTAGGATCTTCTCCCTGAATTGCCTTTTCGACTGCATCAACAGCTTTCTGATCAGGTTCGAGATTAATCTGTCCATCCGCTACTGCCGTAAATGCATTTTCCTGGTAAATCACTCCACGAACGCTATTCGGGAAACTGGCATGATCGATCCGATTCAGAATAACCGCTGCCACTGCGACCTGTCCGCGAAAAGATTCTCCGCGTGCTTCACTGTAAACTGCTTTGGCAAGCAGCTTTTTTTCAAAGGCAGAAAATTCAGATGTCTGATCCCCTGATTTATTACTTGTTGCTTTCTTCTGTTTCTGTCTGGGAATCACTTTTTTCGGTTCCTTTTCGGACGCCAAGCGAATTGTCTGCGATTTAAGCGTTTTTTCACGAAGGATCATTCCGGTGCGAAATGTTTCTGATTCTGCCTGCTCTATTTGTTTGATGTACTTTTTATAATCAACATTGCCAACAATCTTTTCAGGAGTTACCGGATCAGCCATTTTTGTGTAACCCTTGTCCATCACTGTAACAATAACAATCAAAGCCATAAGCAATACCCCGATTGTTGAAATATATTTTGCAAAATTCATAAAAACCCTCCCAATTTTATTGTGAGGTTATTTTCTATCAAGTTCTCCGTCATTTTAAGATAAGGGATTTTTAAACTCAATAGTAATTTATTGGAATGGATTTATAAAAAAAGAACGCCCTTCATTAAGGCGTTCTTTCAACATTATGTTTATCCACGCGCGTCAAGATAACGTTTATTCACTTCATCCCAATTGACGATGTTCCAGAATGCTTTTACATAATCAGGACGTTTGTTTTGATATTTCAGGTAATAAGCATGCTCCCAGACATCCAATCCCAAAATAGGGGTAGCTCCTTCCATTAAGGGACTATCCTGGTTTGCAGTGCTGGTTACTTCAATATTTCCGTTTTTTACAATCAGCCAGGCCCATCCGCTTCCAAAGCGTTTCAAAGCAGCTTCGTTAAACTTAACCTTGAAGGCTTCAAAGCTTCCAAATGCGGAACCGATAGCTTCGGCCACTTCGCCTGTGGGATTGCCCCCGCCATTTGGGCTGAGTACTTGCCAGAACAGCGAATGGTTCGCATGTCCTCCCCCATTATTGCGGATAGCAGTACGAACACTTTCCGGCAAAGATTGCAAATCGGAAATCAGGTTTTCTACACTTTTATCACCAATTTCCAGTTCTTCAATAGCAGCATTCAAATTCTTCACATATGTCGCATGGTGACGATCATGGTGGATTTCCATTGTCATCGCATCAAAATGTGGTTCCAGAGCATCTGTTGCATATGGCAGCGGTGGTAATTCATATCTTGCCATTGTTTACCCTCCTGATAATGTTTTGGTAAGTTTTTGAAGTTGTGGTTTTAACCAAACATAATATACAAAATAAATATATATATTTATTATGTCGGAGTGGAGGGGATTAGTCAACCGAGACATTTAAAAAAAAGGAATTTAGTTCGGTGATATTTCGCAAAATATAATCCGCTCCCAGTTCTTCGAACTTGGCTCTGGCTGCTTCCCCTGTCAACCCTGTCAATGTGGCGGCAAAATCACACCCCATCTTCCGGGCGGCGAAGAAATCTGCAACAGAATCTCCCACGATCAGAATCTCCTTCCCGTTTGCGAGCGGCAAAGGGTGTTCCAAACATTCTTCCAATTGTATATCTTTTCCCAAAAATGCTCTTAAATAAGTAAAAGGCTCGGGTTTTCCCAGCGGCGCATGCTCCGGATAGGATTCCTCTGCCGCAATCACATCAGTTGCTGTTGCAATATGTTTTTCATCCAACAAAGAAAACCAACCAAATGATTGAAAGGGAACTTGTGTTTCCAGAAAAGAACGGCCGGTTCCAATACCCACTTTAACTCCATTTTCTTTTAGCGTAATAAGTAATTGTTTGATCCTGGCCGGATCAGCCAAAGCAATTTCATTTTCCAGAAATCCCTCTTTCCCATGTTGCCGGACTGATTTCCTTTCTGTTTTACCATAAAGATTTTCCCCCAAATACCATTCCTGATAAACCGAATAACCCAGTTCCCACAGGGGTGATTTTCGTGAGAATTGCTCAACCGGCATATCAAACCAATCTCTGGCCAATTTATTGAAATACACCAGCAATTCATGCTTGTTTAAGTGCTTCTGTCCAGAAAACAGCGAAAAAAACTGGTCAAACCGGGGTTTAAACCCGGTTGCTTCCTTCTTTATGTCACGCAAAGAGAAATCAGTTACCGGCTCTGAAAGGAATTTTTTCACCAAGTCGGGCTGATCCGGATACAATCCCTTAAGCAGTAATAGCAGTTGCCCTGAAAATGCGAGAAATACCATATCCCAATTTGAATTAAGTCCTCTTTCTTTCATCCAGTCCAATACCTGATCTTTTACAAATACCTGCTCGCGAATATAGCGAATTGTTTCTTCGGATGGCTGGACAACATGCCTTTTCTCATCCAGACCCAAAAAGTGCGGAGCATTCAACAATTCCCAAACGGTCAGTGCAGATGCATCAAAACAGCGCTCCTCACTTAAAAAAACTCCATCCACGTCAAACAAAACCATTTTATACATTACTAACGCCTCCAATTAAAAACGCATAATCTTTCGCTTCATTGTAATAAAGCAAAAATATTCCCGCAAGAGAATTTCCATAAAGTTTGTCTTTATCTTTTGAAAAATCACCCACCGGGTATTTTTTGCACAAGAACTTTTCTTCACAAGACCTGTAATATCCAGTATTATCTAAATAGAAAGGAGTTTATTTTGTTTTTTATTCTTTAAAAGAAAGGAGGAATCAGTTTGTTTCGTTTAAATTGGACATCTTTTTTTATTGTAGCTTTTTCCTTTACACTGGCTATGCTTCTGATTCCTGCACCTGTTTCCCACGCTGCCCCGCAGCACATTAAAATTGAAGTGAACAAGAGTACGAACAAACTTTATATTTATGAAGGAAACAAAGTAAAAAAAGTGTACCCGGTGGCTACAGGGCGATCTTCATCGCTGACTCCCGAAGGAACATTTCCGGTTGCTGTCAAAATTAACAAGCCGGGCTGGAAAGACATTCCCGGAGGAAATCCCGACAACCCGCTTGGCGAACGCTGGATTGGCTTGACGGTTAACGGGGACCGGGGAAGAACTTACGGGATTCACGGAACCAATCAACCATCATCCATTGGGAAACACGCCTCCAACGGATGTATACGGATGTTGAACGAGGATGTAATCGAACTGTCCCAACGGGTTCCGGAAGGAACTCCTGTTTGGATTCACAGCGGAAAAAGCAACAACCAGTGGCGGGGAGATGCAAACCAGGGATTAAAGCCAGCATCTGGTACCGGCACCATCACCGCCAATAACGTAAATGCCCGTACAGGTCCGTCTCTGGGGGCATTTGTCATAACCAAACTGAATAAAGGCACCCGTCTGACGGTTACCGGGACAGTAAATGATTGGGTGCAAGTCCGGCTTGTTGACGGTCAGACAGCTTTTGTCTACCAGGATTACATCCGGGGAAATTTTCATGAAGCCGATGATTCCAACAATGAATCCATCGTTGTCAACGTATACTTAGCCAATATACGCTCAGCGCCATCCCTGTCATCTGACATATTGCAACGAGTCTCCAAAGGCACAATCCTGACCAAAACCGGGAAAACGGGAGACTTTTACCAGATTCAGCTGAAAGACGGCACAACCGCCTATATTCATGAAACTTGTGTTGCTGATTGAGAATGCCTGAAAGAACGCCTTGTTAAAAGGCGTTCTCAGCTTGTCGACAAAGTCTGTTTTCTTAACAGGTCGACAAGCTTTTTTGTCG
>CBEULT010000011.1:0-134822 GCA_965544045.1 uncultured Thermoactinomyces sp.
GTATTTTCCCAAAAAATACGAGGCAAAGTAATTATTCAGATGTTATCTTTGTTACTTATCATAATTGGTGTTCGCATGTATTTTAATTAAATTGCTGACGGAAGTCTTGACTAAAGTAAAAGAGATCGATAATGAAAATGGTAAAAGTTTATTACTTGTTACCGGAAATTTTGAAAATGTCGCCTGCAATTCGGGGTTTGTTCCAAGTCTTGTACCTGAGCAGTCAGTTTAAGAACAGTTTTCAAAAAAAAACAGGGAGGTATCAGGATATGGATAGCAGTGGATTTGGGGCATTGAATTGGTTGGTGTTAACTATTTATTTGACAGCGATGCTCGGGGTTGGGGTATATTTTTCAAAGTCCAGTGGTAAAGATACTCATGCTTTTTTTAAAGCGGGGGGACGTATACCAGGTTGGGCGGCAGGATTGAGTGTATATGCTACTACTTTAAGCGCAATTACTTTTATGTCTATTCCTGAAAGGGCTTTCTTGACTGACTGGACATATGCAGCCAGTAATATCACAATTATTGTGATCGTTCCACTATTGATTATGTTCTATATTCCGTTTTTCAGAAAACTGAATGTAACCACTGCATACGAATACCTGGAAGAACGATTTGGTATTTCCCTGAGACTTTTTGGCAGTATCGCGTTTGTTCTGTTTCACATTGGCCGAATTGCAATTATTATATATTTGCCAACATTGGCGATTACATCTGTTTCATCGCTGGATCCTTATTTGATCGCTTTATTTATTGGAGTTTTGTGTATTGCATATACATATCTGGGTGGTATGGAGGGTGTGATCTGGAGTGATGTTATTCAGGCTGTCGTTCTTTTGGGCGGTGCTTTACTGATAATTTTCTACGGTGTCTATAAAATTGACGGCGGATGGGTGACTGTTCTCAACAATGCGGTAAGCAATGACAAATTTATACCGGCCGATGCCTGGAAATGGAGTTTTCATTCAGCTACAATCCCGATTATTTTTATAGGTTCCATTTTTAACAATTTGCATCAGTATACAGCCAGTCAGGATGTGGTTCAACGTTATACGGTAACAACTGATTATAAAGAAACAAAACGAACTCTTTGGACGAATGCGCTGTTTGCAGCAATTACCATCCCGATATTCTTTGGGATTGGTACAATTTTGTACAGTTATTATACAAATGTAGAATCTTTGGCTGATGGCATAAATACATCGGCAATTGTTCCATATTTTGTCTTGACGAATTTTCCTGCGGGCATAGCCGGATTAATCATTGCAGCAATTTTTGCCGCGTCACAGTCTACGATTTCCTCCAGTCTTAACAGTATCTCTGCATGTATTGTTGTTGATATTCAGAAGCGTTTCTTTCCAGGACTCAGGGAAGCTTCCAGTGTCAAACTGGCAAGGTTGGTTGTACTTGTAGCTGGTTTGTTTGGATTATTAGCCTCCCTGTATCTAATTCAAACAAATCGACAAGAAATGTGGGATCTCTTTTTAGCATTGGTCGGTTTATTTGGAGTCCCTATTGCAGCGGTATTTGCTCTTGGTATTTTTACAAAGCGGGGAAATATAACCGGAGCCTGGCTTGGGTTAATCGGGAGCGGGTTAATCAGTTATTTTCTGCAGCAGGCAGAATGGAATGCGTTTTTTATCAGCCTTTATGCCTTTATAAGCAGTTTTGGACTAGGTTATATGTTTAGTCTTGTATTTGCAAAAAATACAAAGGATGTTACCGGGCTTACTGTTTATACGCTTAAAAAAAATGGTGGTATAATTCAAGTTCATGAATGATCAATTCCAGAATAACGATATTCAAAACAAAGAATTTCAATTACTTATGCTTATGACTGTTGGAGGACATGTCAACAAAGGTTGAAGAATAGATTTTCAGAAGCTTGACTGGGAACCGCTAAAAAGCGAATGCTTAAGGCGGAGACTAAAAATAGTTTGCTATATATGCTTTTTACAGTATGTTCCAACTGTTTATCGCAGTTGGAAACTGTTTTTTGAGGTGATTTTTGAAGGAAGTATGAGCAGATAAATTTTTAAAAAAGATAATATTATCATTTTTTTGGAAAATAAAAATACAGTCTAAAAATGTCCATATAAGATTGTGAAACTTCTCTTGAAGACCACATTTTTACATTATACAATTTATTTGGGATTTCAAAAAAAATTTTCGATAGGAAGTTGATTATGTTTATGCAACTGGCTGAGAATCTGAATCCCGTATTTGAGCCATATCTGCCTCTGATGAAAGCGGTAACAGGTATACTTGGAGATCGATGCGAAGTCGTACTGCATGATTTCTCCGATTACAATGCTTCGGTAGTGGCCATCGTCGGAAATGTAACAAACCGTAAGCTTTATGCACCGTTAACAGATTTCGTCATTGAGATTATTAAGACGGAAGGGGATGAGGCTGAAGATCGAATTGGATACCACACATGCTTTAAAGGTAAACCTTATCGGTGTTCGACGGTTTTTATTCGGCACAATGGAAAATTGGCTGGTTGTTTATGTATAAATTACTGTATTCAGGACTTTTTTACCTTAAAAAAAATAGCGGAAAACTCCATCATGGATGCGAGCGATGAGAAATCCGCGCACTTCGGAGAGGAATATTTTGCTTCAAACATTGATGATTTTGTGGAGCATGTGTTTAAAAAAGTGATTGGAAAAAGCGGGGAAGATTTGACGAGATTAACGCGGCCTGAACGACTGGAGATTATTGGTGAACTGGAAGAAAAGGGCATTTTCCTGGTAAAAGGGACGGTTGAAATGCTTGCTGAGCATATGAATTTATCAAAATATACGGTTTACAACTATATCGATGAAGTAAAAACAGACAGGGAGATGAAAAAATGATAAAACGCATGGCTGAACCCTACAAAATAAAAATGGTAGAACCACTTAACATTATTTCAAGAGAAGATCGGGAAAAAGCATTGCAACAAGCCGGTTACAATCTGTTCAGTCTGAAATCGGAAGACGTGTATATTGACTTGTTGACGGACAGCGGAACCGGTGCGATGAGCGATGTTCAATGGGCAGGCATAATGTTGGGCGATGAATCCTATTCTGGCAGTCGAAACTATTATCATTTAAAAGAAACGGTTGAGGATATTATCGGTTACCCATATGTCATACCAACCCACCAGGGGCGGGGAGCCGAACAGGTTCTTTTCCCGCTTGTTGTAAAGAAGGGGCAGTATGTATTAAGCAACTGGCACTTTGATACGACTCGCGCCCATGTTGATTTGGCCCAGGGAAAGGCAATTGATGTGGTGACCAAAGAGGCACTTGACACAACGACTCCATATGATTTCAAAGGAAATTTTGATCTGGAGCAATTGGAAAATACGATCCGGGAAAAAGGACCTGAAAATATTGGAATGATTGTTTGTACCATCACTAACAACAGCGCAGGTGGACAACCGGTATCCATGGAAAATATCCGGAAATCATCAGAAATTGCTAAACGATATGGTATTTTGATGATAATGGATGCTGCCCGCTATGCTGAAAACGCTTACTTTATTAAAAAACGTGAACCTGGATATGCAAACAAGAACATCAGGGAAATTGTCAAAGAAATGTTTTCTTATACCGATGCATTTACCATGAGTGCCAAAAAAGACGGTTTGGTCAATATTGGAGGGATTCTGGCCTTTAACAGGGATCATGGCGAATTGTATGAACAGGCTCGTTCCATGGTAGTGCCGTATGAAGGATTTCCGACTTATGGCGGTTTGGCTGGACGTGATATGGAGGCATTGGCACGCGGACTGCAAGAAGGTGTTAATGAGGAATTTCTGAGATCACGAATCCACCAGGTTGAGTATTTGGGACAGAGACTTGTGGATGGAGGAATCCCTATTCAGAGACCTGCTGGCGGACATGCTGTATTTGTGGATGCAAAAAAACTTTTGCCGCATATACCGAACTGCCAATTCCCTGGACAGGTGCTGGCCAATGAACTTTACCTGGAAACGGGTGTACGCAGTGTGGAAATAGGTTCTCTCCTGATTGGCCGGGATCCCGAAACAGGTGAACAATTGGAAAGCCCGTTGGAACTGGTTCGGTTGACCATTCCGCGCAGGGTTTATACCTATAATCACATGGATGTGGTTGCAGACGGGTTGATTGCTATTAAAGAGCGCGTCGATCAATTGGTTGGATTGGAATTTACTTATGAACCAGACGTATTGCGGCATTTTACAGCGAGATTGAAACCGGTTAAATAGACAAAAATAATACTTATCCGGGTGTCTGTTCAAATTCAAGGAAAACACCCGGATTCCACCATTTATTCGGGAGTAGACAACAAAACCATTTTTCAATTGGCAATTTGATCAGTATTAAAATGTTATAAAGTACCAATAAATAACAAATTGCTTATTTCATCATGAACCCCAACGAATTTATTGTGCAAATAGATTGAGCAATCTTATCAAAGGGGTGTAAACAGTAAAATGGCTCAAGATAATAAGTGGTCTTCAAAGATCGGTTTTATTTTGGCATCAGCAGGAGCAGCAATCGGTCTTGGTGCAATATGGAAATTTCCTTATGTTACCGGAATGAATGGCGGAGGTATGTTTTTGTTGCTTTTTATTGCATTTACGCTTTTACTGGGGCTTCCCATGCTGATCTCTGAATTTATCGTTGGCCGCGGTTCAGGCAAAGAAGCTGTATCTGCATATGAAAAACTGGCTCCAAACAGCCTTTGGACCATAGTTGGCCGAATAGGCGTGTTAGGATGTTTCCTGTTGCTCTCATTTTACAGTGTTGTGGGCGGATGGGTTCTTATTTATACGCTAATGTCCTTATCCGGGGTTATTATTCAAGGAGGAGCCGATTATGCAGCAACATTTCAGTTTATAACCGGGTCTCCCTGGATCACGCTGCTTGGTACGGCCCTGTTTTTGCTAATAAATATGATCGTTATTACTATGGGTGTTAAAGAGGGGATCGAAAGAGCTGCAAAATACTTAATGCCGCTGTTATTTATCTTTTTCATCATCATTGTAATTCGGGCGGTAACATTGGAAGGGGCCATGGAAGGGATCATCTTCTTCCTTAAACCGGAAATCTCAAATATTACGACAGAAGCAGTTTTATATGCACTTGGGCAATCGTTTTTTGCGCTTGCTGTAGGTTTTTCGGCGATGGTTACCTATGGTTCCTATTTAGACAATAAAACCAGCATTCCATCTGCGGCAGCGTCGGTTTGTGTAATGAATATTTTGGTATCTATATTAGCGGGTCTGGCTATTTTTCCTGTTGTATTTTCATTTGGCCTGGAACCGACTGAAGGGCCCGGGTTACTGTTTATCGTCCTGCCGGCCGCTTTTAGCCAAATGCCTATGGGAGAACTGTTTCTGGCGTTGTTTCTGATTCTGTTTCTGATCGCTACTCTTACTTCATCGTTCCAGTTAATAGAAATTATTGTGGCGTCATTTACGGAGAGAGGCCGTCTTTCCCGCAAGAAAGTTACGTGGGCGGCCGTGTCGATCATATTTCTGGTAAGCATTCCCGCCGGGCTTGCATCCGGCCCGCTGAGTGATATTAAATTGTTTGATAAAAATATCTTTGATCTTACCGATTACCTGGTAAGCAATATTTTATTGCCATTTGGAGCATTACTGATCGCGCTGTTTGTTATTCTGCGGATGGATCGTCCATTGATTAAAGAACAATTTGCTCTTGCAGGAAAGACATCCGCCAGGTTTTTTCAAATATGGTGGCTGCTTATGCGTTATATCGTTCCGGTGACAATCATTATTGTATTTTTGAATATGTTAGGAATTATTTGACTCTTATAATTTGATAGAGGAAGTTTGCGACTGTCAATAAAGGTTAAGAAGTGATTTTTAGAAGCGAAGTGACTTTGAAGCCGCTAAAAAGCAGAAGGAAACTGTTACAGGAAAAACAGACAAAACTTTTGAGCGTGAGCAAGTGTGCCAACACTGCTTCCCTGCAAGGCGGAGACGGAACAGGAATCCTAAAGATATCCTTCCTGTATATGTTTTTTCAATCTAAAACCTCCACTGGCAAATAAGTGGAGGTTTACTTTTTCTTCCCGGGATCATTACAGAAGGATAAACATGGAAACAATAGCGGCAATGATCATTCCAGGCGCATTCCGTTTCGCCAGTTCCATCGGGTTTACCTTGGCGATGCCTGCGCAGACAATCGCAGCACCAGCAATCGGAGACATGGTGCGACCCAAAGCTCCGCCAAGAGCAGCGATACTTCCCATATTTACTGCAGATATGCCAAATTGGGAAGCAAACGGGGTAACAGCCTCATTAAAAGCAAAAGTGGCAGCATCCCCTGACCCGCTGATGATTCCCAAAAGCATTGGGCCAAATGTTGCGGCAATACTTACAATTTGCGGGATATTTGTCATCGCATTAATAAAGGCATCAACCAGACCAATAGCATTCATTCCACCCACAAAAACAGCGGCAGAAATAATAATTCCCATTACATCTGCATAAGCTTTCCCGACTCCGTCAAAGAAAGATTGAACCAGTTTGGTGGGGCTTTTTCTGGTAACTGCCAGGGCAATGATACTGCCAATCAACATTGCTTCAGCAACTCCCATCTCAAGTACAGGAACCACAGTCGCCCCCAAAACAAGTATAACAACGGGAACTGTGGGAACGATCGCCCTGATCAGGTTGATTTTTTCTCCATCATCTGTAATACTTTCTGATGGGACATAACCTTTGTGTTCTTTGAAAATAAGAGCGATTACCCCTAAGCTGACTGCCGCAATCAGTCCGGCAGCAATAGATGCGGATGCATTGACGGATACAACATCTACAGCCGAAACGTTGGCGATATCAGCAATAAATGGATTATGTGCTTCTCCCGGATTCAGTCTGCTCCCGAATGTGCCTGCGAAAACAGCTGTGGCAGCCATTGCGGGATGAACACCGGCAGCCATCATTACCGGAATGAAAATGGCACCCACAGCGGCAGCTGTACCGGCAGCACTCGGTAATGCAATATTAATGGCAAAAGTTGCAAGCACTGCAAACGGAACAAGAAATACACCCGTCTTTTTCAGACCGCCAGCAACCAGGCGAACCAGCTGCTTGTCACATTCCGTAAACTTCATGACATAGGCAAAACCCATAACGGTTAATATTGCTTGGACCAAACCATCTGAAACCATTCGCTCGGAGAAGGCTTCAAACGCAGCCATAGGTTGTCCGGCGATAATAGCCATAATTAAACCGGCAGTAATCAAGACCAGCCTGGCTTCGACTTTTTTGATGAGAAAATATATTGTCCCAACCAGAACAAGCAGGCCAACAATAACAAATAGAATATCCATCTTTTACCATCCTCAACTATTAGAAAATTTGATTAGTTCATAATTTCACATTGTAATCGATTCTGGTCGTTTCAGCAGTTTACTGGCTTCCTCTTCACCTCTTTTCATAATCATTCTGGATAAAAGCTTACTTGTTCCATTTTTACTATACCATATTTATAAAAAGCGATGAATTATTTGTTAACTCCATTGTTTTCGTTTAATATGACATAATCCGATCTGTTTGAAAACACTTGATCAAGAGAATATGTCAACTTCTTGTATAATACAAATATACATGTAGTTTTATGTAGTTTTTTGTAGTCTTATATATATGTTATAAATGAAAAGAAGAACATGTGAAAAGAAATGCATGTTTTTCTTTAATTCACCAAACAACTTCTATTTTTTAAAGCAATTTTTTTAAAAGAATCATTTGTGAATAATAACACAAAAAGCAACGAAAGCGGGTAGACGTTTTTTGGAGTGAATCGTTAAAATCAGCCAATTTATTGATGTTGCGCTCAAATGACAAACCAAATCATTTGTGAAATATTTCACAAATGATTTGGTCTTTACACTGGTCAAGTGTTTGTATGTTAGATCTCCCAAATATTGTCAGGAGGAGGTAAAGAATATGATCTGGATTGAGTTGTTGATTCTCCTTGGGTGCATTATCGTCGGAGCAAGGATTGGCGGCCTGGGACTGGGAGTAATGGGAGGTGTCGGGTTGGCCATTTTCACATTTGTGTTTGGTTTACAGCCGACCACTGCACCTATTGATGTCATGCTGATGATTCTGGCTGTAATCACTGCGGCTGGAACCTTGCAAGCGGCGGGGGGGATGGATTATTTGGTTTATTTGGCTGAAAAGGCATTGCGCAAGAATCCCAAACATATCACATATGTCGCCCCAATTGTTACTTATCTGTTTACTTTCTGCGCAGGCACCGGACACGTAGCCTATTCGGTGTTGCCGGTGATTGCTGAAGTTGCCCGTGAGTCAGGGGTAAGGCCGGAAAGGCCGATGTCCATAGCTGTAATCGCTTCCCAGCAGGCAATCACAGCAAGCCCTATCTCGGCAGCGACGGTTGCCTTATTAGCCATGCTGACCGATTTTCAAGTTACCTTACTGGATATTTTAATGATCTGTATTCCATCCACTTTTATTGCCTGCATGATTGGAGCATTCGTTGCAAGTAAAACAGGCAAAGAGTTGAAAAATGATCCGGTTTATTTGAAACGCCTGGAAAAAGGGCTGGCTCCGATAAAAAAAGAGAAGAAAGAATATGTTGCTTCAAAAAATGCCAGGATTTCGGTTGCTCTGTTCCTGTTGGCCGCGATATCTGTAGTTATTTTCGGGTCGTTTGAATCGTTGCGTCCCGGTTGGACCGTCGATGGTGAATTTGTCCGGATGGGCATGCCGGAAACAATAGAAATTATTATGCTGACAACTGCAGCAATCATGATTCTCTGGTGCAGGACCAATGTCGAAAAAATAGTTTCAGACAGTGTATTTAAGGCGGGAGCTTCTGCGGTTGTTGCGATTTTCGGGATCGCCTGGATGGGTGATACTTTCTTTAACGGAAATGCCGAATTGATCACCAGCTCCATTTCAAGTCTGGTTACTGCTGCCCCCTGGCTATTTGCTGTTGCCTTATTCGTTCTGTCCATTCTTCTTTACAGCCAGGCTGCAACAGTTCGTACTCTAATGCCGTTGGGAATCACATTGGGGATAAACCCGGCCTTGTTGATTGCCATGTTTCCCGCTGTAAATGGATACTTCTTCATACCCAATTACCCTACCGTGGTTGCGGCAATTAACTTTGATCGCACCGGAACAACCAGAATTGGAAAATACATTCTGAATCACAGTTTCATGGTTCCCGGCCTGGTATCTACGGCAGGAGCTGTAATAATCGGAATCCTGCTAAGTTCCATCCTGTTGTAACCTGTATTCTTCATCTGTTCAGGATATGGTTGCTTGTTTTTTCATGTGTGGATTACCTCAAAAACCAAGGGGAGCTGATCTTAAATGGTTAACCAAAATGAAACGGTTCGGATTGAAAGGGATTTTTTAGGTAAAAAGCTGGTTCCGGTCGATGCATACTATGGCGTGCAAACAATGCGTGCTGTTGAAAATTTTCCGATCACAGGACTTCGCATTGATAAAACCCTGATTAAGGCGATGGCGATCGTCAAAAAGGCAGCTGCATTGGCAAATGCAGAAATCGGCCAATTGGACAATCAGTTTGCCAGAGCCATTGTGGCTGCCGCCGATGAGATTATTGCCGGAAAGTATCATGATCAATTTATTGTTGATCCGATCCAGGGGGGGGCCGGAACTTCGATCAATATGAATGCAAACGAAGTGATTGCCAACCGTGCTCTGGAAATTCTGGGTGAGGAAAAAGGAAATTACAATGTGATCAGCCCAAATACCCATGTCAATATGGCCCAGTCTACCAATGATGCATTTCCGACAGCTATTCATATATCAGCACTCATGTCTCTGGAACAACTGCTTCAGGTGATGGAGGAACTCTATGACGAATTTTTAAGAAAGGCTAAAGAGTTTGATTCCTATATCAAAATGGGGCGTACCCATTTGCAGGATGCGGTTCCGATTCGGCTGGGCCAGGAATTTGAAGCATATGCCCGTGTTTTGGCAAGGGATATGGAGAGGATTAACCGAACCAGGGAAAATCTGTTTGAAGTCAATATGGGAGCAACCGCAGTGGGAACAGGGCTAAACGCTGACCCGGAGTATATAGAAAAGGTTGTTGAATATATAGCTGGCTTTACAGCACTTCCCATTACAGGTGTCAACAATCTTGTTGATGGAACCCAAAATACCGATTGCTATACAGAAGTATCCTCTGCTTTAAAAATCTGCATGTTGAACATGTCCAAAGTAGCCAATGACCTGAGATTGATGACTTCTGGTCCGAGATGCGGATTTGGTGAAATCAAACTGCCTCCCCGGCAACCGGGATCTTCCATTATGCCTGGAAAAGTAAATCCTGTTATGGCAGAAGTATTGAATCAAAGTGCGTTCCAGGTAGCCGGCAATGACCTGACCATCAGTATGGCCTGTGAAGCAGGACAATTTGAACTGAATGTGATGGAACCGGTTATTGTCTTTAATCTGTTGCAATCCATTAATGTGATGATCAATGTGTTTACTGTTTTCCGCAAATACTGTCTGAGCGGCATTACAGCGAATGAAGAGACAATGAAAAATTATGTAGACAACAGTGTGGGCATCATTACAGCTATTAATCCGCATGTTGGTTATGAAATGGCTGCCTCGATTGCCAAAGAGGCGATTGAAACAGGTTGCCAGGTCAGAGACATTGTATTGAAGCGCGGAGTTTTAACTGCTGAGGAATTGGATTTGATATTGCACCCATTTGAAATGACCCATCCAGGGATCGCAGGAAAAGAGTTGCTAGACGGGAAAAATCATGGTTCGACAAGAGCTTAACACCTTTTAAGGAGGTTACTCCAAATGGAATTAAAGAGATATGAGAATTTCTTGCGAAAATTGCATTCACTGGCAGGAATTATTCCTGTCGGTGTCTTTTTGACTTTTCATTTGTCACTCAATTATACAGCAACATGGGGGGAGGAAGCGTACAATCAGGCATCAGGATTTATGGTAAACTTGCCGTTCAAACTGTTTCTGGAGACCTTTGTCATTTTTCTTCCTCTCCTGTTCCACGCAATATACGGAGTTTATATCGCATTGCAAGCCAAACATAACGTGAATCGCTTCCAGTATTTCAGGAACTGGAGCTTTTTCCTGCAAAGAATGACAGGATTTGTCGTTCTTGCCTTTGTTGCCTGGCATGTATGGCAGACAAGAGTTCAGGTGGCGCTGGGTGCGGAACCGAGTTTTGAAATGATGGCGGACATTGTGGCTAATCCACTGTTTCTTGTTTTGTATATTATCGGCATTGTTTCTTCTGTTTACCATTTTACAAATGGAATTTTCACCTTTTTTATTACCTGGGGGATTACTGTTTCTCCCAAGTCCCAGCGAGTATTTCACTATGTTTCATTAGGAATCTTTCTTGTTTTGTCTTTTATCGGAGTACGGGCCATTATGGCATTTGTTTGATTGTAAATAGAGGAGGATGAAAAATGAATCAGGGTAAAGTTGTTGTTGTCGGCGGCGGTCTTGCCGGCCTCATGGCTTCTATCAAATTGGCCGAGGCAGGCACAAAAGTAGATCTGTTTTCGCTCGTTCCGGTTAAACGCTCCCATTCCGTGTGTGCCCAGGGTGGAATTAACGGAGCTGTGAATACAAAAGGAGAGAATGATTCCCCATGGGAGCATTTTGATGATACGGTTTACGGAGGAGACTTTCTGGCCAACCAGCCTCCCGTAAAAGCAATGTGTGAAGCCGCCCCGAAAATTATTCACATGTTTGACAGAATGGGCGTGATGTTTAACCGCACTCCTGAAGGATTACTCGATTTTCGTCGCTTCGGGGGGACACAGGTTCACCGGACGGCTTATTCCGGAGCAACAACCGGACAGCAGCTCTTGTATGCGCTCGATGAACAGGTTCGCCGCTTTGAAACGGAAGGGCTGGTTACCAAGTATGAAAATTGGGAATTTGTATCTGCTGTTCTGGATGATGAAGGGGTTTGCAGAGGAATTACTGCACAAAATCTGAAATCAATGGAGATCGTTCCCTTTGCTGCCGATGCCGTTATCATCGCAACAGGCGGCGCAGGAATGATTTTTGGCAAATCGACCAATTCCACAATTAATACAGGGTATGCCGCGGCAAGACTTTATCAGCAAGGGGCGGTTTATGCCAATGGGGAATTTATTCAAATTCATCCAACCGCCATCCCGGGGGACGACAAAAACCGTCTCATGAGCGAATCGGCACGTGGGGAAGGTGGCCGTGTCTGGACGTATAAAGATGGCAAACCATGGTATTTCCTTGAAGAAAAATACCCGGCATACGGGAACCTGGTTCCGCGTGATATCGCCACAAGGGAAATTTTTGATGTGGTAATGAATCAGAAACTGGGAGTGGACGGCGAGAATAAAGTATACCTCGATCTTTCTCATATTGATGCCAAGGAACTGGACATTAAACTGGGCGGCATTATGGAGATTTATGAAAAGTTTGTTGGCGAAGACCCGAGAAAAGTGCCGATGAAAATCTTCCCGAGTGTCCACTATTCGATGGGCGGCCTGTGGGTTGACTTTAAACAGCAAACCAATATCCCCGGCCTCTTTGCTGCCGGTGAATGCGACTATTCCCAACACGGGGCCAACCGGCTGGGAGCCAACTCGTTATTATCTGCTGTTTATGGCGGTATGGCTGCCGGACCGCAGGCATTGAACTATATTAACGGATTGAGTAAAGGAAGCGGGGATGTATCGTCAAGGATCTTTGAAAGAATGGTAAAACATGACGAGGAAAAATTTCAGTCGATCCTGTCGATGAATGGAACGGAAAATGCTTATGCCCTTCATGAAGAACTCGGCAAGTTGATGACAGAGAATGTAACTGTCGTAAGGGAAAACAAAAAGCTGAAAATGACATATGAAAAACTGCACGAGTTCTCAGAGCGTTATCAAAACATCAATATTGAGGATACCGCCAAATGGGGAAATATAAGTGCATCCTTTATCCGCCAGTTGGAAGGGATGATTAATCTGGCCAAAGTGATCTCCCTGGGGGCATATTATCGTGATGAAAGCCGCGGAGCACACTATAAACCGGAATTCCCGGACCGCAACGATGAACAATGGTTGAAAACAACAATGGCGGTCTTTAATGCCGATAAAAATGAGCCCGATATCTATTATGAAGAAGTGGATGTTTCACTGATTACACCAAGGAAAAGGGATTACACCAAATCAAAGGAAGGAGATGAATAATCGTGGCTGTTCAAAAAGTTATCCGGTTGTCCATTACAAGGCAGCAAGATGCAGATTCAAAACCATACGTTGAAGAATTTGAGGTTCCGTATCGCCCTAACATGAACGTGATTTCCACTTTGATGGAAATTCGGAAAAACCCGGTTAACGCCAAAGGCGAAAAAACCACTCCGGTTGTTTGGGAAAATGTCTGTTTGGAAGAAGTGTGTGGAAGCTGTACAATGGTTATTAATGGTAAGCCGCGGCAGGCCTGTTCTGCATTGATTGATCAGTTGGAACAGCCTGTTCATCTCGCTCCGCTCAGTACATTCCCGGTTGTCAGGGATTTGCAGGTGGATCGGCAGCAGATGTTTGAAGCGTTGAAGAAAGTAAAGGCATGGATTCCGATTGATGGATCTTATGATTTGGGCCCGGGACCGAGATTTCCGGAGAAAAAAAGACAATGGGCTTATGAATTGTCAAAATGCATGACTTGCGGCTGCTGCCTGGAAGCATGCCCTAATGTCAATAAACGATCAGACTTTATCGGCCCTGCCGCCTTGTCGCAAGTCCGGCTTTTCAATGCCCATCCAACCGGAGAAATGAACAAGGAAGAACGCCTGGCGGCCATTATGGAAGCAGGCGGAATCAACTCTTGCGGAAATTCTCAAAACTGTGTGGAGGCATGCCCGAAAGGAATTCCGCTTACCACATCAATTGCCGACTTGTATCGGCAAACAACTCTTCAATCCTTTAAGAACTTCTTTGGAAGTTATAAATGATAATTTTATAAACTCTTCATTTAAGACATTGCTTTGTATTTGAAGCAATGTCTTCCTTTATAAGAATTGGAGTTTGTTTTCTTGTGACCAAAGTTACTAATAGTGACTTTGGTTAAATTATATTATTTAGGAATTATCATGGTCAGTTATATTGTCAATGGAATCAGGAAGAGTATGATGAGAATGTAAACACTTAATAATTAACAGGAGGTGTAGAAATGCTTAAAAAAAGTGATTTTAATCAAAAAATCCAAAAATTTGGCAGGACCTTATTGCTACCAATAGCTGTTATGGCTCCCGTCGGAATGATATTAGGTATTACAGGGGCTCTGGTACAACCTTATATGATCGACAATTTCCCCGTTCTGGGAAATAATGTTTTAAATACTGTCTTAATCAACTTGCGAACAATTGCTGGTGCGGTTTTTGATAATATTCCATTAATGTTTGCGATGGGCGTTGCCTACGGGATGTCTAAAAGAGATAAGGGAATATCGGTGTTTGCATCTGTAATAGGATATCTCATTTTAATAATTACCATGAATGTTTGGCTTGTCGTAAGTGGTAAATTGGCAGAACCGGAGGTAATGAGTCAATTTGGACAAATTAAGGTTTTAGGTATACAAACTATGAATATAAGTGCCTTGGGAGGGATTATTGCAGGATTAATTGCAGCATGGGCGACAGACAGATTTTATAAATTGGAATTACCTATTGCGTTTGCGTTTTTCTCCGGTAAAAAATCCGTGCCAATTATTACGATGGGAATAATGATTGGTGTTGGACTGTTAATTCCATTTGTCTGGCAAGCATTTGTATCTTTATTAACGAATTTGTCAGTTGTTTTTTTAAGCTGGGCTGGTCCGTTTTTTACTGCGGCTGGTGAAAGGCTTTTCATACCTTTTGGACTTCACCATTTATGGAATGCCTTGTTTAGATTTACAGAGGCGGGAGGAAGTTATGTAATTGATGGTCAAACCTATGTTGGAGTAGTTCCGGCTTTGACTGAAGTGCTGTTTAATTTAGGGCCGGATAGTGAATATTGGGATATGATGCCCTCATTAACAAGGTTTATGGCTCAACAACAAATGTTATGCACGTTGTTTGCGTTTCCCGCCATAGGCTTGGCCATGTACAAAACAGCTTATCAGGAAAATAAAAAACTGGTTAAATCCTTGATGATTACTTGCATATTGACGGCTTTATTAGGAAATGTGACAGAACCATTGGAATTTTCATTTGTTTTTATTGCACCCATGTTATATGTAGCTTATGCTGCCATTATCGGGTTAGGAGCAGTAGCTCTCTCTTTTGCAAACGTGGGTATAGGATATATAAGAGGAACAATATTTGATTTTGTTATTTTTGGTTTATTGTATAAAAATACCAATTGGATAAATTTTGTAATTATTGGTTTGCTTTTATCTGTAGTTACTTACTTTGTATTCAAGTGGGCAATTACAAGATTTGATTTGAAAACCCCTGGAAGAGAAGACAGTCCATCTCTTAACAACAATCTTATAAAAGAAAAAAAATACGGAGAAATAGCAAAAACAGTTATACAATCATTAGGTGGAAAGTCAAATATAAAAAATGTAGATAATTGCATTACACGTTTGAGAATAGACCTGGCTGATGTCAGGTTGGTTGATCATGAACTTTTAAAGACTTCTGGTTGCACAGGAATATTCCTTCCTTCACCCAGGCATATTCATATCGTTTATGGACCATTGGTTGAGTTTGTCAGAAATGAAATTGATGACCAATTAAATAGTTAATATCATTTATATCATTTTAATAACATTGTCTGTTAATCGAATAAATTATACATTTATATTGGTATATCCATCATATCTAAGGCGGGATAATATGAATATACACAGATTAGCAGACAATTATGATAAATTAACAAACCTGGAGAAAAGGATTATAAAATATATTGTTAAACACCCTGAAGAATTTATAAAATCATCTTCCACTGACTTGGCAAAAAAGTTATATGTATCCAAAACTACTGTAATCAATTTATGTAAAAAAATTGGATTTGATGGTTTTGCTGAGCTTAAATACTATATTAAGGATTATTTGTCAAACAGAAATCATGTGGATAATAAAAGGCGTTATGAAAGTTCAATAAAAGATTTAAATGAAGAAGTAATAAAAACTTTTGCCATTCAGGATGAAGAAAATATTAAAAAAGTTGCAGATAAAATTGTAAAGTCAAAAACTGTATATGTAATCGCCCGGGGGGCTTCAGAGCCTTTAGGGGACATTTTAAGTTCAAGGTTATCAATGTTAAGAGTAAGGTCAATATTCATAGATGATTACAACCTTATTGATGTAATCGGCGAAACAATCGTAGAAGGAGAAACTCTTGTTTTATTATCCGTTTCGGGAGAAACAGAAAAAATAGTAAGGATAGCCAAAATGGCAAACGCAAGAAATGTTGATGTCATTGCGATTACGGCTTTTTATAATAGCACACTGGAAAGACTTTCGGATTATAAACTATTCTTTTTTGCAGATAATGTTTCAACCAAAACAAATGATCTGGTATCCCGTCTGGGAATGCATGCAGTAATTCAGTTATTAATTCAGTATATTATATTAACTGAGAGGGAGTTAAAACGTGAATAGAAAAGAACTGGTTGTGACAATCGTTGGGAGCGGGAGCACCCGTATTCCGGCTTTAATAGGGAGCCTGATTGAATATAAGGATAGATTCCCGTTAAAAAAATTAATTTTGTTTGATATAGATATGGACAGAAATGATTTGATCAGAGATTATATAGAACTGACCATGAGAAAGTACTATCCAAATGTGAAACTGATATTTACAGATAACGAGGATGAAGCTTATATCGATACAGAGTTTGTGTTTTGCAATATGCGAGCGGGGAATTTTGAAATGAGATCCCTGGACGAAAAGATTCCATTGAAACATGGTTTAGTGGGACAGGAAACTTGTGGTCCTGGGGGATTTGCTTACGGGATGAGATCTATACCAGCTATGATTCATATGGTTAAAAAGGTCAGAGAATATGCCCCTGATGCTTGGATTTTAAATTATACCAATCCTGCTGCTATTGTAGCAGTGGCACTAGATAAAGTTTTCCCGGATGATAAAAGAATATTGAATATTTGCGATCAACCATACTCTATGATCAAATCTTTTTCAAAGATTCTAGATGTCAATATGTATGATATAGAGCCAAGATATTTTGGACTTAATCATTTTGGGTGGTTTACAAATTTATATTATACTCCGACAGGTGATGATTTGCTTCCGATGTTGAAAGAACATCTTATGAACGGACATGATTTTAAACCCTATAATGCTGAACAGAGAGAGGTTTCATGGCTAAATACCTATAAAAACGTAAATAAAATGTTATCCTTCTTCCCGGATTATTTACCTAATACATATCTTCAGTATTATTTTTTTCCTGAAGAAATAGCAAAGGAGAGTAATCCTGATTATACACGATCCGATGAAGCTTTGGACGGAAGGGATAAGCGAATACGTGAAATTTGCAAGCAGGCTCGAGAGCAACAATCTCTGGACAACATTCCATTCTTGAGCGGAACTGTTCATGGGAATATGATGATAGAGGTTGCAGAATCTATTGCTTATGATTTGAAAAAGTTATTTGTGATAATTGTGAGAAACGAAGGCATAATAAGCAATTTGCCAGAGGATGCAATGGTAGAAGTATCTGGTGAACTGACCAGGTTTGGGGCTGTACCTTATCGAGTTGGAGAAATTGGGGCTTTTTACAAAGGACTTGTTGAAGGACAGTATGCTTATGAAAAATTGACAGTAGAAGCCTGCTTGGAAGAGAACTATACCAAAGCTCTGCAAGCTTTGACACTTAACAGAACAGTAATTAATCCCGATAAAGCAAAGTTGGTATTGGATGATCTTATGAAAGCAAATAAAGATTATTGGAAATTAAACTAATAAAAGTTAAGATGGATACTTAGAAAAATGCAGTTAAAAAGGGGTTAAGTTAATATGTAAAATTGGCGAAAATCCGGGATACTTGGGAAATGGATGAAAATAAAAATGACAAAAGGCATCCGAATGTGCTCCATTCGGATGCCTTTTGTTTGCCGATCTTCAGGAGGTTCTATGTTTTGTATTTTAATTGCTCAGACAATTGTGTTTCAACCTTTTTAAGCAACTTGATATAATCCATTAATTCTCTATCGTTAACCCGGGATATTAGAGTAGAGATGCTGATTGCTGCAAGAACACAGCCCTCATAGTTTATTATTGGTACAGCAATGCATCGAACTCCTTGTTCATTTTCCTGACTGTCAACGCCGTATCCTTGCAGGCGTACTCTTTCCAGCTCTTCAAGAAACTCTTCTTTATTTGTAATGGTGTTATCTGTTTGTTGTTTAAACTCATACCCGTTTAATAAGTGTTCAATCTCCTCAGGGCTTTTAAAAGCTAACAGTGCTTTTCCAATTGCAGTGGAATGCAGGGGAATTCTTTTCCCGATACGAGAATAGCGAATCAATGCATTCTCCCCTTCCACCTTGTCAATATATACTCCAGCCTGGCCTTCCAAAATACCAAGATGGGAGGTTTGTCCTGTCTCCTTTGATAAATTGATCAGGTATTTCTTGGCTACTTTTGTTATATCCATTGAATTAATAACAAAATTTCCCCGTTCAACAAGTTTTAAACCCAATCTATATTTTCCATTTTCAGGATTTTGGTCAATGTAACGAAATTCCTGCAACGTTTTTAATAACGAATGTACAGTACTTTTATGCAATTGCATTCTTTCGCTAATATCGGTAATTTTAAGCTCGGTTTCTTGTTTATTGAATAAGTCCAATATTTTGAGAGCCCGCTTAACAGATTGAATAATAGGCATACTAATCCCTCTTTTGTTTTACAATATAAAATTGTGTTGTCCATTATTACAATATTATACATTGTACTGAAAATCAACCAACAAAATCTTTTGTGTGACCAAAGTCATTTATTTACTGTTTTGTAACAAAATAAACACAAAGACATCTAATTCATTTTACAGCTATATGCTATAATCAAGCCATCCAAGATTATATTATACAACATAGTTTTATAATATAAAACTATGCACATCGCATCTTTTGTTCTGCAACTATTTTTTTACAACTATGAGTTATAATCAGGTTGGCAAAAGATAAATTATACAATTTAGTTTTATAATATAAAACAGAATATATGTTTACTTTTGTTTCTGATACTTGTCAAAAGGAGGTGGATAACAAGCAGACAATCCAACCAGATAAAATAGGCAGTGTAAACTAAATCAAAAATGAATAAGAGGTGATACATAGAATGGCAACAATGCAATTTAAAGGAGTAATTCCACCAGTCTCTACCCTTTTTAAACAGGATGGAAGCATAGATCAGAAATCCATGGAGACCCTTATCGATTCCCTGATAGAAGCAGAAGTGAATGGGTTGTTTTTTCTGGGGACAAATGGAGAATTCTCCCAAATGTCAACAGAAGAAAGAAAACATTTATCGGAATTTGTTGTTCGTTATGTGAATCATAGGGTACCGGTATTAATCGGAACTGGCGGAACAAATACAAGAGAAGCAATTTTATCAAGTCAGCACGCCCAGAGTATTGGAGCCGATGCTGTAGTGGTTGTCAACCCTTATTACTGGGGTTTGACAGAGGAAAATTTGTTTAAGCATTATAGTAAAATAGCTGAATCAGTTGATTTTCCTGTTTTGCTGTACAACTTCCCGGCGCTTACTGGACAGGACTTAACTCCTGATTTTGTTCTAAAGTTGGTAGATAGCCATTCTAATATTGTTGGTATAAAAGAAACAATTGATTCAATCGGTCATATTTCCGAAATGATTATAAAGGTTAAAGAAAAGCATCCGCATTTTTCCGTGCTGTGCGGTTTTGATAATCACCTGTTGAATACTCTTCAAATAGGTGGGGACGGAACCATTTCAGCAAGCGGAAATTTTGCCCCGCAATTGTCAGTTGGTATTTACAAAGCATTTTTGAATGGAGATTATCAAGAAGCGATCAAGCTTAACAAGCAATTGACGGTTCTTTCATTTCTCTATCAAATTGATAGTCCATTCGTAAACGTAGTTAAAGAGGCAATTAAATTATGTGGGTTAGATATTTCAACATATGTCCTTCCCCCAGCCGGAAAATTAAGCGAAGAAAAATTAAAACAAGTTAAGAAAATTTTGGAACTGGCGAAGCTGTTTCCAGTAATAGAATAATATAAATAAAAAGTATGAAAAGGGCAATATTCTTAATTGCATGTATTAAATATTATTGGGAAAGGAAATGATCTTATATGTTAACTCCCAGACGAATTTACTGGCCACCTATCAATCTTGTCGGACCTGGCAGTGTGAAGATGGTTGGAGAGGAAGTAAAAAAATTGGGATTGAATAAAGCATTGCTTGTTACAGATAAAGTGTTAAATTCAAACGGTGTGGTAAAGGCAATTACTGATGTTCTTGATCGAGCTAACGTTGACTACACAGTTTTTGATGATGTCAAGCCCAATCCAACAACAACGAATGTTCATGATGGATTCGCCAGGTTCCAACAGGAGGGTTGCGATTTTATTATTACAGTTGGTGGGGGATCGCCACAGGATACGGGATCGGGAGTTGGTATCCTATCAACAAATGGCGGAAACATTACTGATTATGAAGGTATGCACAAATCAAAAAATAAATCAGTACCTATAGTAGCCATCAGTACCACTGCAGGTACAGCAGCTGAAGTAACAATCAACTATGTAATCACCGATGAAGATCGAAAACTTAAAATGATTATGATTGACCCGAACGCTCTGCCAACAATTGCTGTTAATGATCCGGAATTAATGCTTGGAAAGCCTAAAGGGTTAACAGCTGCAACCGGATTGGATGCTCTTACACATGCGATCGAAGGATATACTGCTAAAGGTGCCTTCGAATTATCTGATGCTATTGCCTATAAATCAATTGAATTAATTGGCAAATATATTGAGAGAGCAGTAGAAAATGGACAAGATTTGGAAGCACGTTCCGGTATGGGATGGGGATCATTTATTGCTGGACTCTCTTATTCCAACGCTGGACTGGGGATTGTTCACAGTATGGCTCACCAATTGGGCGGCGAATATGATTTGGCGCATGGTGTTGCAAACGCAATGTTACTTCCTTATGTTATGGATTTCAATATGGATGCATGCCCGGAGAAATTTGCTGATATCGCCCGCGCACTAGGTGTAGACACAAGCGATTGTGCGACAGCTGAAGAAGCTGCAAGGCTGGCTGTAGATAAAGTTCATCAAATTTCAAGAGCAGTAGGCATTCCTCCGTTAAGAGATTCTGCTTTCAGAATGGAAGATGTGGAAAAATTAGCTGAACAAGCATTAAATGATGCATGTACAGGAGCAAATCCCAAACCGGTAACAAAAGAAGATATCGCAACAATTTATATGAAGGCATACAACGGTTCATAGGTTCAGGCTTTCTGAAATTCTATGGAAGAAGGGATAACGGAATGTCCAAATTTACAAAACAGCGGAGTGCAGAAGCCCGTAAAATTTGGTCGCAATTTGATGCATTACAATTAGGCATGAACTGGTGTGAAGAGGATCTTACTAAACCACAAATTCTTGTAGAAGATGTTTATGGGGACAGTCATCCCGGAAGCTATCATTTAGATAAACTTACTGAACAAGCAAAAATCGGCATTTATGAAACTGGCGGGCGTCCTGCCCAATTTCATGTAACAGATGTTTGTGATGGATGCGGACAAGCACATGATGGAATGAATTACATCCTGATCTCTCGTGAAACCATTTCGGATATGATTGAAGTTCACGCCATGCACCAGCCTTTTGATGGATTAATTTTAAGTTCTTCCTGTGATAAATCAATCCCGGCTCATTTAAAAGTAGCTGCCCGTTTAGATTTGCCAACAGTTTTTATTCCTGGAGGAAGTATGAGACCGGGTCCGGACTGGCAAGATTCCGTTCATGGTGCAGAAATCGACCTTCGTATCAAAAGGGGAGAAGAAGTGCATAAGGAGCTTCGGAATTACAAGTTAACCGGTTGTCCATCTGTCGGCGCTTGTCAATTCCTTGGAACAGCAAGCACAATGCAAACAATGGCTGAAGCATTGGGCTTGACTTTACCAGGTGCCGCATTAATGCCGGCTACGATGCGTGATATTATTGGCATGGCCAGAAAAGCAGGCAAGAAGATTATGGAACTGGTTGAAAAAGGTATTACTACCAGACAAATCCTTACTGAGTCTGCCTTTAAAAACGCAATTATTGTTCATGCAGCTATTGGTGGATCGACCAATGCCATGATTCACCTGCCTGCCATTGCACGCGAAGCAGGAATTACGATTAAATCTGAATTGTTTGATGAAATCAACCATAAAGTCCCGCACATTGGTAACATCACTCCCAGCGGTCAATGGCATACTGAGTGTTTCTGGTTTGCTGGCGGTATTCCAATGGTACAATGGATTCTTCGTGATTATCTGGATCTGACTGTTATGACTGCAACTGGAAAAACATTGGGAGAGAATCTTCAGGATTTATGGGAAGATGGATTTTTTGAGAGATATATTGGATATTTGCACAACTATGGATTAAAACGCGAAGATCTGATCAAGTCGATTGAATCTGTAGAGGAGATCGGCTCGCTTGCAGTTTTAAAAGGAAATTTGGCATCTGAAGGAGCTGTTATAAAGTACGCAGCAGCATCTCCGGAAATGCATGAACATATTGGTCCTGCAAGAGTATTTGACTCTGAAGAAGATTGCTATGCTGCTGTGGTTGAGAAGAAGGTACAGCCTGGTGATGTATTGTTTATTCGTTATGAGGGACCTCGTGGTTCAGGTATGCCGGAAATGTTAATGACAACTGAAGCTATTGTTGTTGATGAACGTCTGAACGGATCCGTAGTTCTTGTTACGGATGGGCGTTTCTCAGGAGCAACTCGTGGTCCTGCTGTAGGACACGTTTCCCCTGAAGCAACTGTAGGCGGACCAATTGCACTTGTTCAGGATGGAGATTTAATTGAGTTAAGTGTTAGCAAACGGGTCATTCAAATTGTAGGTATTGCTGGAGAACGTTGCAGTGAGGAAGAAGTAGAGCGTGTTTTGGCTGAAAGACGCAAAGAGTGGAAAGCCCCAGACCATTCTAACAGAAAAGGTGTTTTTAAACGTTATACAGCACATGCAACATCTGCTATGCAAGGCGCTTATTTAGAATAAGATTTGACATCTTTTGGAATATCATTCTCACAAAAATTCTTGTTAAAGCATTTAAGAACCTGTCAGCCATTGGAGTTTGTGTCTACCAAATAATTAACTGTCAGTAATCGCATGGCACATGCCCAATGGCTAAAGTCCTCAAGTTATAAAAATAACTTTTCTAATAATGGAGGTTTCCAACAATGACTGAAGCAACAAAAATTCCCCGGGGGCGCTGGCTGCATATTATTCCGGCTTGTGTTATTGTTTATATCGTTGCTTTCTTGGACCGTGGTAATATCAGCTTTGCAATTGCGGGAGGAATGGATAAAGAGTTGGGGATGGCAGCCAGTATTTCCGGTTTAGCAGCAGGTATTTTCTTTGTAGGTTACTTATTGCTGCAAGTGCCTGGCGGACATATAGCTGAGAAAGGAAATGCGAAAAAGTTTATTGCCTATACAATTATTGCATGGGGCGGACTTGCTGTTATAAATGGTTTTGTTCAAAATACAGGTCAATTATTAACGGTTCGTTTCTTACTGGGGGTAGCAGAAGGTGGAGTGTATCCTGCTATCCTGACAATTATCAGTCACTGGTTCCCTAGTGAAGAGCAAGGCCGTGCAAACGCTTATTTTCAAATGAATGTCGCAATTGCAAATATTATAGCCGGTCCTTTATCAGGTTTTATTCTTCAGGCTACCGGCTGGCGTGAACTGTTTATTATTGAAGGTATTGCTTCACTATCATTACTTTTTGTATGGCTTCCATTGATCAGCAACAGACCAAGAGAAGCAAAATGGATCTCTAAAGAAGAGCTTGAATGGATTGAGATGAAAATAGATGAAGACCAAGCAATGATCAAAGGCAGTACGCAAAGAAAAGTTACAATGAGTGAACTGTTCAGAAATGTCAACATGATTAAATTAATTGCGATTTATTTCTTCATGCAAATCGGTTTCTACGGTTTCTCTCTATGGCTGCCAACATTATTGAAATCGATTTCAAATACCGGTATGGGTACTATCGGACTTCTAAGTGTTGCTCCTTATGTTATGTGTCTCATCGGACAATATATTTTTGCCAACCTTTGTGATAAAACCGAGAACCGCAAACTATACACGGCACTTCCAATTCTTGGTTTTGCAGTTTGTCTTACACTTGCAACACTTACTAATAGCAGTGTCTGGGTTTCTTATGGGTTCATGGTTCTTTGTGGAACATTCTTACAGGCAGCGACCGGCCCATTCTGGACATTGCCTTCGAATCTTTTTCCTGCAGAAGTTGCCGGAGCAGGCCGTGGTATTATAAATGCTTTAGGAAACTTGGGCGGATTTGTTGGTCCATACATGGTTGGATTCATTATTCAGTTTATGAACCAAAGTGCAGGAACTTATTCATTGGTTTTATTCTTAGTTCTCGGAGCTTTATTAGTGTTCACGATTCCGGGTACTGTTAATGGAACAAAAGGCGAGCTAAAGGCTATTGTTTAATCGTTTATTATTCAAGATTAATAGAATTGAAATCAACAAATTTAATTTCAGTGCAATTGTTTAAAACGATTGCACTTATACTTTTATACTCAATTATATCAGTTTGCTGTAATCAGCTGTTGAGCAGGAAAATAAATGAAAAAAATCAATGCACTCGTTTTCAAGTTTGCAGACCGCGTTTTGTTGTGGTTGAAGTTTTGAATGAAGGAAACAGGTGGTCTATATTGATAAATGGAAAAAAAGAAAAACCCGAATAGATTCTACAAATTATTCTTGTCTGTCACAAGTTTTTTTGGCAGATATTAAAAAGAAAGAAGTGTTATTAAAATACGGCGAAAATACAGCAACTGCAAGTATGGATATTCATGCAGGAGAACCTGTTTTGTAACAAAATGAACACAATGGCAACCATTTCATTTTCCAACCCTGTGTTACAATCTAGTCACCAAATAATTATATTATGAAACTAAGTTTTATAATATAAAACTAAAGACATCCAGTTTTCTCATTATGATCTGACTAAGTAAGTGAATGGTTAAATCCTATAACCTTGTTTTACATTACGAAATAAAGTGTCTTTGCTTTTGATTCTGATCACTTTGTCAAAAGGAAGTGGACAACAAGCGGACGATACGATCCGATCGGATAAAATAAGACAATGTAATTAAATCTAAAATGATGAAGAGGTAATACATTTAATTGAAACAATGATAGTTTAAAGGAGTTTTTCACCATTCTATATCTTTTTCACCCAAAAAAATCATAGTAGTTTGCTGTAAATCAGTTGTTTGAACAGGAGGGGGATACATGGAATCCAAAATCAATGCATTAGTCATCAAGCCTGCAGATAATGTTGCTGTTGCGGTTGAAGCCTTGAATGAAGGGGAACTGGCGATTTATATGGTAAATGGAGAAAAAAGACAAACCCGGATTATACAAAATATCCCTGTTTATCACAAGTTTTCTTTGGCAGATATTAAAGAGGGAGAATCGGTATTAAAATACGGTGAAAATATAGGAACTGCAAGTACAAATATTTGTGCAGGCGAACATGTCCATACTCACAATGTCACCAGTAATCGTGAACAAATCCCACGCTAAACAAAGAAGAAGGAGGAAAAACGCATGAAATTTAAAGGATATAGGAGACCAGACGGAAAAGTCGGAATACGGAATCATGTTCTGCTTTTGCCTGCCAGCGCTTGTTCCAGTGATACTTGCCGATTTGTTGCTGAGCAAGTAAAAGGAACGGTAAGTATTATTAATCAAAATGGTTGTGCTCAGGTAGAAAGTGATCTTAAAATTACCCAGGATGTTCTTTCCGGTTTTGCTGCCAATCCAAATGTTTACGGTACCATCTTAATCTCTTTGGGATGTGAAAATAACCAATTAGCCGATATGGAAAGAATTATTAAATCGAAAACGAATAAACCATTAAAAACATTTATTATTCAAGAAGTAGGCGGAACGGTAGAGACTACAAAAATGGCAGCTGAAGTTGCCAGACAAATGGTGGAAGAAGCTGTCAAGTCAGTTCCTGAGGAATTTGACATATCTGAACTGATCGTCGGAACTAACTGTGGAGGGTCTGATCCGACATCCGGACTGGCTTCAAATCCGGTTGTCGGGAATCTCAGTGACCGCTTGGTCGATTCCGGGGCGACATCAATTTTGTGTGAAACGACAGAATTTATTGGTGCAGAGCATATTTTGGCAAAACAGGCTGCTACACCGGAAGTCGCTGATCAAATATACGCAATTATTAAACGTTACGAGGATCATTTAACAAATGTTGGAGAATCCCTCAGGAATGGAAATCCTTCCCCGGGAAACAAGGCAGGTGGTATTACAACAATTGAAGAAAAATCACTTGGCTGTATTCATAAAGGCGGCCACCGGCCGATTGTAGGCGTATATGATTATGCTCAGGCTCCCGATAAAAAAGGTCTGGTAATTATGGACACGCCGGGATATGATCATGCTTCCGTTACCGGTGTGGCTGCTGGCGGTGCACAATTATTAGTATTCACGACAGGACGCGGTAATGTTGGTGGAAACCCGATTATGCCGGTCATTAAACTGACAGCCAACAAACAAACCTACGATAGGATGAAGGACAATATGGATCTGGATGTAAGTCCGGTGCTCCGTGGTGAAAAGACAGTGGAGGAAATGGGGGAAGAATTGTTAGACCTGGTAATTGATGTTGCAAATGGCAAACAGCCTAGTGCTGAATTCCTCGGATTCAGTGAGATAGCTATCAGCAGGATTTGCAACTACGTTTAATGTACGGCGGATATATGAAGATGAATTGACTAAAATTGGCTGCTAATCTTTTTATGAGTTAAATGGAGGCGGATAAAATGGAATCATTAGATTTGTCCAAGTTTCCAAAAATTGAATTGCCACGTTTTCTAAAGATTAAACAATATTTTAACCCGAAAAAGGTGGAAAACATCCCAGCTGAAGTTCGGGTAAAGATGAAACCTCACCTGAAAAATCTGGAAGGAAAAAGAATCGCCGTTGGTGTAGGCAGCCGGGGAATAGCCAATATTGCTCTTATTACAAAAACAGTCATAGATACGTTAAAGGATGTAGGCGCGTTGCCATTTATTATTCCTGTGATGGGAAGTCATGGGGGGGCCACCCCTGAAGGCCAGGCTGAAATGTTGGCTGGCTTTGGCATTACTGAAGAAACGATGGGAGTTCCACTTGATGCTTCAATGGATGTTGAGTCAATAGGGGAACTGGAGCCAGGACTTCGTGTTTATGTGTGCAAAAGCGCACTTGAAGCGGATGGAATTGTGATTATCCCAAGAATCAAGCCGCACACTGCTTTCCGTGGACCGATTGAAAGCGGTGCACTTAAAATGCTTTGTATTGGTCTCGGGAAACAAATTGGTGCCGACTCCCTTCATATGCAAGGGTTTGCACGGTTTCATGAGATGATACCAAAGGCTGGCCAGATGATTGCCGAAAAAACAAATGTCCTTTTTGCTGTTTCCGTTATCGAAAATGCGTTTGATGAAACATATAAAATTGAAGTTCTCTCAAAAGAGAATATGATCGCCTTGGAACGGGAAAAGGCGCTGTTGGAAGAAGCAAAGAGTATTATGGCCAGCATCCCCTTTCAAAAATTCGATGTTCTGGTTATTGAAGAAATCGGAAAAAACATTAGTGGTGACGGCCAAGATCCGAATGTAACAGGACTCTTTTTCGGAAAACATATGCACGGAGGGCCCGAGTTTAAAAAATGTGCAGTATTTGATGTCACAGAAGAATCTCACGGAAATTCACTGGGTGTTGGAATGGCTGACGTGACTACAAGAAAGCTTTTCGATAAAACGAATTTTGTTTACATGTATATGAACGCATTTACCAGCACCGAAGTTGCTACTGTTAAAATACCAATGGTAGCGGCAACCTCTGAGGATGCGTTAAGGATCACTGTAAAAATGTGCAATGGTGTCAAGCCATATAAACATAAGATTGTTTGGATTAAGAACACACTGGAATTGGATGAAATCATTATAAGTGAACCATTAATCGAAGCAGCAAAAGAATTACCCCATGTTGAAATTTTAACAGAACCAACAGAATTAGTATTTGCAGATGGTGAACCACTGGCAGAGCTCATTGGAAAATTTTAACCTAAACCCCGGAAACAGGAAATTCTGTTTATAAATAAACTAGAGAGGTGAAGGATGACGAAGCCAGTCGCGTTCCAATTTTTTCATTGCTACTTGCATTTTTAATGAAATATGCTACTGAACCGGATCACGTGATTGCAGACAACTGTAGCAAGCCTTTCAAAGAAGGTTTGGTGCTAACACCTGATCGGTGTGTTTTTAGGGAGTCCGGGTTTGTAGGGAAATGGTGTTATTTCTGCTGAAAAAATCAGTTTTCAGATGTCTGGCCAATTTTTTGGAATTTGTTATCAGAATTGAATTCCCGCAAGAATGTGAAAAATAGTCAATGTCTACTGATGTCCCCCACTTTGTCTGTCTTCTGAGATCGTTTTTTATCAAGGATTGACAGGAAGTGGGCATTGGTTTTACTTACGATATCAACCGTCTATAATAGGGTTCATGATCAATAGGTTGGAAACGATCATTGGAATGCTCATCCTCTCTACTCTCATTTGACTTCTATTTACCGAGTTCCGGGATTTGTTTTTGGCTTGCATTATATGTCTGGAATTTAGGTAGACCTTTTTAGAAATGGTTTTAAATGTGTCTATATAAAAAGTAGAGTAGAAGGTGTGTAAATCTTATCCAGGTATTTTTATATTTATTGATAGATTGTGCGCAGTCATGGGGGAATATGAATGAATGAGAAATATGAACATCTTAAACAAATAATCAAAGAATTGGGCAATGTTGTTGTTGCTTTTTCCGGTGGTGTTGACAGTACGTTTCTCTTGAGAGTGGCTATAGATGTTTTGGGGACAGAAAACGTTCTGGCAGTGACAGCGGATTCCGAATCATATCCTTCCAGTGAATTGGAAGAGGCGAAGAAGCTTGCCAGATTAATAGGAGCAAAACATCAAATCATCGAAGTTTCTGAGTTAAATATTCCCGGTTATGCAGAAAATGATCAGAACCGCTGTTATTTTTGTAAAAATGGATTGTTTGAAAAAATCGCTCCTGTTATGCAGCAAAGAGGTTTTCATAATCTCGTTTATGGTTTGATTGCTGACGATATAGGAGATTTTCGCCCTGGTGTCCGCGCTGCAAATGAACATGGAGTCCGCGGGCCCTTGAAAGAGGCTAATCTTTTTAAAAATGAAATTCGTGAATTGTCTAAACAGCTAAACCTGCCAACATGGGAGAAACCTTCTTTAGCTTGTTTATCATCACGAATCCAGTATGGCGAAAAAATTACGCGAGAAAAACTAACAAGAATTGATCAATCAGAATCTTATCTGAAAAGTTTGGGAATTAGTCAGGTACGTGTTCGAACGCATGAGGAGATTGCCAGAATTGAAGTGGAACCCCAGGATATGAAATTGGTTTTGAATCACCATAATGAAATCATCGAAAATCTTCAAAGGTTTGGTTATAAATATATTACCCTCGATTTGCAAGGCTATGTGAGCGGCAGCATGAATAAAGTGTTATCAACAAAACAAGTCTGAACTAACTGGTGGTAAAATATGGAAACAGAAAATATTGAAGTGCTGTTAAGGCAAGTGCAAGAAGGGACAGTAAATATTGAACGGGCAAAAGAAATGCTTGTCAAATTCTTGGATATTAGCTTTGCCAAATTGGATCATTTCAGACAGAAACGTACCGGATTTCATGAAGTGGTGTATGGCGAAGGGAAAAGTGAAGAACAACTAATTTCTATTATTTCCAATTTAAAACAAAAAATCAACCGTGTATTGGCAACAAGAATAGACGAGAAAAAAGCAGTGGCAGTTATGAATGCTATTCCTGGTCTTAAATACAATCCTGTGTCAAGAACACTGTGCTGGATTCATAAAGATGAGTCGGTTGTTTTATACAACGGCTATATTGCTATTGTATGTGCCGGCACTTCTGATTTGGCTGTTGCCGAGGAAGCCGCAGTTACTGCTGAATTATTTGGGGCGGAAGTAAAACGAATATACGATGTTGGAGTTGCGGGGATTCATCGGCTTTTTCATTATCTTGAAGACATTAGAAAAGCAACAGTGATTGTGGCTGTTGCCGGAATGGAAGGGGCACTTCCAAGTGTCGTTGGCGGTTTGGTTAGTAACCCAATCGTGGCTGTGCCGACAAGTATTGGTTATGGTGCGAATTTCGACGGTCTTTCCGCGTTATTGTCCATGCTTAATTCCTGTGCTCCCGGAATCAGTGTCATGAATATTGATAATGGTTTTGGTGCAGGTTATTACGCAACATTGATCCATAAAAATCATTATAAAAATGCAATGATTTAAGAGGATAAACAGCTATGAAAATACTTTACTTTGATTGTTTTTCCGGAATTAGTGGGGATATGACCGTCGGTGCGCTTCTCGATCTTGGAGCCGACCTTCATTTGCTGGAAAACGAATTAAAAAAACTGGATTTTACTGATGAATATAAGCTCAAATATGAAAAAATAGTAAAAAACGGGATTTCTGCAACAAAATTTGATGTCATTTTTACCGATAATGTTAATGGTCATGAGCATCTACACCATGAAAGACATCCACATGATCATCACCACAGGTATTATTCAGATATTGCGACGATGATTAAAAAGGCACGGTTTAAAGAAAACATTCAGTTAATGGCGCTGGCAATTTTTGAAAAAATTGCCAGCGCAGAAGCCATGATCCATAACATTCCATTCGAGAAGGTCCATTTTCATGAGGTTGGTGCCGTTGATTCCATCATTGATATTGTTGGAACCTGTATTCTTCTAGATCATCTGCAGGTAACTCAGATTGTTTCTTCCCCTGTTCCGGTAGGAAATGGTTATATTAGGATTTCCCACGGAACATACCCGGTGCCAGCACCCGCTACCTTGGAAATGTTAAAAGGATTTCCAATAAGGGTAACACAACTGCAAGGAGAATTGACAACGCCAACAGGCGCTGGTATTCTATCAGCTCTATCAAAGGAATTTGGACCAATTCCATCTTTTCATGTTGATTTCATTGGTTATGGAGCAGGAACGAAAGATCTTCCTGAACATCCAAATGTTTTACGTGTTATATTAGGCACTTGTTAAACAAGAAGGTGGCGGTTCTATGCAAGATAAATTTTCGCATTCTGAAGAACATGTCGATACAGATATGGTGAAGATGGAGGTCAATCTGGATGATATTCCGGGAGAGTGGCTTGGATACGTAATGGAGCAATTATTTGAGGCCGGAGCAAATGACGTTTTTTATACACCTGTATATATGAAGAAAAATCGTCCGGGAGTCATGCTGCAGTTATTGTGTGAACAGAAAAAAATTCCTGAGATGCAAGAAATAATATTTACTGAAACCACTACACTTGGTATCCGCTATCATCCTTTATCTGTTCATCGCCTGGAACGGATATTTTATAAAGTCCGGACTGAATGGGGAGAAGTGACAGTCAAAAAAGGATTACACAATGGTGAAAGCGTTCAATCAGCCCCGGAATACGAGGATTGCTGCAAAATTTCCAGGGATCATAATGTTTCTTTAAAACAGGTTTACCAAAGAGTATGGGAAATAATCGCAAATCATAATCGGAAGTAAATCTGTTTTTTTGTTTGCCTTAATAGTAGATATAGCTGTTGAAATGACCAAGTATGGGTAGTCTTATCAAGTTGGGGAAATTGGGAACTTTTTAAAGAGATTTGGCTAAGAACAATGATTATGTTTAAGTATGAATAAAGCAAAGTTGGTATTGGAGGATCTTATGAAAGCAAATAAAGATTATTGGAAATTAAAATAATCAAGAGTTAGTGAAAATAAAAAAAGTTACCCTCAGTAAATAAAAAACTTTCTCAGGGTAACTTTTTTTAATAAGCAATCGTCGAAAAAATAATCTCGTAAAATGTGATACATCATTTTCAGGCTTATATATCGAACTTTAAAAGAAGTTATTACTTTAATATTGATTAAAAAATCCTTGGATTTTCGCCGGATCTTTCGTTTCCGTTAAAGCAAGCATTAAAAGTATACGTGCTTTCTGAGGGTTTAAAGAATCAGATGTAATAAATCCTTCTTTGGGTGAAACGGTTCCTGATCCCACTCGTGAAGAACGGACGACAATCACGCCGTTTTTCATTGCTTTCTGAACACCTTCCATCGCTTTACTGGACAATGTTCCGTCGCCTGGCGCAGCCACAATAATTCCTTCCGCTCCATTTTTTATGGCTGCGGAGTACATGTATGTCGGGCTGTTTTGGTATCCGTATATAATATCAACTTGCGGCAGGGAATCGATTTTGGAAATGTCAAACACCGACTTGGTTGTGTTTAAACGGGTGGTTTGATTATAGAAGTAAGGTTTGCCGCCAACAATGGCACCGAGATATCCGTTCTCAACAGATTTAAATGTATCTGTTGCTGTAGTATTGGTTTTGGTTATATTTCTGGCCGAAGCAATTCGATCATTTAGTGCTACAAGGACTCCTTTTCCCTTGGAGTTTTTATTGCCAGCCAATAAAACGGCGTTATACAAGTTAAAGGGCCCGTCTGCACTCATTGCTGTTGCTGGGCGCATGGCAGCAGTCATTACGACGGGCTTGTCGCTTTTAACAACCAGGTTTAAGAAATAGGCTGTTTCTTCCAATGTATCCGTGCCATGCGTAACAACGATCCCGTCAATATTATCTGAAGCCAGCAGTTCATTGATACGCTTGCCTAATTTTAACAGATTTTCGTTCGTTATATCCGTACTGTCCACATTTACGATTTGCTCTCCTGAAATATTGGCAATCTTTTTCATTTCAGGAATCGCTTCAATCAGGGCATCAATGGCAAGATCTCCTGATTTGTAACCGGTTGTCTCAGTGCTTGATGATCCGGTACCGGCGATTGTTCCGCCAGTTGCCAGAATGGCGATATTGGGCAGGTTCTCATTCGGCTTTTCAGAAACCGATGGTTTCATTGTTTCAAGCGCTGTTTCAGGTACAGTAGTAACAGCATTTGTTTCCATGTAAAGAGAAGATCCCAATACTGCTGCAGTTACTAGCAAAGCCAGGCCGATCAGGAAAATTGACAACTTCTTCATAACCTCTGACCTCCTGTGACAAATTTGAGAAAATTATTGTTGTTGATTAATAATTTCAATTTATTATAGGGTGAAAAAATTATGTTAAAGAGACTCTTGTTGTTAATGAACTATGAAGATTTTATTTCTAAATTGAGAATAATTGGTTTCTAATTAGTGTCAGCAAGAATCAGGGATGGGTTGCTTTGAAACGATAGTTATACAGGAAGAACAGATTAACCATATATCCAATAAAAATAGAGGACAGTTTAGTATCTGGCAGTAAGGTCAAATTTTCAATGCATTATTTCAATTGGGGTTAGCTATAGATTTGATTTGAAGAGTTCTAACTGGGCAGATTAGATCAATAAGGATTTATAATATAGATGTGCTCTAAAGTATTGGTAAGAAGTTAAAGGAAATCATGGGGATTGAAATTTTACAGACTTTTGAAACAAATAGGTTGATTTTGCGTGAACGAACTGTAAAAGACATAGAGCAATGTATTGAAATGGATAGCGATCCAGAGGTGGTAAAGTATATACCTGAGATAGCTGAACTTATAGATGGAACTGAAGCTGATAAAAATAAATATAGAGAATTTTTAAGAAAGAGAACAGAAACAATATATCCTGTTGGGATGGGCTACTGGATAATCGAGTCAAAAGATACTGCCAGAGAATTTATTGGTTGGATAATGCTCATCCCTATTGATAGTATTGGACCCGATGTTGAGATTGGCTGGAGACTAAAGCGAAGCCATTGGGGAAAGGGTTACGCAACTGAGGCTGCAAAGGCAGTTTTACACCATGCTTTTAATACTATTGAAGTACAAAAAATAGTAGCTGATATTCACTGCCTGAACAGAGGATCCATAAGAGTAGCTGAAAAAATTGGTTTTAAATTTGAAGGCTCGACTGATAATACTACTAAAAAACATTATAGATACTCAATCTATAAGAACAAATAAATACCAGTGCAAAAATGCAATTAAAGTACAACTTTAGTTAAATAATCAACGAATTACCAGTTGGGTTAGCAATTTTATGCGCTTGTCCAATTAAAAATATCCTTTCTAAAAGGTTGGCTTTAAAGCCATTGTGCAGTGGTTTAAGCTGGCCTTTTCCAGTATTTATAGATACTTAAACAGAAGGTAGTAAAAAGTACTTACCTATTGAACATTACATTACGTAATATGATTAAATGGAGCATGGAGGAATAATAATGCAGAACAAAAGGAAGTTATCAATTGGGGAAGTAGCGAAATTGACAGGGGTTACGATTCGTACCCTGCAATATTATGACAATATCGGTCTTGTTCCGCTGCAAAAGGAACATACCAACGGGCGTAGATATTTCAGAGATTCTGATCTGGCGAAACTGCAACAGGTTTTGTTTTATAAATCCCTTGGATTATCTATCAAGGATATCAGAAAACTTGTGGTTGAAGCAGATACGACTGAACAGATTGCCCAGGTGCTGGACAGGCAGCTGGAAGTCTGTTATCAGAAGCTGAATGTATTGAAAATGAATATCTCCCTGATCGAAGTAAGCTTGAGCAGTTTAAAGGAGAATCAATCTCTGCCATTGGGGCAATTGGTTCAGCTAATCATCTCTTTAAATAAAGATACGGTTTATAGATATAAAGATGTTTCCTTTGAGAAAAATACAGAAAAGATTTTTATGAAATATTGTGATGACTACCAAGTGTTATTAGAAATTTATTGGGATTGGAAATCGCTTGTTTTGGAGGCTGTCTCCCATATACTGAATGATATCGATCCTGAAAGCAATAAGGGCCAGCAATTTGCGAAAAAATGGGTGGGGATGATTGCCCGAATTACAAACGGAAATCAGGAGCTGTTAAAGGCATACAAAAACTCCTATGAAAATCGTGAACAATGGCCGGAGGAAGACCGCAGGCTGATGGAGTTTGCAGATCCCTTTATCGATCAGGCGATACAGATTTATTTGTCTGGTGCCGATAATACAGATCAGGAGTGAGGCAGAACAGTTCTTTTGAAGCGTTGGGAATCTTTACAAGTATATTTGTCTGCTTGAGTAGATTGTGGTTGCTTTCTCGAGCCATGGTCGGGTTTAGAAAAAAGGAGTTTTGACATGCCGGGCCGGGATTTGACCGGGTTTTGGAGATATAATTCGCGTGAACACATATGGTTTAGCTGTTTGAGAGCAAAAAAAGCAGGAAGCTTCTTTCCTGCTTTTTTTGCTAAGCTTGCTTGCTTGCTTTCATGTACAAGGCATGGATAAATTTTTTCAGGTTTATGCGGGCAGGCGGGATATTTTTACTGGTTTTTCCTTCAAGTTCAAGCATTTTTGCTCTGACTTGGGAAAAGTCGAAAAAAGTGGAAGCATAATGCTCAAAGGTTGGGTTGGCGTAATCTGTCAACCCCAGAGATGCAATGTGCTCCAACGATTGGTGAATCGCTCGACGGACCCGTTGCTCTGATGATTTAACCTCTTTTTCCATAGGGGGCTCATTTCCGGTCCGCTTTATGACGATTTTTTCAAACAGTTTTTTTAATGAAAGGTTCTCATCATTGCCGCTGGATTCATTCTCATAAATGATGACAAGTATATCAAGCAGATCTTTATGTCCTCCATCGCTGGCAATACCAAGTTCAAGCAAAATTTGCCTGCCTGTATTACGCAATTTGCTTGTCATTTGTTCCTGTCCGTATGAATTCCTTTCATGTATCAGATCCTGTGTGCTTAATTGTTTCAGAGAAGCCTGAATATCATGAATCGATTTTTCAAGCAGGATTTTTTCTTTGACTTTGGTCAGAATATTGATGACTTCAAGACGGTTTATTGGCTTGGTAATATAGTATTCAATTCCGAGAGAATAGGCTTCCCCTATTAATTCCTTTGTTTCAACCTGCGAAATCATTACCATTTTTCCCTGAAACAGACCGTTCAACTCTTTAATCGTCTCAATCCCATCTCTCTCTGGCATTAACAAATCAATCAGGAGAATATCAATTTGATTTCGATTGAGGAGGCCAGCATCCACTTGCAGCCCGTTTTCGGCCTCCCCTTCGACAGTTCCAAGTTTTTCGTCTTCAATAATGTTGGTTAAAATAGCTCGAATGGAGGTATCATCATCTAATATAAAAAATTTCATGAGAACTCACTCTCCCTCATGATTATACCATCCAGCGGCAAAACAATGTGAAAAGTGGTATTTCCGGATAAGGTGTCCGGATTCTTAAGAGCTATATAGCCATTTAAATCTTCAATTACTTTTTTGACATGGGTGAGGCCGATTCCATTTGACATATTTCCATCTCTATCAAATTTGGTTGTAAAACCAGGTTGAAATATCAAGTCTTTATTTTTTTCCGGTATACCTGGCCCATTGTCAGAAACCCTGACAATTAATTGGGCAGGATTTCGGTCGATATTGATTGTTATCACTCCTTCCTTTTTGATGGCTTCAACTGCGTTGGAAACAAGGTTGTTAATAATGGAAAGAAGCACCAGTGTTCGATATGGAAGATGATCCCCCTGGATGTTAATATGAAAATCAATTTTTTTACCCAGTATTTCACTGTAATTCATATTGGAAGTGACAATAACATGAATCAGTTCTTTTATTTCCATATAATCGGTTGCGTTCATTTTCGTCATTAATTTGGATAAACCGGCGTGAATACGTTGATGATCCTTTTTAATTTCGTGAACCTTTCCGGCGATTTTCAAAGCTTCACCAGCCATTTCTCCACAGTGAACATTTTCTTTTAATGAACGGTACATTTCATAACAGTCCCGGGTTAGTTCTTCAGCATTATTCATGGAATTTCTCAATTGGATCATTTCTACATAGATATTGGAAACGAGCATGAGCAGTTGTTTGTTTCGCTGCTTTTGTTGCTCTTCGGCAATTTTTGCATCCCGCAAAATCAAAATATCGTAAAACCCGAGCACGAAAAAGTTTCGGAAGATGGCAAAGACGATAACAAGAATAAGTTCTTTCAGGTTTGTTGTATGTGAAGAAATGAGGTAGCGGAAAAAAAGTTCAGCAATGCTTGACAGGAATTCAATGATTACTCCAAGCCATCCGATCACAAATGGGGAATTCTGAAAGCTGTTTACTTTAAACAGATGGAAGAAAAAGCCGTATGTTAAATAATAGAAAAATACAGGGAAATGATACCTGAATGCTTCATCGGCAAAGGATAAATCAGATTGAATAATAATGGATAAAATAATTCGGAATGTGACGACCGAAGCTGATACAAAAAAACCGGCTTTGATAGAATTAATGTTCTTTGACCATAAAAGAAGGAATAAAAAGACCGGTGTACCCAGGCTCACACGAAGATTTCCTTCAAAAGGCATAAGTTTGAACTCACCGGCGATAGGAACGAGAATGATCATAATCAGATAAATAATGCGTTTGTCTTTCATGTGGCCTCATCCCTTGTGCGCAAAATTTTACCGGTTAACAAATATTGTAAAGGAATAAAGGCACGGTTGTATACTTTGTTATTACAGGATTTTAACGATTCATCATGCAGTATTATCATTCTTTGGTTCTATCCATTTCTGTCCAAAAGGATTGCCGATGTTTTGTATTGCGGATTTGGTCAACCAAAAAAACTCATTTAATGTTACAGACAAAAATAAAGAAAAAGCTCTTGTCGGTTAAAGGTCAAGAGCTTTTTGCAGGAATATTTTATTTTATTACAGTTTCTCCCATCATCGCTTCAATGTCTTCATTTACTTCGCCAATCAATTTCAGTCCAAATTGCTCTTGTAATACTTGCAATACTCCAGGTGCAACAAACGCCGGCGCTTTTGGACCAATGCGAATATCTTGAATTCCCAGGCTGAACAATCCCAACAAAATGGCAACAGCTTTTTGTTCAAACCAGGAAAGAACGATGCTGACAGGCAGTTCATTTACTTCACATTCAAATGCTTCAGCAAGCGCAGCGGCAATTTTTACGGTGGAAATAGAGTTATTGCATTGTCCAAGATCAATATAGCGTGGAATATCTGTACCCGGGACGGTTCCATAATCTACATCGTTAAAGCGGAACTTGCCGCAAGAAGTGGTTAGGATAACTGTTTCTGCTGGCAGGGAAGTGGCCAGTTCCCGATAATAGTCTCCGGCTTTTCCGGGGGCGTCACAACCTGCAATAACGAAGAAACGTTTGATTTTCCCATCTTTTACAGCCTGGATAATTTCCGGTGCCAGTCCCAGAACAGTCTCATGGTGGAAACCGGTAACGAATTCCTGGTCAGATTTGATGTTTACTTCTGGAAGTTCGAGAGCACGATTAATTAGCGGAGTAAAATCAAAGTCTTTAATTTTTTGCACGCCTTCCAGCCCGGCTACATCGCAAGTGAAGAAGCGGTCGGAATAGCTGCCTTTAACAGGCAAAACACAGTTGGTGGTTCCTAAAATGGCACCAGAAAATTCTTCAAACAGTCTTCTTTGATCCGTCCATGATTTCCCGATATTTCCTTTTAAATGGGGATATTTTTTAAGTTTCGGATATCCGTGTGCCGGTAACATTTCAGAATGCGTATAAATATTGATCCCGGTATTTTTTGTTTGTTCCAGCAATTTTTCAAGTACAAGCAAATTGTGTCCTGTCACTAAAATTGCTTTTCCTTCTATTTTATTTTCGCTGACCCGGACAGGCTGTGGAATTCCATAGCGCTCTGTATGCGCTTTATCCAACAACTCCATAACCCGGATTGATGCCTGTCCCACTTTCATCGCCATGTCCAAATGTTGTTCCACATTAAAGTTGGAGTTGGTCAATGTCATGAAAAGAGCTTCATGTGTGATCTTGTCTACGTATGGATCTGTATAACCCAACTGGTTGGCATGCATGCGATAAGCAGCAATCCCTTTTAATGCAAAAACCATCGTATCCTGTAAACTTGCGATTGTTTCATCTTTTCCACAAACTCCAATTGTCGTACATCCGCCTGGTGCTGTCTGTTCGCATTGGTGACAAAACATGATTAATTTCCTCCTCCATGTCGTGTAAGCCATTTCAGTAAAAATCGGAAGACTGTGATATTTATCACAAAACACATTTTAGATATTATCATGTCAAAATAACTTTAATTGTGATATTTATCACACTGCACCGGATGCTGTGATTTTAATCACAAATTTGTAAAAAATAACCCCTGTGAAATGTAAATTAAAGAAGAAAATAGTAAAATATTATAAATCAAATTATCAAGGTCATTTAATATAAGACAAGATAGAGTACAGAAAGACTCTTTTGTCTATGGAACTTTTAGGTTATAATTTACAAAACTGACAGATAGAATGAAGCTGGTTATTTAGGGTAACCGGACTTTTGGACTGCAGATGGAGGGAACATCTTTTGAAAATATTGCAGGAAAAAATCATAAAAGAGGGACAGGTATTGTCAGAGGATATATTGAAGGTAGACAATTTTCTCAATCATCAAATTGATCCGGTTTTAATGCGAGAAATCGGGCTTGAGTTTGCGAAACGTTTTCGGCAGGAATCAATTAGCAAAGTATTGACCATCGAGTCATCAGGCATTGCCCCGGCATTGATGACATCTCTGGAATTGGGAGTGCCGGTCGTATTTGCACGCAAGAAAAAATCGCTAACTTTGACAGATTCATTTTATGAATCAAAAATCTTTTCATTTACCAAACAAGAGATAAATACAGTGGTTGTCTCCAAAAAACTTTTGACGAATAAGGATCGTGTGTTAATCATCGATGATTTCCTGGCCAATGGACAAGCGGCGGAAGGTTTGATAGAAGTTGTTCATATGGCTGGTGCCCGATTGGCTGGGATAGGAATCGTGATCGAAAAGGCATTCCAAAAAGGAGGAGATCGCCTGCGCCAATCAGGAATTCGCATAGAATCATTGGCTGAAATAGTATCGTTAGCCAATGGGCAAATCACCTTTAAGAGATCAATTTGAAAAATAAACGGACCAAAGCTGGATGATTTTCCTGAAAAGAGAATCCGGCTTTTTTTAATGTCAAAAAATAAATAAACAAGTTTGTTTCACAAACAAAAATAAACAACTTTGCATTTAAACAAAACTAATTATACCGGCAAAGAGTCAGGAACAATTTAAAAAGTAATGTCATTACCCAAAGCAGAAGCGAACGATTATTACCCATATATATTCATAATCCAGGAGCAAAACGGGAAATGCCATCCTGTTGAATACAACTGAAACATCATGTATAATTACTTAATTGCAGTGATGCTTATCTTGTAAACAGATTGGAAGAGACCTTCCGTTTGATATAGCTGGAATATCTCACCGGAAAGGGTGAATGTAGTGAGCAAAGAAGTAAAGGATTACAGCAAATATTTTGTAGCCCCCGATTTAAAATCTGCCAAAAGGCGGGGAAAATCGGATGTACAAGTAATCCAGTTTGAACAGATCCCGGAAAATATGCGTAATGTTGGCGCTGGAAAAAAATATATGGTTGTAACGTATGGCTGTCAAATGAATGTTCATGACAGTGAAACGATCGCCGGAATCCTGGAACAGATCGGGTATGAGGCTGTTGACCGTGAAGAAGATGCAGATATTATTCTGCTGAATACATGTGCTGTTCGCGGAAATGCAGAAGACAAGGTGTTTGGCGAATTGGGCCGTTTGAAACATTTGAAACTGGAAAAGCCCGACTTGATTCTTGGCGTCTGTGGTTGCATGTCCCAGGAAGAAGTTGTGATCAGCCGTATTCTGAAAAGCTATCAGCATGTTGATCTGATTTTTGGAACGCATAACATTCATCGTTTGCCAATTCTGTTGCAAAATGCGCTGTTCAGCAAAGAAATGGTTGTAGAAGTGTGGTCAAAAGAGGGTGACGTAGTCGAAAATATGCCGAAAGTCCGTGAAGATGGCTTGAGTGCGTGGGTAAACATTATGTACGGATGCGACAAGTTTTGCACGTACTGTATTGTGCCATACACGCGCGGGAAAGAACGGAGCCGTCGTCCGGAAGATGTTCTGGATGAGATTCGGGAACTTGCCCGAAAAGGCTATCAGGAGGTTACATTGCTTGGACAGAATGTAAATGCTTATGGCAAGGATTTGGCTGACCGCAATTATACGTTTGCGAACCTGATGGATGATGTGCGCAAAATCGGAATTCCGCGTGTCCGATTTACAACAAGCCATCCGCGCGATTTTGATGACCACCTGATTGAGGTTCTTGCCAAACGGGGCAATCTGGTAGAGCATATCCATTTGCCGGTTCAGTCGGGGAGCACGGATGTCCTTAAAATGATGGCTCGCAAATATACGCGTGAATCTTATCTTGAATTGGTAAGAAAAATCAAAAAGGTCATTCCGGATGTTGTTCTTACAACAGATATTATTGTCGGTTTTCCAGGCGAAACCGATGAGCAATTTGAAGAAACACTTTCCCTTGTCCGGGAAGTTGAGTATGATTCAGCCTTTACGTTCATTTACTCACCCCGGGAAGGAACGCCTGCGGCAAACATGAAAGATGATGTTCCGCTTGAAGTGAAAAAGGAACGCCTGCAACGCCTTAACGATTTGCAAAATGAAATAAGTCGCCGAAAAAATGAAACCTTGCGGGAAAAAGTGGTTGAAGTTCTGGTTGAAGGGGAAAGCAAGAAAAATCCTGATATTCTGTCAGGTCGAACCCGTACCAACAAATTGGTCAATTTTTCAGGTCCCAAAAACCTCATCGGGAAATTTGCCCATGTTCGTATCGATCAGCCGCAGACCTGGACATTAAAGGGAGTATGGGTTGAAGAAAAGCCTCTTACCAAAGTGGGGGGATAAGTGATGGAATCCATCCCTGAAAATCATCCGGTCTTGAAACGGGCTCGTCAATTTGCAGGATTGATCCGGGAAAGCGAAGAGATCAAAAGATTTCGCACCACCGAACAGCAGGTGCAAAACAGTGAAACGGTGCAAAAGCAGATTGAAACAATCAGACGAAAACAAAAAGAATTGGTGTTGGCCAGACATTATCAGAAAATGGAATATGCCCGTGCGTTGGAAGAAGAATTGGACCGGCTCAACGATGAACTGGAAAACCTGCCGATTGTCCGCGAATATCAGCAGTCCCAGGTTGAAGTAAACGATCTTTTGCAAACCATTCAGCAAGTGATTGCATCCACTGTATCAAAAAAAATTTCTGTCGAAACCGGCGGCAAAACAAATCATAAATGCGGTCATTGCGGCAATTCCAATTGTACATGTTAAAATTTTGACCCCACAGAAAATTCTCTGTGGGGTTTTTTGGCACTCTAGACGATTACCCTGCATACACTTGTTAGTGAACGATGTTTGGAGGAGGGAAGAATGGTGTCATATACAGATAGAGCTGTAGAATACCGCCAAATCTTGACCAAGGCGGTATGTGGCAAAGGCCGCAAGTTTTCACAGGCAACCCATACCGTGAATCCGCCGGAAAACATTCATACGATATTAGGGGCATGGGTCATTAATCATCAATATGAATGCAGCAAGGTTGGTGAAGCAGTCGAAGTCAGTGGAAGTTATGATGTGAATATCTGGTATTCAACAAAAGGCAATACCAAAACCGATGTCATCAAAGAAACCGTTTATTATACGGAGCAGGTTCCAATGAGCTATTATGACCGAAATACGCGTGAATCTTCTGTGGCGGTAAGCGCATCAATTACGCAGGCACCTAATTGTGTAGAAGCTTCGATTGCATCCCATTCGGATGACGTCGTCGTTCGTGTTGAAAAAGAGTTTGTAGTTGAAATGGTTGGTGAAACCAAAGTGTGTGTTCCCGTTTATCCATTAGAATATGCAGAAGTGGATGACAAGGAAATAATGGAAAGCTTTGATGAAATCCAGAATGAAAATATGGATGAATCAGCTTTTGATGATTTGGATCCGGATTTAATCATTGATGATCTGGGTGATTAAGCGATTCAAAGTTTATCCGTTTTTCAGGGAACTGCTGGCACATCGTCAGCAGTTAATTTTTTGTTTTTTTTAATAAAAAAACAACTTTTAACCAATTATAAAATCACAACATATCATAGACCAACAATGCTCTTGACGGAGAGTGGTACCGAACAGAAAGGGGAAAGGTTATGGGAGCCGTTACCCTTCCTTGTCTAAGTTCTAACAACCGAAAGACACTGAAAAGCATGATCATTGAGAAAAAAAGAAAATTGGCTTCTACCATTCATTTGGAAAATAGCGGACTTGTTGAGTTGTCAGATTCCATTTTAGTATTAAATGAAGAGGGACAGGTAGAACAGAGTAAAAATCCCTTGCTTCGAAACCAGATCTTGCGCATGCATGGTATACCGATAAATACCAACATCCATACATTGCGGGAATATATGGTTGCTGTTTTCCAAACCAAAGTATTGGTTATTTATCGTTCCAGGCATTTTAATGCGTGGTTGGCGGAGAAAAAAAGGCAACAAAATTCATTCCAACGAATATCTGAGCAAGATCGGTCCCGTGAAGTGCGGAAAATAAAAAATTGGGCCATCAGGGCCCTGTATGCATTAGGATTGGATTATGGGTTGATTCGTATGGGAGTTGGCTCCAAACAAAGATATTTTGTCCAGCAGGTTATTCCCGGTCCCCAGTTAAATGCCGAAATGGAGCAGGCATTTATCAAAGCGGTACAGGAATATGTCAATAAATGTGTAAAGGCCCCTGAAAGTCAATGGGAAAATATTGTATTGGGAGCGGACCCGGAATTTATTATGGAAGGGAGATCCGGGCGCCTTTTAATTGCTTCCAACTATTTTCCCAAGCATGGGAGGGTCGGGTGTGATGCAATTTGGATGGGACAAAATCGTGCTCACAAACCGCTGGTTGAACTCCGCCCGGAACCGACACCAGATCCGCGGACGCTTGCGATCAGTATTTACAAAGGATTGCAATATGCTGTAAAAAAAACCGGACGGGTCCCGGCCAAATGGCTGGCTGGTGCATTGCCGCACCATGCGTTTCCATTAGGTGGCCATATCCATTTTAGCGGTGTTTTTCCAAACTTTAAATTGTTGCGTGCATTGGACAATTACTTGGCATTATTATTGGCAGTTGTCGAAGATCCTCAAGGAATCGGGCGGCGTCCCAAATATGGTTTCTTGGGAGATTTTCGATACCAGAATCATGGAGGGTTTGAATATCGGACTTTGCCCAGTTGGCTGATCTCTCCGACTTTAACAAAAGGAGTTTTTGTCGTTGCCAAATTGGTAGCCCTTTATTACCGTTATCTTCAATATTTTCCGCTCTCTCATCGGCAGGTGCAGGAAGCTTACTATCAGGGCAATAAAGATTTAATGGCCAAGTGGTTGCCTGTCTTGTGGAATGAATTGAAAAAATGTCCTGATTACGAAAGGAACAGGCATTATTTGGATAACTTTCACAAGTATATATCGTCGGGGTCAGCATGGAATGAATCCCAGGATATTCGAAAAGCATGGCAACTCCCTCCTTACCACAGGAAAAAATAATCTGAAAAAGTGGGAGAGTTTGCCGATTCATGTTAAAATATTGCAGTAATAAATTATTGTAACGGAGGCAGAGAGCTTTGGCAAAATATACTCCGATGATACAGCAGTACCTATCGATCAAGGCACAATATCCAGATGCCTTCTTATTTTTTCGATTAGGCGATTTTTACGAAATGTTTGTGCGCCCATAAGGGTCTACAGGGAATCTGCCCGTAGCAAGGCAGTAGGTAAAGGACGCATCCGCTACTACCTATCATCAACCAACTGATCCGGAGGGGAAACCCGAAGGGGAGTGCAGCATGTTGGTAAAGTCACAAGTCGCCTGAGTTACCGTGGCGCAACTGCGTGGCGAGATGAAAGGTTGTGAACGAGGATGAAAGCTTGATTGCTTGAAGGACAGTCCAAGCCGGCCGATCGTAGCCCATGACGGAAGGTAGCTGTGTACGTCATGCAGCCGTGGCGATTCGTTTAAAAACATGGCGAATTGCAAAAGAGATGAGATGCGTCCCGCGGCTGGGCAACCTTGGAAGGGTAACGGGCAAACGTCCCATCCGACATCACAACAAGCTGTGTCTCTGTAAATCTAAATGGGGATCACCTAAGTTGGAATGCTGGTAAGACGGCTATGGTCAACAGGACCTGAATATCCGATAAGGTGACGGAGCTCCCGTAGTAGTCTGAGCCAGGGAAAGCCTGGTACACGGCGAAGGGGAGCAGTTTGCTCAAGTTCCATACTGCAAAGGAAGAAGCGTGAGGCTCAATGAGAAATCCTGAGTATGTATTGAACGGTCTGGCTGCAAAATCTGGTGATCCAAATTACAAGTTTCAAAGAATTTATCGAAATCTGTACAACCGTCAGTTTTATTATTTGGCATACCGGAAGCTTTCCCAAAGGCGACTGGTGAAGAAATGGAATCAGGAAACTTTTTCCCGTTACATCAATCGGTTGATCGTAGACTTGAAGACGGAACAGTACCAGCCTGGGGCCGTGTCTTCCCATAATTACCAGGGGTATTTTCATGACCGGTTGGTACAGGAAATCGTCTTGATGCTTCTTGAAGCAATGTACGAGGGGTCTTTTTCCAGTGATTCACATGGTTTTCGGCCCCGGCGCAGCTGCCATACGGCACTTTTACAGGTGAAACGGGATTTTTTCAATATGAAATGGATGATCCATGCCGATTTCCACACTTATATACCGTCTGTTGATTTTGATGTGCTTCGTGCTATTTTGCGAAAAAGAATTATGGATGAAAAATTTATTCGGCTGATTAGCAAGTTTTTGCGGGCCGGGGCGTTGGATAACTGGCAGTTTCATCGAACATACAGTGGAACCCCGATTGGAGGAATCATCAGTCCGATTCTGGTAAACATCTGCTTTGATGAACTGGACAGGTATATTAAGAAGCTGATGAAAATTCCTTCCCGAGAAAGTTCAATGCAAACAGAAAAGGATTTGCCTGCGGAAATTCCGGCCTGCAAGCGACTGGCGTATGTGAGATATGCCGGAGAATTGTTGCTTGGGGTGTCCGGATCAAGGCAGGAGGCCAGGAGTATCAGGGACCAGGCCGCTCAGTTTCTAGAGCGTCAATTGAAAATCCCTGCTCCGCAAAAATGGTTGACCGTTAAACAAGCGAAAAAACCAACCCGATTTCTTGGATATGATATCGTAGTTAAAAAGAATTGCAACCTTTATCTACCCCATGATATTTGGGTACGTAAATTACATAGACTAAATGCGGTCAAAGACGACCAGAGCGGTTTGATGAAGCCTGCACACCGGACAGAACTGGTCAAGTTTCCTGATACGGATATTTTAACCATCTTTAATACAGAGATAAAAAGCATGTACGATTATTACCGGCTGGCAGACAATGCCAGTGTCTTGTCGAGGTTTTACTATTTCGCGAAATACAGCATGTTTAAAACGTTTGCCTTTAAATACAAAAGATCTGTGCGGAAAATTTTGCGGAGATATCTGCACGAGGGGAAATTTACGGTTGTTACGGAAACGGCAGGTGGACCAAAACGGATAACGCTTTATGATGGCGGCTTTGCGCGAAATTGCCGTCCCATCTTGCAAGATGATCTCGATCTCATTCCTGATCCAAAATCGATAAATTTTTTGAATGATTACCAGGATTAGAAGCCGGATTTCTGAGCAGGCGGAGAGCCGTATACGCTGAGAGGTGTACGTACGGTTCGGAGAGGGGTTTTTGGAAACCTGCCGCCAATAAGGAGGCAAGGCGCTGAATTCCTACTCTACTTTGAAGATGCCAAAAAAGCTGTAGAAGAACTGGAGATTACACTAACAAGCCGGGATGGCGGTTCTGAACGAATTCCCATGTGTGGTGTACCTTATCATTCAGCCCATACATATGTGGAGCGCCTGATTGACAAGGGATATAAAGTGGCGATTTGCGAACAGGTGGAAAATCCGGCAGCAGCCAAGGGTGTTGTGAAACGCGAAGTAGTTCGGGTAATAACTCCCGGAACTATTATTGAAGATGATATGCTGGTGGAGCAGGAAAATAACTTTTTACTGACACTGACCGGAACTGAGAATCATGTTGCGCTTGCCGCAGTGGATCTGTCGACTGGAGAATGCCACATTACTGAGTTAACAGGTTCCCTTGAATTGATTATGGGAGAAATTTCGTCTTATCAACCAAAAGAAATTGTTCTGGATGAAACACTGGCGGCTATTTCTGTTTTAAAGGAACGGCTTGAGCTTCGCTTAAAATGTTTGATCACTCCTTATTCCATAGAGGCAAAATCGGAAAGAAAACTGGTTGAAGAATTGCCCGACCAGTTTCCGCAGTTTAAAGAAGTTTGCAATACAAGCTATTTACAAAGAGTGGTTTCCTTGCTCTTCTCTTATCTCAAACAGACACAAAAACGCGCACTCAACCATATACAGCGGTTAAACTGCTATGATGCAAAGCAATACATGATTTTGGATGAAGCAGCCCGAAAGAACCTGGAATTATGGTCAACATTAGGAGAAGGGAAAAAGAGAGGCTCATTGTTGTGGCTGTTGGATCAGACCGCAACGGCAATGGGCAGCCGTCTGTTAAAAAAATGGCTGGACAAGCCGTTGTTGACTTTAACGGAGATCAAGCGGCGCCAGGATATGGTTCAAGCTTTTCTGGACGATTTTCTGATGCTGGATGAAGTCCGGGACATGATGAAACAAGTATATGATCTGGAACGTCTGGCAGCCCGAATCTCATACGGATCAGCCAACGGACGCGATTTAAACAGTGTTAATCGTTCTTTGTCCATGATTCCCTCGTTAAAAAAGAGGCTGGCGGAAACAAACTGCAAGCCTCTTGGGCAACTTGCAGAGAAAATGGATGAATGCGTTGATTTGCAGTCCCTGATTGCAGAAGCAATCACCGATCAACCGCCAATTTCCGTAAAAGAAGGCGGAATTATACGTGAAGGCTTTAATGATGAGCTGGATAAGTTGCGTTCTGTCCAAAAGGACGGAAAAAGCTGGATTGCTGAACTGGAACAGAAAGAAAAGGACCAAACCGGTATCAAATCCTTGAAAATCCGATACAATCGTGTGTTTGGCTATTACATCGAAGTAACCAAATCAAACCTTCATCTGGTTCCGGAAGGTCGATATCACCGCAAACAAACACTTGCCAATTCCGAACGGTTTATCACTCCGGAACTTAAGGAACGGGAACAATTAATCCTGAATGCTTCGGAGAAATCAGTGGAACTGGAATATGAACTGTTTACCCAGGTGAGGGAACAGGTCGCAAGTCAGGTTCACCGCTTGCAGGCACTCTCAGAGCGTGTGGCCGAGTTGGACGTAATGCATGCGTTTGCGCTCGTTGCCAAAAAGCATCATTATGTTCGTCCCAAAGTGCATAACGGCAATTATCTTAAAATCAAAGCCGGTCGCCATCCTGTTGTAGAGGCAGTGTCCACGACGGGAGAGTTTGTGGCAAATGATGTGGAAATGGACAGTGAAAACAGCCAGATTTTATTGATTACAGGGCCGAACATGGCTGGCAAGAGTACGTATATGCGGCAAATCGCCCTGATTGCCATATTGAGCCAGATTGGCAGTTTTGTTCCGGCCGATGAGGCGGAAATTGCTATTGTTGATCGTATTTTTACCCGAATCGGGGCTGCTGATGACCTGATAGGCGGGCGCAGTACATTTATGGTGGAAATGGCTGAAACACGCCACGCTCTAAAAGAAGCAACAGGGCGGAGCCTGGTATTGCTGGATGAAGTTGGCCGGGGAACCTCAACTCATGACGGGATGGCACTTGCGCAGGCAATTGTGGAATATATTCATGATCATATCGGTGCCAAAACATTGTTCTCCACCCATTATCATGAATTGACCGGCTTGGAAAAAACATTGCCCCGGATGGTAAATGTACACGCCCAGTGTATAGAGAGAAACGGAAAAGTGGTTTTCTTGCACCGGATTGTCCCGGGAGGTACAGATCGCAGTTACGGAATTCATGTTGCTGAACTGGCAGGCATACCTGCCGAGGTCATTTCCAGAGCGAAACAGTTGTTAACCGAGCTGGATCATGATCAAACTGCGGACAAAGCAGGCTCTCCATCGGTTATGGCCGGACAATTGTCTTTGTTTGATGACCCGGCAATAAATGGATCGGTTCCCGATTCAGAGGCTGCTGTTTCCGAAACAATACCGGTTGCGGAGAAGAAAGTTTTGGAAGCTTTACGCAAGTGGGATCTGATGAATAAAACGCCTTTTGAATGTATGCAATTTTTGTTTGAAATGAAACAGAAATTGGATGAAGATTAATTACAAGGAGGGAGGATGGCATGGGAAAAATCCAGATCCTTGATGCTCACTTGGCGAATCAGATCGCTGCGGGGGAAGTGGTGGAACGGCCGGCCTCTATTGTTAAGGAGCTTGTTGAAAATGCAATCGACGCACAGGCTACACGGGTACAAGTGATAATTGAAGAAGGCGGAATTTCGTTTATCAAAGTATCCGATAACGGGATGGGCATGGATCGGGAAGATGCAGTTTTAGCGTTTTCCCGCCATGCAACGAGCAAAATCAAACGGGAAAGAGATCTGTTTTCCATCCGTTCCCTGGGGTTTCGTGGAGAAGCCTTGCCGAGCATTGCCTCAGTGGGAAAAGTAGAGCTGATTACAGCAAATGATCCATCTGCGCTTGCCACAAAGGTAATCATTCAGGGGGGAGAAGTCGAGTCGGTGATTGAAACATCGCGTTCTCAAGGAACGGATGTAATTGTCAAAGATCTGTTTTACAATACACCTGCCCGTTTAAAATATTTGAAAACTGTCAATACCGAAGTAAGTCATGTTGCAGATATACTGGGACGGCTGGCCTTTGCCCACCCTGATATTTCTTTTACCCTGACCCATACCGGGAGACAATTGTTTCACACGACAGGTGATGGGAAATTGCTCCATGTCCTGTTGGCAATCTACGGAAAACAAGTGGCTGGACATGCGATTTCTGTTCAGGCGGCCAATGTCGATTTTCATCTGCACGGACTGGTAACAAAACCCGAAGTAACCCGCTCCAATCGCTCCTATTTGTCAATTATTTTAAATGGACGGTATGTACGATCCTTGCCGATCACCCAATCCATTATCCGTGCCTATGGGACCTTGCTTCCGACAGGACGGTTTCCAATCGGGGTTTTGCACTTGGAAATGGATACCAAGCTGTTGGATGTCAACGTGCATCCATCCAAGTTGGAAGTGCGGCTAAGCAAGGAAAAAGAATGCCGTAAATTCGTGGAAAACGCTATACGCCAGGCATTGCAAAAAGAGCGTCTTGTTCCGGCAGTGATTATGGATGGGGTTCCTTCCAATTTCAAACGGCAAGTTGTCAAACAGCAGTCTTTCAATTGGAATCAGCCGGAAAAGACGGCCATGGAATATCCGGAAGCAAATAATGATTCCGTTTCAGAGGTTCGTGAAAAACGTGTGCCATCAGCGGCTCAACTGCGAAAAAACGTGTCGATGAAGGAAAAGGATGCGACAGGAGCCAATTTGCCGCAACGGGCAGTTGAAAAAAACAATGAACAGACTGTATCTGGTGATTGTCCGACAATGGTCATGAAAGAAGAACAGGCGGCGGAACAGGATGCCTCAAAAGAAGAGACTCCGGAACCGGATCACCGCTTGCCTGTCATGACTCCGCTGGCGCAAGTGCATGGCACCTATATTGTGGCCCAGACAGAGGATGGTTTTTATTTATTGGATCAACATGCGGCCCATGAACGGATTTATTATGAGATTTATGCAAAAAAACTGGAAGGAGATCACCACAAACAGTATCCCCTGCTGGTACCGATAACCATTGAATGTACGCCGGCTGAAGCGGAAATTCTGCAAATGCGGCTGGCATATTTGCAGAAGTGGGGTCTGGATATGGAACCGTTTGGTGGCACAACCTTTGTGGTGAGAGCCTATCCGACCTGGTTTCCCAAAGAGGACGAGAACCTGTTGATTCATGAAATCATTGACTTTCTGAAAGAGAACGAAAAAGTGGATACCGTGCAATTGCGCGATGCGACGGCCAAAATGATGGCCTGTAAAGCAGCGATCAAAGCAAACCGTTATTTGCGTCGTGACGAGATGGAAGAACTTTTGAAACAGTTGAACCGCTGTCGCAATCCATTCACTTGCCCGCATGGACGGCCAATCTTTATTCATTTTTCTGCTTATGATTTGGAAAAAATGTTTAAAAGGGTGATGTGAAATTGTTTGTCACCACTTCGTTTCATCCGGGTAAAAATGAGACAGAAGCAGCACAAAAACTCGCTGCAGCCTGGAACGTGCCATTTCTTTCGCGTAAACGCAAATCACTCCAGATTCTTTTTGAAAATATGAGAACAGATCGGGCGATCATTATTGGCAAAAATGAATGGCGCTATGAAGAAGCAAGCGGTGTTACCTTTTATTTTCATCCCAATATGTCTGCCCTTCGAATCAAAAATATTGCGGGCGGAGAACCTGACCGGCTGGTTACCGCTGCCAAATTGGCAGAAGGAGACCATGTGCTTGACTGTACGATGGGAATGGGAGCGGATGCGATTGTTGCCAGTTACGTTGTTGGGGCCTCGGGACGGGTAGTGGCGCTGGAGAGTGAACAGGTTATTGCCGAGATTGTCCGCCATGGCCTCAAGCATTACGATACCGACAGAAAATCTCTCAATCAGGCGATGCGCAGAGTTGAGGTGGTTTCATCCGATTATCAGTCTTATCTGCAACAATGCCCGGATCAATCTTTTGATGTTGTCATGTTTGATCCCATGTTCCGGGAAACGGTCAAGAGTTCGGCGGGAATCCAGGGGTTGAAACTGCTTGCAAATGCAACTCCGCTCGACAAGGGATCGGTTGGGGAAGCAGTGCGGGTTGCCCGAAAAGCCGTGTTATTGAAGGAACGACCCAAAAGCGGTGAATTTGAACGGCTGGGTTTTAAAATTGTCAAATCATCATCCAGTTATGCCTGGGGTGTTATTGAAAAAGGAGGAGGTCAGTGAAACCAAAATTGCTTGTGATTGTAGGGCCAACGGCAGTCGGAAAAACCAGGTTGAGTGTTCGTCTGGCCAAACGGTTCCATGGAGAAATCATTTCAGGAGACTCGATGCAGATTTACCGGGGAATGGATATTGGCACGGCCAAGATAATGCCCGGTGAAATGGAGGGAATCCCGCACCATCTCATCAATATTCGCGAGCCTGACAAATTGTTCTCGGTACAGGAGTATCAGCAATTGGCACGCGAAAAAATCGCAGAAATCACGGAACGCAGGCGGTTGCCCATGCTGGTCGGAGGAACGGGACTTTATATTGAGTCAGTTGTTCATGATTATGTTATGCCATATGTGAAAGAGAACACGGCGCTTCGGCAAGAATTGAAAGAAATGGTACTGCGGGAAGGGAAAGAAGCGCTCTATCAGAAGCTGAAAAATGTTGATCCAATCCAGGCAGGCAAACTTCATCCCAATGATACCCGACGTGTCATCCGTGCCCTGGAAGTATATCATTTGACTGGAAAACCGTTTTCAGAACTGAAAAAGAAAGGCACTTCACCCTATAACGCACTTTGGATCGGGCTGAACATACCGCGTGAATTGTTGTATGAACGTATTAATCAGCGTGTGGATGACATGATTGCCGCCGGCCTTGTTGATGAAGTAAAGCAACTTTGGAGCAAAGGATACCGGCTTCATTTGACTTCCATGCAAGCAATCGGGTATAAAGAAATTATGAACTATCTGGAAGGAGACATATCATTTGAAGAAGCCGTTCAAATGATCAAGCAGGGTTCGCGAAAATACGCGAAACGGCAGTTATCCTGGTTTCGGCGGCTGTCAGAAATCTATTGGTTTGACATAACAAATGCCAAATCTTTTCAAGAAATCGAACAGCTGATTGCAGGAAAGTTTCATTTGGCTAGAGAATAGAGTACAATAACTTTAAATGTAAAAATACATAGGAGGTACGGGTTTTGAAACAAACAATTAACATTCAGGATACATTTCTCAACCAAATTCGCAAAGAATCGGTACCGGTTACGATTTATCTGGTAAATGGCTTTCAGTTGCGTGGAATAATCCGTGGATTTGATAACTTCACCATAGTGATCGATAGTGATGGGAAACAGCAAATGGTTTATAAACATGCCATCTCCACGTTTAATCCCGCACGTCCCGTTTCATTGATGCCTGCCAATGAAGACAAGGAAAGCTGAAACCCGGTCATATCAATTGATTTGAGCTACTGGCCTGCTTTAGTAAGCTGGGTCAGTAGCTATTTTAATTATTCACCAGGATATTTTATACCGGCTATCTTTTCACGATCTTAAAGGACCTCATCATTTCCCAGTCCTCGTGCTCCAGGATATGACAGTGCCATACAAACTCTTCGGTAAAGGGAGTAATTCCAAAGTGCGGGATAATTCTTGTCACTTGGCCAGGATTAGCCCTGACGGTATCCTTCAGGCCCCCTTCACCGGGGGGGCGGGATGGGAGAGCCGGTAAACCGAAGTTTACCCGTTCGATTAAAGTGATTAACATCGAAAGACTGGCGGTTCAAAATTCGAAAATGAACTTCATGCAGATGGATCGGGTGAGTATCTGGAGTTGCGTTAATCAGTTGCCATAGTTCCAGGCTGCCCTGTCGAGGTTTGGTTGTAATGGGAGCATCCCATCTTTTGTTTTGCAGTAACAGCAGTAACCGACCAAATCGGCCGGTCCTCTCAACCAGCGAAAGGTTGCGGGCTTTTTGCACCCTGTTTAACGGGGTTGGCGGAACCTTGCTTAACCGATCGGGGATGACACTTGTATCTTTGGAACTTAATTGTCTTCTTACCCTGAATTGTATAATAAGCCCTGTCGTTTTCGGATTTGCCGGGGTGCCGTTGGGAAACGGTGCGGGAGCGCTGTTTGTCATTGTTATCGTCTTTCCTTTGAAGCGGGAAAAGTCGAGAATGACATCGGCTCGTTCGGCTGGAGCGAGAGTCAATGACCCGATACGTACAGGTCTGGGAAGGAGTCCGCCATCGGTTCCAATCTGGATGAATGGCTGGCCGGAACTGAGACGCAGTGTATAAAAGCGGGAATTGGAACCATTGAGCAGGCGAAAGCGATATTTTCTAGGTTCCACATTCAGAAACGGCCACACTTTTCCATTCACCAAATTCGTATTCCCAAAAAATTCCGGAACAATTGAGGGACTGGGAATCCCGCGGGAGGCCATTTGCGGCTGCTTTGGATAAAAAAGGGATCCATCCCGATTAAATGATCGATCCTGGATGACAAGGGGAATTTCAAATTTGCCTCTGGGAAGGTTAAGAGACATCTCATTTTTGTCCCGAAGCAGATAAAATCCTGCCAGACCGGCATAAACGTTAAGCCGGGTAATGCCTAAAGCATGGTCATGGTACCAGAGAGTTGCCGCTCGCTGGCTGTTGGGATATCGATAAATTCTGCGTTGGAAAAATGAACCGGTTTGCCTGAATCCCCGGGTAAACCAGGCATCGGGATGCCCGTCACTGTCCGGAGGAGAGACAGCTCCGTGAGCATGGACAACGGTTCTTACTTCCGGTGTATTTCTTGCCCCGTGAATTGTTCTGTCAACAGGGAGAATGTGCCTTTTCGGCAGTTGATTTAACCAAAGCACCCGAACCGGTTGGTTTCTTTTTGCTTCAATGGTGGGACCGGGATATCTCCCTTCATATCCCCAGATTCGGGTAGGGGAAGATCGCGGTGAAGTTTTTGCAATCTTTCCAGCATCCGGACGATATAGAATGTAAATTTGCCATTTCGCGATACCGGCCGCAAGCTTACCGGAATAGGGAGCAGATCGACAAAGGGAGTAAGTCGTTTTTGCAATCTCATCCAGGTATCTCCTTCCTCGTGTTTATTCCTCGGTTTAATAAATGTAAAAGCGGGTATTGATGCAACGGACAGTTGACTATGGGATCTCCAATTTGTTTTTTCTGAAGTGAACCGTGAAATATATCCCGTATTTTCAAAGTGTTTTATTATTGGCAAAGGATTAGCAGGCAAAGATATAAACCTGGATCCTCACAAATGGATAATGGATGAGATCAACAGGGGACAGTTTTAGATAGCAGTAAAAAAAGAGACCGGGACAGTTTTAATATGACCTGGTCTCATATCTTTGTCTGGTACTCATGGCTTAAGCACCACTTTAATGCATCCTTCCTTTTTTGCGTCAAAAATTTCGTATCCGTATTCTGCCTGGTCGAGAGGCAAACGGTGGGTGATGATGTCTGTCGGATCAAACTGATTTTCCTCAATGTATTTGTACAGCTGGGGAATGTAATGGATTACGGGAGCTTGCCCCATTTTCAAGGTAATATTTCGGGAAAACATGTCTCCAAGAGGGAATGCATTGTAGCGCATGCCGTAAACACCGACCAGTTGGATAACGCCTCCTTTTCTTGCGGCTTGGGTGGCAGTTTGAATGGCTCCCATCGAACCGCCCTGGAGTTTCAAAACGGTTTCAACCGTCTCCAGCAGTGTTTTCTTTCCGTCCATACCAACGCAGTCGATGACGGCATCCGCACCGCCTTTGGTTATTTCCTTCAAATGATTTCCTATGTTTTCCTCTTCTTCAAAGTTGACTGTTTCTACCCCGTTCTTCTGTTTGGCATGTTCCAAGCGGTAATCAATATAATCTACGGCGATTACCCGTTTGGCCCCTTTCAACCACGCAAATTTCTGTGCCAGGAGCCCGACCGGACCACATCCCAGAACAATGACTGTATCTCCTTTTTTTACCCCTGCCTGTTCTACTCCCCAAAAAGCTGTTGGAACAATATCGGACAAAAAAAGCAATTTTTCGTCTTCCAGCTCACAGTCGTCAGGAATCCGGAAAGGGGTAAAATTGCCGAAGGGCACCCTCATCCATTCGGCTTGTCCACCCGCATATCCGCCAAATGTTTCCGAGTATCCGAAATATCCGCCACTCTCACCGTGAGGATTTGAATGATCGCACTGGCTTTCCAGCTGGTGTCTGCAATAATAGCATTCTCCGCATGCTACCGTGAACGGGATAATCACTCGATCCCCTTTTTTTACTTTCGTAACCTCGGGACCGGTTTCCTCAACCACTCCCATAGGTTCGTGCCCAATAATGTAATCCTCGGGCAGGTTGGGTACCATCCCGTGAATTAAATGCAGATCGGACCCGCAAATTGCTGTACTGGTAATCCGAACAATTATGTCATCCGGCTTTTCGATTTCAGGGAACCTTACTTCTTTTACCCTGATGTCTTTGATGCCTTGAAAGGTAACGGCCTTCATGAAAACGCCTCCTTTCGCGCTTCTCTTTTTCCCTATTCTGTCCAATGTGGCAGAATCAATAACTTGTATCGTTTACATGAGCAGGAAGGACATTTTTGGTTTGAGTTCACCAAAAAATGGGCGAATGCGTATACTGGGATGAGCGAATCCGGACGACGAGGTGAGATCATGAACAGGAAAGTAATGACGGGAAGTGCGAAGCACCAGATTCATGTAGTGTTTGATCATCCAAAGAAAGATCTCGCTTTTTCATCTCAGCAAGTTGAGATTTATTCTTCTGATCAAACAAATGAAGAAGGACCTTTGCGTGAATGTCTGGAGAAATTGAACCAACTGGTTGGTCTAAATAAAATCAAAGAATTTATTAAAGAGATCTATGCCTGGCTAGAGATTGGGAAAAGGAGACGAGCAGCGGGCTTGTGCGCGGAACAGCAGGTGCTGCATATGATTTTTTCGGGAAATCCAGGAACCGGAAAGACGACTGTGGCACGGATTCTCAGCAAATTGTTTAAGGAAATGGGGGTGTTGTCCAAAGGTCATTTTATTGAGGTGGAGCGAGCTGATTTGGTCGGCGAGTATATTGGCCATACGGCGCAAAAGACGCGGGAGCATGTAAGAAAGGCATTGGGAGGGGTTTTATTTATTGATGAAGCTTATTCACTGGCTCGCGGCGGAGACAAGGATTTTGGCAAAGAAGCGATTGATACAATGGTAAAATCAATGGAGGATTATAAAAATGATTTTGTCTTGATATTGGCCGGTTATTCGGAAGAAATGGATGCATTTCTGCGGCTCAATCCCGGGTTGCCATCACGGTTTCCTATCCATCTTCATTTTCCGGATTTCCAGTTGGATGAACTGATGAAAATTGCCGCCCAAATGGTTGAAGAGAGGGAATATTGCCTTTCTTCCTCTGCCAGGGACAAATTGCGGAATCATTTGCAGCAGCAACTGTTAACCTCCAGGACGGAATTTGGAAATGCGCGCTATGTTCGCAATTTGATTGAACAGTCTATTCGACACCATGCCGTTCGGCTGATGGAAAGACGTCAGATCAGCCGGGAGGAACTGATGACCATCCGTTGTGATGATTTGCGGTTTGATCACAATGTGAAGAAATCTGGTTCAAGTTCATGGTATAATGAAAAAATGCCAAAACAGTATACCGTCTAAGAAGGGAATGAATCGGTATTAATGAAATGAATTCTGGTGAAACAGCCATTTTAGTTAGTTCGGGGCCTAAAAAACATGAATGGGAGCTTCACTCAACATTGGATGAGTTAGCCAATCTGGCAGAAACCTCGCATGCAATTCCAGTGGAAAAAGTATTGCAATTCAGGGATCGGAAAGATCCTGCCTGGCTGATTGGACGGGGAAAAGCGGAAGAAATTGCGAAAATGGCTGAAGAAAAACAGATTGATATCGTCATTTTCGACCAGGAGCTTTCACCGGCGCAGCTCCGAAATCTGGAAACTTTAATCCCTTGTAAAGTGATCGACCGCACGCAACTTATTCTGGATATTTTTGCGCAGCGGGCAAAAACAAAAGAAGGAAAAATTCAGATAGAACTGGCCCAGTTAGAGTACTTGCTCCCCAGGCTTGCCGGAAAAGGGAAGGAATTGTCCCGTTTGGGAGGGGGCATTGGGACTCGCGGACCAGGTGAAAAGAAACTTGAAACGGATCGCAGGCATATTCGTCGACAGATCCGTTTGTTAACGGAGCAACTGGAAGAAGTTAAGAAGCATCGCCGGTTGTATCAGGAGCGCCGGAAAAAGAACCGGATTTCCCAGGTTGCGTTGGTCGGGTATACCAATGCCGGAAAATCGACTTTGCTAAATCAGTTAACTGATGCGGAAGTATATGCTGAAAACCAGTTGTTTGCCACACTGGATCCTACTTCGCGTCTTCTCACCCTGCCATCCGGGAAAGAGGTGATTCTTACAGATACGGTTGGGTTCATTCGCCGATTGCCCCACCATTTGGTAGCTGCCTTCCGTTCCACTCTGGAGCATGTCAGGGAAGCTGACCTGCTGCTTCATGTTATAGATGCTTCCCATCCGGAAGCAGAAGAGCAGGTTGAGGCAGTGGAGCAAGTACTGGTCAGTCTGGAAGCATCCAATCTCCCCACTTTGAAAGTATGGAACAAAGCAGATCTTTTCTCCGGTGATTTTCCAAAACAGTGGGGAGAAGATAATCTGCTTGTCTCTGCTTTTTCCAAACCGGATCTGGAGCGTCTCAAAAAAAAGATTGGTCAATTGCTGCGAGAGGATATGGTTACAGGACAAGTCGATATTCCGGTGATGAGAGGGGACTGGATTTCCCTGCTGTACGACAGGGCCGAAATGATTGAATCGGATCCGGACGGGCTGACGATGAACATCAGGTTTCGTCTCTCTCAATCCGATTATGAGCAGTTGCCCGCTGAATTGAAAAATCAAATACGAGTTTACTGAGGTTTCAGATTTTAACAATAGGAATGTGATGAAGCAGTGTATGGATTATTGAATCATGGAGCATGGATTGAAAAAAAAGTCCGGGAAGCGGAGGAGAAAATTGAACCGGTTCTCAAGGAAATTGAAAAAAATGTGGATTTAAAGCAATGGCAAGTATTAAATGCTTATCGGGAAATGAAAGTGAGTGAGATACATCTTCACTCCTCAACCGGTTACGGCTATGATGACCTTGGCCGGGAAACGCTTGAAAAAGTTTTTGCCCAAATATTCGGGGCAGAGCAGGCGTTGGTAAGACCAAACATAATCTCTGGAACCCATGCTATTTCTGCCTGTTTGTATGGTGTATTACGACCTGGCGATGAACTGGTTTATTTAACGGGAAGGCCTTATGATACACTGCAACAGGTGATCGGTTCCTCCAAGGATGGTTTTGGTTCGTTGGCTGACTACGGGATATCTTATCGGGAAATTCCACTTACAGAGGAAAACGCCATTGACTGGCCGGCGTTTGAACAGGCAGTAAATTCCCATACACGCATGGTGGCCATTCAAAGGTCACGCGGTTACGCTGATCGACCTTCTTTTACCATCAAAGAAATCGCACAAATGATACGGCATGTCCGTGAAATAAGTCCACAATCAGTGATTTTTGTCGATAATTGCTATGGAGAATTTGTCGAACAGGAGGAGCCGTCAGCCGTTGGTGCTGATCTGATTGCAGGTTCCCTGATTAAGAATCCGGGCGGGGGATTGGCGAAGTCTGGAGGTTACATAGCAGGAAAAAGGGAGTTTGTTGAAAGGGCAAGCGCCCGTCTGGTGGCTCCCGGGATCGGTGTCGAAGGCGGGGCAACTTTTGGCTATATGCACGATTATTACCAAGGATTGTTTATGGCTCCCCACACAGTTGGCGAAGCGTTAAAAGGAGCAGTCTTTTCGGCTGCTTTTCTGGAGGAAGCCGGATTTGAAACGACCCCTGTATGGCACGACAAAAGAACGGATATTATTCAACAGGTGTACCTGGGGAAACCGGAGTTGTTAATCGCTTTTTGCCAGGGGATCCAATCGGCTTCTCCCATTGATGCACATATTCTTCCGGTTCCGTCACCCATGCCCGGCTATGAAGATGAAGTGATTATGGCAGCAGGAACTTTTGTACAAGGAGCCAGTATTGAATTGTCTGCAGACGGGCCTCTTCGTCCGCCTTATGTTGCCTATATCCAGGGGGGACTGACTTACTCGCATGTTAAGATTGGCTTGATTCAGGCAATGGATTTTATGATTGAATCAGGGCATTGCAAAATATAAATGACTGGAGAGGAGTTTATTTCAATTGGACATACTATGGTGGGGAATTATCCTTCTGTTATTTATTCTGGCTTATCTGGGGCTGTTTGTTCCGGCACTGCCTGATGCCCCATTAATGTTGGCTGGATTTGTCATTTATCAGTTTTTGATTGATTCCGGCCAATTGGGATTCGGGTTTTGGATAACCGTACTGATTTTAGCTGTTATGCTGATTTTGGTTGATTATGTTTCAAGCAGTATTGCAGTAAAAAAATTTGGTGGAAATGCATTATCGGTGACAGCGGCCATCTTGGGAGTGGTTATTTTTCCAATCTTTATGGGACCTGTCGGAGTGATTGCCGGTCCTTTTTTATTGGTATTCGTCCTGGAATTGATTCTGAAAAAGTCTGCATCATCCGCCTTGCGGATAGCTTATGGTACTTTGGTCGGTTTTTTGGGCGGAATCTTTACCAAATTTATTGTTTTGACAGGTATGTTGGTCTGGTTTTTTGTTCTGGTATTTTGGGTTTAAATAAACCGTTCTCCTTCAGGAGGACGGTTTATTACTGCCTGGACATGTATATGTTAGTTTTCCTTACATCTATTGACAAAGAAACATGACATGCATATAATGTAAACATAAAGACGACAATCCCACATGAAGAAAGGGGGCTTTGTCAATGGATTTCAAAGATGCAGAAAGACGAAATATGCCTTTGTTTCCGATTGGGATTGTAACAAAACTCACCGAATTAACTCCGCGGCAAATCCGGTATTACGAAAAGCAAGGGTTGATTTATCCGGCCAGAACAAAAGGGAACCAAAGGTTGTTTTCCTTTAATGATGTGGATCGGCTATTGCAAATAAAAACATATCTGGAGAAAGGAATTAATATCGCAGGAATCCGTGAGGTGTTAAAACAGTCCCAATATATTCAGGAAGGGAAAAAAGAAGCGGAAAAAGCCAAAAAAGAATTGTCAGAACGGGAATTGAGACGGATGGTAAAAAGGCAGCTGATCCATCCGGACCGCCCGGGAAAAATCCCTCTGACTCATGGCGAATTTTCGCGGTTCTTCCGCCACTAGTATTATGAAATAAAAATATCAAGACCTTTTAGGCGAAGGGAGAAAAGTCACGATGGCCAAATACACAAAAGAAGATATTTTACAGATTGTTCAGGAGGAAAATGTCTCATATATCCGCTTGATCTTTACCGATTTGCTGGGTACGATCAAAAATGTGGAAATTCCGCGCAGTCAGTTACAAAAGGCACTGGATAACAAAATGATGTTTGATGGATCTTCCATTGAAGGATTTGTAAGAATTGAAGAATCGGATATGTATCTTTACCCCGATCTGGATTCCTTTGTGATTTACCCATGGGGTAAAGATAATGCCAGGGTTGCGGGGCTTGTCTGTGATATCTGCAATCCTGATGGCGTACCATTTGAAGGGGATCCCCGCAGCATTTTAAAACGGGTGCTTAAAGAAGCGGAACATATGGGCTATACTGCCTTCAACGTTGGAACTGAACCGGAATTTTTTCTTTTTAAAACAGACGAAAATGGAGAGCCAATGCTTAACCTGAATGACAAAGGCGGCTATTTTGATTTGGCTCCGCTCGATTTGGGAGAAAACTGCCGTCGTGACATTGTTCTCACTCTGGATCAGATTGGCTTTGAAGTGGAAGCTTCCCACCATGAGGTCGCTCCGGGACAGCATGAAATTGATTTCAAATATGCGGATGTGGTGACAACAGCAGACAATATTCAACAGTTTAAGCTGGTTGTAAAAAATGTGGCGCGCCGCTATGGCCTTCACGCTACATTCATGCCAAAACCACTGTTTGGAGTAAACGGTTCCGGAATGCACTGCCATATGTCACTATTCCGCGGCAAGGAGAATGTTTTCTTTGATGAATCGGATGAGTTGGGCCTTAGTAAAACAGCGCGTTACTTTTTGGCCGGCGTTTTGAAACATGCCCGTTCCTTCACCGCGATCACCAACCCGCTGGTTAATTCATACAAGCGGCTGGTTCCAGGTTATGAGGCACCGTGTTATGTCGCGTGGTCTCCCAAAAACCGCAGTCCGCTTGTGCGTGTACCTGCATCGCGCGGTTTGAGCACCCGGATCGAGGTGCGTTCACCAGACCCGGCTGCAAACCCGTACCTCGCTTTGGCAGTCATGTTAAAAGCTGGACTGGATGGAATCAAGAATAAATTGCCGCTGCCCAAACATACCGATCGCAATATCTATGTCATGGATGAACATGAGCGGCGCGATAACGGAATTGATAATCTGCCGGCAAATCTGGAAGAGGCTTTGGCAGAATTGCAAAACAATCCGGTAATGGTTGACGCGCTTGGCGAACATGCTCTGGCCCACTTTGTCGAAGCAAAGGAAATTGAATGGGATATGTTCCGTACCAGCGTTCATCCCTGGGAACGGGAACAGTATATGAACCTGTATTAATAACATCCCCCCTTGATGCTAACACCAAGGGGGGTGTTTTATGGGAATAGCTGCCTTTAATCAAATTATGGATGCAGAAAAGTTTTACTCTTTTTAGTTGCGCCATGTCTGGCAATTGGCAAACTTTACTTCTGTATTGATTTATATATTTAAGACATGTAAATTGTAATAAGACGAAATGGTTTATAGAAATATCAACGAATGAAATATATAAAAATAAAATGAAAGGAACATCCTTTGATGATTAAAGCGGTTGCATTGGATCTGGATGGGACGTTATTGGATCAAAACAGTTCAGTTAATTCCAAATTGACAAATATTTTATCGAAGTTACAACATAAGAATATAAAAATTTTTGTGGCTACCGGCAGAACGAATAGCGAGGTGAATAATGTCATTCCTGCAGATTTTTGTCCGGATGGAATCGTATCCTCCAATGGCGCGGGATGTTATGCCAAAGGCAAAAAAATTGTTCTTCATACATTGCAGCCTGAAATTGTTGAAGAGGTAATTTCAGCCGCCCGGCAAAATGATTTGTATTATGAAATTCATTCAACCAAGGGTTTCCGGTATGCTATGGCAGCAGATAAAATAAAGATGGAACATGAAATTAATCAAATTCGGTCGGCAACATTACAGGAAAATGAATATCAATCCCGTAAAGAAGCGATTGAATACAAGATTAAGTGGGTTGATCAGATCCCTGCGGAAAATATGGTGAAAATATATTTTTTCAGCAGGGATTGTGAAAGGATAAAAAATTGGAAAAACCAATTAAACAGAATGCGGGAAAATATGGATTTCTCCATTTCTTCCTCTTCGATGCATAACGCAGAAATTGCTGTAAACAACGTGTCCAAGGCAACGGGACTGCGTTTATTGTTGAAAGAATACGGCCTTGCTCCGGCAGAGTTAATGGCTGTTGGCGACAGTGAAAATGACTTGCCCATGTTTGAGCTGGCTGGCTATTCCGTTGCCATGAAAAATGCAATGGATTTTGTCCAGGATCAGGCAGATCAAATTACCAAATATCCTTATTATGAAGACGGACTGTATCGATTTTTATCAGAGAAGTTTTTTGATGATCAGTTAAATTAACTGCTCAAATAGAGACCAGGTTTGAGGTGCGGTTCAAAACGGATGATGTAAAAAACTGTTGCAAGGCGGAGATGGAACGAAGACCTGAAAATCAGTTTATCTACAGTCTCTACCCATGTATTTAAACAATACATGGGCTTTTTTATGGACTCCGTCATTTCGTGATTATATAAAAACATTTAATAATTTATGAACTAATTGTTACTAGATAAGGCGTTTCTTGCTTTTGATAAAATCACCTTATATAATAAAAATAGAACAAAAAAGAACATTTTCGAACATTAGCGAAAGGTAGTGATGAGTCTGAAAGAAGAAAGACATAAGCTTATTCTTAAAATGATTGATGAGAAAGTATTCCTGAAAGTTTCCGAGGCATCGGAAATGCTCGGCGTAACAGAAATGACTATCAGGCGCGATTTCAGAGATCTTGAGAATCAGGGATTGATTACCCGGATTCATGGTGGTGCCAAGAAAAAAACACAAGCTGAGTATATTGAGCTATCCCATACAGAGAAAAAAGCATTAAACATTAAAGAAAAAAAATATGTAGCAGAAAAAGCAGCGAGTCTGATTGAAAACAACGATACGATCTTTATCGGTCCAGGAACAACCACTGAATTTATCTACGATTATATTGATGTGAGTTCTCTCAACGTAATCACGAATTCGATTTCTATCTATAACAAGTTTCAGGAAAACAAGAGTTTTAATGTGATCTTGATCGGTGGCAGATTAAGGGAAAGAACCAAAACCTTTGTCGGATATTTTACCAGCAAATGGATCAGGGATGTTAAAGTACAAAAAGCTTTTATCGGTACCAACGGAATTGATGGAGAGATGATTACAACCGCAGATGAAGAAGAAGGAGCCATCCAACGGATTGTCCTGAAGAATTCCAATTACAGGTATATTGTTACGGACAGCTCAAAGTTTGGAGTCTGTGCCTTTCAAAAAATATGCAATATCGATGAAGTGACGGCGATTATTACGGATGACAAAATTCCTGTCGAATACAAAAATTATTATGAAGAAATATGTAAAATCATTAATTGATCTAACAGGAGAGGATAAAGTATGAAAATTGCCATTGGTAGTGATGACAAGGGGTTTGAATTAAAAAATGAACTAAGAGAATATATTGAAAGCCTTGGCTATGAGGTTTTGGATAAGACACCGGAAAAAGGCTTGAATTTTGTTGCATCCGCAAAGAGGGTTTCTGAAGCTGTTCAGGCAAACAAAGCGGATCGCGGGATCATCATTGACGAATATGGTGTTGGTTCATTCATGGTGGCAAATAAATACAAAGGGATCATTTGCGCCAATGTTTGCAATGAGCATTCAGCCCAAATGACAAGGAGACACAACAAATCGACGATTGTAACAATTGGAAGCGGTATCGTTGGTGAAACATTGGCCAAAAAAATATGCGAAACCTTTATTAACCAGGAATATGACGGTGGCAGACATCAAATCAGAGTAGATATGCTAAACAAAATGTGCTAGGGAGTGAGTCGGGTGAGAATTTCAGTTGGATGCGATCATATTGTTACAGACGTAAAGGATTATCTGGTCAATTATCTTCGGAGTAAAGGCTATAAAGTAATAGATAATGGTACGTATGACAAAAAACGGACGCATTATCCTGTTTTCGGCAAAAAAACAGCGGAAATGGTTGTGGGTGGCAAGGCGGATCTGGGAATTGTCATTTGCGGAACAGGTGTTGGCATTACGATTAGCGCCGGCAAGGTAAAAGGAGCGCGTGCCGCTTTGGTGGAGGATGTGGCAACAGCCAGATATGCCAGAGAGCAACTGAACGCAAATGTGTTGGGATTTGGCGGCCAAGTAATCGGCATCGGGTTGATGGAAAAAATTGTAGATGCGTTTTTGGAGACTGAATATAAGCAATCAGATGAAAACGACAAAGTGATAGAAGAAATCGATTCGATTATGGATGGGGAAGAGCAATTGAACGATGAGCATTTTTTTGACGAATTCATTGAAAAATGGAATAGCGGCGGCTATCTGACAGAGTAATTATTAAACGTGATTGTTACGGAAAGGAGGTGAATAGGTGGAATCAGTTAAAACCCTGTTCAACGAGGAACTGATTTTCACGACCGGTTTGCAGACGAAGGAAGAAGTTTTTGCTTACATTGGCGACATTTTGTTGCAAAAAGGCCTGGTCAAGAAAGGTTTTACCAAAGCGATAATGGACAGGGAAAAAAATTACCCTACCGGTTTGGATTTGAGTCCTGTTGCCGAGGATATGCCAAATGCGGCGATACCGCATACTGAAACCGAATATTGCAATGGCAAGGCCATTGTATTTGTAAAATTGGACAGAGAAATTACTTTTCAAAACATGATTGAACCGGAGCAAGAATTGAAAGTCAAATATCTGTTTTTCATTATAAACCATGAGAAAAACAAGCAAACAAATATTCTGTCGGAATTAATCGGGTTTATGACCAATTGGCGACACATGAAAAGATTGGATTCTTTAAAAGGGAAAAAAGAGATTTACTATTTTTTGACAACCGCAAAATAAAGGAGTGTTGAAAATGATCAAAATTTTGGCTGCTTGCGGAGCTGGCATAAATTCAAGCCACCAAATAAAAGCTGGAATCGAAGAAGAAATGAAAAAACGCGGGTTTGATGTAAAAGTGGATACGATAGTCATTAAGGATATTACAGAAGAAACATTGAAAAACTATGATATTTTCGCTCCCATCTCCGAACCTAAATTTAGTTTCAAGATTGAGATTCCAGTTGTAGAAGCAGGACCAATTCTCTATCGGATTCCAGCAATGGCAGATCCGGTCTTTGATCAACTGGAAAAAGTTATTAAAAGCTTAAACAAGTAAGTCGTACTTAAAAATAAACAGGGGGAGGAATCATATTGGACGCGATAATCAAGTTCGCCAACCTTGTGTTTGAGCCAATCATTAATCTCGGTGCGGCTCCAATGATGTTTATTATTCTGGCTCTTTTGGCAATATTGATGCGTGTTCCAGTCAGCAAAGCGATTGAAGGCGGTTTAAAGCTGGCGATTGCTTTGACGGGTATGGGGGTTATCATTGAAATTTTGACAGGCAATTTTGCACCGGCGTTGCAGGATTTTGTCAAATCTACCGGGATTGAACTGTCAATTACGGATGTAGGTTGGGCCCCTTTGGCAACGATTACATGGGGATCTGCATACACCTTGTTTTTTCTGCTGATTGTCGTTGTCATCAATATCGTGATGCTCGTTCTGAACAAAACAAATACCCTTGACGTCGATATATTTAATGTCTGGCATTTGGCGATCATCGGATTAATCGTCATGTTTTATTCTCACAATCTTTTGCTGGCGACCCTGCTGGTATCTTTATTGGGAGTTCTGAAGTTTATCAATGCCGATATTATGAAACCAACATTTAATGATTTGTTAAACATGCCTGATGCCAACCCTACAACAACTACGCATTTGAACTTTATGTTAAATCCCTTGATAATGGTTTTTGACAAGTTTTTTGACAAGGTATTTCCGTTTATTGACAAATATGATTTTGATGCAGCACAGCTTAACGAAAAAATCGGATTTTGGGGAAGCAAATTTGCCATTGGCGTATATTTGGGAGCTTTTGTCGGGATCTTGAGCCAACAAACCATACAAACGATATTTACGCTGGCATTTATCGGCGGGGTAACCCTGGAGCTCTTTTCCGTCGTGGGGACATGGTTTATCGCTGCAGTAGAACCTTTGTCAAAAGGAATTACCAATTTTATGAGCAAGCGGTTAAAAGGTCGGAAATTCAATATTGGCATTGACTGGCCATTTCTTGCGGCCAGACCGGAAATGTGGGCAGCAGCCAATGTACTTGCGCCTATTATGTTATTAATCGCCTTGATCTTTCCGGGAAATAACATTCTTCCGCTGGGAGGAATTATTGCAATCGGTTTGACACCTGCCCTGCTTGTAGTAACCCGCGGGAAAATATTGAGGATGATTGTAATCGGGACAATCATGCTGCCGGTATTTTTGCTGTCGGGAACAGCCATCGCTCCGTTTGTAACGGAAACGGCCAAATCGGTCGGCGCATTCCCGAGTGGAGTGGCAAGCAATGTCATGATTACCCACTCCACTTTGGAAGGCCCGATTGAAAAGTTCCTGGCTATTCTGGTTGGTGAACTGGGTGCCAATTTTAACTTTCAAAATCTGGCTGTAACCTTGTTGGCATTGGCAGCTTACCTCGTATTGTTCTTCTGGTATTTAAAACAAATGAAAAAACGGAATCAAAAATATGAAGAAGAAAAAACTGCATAAGAAACATATAGCCATTCTAATGAATAAATGGATTTGAAACAAGGTGGTAAATGTTGATTTTAGCGATTACATTAAATCCTTCAGTAGATATTCGATATGAGTTGGATTGCTTCTTGCTGGATGCTGTAAACCGGGTGGAGGATGTATCCAAAACAGCTGGAGGGAAAGGTTTGAATGTTGCAAGGGTTTTACGCCAGCTGGGTGAAGATGTTGCCGTTTCCGGTTTTCTGGGCGGCAGTCTGGGGAAGTTTATCAGCTCTGAGATTTCCAGACTGGGAATACACAATTACTTTGTCAACATAAAGGGAAGTACCAGAAATTGTATTGCGATCATCCATGAAGGAAAACAGACAGAGATATTGGAAAGCGGGCCGTTTATTTCAGAAAGTGAGTCTGAACAATTCCTCAGGCGGTTTTCAGAAGTTGCCCCCCGGGCAAACGTGATAACCATATCCGGAAGTTTGCCAAAAGGGCTGGACCATCATTTTTATGAAAAAATGATTGAACTGGCACATGGCATTCCCGTTTTGCTGGATACAAAAGGTGAATTGCTTGCAACTACACTCACCCAAGCTTGCAAACCTTTTTTGGTCAAACCAAATCAGGAAGAACTGGCAGATTTGCTTGGTACCAGATTGGAAAATGATGAACAGATCATCGATGCCCTGAATGCGGAAATATTTGAGGAAGTGCCATGGGTGGTTGTTACTTTGGGGGCAGACGGAGCCATTGTTAAACATGGACAAATCTGTTACAGAGTCGAAATGCCAGAAGTAGAGGCGAAAAATCCTGTAGGATCCGGTGATTCGGTATTGGGCGGTTTTGCAGCAGGTTTTGCAAGGGGCTTTGCAGATGAGGAATTGATTAAATTCAGTCTGTCCATGGGTGTGTTAAACGCTATGGAGGAAAAGACGGGTTATGTGAATACGAAAAATTTGGCTTGGTGCATGCAACAAATTAAAATAGAAAAATCGACAATGACAGTTTAAGGATGGAAAATAAAATGAGGCGATTAACACCGGGAAAACAAAAAGGACTTGAGTCCATATCAGATGAAAACGGAATTATCCTGGCGACGGCCATGGATCAGCGTGGAAGTCTGGGTAAAATGATAAGCTCGTTGAATCGGGAGATTAACTATGAAGATGGATTGACCCGTTTTAAAAAAGGGGTAAGTGAAATTTTGGGAAACCGGTCATCCTCACTTTTGCTTGATCCGGAATATGGATGGGAAGCGGCGGAAAAGTTAAACAAAGATGTCGGTTTGATTATGGCGTATGAAAAAACTGGTTATGATACGACAAGCAGGGGACGGCTTCCCAATCTGGTTGATCATTATGCCGTACAAGATCTGGTGCGCAAAGGAGCACATGCGCTGAAGCTGTTGGTCTATTATAATCCTGATGAAGAGGAAGAAATCAATTCGATAAAAAAAACCTTTATAAAACGTGTTGGTGATGAGTGCAGACAAAACGACCTGCTGTTTATTTTAGAACCGGTTTCTTACAGCGCAAAGGGACTGCCAGGTAAAAGCCCCGAATTTGCCAAAGCAAAGCCAAGGATTATCGAATATTTTATGGAGGAGTTTTCAAAGGAAACCTATGGGGTTGACTTGTTGAAAGTAGAAGTGCCTGTAGCGATCTATCATATCAAAGGTTATTCTGGCGGCAGTGCCGATCCGGTTTTCGGTGCGGAGGAGGCAGCACAGCTTTACCATCGATGTTCTGATAAAAGCAAAGTACCGTTTATCTATTTAAGCGGCGGGGTAACCAATGAACAATTTATCGATACGCTTTACTTTGCAAAAAAGGCAAAATCCGGATTTTGCGGTTGCTTGTGCGGAAGAGCTATTTGGCAGGATGGAGTTAAACCTTTTGCAGAGCAAAGCGAAGATGCTTTTTACAGATGGCTGGAGACTAAAGGGTTATCCAATTTGAATAACGTGGTACATGCCGTCCATGAAACAGCAACACCTTGGCGCGACTAATTAACAGATGAAATTACATCTATTTTCCTGGAAAAATAATTCGCCACCATAAATGACTTCTGGTACTGGAAGTTTATTTATGGTGGTATTATTTGGATAAAATAAGTGCTTTGATTAATTTGAAATATCTATCTTATGGTAAATGATTTGTGCTTGGAATAAAATGTGTTAAGTATTTAATCAAAATAATCCGGCTATTAGATTGGCTGTTATTTAAGGGAAAGTATATTTTCAAGCATGTCCAGATTGTAAATCAAGATTCCTTTGCGGTTGATATTAAGTATTTTTTCTTTCTTCAGTTGGTTCAGAACGCGGTTGACGGATTCCCGCGACATTCCAAGCATGTTTGCAAGATCCTGGTGGGTTAAGGGGATGGAAATCAAAATACCATCTTCCTTGACAATTCCGTATTCCTGAACCAATAGAAGTAAAGACATGACTACTTTTTGATAAACATCACCCGAAATTGCTACTTGCAGACGGCTTTGCAGCTGAAGGATCTTTTTAGCCATCATTTTCATGACCGATTTGGCTATTTGCGGATTCGAATTTAACAATCGGTCAAAATCCTTGATAGAGATGGCCAACAATTTGCAATCCGTAATGGTTTGAGCTGTCCCGGGATACGGAGAATCATCAAAAAAACCCACATGAGGAAACATCTCCCCTTTTTGAAGCAGGGTGATTACCTGCTCATTGCCGCTATTATCCACCCGGGTTACCTTGATGCTGCCGGATTGGATAAAATAAATCGTCGTTCGCTCCTGCGCTTCCACAAATATCGTTGAATTCCTTGGATACTGGCGCAAATCAGTAATCTGGGCGATTTTATCCAGTTCATCTTCTGCCATCTCGCTGAACATGGTTACACGTTTTAAAATATCGATTTTACTATCCACCAGTTTAATACCTCCATCTTTAACCCAAATCTTGTCCGATCGGATTAAACCCTTTTTCAGTAATGGCAAAATATGACAGATTATTCAGGATCGTTATAACCTGTTTTTGCAGGTGACACTAAAAAAGAAGGAAAGCACGGGTGATTCGGGCGGGCATATATTTAATATTAATAGTACCACAAGACGCAATGAGAAATCTTTTCACAAAAGAGGATAATTAAGGAATTTCCTGCTTTGAAAATAGTTAGCAATTAAACCTTTTTTATAGTTTCTTCGGGCGAATTCTGGATATCAACACCAAATATCGATAAAAGAATAAACATTATGTTGCGATTTTATGAACATCTTCCTGTTTATGATATTTGTCACAGCTTGTTTTCCCGGTTTCATTTATTCTTGATTTGCATAGTAAACTTTTTGCATTTTTATTGTTTACCAGGGCTGAAGTTAATAGCGCCGGTTATTACACAGGGTGTTTTCGATACATTTAAAAAATTTGACCAGATTATGTATAAAATAATGATAGCAGATAAAACTGTCCCCGCCGTTTATACTGGGGTTAACGTTATGAATCAATTGGGCAGTCCGGGTCCAATAGGGGTGATTGAATGAAAAACAAGCAGATTTCCGGCAAATATGAAGGTTATCCCTGGATGCACGTGATCGGATTTATTGCGTCCATACTCATTACCGTCTTCGTATTATGGCTTGCGGTAATTGCCCATTTTTCCTGGAAGGACACTGTAACAGTCTTGTTGGCACTTGCCGCCTCCCAGCTTCTGATTCAATTGATTTTTTTTATGCGCATGATCGAAAAGTATGGTACCGGTTATCATGCTTTTACTATAGCATTTGGTTTTTTGTTTACATTTACGGCAATTGCCGGATCGATATGGTTTACAAAGATTAATTACTTCTAGTTTGCTTGCTGAAAAAGATCAGGCGGCTTTTTTATGAAGGGCGAAAGGTTCTGGCCAAAAGTATTGGAAATCCAGAAAATATGTGTCGTAACGGGGGGAGAAATATCAAAAACAATGTAAAGTTGCGAACGAAATCAACAAGCATAAGAGGATGTGATTATAAATGCAGTCTTTGGCAAGGGAGCGGGATTACAATGTTAATCCGTTTATTGTAATTTGGGAAGTAACAAGAGCTTGTGCCTTAAAATGTTTGCACTGCCGTGCGGAGGCACAATATAAACGGGATCCAAGAGAACTTGCTTTCGAAGAAGGAAAGCGTTTGATTGATGAAATTGCTGTGCTTGATTCGCCATTGCTGGTCTTTACTGGCGGAGATCCATTCATGCGTTCCGATTTGTTTGATCTGGCGCAATATGCCATCGAAGAAAAGAAATTGCCTGTTTCCATGACTCCGAGTGCTACGCCCAAGGTTACACGCCGGGCCATTAGGAAAGCGAAAGAAGTGAATCTTTCCCGCTGGGCGTTCAGTCTGGATGGTTCCTGTGCCGAAATTCATGATCATTTCAGGGGGACAAAAGGTTCCTTTGATTTGACAATGAAGGCTGTTGACTACTTGAAAGAACTGGAGATTCCCATTCAGATCAATACGACAGTTTCCAAATATAATATCGATGATTTGCCGAACATTGCCAACAAGGTAAATGAACTGAACACGGTTTTGTGGAGTGTGTTCTTCCTGGTCCCGACCGGCAGAGGGCTGCAAAAAGACATGATTTCCCCGGAAGAGCATGAACAGGTGATGAAATGGCTTTATCAGATCAGCCAGACAATGCCGTATGGCGTCAAAGTAACGGAGGCCCCCCATTATCGCCGTGTCTTTTTGCAAGAATCCAGGGAACTGGAGAAAGAGATAAAGATCCTATCCGGAAAAAAACGGGAAGATCTTTTGGGGAGAGCTCCCAAAGGTGTGAACGACGGAGACGGTTTTGTATTCATCAGTCATATCGGGGAAGTATATCCAAGTGGATTTTTGCCAATCTCGTGCGGAAATGTGAGAAAAGATCCATTGTGGAAAATCTACCGGGAGTCCCCGATTCTGAAACAGCTGCGTGACAAATCCCAGTTGAAAGGAAAATGCGGGGTTTGTGAATTTAATAAAATATGCGGAGGCTCACGCTCAAGGGCATATGCCATCACCGGAGACTATATGGAAAGCGATCCGTATTGTGTATATGTTCCCGCCAAATTGCGGAATCAAACAGCTCAGCAAGAAGGTGCCAAAATAAAATAGTGCCTTGTTTGGAATGTATATTCATCATATTTTACACATTATCAAAGTAATTTTAAGGGCTCCCGTTTTGGAAGCCCTTAAAATATGCTCATCATTTTGTCACATGAATGATTCCGGTCGCCCCTTTGGAGGCATGATTAAATTGGTGAGTAACAAACGGATAATTCCCTTCTTCCGTAACTGTAAATTCAACAACTGCCCCGCCGCTGGCCGGGAGCTGAACAGTTTGCATGCCTTCAAGCAGATTTTTTGGATTGCCATCTACATAAACATGATCCATGTTCGTACCGACTACATGGAAGGAGGAGACTTCATTGGGACCTGCATTTAAAACATAAATCCTGACACGATCTCCAACTTTTGCCTGTAAGGGTTTTTCTTTCAAGGAATAATCATCCCCGTTAAATACTACATAACCGGGTTTTCCATTCAGAAAATCATTCCAGTCATTTTCTTTGTACCACTCGCTTTGTACAATCACATATTCCTTGTCCATCTCGTTATCTGTAGGATAGCCGTCTTTTGGTTCCACGATAATTGCACCATACATCCCATTGGCAATATGCTGTAAAACAGGATCCGTTCCACAATGGTACATGAAGACACCAGGTTTATTGGCGGGGTAAGTGAACGAATTTTTTTTGCCGGGCATGACATCAGTAAACTTTTTGCTTGGAGAAGCGTGAACCGCATGGAAATCCATCGAATGAGGCATGGATGGATCCATATTTTTCAGGGTGAAGTTGATGGTGTCTCCTTCTTTAACCCGAATCACCGGCCCCGGAACCGTTCCATTAAATGTCCATGCATTATATGTTACGCCTTTGGATATTTCAACATTTGTAACCTGTGCAGTCATTTCGATATCAACGGTGTTGCCATCACGTTTGATTTTTGGAGAGACCGGTGGCTGATTTACTTTTTTTTCTGTTTCTTTCTTTGCCTGTTCATTGGAATTATTACCAACGGAACATCCGGAAACCAATATTGTAAATACTGCAAGCAAAGAAATAAAGATAGCCTGTTTTTTCAATGTGATCACCACTTGTTGTCAGTTCAATTTATCAAGCTTTCAGTTTTAGTTAAAACCTAGAAAAATCCGAGAGCTTCTCTGCCTTCAGGAGAAATTCTTTCCGGAGTCCACGGTGGATCCCAAACCACTTCAACCTGTACCGAACTTACTTCCGGATGGTTGCTGATCGCGTTTTTAACACCGCCTGACAGAGTGTCGTGAAGCGGACAGCCGGGGGTAGTAAGTGTCATTTTGACATGAACCTGATCACCCTTGATGTAGATATCGTAGATTAACCCGAGGTCAACGACGTTAATGCCTAATTCCGGGTCGTATACTTCTTTGAGGATCTCCTTTACAGTTTCTTTGTTTAACTCCATTCCTGTTCCCTCCTTGATCAGTTTTTAAATACCCATCCGATGGTCGAAATGTATAACAGACTGGAAAGTAAAAGCAGGATGAAACCCATGTTAAACAGGAAAGGTGAAGAGATAACGAGCCCCAGAGTTGTTATCAGAAAGGAGACAACATTTACATTAAGCAGCCAATACACCAGCTTGTCACTGATTAACTGGTGTAGCATCGGAACTTTTTCCTTTCCGACACGAGACCCGAATTTAAAGGTCCACCATAAAAATGGCACAATCTTGGACATGTAGCCGACGATTGTAAAATAAACCCACCCCCATAAACCGATCCAGATGCTAACGATAAATAGTTTTTGTCCTGAAGCGAGAAAAACTGCCATGGCTAAAACAAGAAGAGTTAATGCCATGAAAATATTAATCTTCAAAGTAAAAGCAATCCCTGCCCCCGGGTTTTTCTTGATTCCGGATTTGCGAATCTGGTGGGTAGCATAAATAAAAAACAGAAAGCCAATTGCCAAAAGAATAAAAGGAAGCCCCGTAATTAAATTATCAGCCCCCAAAAAAGAATTTCCCGCACCAAAAAAGATGGCAATGTTCAGAAGAACCAAAGCAACTTTTTGCGGTTTGGCAGAATAGTTATGGGAAATTGAAAACATTGGCAACAGTTTATAGGTAAATCCCACAATCAGGTTTCCAAACCAGCCGGCTGTTCCAAGCCAGAGATGGGCCGGCAAAAGTTGATTATGAACTGGTCCCACTTGCCCCACTGCATAATTGTAGCCCATTAGCATTCCGGTCAGTCCCGCAAGACTCAGGCTAAGCAGAGAAAAAATCACATGAATCGTTACTGTGTCAAACTGTTTTGCCTGAACCAGTGTTATTAAAATGTTTGTCGCAAATAACAGGATCGAAAGGAATAAGAAGGTGGCAAAAAGGGCCATCCAATTGGTTTGAAACAGGAAAAAACCAATAGAAAGACCAATATGCCCGATCAGAAAAAATCCATAATGTAAAAATCCCATCCGTTGGTTGTAAAGCGAACGGTTGATCACAACTGGAACAAGTTGGTAAACAGCTCCCATCGCGATCATTGAAGCCCCGCCAAGAACAAAAAGGTGTGTAAATGCCCATCCTGACGGATATCTGGGAGATGTCAGATTGATATCAGAAAGTGATATGAGGGAAAGCAGGAAAAAACCAACCAGTTCCAGAATTCCCGTTATAATAAAAGTCAGCGGAAGTTTAAGGGATGAAGATTGGTTCTGTATATTTCCCTGACTTGAAATTATATTCATAAAGCCTTTCACTTCCCGTCAGAATGTGTTTTGGTTATGGTGACTTTTGCAGAACCATCATCTTTCTGGTCGATTTCATAAGAATAGCCGAGGCTTTCCAATTCCTCCAGCAAGTAGGCCGGAACCCGATCATTCCAAATGACAACCTGATCCCCAGGCTGGGCTTTTTCCAGTTGATTGAGTGTGCGAACCATCGGTTCAGGCGGGATAAGCCCGCGGTTGTCAAGGCGATATATGGCTGGTTCCTTGGCGTCTTTGTCAGCCTTTATTTCAGCAGCATAACTGTTTTGCTTCTGTTTTTTATAAAAAGTACAGATCCAATGATTTTTCTCCTTTTTTTCAGCTTGGCAATCATATCCCTTCAATTTCAGGACACGGATTAACGGAGCCGGTTTAAAGGTTGTATGCAAAATAAATTTGTCTTTATCATTTAAGTTTTTAATGGCATCCATGATTTTTTTAAATGGGTCCGTTCTTTTTCTTAAGTCATCACGGACGTCCAATTCCAGAGATTGCTGTTTGTTTGGGCTCATATGATCCTTCCTCCTTTAATTTTTACTATAATACAAACAATCAGGAAGACAGTGTGACTTAAATCACATCCGAGCCAGTATTATCATTTGTCAGAAAGTGCATAACTATGATAAAAAATTTTTGCTGGATAGCGATAAAGCTATTAATTTGATGTGACGGCCGTCACAATAAAAATAAACAAATCGGGATACAATGTTTTGTGCACAGGAGGGAGTAAAATGGAAAATAAACCTTGCCATTCTATGGGAAAAGAAGTTTCTCTGAGTCCTGTTTTTAACCGGCTGAAGCAAGAGCATGTTTCGTTGAGGGAACAAGTGGAACCTTTATTTCAATTGGCACAAACGATTGGAGTGGATCAAAGCATTTCAGACTGGCGCGACGCGTTAAATGTCCTGAGAGAGGAATCCGTTGATTTTCAGAAGCAAGTGGATTTTCATTCGCAACGGGAAGAAGATTTTGTGTTCCCGGTGATTGCCAATTACATTGGCCGGGAAACCGGGCCTATTGCTGTAATGGAGTATGAGCATGAGATGGCAAAGAAGATTCTGGAATCTTTCATGACAGAAACCGAACAGATGACTGAAGCGGTAAGTGCGGAAAAGGCCAAGGAAATAGCCGTTTTAATAGCCGATGCCTGTAATATCCTGTCTGAACATTTTATGAAAGAAGAAAATGTTTTGTTTCCCATGGGAGAACGTTTGTTATCCGATGAAGAAAAAGACTGTTTGGAAAAAATGATCCGAACTATTTAAAGACAAGTCATGCAATCTATCTTAATAGCATTTGGACATGAAAACGGCTTGGTTTGTTTCCACCAGGCCATTATTCTGATACAAGAGAGTTGTTTGTTTTTTAATAATCTAGATTTGCATTGAATCATTGTTTTTTACGTACGGAAGTCGTTTGCCAGTGAGTGACCATCCTGTTTTCAGGCCAAGAATAAACCAGCCGAGAACGATCGCGCCAATGGCAAAAAGGGTGTCGCCGATTACCCGCAGCCAGACAAAATTGTGAATAATCCCCCGTGACATGAACTCGGCTGAACGGGCATACCAGGTACCGTGTTCCACACTTGCCAAAGTCTGGATTAGGCCGATGGGCAACAGGCTTAAAAGGATCATCAAAGCCAGGCCAATATTGATTGCCCAGAATGAGAAAGCAAGTGCTTTTGTTTTCCACATGTATTGTTTGGTCAACCCTCTCAGGCAAAACAGCATCAATCCGATTCCCAGCATTCCGTATACCCCGAATAGTGCGGAGTGGCCATGGACCGATGTGGTGTTCAGACCTTGCATGTAATAGAGGGCAATCGGAGGATTGATAAAGAATCCGAACAATCCGGCGCCTACGAGGTTCCAGAAAGCAACGGCAATAAAATAGTAAATCGGCCATTTGTAGGCTTTTACCCAGGGACGGGCGCGGGAGAGTGTAAAGTTCTCATATGCTTCAAAACCGATCAATACTAATGGGACGACTTCAAGCGCACTGAAGGTAGCCCCGAAAGCAAGAACCCCAATCGGTGTTCCGCTGAAGTACAGATGGTGGAATGTGCCGATGATCCCTCCGAACAGGAAGACAATTGTTGAAAACAGAACAGAAGTATTGGCTGTAGAAATTCTGAGCAAGCCCATGCGTGTGAAAAGGAATGCGATTACTACAGTGGCAAATACTTCAAAGAAACCTTCTACCCACAGGTGAACCACCCACCAGCGCCAATATTCGGCAATGGCCAGGTTTGTATGTTGTCCCCACAGGAGGGCCGGGATATAAAAGACAGGAATCGCAGTGGCGGAGAGCAAAAACAGGGTGAGCAGATGCCTGTCGTCATTTTTCTTTTTGAGGGCAGGCAAGATTCCCCGAAGTATCAGGAACAGCCAGAGGAAAAGCCCTACTGTAAGAAACAGTTGCCAGAATCTTCCCAGGTCCGTATACTCATACCCCTGGTGCCCGAACCAGAAGTTCGTTTTCAATCCGAAACGTTCCTGTATGGCATACCATTGGCCGGCCATAGAACCTACAACAATGATCAGCAGACTGACAAAGAGAAAATTGACAAAAAAACGTTGGTATTTCGGTTCACGTCCGGAAACAGCCGGTGCGACAAACAATCCCGTTGCAATCCAGGCAGTAGCAATCCAAAAGATTGCCAATTGGGTGTGCCATGTGCGTGTTACCGAATAAGGAATCCAGTCAGCAAGCGGTATTCCATAAAAACCGCTTCCTTCTACCTGATAGTGTGCCGTAATTACTCCAAGGGCGATCTGGATTACAAACAAGGCGGCCACTACCCAGAAATACTTGAGTGTTGCCTTCATGGAAGGGGTTGGCGACAGAGCGAGCAACGGGTCTTCTTCAGGAAACTTTTCTTCAATGTCCTCGTGTTTCTGCTTGGCATAATACCATGCCAAACCACCAATGCCTGCCAGGAGCAGAACAAAGCTGACAACAGACCATATTACCATGCTTCCTGTTGCTTCATTGCCGATTAAAGGCTCATGCGGCCAGTTATTGGTGTAGGTAATCTCACTGCCTGGACGATTGGTTGCGCAAGCCCAGCTTGACCAGAATAAAAAGGCATTAAGTGCTTCCATCCTTTGCGGGTTTTTGATTGGAGCACGGGGAATGGCGTATTTATTCCGCAGATGGTCCAGTTTTTGATCGTCTCCGAATAAAGAACTGTAGTGCTGGCTTACGTTCCTGATTGCCTCTGCACGCAATGGAGAAATCACCAAATCTCCAGTCTTTGGCTTATAAGTATTCGTTCTTACTTCTTTTTGCAATCGTGCCCGAAGCATTGCTTTTTTTTCACTGTCCAGGTCGTTATATTTTTTTCCAAACTGATCGTAAGCATATCTGTCCAGAAGCCATACAGCTTCCCGATGCAGCCAGTCGGCGTTCCAGTCTGGCGCTACATATGCGCCGTGGCCCCAGATCGTTCCTACTTCTTGCCCGCCCATTGACTGCCAAACATTTTGTCCATCCTTAATCTGTTTTTCCGTGAACAGGACAGTACCCGTCGTGGTAACTACCCTTTTGGGAACAGGGGCCATTGTCTGGTAGATTTCCCCGCCGTAATATCCTAGTATGGCAAATGAAATGACGAATACGAGAGTTAGGCTTATCCATAACTTGCTAAGTCGCATTTTAGTGGACCTCCTGAATCTGCATTTATACTGATAGTTTTTGTCAGTAGTATTATTCTCTATTCAAAATTGATGTATTTTTAAGCGGTGATAAAAGTTTTCTTCTGTGTTTACTTGCTACAGTTGATCTCGGGAAGTCGGGATACCGACGTTTTTCAGGGCATTAAACAGGGATTTTGGTTGACAGAAAGGCAGATTGTGATATTATTATCGAAAATGTATAATGGGTTTTTTTTATTTTTTTGCAGGAAGAAATTTTTAAGGATATGTGACTATTATCACACGTTCTTAAAAATAACATTTTAAAATAAAATGGTTGATCTGATTTGTTCTTTAGAATAACCAAAAAGTCATAATGATCAAAGAGGTTGATAATATGAACAAACCGTTTAATGACGTATTTTTAAGAGCATGCCGAAAAGAAGAGACCCCTTATACTCCAGTCTGGTATATGCGCCAGGCAGGCAGATACCAGCCGCAATACAGGGAATTGCGCAAGAAATATTCATTTTTTGAAATGAGCGAAATCCCTGAGGTATGTGCAGAAGTGACGCGTCTTCCCGTTGAACAGCTCGGTGTGGATGCAGCTATTTTATTTGCTGATATTATGACCCCTCTCAAGCACATTGGAGTTCAGCTGGAGATCAAGCCTGGCGTTGGTCCAGTCATCGAAAATCCGATTCATACGGAACAGGAAGTAAGCCGTCTGGGTGAACTTGATCCGCAGACACACCTGCCAACGATTCTTGAAGCGATTAAAATTCTGAACCAGCAGCTTTCCGTTCCGTTGATCGGTTTTGCCGGAGCGCCCTTTACTCTCGCTAGTTACATTGTTGAAGGACAGCCCTCGAAAAACTATCACAAAACAAAAGGACTGATGTATTCGGCACCGAATGTCTGGAATGCGCTTATGAAAAAGCTGGGCGATATGACAGTCGTTTATCTGAAAGAACAAATTGCTGCCGGTGCTCAGGCTGTACAGGTCTTTGATTCCTGGATTGGCGCACTGAATGAACAGGACTACAAAACTTATGTGGTTCCTATCATGCGGCATATCTTTACAGAACTAAAAACTACGGGTGTTCCCGTTATCTATTTTGGAATTGGTGCCGGCCATCTTCTGGAAGAATGGAACCGCTTACCCGTAGATGTGATCGGATTGGATTGGCGCACTTCAATTCTGTCTGCCCGCGGGAAGGTAACAGACAAGGCTCTGCAAGGCAATCTCGATCCTTCTCTCCTTTCGGCTCCATGGGAACTGATCGAACAAAGAACTAAAGAAATCCTGGATCAGGGTACCAAACAGGCAGGTTATATCTTTAATCTTGGTCATGGAGTTTTCCCGAGTGTCAAAGTGGAAACCTTGCAGAAACTGACTGCCTTTGTTCATGAATATACAACGAGGTGATACCACATGGCTGAAAAAACAGGTTTATTGGTGATGGCCTATGGTACACCGAGAAGTCCGGAAGATATAGAACCCTACTATACACACATACGGCGAGGTAAAAAGCCATCAGCAGAGCTTTTGGCCAATCTCAGACAGAGATATGAGATGATTGGCGGCATTTCACCTTTGGCAGACATAACTGAGAAACAGGCAGCAGCCCTGGAACAAGAACTGAATTCAAGGCAGATCGGCCATACTTTCAAAGTGTATATCGGATTGAAACATATTAATCCATTTATTGAAGATGCTGTAAAAAAAATGTACGAGGATGAAATCAAGGAGGCTGTAAGCGTTGTACTGACTCCACACTATTCCGTTTTTAGTGTAAAATCATATAATGACCGTGCCAAACAGGAAGCAGATCAGCTGGGCGGTCCTTTAATCTATACAGTAGATAGTTGGTATAGTGAACCAAAATTTATCGATTACTGGACAAATCAATTGAAACAAACATTTTCTTCCATTCCATCTGGAGATCATGATAAAACAATCGTAATTTTTTCGGCTCACAGTTTGCCGAAAAAAATCCTGGATATGGGAGATACTTATCCGGATCAATTGCAAGAAACTGCTGATCTTATCGCTGAACAGGCACAAATCAAACATTATACTATCAGTTGGCAAAGCGCTGGAAAAACATCGGTTCCATGGCTTGGTCCTGATGTGCAGGATTTGACGAGACAATTGTATGAACAAAAAGGATACCGTTTATTCGTATACTGTCCTGTTGGTTTTGTAGCTGACCACTTGGAAGTTCTCTATGATAACGACATTCAATGCCGACGGGTGACAGAAAAACTTGGGGCTAAATATTATCGGCCTGAAATGCCAAATGCCAACCCGTTATTTATCAAGTGTCTTGCTGATGTGGTAGAAAAGCGCTTGGCCACCCAGAGGAAGTGAACAGTCATGACAAGCAAAACACCTCATGTTGCCGTTGTTGGCGGAGGTATTACTGGATTATCTGCTGCTTTTTATTTGCAGAAAGAATTAAAAGAAAAAGGACTTGAGTGGAAAGTTACCTTGCTGGAATCATCAGACCAGCTTGGCGGAAAGATCAAAACTGTAGACTATAACGGTTTTATTATGGAGCAAGGTCCTGATTCCATTTTGGAACGGAAAACGAGTGCCAAGGAACTCATCAAGGAATTGGGACTTGAAGACGAACTGGTCAATAATCAGACAGGTCAAGCATACATACTGCATGATGACCAGCTTTTGCCTATACCCGAAGGTGCAGTGATGGGAGTGCCAACCAAACTGACACCTTTTGCTACCACCCCCCTGGTTTCACCGATTGGCAAAGCTCGCGCACTTGCGGACTTGTTTTTGCCGCGTTCAAAAAAATTGCAAGCCGAAGATCAATCAGTTGGTTCATTTTTTCGCCGCCGTTTGGGCAATGAGGTGGTTGACCGGATTATTGAGCCTTTATTGTCAGGGATTTATGCTGGGGATATCGACAAGATGAGTTTAATGACCATTCTTCCCCAATTTGCCGAGATGGAAAAAAAATATCGCAGTCTGATTTTGGCGATGGCCAATACAGGTTCTCCAAAGAAGAAAAAAGGCAAAGCAAAAGGGGCGTTTATCACCCTGAAAAGAGGACTGTATTCAATGGTGGAAGCAATTGAGGAACAATTGACAGATGTAAGAGTAATCAAGGGCGATCCGTTAAAACAGATTGAAAAAAATGGACAGGGATATCTGCTCCATTTGACAAATGGGGAACCACTCCAGGCAAGTGCAGTGATCATGGCAACTCCGTATCAGGTAACCAGTGAAGTGCTGGGAAATGACAACTTTCTGGAACCGTTACGCAGTCAGCCTGTATCTGTCGCAACTATCCTTATGGCGTATCCGGAAGATGCCATTCATCTGGACAAGGAAGGAACAGGGTTTATTGTTCCAAGAGAGGAAGCTTACACCATTACTGCCTGTACCTGGATCAACAGAAAATGGCCGCATACCACCCCTTCCGGCAAAGTATTGCTTCGCTGTTATGTGGGGCGTGATGGTGAAGAAGAAATCATTGATAAGCCGAATGATGAACTGGTGGAAATCGCCATCAACGACCTGAAACGGGTTTTTCAGCTCACAGGCGAACCGGAATTTACGCATGTGACTCCCTGGAAAAGTGCAATGCCCCAGTTTGTCACTGATCACCAGGATTGGTTGAAGCGATTGAATCAAAATATGGAGTACCATTATCCTGGTGTCTTTTTGATCGGTTCTTCCTACAGTGGTTCGGGAATCCCCGACTGTGTGGAGCAGGGGAAAAACGAGGCCAAAAATGTGATAACATATTTGTCATGAAGGTTGCTCTGTTGTTCGTTCAACTAATAAAGTTTTTTTCTTGAAAGAACAATTTGTTGAAAGGGAAGTGAAACATGAGCCAGTCTGTAGACACTTATAATGGTTGGTATGCCTATCATGATTTTCGTAAAGTTGATTGGAACAGGTGGAAATCACTAAAACCTTCACAAAGGCAGGAAATGATTCAGGAACTGAAAGAAAAAGTCGAGGAATACCAGAGGGTAGAAAAGGACAAGAAGGGCAGTTTTGCCCAATATACTGTGCTTACTCATGAAGCTGATCTGTTGCTTGTCCATCTTCGCCCTACCATTGCAGAACTGAATGAAGTGAAATTCCAGTGGGACAAGACGGGTTTTGCTGATTTTACGACTGCTTCCTATTCTTTTCTTTCAGTTGTGGAACTCAGCGCCTACACCGTTCCACCTGATGTTGACCCCTTAAGTGATCCGGTCTTTCGGGCGCGGCTCCAACCGAATCTTCCAAAAACGCAATATATTTGTTTTTACCCTATGAACAAGAGGAGAGTCGGAGACGATAACTGGTTTATGCTCCCAATTGAAGACCGGAGAAAAATGATGAAAAGCCATGGTATGATCGGGCGTACATATGAAGGAAAAGTTCGACAAATCGTCACGGGATCTACCGGTCTGGATGATTGGGAATGGGGAGTATCTTTGTTTTCGGATGATCCTTTGAATTTCAAGAAGCTGGTATATGAGATGAGATTTGATGAGGCCAGTGCACGGTTTGGAGAATTTGGCTCCTTCTATATTGGCAACCGATTGTCTAAGGATGGATTAACTTCGTTACTTGCGGACAATATTAAAGAATAAATTTAATACAAAAGAAAACCTCCGGTTTTTACCGGAGGTTTTCTTTTGTATTAAAAGGCACAGAATGGAAACTTTAGCCTGGTGCAGTATCAAATTGACTCTTTAAAATAAGCGGTTGTATAATAGTAGCCAGCGCGATTTTTAACGGATGGAGGGTACATAGGTGCTGACGACAATTAAAGAAATAATTGGTAATGCAGGAAAAGAAGTGAAATTAGGCGGATGGCTTTATAATAAACGTTCCAGTGGGAAGATCCAATTTTTGCAATTGCGGGATGGAACCGGTTTCATACAAGGGATTGTGGTGAAAAGCCAAGTAACCCCTGAGGTTTGGGAAGCTGCCAAGTCCCTGACACAGGAAAGTTCTCTTTATATCTGGGGAATGGTACGGAAAGATGAGCGGTCACCAATCGGTTTTGAGTTGGATGTGACAAATATTGAAATCATTCAATTGGCCAGTGATTATCCGATTGCCAAGAAGGAGCACGGTGTCGACTTTTTGATGGATTATCGCCATTTGTGGATTCGTTCGCCCCGTCAACGTGCTATTTTGGCAATAAGGGCTGAAATTATCAAATCCGTGCAGCAGTTTTTGGATAATCGCGGGTTTACACTGGTTGATCCGCCCATTCTGACACCTTCATCATGTGAAGGAACTACAAATCTGTTTCATACTAAATATTTTGATGAGGATGCCTATTTGACACAAAGTGGTCAATTATATATGGAAGCTGCAGCCATGGCGCTGGGAAAAGTTTACTCGTTTGGCCCCACTTTTCGGGCGGAAAAATCAAAAACCAGGCGCCACTTGATTGAATTCTGGATGATTGAGCCGGAGATGGCGTTTGCAGATCATGAAGAAAACCTGGAAGTTCAAGAACAAATGCTCTCCAATGTGGTTCAGCATGTTTTGACTCATTGTGAGCAGGAATTAAAAACACTGGGCCGGGATTTGGGAAAGCTGAAAAAAATCAAGGCGCCCTTTCCTCGCATTACCTATGATGAAGCCGTTCAGCTCCTTCATAATGAAGGATTTAATGACTTTGAATGGGGAGAAGACTTTGGTTCGCCGCATGAAACGAAAATCGCGGAAAGTTTCGAAAAGCCTGTTTTTATCACCCATTATCCGACTGAAATCAAAGCTTTCTATATGAAACCGGATCCAAATCGTCCGGAAGTGGTTTTGTGCGCAGATCTGATTGCGCCGGAAGGATATGGCGAAATTATTGGCGGGAGTCAGCGGATTGATGATCCTGAACTGCTTGAAAAACGGTATAAGGAACATGATCTTCCTTCCGAGTCCTATAATTGGTATATGGATCTTAGAAAATATGGGACAATTCCCCATTCCGGATTCGGTTTGGGTTTGGAAAGAACCGTTGCCTGGATTTGCGGTTTGGATCATGTAAGAGAAACCATTCCATTTCCGCGGATGTTAAACCGTTTATACCCCTGAAAAATGAAGGGCATCGGTTTTTTCCGCCGGTGCTTTTCGATTTTTTATCTATTTGTGGCATCATGATCGTGTTATAGTAGAGTGACAAGAGAGGTGGAAGAGTATGAACCAGAAAGAATCTGTGCAGACGGCTATGGTTCATCTCCTAAAACAGGGTTCAGTGTCTTTGCCAGTCCTTTTGATTAAGGAATACAAACAATTGGGGTTAACGGAAGCGGAAGTCATGTTACTTATTCATCTGTTCATGTTTCAGGAAAAAGAAAACAAGACTTTTCCTACGGTCGCTGAATTGGAACAGCGGATGAACCTGACACAAGACCAGATCGTTGGCTTGATCCAGCATTTGGTAACAGGCGGCTATTTGCAAATTGAAGATGAGGTAAACGAATATGGCCTGAGAAGCGAAAGCTATAATCTATGGCCACTTTTTCAGCAATTGGTCTCTTCGTTTATTGAACGGGAGCAAAAAGAAACGGAACAGGGTGCTGAAATGTATCAGCAGGTTTTTCGGCTGTTTGAACAAGAATTTGGCCGTGCACTGTCTCCTATGGAATGCCAGATGCTTGCCCAGTGGATCGATGAAGACGGGTATTCGCAGGAGTTGATTGAAGCGGCTTTGCGGGAAGCTGTTTTTTGCAGCAAACTGAATTTTCGTTATATCGACAGGATTTTATTCGAGTGGCAAAAAAATAATATTCAAACATCGGATGAGGCAGCTGAGTATTCGCGTAAGTTCAGGCAAAAAGGGAGTTTGTATCAGGCTAATATTCGGGAAAAAACGGCATTGGGTGGAAATGGTTTTTCTTTTTATAACTGGGTAAATCATGAGTAACACGCGGGAAGGCAATTATTTTTGGTTTTTGTTTATCTGAGGCAGGAGAAATGTTCTTTTGTTGAGTAAGTTAAAAAGAAGCGGTTTTTGGAGCGACCCTCGTTGTTTTTTTCAAGAAAGGGACGTAGTTTTGAGAAAATCGCTTTAAACAGTTTCTTGTACAGTCTTGCGGAAGAAAAGATTCTTCCGCTTTTTTTATTAACAGTTATATAATTTCCTTTGAAATGATATTTCGTTATTCTTTTCATATATTGAAATATTATTTCGCGTCAGATATAATTAAAGCGTATACAAATGTCGTTGTTAATTTGGAGGCTTGAGATATGGGTGAAGAACTTAGTTCATTGATGACAGAGTCACGGAATGATCGCAGCAAACAGATTGATGTCCTAGATACGATGGGAATTTTGAAATTGATCAATGAAGAAGATCAAAAAGTAGCTTTGGCTGTTCAAGAAAAGCTCCCGGACATCAAGGTTGCTGTCGAATATGTTTCACAATCCATTATGAAAGGTGGACGGTTAATCTATGTTGGCGCCGGAACAAGCGGGCGGCTTGGTGTGCTTGATGCTGTAGAATGTCCGCCAACTTTCAGCACTCCGCCTGGACTGGTGCAAGGGCTTATTGCCGGAGGAGAAAAAGCTTTTATCCGGGCAGTTGAAGGGGCCGAGGACCGGGAAGATCTGGGGGAACAGGATTTAAAAGAGATACTTCTGACAGATAAAGATACCGTAATTGGTATTGCGGCAAGCGGAAGAACTCCATATGTCATAGGCGCGCTTAAATATGCCCGGGAGACTGGTGCGAAAGCAGTTGCCCTTTCCTGTAACAAAGATGCTCAGATCAGCAAAGTGGCTGATCAAGCCATTGAAGTGGTTGTAGGTCCGGAGATATTAACCGGTTCGACACGGATGAAAGCGGGAACCGCCCAAAAAATGGTGCTGAATATGATTTCCACAACAGCGATGATTCGCCTGGGGAAAGTGTATGAGAATTTTATGGTTGATGTGCATATCAGCAATTACAAATTGAAAAAACGGGCAATCGGTATTGTTCAAACCATTACGGGGATTTCTGAAAAAGAAGCGGAAGAATTGTTGCAAAGCGCTGGCAATGAAGTGAAAACAGCAATTGTTATGCATATTTCCAATCTGGATTACAGCGAAGCAAAACAATTGCTTGAACAAACCAAAGGCCACGTTCGCGAAGCCATAGCATTGAACCGGTCTTCCTAAACAGGAGAAATAAATGTCTACTGGTGGGCTTTATCGTTTGAAATCAATGCTAAATCAATTGTCGACCTCGGAGCGAAGAATTGCTGAATTTGTTCTCATTCATCCTGAAGAAGTGATTCATATGACGGCCATCGAACTGGGAAAGCGCACACAAACAAGTGGAGCCACTGTGGTTCGTTTGAGCAAATCGCTGCAATTAAATGGATTTCAAGATTTGAAAATGAAAATTGCCGGTGACTTGGCAAAACCGGTTGATCAGGGTTACCGGGATATAAAACCGGAAGAATCGGTTGAACTTATTATCCAGAAAATTACAAGCAATACAATCCAAAGTTTGCGCGATACAGTGGAAATCATTGATAAAAGGGAATTGAAAAGAGCAATACAAGTTTTGTTGCAGGCGGAAAATGTACATTTTTTCGGAATTGGTGCTTCCCATATCATTGCTCTTGATGCCCAGCAGAAATGGCTTCGAATCAATAGAGGATCGACTGCTTTTACCGATAGCCATTTGGTTGCTACGCAAATTGCCAATGCAAAGCCCGGAGATGTCGCGTTTGCAGTTTCTTTTTCCGGAGAAACCCCTGAAGTGATTAAAATCTTGCGTTTAGCCAAAATGAATGGAATTAAAACAATCAGTCTGACAAAGTATGGATCATCAACGGTGGCAAATCTGGCTGAAATCAGACTGTATACTTCCTTTTCCAAGGAAGCGCCGTTTAGAAGCGGAGCAACATCTTCAAGAATTGCACAGCTCCACATCATAGACATTTTATTTTTAGCGATTGCAAGCGCACAATATGATGAAATTGTCGATTCATTGGATAAAACCCGTAAAGCGACAAGTTGGCTGAAAGAAAACAACTGAAGTTTCAGTTGGTAAGGAGGATCTATATGGGAAAAAACCATAAATTGATTGCGGAAAAGATTATGGAGCAATTGGGTGGAGCATCCAATGTTGTATCTTTTACCCATTGTATGACGCGTCTGCGCGTCAAACCGAAAAATGAAAGCCTTGTCAACAAGAGTAAACTGAAAGATATCGACGGTGTAATAGGGCTCGTAGAAGAAGAAACGCTGCAGATAATTTTAGGGCCCGGTACAGTAAGCAAAGTATCGGAAGAATTTGGAAAATTGATGGGTGACGACGACAATGGAAATTTTGATTTAATAGAAGAGGCCAAGCAAAGAAATGCAGAGCTCAAGGAGAAAAATGCCACGCCGTTTAAACTTTTTTTGCGAAAAATCGCCAGTATTTTTATTCCCTTGATTCCGGCCCTGGTGGCCTCAGGACTGATTACGGGGATTACCAAAAGTATTGTACAGGCCGGCTGGGTTCCCGAAACTTCCCAGATTGCTACATTACTTACGGTAGTCGGGTCGGGGCTGTTTGTCTATTTGGGAATTCTGGTAGGGATTAACTCAGCAAAAGAATTTGGCGGGTCGCCGGCACTTGGCGGACTGGCAGGAATTTTGGTCATCAACCCGGAAGTGGCCAATATTACGCTATTTGGTGAAAATTTGCTGCCGGGCCGTGGCGGATTGATCGGTGTCATGTTTGCCGCTATCTTTATTGCCTATTTGGAAAAACGGATTCGCCGTTATGTTCCAGCATCTCTTGATATCATTGTTACACCAACAGTGGCACTCTTAATCACAGGAATTATTACTTATGTTGTATTTATGCCAATCGGGGGAATCATTTCTGATGGTATCACCCAAGGTTTATTATACCTTTTGGATATGGGCGGAATTATTGCCGGATTTGTATTGGGATCCACATTCTTGCCGCTAGTTGTTACAGGTTTGCACCAGGGTTTGATGCCTATTCATCTGGAACTGATCAACACCATTGGAAGCTCCCCGCTCTTTCCTATATTGGCCATGGGTGGAGCGGGACAGGTTGGAGCCGCTTTTGCCATTTATATGAAAACGAAAAAGAAGCGTCTTAAAAGAGCAGTTGGAGGCGCTTTGCCGGCCGGGTTACTTGGGATTGGAGAACCGCTTATTTTCGGGGTAACCTTGCCGCTTGGAAGACCGTTTTTAACAGCATGCCTGGGTGCTGGAGTCGGCGGTGCGTTTCAGGCTGTATTCAAGATTGCAACGATGGGCATCGGTGTTTCGGGATTGCCGTTAACCTTTCTTGTTCTGCCAGGACAAATCCTGCTTTATCTGACCGGATTGGTTATTTCCTACGCGGCCGGATATCTTTTCACTTATTGGTTTGGATTTAATGATGATATGGCCAAAGAGTTTGAGTAAATCAAAAATTCATCGCAATATAAAATAATTAAAATAAAAAGCGGTATTGAGCCATTTTAACGGCAAAACAATACCGCTTTTTTAATCAGGTTTTTTGTGACGTTTTATAACATCTTGGGTATTGTCAATTGAAACAGGGATTGAATGCCCGCAGGTCGAGTAAGAGGCTAATATCCTTTGTATTGTGGCTCTTCGCGTTCCAATGTTTCCATCCGTTGTTGAATCCGACCTATAATTTTCATAGTTGTTTTTGAAGCCTTTTCGAAGCTTTCTTTTGCATGCGGATGGTTGGCTTTTATGGATAATTGTTTTAAAGTTGCTTGCGCACTTTTAAGAGAAGCCAAACATTTTTTTACATCTGATGCTACAGTCATCGTTTTAACCTCCTTGGAAACAAGGTTTCCCTTTTTTAAAAATACTTTTCATGCATAGTTAAAATGTTCCTTCCAAATACTATCCATGCTATTACTTTGCAAAAGGAAGATTCTTATGAGTTGGTATGGAGTTATTATCAAAACAATTTTCACAGTGCTTCTGTTGTTGGCGATTACCAGGCTTTTGGGCAAAAGACAGGTAACACAACTTTCTCTTTTTGAATATATCACCGGAATTACTTTGGGAAGCATTGCTGCCTATATTCCGCTGGAAGCAGAAAAAACAGCCTGGTATCTGGGGTCGCTTTCCATCCTTGTGTGGATTTTGATGGCTCTGGGATTAGAATATCTGCAAATTAAAAGCAAAAAACTCAGGGAGTGGCTCGATGGAAAAGAAACCGTATTGATTAAGGAAGGGAAAGTGCTGGAAGATAATTTGAAAAAAGAGCGGATCACGATCAATGAATTGGTATCCCAACTGCACAAAAGAAATATTTTCAGATTGGCGGATGTCGAGTTTGCCATCATGGAACCGGACGGTTCTGTCAATGTAATGCTGAAAAAAGAATGTCAGCCGGTAACGGCAAAAATGTTAGAGATGTCAGTTGCCCAGGAGCGCGAGCCGGAAATTGTTGTCATGGACGGAAAAATTCAGGATGAATCATTGTTTCGGCTTGGCAGAAACAGGGAATGGCTGAAGGAGGAACTGAAAAAGCTGGGGGTAGCGCTCGAGAACGTGTTTGTGGGTCAGGTTGATTCCTTTGGAGAGCTGTATCTGGATCTTTATGATGATAATCTGCAGCAGCCGATGGCGCAAGAACGACCTCAATTACTGGCTACTTTGAAAAAATGCGAAGCCGATTTGGAGATGTTTGGACTGTCCACGGAAAATGAAGAAGCCAAAAAGCTCTATCTGGAATCGTCCCAGGAACTGGAACAAGTGATTCAGGAAGTGAAACCATATTTGACGCAGTAAACCGCGGAGGGATAAAATCTCCCTTTTTTCATTACTGGTACTAATGTTTTATCTCTTGCTTATTTTATAATATAATTGAATATGAAAATATTTTTAGTTAAAAGAGGTGCTGTTTGTTGGATACTTTTATGTTTTATAATCCAACCCGACTTATATTTGGCAAAGGAACACTACAGAATTTAAAGGATGAAATTCCCCGTCACGGAAAAAAAGTCTTGTTGGTTTACGGGGGAGGAAGCATTAAAAGAAACGGACTTTATGATAAAACAATGAAAATTTTAAACGAAATCGGAGCGGAAGTCTTGGATTTTTGCGGGGTTGAACCCAATCCACGCCTGTCAACCGTCCATAAAGGAGTTGAATTGTGTAAAAAGGAAAACATTGATTTTCTGCTTGCCGTCGGAGGCGGCAGTGTGATCGATGCAACCAAGGCGATTTCTGCCGGAGCAAAATACGATGGCGATGTTTGGGATATTATTACAAAAAAAGAGGTTCCCAGAGATGCGTTACCTTTTGGTACTGTCCTGACTCTGGCTGCAACCGGTTCAGAGATGAATCCAACATCGGTCATTACCAACTGGGCTATGCAGGAAAAACTGGGGTGGGGGCACCCTCTCGTTTATCCGAGGTTTTCAATCCTGGACCCTGTACATACTTTCACCGTCCCAAAAGATCAGACGGTTAACGGAATTGTAGACATTATGGCCCATGCACTGGAGCATTACTTCAGCCCGGCTCCTAACGTCCCTTACAACGAACGGATGGTGGAAGGGCTGCTGTTAACCGTAATGGAGACAGCGCCGAAACTGCTTGAGGATCTGCAAAATTATGAAGCACGGGAAACAATTATGTTTTGCGGAACTATGGCTTTAAATGGTGTAGTAAACCAGGGTATGGCTGGAGACTGGGCAACGCATGGAATAGAGCATGCTGTATCGGCTTTTTATGATATCCCGCATGGCGGAGGTCTGGCGATTCTGTTTCCCAACTGGATCCGATACAATCTTGAGGTGACAACCCCAAAAATGAAGCAATTGGCGATCCGTGTATTTGGTGTCAATCCTGAAGGAAAATCGGATCGGAAAATTGCGGAAGAAGGAATTGACTGCTTGCGCGCATTTTGGAATTCATTGGGTGCACCGAGCCGTTTGACTGACTATGGCATTGATGATTCAAAACTTGCCGCAATGGCGGAAAAAGCAGTATCGGCTCGTCCATTGGGCAAAATCAAACGGCTGAATAAAGAGGATGTGTATGAGATTTACAAAATGTCTCTGTAATATAAAGGCCGGCAAAAATTGCCGGCCTTTATATTATGTTAAATCATCATTTGACAGTCTCTGATTATTTTTTTATAATTTCATTATAATGCGAGATAATAGTTTGTATAAAATGAATATACTGAAAACGAACAAAGTATAAAAATAGGGAGAGATAGCTATTAAAAAATGAAGTCAGTCCAATCGCGCGAAACTCAAAACCCAACATCTCCGGTTTTAAAACAATTCAAAAAAAAATAAATTTTTACATTAGGGGCGTTTTGAATATTATCAGCACTGCGAAAAGGATATTTTTTAAAAATAATTACGATACGGAGAAAGGAAGATCTGCCGATTTATTACAGTTTGTCTGATAATGATGAACCAGTCGTCTGATAGTTTACAAATGCATTCGAGAAAAGTTGGAGTTGTTTAATGATCCAAAATATTGTGGCTTCTGTTTTGGGAAATTTACAAATTTGGACAATCCTGGTGCAGTTAATAAAGAACCAGAAATGATAGAATTACCAGGGTTCGTATTTCACGGTACTTATTAAAAGGAGGGGGAACTAAAATGCCAACCAATGTTCTAACAAATAAAAAAATTATTACGATTGGACTAATGCTGTTTTCGTTGTTTTTTGGCGCAGGGAACCTGATTTTTCCGCCACTGTTGGGGCAAGAAGCAGGTAATCATGTTTTTATAGCAATGATCGGGTTTTTTATTACAGGAATTGGATTACCTTTATTGGCTGTCATGGCGGTTGGCTTGTCAGAAAACGGCTTGCAGTCGATGGCCAATCGCGTTCATCCTGTATTCGGATTAATTCTTGCTTTAATGATTTATTTGTCGATTGGGCCTTTTTTTGCAATTCCGAGAACAGCAACCGTGTCATTTGAAATGGGTTTGTCTTACCTTCCTGCGTCTGTAACAGATGCTGTATGGGCTTTGCCTGTTTTTACAATTGTTTATTTTTCGATTACTTATTGGTTTGGCTTGAATCCGTCAAAACTGATTGACCGTATCGGAAAGATTCTGACGCCGTCTCTGTTGCTTTTGATTATTGTTCTGTTTGTGCAGGGTTTATTGAATCCGATTGGAGATCTGGGGCAGCCTACAGGTGATTATGTCGATTCCGCTTTTTTCAGAGGATTTATAGAAGGCTATCTGACAATGGATACACTGGGGGCGCTGGTGTTTGGAGGAATCGTTGTTGCCTCGATTCAAGGTTTTGGTGTGTCCGATCGTAAACAGGTGGCAACCACAACCTTTCGTGCCGGCATTATTGCTGTTTCTCTGTTAGGCCTGGTTTATTTTTCGCTTGCCTATATGGGAGCGACCAGTCAAGGGTTGGGTCTAATGGAAAATGGCGGTGAAGTATTGACACTGATGGCAAATGTCCTGTTCGGAAATTTTGGATTGCTGATATTGGGCGGAGTCGTCATGTTGGCTTGCCTGACAACCGCGATCGGTTTGTCAACAGCCGTTGCTAAATATCTGAACCAGGTTGTTCCGCGCTTGTCTTACAAGCAATGGTTACTGGTCACCATTTTGTTTAGTGCCATTGTTGCCAACATTGGTTTGACTCAACTGATTGCCATTTCCGTACCCGTACTGGGTTTGCTTTATCCCGTCGTTATTGTATTGATTTTGCTTTCCTTTATGGATTCCCTGTTCAAGGGTTATCGGTCAGTATATGTTGGCGGATTGGGCGGTGCCTTACTGATGAGCCTTTTGGAACTGGTTGTCAAAGAAAACAGTTTTATGGACAGTATCCTGTCATGGGTTCATTATATTCCGCTTTTTGATCAGGGGATTGGATGGTTGATTCCGGCGATCCTAGGCAGCCTCATCGGATACGGAATAGAAAGCCTGGTGGCAAGAAAAACAGCAGTATCGTGGGAAAAACAGTAAATTACACTGGTAAACCGCCCCTTTCGAATTTAGAAAAGGGCGGTTTTATTTACATGTTTTTTAACCTTTTTACCAATCGCTCGAAATGAAGTGAACGGGATGCTTTAAAGTAAATCATTGCCTGTTTGGGTGTTTTTGACAGATATTGGAGTGCCTGCTGATAATTTTGACAGGCTACAACTTTTCGCGGATTCATCCCGTTTGCTATAGCGGAACGGGCAATGATCTTTCCGCGTTCCCCCAGGGTAATTAACTGGTTGATTCCTAATTTGGCGATATACCGGCCAACCTGCACATGAGCGTGGTGCGAATAATTCCCCAATTCAAGCATATCGCCCAAAACGGCAATTGCCATGCGATTTCCGCTCACATTTTTAAGAACGTTCAGCCCTGCTTTCATGGCAGTTGGGTTAGCATTCCAGGCATCGTTAATCAATATGCGGCCTGATCGGCTGCGGATGAATTGCAAGCGCATTTTTGGCGCCTGAAAGGTTGCCAGTCCTTTTTGGATTTCTGGAATTGCTGCTCCAGATGCCCGGGATATTCCGACCGCAGCCAACGCATTATATACATTATGGGTGCCAAAGATCGGAATAAAAACAGGAAAAGACTGTCCATGAAGGATGGTGTCAAACCTCATCCCGTTACTGCTGTAGCGAATATTTCTCGCCTGCACCTGTGCAGGATTTTGAATGCCAAAAGTAAAAACTTTCCCTTGAAAGCGACCGGTTTGCAATTTTCTTGACTTTGCGTCATCCGCATTTAAAAACAGGATTCCTCCTTTGCGGATGCCATCAACCAGTTCCTGTTTCGCTTTAACAATCAGATTCAAACCACCCAGGCTGCCGGCGTGAGCCTCTCCCACATTGGTAACTGCACCTATTTCCGGATGGACCACCTGGCATTGTTTGCGAATATTATTCAGGGATTTCATACCCATTTCTAATAAAAGCAATTTTTCTTTTCCCGTTAGCCGTGTAAGATAAGAGGGCAAAAAAGAATAAGTGTTTAAATTTCCTTGTGTTTTAACCATTGGCCAGCGATATTTTAAAACTGAGGCTACCATTTCAGTTGTTGTGGATTTTCCGGCACTCCCTGTGATGGCAATGACTCTTGCAGGGCACTTTTTCCAGTTCCATAACCCTGCCTTCCAGAATGCCTGATAGGCATCCTTGACACGGATAATGGATGTACCAGCAGGAATTTGTGATGTCGGAATGTGAACTGGAAGAACAACAGCCACGGGCCGGATGCGTTGGATTGCTTTGAGTTGCTTTTCATACCGGCTTTTTCGTGTGTAAAAGTAAACCTGGTAAGGTTTAAGCTGTTTAGGATTTCCAAAATTAAGCGTTTGTACAATTTTGGCCGGGGATCCTGCTGTTAATCGGCCCCCCATGATGAGAGCCAGTTTCTGTAAAGTAATTGTTTTCATGCAAAATGTCCTCCCATGACAATTCATGGACCCATGTGTTTTATCCTATTCAAAAGGGAGGAATCCGGCATGGGTAAAAGCCCAGCGGGAAGTAATAAAATAGCACTGTCTGGAGGCGGGGAATAAAATCCTCATTTTATTTATTTCGTATGTATGCAAAAATCAGACCAGATTTCAAACTGCGGCAAAAAAGATGTAATATACATATTGTATGCTTAAAGCGTTCGATGAATAGAGAATGAAGGAACGGAAACGAACCGGCAATTTCAAAAACGCATAAGGCAAGTGATAAGTATTTTAAAATACAGGAAGGGATCGGCATGGCAACAATTCTGATCGTTGAAGATGATGTAAAGATCCATCAATTGTTGAAGGCCCATATTGAAAAGTATGGACATAAAGCAGTAATTACCACGGACTTTTCACAAGTGTTACAGCAATTTAAGCGGGTTATGCCGGATTTGGTGCTGTTGGATATCAATCTGCCAAAATATGATGGTTTTTATTGGTGCCGGCAAATCCGCTCGATATCGACTTGTCCGATTTTATTCATATCTGCCCGTGAAGGAAAAATGGAACAGGTTATGGCTCTGGAAAATGGTGCGGATGATTATATAACAAAGCCTTTTCACTATGAGGTCGTGATGGCCAAGATCAGAAGCAATCTGCGTCGGGCGTATGGAGATTATGCAAAACAGGGTGAGCGTGTTGTGGAAGTAAAGGGTCTCACTCTGTATCCGGAACGGTTGCAGTTATCATTAAATAAACAAGCAGTGACGTTAACGCATAAGGAAGCTGTTTTGATAGAAGCCTTGATGGAGCAGCATATGCGGGTTGTAAGCCGTGACCGTCTATTGGAAAAATTGTGGGATGACCAGCATTTTATCGATGATAATACGTTAAATGTCTATGTGACCCGGGTTCGGAAAAAGCTGGGCGAACTGGGGATTGAGAGCGCAATTGAAACAGTAAGGGGTGCGGGTTATATGTTAAAAGGTACCTGGAGGGATAATACATGAACCTGTTTTGGCGAGAACATACACCCTTATTGTTTTTTTATCTGCTCCAGATGAGTCTGTTCCCTCTTATTTATTGGCTGGATGGCTATAAGGACTTGTCGGCTCTGATCTACTCTGTCTTTTTAAGTCTTTTTTTGTTAATTTGTTACCTGGTGTATCGCTATGTCAGTCACCGGACGTTTTATCGCTGCCTGACACACGATGTGGATTCTTTGGATGATTCTTTAAAAAAGACTGGTACCTCCCCGCTTCCTGAGGCATTTGATTTGTTTGTGCAAAGACAATTCCAACATTACAAAAGAGAAATCATTGGTTATAAAAATAAGATTGAAGATCATATTATCTTTATTACGCAATGGGTACATCAAATGAAGACACCGATATCCGTGATTTGTTTAACGGTTCAGGAGGAAGATAATCCCCGGTTTCGCAGCATTCAGGACGAATTGGATCGTTTGCGCAAAGGATTGGAGATGGTATTGTATGCTTCCCGCCTGAACCAGTTTGAACATGATTTTCTTGTAGAGCCAATCGAACTGTCTCAGCTCGTACAACGGGTTATTTCAGAGAACCGGCGTCTTTTTATAAGCAATCGTATATATCCCGATTTGCTTGTCCCGAAAGATCTGTTCATTTACTCGGATGAAAAATGGCTGACTTTTGTGCTTAGCCAATTAATTACCAATGCCGTTCGTTATTCTGCCGGAAAAGGAGACAGAATTACGTTTTATGCAGAAAGTCAAGGAAAAATGGCTTTCCTGGAGGTGCGAGACCAGGGGATTGGTATACCCGACCAGGATTTGCGTCGTGTATTTGAACCTTATTTTACAGGACATCGGGGCAGGGAATTCCAGGAATCAACAGGAATGGGCTTATACCTGGTTCGCAAGGTTTGTGATCAATTGGAGCACCGGGTGGAATTGGAGTCAGAAGAAGATGTGGGTACGGTTGTGCGTATTTTCTTTCGTCAGGCTCCATCATTTCTTGGAAAAGAGTAAGACTTCACTCCATTTGTTTTTTACAGTAAGATGAACGTTTGTATAAAGGATTCAAAAGACGGTTTTGTCTATACCGGCTCTTTTGCAGTTTCATGCAGAAGGGCCTGTTTAATATTTTCAACCGGTATATTTATTGTTTTGCTTATCTTACGAAAAAGTAAGGATCGCTTAATGTAAATCGATGGCAACAAAACCGGGCCTCGTGTAGATTTGGGAATGAAGTTGGCCAGGTTGAAGCAACTTGCAACTGAAAGGAGAAAATGAGAAGATGCTGGAGGTTCAACATTTAAGTAAAATTTACCACGGAAAAGTTCCGACACGCGCCTTGACCAATATTAATTTAATGATCGAAAAAGGAGAATTTGTGGGAATCATGGGGCCATCAGGAAGTGGAAAAACCACACTTCTCAATTTGGTGTCAACTATTGACTCGCCCAGTTCGGGTGAGGTTTTAATAAATGGGCAAAACCCGCATCAAATGAAGAAAAACCAGTTAGCACGTTTCCGTCGCCGCCACCTGGGGTTTGTTTTTCAGGATTTTAACTTATTGGATACGCTGACGATTGGGGAAAATATAGTGTTGCCTTTAACCCTTGATCGAAAAAAAGTTAAAGAAATGGAGCAGAAATTGATAGAAACAGCAGGAAAGCTGGGAATTGAGGAAATATTGAGCAAGAGAACATATGAAGTTTCCGGTGGGCAGCGCCAACGCGCGGCGATTGCCCGGGCCATTATACACTCACCCTCTTTGCTGTTGGCGGATGAACCGACCGGATCTCTTGATTCAAAGTCTTCCCGGACAGTAATGGAGACGATGGAAAAAATCAATAAAACCGATTGTACGACTACAATGCTGGTCACTCATGATCCACTGGCCGCCAGTTACTGTGACCGGGTGGTCTTTATAAAAGATGGTGAGTTATTTAACGAGCTCCATCGCGGTGAGAATCGGCAATCATTTTTCCAGGAAATCATTGATATGTTGTCTTTTTTGGGAGGGAACGCCCATGACCTTTCGTCAGTTCGCTTTAAATAATGTGTACAGAAATGCCCGTGCCTATGTGGCTTTCTTTTTAAGCAGTTCCTTTGCCGTGATGACTCTTTTTACTTATCTGATCTTTATCTTTCATCCGGATATTGTTAAAAGCGAGATGGGGGCAATGACGAAAGCGGGAATGATTGTTGCTTCTTATATAACATTTATTTTTTCGTTTCTGTTTGTATTGTATTCGATCAGTGCTTTTTTAAAAGTGCGAATGAAAGAATTTGGCATTTTAACGATTTTGGGTGCTGCCGGCAGGCAACTGAACCGCCTGATTTTCCTTGAAAACATGATCATCGGTACAGCGTCGGTAACTGCGGGGATTGTTGGCGGTCTCGTCTTTTCCAAGCTGTTTCTTATGCTGGGTTCCAAAGCGTTGGAAATGAAGGAGTTGCCAATGTATTTTCCCGCAAAGGCTCTTGGTATAACTATTTCTTCCTTTATCGCCCTGTTTTTAATTATTTCGTTAATGACTACTATTATGGTACGGCAACGCAAAGCGCTGGAAATGTTGCAAGGCTCAAGCAAGCCAAAAAAAGAGCCTAAAGCTTCAATTTGGCTGTCACTGTTATCGGTTTCGGCTTTTGCCGGCGCCTTTTATTTGCTCGGGCAGGGGATTGGCGATGATGAATTAAAATTGCTTGTCATCCTGCTGCTGGATATGATTGGAACCTATTTCTTTTTCACCCAGCTCAGTGTTTTTGCCATTCGTTTTTTGAAAAAGAATCGTCTCTTTGTCTGGCGGGGGTTGAATTTGTTATGGGTGTCGGAACTGGCTTACAAAATCAGGGATAACGCCCGTATGTTCTTTATGATTACCATTGTCACAGCCATAACATGCACAGCGGCAGGTGCAGTGCTGGCGGTGAACAAACAAATGGAATACGTGTATAAGGAAGACCCGTTTGCGTTCAGTTATTTTCCTCTGACTGATGCGAAAAGCAAAACTGAGATGGCCAGGATTGACAAGGAATTAAAACAGGCGGGACTCAGTTATGAAAGGGTTGGTTTCCAACAGATCAGAGTTGGAATGAAAGGGTTTGATAATTATTTTATCCTGATGCAGCAATCCGATTATGAACAATTAACAAACTCACTTTCATTGCCACACGTTACCCTGCAACCGGGGGAGGCCCTGTTGATTCATTCAAAGTTGGCGAAAAACAAATTACCGGACCTTACTGAGTTAACCTTGAATGAACCAGAAGGCATCACATTCAAAAAGAAAGAGGAATTTACGAAAACCCTTTTTGGCAGCCCCCATGTTGTGGTAGTAAGTGATACTGATTTTAGACAGGTGATTCAGAAGTTACCACCGATACAACCAGAAGAAAATTTCGGCTTTCTGGTTCCGGAATGGTCCAATCATACTGTGCCTGCGATAGATTCCCCGGAAGTAAAACTGGGAATGGAGTTGGACAAAAGTAACAAGGACCGGTTAAGAGACGATAAAGCTGACGGTATAATCGTATCCCGCGCCAGTAATTATATGAATATGAAGCAGTTGAGCAGTATCATGATCTTTATCGGCCTTTTTATCACGGTGATTTTTTCCGTGTTTACAGCCAGTTTCCTGTACTTCAAGCTGTTTAATGACTTGCAGCAGGATCAGCGCTATTACCACAGCCTGTCGAAAATGGGTCTGAGTGAGAATGAAATGAAAAGAACAGCAACCATCCAGATTTCCCTGCTCTTTTATATCCCGCTTGTTTTTGCGGCACTTCAGACACTGGCAGGTCTGTCAGCATTTACATCAATGTTCTATGTCACCAATAGTATGATAATGGTTGGTTTTACAGCTATTGGAAGTTTCATTATCCTGCAAACCATTTACTTCCTGATTGTCCGTTCCCGTTTCCTGGCCCAGCTGAAACGGGTCATGGTATAAGCTTAATGATACAAACAGGCGCTGTCTGATCCAGACAGCACCTGTTTGTTATTGGACATAAGTGCCGATTTTATATTCCACTTGCGGCGATACGGAATAGGTTCCCCCCAGGATATAGGCATTGTCCAGTTCCGTTTGATGCGCCTTAAGATAAACTTCTACCGATCCGTCCAGCCTGCTGCCGGGTGTAAGCAGGATCGGCCCCCCGATAGTGGTAGAGAGTGGGCCGCCCGACAAGGCGTCCGCAAAGTTGTCTGAGCGGGCAAAGATGGTTGTTGCCGGATCCAGGTTGAAATAGTTGGCAATATTGATGCCCACTTGATAGCGATTTGCACCGCCAAGGCGGGTTACCGATTTTCCGGATTGGGAGAGTGTATTTTTTACGGTATCTGACACCGTTCCGGGGCCGCCCACAATAACATATTTTTTAATTTCCGGATGGTTATTGATAAATGACCGGATTTCATCTGGAACTCTGTCTTTGTGTACCAGCAAAATCGGCATCCTGTTTTTCCCGGCTACACCTGACACAGACAAGGCATCGGGAAAAGTCAGTCCGCTGGCGATCACGGCCGTGTCACTGGTGTTTCCAGCTATTACTTTTTCTGCGATGGAGGCAGATACTGCAAAACGGTTTGGTCCGGCGATCCGTTCAACCGTGGTTACACCCAAATTTTTCAGTTGGTTTTCCACAATGGTGGAAACGGAGCCTGTTCCCCCCAGGATGATCGCTTTGGATGGCTGGCGACGAATAATCTCTCCTTTAATTTCTGTTGGCAGGGAAGGCGTGGTTGTCAGGAGAATGGGTGACGATGATTTTCCTGCCAGCGGCCCGCCTGACAAGGCATCGGTATACAGGTCACCGCGAGCGATCAGGATTGTATTGGAAGAAGCGCCAAGAGATTCCATCTCTTTGCTGACATTGGCGGAAACCGCAAACCGGTTCGCTCCATCCAGCCGTTTGACGTTTTCCGAAGATTGCATGGATGCTTTGATGTCGGTTGCCAGTTTGCCCGATTGCAAATCGTTTTTAATATAAACACCCGGACATCTGGTTGCTGCACGCGGAAGCATGCCATGGCCCGATAAGGTTTGTACATTGTAGTCTACCCTGGGGATATTGGGATCGTCATAGTCATAATTGCGGACGAAATCCTTTTTTGCGGATGGATCGATGTTCCAGTATCCTGCAGTATAGGCCAGCATTTGCACCAGTGAGTTACGTGCAGTGGAAGGAAGTGCTTTTTCATCGTAGTTGCCGATCATGGAAACGCCAAAGCTGCCATAGTTGAAAGAGTAGGCATGTCCTCCAACAACGCCTTCTGACAATACCTCGTCGTCTCTCCCTTTGCGTCCTTCATAAACGATGCCATTAGGATCGATCAGGGCGTTATAGGCGATATCTCCCCAGCCCCTACCCCCTTGGCTGGTTGGTTTGGCATGATAAGCATAAATTGCGCGAATGGTTGCCTTGTAGTTGGTGTCCGAATTGGAGGTATCGGTATGGTGAACAACCATGTGTGTAACAGTCCGGTATTCCCGGGGCCAGACTTCCTTTCCGTCAGCGTAACGCAGAGATTCATCAGCTCCCCAACTTGCGCGATTGACCGTGTTTGGTTTGCCTGTCGCAGCATTTGCAACATCAAACAGTGTCGCAAACAGCGATTTCCTTTCCACTGTCTTCTGTTCATCAAGAGAGTTGACAAAAAAGAGGCGAATATCTTTGACACGCGGTTGTACATTGTCTTTTCCTTCCAATGTGATACGGTATTGGGCATAGTTTGCCCTGTTTGCGTAAATCAGATTGCTGTAAACCTGTTTGTCGTCAGGATGGGAAAATTCATCGGGTTTAGCCTTTTGCCATGAGGTCCACTTCTGGCCGTCAATTGAAGTCCGGGCTTCTATTTTGATCAATGAATGGGCCGTATTTTTGGTGGCGGACTGGTTCGTCCACTCGATGGCAAAATAGTTAAACGGAAACCTGGATTTTACCGGTTTGGAAGTATAATAGCCTTCTTCTTCCTGATCCACGGCTAAAACGATTTGTTTTGCCTCTTTCAGCAAATCGATATTTTCCGCTTTCCCCTGAAAATCTTCCAATGACTGGTGGCGGACCAAATCTGTCTTTGGCTTTACTGTTACCGGTTTTGCCCAGCCAGCAGGAATAAGGGAGACAGAAAAGGCCAGAGCGATTGCGCTTGCCAGCCCGGACGCGATCAGAATTCCAGTTTTTGTTTTTAAATTCATTCCATTCCTCCTCTTTGAACCAGATTAAAAATAAATACATGTTTATTTACAATAAATAATTCGAATAAAGAACAGTTTTTGGTGTACATAACACAAAAATGGCTTTTCTTGGACAAAAATTTAGTATATTTTGGGATTTAAAGATGAAGCCGAATTGGAAATTATATCAGGTGAATGATGGTAAGTAAAAGGGGGGTGGCGTAAACGGTTCAAGTAAACAATATCATATCAAAAGAAAAAAGCTGATGGTTTATCATCAGCCACAGATTGCAGGAAAACATATTAGAAAAGTGATTAACGGACAATGTTCCCTATAAATTTTCTGTTATACAGCTTTATCAGCGCTGTCTGATTCCCGCATATTTTCTCAGCAATTCTTCACATTCTACTAGCATGATCTGGTTCAGGTATTCTATTTTGAAAAGGTATCCGTTGTATTTATATTCCACAATCCGCACCTCTTGGTCTTGACGGATCTGGATAATTTCGCCATGTGACTGGATGTAGCGCCGTAATTTGACCAGATCCTGATGGATGTGGTATGAGATGCGTTCAATCCATTCATCATATACTTTACCCAGTTTCAGAGTCTTTATCTGAAGACGGTCTTTGGCAATGGCGGCTTCCACCACCTGCAGATGAACGTAACGTTTCAATCTTTCCTTAAACGGTTTATGGTGTTCATTATAGATGATGGGCATCTATATTCCTCCGTGAGATGAAATGAAAATCGCCTTCCACTTTGTGCAGTGATAAATATTTTTACAACCATGGATCAGATTTTTCGTCTGCGCCGTTTGGGTTCCGGGTTATTGGTGGCGTTGTTATTCTGTTCTCCGCCTGCTGCCACCTTTTGTGGATTGGTTTTCTTCTTAGTCCCCTGTTTCAGGCTCTGTTGGAGGGCTTCCATCAAATCGACAACATTGCTTGCCCGTTCCGCTTCCGGTTCTTCCACTTCTTTATTCTGGATTTTGGATTCAATCAGTTTTTTCAGTGCCTCTTCATAATTGCTTTGATAATCATTATGAAAACTTTCGCTGATTTCTTCGATTAATCGGGAGGCCATTTGCAATTCGTTTTCAGTTACTTCTGTCCCGGCAATCGCACCAATTCCGGGAACTCTCTCGACGGAACGGATTTCAGCCGGATAATGGATTATATTCAACACAAGGCAATTTTTATGAAGCCGAATAACCGACAAGTGTTCGCTGGTACGAAAAGCTACTTTGGCCACAGCAATTTTTCCTGTTTCTTTCATCGCCTGATACAAGAGTTTGTAGGGTTTTCCACCGTATTCACCAGGACCAAGATAATAGGTTTTTTCGTAATAGATCGGATCGATGCTGTCTTGATCCGTGAAGTGAAGGATTTCAATGGTGCGCAAAGTGGGAAGAGGGAGATCCTTGATATCATCGTCGGTAATAATAATATAATTTCCTTTGGCATATTCATAACCGCGAATAATCTCTTTTGTTTCCACCTCCCGATTGCACACCGGACACCATTTCCTGTACTGGATCGGATGCTTGCACTCTTCGTGCAGGCTACGAAAACTTGTCTTGTGGTCATCCGTTGCTTTGTACAGGCTGACAGGGATATTGACCAAACCGAAACTGATACTTCCTTTCCACATTGACCGCATTTTGACGATGTACTCCTTTTTCGTTTCGTTTGTGTATAGCTTTCCCCATGTGATCTTCTGTCACTCAAAGACGATCACGATAAAATATTCCATAAAATGACAGTGCTATGTATAATTGGACGAAAAAAAGAGAAAAATAGTCCCCAAATTGCAAATGGACGGGGTTGTGAAAGATGCAGGAAAGATTGGGGGATCTCAAAGAAAAGGCAAAAGGAACAATTTTCGAAGAGATTGTAGATGAGCAGATAAAGCGATACAAGAGGGAAAAAGAAATTGAACTGAAAAGGACAACCATCAACAATAAATGGATAGACCAGGCTGATGAACTGTTAAACCTGTATGAAAAAATTTGCGGTATATATGAGCCGCAAATCGAGCCGTTTGTAGCCAAGGTGGAGTTTGTGGACCGAAGAGAGGAAGACGGAGTAGTAATGCTGTCTGTTACCAATTTCAACGACGAGACCTGGTCCCTGAAATGTGCCGATTTTCATACGCTGGACGATTACGGGAAACTGGAGGATGACGGGTTTGTTAAGAAATTGGACGAAGCGAAAGAAGAGGGGGGCGTGGAGTTCTTTTTCGACCAGAACAAACCGGTTAAAAAAGTTGCACACTCCGCAATATTTCAGGCCAAAGATCCTTTGGCCAAACTGGGCGAAGTTGTGGAACCTCTCTTTAAGAATCTGTTTCAGAAAACCTTTGATATTGAATCCCTGGTGGAGAAAGAGAAGACAGGGGAATCGTAAATTCCCCTGTCTGATTGTTGTCAAAATGTTGCCGGAGAACGGGTTTCCTTTGCTTAAAGCCTTTTGAGAATCAACTTGAGAATCAACGCTGTTTTTGCCCCGGTAAGCGGAGAAGTGTTTCTGAGATACATTCAAATAATATCCAGGTTACCTTTCTACAAAGCTATAAGCACTTTTTAAATTCCCAACTCCTGTATCAAACGCTGAAATGTATGAAATGCAGGTTTTGGAGTATAATCATCCTGCATAATGCCGAATTGATGAAAGAGATCATTTTTGGAACTGTCTGCATCTCTGAGACCAAAAAGCTCATAATGTGTGATATTAAGTTCTTGACGCAGTTTATAAATTGTCCGGATGATCGTCTCCAGGACTTCAGATTGTCGTTGATAAGGTCTGTCTTTGGCAGTAAAGGGATTTTTACCGGTAGGCCATCCGTTTTCTGTTATGCGCATGGGGATGGAATCATATATGCCGGCTGTCTTGAGATTCACTTCACGAAAACGCCGCAAAAGGTTTTCAACGGTTGATGGAATGTTTTCCAATGGAAGTGGCGGTTCAAATACATCAACATAAAAATTATGCCCGACATAATCCAATGAATCTACGAAGATCTTTCCCCCAAGTTTCACTTGGGCAAGGTTTTCCCAGAAATGTGGAATTGTCTTTGGACCGGTATCCGGTACAGAGCCAAATCCAATATTTACTTGAACATTGGCTGCTTGCGATTCCTTTTTTGCAACAATAACACCTTGTACTAAAAATTGCAGGATGTCTGGATTTGATCCATCCATGAAGGTCAGGTTAGGTTCGTTTGTAATTTGCAGAGAATCAATGTTGTTACCATACTGCCTAATAATTTTTCGAATAAATTCAAGCCAGTGATCCAATTTTATGTTCGGATCCAAACAACCTATTGTCAAATCCCCCATTAATCCCAAACTTATATATTTCTCCACGATTGAAAAGAGCTTTTCTTCTGAAGCAGGCCCCGTAAAAACGAGATACATTCTGGGTAACAGCAATTTGGAATCTCCTTCAAGTTTTTTTAATGCCTGTTGAATTTTCTCATAGTTGTCCTGAGGTCCGACAGCCAAACCCGTGGGTGTACCAGCCACACCCAACGGATAAATCCCAAACCGCAAGCCGGATGAAACCATAAAAACACTCCTTATTGTTTGAATTTAAAAAAATTTAATCGACAGCAACCAGTTGATATGGTCAGGAACGGGATAACTGGCTTTGTTATGTTAAAATGAATAATAAATACTTTACTTGTCTGGAGAATTATAATAAATAGTTATTTACCTTTTGATGCAATTCAGGTTAAATAAATATCTATAAAATAAATAAACACTTACTCCATAGCAGATCTAATAATAAATAATTATTTACTTATTGTCAAAGGGATTTTCATATAGAGGAAGGGTGATTAATATTGCCTCCAAAAACCGAACAAATTGCATCCAATATAATTCAGCTTCTTCCTTTGCTTCAGGATAAGCTTTACAAACCGGCTTTAAAAAATGCATCAAAACTGAAAAAACAATCGGATCTGACCCATCTGCAATTTCATATCCTGGAAGAGTTGTTCCATACCGAGACAGGGATTTCAATGACCCAATTGGCCCAAAAGATTAATATTTCCAAACAGCAATTAACTCCGCTGGTAAACAAGCTGGAAGGGAAATCTTATTTAACCAAAATTCAGGATATTAATGACAAACGATATGTTAAACTGATGTTAACCGGGAAAGGAAAAAAATTAGTAAGCAAGCGTTGGGAAGATATTTATTTTTTGCTCAACAATCGGATCAGTGGTCTGAGTATAGATGATTTGATCGATCTGGACTATGCGATCAACAAGATCCTTCGAATCATCGACAAGTTGGAATAAATTATTAATATAAAAGTTATGGAAGTAGTACCAGGCAGAAACAGTCAGATCACTTTTTGTTAAATAAAGAGTTGAACAGTGAGCCCTTTTAATTTTTGTTACCAGATCATACCGGTAAATCTGCCATGTTCTGCAAGCTGTCCACCAAAAGAGGCCATCGGTTTTAACCGGTGGCCTCGTGTCTTTATCAATAAATAAGGTCTTATGCATATAACGGTGTTTAACGATTTAGAGATCTGGCGGATCACCAGCCGAGTGACGTTTTGCTTGATTAAAATGATAGGACATAGCATTTTCACCTCCTTCTTTGTGGAAGAGAGCTTCCACATTGGATTCAAAAAAATCAAATGCGTATTCTTGAAAGCCCGGATCGCCGATCGCTTTCAAATAGTGCCCCAATTTTAAGAGTAATTGGTTTTTTTGCTTTGTAAATCCGCTATGTTTCGCCAACTCAAGAGCATATTTCAGGCATTTTATGGCTTGGGCGCTTTTATTTTGGTGTATGTAACATTCACCCAAACCCATCAGCGCTTCGGTTTCCTGGTAAGCGTCGTTTGTTTTTTTGCTGATGGAGATTGCCTTGTGAAACTTTTTCTCTGCCTCACTAAATTTTTCTCTTTTGGTATACAGGTTGCCCAACTGGGTATAGGCATAAGAGAGCAGATATTCCCGCTGGATTTTGTTTTTCAGTTTTAATGCCGTCAGAAAACAGATTTCCGCCGCCTGAAGTTTGTCTTTATTGTTGTAAATGCTCCCGAGTGTTGTCCAAAGTTCGCATGACCGGTCAAAAGCCTTGTCAATCCGGGCCAGTTCTATGCCTTTTTTAGCATGGCTGATAGCATTGTTTGTCATATTGCCTTTTGCCCATATTGTTGCTTGCAGTTCATAAGTATTCAGGATAATTTCTCTGCTTTCAATGAAGCATGGTTTGCCCGAACTTAGCGAGTTAATCTTGTCCAAGGCACTTTGGGCATCCTCCAGCCGATTCAGCTTTTGTAAAAAGATTACTTTGCTTACCAAAAATCCAGCTTGTAAATAGGATCTTTCCCCATCAATAATAAACGACGATTCGCCTTTTTTGCAATACTCTAATGCTTTGTTCAAATCATTATTTGCATATTCCAGTTTGGCCAGTCCATAATAACTGGCCGCTTTTAAATTGCTCTGAATCTTCTCCGGGTATTTGTCGTCTACCAACCGGATAGCTTGAAAAAAGAATTTGTTGGCTTTTTTGAGATTTATTTTATGGAGATAATATTTACCTTTAAGATAAAAGATGTCTGCATCGAGGGAGGAGCCGTTGGGCAATCCAATATTTCTCAGTTCTTCCAGACCTTGCCCGGGAGCGGTTAAATCAATTATTGTTTCCAAAGAAATAAGGCGCAGTTTCATTTCTTCATCGTATTCTTTTAACGCTTCCTGATCATCCTTAACATAAAATTCTTCATAATTGTTTTCTTTTATGTTTAATTTTTTCAGCAGATATTTGATTTTCTCTTCACTGATCTCCGGCTTGCCTGTTTCAATGTAACTGATGACAACCTGTGAAATATTTTCGTCAGCCAGATCTTGCTGGCGCAGTCGTTTGGCTTTTCGGGTCTTCTTGATAAATTTGCCAATTTCAATACGGTCAAATTGCATAATAACCCCTTCTTAAAAGAATTTTTTCTGAAATACGATATAGTTAAATAAAATATTCCTTCTATATTTGGAATTATCCTTCTTATAAAAGATATTTAGCTATTTATAAGAGGTTTCTTTTTAAGTTATTAATTTATAATAAGTATAAACAAGAGGCTTTTATTACTTATTTGATTATTGATATATAAATATTATAAATTATCAGTACAGGGGGTGATTTGATGTTTTTCACAAATAATATTCGAAATGTAATTGATGAGATAAAACAGCAAACCAAGTCGCCTTACCGGATATTCAGGTATCGTTGCAGCAGCGGGTTGTGCCGATGTCAAATTGAAACTGAAAGAGGAGAAAAGATTTCCATTCCGTTGTCCAACTTGGTGGAAATGGAAATTAAGGAGGGAGAAAACAGAAAACGAATTATTGCCGGCAATTCCTATGACATTTTTAGCGACCATAAGCGGAAGACGGTTTGAGCAGGAGTTATTGGGATTTATGGGTGAGTGGCAGCGAATCATTGTTTTGGGGAAAACTTCAAAAAAAGCCCAATTGACAGATTATCGATGGAACATTTCGAATTATGGGCTGTTTAATCTTTCTCTTAACTGAAAACTTGTATGAGGCGACGCTAACTCGAACCTGAAAATTAATTTAATGTGAAAGAGGTATTGATCATGTCGATACGGTATTGGTATGATCAGACAAATCAAAAGCTTGTCGTCCAGCATTGTGCGAGCAGAAAGACAAAAGTGATCAAAAATCAAGCCAGGATTGATCGCTTTTGCCAAGCCCAGGGAACAACGCTCGATGAATGCAAGCAAGTTCAAACAGGAGAAGATCGGTTAGGCATGTTCAACAAACCCTGGAAGTTATGGAAATGGTAGAAAGAGAGAGCTGGCAAATACCTTGACGGATACGCCGGTCCTGAAAAATTACACATAAGGGATCATCTGGTAACCTCTACAAACAATTGGTGGAGGTGTTTTTGTTAACAAAATCACATATTCATCAGTCGTATACTGAATACATACAAGTTTCAAACAGCAACTGCTCCCTGCCATTGGTAATCCAAGGAGGTTTCGAAACATCGCTTGTGAGACAAAGAGTTTGACGGCGCGTTAACAATTGATCATATTACTGTAGGGGAATTGAACGGAACTTTCCTAATTGAACAAGGTTGTTCGTAACAAATAATCAACTATATCTTAACGGGAGAATTGAAACAGTATATAAGTCAAATCTGTTGAATAGCCTGATATTTCTGATGTTTGAAAAATCGGAATCCGTTTGATCGTGCGTATGTCTGCCACTTAATGGTTTTTGCGCAGTTTAAAGTTAGTCTGTCATGAGCATAAACCACTTCTTTCTTATGAACGAAAGCAGCTTCTTCAAGTATATCCCGGTTACGGAACAGAAAGGAATGTAATATATTTTCAGACACAGGAACTAAAGGCGTTTTTGTGAAGGCTGTTGGAAACATTGACTGCAAGTCGATTAGTTTTTAAGCGAATTCTGGGAGAAACCCTTGAATTTTCGTCCAAGACAGTTAATTACCGGATGGAATATTTGAAACAGGGGAGTGGCAAGGCCTGCCTCACGTTATTGTAAGGACGATGATATATTTAAAAACTTCCATTTTGGGAACACCCTGGATTCGGAAAAACCCCGGGAGGTGTTCGCATTTCATCCATTGACCACTTGTTGGATAAGGAATTGGACGTGCGCCGTAACAATAAACAATATCTCTACAGGAGAATCGAAACTTTTGGTCACGTATTCTGTCAGTGACAACCAACTACATCTCCAATCAAAACCGGCAAACCAAGCTCCATTTGGTTTGCCGGTTTTTGGTTGGAGAAACAGCTTTGATCCGGGTTTTTGAAAAAATTTTTTGCCAAAATTATCCCGATGGGAAGTGTATTTTCGTTTTATTTTATTAAAAGCGGTAAATATCTGGTCTTTTTGGAAATATATCAGAATAATTACCGTGAATATTTGAAATAAAATATAAGAAAATGTCTTTTTTTCATAAATTTGCCACTATTATTAATGGGCTATATACTAATTAGCAAACAAAGCATCATCCGTTCAGCTGTTTGAGTATTGTTTGATAATAAATCATTATTGCTCTGTTTCCGACCAGGGTAGCAGATTTGATGGAGGTTGGTATTAGTGCGGCAAGGAGAAAAACAGTTTTTACAGGAGAGAGTTTGTGAATGGCGGGATTGAAAATGATTGATACCCTGTATATTTTATGGATTAAATGCAGAGATTGTGAAACATTGATCAAATCAAGCTATTGCCAGACTGAAAAGCCCCAGCCAGGACAAGGTTTTGTATGCAGCAGTCCCATTTGCCAGAAAGAGGAGAAAGAGGTTATAAAGTATTCGGAATTAAAAAGTATCAATGATGTCCGCCAGCAAAGGATCTGGCTGCAAGATACACCGTATGCCGGTAAAGATGTACAGTCAGTCATAACCGGTATGGTTACGGTGGTGCGAAGAGGATAAATTTCTAGTGAAAGAGGTATTTTGATTTATGTCGATACGATATTGGTATGACCATACTGATCACAAGCTGATTGTGGTTCATTGTGCAAGCGGAAGGACAAAAGAGATTAAAAGTTTGAACAGAATCAGGCGTTTTTGTGAGGTTCAGGTCACAACACTGGAAGAATGCAAACAGGTGCAAACAGGTGAAGATCGGTTGGGCCTGTTTGACCGCTGGAATTTATGGAAGGCAAAATAATCTCATTTTGAGAGACCAGTCAGGAAGTCAGGATTTGTAAACGGCTGATCCGTTTACAAATCCTGTTTTATTGTGCCCATTTTTTTCTGGTCGCCTGGTCATAAAGTTTCCAACCTGCATTGACGGCGTAATCATCAATATCCCAACGGCGTTTGACGAGCATATAATATGTTTCGGTTACCGGATGTTCGTAGCCCCATTTGTCTTCCAGATACTCCTGCGACAACATCAAATGTTTGGACATATCTTGAATCGCTTCTTTGGTATATCTATGGCTGTGTGGGAATAGAAAAGGTTACCAACAATTATTCCTTGCCGGCAACCTTATTAATTAATAAAATAATTCTAAATTATGTATTTATACTGCTGGCGGTTCTCCACAGAAGAAATGCATTTTTCTTCACCTCCTCAGTTGTTTTTTTATATTATTAGCGGTGTTTTATTAAAATCCTCCTATTCTTTGTAATTTTTTAAATAGGCTGTCCCGCAAATTCGCAGAATAGCTTCTGTCAAGCCGTGATATGAAGCCGATTTTTCGTTAAATAACTCTTTTAACTGATGTTTTTCAGCACAATGTTTACAAACTTTAACACCGTCTTCAAAAAGGCGCTCCTGATCCTCAACAATCCGTATGTCGATCCGGTGAGTTTTTTTGTAACATAACGAACAATGATCCATTACTTCCGTCAGATGAGGCTGGGGGTTATAATTTAATAATTGCTGGATGATTCTTTCTTCTTTATCAGCAATTAGTTGGATTTTTGTTTTCCATTGTGACTCCTCCACAAGCGTTCTCCCTTCTTGAACAATAATTCTCAGACAAAATTTTATAACTTTTGTTGCTTTTATACAACAGATCTTGATCAATTTTTGCATAAAAAGATCGCTTTTTACAAAAATCGCTGTCTGAATATATGCGCAAAAGGGCGGTATTAAAGCTTTCTCTGTATTAGGAGACGGTAAGTATATTTCCCCTCTTCGAGAAATTTCATCCTATAATTTAATGCATTTATTTTAAAGCGTCTTAAAAATATTTTTAAGTATATGTTTTTAATCATTTTAAGACCGCCATTACAAAAACGGCGGTCCCATTTAAATTTCACTTAGTTTCATTTTATTTATGATGTAATCAGCAGAACGGGCGGCAAGGGCCATTACTGTATTGGTCGGGTTTCCTGCTCCGGAGGTGACAAATGTGCTCGCACCGCAAATAAACAGGTTGGGGACATCATGTGATTGGCCATATGAGTTTACCACTGACGATTCCGGGTTGTTGCCCATTCGGCATCCCCCCATGAGATGAGCAGTATCGGGGACGACAAATTCCGGTTTTCCCCCCGCGGCCTCGATAATCTGTTTCATCGTTGTGACGGCGTGGTCAATCAGTTTCAGGTCGTTCTCACCATAACTGAAGGTGACTTTTGCCCTTGGCATTCCGTATTGGTCTTTTTCCGCTGCAAGTATAATTTTATTCTTTTCGTTTGGCAATACTTCTCCAACCAAAGTGACACGCCCGTAAAAGTTGTAATCCAGCGCGATCTTTCGCAGTTCTTCTCCCCATAGAGAGTAGTTTTTTGCTTTTACTATTCCGTTAGTAAAGGCGAGCGGTCGGGCTCCGTGCGCATGCAAGGTGTATCCGCGCACAAAGTTGCGGCGGGAATCAGTCTGGTAAAAGTCCTGTGTGGTTGCCAAAACCGGAGTTCCTTTATATAAGCGGATTTCTTCGTTGAATTTTCCATACACATCATGGCTGCTGTGAGGCATGAATGCTTTTCCAACCCATCCGCTTCGGTTGGCCAGCCCGTCGGGGAATTGGGCATTAGCCGAATTTAGAAGAAGACGGGGAGTTTCTACCACAAAAGCAGCAATGATTACGACCCGCGCTTTTTGGACAAAGGTCTTCCCTTGATGGATAAATTGGACCCCTGTGGCTTTGCCTTCTTTATTTGTCAAGATACGGGTCACCATGCAATCAGGCAAGACTTCAGCCCCGTTTTTGACCGCCAGGGGGATATGGACAATTAAGGTACTGAATTTGGAATTGGGCATGCATCCCTGATTGCAAAAGCCCCGGTTAATACAGGGAGGACGTCCTTCAAAGGGAGCCGATAAAATGGCAAGTGGTGTGACGACTGACTCAATTCCCAGTTTGGAGCAGCCGTTTTGAAACATGTAGGCGTTCGGGCTGAGTGGTTCGCGTTCCGGATGCGGATAAGGGCCATGAAAGTTTCCCCATGGAAACTTTTTTGGACCCGAGACAGCAATTTCCTTTTCGATTTTATCGTAATAGGGGGCAAGATCTTCGTAATCAATCGGCCAATCTTCTGCTACGCCATCCAGTGAACGGGCGTTAAAATCCGCATCATGAAAACGCAGAAAAACACCGGTAAAGTGAACAGTACCGCCGCCAATGCCTCTGCCACTATTGTTGTGTCCCATAGCAAGCGGGTTTTTGCCATCGACGATCCGGGTATCCTGCCATCCCAAATCTTTCATGGACAGTTCGTCGCTGGCAAAGTCTTTTTGCGGATCACGCATGGGGCCAGCATCAAGCACAACAACTTTTAGTCCCACCTTGCTCAATTCATAAGCTAACACCCCTCCCGCGGCGCCAGCTCCGACGATTACCACATCTGCCTCTTCGTTGGCATATTTTCTACTCATATTCGGGCTGTGCCTCCCACGGGTCAAGCTGCCCCAACTGAGTCCGTACGTAGCCGCGGGGATAAGCAGGACCTCCATACCCGATTTCAGACCACACGGCCGGATGGGAGTAATAAGCTTCCAGGGTTAACTTGAGCAGTTTTTTAAACAACTCTTTTTGGGGAACCAAATTCCAGTTTTCCGTCAAGGCCTGTTCCTGTTGAAGAGAAGTGAGAAATTGCTGCTGACGGTTATGGCTGAGTTCGGTCAGATTGCACCCGAATTTTTCTCTGGCCGAATGGTTTATCGCTTGCAGGCCGAGTCGTACGAGCACATAACTTTCAGGTACATTTGGTTTCCGCTGCCCTTCTCCGACAGGGGCATGGAGGGTTTGGTCAATGTGGGAAACAATATAGGAAATGATTTGTTTCCGATTATCTCCGGCAAGGAGGGAACAGATTGATGTCAGCAAAGCAACCTCTGTTTTGGTCAGAAATGTATATTTATCTGTCTTGACCAGACGGGAAGAAACGATTTGTCGGGTATGCCTGTCCCAGTGTTCTTTTTCATTCATCACGTTGTATGAGGGATAGCGAGTCTGTTTGTTCACATGGATTACCTCCAGTAGATTGCGATCAATCCCAAACCGCTTAATGCCATAAACATAAGCGGAAGTATTATGGGGGGACCGATTAGAAAGTTACGAAGAGCCCATCCGCCGACACGTACTCCCACTCCTTTGATGTGGTAATAGATGCCGATGATTCCGTCAAGAAGACCGATCCACATCAGAATGAGAAATAACGTGTTCATCCAGGGAGGATCATAGAATACAAGAGTGATCCCGGTAAGAAAAAACAATGGCGATGCAATAACAGGAAGCCACATTGCTTTATGGTGAAAGTTTTGCCGATAGTGATACATGGTTACCTGAGCAAACATTAAAAGAAAAGCAAGGCTTACAAACAGAATAAGAATACGCTCCAAAGACCAGCCCATCCAGTTCATAAAAAGCCTCCAATCGCTTGGAAATCACTAAGAGTTCACCATTATTTTTTCCAATTGGGAATTAAATAAACCTGTCAGAATCAACAAGTGATGAATAAAAAGCAAAAACGGAAGGATATTATGAGTATCCAATTATTCTTTCCAACAGGTGATCACATGAGAAAAACATGTTTAGCTTTTCTTGTATTTATATTTTTACTGACAGGCTGTAATGGATTAAATCAGGCAAATCCGGAACGGAATAACAACAATCCCCAGCAAATCACCAACCGGAATTCCCAACCGGAAAAAGTTCCGTTGAACAGCAGGGGCAGGGTTTTACCGGATGAAAGGGGAGAAAATGAGCTTGATTTAAAAGGGATGAAAAAGTCGATTGAAAGTATCGGCTTTTTGGAGCCTGTCACTCCCGAAAAAGCGGTTGCAGATGTAAAAGAAGCAGCTCGCCAATTGACGTATGTTGCCTTTTTCAGTTACCAGGTAAAAGAAAATGGTGATTTGATTCCGTTAAAAGATGAAGCGCCGCTGGCTGTTACCCGGCAAAACGGAGCCATTCCAATGCTGGTGTTGACCAATTTTGCCGATGGGAATTTCCAGCCTGATCTTGCACACCGGATTTTCACGGATAAACAAGCCTCCGGACGGTTGGTTAAAAATGTATTGAAGGTGATGAAGCAAAAGGGATACCGTGCCCTTAATGTGGATTTTGAACATATTTATGAAAAGGATCGGGACCTGTACCACGGTTTTTTAAAGACCCTTTTGCCAAGAGTGAAACAATCAGGGTATATTGTTTCAACAGCGTTGGCGCCTAAGAGCAGTGATACGCAGGCCGGGCCCTGGCATGGTGCGCATGATTATGCTTTTCATGGGAAAATAGCAGATTTTGTGATTTTGATGACGTATGAATGGGGATGGACAGGCGGACCGCCAATGGCTGTGGCGCCAATCCCGCAAGTACGCAAGGTTGTCCAGTACGCGGTGCAGAAAATTCCCCCGCAAAAAATCGTTATGGGAGCTCCGTTATATGGTTATGATTGGACATTGCCGTATAAAAAAGGAGGCCCTCCAGCCAAGCGAATTGCCCCGCAGGAAGCAGAGACGTTTGCCAAAAACAGGTCGTTAAAAGTGGAGTATAATAACCGTGATGAGGCTCCCTTCTTTTACTACAAGGATCAGCAGGGGAAAAAGCATGTTATCTGGTTTGAAAATGAGCAAAGTATGCAGGCCAAGTTCAACCTGGTCAAGGAATTTGGCTTGCGGGGAATCAGTTATTGGGTACTTGGCGAAGATTTCCCGAAAAACTGGTCGTTACTCCGGGATAACTTCCGAATCAAGAAGTATTGATAAAAAAGCATATTTGGAGGGAGCAGCCTAAAACGGATTGCTCCCTCTTTTACTATTGGTGAGAGGTTTGAAATGGGGGAAAGGAAATAAACCGTCTATGTCGAAAATACATTGGGTACATAAATAGAAACAAAAATATACTTGGTTATTAGGATTCCCCTACCGTACATTAGGGGGGTATACTATAATGAGAGTGTAAAGACTTTCTGAAATGATGGAGGAGATTATTTATGAAAGAAGAAATTTTGCGTGTTAACGGAATGTCTTGCAATCACTGTGTGAAAGCGATAGAAGGAGCGTTAAAAGAGATTGGGGTTAAAGCCGATGTTGATTTGAATGACGGTGTTGTAAAAGTGAGCTATGACGAACAGGCAGTTAATCTGTGCAAAGTGAAAGAGACAATCGAGGAGCAGGGGTATGACGTGGTAGCTTGATTTTATTGAGGAAGATAATAGGGAGGGATTGAAATTGTCAGAAGACCTCCGCCAGATAAAAACCGTTCGTCTGCCGGTAGAAGGAATGAATTGTGCTGCCTGCGCCAACCGGATTGAGAAAGGGCTTTCCAGGCTTGAAGGAACGGAGTCGGTCAATGTCCATTTTGCATTGGAAGAAGCAAATGTCGCCTATGATCCGGATGAGACAAATCTCTCGGATATTGTAAATAAAATTGAAAATCTCGGTTACGAAGTTCGCAGGGAAAAAGTGGATTTCGATATTTCGGGCATGAACTGTGCTGCTTGTGCCAGCCGCATTGAAAAAGGACTGAATCGAATGGCCGGTGTGGAGCATGCTTCGGTCAATCTTGCTACGGAAACGGCAAAAGTCTCTTTTTATCAAGGGGAAGTTGAGGTCTCCGATCTCGTTAAAAAAGTTGAACAACTCGGATACGGAGCCAAACCGAAGGACAAGGGAAAAGCAGGAACGGATCATAAGCAGCAAGAGTTGAAAAGAAAGAAACTCCGGTTTATTTTGTCGCTCTTGCTTTCTTTGCCGCTCTTATGGACGATGGTCAGCCATTTTTCTTTTCTGTCTTTTCTCTGGATGCCTGATTGGTTGATGAATCCTTGGATTCAGCTGGCTTTTGCCACTCCGGTCCAGTTTGTAGTCGGTGCGCCTTTTTATAAAGGTGCCTGGAATGCGCTGCGAAACAAAAGTGCCAATATGGATGTTCTTGTCGCACTGGGAACATCTGCCGCGTACTTTTACAGTTTGTTCGCCATGTTGATCATGCCGGAGCTGGTATACGAGCGGGGATTGTATTTTGAGACTAGTGCTGTACTGATTACCCTCATTTTGCTGGGAAAACTTTTGGAAACGCGTGCTAAAGGAAAAGCTTCTGACGCTATTTCCAAACTGATGGAGTTACAGGCAAAGACAGCACTGGTTATTCGGGAAGACCGGGAAGTAACAATTCCGTTTGAGGAAGTGAAAACTGGCGATTTGGTGATTGTAAAGCCTGGTGAACAGATTCCGGTTGATGGTGAGATTGTCAGGGGAAGTTCGGCGGTTGACGAGTCCATGTTAACCGGTGAAAGTGTACCGGTGGAAAAGCAGGCTGGAGATGAGGTTATCGGAGCAACTGTGAATCAGCATGGGCAGCTCGTCTTTAAAGCGACGAAAGTAGGAAAAGATACCAAACTCGCTCAAATTATCCGGGTTGTTCAGGAAGCGCAAGGATCAAAAGCACCAATTCAACGGATCGCCGATCAGATTTCAGGAATCTTTGTACCTATTGTCGTGGGAATCAGTGTACTAACCTTTATTGTATGGTATTTCCTGCTGGAACCGTATCTGTTTGCTGAAGCGTTGGAGAAAGCGATGGCTGTGTTAGTGATTGCATGTCCTTGTGCGTTGGGCCTGGCTACCCCGACTTCGATCATGGCCGGTTCCGGACGCGCTGCGGAATGGGGAATTCTGTTCAAAGGCGGAGAACATCTGGAACTTGCCCAGCAAACAACCATGGTGATCCTGGATAAAACAGGAACGGTTACAAATGGAACTCCTGAACTGACGGATGTAATTATTTCTGATAATCGGGAACGGGAACAGGTTTTGCGTTTGGCCGGCGCGGCGGAAAAAAATTCGGAGCATCCGCTGGCTCAGGCTATTGTGGAAGGATTAGCGAAGGAAAAAGTTGTGTTCGCAGATCCCCAATCTTTTGAGGCTATTCCCGGCTATGGCGTCAAAGCTGAAGCGGACGGGCGGAAAATACTTATCGGAACGCGTCGTTTAATGAACCGTTCCGGCATTGATACTGCCCATATTGAAGGTCAACTGATTCAATTGGAAGAGCAGGGGAAAACAGCCATGATTATTGCAGTTGATTGTGAATGTGCGGGGATTCTTGCTGTAGCCGATACGGTAAAAGAGACATCCCGTTCAGCGATTGAACGATTGCAGCAGATGGGACTCAAAGTGGCCATGATTACGGGAGACAACAAGCGGACAGCAGAAGCAATTGCCAAACAGGTTGGGATCGACAATGTGTTGTCAGAAGTTCTTCCGGAAGGAAAAGCTGATGAAGTTCGCAAATATCAGCAGCGAGGAGAAAAAGTGGCCATGGTTGGCGACGGAATCAATGATGCTCCGGCGCTGGCCACTGCGGATCTCGGGATTGCCATCGGTACGGGAACGGATATTGCCATGGAAGCAGGAGATATTACTTTAATGAGCGGAGACTTGAAACAGATCGCCGATGCACTGATGATAAGCCGGGAAACCATGAAGAATATCAGACAAAATCTTTTTTGGGCCCTGGGGTACAACAGCCTGGGTATTCCCGTTGCTGCCATGGGGTTATTGGCACCCTGGCTGGCAGGAGCGGCGATGGCGTTAAGTTCGGTCTCAGTAGCGCTCAATGCGTTGCGTTTGCAGCGTGTTAAACAGCCGCAATAATCCGTGCAATTATTCATAAAAAAAGGGAAGGAACAGAAAATACCATGCTTTTGCTCTTTCCTTTTTTAATGTCAAAGGTTGTTTGCAAGGAAGAGAAAAGAAATGTCAACTCCGAAAAAACAAGGGGAATAGATGTTAAAACGGAAAGGGGAAAGCCGGTTTGATCCAATCGGCTTTCCCTGTATGTCAAGGAGTTTTTACAGGACGGTCAGTGATCGTGGAACCACTGATACGGAAATTGGTGTTTCTTTCATAATTTCTCCATCTACGTGAGCAATAAAGGATCGTTGGGGCGAGATGATAAACTCTTTTCCCCGATGAAGAATCACGGAGCGGTGTTCCACGTGTTTTCCGGAATAGGCAGTCGGAAACAGGCGAAGAAATTCAAAGGAATTCAGGTTTTGGATACAGCACAGATCAAGCAGACCATCATTGTTTTCTGCCTGGGGGCAAATTTTTATCCCTCCAGCATAGTTTGGAATATTGGAAATGGCGATCAGCCACACATTGTCGTATTCGTACTGAACTCCATCCACGGTAAGCGTAACCTGCTGGGGGGTAAAAGTACGAAAGATTTTTAATGCTTCAATACCATAAGTCAAACGGCCAAGCCATTGTTTCTGCCATCTGCGTAACTGAACGGCATCTGCTACCATGGCATCAAAGCCTGTGCCGCCAAAGCTGATCATGTAACGGTTATTTATTTTGGCTGTATCCACCTGATAAGTCTGATGTTCTAAAATTCGTTTCAACGCATATTCAGGGTCAAATGGAATTTGGTGTCCCAAGGCGAAATCATTACCGGTTCCCGCAGGGATATAGCCCATGGGAACAGAAGTCCCGATCAAACCGCTGCCGACTTCGTTAACAGTGCCATCTCCGCCAACGGCGACAACCGCCCTGATTCCGGGCATATGTTTGACTTTGTTGACAATTTCGGTCGCATTGCCCATTCTTTGCGTAAACTGCACTTGATAAGGTATATCCAGTTCCCGCAATCTTCTTTGTATATAAATCCAGACTTCCCGTCCACGGCCGTTGCCCGATACGGCATTGACGATAAAAAAATACATGATAACATTCCACCCTTATGATTTAGATATATACTGGGGAGTTGATTTTTTTGCTTTCTGTTTTTCCATGTTTAGCCGTTTATACAGCAGCTTTGTAAGTGTCAGAAAAAAGGATGGAAACCAAAGTCTCAGTTTAAGCGCCCATTTCAGTTTTCCGGGAATGACGAGAGTTCGTGGGTGCTGGATTAATTTCAACGTTTGTCTGGCTACTTCCTCTGTGTCCAATGTTTGGTTTGCGATCAGGGAAGGAAAGTGATCGCTTGGGTCTTCTTCCCCAAAAAAGGGAGTCATGACAGGTCCGGGGCATAGAACGCCTACTTGAATGGCCGGGGAATACTCCAACCGCAAGGATTCAGAGTATCCCATCAGGGCAAATTTGGTAGCGCAGTACCCTGCCAGATTGGGAATGCCAGTTAAACCGGCCATGGAAGCAATGTTGATGATCCGTCCGCCGCCTTTTTCCAGCATGTGTGGCAGGATATGATGGATCATTCTTACTGTTCCCAAATAGTTGGTTTCCATCATTCCCTGATAGTCTTGCAGGGAAACATCCAGAGCTCCGCCAAATCGCCCGTAACCGGCATTATTGATTAAAATGTCAATACGGCCAAATTTTTGCAGAATCTGTTTTACCAGATATTTTACATCTTCTTCTTTTGTGATATCACAGGGAAAGACTGCCCCTTTTTTCAGATCCCGCCTGATTTGCTGAAGCCGTGATTTGTTTCTGGCTACAAGGATCGGAAAATATCCTTTAATAGCCAGCTTTTTGACGATTGCTTCACCTATTCCACTGGATGCTCCTGTGACCAAAACAATTTGATCAGTCATTGGCAAGCCCCCTTTAACTCATTGGAACCTGTGGAATGATTTTTCCATCAATTCGTTCAAATATATCGTCCAAATCTCTTCCCGTAATCGTCAGCCCGTGATTTTTCAAGCCAATAACTGCTCTGGACGGTTCATCGGCTTCCCGAACCAGATTGGCCACTGCTTGAGCCAGTTGTACGGTTCCGCAGGGATAGTTGACTTCTGTAGACGGTACGCCTTCCATCCAGGCATGAATGTGAACAATGGCTCCTACTTCCGGATGTTCGTTATAAATCATCCAGTGCTCGATGGCATCCACCGATACGCGTTTGGGCTCTACATTGGAAGGAACGCTTAATTCCATGGCTGATTTTTCTTCATCAAATCCTTTGACCAATAAAATATCTCTTCCGATTTGGCGAAGGTTTGCTTTATTGACACCGCTGGCGCTCATCCAGAAATGATTTTCTTCCTGGCGAGCACTCAGATTGCCGTAACTCAGTCCTCCAATTCCATATAAACGTTTAATGTGACGGAATTCTTTGGGAGGCAGCAGTTCCTGAATGGGAAACGGTGTTGGCAGCAAATCCATTTCATCCAGTTTTTTTCCGGCATGGTAGAGGCTTTCGCTGATGTTGTCCCCTTCCCACAGGTTATCGGGAAGATCCGGATGAAAGATATTGTCGATTACCAGCCGGGATGTTGCCAAAGGGCGAAGACGTTCAAAGACTTCCTGAAAATAGCGGTCATTCTGATCAGAACTGGAAACTGCGTAACAACCCTGTTCCAATGTGATGAAATGTGTGGAGGCCGGATCGCAAGAACGATCGATATAAACCATCAGATTGCCCAGCGAACGGATCAGGATCGGATATCCTGTGTGCAGAATGTTGGAGGCAGGCTTGTCTGATTCCGTGACGGTCACGACAAACGTTCCATTCCCTTTGCGCCGAAAATGTTTCGGTTGAGCCGGATCGACAAAGTTTAGCACCAATTGAAGATTGGGAAAGTCTGGTTTTGTCAATTGATAACCGTTTCTTACCATCTTCTCCAGGATGCCGTCAGCGAAATTTTCCAGTGACGGTGTTCTTTTCCAATCCCCTACCATCGCAAAATGATTCATCCGTTGTCACCCCTTATTTTAGTCAAGCAAAAGTTAGTTTCCCAAGCGGAGTGGAAAAATATACATGTTTAATTGAAGATAACCATGTCAAAAAAGCACAGAAGCGAATTGACTTTTAAAGCATGTGCTGCAAGGCGGAGACGGAACAGGGACTGAAAATCAATCCTGTATATGGTTTTTACAGTCATATTTTAATGAATTTGCTGCTTTTTGAATCGACCACCCTTCACATCGTGAATATTTCCTATCGCCAGAAAGGCATCAGGGTCAATATGTTCAACAATCGATATGAGTTTGGCCTGCTCCAGACGGGTGATGATGCAAAAAATAACTTTTTTTACTTCACCGGAATAAGCACCTTCCCCGTTTAAATAAGTGACTCCGCGGCCTAATCGGTGTATGATACAATCTCCAAGTGATTCCGGCTTGTCACTGATGATCCAGACAGATTTGGTTTCGTTAAATCCTTCAATTGTAGTGTCAATAATTTTGAAAGCGATAAAATAAGCCATCAGGGAATACATGGCTCGATCCCAGCCAAACATAAAACCGGCACTTCCCAAAATGAAAATGTTCAGAATCAGTACAATCTGGCCGACTGACAGAGGAGACCTGTTGTTAAAAAGGATTGCCAATATTTCCGTGCCATCCAATGATCCGCCAAAGCGGATGACCAAACCGACACCGATCCCCAGGATGATTCCACCAAATACTGTTGCCAGAAGCGGGTCTTCGGTCAATGGTTCAACCTGATGAAGCAGGTTGGTTCCGACAGACATGATGACAACACCGTAAAAAGTGGAGATCGCAAATGTTTTTCCGATTTGCTTGTAACCCAAAAACAGAAATGGAAGATTTAAGAGAAATAATAAAAGCCCGAGATTTAACGGAAATATATGGGACAAAATGATCGAAATTCCGACAATCCCGCCATCGATCACCCGGTTGGGAATAAGAAATATTTCAAGTCCGACGGCAACCAGACTGGCACCAATAAATATGAATACAGTATGTTTGAGCAAGCGTAATTTGGGCCATTTTTTATAGACTTTTGTTTCGGCTGTTGTGGTTGTCAAGTGGATCACCCCCTGCTTTCATGCCTCGATAAAAATTAATTTGTACCGAAAAGACCAGGAGTATGCCTCGTCGGAATGAGATCCATGATATTGGTTGAGGCAATTGATTTAGAATTCGATTGGGAGCGGGGTCTGTCTTTTAAAAACCAATAACCAAATAAATAAATGAAAATAAAGATAAATAAAAGCAAAATATTGTGTTTATTATTGATTTATTTGTTGGAAATGTTTTATGATAAATATAGTATGTGAACTGAATGTGGTATTGTTTACGATTTTTCATTTAAAGTTGCAGATTAGCTGGGGAATTTTATGAAAGCGGTTATATGGAAAAAGGAGGAGAAACTCATAGAAATCGAAACCCTTTATGCAAATCATCCCGAAGAAATAAAAAGGTACGATACGGATGAGTTAAGGAAAAGCTTCTTGGTAGAAAAAGTTTTTGAACCAGGAAAGGTTTGTTTAACGTATACTCATGTAGACCGCATGATTTTTGGGGGAGTTACACCTTCAGAAGGAGAATTGACGATCAAGTTGGATAAACAATTGGGCGTCAGTTATTTTTTGGAGCGCCGTGAATTGGGGGTTATCAATATCGGGGGAGAAGGAGTAGTGATCCTTGATGGCCAGGAATATGAGATGAAGTGTTACGATGGCCTTTATGTTGGCAGGGAAACAAAAGAAATCCTTTTCCGTTCAAGGAATGTTGAAAATCCTGCGAAATTCTATATCAATTCAACTCCCGCACATCATACGTACCCAACCGTAAAAATTGATATCAATGATATTGTTCCACTTGAAAAAGGGGAACAAAATACATTGAATGAACGCAAAATTCATCAATATATTCATCCAAATGTTTGCGAAAGCTGCCAATTACAAATGGGTTTGACCATGCTGATGCCGGGAAGCGTATGGAATACCATGCCTGCGCATACTCATGAACGCCGTAGTGAAGTATATCTATATTTTGATATGGATGAAGATACCCGGGTGTTTCATTTTATGGGTCAACCTGATGAGACAAGACATCTTGTGTTGAAAAACGAGCAGGTTGTAGTCTCGCCAAGCTGGTCAATTCATACTGGAACGGCTACCAGCAATTACACCTTTATCTGGGGAATGTGTGGCGAGAACATTACATACGATGACATGGATCATATTAAAATGGATGAATTAAGATAAGCCAAAAATAAAACGGGATTGGGAATTTGAGCAAGGGCAGGAGGTTTTTATATGAATTTGCGGATAGAGGACTTTTCAATGGATTTTTTTTCTCTGGCAGGAAAAACAGCCATTGTTACTGGTGGAAATACCGGACTGGGCCAAGCCTATTCTGTAGCTCTTGCAAAGGCTGGAGCAGATCTGTTTGTTGTTGCACATCATCGCAATTGGGATGAAACAAGGGAACTGATTGAAAAAGAAGGCCGCCGGGTTGAATTTTTTCAAGGCGATTTAACAAATCGTGATACGATCAGGGAAATTGTTTCAATCTGTCAAGAAGTATACGGGAAAATTGATATTTTGGTAAATAATGCCGGTACCATTCGCCGTGCCCCATTACTTGAATATAAAGATGAAGATTGGGATGCGGTGATGAATATAAATTTAAATGCTGTTTATTTTCTCAGCCAGGAAGCAGCGAAAGTTATGGTGGAACAGCAGAGCGGAAAAATTATTAACATTGCCTCCATGCTATCCTTCCAGGGCGGGAAATTTATCCCGCCATACACAGCCAGCAAACATGGGGTTGCAGGATTAACCAAGGCATTTGCAAATGAACTGGCTGAGCATGGAATTCAAATCAATGCGATTGCTCCAGGATATGTAGAAACTAAAAATACTGCACCAATCCGTTCGGATCAAAAAAGAAACAAGGAGATTGTATCACGCATTCCGGCAGGATATTGGGCCACACCGGCGGATCTAATGGGGGCAGTGGTTTTTCTTGCAAGCAGAGCATCTGATTATATGAATGGACAAGTTCTTGCCGTTGATGGCGGATGGCTGGCAAGGTAAAACCTGATAAAGTGTGGAACAGACGGAGTTTATATAATCATTCTCTGAAAAAAAGAAAAAAGCAGATTTTCTTCAGGTCTGAGGTATACAGTAAAACATCCTGTATACCTTTTTTTGTTTATTTTTAAAACACATCTTTGTGTTGTTTGTTTTTTAATTGTTTTAATTTGATTTTCGTTAATTTTGTTTTGATTTCATTTTTATAATTAGCTTGCAAACATTCATGTGCTGATGGATCGTCTTACACAAATAAAGGATGAATCCGGAAAATATTTACTGGATTTTGACGGTTTTGTTGAAGATGACAAGAGTTGGACTATTTGGAATTGGCCTTTTATTGCTTGTAATTGTAGTGGTTACAACATGGCAGGTAATAACCCGTTATGTTTTAAACAATCCAAGTACAGCTATTGAGGAATTTGTCAGATTTAAGATTTGGTTATCGATGCTGGCGGCAGCATATGTTGTGGGAAAAAAGAGCATATTGCAATTACACTGCTAAGCGACCGGTTAAAAGAAAGAAAAAAACTGGTATTGGATTTGGTGATCCAAATCAGTTTCCAGGTTTTTGCGTTGGTTATTATGGTCTATTCTCGCCTTCGCTAAGTTTGCCGATGTGGTACGTATACTTGTCCTTGCCTGTGGCTGGCGTATTGATCATTTTCTATAGTTCTGTAAATATTATTGAACTGCTAAACCTGAAAAAAGAAAAGTACAGTAAATCCAAATAACCATGAAGGTGATAATATGATCATAGAGGCCAGTTTGATTTTGGTTATCGTGTTTCTGCCGATTGCTCTAGATTTAGGTATAGACCCGATCCATTTCGGTATGTTTTTCATTATGAACTTGAGTATTGGTACGATTACTCCTCCTCTAGGAACAGGGTTGTTCGTTGGGTCAAGGTGTTGGCAATATAAAAATTGAAGAGTTGATCAAGCCGCTGATGCTTTTATATTTAGCGATATTTATTGTATTGATGATAATTACCTATGTGCCGGAGATCAGTTTATTTTTGCCTGATTTATTTGGGTTGCAGGAGATCAACCTTAAGCAGAAGAAATTCCATTTGATCCAGAAAACAAAAAAAGTTAAAGATCTGGAGTTACAAGATTGTATGAGTCGATTTCTGGATTTTCAGAACTTGATCATACAATATTTTTGTTTCAGAGACATTCGCTCTTTTCGAAGCAATGTGGTAATTTATTAGCGACAAGGGAGGAAGATATATATATATGGAATCAATTCGTAATATTTATTGCATTGGCAGAAATTATCGCTTGCACGCTGAAGAGCTGGGTAATGAAGTCCCACATTCCCCGTTGGTTTTTTTAAAGCCAACCCACTCACTGGTGGAAGCAAATGGGCAGGAAATCATTTTTCCGGCTGATCGCGGCCAAGTCCATTATGAAATGGAATGGATTTTGTATATTTCCCAATCACAACCTGCAGGAACACCTGTTGATCTGGTGGTTAGCCATATGGCTTTAGGAATTGATTTTACATTACGTGATGTACAAGGCAAATTAAAGAAAAAAGGGCAGCCCTGGCTCCTGGCCAAAGGGTTTCGGAATTCAGCGGCCGTTACCGGATTTCGGCCGTTTCCCGGCATTGAAAAGTGTGTCTCTCAATCCTTTTCGCTCTATAAAAACGGAGAAAGAGTTCAATTGGGTAAAATCAGGGACATGCTGTTTCCTCCGCAACAGCTGATTGATTACTGTGCTAAGTACTTCGGTTTGGGAAAAGGAGATGTCATTTTCACCGGAACTCCCGCCGGTGTAGGAAAAGTAGAGGATCACGATCATTTGGAATTGTATTGGGAAGATGAAAAAGCGGGGGAGTGTTTTATCAAATTGGAGAAATAATTTGGCAATATATTTGTTTGGTACAGTCAGGTCTTTCGTGTTGGCCGGGGGAAACAGGGTTCCATTTTTTCCGGCCAACGTTTTCAAATCAATCAACTTTGACTTGATTCGTCAGAACTATGGACATCCAGGATATTCCGCACAGCAGGGAGATGCCTCCGGCAATTGCGCCACAACGGGAATGCCGTAATGTTCATAAGCATATCCACTCATTATGCAGGAAATTTGCATAACTCCCGTATAGGAAGAATCATACAGGGCAAACACCCGCCCACGTATCCGGCCACCGGTATGAATCTGTATCATATAAGTGCCCAGTGGTATGATGATTCCGCTAAAGATTCTCATCAAAAACAGGCAAATGGCACCGGCATAGAAAACAGTAATCTGGGTCAGGAAGATAAAAACCAAAGATTGAAAGGCATACGCGATTTCGAAAAGAGTCAGTGCGCGTTTGCGGTTGCGATTAATATATTTTTTTACAATAGTTGCGCCAAATAAAACACCCAATCCGTCTATCGCATACATAACACCGATTCCGAATCCTCCCATTTGATAGATGTTATTTCCAAGAAGTGGAATCAGAATATAATATCCTCCGCCCAATAATCCCCAGGTTAAACTGATGAAAATGACATAACGTACAACGGTGTTTGTCCTGGTTTCCAAAAAGCCTTCTTTAAGAGAATGGAAATACGATGCCGATGTCTCCTTTTTGCCTGTCTCTTCATGGTGTTTTATTTTGTTAACATAAAATGCCGACCAAAGAAAAGAAAAGGAGTTAATTACAAAACAGGTCATCGGACTGAAGACTGAAGAGACGATTCCGCCCGCAACGGCGCCCAGGATATTAACACGGCGCTTGTTGCAGAAGAGAAGGCGTTTGCTTCAGCCAGTTCATCACGGTCTGTATTCAGCGGCAAAAATGCATACCGGGTCGGATTAAATAAAACACTCATCATACCGATTACAAAAGAAGAAATATACAAAACCCATACATTTTCGAACAGAATAGCGAGAATAAAGCTTAAAACAAGCAATGATCGCACGATGTCCGTGATAATCATAATAGGCTTTTTAGGATATTTATCGACCAAAGGACTTGCAATCGGCCCAGGTAATACATGGGAATCGTACGGCAGAGCAAGAGAGTGCCTACAGCTGTCGGAGAATTTGTCATGATTAAAACCGTTTGTGTGATAGCCACCTGGTTAAATCTCCCAGGTAACTCTCAGATTGCGCATACTAAAGATAGCGAAAATTGATATTTCTCTTTAATAAACTGTTTTTTATCAATAAAATCCCTTATTGATAGAAAGACTGGTTATCGATTGGAGATAAAGAATACTCAAAATATTTTACAACAAAAAACAATCATTTTACAAATGATTAAATATTTTCCATTATTATAATTGTAAACAAGTTTGCAAAACAAACAAAAAACTAACCATAACCATAGACAAAAATTTAAAATAAAATAAGAAATGGTTCCAGATATCTCAGGAACCATTTCTTATTTTATTTTAAAGATTCGTCAGGAATGGGTACAAATTCAAAGATATCTCCGCTTTTAAATGCTTCAGCCAATTGGCGTAGCCAGGCATAGTAGCGTTTGGATTGGGACAGTTTTTGCAGATCCTGCTCGGCAAGAACCCTGTCGTCAGGTGGTATATCGGGGTTGTTTAAAAGTTTTTGCAGTTTATCCTCACTGGCGTGAAGCGCTTTTTCATTCAGTTCGATTTCTTTCTCCCAGAGATTGGCGAAAAACTCGATAAAGGAACGGAACTGATCGGGTTCGGCCTGATATAAATCTTTGCGGACGCCTTTTTGCCATTTTTTCTGGACCAGTTTCAGCCGGGATAATTCACGGATACCTGTACTCATGCTTGTTTTGCTCATACCGGTCAACTGTCTCATTTCATCAAGGGTGATTGGCTCCTGCTGAAAAAACATGATACCAAACAAACGGCCCATGGATGGGCTTAATCCATACATTTCCATGGTTTCTGCCAGAGATTCGATATAATCGCGCCGGGCATCTTCTAATTTATCCGGGTTTATCATCTTCGCCCTCCTTTGGCTCCAGCTTGTATACTTTAATCCATACCCAGGACAGATATTTACAATATAAGACGTTCCAAATCTTAACACAAGAAAGAGATTTGTCAAACGAGAAGGAGATTGGTTGCAAAGAAGAAAAACTCATGATAACGTAAATTATATACAGTCTATACAGAAAAAACTGTACAAACTTTACATTAATAAAGGAGGGAGATGCAAATGCAAACAAAGCGTATGTGGATTAATGGCAAATGGGTTTTGGCCAAATCCGGGCAAGTACGTTCCATTATTAATCCGTTTAATCAGGAAGTAATCGCTAAAGCCGCAGATGGTGGGCGGGAAGAAGCAAGAATGGCTATCAAGGCTGCGCGCAAGGCGTTTGATAAAGGAAACTGGCCGCAAACGCCGGCATCTGAACGTGGTAAAAAATTATACCGGCTTGCGCAGCTGGTTCAGGAAAACAAGCCGGATCTCGCCCGGATGGAAACATTAAATACCGGAAAGACACTGGTTGAAAGTGAAGCCGACATGGATGACATTGCCGGGGTGTTCCATTATTACGCCGGACTGGCTGATAAAGATGGTGGAGAAATGCTGCATTCGCCAGTACAGAATGCTGAAAGCAGGGTGATTCGTGAACCGGCAGGAGTATGTGGCATGATTACTCCCTGGAATTATCCGTTGCTGCAAGCTTCATGGAAACTGGCTCCTGCTCTGGCGGCAGGCTGCACAATGGTATTGAAACCAAGTGAAAATACACCACTGACCACTTTGAAACTGGCTGAGTTGATGCAGCAAGCGGGATTTCCCGAAGGAGTGGTCAATATTGTTACCGGTTCAGGGGAAACCGTTGGGGCTGAATTGTCTGAGTCATCGGAAGTTGATCTTGTTTCCTTTACGGGCGGAATCGAGACAGGAAAAACCATTATACAGGCTGCTTCACGAAATATGAAAAAAATCGCGCTGGAACTTGGCGGGAAAAATCCCAATATTGTCTTTGCAGACAGCGATTTTGAGACAGCTGTTGATTATGCATTGAATGCGGTCTATTTCCATGCGGGGCAGGTATGCTCGGCGGGAGCAAGGCTTTTAATCGAGGAAAAATGGCATGATTCCTTTGTTGCTGCCCTGACAGAACGAGTAAAACAGATTCGGCTGGGGAACGGCCTTGATTCAGCAACGCAAATGGGACCGCTGATTTCCGCTGACCACCTGGCGAAAGTGGAAAAGTATATTGAAATCGGCAAACAGGAAGGGGCAGAATTGCTGATTGGCGGAAAACGGCCGCAAAGCCCGGAGTTGCAAAGCGGATTTTTTATCGAGCCGACGATTTTTGATCATTGCAGCAGTGATATGCGCATTGTACAGGAAGAAGTATTTGGTCCTGTCTTGACGATTGAAACTTTTCACACGGAAGAAGAAGCAATCGCTTTGGCAAATGATACGATTTATGGTTTGGCCGGTGCCGTCTGGACTGGCGATATGAATCGTGCCGAGCGGGTTAGCCGGGCATTAAGAATGGGAACGGTATGGATCAATGATTTTCACCCGTATTTTCCCCAAGCTCCATGGGGGGGATATAAACAGTCCGGAATCGGCAGGGAATTGGGGAAAACCGGTTTGGAGGAATATACGGAACAAAAGCATATTTACAAGAATTTGCAACCATCTCCCATAGGCTGGTTTTGATTCAAAAAAACAGATTGGGGAGGAATCAGAAAATGATGCGAATGGAACAAATGCTGGAAAACAAGGAATTTGAAATGCCTACCAAGGTAATTACAGGGATCGGCATATCCAAAAAGACAGGAGAAGAAATGAAAAAATTAGGAGTTAAAAAAGCGATGATTGTAACAGATAAAGGAATCTACCAAAACGGGATCACCAGGCCAATTGAAACCAGTTTAAAAGAAGCTGGTATCAAGGTTTATGTATTCCACAAAATTGCGGGCGAGCCCGATACCGATTTGATTTCGCTTGGAGCCAGAACATTTAACGAACAAAAATGTGACGGTCTGGTAGCTGTCGGTGGGGGCAGTTCGATGGATACAGCGAAAGCTGTCGGGGTAGAAGCTGTTCATGGAGAACCGGTTATCCACTTTGAAGCTTCGGAAAATGGCAAACCTCTCGAAAAAAGAATTTTTCCACTGACGACGATTCCGACCACAGCGGGAACCGGCAGTGAAGTTACACAGTGGGCAGTCATCAAGGATCCTGTTCGTCAAATCAAATTTAATGTGGGAGGACCTTTAATTCCCGCACATCTGGCAATCATCGATCCCAAGCTTCATCTTACTATGCCAAAACATATTACGGCGGCAACCGGGGTGGATGCTTTATCCCACGCGATTGAGTGCTATACCATGAATCTGTCCCAGCCGCTGACAGATGCAGTTGCATTGATGGCTATTGAATTTGTCAGTAAATATATTCGCCGCGCCTATGCCAATGGTCAGGATTTGGAAGCCCGTTATCACATGGCGCAAGCAGCGATGTTGGCAGGACTCTCCTATGGAAGCGATTCGGCTGGTGCGGCACACGCAATGGCGCAAACGTTAGGTGGAATGGTTCCGGTAATGCACGGACAATGCGTAGCAGCAATGCTTCCGGCGGTCATGGAATACAATTGGATGGGAGCTCCCCATAAATTTGCCCGTATTGCCCAGGCCTTTGGAGTGGATACAAAAGGGATGAGTACCGATGCGGCCGCAAAAGCGGCAGTTATGGAAGTAGCGCGACTGGTTCGGGAACTGAATATTCCGTCTCTATCTGAACAGGGAGCCGACCCGAAACAAATCGTCCGTTATGCAAAAGCTGCATTGGACGATCCACAAACATTTGGAAATCCGCGTGATTTGAATCTGGATGCATACCAATGGATTTATCGACGTTGTTTCGGACTGGAGGAATCCAGTTTACAGTAAAAGAACAATAGATGCCGCTCTGTAATGTTGGCAGTTAAATATGATCCCCCTATAGTAGACAGGAAAAAGGAAGGACTGTACTGTCTACTGCAGGAGGGATTTTTTATGGGAAAGTCAGCCCTTTCCTGATTATTTTTTGGCGGTTGTTTCAAGCGCCATTTCGATCATATCATTAAAGGTAGTTTGCCGTTCCTCCGCCGTGGTTTCTTCCCCGGTGAAAATGTGATCACTGACGGTCAAAATGGAAAGTGCCTGCGCCTGGTATTTCGCCGCAAGGGTATAAAGTGCGGTGCTCTCCATTTCAACCGCTAAAACTCCATAACCGCCCAGTTTTTCAACCATATTCATGTTATCACGATAAAAGACATCGGAAGTCAGGATGTTTCCGACCCGAACCTGCAAGCCTTTTTCTATGCCTGTGTCATACGCCTTTTTCAACAACTGAAAATCAGCGCACGGCGCGAAATCAAAACCGGGAAAAGTCTGTCTGTTCATGTTTGAATCTGTGCAGGAGGTCATTGCAAGAATGACATCACGAACTTTCACATCTTTCTTGATCGCCCCGCACGTACCTGTGCGAATAAGTTGTTTAACTCCGTATTCCCGAATCAGTTCATTGACATAAATCGAAATGGATGGCACACCCATTCCCGTACCTTGCACAGAAACGCGTGTGCCTTTATATGTACCGGTAAAGCCCAACATACCACGAACTTTATTGTAACAGGTAACATCTTCCAAAAAGGTTTCTGCAATATATTTGGCGCGCAGGGGATCACCGGGCAATAAAATCCTGTCTGCAATTTCACCTTGTTTTGCTCCAATATGAACACTCATAGTTAACACCGTTTCCGGATAGATCCGGAGCCGGTGTCCACCTCCTTTTATGGGTTTCTAACCATACTATACTAGATTATTCAACATTTCACAAAAACTCCTGTCGACAATTTTTGTGAAAGCTGTAATATGTCCTCGGGTCATCTGTAATATTGAGGCATGTTTAAAGTTAAAAAAACAGACAAAACCTTTAAATTTGTTTATTGATGTGAATCAACAAAAAATTTGTTAAACTGCCTGCGAAATGGACTTTGACGGCAAACTGAACGCCATATATTTTTCTTTTTTATGCAACCAACGAAGTTATCGGTTTCGTATAATAAAATTATAGGTAAAAAAAAGGGGGAGTGTTACATATTAGAAGTTGTCTTTTGGTTCTGTTTTTTGCTGGGGATTGTTGTAACCATCCTGAGCTTTCTTATCAGCAGTCTGATCGAGGGAATTTTTGATGCCATTTTTCCCTTTGACCTGACTTTCTTTTCTTCGGTGACTGTCTTTGGAGGACTGACCATTTTTGGCGGGACAGGTATTTTACTCTCTGAACATTCCTCATTCAGTGTGTTAGCCGTTCTGATCTTCTCCGTTCTTGTTGCTGCTGTATCATTTATTCTCATTTATTTGCTTGTTGGACGACCAGCACAACAGGCAGATCAATCTGTTGGTTTTGGTCTGAATGATTTAAAAGGAAAAACAGGAACAATTACAATCACGGTGCCAGCCAAAGGTGCAGGCGAGGTGATGATTACTACCTCAGGTGGAAATACCAACCAGATAGCTCAAAGTTTTACTGGCGAAGAGATACCCCAAGGTAGTATAGTCACAGTCACTGAAGTTAATGAGCATATTTTGTTTGTAAGAAGGATCGATCCAAACGATGAGGAGTGAGACAGATGCCATCACTGTTAACTGAAACGCCTTTGGCTCTCGTCCTGGTTATTGTTGCTGTTTTATTAATCTTGGCGCTCTCTTTTTGGGCACGCTACAAAACAGTAGGTGCTGAAGAGGCTCTGATTGTAACAGGCAGCATGTTGGGCAATAGAAATGTCACGTCGGATCAATCCGGCAAGAAGATCAAGATTATCCGTGGCGGAGGAGCTTTTATCATTCCCGTTTTTCAGCAAGCTGAATTGCTCAGCCTGCTCTCTCATAAATTGCAGGTTTCCACTCCTG
>CBEULT010000012.1:0-121795 GCA_965544045.1 uncultured Thermoactinomyces sp.
TAGAAAACCCCTTCTGTACTCAGTTATTAGAAGGGGTTTATCTACAGTCTGAGCCCTTCCAAATGAAGGAAGGGCTACTTGAAAATTATTATCATTAAAGGGTACCTTTTCGTAGTACCAGAGAGACCCCGCCTAATAAAAACAACCATCGTATTTCAATAAACTTTTTAATAAGTGCAGCAGATCCACCCATGAACTTTTTGTCTCCCACTATGCCAATTGCTTCTTTTCTCCCCAAGGATGCTACCGTTCCTCTGGCTTGGTATTCAAACGGCCTCTCCATTTTTCCGCCTCGCACCACTTTAGCCAGTTCTTTTCCCAGATATCTGCCTTGCTGCATGGACATTTGGGCCGTTGGTGGATAAGGGCGCGAGTTTTCGTCTGGAAAAACCAGGGAACAATCTCCGAGAATGTATACCTGATCGCAACCTGGAGCCCGCAAATACGGATCCACTTTGACACGTCCGCGCAACGTTTCAATACCGCAATCTTCTACCAGTTTGTTTCCGCGTACTCCTCCTGTCCACACAACGGTAGATGCCTTGATTTCACAACCGTCTTTCAGTATGACTCCATCTTCTGTACATTCTTCAATCGGTGTATTTACAAGAAATTCGACACCTTTGTTTTCCAAATATTTAACGGCATAATCGACTAATTCCTGGTCAAATCCGGGTAATACTCTGGGGGCTGCTTCAATATTTACGATCCGCACTTTTTCTAACGGAACGTCATAATCTCGGCACAGTTCAGGCATACGGTCGACCAACTCGCCAACATATTCAATCCCCGTAAAGCCGGCTCCTCCTACAACAATTGTGATCAATTCCTGTTTCTTTTCTATTGCATAACGCGAAAACATATATTCCATATGTTCACGGATAATTCGCACTCTGTCAATATTTCGAATGGTATAGGAGTTTTCCAGTAAACCCTTGATACCAAAAGTCTCTGGTGCACTCCCCAACCCGATTACCAAATGATCATATGAAAGCGAGTTATTGTTTTCTAAATGAACAGTTTTGTTACCCAAATCAATCCCTGTTACACAATCGCGCACAAAATTGATTTGATTCGTATTAATTACGGATGGAATGGATACGCGTGCATGGTCATGATGTGCCGTGCCAGCTGCCGGTTCATGCAATTTTGTAGTGATATAGTGGTAGTCGTTTTGGTTGACCAGCTTAATGTCAGCTTCATTTTCGTTCAGCTCTTTAGCCAGTTCTTTTGCTGTCATCAAGCCGCCATACCCCGCTCCCAATATCACTATTTTTGGTACACTCATTACAAATCACATCCATCTAAAGTTATTATAATATGATTGATTCCTCACAATGTCGGAAGTTCATCTTGTCTTCCCTTTATTGATTCATTGCATTCTTTATGATATTATTTTCACGAACTTTTCGCAACAGGTTTGTTCACATTTTCTCCATTTTTTCTGTTCCCTATTATATTGTTTTATGTTAATAAGATAGCAAATATTTTTTTATCTTTTGTCTGTTGAATAATGAAGAAAATTGTATATGATATTAATATAATTTTCTATATTTTTAAAGAAACTATGGAGGTGTCGTAATGACTACTCAACATACTGACCAGGAAATAATAGATATTACTGTTATTGGCGGTGGACCGGCCGGTTTGTTTAGCGCATTTTATGCCGGAATGCGCCATGCTTCGGTAAAAGTTATTGAAAGTTTGCCCCAATTGGGCGGGCAATTGACAGCGCTTTACCCTGAAAAATACATTTATGACATAGCCGGATTCCCGAAAGTATTGGCCCAGGATCTTGTCGATCAATTGCTTGAACAAGCCAATCAATTCGACCCAATTTATTGTTTAGATGAAAAAGTATTAAATGTTAATAAAAAAGAAGAAAGGTTATTCGAAATCATTACTGATAAACAGGTACATCTCAGTCGGTCCGTAATTATTACTGCCGGTTGCGGCGCCTTTGAACCACGGAAACTGAAAATAGACAATGCTGAACAATATGAAGCAACCAACCTATATTACTTTGTAAATGATAAAAATCAGTTTGCCGGAAAAGATGTCTTGATTGCCGGAGGAGGAGATTCCGCTGTTGATTGGGCATTGATGCTTGAACCGATCGCCAAAAGTGTAACCATCGTCCATCGCCGCAACCAATTTCGTGCCCATGAACATAGTGTAAAACAGATGATGAATTCGAGCATCAATGTAATAACACCTGCGGAAGTCACTGCCGTGCATGGCGGAAGCCAAATAGAAAAAGTAACCGTCACAAACAAAACCAGCCGGGTTTCTGAGGATATCCATGTAGATGCGTTAATTGTAAGCTTCGGATTTGTTTCCTCCCTGGGTCCCATTAAAGATTGGGGGCTTGAAATTGACAAGAACAGTATTTTGGTAAATTCCAAAATGGAAACCAACATCCGTGGCATTTATGCAGCTGGAGATATCGCCACTTATCCAGGCAAAGTAAAACTGATAGCTGTCTGTTTTGGTGAAGCCCCGACAGCCGCAAACCATGCTGCACAATATGTTGATCCCGAAGCCCGTATTCAACCAGGCCACAGTTCCAGCCTGAAACTTTAATCACCAACGTAAAAAATTCTTTTCGACAAATCTGTTCGCATCCTGTATGATTACCGTCTCTTTTTGAAACGCTAATGAAAAAGAAAAGGGATGGCACTTCTATGGATGCGAACATTTTTCATACCTGCCCTGTTTGCAATGGTTTTGCGCCACTTGAGGAAAAAATTTGCCCGGAGTGCGGCGGTCATTTGGCTGATCAGGGCCGTTTTACTGATTTGTTAAGCGATTACAGTCCTTACCGCGATATCGATGATATGAAAATGACCGATGGATACCAAGATTTGGGGAAACATCTTTGCCCTCATATTTTATTCTGCACTTCATGCCAATTTTCAAATATTACAATGGTCAAGGAAATTCCTCTTTATAATCAATAATAAAAAACCCCGTCTTCTATGATAACGGGGTTTTTTTGAAGGAAAAACTTTCTCCACATCAAAGCTCATAACATTGAAAACAGGCTCATTGTATACCTGCACGCAAGTACAATCTGCGGGTGGCTTCGTTTCGAACCGGGTTGCAAACAAAAATGGTTCTCTGCGTTCAAGAGAACCACGGCTGTAAATCCACCTGATCATATTGCCTGCATTATTGTGTGTTTTGACCGTTCATTTGCTGTGTTGACCGAAGAACAGAACTGATAAATCAGGTCTGTCTCCCTTTTGCCAAGTAATTCCTTTTCCCACATATTGTGAAGTTCATCCAGCTCCAGGCTTAACTGATACACTGTCGGATGGCTCAACCCCAAACAATCAGCTGCTTCTTCCATGCGTTTTCTGACTTTCTCCAATTCTTCTTTTAACGCCAGACCCCCATCCATCTCGACAACCTCCTCCCCAGATCTTGACCCTTCTCTCTCAAAAACCAAGTACATTTGTTCGTAGTTGCTTATTATTTTCAGTATACAATGACAAGTGCGAAAAGAAAAGGTGTGTTTTTTACAAATTATTCAATTATATATATTTTTTAGACACAACCATCCAATTACTTCCTGACGATTTGAACCATTTGTGAACAATTGTAAAAATTTGAAACACCCAACTCTCGATCAAATACGACAAAGTCAATCTGTTTTCCAACATTATTTCTTTGTGATAGAATATATAAAGTTGCATCTTATTATTTTGACTTATGAAATAATAAACATAAATAAGCCTGGTTTGTTTCAGACATGGTAAAATGAAATTTATCGAACATTCATGAGAATAATTTTCAGGATCAATGTGCCAGGTTTTTCCAAAACCGGCCTGATCATGTGTATTTGCATCATGAATAGGAACCATGCTGGAAGGGGGATTTTCCATGTCTAGTACAAGTACATCGATTGATCGCAATCTGGAGACAATTATAGAAAAAGTAAACAATGGGGAACGCCTCACTTTGGAGGATGGGTTAACCCTATATGAATCTCCGGATTTGCTTACGATCGGCCAGTTAGCTAACAAAGTAAACATGAGAAAAAATGGCGATCGTGTTTATTTTATTCAAAATATGTATATTAACCCAACCAACATTTGTGAAGCAAAATGTTCGTTCTGCGCTTTTCGCAGAGATCCTGGCGAGAATGGTGCCTACACCATGTCCACGAATGAATTGATGGAATATGTTGGAAACCGTTACACTGAAGGGATTCGTGAATTCCATATTGTAGGCGGACATAACTATACTGTATCTTTCGACTATTATTTAGAAACTATTTCCGCACTGAAAAAACAATATCCGCATGTAACCATTAAAGCCTATACAGCTGCAGAAATCGAATTTTTTTCCCGTTTGTCGGGACGTTCCATTGAAACAGTTTTAAAGGAGTTAATTGATGCCGGGGTCAGTTCTCTTACTGGTGGAGGTGCAGAAATTCTGACAGAAAATTACAGATTAAAACTGAGCCCGGATAAAGTAAGCACAGATGAATGGTTAAATGTACACCGAATCGCTCATGGATTGGGAATGAAAACCCACTCAACCATGCTCTACGGATTGATTGAATCCAAGGAAGAACGTTTGATTCATATGATGCGACTTCGTGAATTGCAAGATGATACAGATGGCTTTTTGGTTCTTATTCCGCTGGCTGTACAGCCTCGAAGTGTTAACGCTTCCATCAAACATCGTACCAGTGCCATGGATGATATGCGAACGATTGCTATCAGCCGGTTGATGTTGGATAATTTCCCTCATATCAAAGCCTATTTTATCAATATTGGCACGCAATTAGCCCAGTTGGCAACACAATTTGGCTCTTCCGATTTACATGGTACCCTGATTCAGGAAAAGATCAGCCACTCTGCCGGTGCCCTGACTGAGCAAGGGTTGACCAAAGATGAGTTGATCTGGTTGATTAAAGGCGCCAACCGGACTCCTGTTGAAAGAGATACTTTCTATAATGAAATAGCTGTCTACTAAAAATAAGCATCTGGAAATTCCAGATGCTTATTTTATCCTTTACAGGATTCTGTGCCAATCATTCAATAACGAATTTCCATATCTTCGATGGCCTTATAAATTTTTTTGAGCAAATCCTCATTTTTATCTGCTCTCACCACTTCACCATTCAGCAAAGCAAATGTCCCTCCACTACAAATGCCGCACTGCCTTAAACAGTAATAATCCACCACCTCCAGGCCGGAATCTGTTTCCAATTTCTTCTTGACCTTCAAAACATCATCCGTCATATTATTTATACAAAATTCTACCAGTGGCATCATTATTTTCACTCCATTTTTTTACAGGGAACGATATGTCATTATTATATAACATTGCCCGTTTAACTGCTAAACTGCAAAAACAAAACCCCCAGGATTTACTTTCCGGAGGTTAATTGATTGTCTTCCTTTATTAATTTCAAACCGCGATCTTTCATAACCTGAATAGTCGCCGCCTGGCTCCATTGCCGGTCTTCTACGATTTCCTTGGTAAATACCAGCGTAGACAAATCGTCCAGTATATCATGTGACTCTCTTGTACCCAATGTGTTCTTCGATAGATTAAGATCCTGACGAAAGGCCTGGAAAAACTCATAATATTTACCTTCATTCAAGTACACGGGTTTATTTATAATCGCTTCAATTTTTTTAAACTCACTGCCGGGATCTGCCAGTCTGTCTCCCCATTCAGGACCAAACACATAATAATGATTATGCATATGAAGGGCATCAAGAGATTTGGCGATTTCATCAAAATCTTGCTGGTGGAAAATCCCTTCCTCCGGATTGGACAATAATGTCCCTTTCACCAATTGTTCCCGATATTTCTCAATCGCCTGTTTTTCCTCAGCATTCAGTTGTTCAACATGGCGAAAGTCCATAAGGAAAAGTAAAATTGCGCCAATTATTATAAACGGGGTAAGTATTTTAAGCAAACGCTTCATACTAATGCCTCCAACTTATCTCCATTAATCTGCGCCAACCCGAAACGCTCCGTCCCGTCGTCCGTCAAAACCACCTTCCATCGCATCATCGCTGCGATTTACCCGAATTCCCTGAACACCTCCGTAATACATGCCTGTTGGTTTAACCACAACCTGATATCCCTTTTTCTCCAATTCTTTCTGTACTTCAGCGGGAAGTGCTTTTTCCACATAAACAATGTTATCATCTACAATAAAACGGGGGCGATTAATTGCAGCTTGTACCGGCATATCATATTCCAATACACGGATGACAACTTCCGTTAATATAGGAGTAATCCGACTTCCACCCGCACTGCCAATTCCAAAAACAGGACGGTCATTTTTGGTGAAAATCGTCGGTGCTGTGTAGCTCAGCGGCCGTTTCCCCAATTGTGGCCGGTTCGGGGAACTTTTGTTAATACTGAAATTCTTCAACTGATTGTTAAGGAAAAAACCGTCTACATAGATCCCGGAACCAAAAAAGTTACTCAAGGTATTGGTTCCAGAAACCATATTTCCGTCTTTGTCAACAACAACAAAATGTGTGGTATTGTCATGATCTTCCTTGTCCGCCAAAGAATCAGCAATACTGTTGTATTTAAGGGAAATATGTTGTTTGTTGACATCCTGTGAAAGTTGTTCGATGTAATCCATTGCCAGCATATCTTCTACCGGGACATTGACAAACCGGGGATCACCCACATTGTGGCGGCGCGCATGATTAACCCGTTTATTCACTTCTCCCAATAAATGAATCTGGTCAGCCGACAAATCTTTTGTTTTTTCAACATCCAACTGATCAGCCATCCTCAGGGACTCTGCGAGCATAACCCCCCCTGTCGGAGGCGGAGGCGTAACCATTTCAAAATCATTGTATTTGATGATCAACGGTTCTTTAGCAAGGGGTTTATACTGTTTCAGATCACTTACCTTTACACCCCGGGAAATATTTTCTATATCTTTGGCAATCAGCCCCTGGTAAAAAGCCTTTGATCCATCTTTTTGAATTGCTTTAAGGGTATTCGCCAAATCTTTCTGCACCAACAGGCTATGCGGTTGAATCGGCTTACCGTCCGGGAACATGTGTTCCAACTCGTCAACTGGAAGACGGTATTGGGCTGACTGCAGACGGCTGCTTAAGATGTTGGTCACTTCAAATCCTTGTTCAGACAATTCGATTGCTGGCTGGATCAGTTTGCTCATGGGCAATTTTCCATATTTTTTATGAGCCTGTTCCATACCTTTCACAAATCCGGGAACTCCTACCCCATTGTTGGGAATAATTCCGGAATACGGTGCCGTTTCCCGATAATCAATAACAACAGGTCTTTCTTTTTTACTGTAAAAATCAATCAGCATGGTGCCTCCACCGCCAATACCCGATCCGTACGGTTCTACTACTCCCAGCACATAGGATACAGCAATCGCAGCATCTACCGCATTGCCTCCCTGTTCCAGAATTTGCATTCCCGCCTGAGCCGCTTCAGGATGGGCGGCAGCAACACCATATTTATGCTTTTCCTTTTTGGCAACCGTTTGCTCAAAAGCTTTGGAATCATATTCGTTACTTTTATAGAAATAAGCAAAAATTGTACCAATAAATACAAACACCGCTAAGATAATATGCAGCTTTTTGTTGCTCAACTTTTTGTCCCTCCTTTCAATTTAGGCGGAAGAGAAATTGTCCGAACAAGCCTGTTCTCCTCCCTTTTCCATATCCGGTTCCAGCTGTTTGAATAAATTCTTTCCTGAGTGATTTGCATATATATTTTTTCTCGCCGGTAAACTTTTCCGGGCCCGTTAAGCGGACGTGGCTGTCCTGCACGGAGCAATAGCGGATGGATTTCGAGACGGACTGTTCCATTCTTTAAAACTTTATATTGAACCAATACGCTTTCCCGCGTCCTTGACCAGCCCTGGTCAAAAATAAAATTGCCCAGACTGTAAAAGATCACACCATTTTTGTATACCTCAACCGGCTCCAGCACATGGGGATGATGTCCCACTACGATATCTGCTCCGGCATCGATCAGTGCCCGGCCAAACTCTTTCTGGCGCGGATGATACCGGCTGTCGTACTCCAAACCCCAATGCATGTGGACAATGACAAGTTGGGCATTCTTCTTGGCTTTGGCAACAGCGGGAAACCAGACATCGGGATCAGCCGGTGCAATGCCTGAACGATTGTGCGTTGCCCGAAAATCGACAGGTATCACATCTGAAAAGCCAAGCGTAGCAATTTTGATTCCATTAACGGTTTCATATTCAACTCTTGTTGCGCTCTTTAAATCGCTTCCTGCGCCTACTGTATCCAGTTTGGCATCCCGGAATGCCCTTAATGTATCCAGCAATCCCTGCTTGCCAAAATCTTTCATATGATTGTTGGCCAAATTTAATGTTGAAAAGCCAATCTTTTTCAATACCTTGGCCACATCTGGCCGGGTGCTCAAGTGAATATATTTTCTGGCTTTTGGATAACCATTCTGAAACACAATTGGATTTTCAAAATTGCCGGTTGCATAATCGGAGTATTTGAAATAAGGCCGAACATATTGAAATAGATACTCATATCCATATTTGGGAATGATAACGTCCGCTATATTTCGTCCAAACATCATGTCACCTACAAACGTAAGCGTTAATCGGCTATCCGGATCTTCTTTTACCTCCGCCATCCCTGTGTGATCCAAAGCCGTCAGGCTCATCATCAGCACAGTCACGATGAATAAAGCAATCCATGTATGTATAACCGCTCTTTTCTGTTGACGCTTGATATAACGTTGAAACTTCTGTTTCAAAGTCATCATTTTATGCATCTCTGTCCCTTCTCCGCTATTATCAATCCAACAGCAGCCAATAAGTAAAATGTCTGCTCCGCTGTCATATTTTATCTATTTTTGTTTCAACTTTGATGGAACTTCAATGATACGCACCAGTGAGTTTCCTCTCCGCTCCCATACACGGCTCCAATCCTCTGAAAAAGCTGATTTACCGGTAACTTGCATAAAAATTCTTTCCCGGCGATAAAATTGGCTCCATTTTACCAATGGCCTTGGTGTTCCTTCGCGAATAACCAGTGGATAGATCTCGAGCTGTACTTTTCCATTGTTCTGTATTTTATATTGAGCCAAAATACTTTCCCGCGTTCTTGACCATCCCTGGTCTGAAATAAAGTTTCCCAGGCTGTAAAATATAACCCCGTTTTTGTAGACTTCCACCGGCTCAAGAACATGGGGATGATGACCGATAACAATATCAGCTCCTGCATCGATCAAAGCGTGTCCCAAATCATGCTGTCTTGGATGAAATCCGCTGTCATACTCTTCTCCCCAATGCATATGTACAATGACCAGGTCTGCATTTTTCTTGGCTTTGGCAACATCACGAAAAAATATATCAGGGTCGTCCGGTGCAACTCCGGAACGTTTGGACGTGGCTCGAAAATCTTTAGGCAGCAAATCAGAAAAGCCCAGGGTTGCAATTTTTATTCCTTTTATCGTTTCATAGGATATTTCTGTTGCATCCCGCAAATCATAGCCGGCACCAACCGTATCAATTTTCGCTTCCTCAAAAGCCTTTAACGTATCCAGCAAACCTTGCCGTCCAAAATCCTTAATATGGTTATTTGCCAGGTTGACCGTTGTAAATCCCTCTTTTTTCAAGGAACTTACAACCTCTGGATCCGTTGAGACATGCATCAATTTGTCCGCTTTGGGATATCCTTCCTGCTCCGTAACCGGTTGATCAAAATTGCCGGTTACATAATCGGAATGCTTCAAATAAGGACGAACATACCGAAATAAGAAATCATAACCCCTGTCAGGCACAATCACCTTGTCAACATACCGTCCAAACATCATATCACCAACCATGCTGATGGTTAACCGGCTTTTGTCATTCTGGAGCTTGACAGGTTCCGCTTGTATATCAGTTATTCTATACACAATAATGAGCAATACAGTTGCTATCAATGCAAAAACCACATGAACTGCCGTTTTCTTCTTTTGCTGCTTGATATAACGTTGGAATTTCTGTTTCCAGTTGAGCATTAAAATCCTTCCTAACCCATCTAAATGAAAAAATGGGGACCAGAGGACTGCTTTCTTTTCTCCATCCCCATCATGATTAAAAATGCTTCATTGATCAAAAGAACTTCAATAGCACAAATTCATACAAAAACATAATGACAAAGGTTGCTCCGCTCAACAATAAAGTACTTCCGACAGTGGGAACGACACCTTGCTTTTGAATGGTATTGGCAATAAGTCCGGGAACAATGACTCCAATTCCTCGAAATTCCTGCATTTCAAAAGGAAGATAAGGAAAAGTCATTGGCGAAAGATAATCAAATATGAGCTTTAATGCCACCCCGACAGACAACATGGCCGCAAATTTCCTTCTTCCGTATAAAATCGTATAGCGACCAATCACTTTTGTCACGATTAAAAAAGTTAAAAAACTGATTACCAGAATAACACTTATAAAAATTGGCTGATCAAAAACCAGTCCCATATAGCCGGGAACAATCAAACCCGCCGGCATGACACCAACTTTTTCAGCATATAAAAGGCTGAGCACTACTCCAATAATTAGGGAAACGTATAAGTCTGATCCAAACAACTACCTTTCCTCCTAGCTGACAATGTGTGCTACTTTTTGAGACTGTACCATTTCTTTTTTTGCAGTTGCTGCGGGCTTGACTCCGGCCATTTCCCTTTCTGTTTCCTTCCTGGCTTCCTGATTCAACTTTTGAAACCAATCACATAATGGCTGAGCAGCCCCATGGATATTGCCCACCCCATAAACCATCCGGTTATGTAATTTTGCTTTAATGGAATGGTAAACCTTTTCTATTGGCTCATTTTCCAGATCAAGCAATTCGCGGCAACGGATTCTCCCCTGTTCACAAGCATCTATGATCGGTTGCGTCGTTTGTCCGATCACTACCAGAGTATCCATGGGAATATGTGGCAGGACATCTTTGGCAAACTGTTCTGTCCGATCAACACGATCAGGACGGCAATTCATGATAACGATCGGATCTTTGACAGGATAGCCAAGCATACCGACACGCTCCCAGATATTCAATGTGGAAGCTGCATCATTTGCCGCAAACCCATTGACAAAATAAGCAGGCTCTTCATCAGCTCCAAGCGGCAAAATCCGCATGGCACCAGGATCCGGATTCGCTTTCAGCATTCCCCGATAAGCCGTCTCCCGGTCAATTTCCAATGCTTCGGCAACGGCTAACGCCAAGGCGGCATTTTCCGGAAAAATCATATAATCAAACTGACGCAGAAATTTCTCGGATATTTTAGAAGGATCTGCTACATAAACAAAAGTGCGACGGCGGCGGGCAATTTTTTTAAAATAAGGAACAAATGGTCCTTCAGAAACAATAAGACGGCCTCTGTATGGAATCGTGGCCGTAAAGGCTTCCGCAACTTCCTGTAATGTAGGTCCCATCACATCCATGTGGTCTTCCAGAACATTCACAATAACCCCTATATTTGCTTGTAACATCTCTTCCTGAAAAATAATTTGATAATCGGGATTGACGGCCATGCACTCGCTCACCAGACAATTTGCACCAGCCTTGGCTACTTCTTCGACCACCACTTTTTGTTCGCGAATATTGGGGCCTTCCAATCTTCTTCTAATCGGTTTTTCCTCTTCTTTGTTCCAATAAATCATCCTTGCCGCCGTACCTGTCGTTTTGCCAACAGCTCGATAACCCGCTTCGATCATGATTCCCGTAATAAGTCTTGTTACCGTTGATTTGCCGCGAATTCCATTTACATTGATACGCAGTGGAATTGAATCAATATGTTTTTGATGTTTTTTCTTCTCCCAGATCCCCAATCCAAACAGAACTCCAAGAGAAAGGGGAATCAGCCACATACAAATCAGCCCCTTGATCAAAACTTTCGTCAGATTCAAGATCATTTGAACATGATCAGCTTCATTAATTTCAAGAATGTTTCATGATCGTTTCCATTCTATTATACTATCCACGGGTTTAAGCTTATAAAGATTTATTAACGACATATATTAAGATATCATGTTCTAATATAAATGATTAAAAAAAATACCACAAAAATAAGAAAAAAAGAGTAAACTTTTGTTTTCTTATATGTAAAACAGCATATATTACTTTGTATAAAAAAGATATATATAATCAAATTCAATAGATTACTATTACCCAAGTCGCTGCAATATCAAATTTATTGAGAAAATCTGTCTAGAAACCCGCGGGAAACTATTGTGTTTTTTTGTAATTACAAGTATTGCAACTGCAAAAATATTAGATCTATTACAATTTTGTTGTTATACCACTAAAGTTTTGTTATTATTTTATTTGCGAAAGCAATTATAATTGTTTTTTATTGTAACCGATTTCATCAACAGGGGAGGAGTTGGATGAACGAAGAGGAAAAATTGATTTTCGATCACGCCATTCGAACTGCAAATGTATTGGTAAGCATGTTTGGAAAACATTGTGAAGTGGCAGTTCATGACTTTTCGAACCTGCAACAATCCATGATTCACCTTGCCGGGAATGTGACCTCAAGGAAAACCGGGTCTCCCGCAACAGATCTTGTCTTAAACCAACTGACAAAAAAGCAGGATACAATCAAAGATATCTGCAATTACCAGACACAGTCACAAAATGGGAACATACTGAAATCATCTACCGTTTTTTTGAGAAACAGAAACAATAAAGTGATCGGTGCACTGTGCATTAACTATGATATCGGCCTTTTGATGCAATTAAATGGAGAAATTGGTAAATTTATCAATTCTGAGGCGAACAAATCCACTAAGGAAACATTCTTTACTTCCGTACAAGAGATGATCCAGGAAATGGTAAACCAGATTCTGATGAGTTTTCAGAAATCCCCGTCAGCCATGTCTGTGGATGAAAAAGTGGAATGTGTCCGCCTTCTCGAAAGAAAAGGAGTCTTTCTGATTAAAGGAGCCCCGGAATATATAGCTCATGCACTCGGAGTTTCCAAATTTACCATCTATAACTATCTCCAGAAGGTCCGGGCAGAAGATGAATATGAATCCTTGAAATAAAACTTAAAACAAACTTTCTAACCATAAAACATCACAAAAGGAGATAGCTTTAATGGAAATTGTCAAAGGTACTGCATTATTATTACTTGTTTTAGCTGGATTCTCATTATTCAGCTATAAAGCTCCAAAAGGGATGAAGGCGATGGGTGCACTGGCAAACGCAGCTGTTGCCTCTTTCCTGGTTGAAGCTTTTCAAAAATATGTTGGAGGGGATATTTTCAACATTTCCTTTCTTGGGGAAGTTGGAAGCGCTTCAGGCAGTATGGGGGGAGTCGTGGCAGCAGCCCTAGTAACACTGGCTATGGGTGTTTCGCCAGTCTACGCTTTAATGTTGGGTGCTGCCTGTGCTGGCCTTGGAATGTTACCCGGTTTTTTTGCAGGTTATCTCATGTCATTTATCGTGAAGAAAATCGAAGAAAAAGTTCCTCCTGGCCTTGACTTGCTTGTCACGATCATTATTGCGACTCCGCTCGTCCGCTTGATTGCAACAGGTGCAGATCCTGTTGTAGATGCAACGCTGTTGAATATTGGCGGAATCATAACAGAAACAGCCAATGCCAGTCCGATTATGATGGGAATTATATTGGGCGGGGTTATTACTGTTGTTGCCACGGCCCCCTTAAGCTCAATGGCATTAACGGCAATGTTGGGATTGACAGGATTGCCGATGGCTATTGGAGCATTGGCGGTATTTGGTTCTTCCTTCATGAATTTCGTCCTGTTTCACCGGATGAAATTTGGCGATATTAGAACAACCATCTCTGTAGCAGTTGAACCATTGACCCAGGCTGACATTATCTCTGCCAATCCAATTCCAGTCTATGTAACCAATTTTTTGGGTGGAGCCTGTTCCGGTGTCATTATTGCAATGTTTGGCTTAATTAATAATGCCCCGGGTACCGCTACACCCTTTGCCGGCCTGGCTGTCATGTACGGATTTAATGACCCGTTAGAGGTCACTATTACCGCATTGCTTTGCGCAGCAGTCAGTGCATTGTGCGGATATTTGGGATCGATTATATTTAAAAATTTCAAGATCAAAAAAGCAGAGCACCTTGCTGAGCATATAACTCCGGAAACTGCATAACAGTTCAGGTTCTATTTTGCGGTCTTTTTGCATAAGTAAGAGTTCAATCATGATTAACCATTTAATCTCAGCCTTAACTTTTATCAACGTTTTTTGTTTTGTACCAAATTCACAGATATTATCAGGAGGTGGAATTGATGGAAACCGCAACATTTGATGGTTTTGATGTGAAATTATCAGGTAATTATTCAGCTATTATCATCAGAAATAATGACCGGATTGGAACAATCGCATCTGTAGCAGAAATTCTGGCCAAGCATAAAATTAACATCGCCCAGATGAAGGTAACCCGGAATGACATAGGTAAAGAAGCACTGATGGTGATTGAGTTGGACGATCAGGTTGACGACCACATCCTGAAAGAACTGGAAAGTGTAAACCATATTATTCAGATTTCAAAAATTGAACATTGATCGCATCTGTAAGTATACAGCCGGATCACCTCAGGTTTGGATTAATCGAGAGCTTCCAGACTTGTTTGATCCGGCTTTTTTTATCCATTTGAATTTTCATTGCAACAGACGATCAATAACCTGATAAATTTCTTTCAGATTTGGGTTGCCTTCCGCAATGATTTTATCTTCAATTACCACCACCGGATACCATAAATCTTCCTCAAGCACACGATTGCAAAAAACTTTTTCTGTTTCTGTTTCCGGTTGATGTATATCAACATAATGCACAGAGATTTTGTCCCCGTACTTTCTGCCCAGCGCTGCTTCCAGCCAGGTTGCTGTTGCTCTGGAAGAGGGTAAATTTACACAGCTTGAACAAATCTGCTCCGCCCCATATACATAAACAGTCAGGTTGCCCATACAGTCCCCCTCCAATCCGGTTAGATCTGCCGAAGCGCCTGTTCCAGATCCAGGATCAAATCTTCAATATCCTCAACTCCCACCGAAATTCGTATCAAGCCGGCCGTAATGCCAAGTTCTGCTCTGCGCTCTGCAGGAATGGAGGCATGTGTCATGCGTGCCGGAACAGAAATCAGGCTTTCCACTGCGCCAAGGCTTTCCGCCAGTGTGAAGTAGCGGGTTTTCTCCAGAACCTGATCAGCCAATTGTTCACTGCCGACATCAAAAGAAATAATTCCTCCAAATCCACGAGCCTGGTCACTTGCAATTACATGGCCGGGATGGGTTTCAAGTCCTGGATAGTAGACAAGTTCTACTTCTTTTTGTTGTTGCAGCCATTTTGCAATATGCCGCGCATTTTGTTCATGTTGTTTCATCCTGAGCCCCAATGTTTTCATTCCCCTCAACAGCAGCCAGGAATCCTGGGGTCCGAGAATGCCTCCAATCGAGTTTTGCAAAAAGTGGAGTTCTTCACCCAAAGCCTTCTCTTTGGTCACCACAAGGCCTGCCACCACATCACTGTGACCGCCAAGATACTTCGTCGCACTGTGGACAACGATATCTGCCCCCAGATTCAGCGGGTTTTGCCAATAAGGAGTCATAAAGGTGTTGTCCACAATCAGCAGAAGTCCATTTGCCTTGGCAAGTTTTGCAATTTCCTGGATATTTGATACTTTTAACAGTGGATTGCTTGGTGTTTCCGTATAGATCGCCTTGGTTTCCGGAAGAATAGCAGCCTCTATCTGTTTGAGATTACTCGTGTCCACAAAGGTTGCCTTAATCCCCAGGCGCTGGAAAACTTTTGCAATGACGCGATACGTTCCTCCATACACATCATCTCCCACTACCAGATGATCTCCTTGATTAAAAAAGGAAAGAACAGAGGATACGGCAGCCATCCCGGAACTGAATGCCAGTCCGGCCTCGCCATTTTCCAATTCGGCAATCAATTGCTCCAAAGCAGCTCGTGTCGGATTGCCTGTACGGGAATATTCATACCCCGCATGTTCCCCCACCCGTTTCTGCTTATAAGTGGAAACCTGGTAAATCGGCACACTTACAGCCCCCGTGTGCTCATCGCCAAATATGCCTCCATGAATCAGCTTCGTGTCAAGTTTCATTGTTTCATACCTCGCTTTGATAAATGTTTGTGCTTAAATAACGTTCGCTGCTGTCCGGGAAAATTACGACAATCCGTGCCCCTTTCGCAGATTTTTTCGCTTCCTGCAAAGCCGCATAAAAGGCAGCGCCTGACGAACTTCCCACCAGCAATCCTTCTTTGGCCGCCAGTTCCCTGACAAACCGAAAAGCATCTGTGTCGGTTACCGTATAAATCTCATCGATCAAGGAACGATCAAAATAATCAGGGAACATTTCCATGCCAATTCCCTCGGTTTTGTGAGATCCCGTTTCTCCACCTGCGATAATCGAACCTTCCGGCTCAACAATCACCGTTTTAATAGCCGGGTTTTTTTCTTTCAAATAACAGGCTACTCCCATAAAAGTCCCCGATGAACCTGCACCCGCCACAAATACATCAATTTGTCCATCCATCTGCTCCCAGATCTCAGGTGCCGTACTTTCATAATGTGCCAACGGATTGGCAGGATTGGTAAATTGTTGCGGACAATAAGCCCCCGCAATGGACTGTTCCAATTCTTTCGCCTTCTCCATGGCTCCTGTCATACCATTTTCTGTAGGTGTATTGATCACCTCCGCTCCCAACGCCCGCATCAGTTCCTGTTTTTCCACAGAAAATTTCTCTGGCACGACAAAAATTACCCGATACGGTGTTCCAACCGCAGCCAGCGCCAGACCAATCCCCGTATTTCCGGCCGTCGGTTCGATAATTGTGCCGCCAGGTTTCAATTTTCCTGTTTTTTCTCCTTCCCGGATAAACGCTACTCCCAATCTGTCTTTCACGCTTCCGCCAGGATTAAAAAACTCCAATTTTGCGTATAAATGTGTATAATTTGGAATTCCCATTTCTTTCAAGCGAACCATCGGTGTGTGACCAATCAATTCTTTCACATTGTTATACCTTTTTTTCATGATGGATACTCCTTTAAATGTGAGAATAACAACTGTATTAAGCATAGCAATTTTCTTTTTCGAAAAAAATACATCGCTGAACTGCTTGCTCATATTTAACCATTGATTTTATATGAAAAAACACCTAAAATAAACTTAACTATTGGGAATTCTTCTCACTCTCTGTTACTCCCGCACAGGAAGGGGTTAAATGCAATGTCCGTTAAAGAACAAGTCAATGAAGTGCTGGATAAATTACGTCCGTTTATTCAACGAGATGGCGGAGATGTTGAATTAATAGAAGTCGAAGATGGAATTGTTCGTGTCCGTTTACTCGGAGCTTGCGGAAGCTGCCCAAGTTCTACCATTACGCTGAAAGCCGGAATTGAACGTGCCTTGATGGAAGAAATCCCAGAAGTCCGGGAAGTTGAACAAGTATTATAACAAGGCTTTGTATAATCCCCTCTTTCTCATTTGAAGGAGGGGATTTTATATTTATCGAGAATTCCATTAAAAGAACTTATACTTTATATAAACATACAGAAAGGAGGCATCACATATTCGCATAAGAAAACCTCCGTCGACATTAAAAGAACGCTGGTTTCTGGCAGGGCCTGGCATAGTAGCTGCAGCAACAGGGGTGGGGGCAGGGGATCTGATTGCCGCTTTAGTGGCAGGAACAAAATTTGGAACGACATTTATATGGGCTATTATAGTCGGAGCTGTTATTAAATATTACCTGAATGAAGGAGTTGGCCGCTTCCAGCTGGCTACAGGGCAAACGATCCTGCAAGGCTGGAAATCGCTGGGCCTTTGGACATTGATTTATTTCGGAATTTACATCGTCATATGGGGCTTTATTTATGGCGCGGCAGGAACCTCCTCAGCCGCTCTGGCTGCTGCAGCCATTTTCCCACAACTATCATTGTACACCTGGGCTATCATTCATGCTATCGTCACCCTGCTTTTAGTCTGGATCGGAAGATATCTGTTTTTTGAGAAAATAATGACTCTGTTAACAGGGGTTATGTTTCTGACCGTTGTCGGCACAGCGGTTATCGTTCTGCCGCAACTTGATCAGTTGGCCTTGGGACTCGTTCCCCACGTTCCATCAGGTTCCATGGTTTATGCCTTGGGGTTGATAGGTGGAGTGGGCGGCTCCATTACAATTGCTTCATATGGTTACTGGATTCGTGAAAAAAACTGGATGGGTCATCCGTGGATTCCGGTCATGCGAATCGATGCCAAAGTTGCATACACGCTGACCGCCGTTTTTACCATGTCGCTGTTAATTGTGGGAGCGGAATTTTTATTCGGAACAGGGATTGTACTGCAGAATGAACAGGGCTTGGTCAAACTTTCCCGATTATTGGGCGACAACTTTGGTGAAACGGTACGCTGGCTGTTTCTGGTCGGTTTTTGGTCGGCTTCCTTTACCTCTATTCTGGGGGTCTTTAATGGTGTTCCTTATCTGTTTGCTGATCTGATCCGGCACTTGCGCAAACAGATTCCATCAGATGATTTGAATTATATTTCCGTTCGTGATCGATATTACCGTGGATTCCTTTTGTGGCTTACGTTCCCGCCTATGCTGCTTTTATTTCTGGATAAACCGATTAATCTTGTAATTTTGTATGGAGTTCTTGGCTCTCTGTTTATGCCATTTTTGTCGCTTACATTGCTTATCCTTTTAAACTCGGACAAAATCGCCCCGGATTACCGAAACCGATGGTGGGCCAATACGGTCCTGACAACCAGTCTGATCCTGTTTGCTGCACTCGCCGTTGTGCAACTTTTTAAATATTAGATAAATTGCCTTTATAAAAAACCAAATTGTTTTCGGTAAATTAAATAAACCCGGCAATCGACCGGGTTTATTTCTGCCCTTCATTATACAGGTGACAGGCCACCCAATGATTGGGAGAGGCTTCTTTCCATTTGGGAACGGCTTTGGCGCACATATCCATCGCCTTTGGGCACCGTGTCCGGAAACGGCAACCGTCAGGTGGATTAATGGGACTGGGCACATCACCTTCCAGGATAATGCGTTCCCGTTTTTTGGAAACATCCGGATCAGGAATCGGTACAGCAGATAATAAAGCTTCTGTGTACGGATGAAGAGGATGGTCATACAATTCTTCGCTATTGGCCAGCTCAACCATATTCCCCAAGTACATAACCCCAACACGGTCAGAAATATATTTAACCATCGAAAGATCGTGGGCAATAAACAAATATGTCAAGCCATGCTCTTTCTGAAGCTTTCGCATCAGATTGACCACTTGTGCCTGAATAGATACATCCAGTGCGGAAATTGGTTCATCGGCAATAATAAATTCCGGATTTACGGCAAGGGCTCTGGCAATTCCGATCCGTTGCCTTTGTCCCCCGCTAAATTCATGGGGAAAGCGATTGGCATGCTCCGAGTTGAGGCCAACCACTTTCAGCAGATCGATTACCCGTTTACGCCGCTCTTCCCTTCTGACGAGACCATGAATATCAAGACCCTCCGCAACAATATTCATAACAGTCATGCGCGGATTAAGTGAAGCGTAAGGGTCCTGGAAAATCATTTGCATTTTCTGATTAAATTCTTTCAGTTTTTTCCCTTTCAGTTGATAAATATCTTCTCCATTAAAAGTAACCGATCCTTCCGTGGCATTATATAGCCGGATCAGTGTGCGGCCAATAGTTGACTTGCCACATCCTGACTCTCCCACCAGACCGAACGTTTCGCCACGATACACATCAAATGTGACACCATCGACTGCTTTCACCACTTGCCCGCTACCCAAACGAAAATGTTTTTTCAATCCTTTTACCGATAAAATAACTTTCCGGTTTTTCTCCTGAATCGGTTTTGTTTCCTGGTTGCCTTTTGCCTGTTTACTCATTGGCCTCTCCTCCATTCCGTCCCGCATGTTTTTCCGCTTTGGGTGCCATGGTATGTTCCAGCCAACAGGCCGCCTGATGGGTGGAAGAAATAACTGTCATCTCCGGCATGTATTCCGTGCATACTTTCATGGCATGGCGGCAGCGTGCTGCAAACGGGCATCCCTTTGGAGGAGATATCAAATCGGGCGGCGCGCCGGGAATCGGAAGCAGTTCCTGCTGTTCGGCCAGATCAAGCCTCGGCATGGAAGCCATTAACCCCCACGTGTACGGATGATGCGGATTGGCAAAAACATCGTCCACTGTTCCGGTTTCCACAACGATTCCGGCATACATCACGACAACACGATCGGCAATGTCTGCAACAACCCCCAAGTCATGAGTAATCAGTATAATCGAACTGCCAATCTTCCTTTGCAGCCTTTTCATCAAGTCAATAATTTGCGCCTGAATGGTCACATCTAACGCGGTAGTCGGTTCATCAGCGATTAGCAGCTTTGGCTGACAAGAGAGTGCAATCGCAATCATCGCCCGTTGCCGCATCCCGCCAGAAAATTGATGCGGATACTGTTTTACCCGCGACTCCGGGCTCGGAATCCCAACCATACGCAACATTTCAACAGCTTTTTGTTTAGCTTCTGACGACCCCAATTTTTGATGTTTCATCAAGCTTTCCGTGATTTGTCGTCCGACTGTCATCGTTGGATTAAGTGAGGTCATCGGATCCTGGAAGATCATCGCTATCTCAGAACCGCGAATTTTTTCCATCTGTTTATCAGTAACTTTTACCAGATCCTTGTCTTCGAAGTGAATTTCTCCCTGCTTGATCATACCCGGCGGTTTGGGAATCAGGCGCATGACTGCCTGGGAGGTTACACTTTTTCCACACCCGGACTCGCCTACAATCGCCACTGTTTCTCCTTTATTAACATAAAAGTTGACACCTCGTACTGCTTTTACTTCACCATTATAAGTAGTGAAAGAAACATGCAAATCTTTTACATCCAGTAACTTGCTCATCCTCATCCCCCTTCCTTACTTGCGCATTCTTGGGTCAAGCGCATCTCTCAAACCATCTCCCAGCAAATTAAAAGCCAGCATGATCAGACTGAGAACAGTTGCCGGATAAAACAATTGATACGGATAAATCTGCAAAAATTTGGACCCGTCAAAAACGAGTGAACCCAGGCTTGCCAGAGGAGGACGAATCCCCAGACCAATAAAGCTCAAGAATGCTTCAAAGAAAATTGCGGACGGGATCGCAAAAGTTACTGCGATAATAATTGGCCCCATTACGTTTGGAATCAGATGCCGGGTTAGAATACGCCGATGACCGGCCCCCAATGTGCGGGCTGCCAGGACATATTCCTGTGATTTCAATTTCAGGATTTGTGCGCGAACCACCCGTGCCATCGGCACCCATCCTGTAATTGATAACGCTACGGCAATCGGAATAATCCCCGGTTCAAAAATAAGTAACATCATAATGATAATAATCAAATTGGGAATCGAATATAAAATTTCCACAATCCGTTGTAATACCATATCAACACGACCGCCAAAATATCCTGAAATGCTCCCGACAGTCACACCGATCACCAGATCAAAAAACGCTGCCAGAAAGGCAATTGTCAACGATACCTGAGCTCCGTTCCATGTACGCTGCCACAGGTCACGTCCAAAACTGTCCGTTCCAAAATAGTGATCATCAAACGGCTCCATATTTTGAATTGCGATGTTTTGCGACTCATAATCATATCCATTCAATAACGGCCCCGTGAAGGCCAAAAAACCAATAACCAGAATGACAAAAAGTCCGATCATCGCGCCCCAATTGGAGCGGAACCGGCGTGCTGCATCTTTCCAGAAACCAACCCGCTCCCGTGCTATCTCCTCCCCGGTTGACTCATTCATACCAATAAACTCAAACATTTCTGGTGTCAGATTTTTCGTGTTTTTTTCGCTCATGTTTCTGTCACTCCTTTGCACCAGCTAGTCGAATCCGGGGGTCAATGATTCCATATAAAATATCGACAACAAAAATGGTGGTCAGAATCAAAACCGCATAAAAAATGGTTACACCCATAATCAACGTATAATCATTGACCTGAATGGACTGGACGAAAAATTCACCAATTCCGGGAATGGCAAAAATCGTTTCAACGACCAGTGACCCTGTAATGATGTTGACTGCCAGCGGCCCGAGAACGGTTACAGCCGGAATCAAAGCGTTCCTGAGTGCATGACGAAAAATAATCGCCTGTCTCCCAAGCCCTTTCGCTTTTGCCGTTTTCATATAATCCTGATCGAGCACTTCCACCATCTCTGTCCGAATGTAACGCGTCATTTGTGCGATGACAAAGAAGGAAAGAGACAAAGAGGGCAAAATAGTATGCTCATATGTCCCCCACAGCGCGGCAGGCAATAATCCCCATTTGACTCCAACCCAATAACTTAAGAGACCCGCCATGACAAAACTGGGAATGGATACACCCACAACAGCGACGATGGTTGCAAAATTGTCCAGCAATCCGCCATTACGAAGTGCCGCCGCAACTCCAAGCAACAATCCAACCACAACCCCGAAAACCAGGGCCTGCACGCCGATAAAAGAAGATGCCTGAAATCCTTCCAACAGCATTTCTGTGACGGAACGACCATCATAAGTCAATGATTTTCCAAGGTCTCCCTGGACCAGACGCCCCATAAAATTCAAGTACTGTACAGGCAACGGATCGTTCAAGCCATAAGTTTCCATAATTTGTTCCCGAATCAATGGAGGAAGTTTTTCTTCATTTTGAAGCGGTGTACCCGGCAGGGAGTGCATTAAAAAAAAAGTTGCGGTCACGATGATCCACAAGGTAACGATCATATAACCCAAGCGGGTAAATATATACTTGAGCAAATCCATTCACGTCCTTTCCTGCCCTAATCAAGTAAGATGAAGGTATATGCCACCTGTCTATGACATATACCTTCGTTTCAAGAGATCTCTGCCTGTTATTTTCCAGTGTCGATATGTGTCCATTTCAAAGTGTATTCAGGACCAATAGCACTCCAGTACCAGTCTTTGATAAATGGCTTTTTCACTGCCATCTCTGTGCGGAAGTACATTGGAATAATCCCGGCATCACTGATTAACAATTCTTCAGCCTTTTTCAAATCCTGGAAACGTTGTTGGAAATCTGCATTTTCTTTTGATTTTTGAATGAGTTTATCATATTCAGGATTGGTGTATTTGCCACGGTTAAACGCGTTATTGGTCGTGAAGAGCTCCAGGAATGTCATCGGATCATTATAGTCTGGACCCCAGCCGCTTACCAACAGATCAAAGCGTTGCGTTTTTCCTCTTTCCAGACGCTCTTTAAATGGAACGGAAGTAATCTGGACATCCGCTCCCAGGTTAACACGCAATTGTTCCTTGATAAATTGCAGGTTTGCTTTTGCCCCGGTGGTATCATCCCCGAGTAATTCAATTGCCGGCGCCTTGTCCAGTCCTAATTCTTTCAACCCTTCCTGCCACAATTGTTTGGCTTCAGTGGGGTTAAATTCAGGTTCCAATTTGACCAGGTCCCGGTATTTTTTATCTTCATCCACGCCACTTGCTTTGATAAATGGCGGAACCAGGCCGCCTGCCGGAATCGATCCGTTTTTCAGGATTCCTTTGACAAATGTATCCCTGTCGATCGCAAGGTTAATTGCTTGCCGGATTTTTTTGTTCTTAAAAAAATCCTTGGTTTGGTTCATTTCAAGATACCAGCTGGATCCATCCTGAATGACAAAAGTGTTCGGATCATCTTTGAAGGCGTCAATAAATTCAGAAGTCAATTTGGTGAAATCCAGTTTCCCTGTGTTGTACAGGTTGACCAGAGTTGAATTGTCCTTGACGATTTGCCAGTTAACCTCTTCCAACTTGACAACGTTCTTGTCCCAGTAATTCGGGTTCTTTTTCACCTGAAAGCTTTGGTTGTGTTTCCATTCTGTAAAAACAAATGGTCCATTGTAGACCATCGTGTTTGCTTCAAGGGAATATTTGTCACCATATTTTTCAACAATATCCTGCCGTTGCGGCAAATATGTTGCAAAGCAGAGAAGATCTTTAAAGTACGGGATTGGACGCTCCAATACAACTTGCAGCGTCTTATCATCCAATGCCTTCACACCCACTTCATCTACCGATCCTTTTCCAGTGTTGTAAGCTTCTGCACCTTTAATCGGATAAAGAATATATGCATATTCTGACGCTGTTTGAGGATTTAATGCCCGCTTCCATGCAAATTCAAAATCATTCGCGGTAACAGGCTTACCATCACTCCAGTCCGCATCGCGAATCTTGAAAGTCCAGGTCAATTTATCGGCGCTTATTTCCGGTTCTCCAGCGGCCATTCCCAGAACAGGGTTACTATCTTTATCCAAACGATAAAGCCCTTCCTTGACATTGCCAAGAATCATAAATGATACAACATCAGTTGATTTGGCACTGTCTAACTTTGGTGGCTCCTGGATTTCCGCCAGATTTAGAATCTGACCGCTTTTGGTTTCTGTACCGCCTCCGCCAAAACTGCAAGCCGATAAAACCATCACAGTAATCAAAAGCAAAGAAACCAATGTCGATATTTTGAATCTTTTCGCCAAAATTGCCTGCCCCCTTTTTTTATGTTTTGAAGATATATAGTTCAGACCAATAAATTGGTCATAAACCCGAATTCATAATAATATATTCAAATACTTACAATTCATAATAAGCATTAAGTACGACTAGAGTAAATCAAGCGAAATTTTAAACAATTTTTCATTCTAATTTTATCAAATTTTAATGGTATATCTATATTTAACTCATTATTTGTCAATTTGTAAAGGGGTTACCCTTTAGAATATTGTATAAAATTCTACTTAAAAAAATTGAGCCTCTATCTTTGAGACTCAATTTATATAGTGGATTTATTTATCTTTTTCTTTTGTAATGTACGCCCACTTCAGGCTGTATTCAGGCCCAAAGGGGTGGCGGTACAGATCCTTTACATAAGATTTTTGCACGAACGCTTTAGAATGGTATATCAACGGCACAAATGCCGCTTTCCCTTGCCCATCCGCACCGACCAACAATGATTCCGCCTGTTTCAGGTTTTGAAATTGCTGTTTCGGATCAGGTGTGTCCACTGCTTTTACAACCAACTGGTCATAGGTGGCATTGGAAAATTTGGAGAAGTTCATTTCATTACTCGAATGCCAGATCTCAAAGAAATTCAGCGGGTCATCATAATCAGCTACCCACCCCAGCATGGCCATGTCGAAATCCCCCTTTTTCGCTTTATCGACATGTATTTTCCAGGTAGGAGAATCCAGTTTGATTTTCAAGTTCAGATTTCTCCGCAACTGTTCCTTGACATTAATGGCCACATCTCTAAGTGGGGTTGAATCGTAACTTACCATCACTATATCACTGGGCGGCGCGCTCAGGTCAAGTTCACTCAGCCCTTCTTTAAAAAGCTTTTGGGCACGGGCTACATCTGTATTAACGTAATTCCCGGCAAGCTCCCGAAAACTCTTCCCGGCAACTCCGTTAATCGATGGAGGGATCAAGGCTCCAGCCGGTTTTGAGCCACCTTTCATGATTTGATTGGCAATAGTATTCCGATCAATTGCCAAAGTAATGGCCTTTCTTATTTTTTCATTTTTAAAAAAAGAACTCTGGTGATTAAAAAGAATGTAATAGTTTCGGGCACGCTCTACTTCTACATATTCTTCGGTATTCTTAAACGCATCCACAAAGGCCTGGTTCAGTGTGGCAAGATCAATTTCTTCAGAATTGTACATATTGATCCCTGTTGTCAAATCTTTTACAACACTGATCTCAACAGTTTTCAAAGTCACACCGTTTTTATCCCAATATTTATCGTTCTTTTCCAGTATAACCTTTTGCGGTGTCCTGCTGCTAACCTTGAACGGACCATTATACAGGGATTTGTCAGCCGTTGTACCATATTGGTCACCGTATTTTTCCACAACATCCTTGCGTTGCGGCATAAATACAATCATGGTTGTACGCTGAATAAAGTTAAGCGTGGGTTTTTTCAATTCTACCACTAATGTATGGTCATCGGCGGCTTTTACCCCGACAGCCGATTCATCAACTTTTCCGCTATTATATTCCTGTGCATTTTTGATTGGAAAAAACGCATAAGCATATTCTGAACCGGTTTTCGGATCGAGCGCCCGTTTCCATGCATATTCAAAATCATGCGCCGTAACCGGTTTGCCGTCACTCCACTGTGCTTCTTCGCGAAGTTTAAATGTATACTTTATTTTATCCGGACTGATATTGTATTCATAAGCTATTCCATTTTCAGGTTCTTTCTCCGGTCCCAATCTCATTAATCCCTCGTTTACGTTATTCAGGGTATTAAAGGTGATCGCATCACTCGCTTTCACCGTATCCAGTGTTGTGATACCACCTTCTTCAGCAATTCTCAGTACCTGATTCTCGCTTAATCCAACTTTTTCTGAGTTCTGTGGTTGAAAACTGCAACCGCTAAATACTAAACTGAAAGTGACGACAATCCCCAACAATACACGCCAAGACATCAACGCAATCCCCCCTTTAAACAGATTAGAGAACCGTTTTTTCAGATAATTGGATCAAATCATGAAACCATGAACCTAACTCGTAATATTATAAAGGAAACGGTTGTTTTAGAAAAGGCTGTATCTAATTAATCCAAAAGAAACCATAATTTATTCACATATCAACCGTTAGAATGGAGGCAAAATATGGAAAAATATTTCTATTCCATTATGACATTGTTTATCTTCAGTCTCTTGTTCACAGGCTTTACCTCAGACAGTCAGATTGTTTCATTTATTGATCATGCTTTCCTTATTGGCTTGTTCTTCCTGATCATCGGCGCAGTGGTCCACGTTATTTACGCGGGGATCTTTTCCTCTTTTTTCAAGTCTTTCAAAAAATTGAACAACCTTTCCCGGAGCCATCCTGATTTCGAACCAGACCCGATTCCGCAAGAAGAACACAGTCATTTTTACAAACATGTTCAGGTCGTATGTTTTAGTACGGGTCTGATACTTATTTTAATTTCTGTTGCTGCTCTCTTTTTTATTTGATTGCCCGGGAAATTTTTCTGTAAAGTTGAAAAAGCGGCTGTAGGCAAGTTCTTACCAACAGCCGCACTTTTAAGTTATTCTTTCCATTTCATCCAGCCATTCGTCTCAATAATTTCCAAAAATTTGGCCAATCTGGGTAAAACCGGATCAGCCATCTCCCCAAATTGCAACTCCACTTTTTCCATAATTTCTCCAACAGTATGCTTGCCATCGCATAATCGTATAACAAAACTGCCGATCTGATCCAACTTTACTTTATTGACTGGAGGCTGTTTCAAAAAGCGGACGGAAAGCCGCTCTATCCAGCTGGTACGCGGGATGACGACAATTACCGTATCCTTGCCCCCATCTTGCTCCAAAGTCAAGTGAGGGTTCAAGGAAGGAACCAACTCCAGCAAATTGACGCTGTGTTTCTTTTTAAACATTACTAGATCTTTCCTTGTTTATCGGCAAATTTCGTCGATATCCACCACAAAAGACCCATTAACCCAAGGAAAAGGCCGAATGGCAGCAATTGGCTTTCCACCAGCAGCGGAGCATTGGGATCAACGATTCCAGGAACAATGAGGAGAGCAATAAAAACACTCACCAGCGCTTCTCCTGCAATCAGGCCTGAAGAGAAGAGTGTTCCGATATCTTTCCGGTTTTGTCTGACTTTCTCATCTTTCGTGAACCGTTCTACAACCCAGCGAACAATTCCTCCAATCATGATCGGAGCGCTGATTGAAACAGGCAAATAAAATCCCACCGCAAAGGTCAGGGAATTGATGCCCAAAAATTCAATGGCAATTGCCATAGATATTCCAATAAAGATTAATTCCCATGGCAGGTTTCCCTGCATTAAACCTTCCACGATAATTTTCATCAATACAGCTTTCGGTGCAGGTAGTGTCATGCTTCCGATTTCATAAGCTTTATCAAAGAGAACGAGTACATATCCGATTAACAGACCGCTGGCGATAACACCTATCATCATGGCAATCTGTTGTTTCCATGGTGTAGCTCCTACCAGATAACCGGTTTTCAGGTCTTGTGAAATATCCCCGGCTACTGCAAGCGCGACACAAACAATAGCAGCTGTTGTAAGCGATGCAACCATCCCGGTTTGCCCGGACATTCCTGCCGCCTTAAACATGATGGTAGTAATCAGCAAAGTGGCAATCGTCATTCCGGATACCGGCATGGAGGAACTCCCGACAATCCCGACAATCCTGGATGCCACTGCCACAAACAGAAAACCAAACACGGCAATGGCAATTGCCCCAATCAGCCCTACTTCGGTGACCGGGAAGAATGCAATGATAAGAATCAATAAAATCGAACCGCCTAAAATATAAGGCACAGGTATATCTTTGTCCGTTCTTTCAATATTTAAGGATGTATTTTTATGTTTAAATATTCCCTTTGCAGTATCGCGAATTGATGCAAAAAGCATGGGCATCGTTCTGACAAGTGTAATCAATCCGCCCATTGCCACAGCACCTGCCCCGATATACCGGATATATCCGTCATATATAGCAGCCGCATCCAATTGGCCAACCGGATCTTCCATCGGGAAGAAAACCATCCCGCTTCCCTGTGTAAAAAACGAAATCGTCGGAATAAATACAATAGAGGCCAAAAGTCCCCCTGCAATCATTTGTCCGGCAATTCGCGGCCCAATAATATAACCTACTCCAAGCAATGCCGGCATGGTATCCATGCCTAATACCGCATTCTTGTAACCAATTATTTGAGTCTGAACAGATGTCTTGAACAATCTCATTCCGTCTCCCAAAGCCTTGAACAAACCGCCCACAAGAAAACCGGTTAAAATGAGCTGTGCATTCTTTCCACCCGTTTCACCTGATTTCAATACTTCTGCACAGGCAGTTCCTTCAGGATATGGGAGAACTTCATGCTCATTTACAATCAACAGACGACGCAAGGGGATCATCATAAGAACACCCAAAAATCCCCCTGTAAATACAATAAAAGCAATCACAGCCTGGCTGGGTCTTAAATCCCACAAATACAGAGCCGGCAATGTAAAAATGGCACCGGCAGCAACTGCTTCCCCTGCAGTTGTCATTGTCTGAACAATATTGTTTTCCAAAATGGATTTTCTGCGAAAAAGCCCTCTTAAAACCGCCATCGAAATAACGGCAGCCGGAATAGAGGCGGAAACCGTAAGACCAATCCGGAGCCCCAAATAAGCATTGGCAGCCCCAAAAACAATCGCCAAAATAATCCCTAGTATAATTGACAAAATGGTCAATTCAGGCAAGGACTTGGTAGCCGGGACATATGGAACAAATTTCGGCTTGTCCTTTAGCATGCTTGCCACCACCTTTATTGTAAAATTGTTTTGCTAAATCAAAAGCGAGAGATCAAGTTGCTATTATCGTATCTATTTTAACATGAATGTATTGGAAATTAAAATTGTTTTAAAGGTAAATTTATAATTATACGACTAATGGTAACAAATTAATGGTTTATGTAAATAAAAAAATTAACAACAGTAGATATGTAGATTAATGTTTTACAAATGTATTAAATTTTCTATATAATTAAAACAAACAACCGATAAACAATTGCCAACTTTGAGCCTGGACAATTACTGTTATGATACCATGAATATAAATCCTTTATATGATTAAGATTTTATCACCCTCCTATGTTCAAATAAGACAATAGCACTCAACAGAAAATAAATTGAATTAAAAAGCGCGACAAAAGGATAAACCTGTGTCGCACTTTTACAATATAACTCCGATATTTCTTATTATGTGAACACTCGCCACTTATGCTGACGGAAGCTTCCTGTTTCAGCAAAGATTTACCTGCATAATTACTGCAAGTGCAAAACTCTTCTCCAATCATTCTCCAACTTAGAGGCAGGAGTTTTGGTTAAACCGGATGTGTCTTGTTCTCATAGTCCACTATATGGCTTTCAATCTTGTACTTCTGCGACTCGCGGTATTTGAAAAATTTTTCAGCAACTTGCGGGAAAAGCGCATATGACAGCACATCTTCATCCTGCTCCAGGTATTCTTTCATTTCATTTCTGATCTTATCCAGTTCAGGCTCAATCAGGTCCGCAGGCCTGCAAGTTATCGGTTCTTCTCCCTTAAGAATCAAATCCTTCACTTTCTGGGAAATCGGAGCCGGAGTCTTTCCATATTCACCCTTTACAAGTGCCTTTGATTCTTTCGGAACCATTTTGTACCTTTCACCGGCCAGAACGTTCATTACAGCCTGTGTTCCTACAATCTGACTTGTAGGTGTTACAAGAGGAGGATATCCGAACTCTTCCCTGACTCTTGGAACCTCCTTAAGCACTTCTTTATACATCTCTTCCTTGCCTGCCTGCTTAAGCTGCGATAAAAGGTTGGAAAGCATTCCTCCGGGCACCTGGTATATCAGTGTATTTATATCAACCTCCATTACTTTTGTACTGATTAAACCGCTCTCAATCATTCGTTCCTTGATTGTTTTAAAGTAATCAGAAATTTCACTGAGCAATCCCAGGTCATAGCCGGTATCGTATTCTGTCTCCTGCAGACTGGCAACCAGCGGCTCCGTCGGTGGCTGTGAAGTACCCATAGACAATGGCGAAATCGCACAGTCAACCACATCACAACCTGCTTCTATCGCCTTAAGATAAGTCATGGAAGCCACACCGCTTGTAAAGTGAGTATGAAGTTGAATGGGAACATCAACATTTTCCTTAAGGGCTTTAACCAACTCGTACGCCTTATATGGAGTCAACAATCCCGCCATATCCTTGATACATATTGAATCGACACCCACTTCCACCAGACCCTTTGCATCTTTTACAAATTGTTCAAGGCTGTGGAATGGGCTTATTGTATAACAAACGGAACCTTGTGCATGACCGCCTTCCTTCTTGCATGCTTCGATGGCTTTCTGAAGATTTCTGGGATCATTCAAGGCATCAAATATTCTTATTATATCCATGCCGTTTGCCACTGCCTTCTGAACAAAATATTCTACAACATCATCGGCATAATGCTTGTACCCGAGAATATTTTGTCCGCGCAACAACATCTGTAGCTTGGTGTTTTTTACACCATCCCGTATTTTTCTTAATCTTTCCCAAGGGTCTTCATTCAGATATCTGAGACATACGTCGAAAGTTGCTCCGCCCCAGCACTCCAATGAATAGTACCCTACTTTATCCAGTTTATCCAGTATTGGAAGCATCTCTTCAATTTTCATCCTTGTAGCGGCCAAAGACTGATGCGCGTCCCTCAAAGCAGTTTCGGTGATTTTAACTTTCGCCATAGCTTGTGTGCCTCCTTCACTTATTTTTTTGACAATAACCTTCAAAACATTTGCGATTTAAAAGCTGAGCCGATAAAGCGATATCATTGATATTCGAACAGACTTTTAACTGTGCTAGGGGGGGATAGGTGTTTTACCGATGCTGTACTGCTTGGATATATTATAACTTTAAATTATAAAAGATAAATCGACTAGAATCAATCTAATTTATTATTAATTCTTATTAAATTGCTCTTTTCAGCCAAGAAAAGGTTAATAAAACAAAACCATCAAAACAACTTTTTCCCTTTTTACTCTAGACCAGGATAATCTTTAACAACAAATCACAAATACACTGAACAATTTGACTTCGATGCTTTTCTCCTCAATAATAACACTGTTCAAAAAGATCTGTCAGAACAAAAAAGAGGAATTATCATATTTACTTTACCCCTTTTTGTATGTTTGTAAAATTTGATTCGAATTCCGATTTGACTTAAAATTCATTCAAGTACCTCTCTTGAAATCAGGGGTCGTCATCGATAACTGATATTCTTCATATAGCAGAAGGCATTTTTATATGCGCCCCTTTTTTCATTCTGGAATGCTCAATTAATTATCCATTTCTTGCCTTTTACTCCTCAAAAACAGGAAGTGATTGATCTTATGGCAGATTTGAATATCATTGGTGAACTGGAACAAATTGTTGGAAAAAGTTACTGCCGTACAGACCAGGAAGCACGCCTCACTCATTCATTTGACGCTACTCCTCTCTTCCAGTCATGGCCTCACGCAATTGTATACCCACAGAATACCGAACAGGTCCAGGCAATTATGAAAATTGCGCACGCTGAAAAAGTCCCTGTAATCAGCAGAGGCTCAGGCACTAATCTCGGCGCTTCTACTGTTCCCGTTCAGGGCGGTATTGTCATGGTTTTCACCCGCATGAACAAAATCCTGGAAATTGACAGGAATAATTTGACCGCCACCGTTCAGCCAGGGGTAATTACCAAACAACTGCATAATGCGGTGGAAACGTATTCTTTGTTTTATCCTCCGGATCCCGGTAGTATGGCCATCTCCACCATCGGCGGAAATATCGCCCAGGGAGCAGGTGGTCTGAGAGGCTTGAAATATGGAACGACAACGGATTATGTTTTGGGGCTTGAAGCAGTGCTTGCCAATGGAGAGGTAATTCGAACCGGCGGCAAACTGACGAAAAACGTCTCCGGTTATGACGTAACCCGAATGCTGGTCGGATCGGAAGGGACATTGGCAATCATTACTGAGGCAACCTTGAAACTGCTTCCAAAGCCGGCTTTTCAAAAAACCATGGCCGCCTACTTTTCCGATTTGGATACGGCCGCTGAAGCAGTCTCGGCAATCATTGCCGCCCGAATCATTCCCTGCACGCTGGAATTTATGGATCATGGAACGATGAAAGTTGTTGAAGAATATGCCAGAATCGGTCTGCCCGTTGACCAGAAAGCGATGTTAATCCTGGAGCAGGACGGGCCTGTAGAAGTTGTGGAAAAAGATCTGGCACGCATGGAGCAAATCTGCCGCAATCTGAATGCCACAGAGATCCGGATTGCCCAGACAAATGAAGAACGTATGCAGATTCTTGAAGCACGCCGTACCGCTTTATCCGCTCTGTCACGGGCAACTGCCACCACCATTCTGGAAGATGCAACCGTACCGCGCGCATCCATTCCTGCCATGGTTCGCAAAATTACAAAAATCGCAGAACAATACAATATCCGCATTTGCACCTTTGGGCATGCAGGAGATGGCAATCTCCATCCGACATGCATGACAGACTCGCGGAATAAAGAGGAGATTGCCCGTGTAGAAAAGGCATTTGCGGAAATTTTTCATGCCGCCCTGGAACTTGGCGGAACAATTACCGGCGAACACGGTGTCGGCCTGGCAAAAATACCTTACATGAAACAGCAATGGGGGGAAGCCGGTATAAACTTGCTTGAAAGAATCAAGGATGCCTTTGATCCCCATCACCTCCTTAACCCCGGAAAAATCTTTCATAATCCTGGGGAGGAAAAATAATGAAAAAAAAAGTGAACTCAATTGTAAACTCCAAACCTGAGCGGAATTTGCCACTTTCAAAAACCCTGCAAGAAACACTGAATGAAGATCAACTTACGCATTGCATGCGTTGCGGCTTTTGCCTACCTGCCTGTCCGACTTACCGGGAAACAGGTTTTGAAGATGCATCACCCCGGGGGAGAATTGCCTTGATGAAAGCCGTTTATGACGGCCAGATCAATCCGGGAAAGGACTTTGTCGACCAAATCAATCTTTGCCTCGGGTGCCGTGGCTGTGAGACAGCTTGTCCCGCCGGCGTAGCGTATGGTCATCTGTTGGAACAAACACGCTCCGCCATCTACCTGCATCAACCGTCAAACAAAATAGGCAGGTCTTTCAAGCATTTATTATTTCGTCAATTTTTCCCTTACCAGAACCGTTTAAAAAGAGCGGGGGCACTGCTGGGCTTCTATCAACGTTCTATCCTGAAAAAACTGGTGGACCGCAGCAAGTTGAATTGTATTCTGCCTGAACAGATCCGGGATCTGGAATCGATCCTCCCGATTGTAGAACCTGTTTCCAATATCCATTTGGCTCCCCCTGTCAAACCTGTCGCACAGGTCGGTTTGTTTCGGGGCTGCATCATGGACATCCTGTTTTCCAAAACCAATCAGCATACCATTCAACTATTGAATACAGCCGGTTATGAAGTGGTCATTCCTGATAGCCAGGCATGTTGCGGAGCCATTCATGCCCACACCGGGGATCAGGAACAGGCCATCCAACTGGCAAAACAGAATATCAAGGCATTTGCGAATCTCGATTTTATCTGTTCCAATGCAGGTGGTTGTGGAGCCATGCTTGTAGAATACGCAGTGCTTTTAAAAGATGAACCCGAGTGGCGCCGACAAGCTTTATCCTTTGAGAAAAAAATCAAGGATATCAGTGAGTTGCTGTTTGAACAAAAAGAACATTTGTCTTTTCATTCTCCTGTTCAGCAACGGGTTAGTTATCAGGATTCCTGTCACCTGATCAACGGCATGAAAGTAACAACTCCCCGCCAGTTGCTGGAAAAAGTGGAAAACACTATATTTGTCGAGTTGACCGAAGCTGACCGCTGTTGCGGATCAGCTGGAATATATAATATTTTGCAACCGGAAATGGCAAACAATTTGCTGGAAGAAAAGATGGGGCATGTAAAAAACACCCGGGCGGATGTTCTGATAACAAGCAATCCCGGATGTTTGTTACAAATGAAATTGGGAGTAAAACGCGCCGGATTGGAGGGCAAAATGGAAGTAATGCACCTTGTTGATTTTTTGGCAGCTGCCAATCAAAAAAATTATCGGACATAATTGTATCAGCTTGTCGACCAAAATCTGAGGAAGCGATTTTAAAGGGCGACTTCGGAACCGCTGCTTCACTGCAAAGCAGAGCGAAATGAAGATCTGAAAATTGTCTTCTTTTTACAGTCTAAAGCAATCAGACGTGATTGCCTGAATGGTTGCCTTTTTCGTAAATCCAATCGATTTCAGGAAATGTTTTTTGAAAGTGGCTTCGCACCAGTTGAGCATAAACGGATAAAACTTTTATTTTTTTCTCCTCAATCTTAATCGCTTTACGAATCTGTCTGATCGTTATATCCCGTGGCTTGCTCTGGTTTAAATAAACATTTTGCAAATGTCGGATCAGTCCATTCGGAAAAAGCATCCGCGCATATATCAAGGAATAATCTGCCTCCGTTAAAGGAGATACCTCTTGATACCCGCTTAATATGATCTTCATGACTTCCGGGTTACTTGTCCTTCCATAAGCATACAGCAGCCAATCGGCAATGTCTGCGGCCCGCACATCCAACACGGCTTCATTCCAATCCAATAAAACAGTAACACCGTCCGGATGGATTAACAAATTTCCCCTGTGCCAGCGCCCGTGACAAACTTTGCCGTATTCCGAAGCCTCCTGGCACAGTTTTTTTCCGTCGATCCGCTCATAATATTTAAGCAGATTTTCCATGATACTCATGGAATAACTGGATATATCAAGCCATGTCTCATCCATCTCGGTAGGAATTGATGTCCAGTTAGCTGCCAGATGAAAAATTTCCATTTGCTCGTATACCTTGGACCACCATGATCCCCAATCCTTCAGACGATTCCATTTTTCAGGGACTTTTGCCGGCGTAAATTTTTTGGTAGACAAATGAAAAGAAGCCATGTCTTTTGACAAACTTTTCCATACGGACGCTTTTGTTAGGGGAGGGGTAACTCCTTCAATCCATGGCAAGAGTACATAGGGAAACCGATAACCTTCAAAAAATAACTTTTGTCTCTGCGTAAGAATGGGTGGGGGAATAATAATTTTCCGGCTTGGATGATCAGACAAAAAATCAGTTAATTCCCTGATTATCTGCCATCGGTCTTTTTCTCCGATTCTAACCCGTTTCAAACAATACGAACCCTGATCTGTCTTTAGCCTGACGATTCCGCCTATTGGTTCAACAGACCGCAGGACAAGTCCGTAATGGAGACCGAGCCAATCGTCAAGCCTCTCTTCCCCCGTTAAATAAGCCCAGTCCTCTCTGCTTTTTAACACAGGCATGCTCCCTCACCTCTTATTTTTCATGTTATGTACAGAGGCAATGGAAGGTTCCCATCACAATTCCCGCTTTGATACAGGATGGATTACGTCCAGCCCGCCTGTTACCTGCAAGATATTTCCCGTAACAAAATCAGATTTGTGCTTGAGCAAAAATAAAATGAGCCTCGCCACATCTTCCCCGGAACCGGGTCGACCACAAGGAGTTTCATCATCCCTGATATGTTTAACATCGTTAATCCACATTTCCTTCCTTTCCCGTACAATGTCACCTGGGCAAATCATATTGACTGTAATTCCATAAGGTGCTTCTTCCACAGCCAGAGTTTTTGTAAATGATACCAGCCCGGTTTTGGCTGCAGCATAAACAGAACGATCTGGCCAGGCCGGGGCTTCCATAGCTCTTCCAAACCCAAAAAAAAGAATTCTTCCCCATTTTTGGCGGCGCATGACCGGCAACACGAAATGGGCCATCCACATGGCACTCAACAAATTTCCATGAACCAATTGTTCGATTTCATCTGCCGAATGTTCGATAAACCATTTGCGTTTCCGAATAAACGGACCAACCGCATGAATCAGGGCATCAATCCTTCCATACCGTTCCATGGTCTCCTGAACAACCTTTTCTGCCGCCTTTCTCTTGCTGATATCCCCAGTGCTTACCTCTATTTCCGTATCCAAGCCGATAACATCAACCATCCATTCATTCATTTTCCCGCATTGGTTCCGGCAATTTAGCATTAGACGCCAGTTTTCCCTGCTGAGGATGATGGCGGCCATTTTTCCCAAACCGCTTGACCCTCCGGTAATTAATGCAACTTTCTTGCGATTCATTCCCGATCTCCCTTCTTTGCCAAAAAGAGTATATCAAGAACGCCCAACTCATAATCTTGTCCAAGATGGCAAAAATAATTTTCACCAGCCAAATCCCCAAAAGGAGGGATAAAATGAATCAGCTTTCATCTCCGTCAGATACTGAATGTTATCAAATGACCATTGATCTGATTAAAAAACGGGGGGTACGCCTTGAAGAAATAGCGGAACTGACTTATTTCCTGCAAAAAGATTATTTGGCCGGGATTACGTTGCAGGATTGTCTTGACAGCGTGAAACGTGTCCTTGCCAAACGGGAAGTGCAAAATGCGGCGATGACCGGTATTCAACTGGATTTGCTTGCAGAAAACAGAAAAATTGAAGAGCCCTTGTTAAGCATCCTTACCCGGGATGAAGGTCTGTACGGCATTGATGAAATTCTGGCGACTGCCATTATTAATGTATATGGAAGTATTGGTCTTACAAATTATGGCTATATTGACCGCATAAAGCCAGGAGTGCTTGGTCGGTTAAACAACCACCAAAATGGACAGGTCCATACTTTTTTGGATGATATCATCGGTGCAGTCGCTGCCTCAGCCTCTGCCAGGCTCGCTCACAGAAACAAAACCTGAACATACAGAAGGCATGGAGGAGATCCGTCCATCCTGTTTAATCCGGACTCATTAACTCCATGCCTGTCAAAAACTAGATCAGTTGGTACCAATATTGCCCATTCTTAAATTGGCTTTTTACTTCTTCATTCATCCTCAAATACTCAAGATGAGCCAACGTTTCAGATATAGCAAACCGCAAATTGTGAATCGTCAGATTGGTTCCGAATAATTCCATGCAAACATCATAAGCAGTAACCTTCTGATTCTCCAGTATAAAGTTCTTAATCCTCGCCAAGCGTTCGTGATGGTGTTTGAACAATTCTTCAATCCGTTCCTGGTAATACGTAAATATAGGACCATGAGCCGGAAAGACACGCTCGACTGTCACATTTTTCATTTTGTTCAGAGTTTCCAGATAAACAGAAAGAGGATTTGGGTTACAATTTGGCCACAGGCTGATATTTGGTGTAATCTTTGGTAACAGGAAATCTCCGCTGATCAAAATCTTCCGCCTCGGATCATAGAAACTCAAATGCCCGTCTGCGTGACCCGGTGTATGATAAATATCGTATTCATGATCCCCCAGGCGGATTTTCTGCCCCCCATTCAAGAAAGATGGCGATGGATGGGGTTCAACCCAGTTGTGGAAACTTCGTAAATGCTCGGGAATCTGTTCTGCCCATTCGGCGGGAAGACCATGTTTGGAAAAATAATTTGCCATCGTTTCAGGCATATCGCTATCCCTTGCAAAAAAGACTTGTGCCTGTTCATAGTCTGTTTTTGAGATAAATACAGGTGCACCGGTCTTTTCCTGCAATAGCCCGGCAAGTCCATAATGGTCCGGGTGATAATGGGTAAGTACAATCTTTTCAACGTCTTGCCATGACCATTTAAATTCTTCCTGCGCCTGTTCCCAGGCTGTCAGATCCGTCCCACAGTGAAGGCCTGCATCAATAATGGTGTATCCGGTCTCTCCCTTGATCAGATAGGCATTAATGATTCTTAAGGCAAATGGCAGAGGCAACTGCACTGTAATGATATCTTCCCATTGCTTCATGATGTACTCACCCCTTTATTTATTTAAACCAGTTTGACAGATTGGAAACGGTATATGTGGCTTTCAAGTCTGAACTTTCCGCCATTTGTGGTGTTGTGACCCCTGTGTAGACAAGAAGCGTATCCATTCCGCCATTAATTCCAGCCAAAATATCTGTTTGCAGATTATCCCCGACTACAAGTACTTCATCAGGCTTTAACCCGATCTTTTTCAATGCATAGTGCATGATAATAGGTTCGGGTTTCCCGATGAAAAAGGGCTCTGTCCCGGCAGCTGCTGCAATTCCAACAGCCAACGAACCGCTGCCTGGCCACAGGCCCTCTTCTGTTGGCAGAGCAAGATCTGCATTGGTTCCGATCAGTTTTGCACCAGCCCGTATAGCTAAACATGCTTTTTTCATCTTTTCATATGTAAATGAACGGTCTAGTCCAACAACTACAGCATCCGGATTTTGATCGGTAATCACAATACCGGCATCGGAAATGGCCTGGAACAAACCTTCTTCTCCCACAACATAAACAGGCATTAATTCTTCTTCCCGTAAATAACGTGCAGTAGCCAATGCTGTGGTAAATACCTGATCCTTTTTGGCTGGAAAACCCATTCCCCGCAACTTATTTGCCACCCACTCCGGAGAACGGGTCGAATTATTGGTCAGATAAAGATAGGGAATCCGGTTTCTGTTTAACTGCGCCACAAACTCCGGCGCTCCCGGAATAACTTCACTGCCGCGGAACAAGGTTCCATCAAGGTCTATAAAGTAACCTTTGTACTGCTTCATTTCTGCACACAACCCTTGATGATCACTCGTTCTCCATCCGGATGATAAGGATCTCCATCGAAATTTGCAAAGATCTCTTCTGCTTTGAGAGAATGTTTTTCCAACATATCAATCAATTGTTTCAAATCATACATTTTGACTCTCTCCTGATAAGTCCGCGTTCCTTGTTCATCCTCTATTGTGATTATTTTGTGAACAAAATTCTCCTCAATCCAGCGCTTTTCCTTAATCCGTCTGCCTTCCACTTCCCGCTCGCTTTCCGGGACAAGTGTTTTAATGACCGAATTTCGATTTAGAAAATCAATTAAAAAACGCCCTTCCGGTTTTAAAACACGGGCCATTTCTGCAAGAACCCTTTCGTTGTCACAATCATCCCGGAAATATCCAAAAGAGGTAAACAAATTTAATACGATGTCGAATGAAGCATCTATTAAAGGAAGATTACGCATATCCGCCTTAATAAAAGGGATCGCTAAACCGCTTGATTTTTCAATGGCTTTCTCCAACAACACACTGGACAAGTCAAGACCAACCACCTGGTATCCCCGTTTGGCAAGTGAAATGGTATGCCGTCCCATTCCACAGCATAAATCCAAAATCAGATCATTCTCTTTTAGCTCCAGCCATTTGGCGGCCTGTTCCACCTCCTTGGAGGCATCCTGCTGATTTCTGTGCTTGTATACTAGTAAGTAATCTTTTCCGAAACTTTCTTCATACCATTGCGGCATGTTTTTCCCTCCTGCTAATAAAAAACATATACGTTTCAATTGTAACATATTGAGTAACATTCCGTGTCTTTTGCAACAAGAAAACGACACGGCCATCGTGTCGCCCCTATGTCGCCCCTGTTTTTATCTGTGTTTTTCCTTTTCGCGGATTAAATAAACACAGTTTCGTCCGTTATCCGTCTTGCATTCTACCCGTTCCACATCTGCGTCTAACAACTCGCCAAACCAGTTTACTTCACATTTGCATGCCTGCCTGTATTCACTAGCAACCATTGAAATCGGACAATTGAATTCAATAAATTGAAAAGTGCCATCTTCAAGCTTTTCCCATTTTACCATATATCCTCTCTTGTCCTGCAAATCAGCAAGCATCCTGATCCTTTCCTCCAGTTTTTTTCCCTCAAATTTGGGCAGATGAGTATCTAATATCCGTTGCGCCCGATTTTTAAATACCTCCTCAACAATTTCCGGTCCATGACTCTTCTCCAAATCCGATAATATTTCCATTGTAAAACCGGCATATTGTTTTGGAAAAAATTGCTCTGATTTTTCGGTGAGGAAATACTGGTTTGTAGGTCTACCCATTGATTGCCTCAACAGTTTGGATTCGATCAGTCTGTCCCGTTCCAATGTATTGATATGCCTGCGGACAGCCATTTCCGTAACGCCCAGACGCTCAGCCATTTCACTTACCGTCAATGCACCTTCCGTTTTTAACATCATCATGATCTGCTTTCGCGTTGAGCCTGTATCCTTCATCCTTTCCTTCCACCGTCCCTCCTGCTTTGCGATCAAAACGATTATTTTTATTTATACCCTTTGTCTACAAATTTCTCTCCCAACTCTTTTTTCAAATAATCCTGTACCTGGTTCCGAAACGAACCATAAAGATCATAATCGGTCTGATAAGGACGAAGATCCTCCCAATCCACCCCGGTATAATATCGAATTAACCGTTCCCGCAAACGGACATGCTTTTTCAAACGTTCTCCAGTACTTTCATCGATAACACGTTCATCCATCAGGATATCGACAATGTCCAGATAACCGCCCGGATCTCTCATAATAAAGCCATCAATCATGACAGTTCCCACATCTATCATACATTCTGCGGCAAGATGCAGCGCCCTTTCTGCTGAAAAACGCGCTTCAAGCCCGGATCGCTTCCCTTCCAGCTTTTTGAGGACATCAGCACATTGCTCCAAATGTTGCAACTGTTTCTGAATCCGTTGTACATCAACATCATAAACCATGAATTTCTCCCCTTCCCTCCAACTTCACATTTACAATAATTTTAAAGCTTACATCCTTTCAATAAAAAATTATAAGCGAGAAAATCAGGAAAGAAAACGCTTCAAGAATAAATAAAATTCATTTAACAAAGATTAGTAATGAATAAACATGTTTTAAGGAGGAAAAACAATGCAAATCTCCAGTAAGGATCTTTCATACCTGACTGATGAAATGTCATGGGAATTACTTGCAATGAAAAAATGTTACCATTTTGCCAATGAGTGTCAAGACCCATCTGTCAGTCAACTGATTAATCAGGTTGGCCAAATGCACCAAAAACACTATGAAATGTTGCTCAATTACTTGCAATCATCGGGAGGATCCACCGCAACCCCCGGCATGAATGCCACCGAAAATCCATCGTTACAACAATAAGGAGGAAGAAACATGCAGCAGTCTTACAATCAAACGGGACCTCAACAATCAACAGGTCTCCCGCAGGTAAAAGGACCGGACTTGAACGACCGTGACCGGATTAATGATATTCTGGCAACACAAAAATACTTGTCAAACGGTTATAACACCGCAACTTATGAAGCCAGCAATGACCAATTGTATCAATTGCAATTGCAATGCCTGAATGAAGTTCATCAGGCAAGCCGCGATCTGTTTCTTCTTATGAACCAGAAAGGATGGTATAAGCTGGAAGCGGCAGAACAAACCAAAATCAGCCAAAAATCGCAGCAATTCAACAACTATCGTACCCAGTTTCCTTATTCCTGATGAAAAACCTCTTCCGCGTTATCAAGCGGGGGAGGTTTCTTCTATCCACCAACCAGAGATTTTGTCAGCTAATGGCTTCCTTTGTCATGTAGAAGGAATTTATTTATATACCTCGAAATCGTTAACCAATATATACCAAATGAGGGAGGAATACGTTTCATGACAGAAACCGTTCAAATGACTACCAAAGAAGCTGCTGAACAATTGCAAGTACATGCACGCACCATTCGCAAATGGATTGATATGTTTGAAGAATATATTCAGCCGGAAATTAATGAACGGGGGCACTATATCTTGTCAAAACAAAGCTTTCTTCGCCTGGCCAATATTAAAAGCCGGCTACAGGAACCACATAGCTCAATGAAGCAGGTCAGGGAAAATTTAATTAAAGAGGGGAAGATTCGAAACACACCTCTGATTCCTCCCCGGGAATTTATTGAAGAAACTGAAAAAAACATGCAAGAAATGATAAATATGATGGACGGAATGACTGACTTGCTGGAAGAAATGACAACACGGGTTGATCATATTGAAAAACATGTACTTGGCCTGTTCAATACATTGGATGAGTTGCAGCATAAATTGCTGTCAGTTCATTATGAATCAGCTTCTTCCAATGAAGTGCATCAAATGTTTGATGAAATTCGCAAAAAACAGGACCAGTTACGAATGGAACTCAGAAATGTAACCTTTACACAACGACTTACAGCAGCAACTGCTGAACAGAGCCTGCTCCCAAGGCGTCAGAAAAAAGCCCGTTTTTTTGGCCTTTTATAAACTTTATACGGAATCCAAAGCACTTGTTTGGCCATGCTGCTTATTGTTGGAAGATTCGGGCACAAGTCGATGAATAACCTTCCTCTGCTTTTCACACTTTAATGCATAGGTAGGGAGGAAAACATCTACCGGGAGGTAAAAACAGTATAACCATACAGAAATAAAATGATTCCGGAAGAATTTTTAAGGGCCATACGGTGCATCCCCTAGTCAAAAGCCAGGGAAATCTTCTTCCTGACGATCCATTCAGCATGCCTCACCCCGTTTTACATATGAACTGCGAGAATTTCACGAGTGACAGAAGCGGGAATTTCCGGGTAGCCGTCCGACTCACAATAGCCCGATAATGAATTGGAGTCCTCTACTTAACAGGCAGACTCGTCTAAATTGTGCCTCAAGTAGCCTAAGCAGGCGAAACGGATTCCTGAAAATGTTTGTCTAGTGCTGTAACCCATCGTTATTAAATACGATGGGTTGTTTTTGAATTTACCCGTCTTAAAATAAAGTAAGCGCATCCAAAATTACAAAATTCGTTTAGATATTCTTGCAGAAAACTGATTTTGGTTTCTCTGGTTGCGCGAGAACGATGATCGGCAAAAAAGCCTTTCAGCCTCAGTTGGCCATATCCCCAATCACCCACAATGTAATCATATTTCTCCAAAATTTCACTGAACCGGCGTCTACACGCTTCAGGATTCCAGCCATTTCGGTAATCGGTTAACAGCTCGTATTCCTGACCATGTATATAAATTCGCTCCATAAACGACCTACCTTTTCTTAAACCAAGTTTACATTTATATGTTACCATAACCACCCCCTTTTTGTTCCTTAATCCTTTTCCGGGAAAATTTACACCTGTTTGGAAGTAAAATTTTGGGCAGGTTATAACCAAGGAGGTGCTCAAAATAGTGGAAAATATAAAAAACTGGTTCATACTGTTTATTTCCGGCCTGATGGCTTTATCTGTATACGGATGCGCTCCCGATAATGACGAAGGAAAACCGGGAAAAGAAAGTCAGGGTAACCAGGAGTCCCTATACCGCGAACAAAATAATGGCTCCCGATTTGAAGCTGTGCGAAATGATTCAATCAATGGTGATGAAAAAGCCAGAGGAGGAGGCCAAAATGAAATCGGATACTTTAAATATATTCCTGAAAACTATATCAACAAGAACGGAACCAATACCGGTAACAGTGTTTTTATCGACCGGCCACTGCTGGCAAGGCAAATTGCACAAATGGTAACCGTTTTGCCCAATGTTAAAGATGGCACAGCCCTTGTAACCGATGACCACGTTTTTATCGGGATTACGACAAAAAGTGGCAAAGTTGACAAGAAAACAGCCGAAGAAGCCAAAAAAACAGCAGAAAGTTTGACCCCCCGTTATTTCAAAATCCACGTGACAAGTGACAAAAAACTGAACAACGATATTAAAAGCATTGGCATGCGCATAACTGCCAATGACGATGTAGAAGGAGTTCGGGGCGACCTGGAAGATTTATTGCGGAAAATGGGTGATGATACACCTCCAGGTGTAAACAGACAAATCGAACCTGACACACAGCAGTAAATAAATCCCCAGGAAAAAATAAAAAAGCAGTGCTGCCGAAAACAGGCACTGCTTTGAATACCGAAAAATCTCAATCATTTTCAGGCTTATCTTGCATTCACTTAAAAAAACAATCAGGCAGCACTCTTTGGGAGAGAATGTTTACCGAGCCTTTTTTTCCGACTTGTTCCTGGCTGATTTCACTTGTTCAAACGCATGATAAGAGCTTCGTACCAACGGTCCCGATTCTACATGGGAAAAGCCTATTTGCAAGCCGATTTCTTTCCATTTGGCAAATTCCTCCGGCGTGTAATAACGTTCCAGTTTCACATGTTTCCTGGTAGGTTGCAAATACTGCCCGATTGTTACAATACTTACTTGATGATTATACAGATCTTTCATTGCCTCTGTCACTTCATCAAATGTTTCCCCTACACCTACCATAATGCTGGATTTTGTGGGAATCTCCGGTTGCATTTCCTTGGCCTTTTGCAACACTTGCAAGGAACGGTCGTATTTTGCTTTCGATCGGATCCGGTCAGACCGGCGACGAACCGTCTCAATATTATGGTTTAAAATATCCGGTTTTGCGTCCATAACCGCTTTTAATGCATCCCAGTCTCCCTGAAAATCGGGAATCAACACTTCGACACTGGTCCCTGGATTCCGTTTGCGGATCGCCTTGATAGTAGCAGCAAAAACAGAAGCGCCTCCATCTTTCAAATCGTCCCTGGCAACAGACGTAACAACTGCATGTTGCAAACCCATCTGCCGGACAGCTTCGGCCACCCGTTCCGGTTCCGCCAGATCCAACTCTGTTGGCAATCCTGTTTTTACTGCACAAAACCGGCATGCCCTTGTGCAAACATCACCTAAAATCATAAAAGTAGCGGTCCGATTGGTCCAGCATTCATGTATATTTGGACAACGCGCTTCTTCGCAAACCGTATGTAAAGTTTTTCCGCGGATCATTTTCCGGATATCCGTGAAATTTTCGTTAGCGGTCAAACGTACTTTCAACCACTCCGGTTTCCGCTGTTGCGTTGTTGATTTGATTTCACCTGCCACAAAAATCCCTCCATAACATAAATAACAAGCCATGTTTCCACTGGAAAACCTGTGTAAATCAACAGATTCTGCCTGTATACAAATTCATCCATAAAAAATTCCTGTTTGCAATACATTTATATTAACACAAAGCCATAAAAAACCCTTACCTCAATCTTATATCAAATTTAAAGATGTAAAAAAAAGGACAATAGAAAAATATTTATTGAAAAACAATTTTCAGGACTCCGTTCTGTTTTCACCTGGAACCAATTTTACCTTCAGGTCGGACTCCCCATACGCCCAAACAGCTACTCCGTTTTATTGAGACATTGCTTCACTTCTATAATTTACTTGCCACCTGCCCTGCTAAATCAGGCTTTTTTTAATACACATATTTCTCCTCATCCCGTACAAACTACCAATATCATGATTTTGAGACAAGCGGTGATCTTAATGCGAAAAAAACTTCTCTATATCAGTTTGTCGTTCCTGATTCTCATGACTTCATCATTTAAAGCAGCAGCACAAGCCAACCATTCCACAAAGGAAGATGATCTTATCTACCTGTTTAAATCGGTGCAAATCATTACAGGTGTACCATGGTATTATCTGGCAGCTGTCAACCAATTCGAAAAAAATCTGCTTCAAAATAAAAAGGACAAAGGAAAAAAGCCTCGCAATTTTTTATCTATCCAGATTCCCAAAGAAATGTGGGTCGGAATTCTCAATCCCGACCCTGATGATAAAAACCCTGAGTCCATCAAGTTTTTCGACGGGATTGGTCGAGACGGAAATGGAGATCACCAGGCTGACTGGCAAAACGATACCGATGTACTTTATTCCCTTGCTGTTTATTTATCCATGAACGGCGCTCACGAAGACCAGATTCGAACAAAGCTATGGGATTACTACGAACACCCGGTTACAGTAGATGTCATTACCCATATCGCAAAAATCTACCAAAAATTTGATTCGCTCGATCTGGATGAGAAAAAGTTCCCCATTCCCCTTCAGTATAATTACACTTACCACAATACCTGGGGAGACCGGCGCGGTTGGGGAGGATTGCGCATTCATGAAGGAACGGATATTTTCGCCAATTATGGAACCCCTGTTTTAAGTACCTGTTATGGCTACATTGAGTTAATAGGTTGGAACCGGTATGGAGGATGGCGGGTTGGGATTCGGGATACCCGCAACAACTATCATTATTTTGCCCATCTCAACCATTTCCGCAAAGGGTTGAAAAAAGGGGATATTGTAAAACCCGGAGACCAGATTGGAACGGTTGGCTCTTCAGGATATGGCCCAAAAGGCACTTCAGGGAAATTCCCGCCCCATCTGCATTATGGAATTTACCGGTTTAACGGAAAAAGTACCTATTCATTTGACCCATATCCCCTTCTGAAAAAATGGGAACGTAAAGCTTACAAGCAAAAACGCCTGAAAAAGAAGAAAACGCAACAGAATAGACACCAAAACACAATCCGCTGGGTTGATTGACATAAGAAAAGCATTGTGGTTAAGACCATACGCGGTTTAACCGCCAGGTTTACTTGTAATACAAAAAAATAAATGAATTTCATGATGAATGAACGAGTTAAATTATGGCCTTTGTTGCCTCTTACAAAAATGCAAGGCCATTTTCTCTATACTTATAGGGAATTTGCCCAAATTCTGTTTCGAGGCTTATTCACCAATTCCAAACTAATCAGGCAAGCCCTTCAAAAGTTCGTAGAAAGTGCGGTCCTTCATCCATATATTTTGTCCCTTATTACACTTTTTTGTGACAAAGAAAAAACAGCGCCATTGGCGCTGAAAAAATTGCCCGATGATCGAGCGAAACATCCATATTTGCTGACTCTCCACTTTCTGAGCCTGTTTCAAAGCATCCTTTGCATTATTAAACGCCGCATGCAGTAGTCCATCCGCATTATTTGCCCAAGCGGGCTTCTCCTTTAAAGCACAGTTTCGTCAGACTATGCTTTTGATCAATTTCAGATAAATCATCGGCATGAAGCATGATGGCCAAGGCCACCATGCCTGTTAATCTCTACTTTTGGTTAAGTTTTGAATTCCGGTATCCATACAGGAAATAGATCACCAACCCGATCAGGAACCAGGCAAGAAAACGCATCCAGGTTAAAGCGGCTAATTGAAAAGACAGGAATGAACACAGCACGATTGCCAACAGCGGAATATAGGGAACAAATGGAGTTTTGAACTTCCTTGGCAAATCCGGACGTGTATAACGGAGTATAATCACAGCGATAGAAATCATGACAAATGCTGCCAGTGTCCCCAAGTTGACCAACTGCGCCAACTCATTCAGCGGGATGAAGGAACCCAGGAAGGCAGCGAGAAGGCCAAGTACCCAGGTTGTAACATACGGCGTGCGATATTTGGGATGAACTTTTGATAACGATTTGGGCAACAGCCCATCGCGAGACATGGAAAAAATGATCCGTATCTGTCCGTATAGCATAACCAGCATCACGGTTATCATCCCGATTGCCGCTCCCAGGCTGACAATTCCCACCAACCAATCCTGTCCTGTCACGCTTAAGGCAAACGCTACCGGAGCATCCTGATGTTTTTCAAATTGCTGGAAGTGAACCATTCCGGTCATTAACGCGGATACAACAACATAGAGAAGGGTAACAATTCCCAAAGACCACAAAATTCCCCTGGGCAAGTCTTTTGACGGATTTTTGGTTTCTTCGGCCGCTGTACTTACCGCATCAAATCCGAGATAGGCAAAAAAGATGAGGGCGGCCCCCTGAAAAACCCCTTCAATTCCAAAAGGCATATAAGGTGTCCAATTTTCCGGTGTTACATAAAATGCACCAACCCCGATGAAGAGGGCAATTACAGCCAGTTTAATGATAACCATGATGTTGTTTACCCGTTTGGATTCTTTAATTCCAAGGGAAAGCAACCAGGTTATGGCAATAACAATGATAAAAGCAGGTAAATTCATATAAGTGGTAACTCCTGGTATCGATCCGGGTGCCCCGGTCAAGAAGGCCGGCAAATGGATTCCGAAACCGGCTAACAGCGATTGAAAATATCCTGACCATCCTGCTGATACCGAACTTACAGCCAGCATATACTCCAGGATGAGATCCCAACCAATGATCCAGGCAAAAAATTCTCCCATCGTTGCAAAACTGTAAGTGTAGGCCGAACCGGACACTGGCACTAAAGCGGCAAATTCTGCATACGTGAAAGCAGCCAACAAACAAGTGATTCCGGCAATAATAAAGGAGAGCGACAAGGCGGGACCTGAGATTAATGAACCCACTCCAGTAAGCACAAAGATTCCCGTTCCGATAATAGCACCGATTCCCAACATTGCCAGATCAGCCGCTGATAATTCCTTGCGCAGCGTAATACCTTGCCGGGTTGCCTTTACTGACTCTTCAATCGTTTTTTTTCGCAACAGGTTCACAGACAAGCCTCCTTTAGAGTTTACAAAGAAACGGTTATAATCAAATTATTTAGAAAAATAAAACTTTGACTATATTATATATGAAATTTTTGTAAAAATAAATAACAAACCCTGCGTAATTAAGCAGGGTTTTTATATGATTAGCAAATTGTTTCATTCATATTTAACCCAAAACCATTCTTATATTTGCTTTTTGGCCAAAATATTTTTATTCAAGCAAAATGATCTTTTTTACCATTTTTATAAATGGATACTTCTGTTTTTCAGTCAGGATTGGAGTTTTTATTTTCCTTTCTCCTAAGCCCGTCCAAGGCAGTCAATATTTCATCTGGCTGCAATCCCGGAATGACTGTATCCCCCACGACGGTTACAGGCACATCCAGAAAGCCCATTTTATTTATTTCATCCATGTATGCAACATTGCCGGAGCAATCCCTTTCCTCATAGGCAATTTTATAATCATCCAAAAAACGTTTAAGTACATTGCATTCCAGGCAATGTGGCCTGGAATAGATAATTACGCCCACTTTACATCCATCCTTTCCCGGTTTGCCAAGAAATCTTTCATATCAGGAAATCTGTCAACTTTTGATATAATGGATTTTAAGCATCTCCACCATTTTTCCTTTTATCTTTGTCAATCAGTCTGATTAGGAGAGATGACTTTTGCATAAAAACTTGCGCAGTTATATAAACCAATTGGAATCAGAAAGAGAATTGACGGTTGTTGATACTGAAGTTGATCCCATGCTGGAGTTGGCCGAAATCCATCGCCGTGTCATTGCAGAAAATGGCCCTGCTTTATTGTTTACACATGTTAAAGGCAGTTCCTTTCCCGTGGTTACCAATTTGTTCGGCACATCGCGGCGGGTAGAAATGGCCTTTGGCACGCGACCCGAACAGTTGATGAAACAAACAGTTTCCCTTGCCGAGAAAATTATACCCCCTTCACCAAAAATACTATGGCAGGAAAGGGGATTATTACAAAAATTGTTGAAAGTCGGGATAAAACAAGTTTCATCCCATCACGCTCCTGTTCTCGAGCATAAACAGGAAGAAGTCGACTTGACCCAACTCCCGGTGATTACTTCCTGGCAAGAAGACGGTGGCCCTTTTATTACACTGCCTCTTGTGTACACACAGCATCCCGAAAGCAAACATCACAATGTCGGAATGTATCGCATGCAGATTTTCAACAAAAATACAACAGGCATGCACTGGCAAATTCATAAGGGGGGCGGCTTTCATCATCACGAAGCCGAGAAACGGAACCAATCCTTGCCTGTACACGTATACCTGGGAGGACCCCCGGCACTGATTGCCTCTGCAATTGCTCCTGTCCCGGAATTTTTGCCGGAACTTTTGCTGGCGTCATTGATCCTTGGAGAAAAGTTGCCTGTTGTTAAAAGAGAAACCGGTTATCCTTATATTGCTGAAGCTGAATTTGTGCTGTCAGGTATTGTGCCTCCCCATGAACGGCGCATGGAAGGCCCGTTTGGCGATCATTACGGGTATTATTCCCTGGCACACGAGTTTCCTGTTTTTCATGTGAAGGAAGTTTACCACCGCAAAGATGCAATTTATCCGGCAACGGTGGTCGGCAAACCGCGTCAGGAAGATTATTATCTGGGTGAATTTTTGCAGCGATTGTTATCCCCTGCATTCCCGATGGCCATGCCCGGTGTTAAAGATTTATGGACTTATGCCGAAACCGGCTTTCATTCGCTCGCTTCCGCTGTCGTGCGGGAAAGTTACGATCGGGAAATCCTGGCCAATGCCTTCCGCATTTTGGGAGAAGGACAGCTTACACTTACCAAATTCCTGATACTTACCGACCAGTCCGTTCCCCTTGAGGACTTTATTACATTATTTGAAACGGTCCTGGAACGGATGAACCCGGCAACGGATCTGTTTGTATTTAACCATACTTCGATGGATACACTCGATTACACAGGACGCCGACTCAACTATGGCAGCAAAGCGGTGCTGATTGGCACAGGCGAGCCGAAACGGGCTTTGCCGGCAGAATACCATGGCCCCGACCTGAAAGGAACCACTGATATCCACGTTTATTGTAAAGGCGCGCTGGTGCTTGAGGCGGAGCCATTTACGGAAAACCGCGAGCTGGCCGACCAATTGTTGGCTCATTACGGAAATTCGCTGTCTGAATGGCCCTTTATCTTTCTTGTCGACGATATCAAAGCTGTCTTTGGACAAACATCCTTTTTGTGGACAGTATTTACCCGCTTTGACCCGGCTCATGATATTTATGCACAAACCAGGCTTCACAATCATCACCTCAATTATCAATTCCCCATTATCATCGATGCACGGATGAAACCGGGCTATCCGGATGAACTGGAACCGGATCCGTCAATCAGGAAAAAAGTTGATGAACGATGGAAACAGTATTTCCCCTCTTCACATTAGCCAAAAAGGCGGTGTGGCCTGTTCCAATCGGCCACGCCGCCTTTTTACTGTTTCATCCGGGGATCAAAAATATCACGCAAACCATCACCAAGAAGATTAAACCCAAGCACTGTCAACATAATGGCAAGCCCCGGAAATATCATCGTCCATGGTGCCAGTTGAATAAATTCGCGCGAGTCAGACAGCATAGTTCCCCACTCCGGCTGCGGAGGCTGTGCCCCCAACCCCAGAAATCCAAGTGCAGCCGCTTCAATCACAGCGGTAGCAAACCCTAATGTTCCTTGCACCATGATCGGTGTCCAGCAGTTAGGAAGAATATGTTTCCATAAAATACGTCTGTTTCTCATACCGATCGCTTTTGCCGCAAGAATAAAATCTTCTTGCTTTACACTTAACACCCGTGAACGCATTAACCGGCCAAACGTCGGAATATTAATAATGGCAATCGCAATCAGCGCATTATTCAGACCAGGTCCAAGCATTGCCACAATCGCAATGGCAAGCAAAATGCCGGGAAAGGCCAGCAGGATATCGAAAAGGCGAGATATCAGAGAATCCTGCCACTTTCCATAGTATCCGGCAATTAATCCCAGGAAACTGCCTGCAACAATGGAACCGGTTATGGCTACAAACCCAACCCACAAGGAGATCCGCGCTCCATAGATCACCCGGGTAAAAATGTCGCGTCCCAAATCATCCGTCCCGAACCAGTGGGCCGCCGACGGAAATTGCAATGTTTCCCTGCTTGAAGTATGAAATTCATAGGGTGTTAACATGGGAGCAAAAATAGCGCACAAAATAAAAATCATGACCAGAGAAGATCCGATTACTGCGGACCGGTGCCTAACAAAAGACCGGGCAAAGTTACGAAACGGTTTTGCTTCTGTAGAGGAGCTCAGGTTCTCAGAACCGGTTTCATTCGGCGGAACCGGGACAGGTGGTTCGGTATGGGGAAATTGCATAAAATCACTCCTTCCCATATTTAATACGCGGGTCAATCCACGCATACAAAAGATCAACGATCAGATTAATCAATACGAATATGGTTGCAAGTATCAAAATTCCCGACTGGATTACAGGATAATTTCGCTGATTGATCGCGTCATAAATATACCTTCCCACCCCTGGCCAGCTAAAAATGGTTTCCGTTAAAACGGCGCCTCCCAGCAACAGCCCCAGCTGCAGCCCCACAACAGTCAAAATGGGAATAAGCGCATTTTTTAACGTATGTCTGTAAATCACCAAAAATTCCGATAACCCTTTGGCCCGTGCAGTACGGATATAGTCCTGGCGCATTACTTCCAACATGCTGGAACGGGTCATGCGCGCTATGATAGCCATCGGAATTGTTCCCAGCGCAATTGCCGGAAGAATCAGATGCATGAATACATCCTTTAACCAATTGAAATCGCCATACAGCAAGGAATCCAGTATATAAAAATGGGTTAACGGCTCAAAACCCAGACGCGGATCAACCCTGCCATAAGAGGGAAGCCAATCCAACTGCTGTGCAAACAACCATTGTTCCATCAGTCCAAGCCAAAATACGGGCATAGATACCCCAATCAGGGCAATGAGCATAGCCCCGTAATCTATCCGGGAATTTTGCTTCCAGGCTGATAAAATCCCCAAATTCATACCAAAAAACACTGCAATTAGCAAAGCGGAAATCGTCAATTCAGCAGTTGCAGCCAAGAAAGGACCTATTTCTTCCGCAATCGGCATCCGGGTAATTAAAGATATCCCCAGATCTCCCTCCAATAGCCCTTTTAAATAGTTGAAATACTGAATATAAAAAGGCTGATCCAATCCCAGACTTTCCCGGATATGTTGCAATTGCTCCGGGGTTGCTTTGTCGCCCGCTATCGTTTTGGCAGGATCACCAGGAATAGCGTGCACAATCGAAAAAGTAATGAGCGACATGCCGATCAGAACGGGAATGAGCATTAAAATACGGCGTATTGTATAAGACAGCATGAAATATTACCACCTCGTCTCCGGCATTAAACAAGGCAACATTGCGGCAGGCAGAAAGTCCTTGCCGCAATGCACCTCACTTGTTAGTCATTCCTTGATATCCAGATCTTCCATGACCAACTGCGTTGTTGGATGAGGAACAAATCCGGTTATGTCTTTTTCTGCAGCATAAGTAACAGTTGCATGGGCAATTGGAACCCATGGCGCATCCTCTTTAATCAACTCCTGGGCTTCCTGATATAATCTGGTTCTTTCTCCCTGATCAGTTAAACTTTGTGCATGTATTAGAAGTTCATGAACTTTATCACTTTTATAGAAAGCAATATTTCCAGCATCCGGCATCCGGGTATTATCCTTGTCCAGCAGTACATACAGGAAATTGTCCGGATCTCCGTTATCTCCGTTCCAACCCAACAACGCCATTTGATGTTCGCCTTTTCCCGTCAGGTCGAGGTAAGTTTGCCAGTCATAGGTTACAATTTTTGCTCTGATGCCAATTTTGGCCAGATCGGCTTGAATAAATTCGGCAATTTTCTTTCCGTTCGGCATATAGGGACGCGGCTCGGTCATGGCATAAAATTCAATTTCAAAGCCATCAGGATATCCGGCCTCCTCCAGCAATTGCTTTGCTTTTTTCAGATCGTACGAATAATCCTGAATCTGCTCATTATAACTCCACATCATTGGCGGGATCGGGTTTACAGCGGGAATTGCCTGCCCGGCATAAAAGTTTTTAATGATGGCTTCTTTGTTAACGGCATGGTTAATCGCCTGCCGAACTTTACTTTTGTCGAGCGGCTTCCTTTCTGTATTGAAAGCCAGATAACCGACATTCATGCCAGGTTGTTCATAAAGTTTGAACTGATTGTCCTGTTTGATCAGATTTGCATCATTGGGATTTAATCCATCCATCATGTCAATGCCTCCCGATTGCAATGCCGAGTAGCGCGCGGCATTATCGGGGATCGATTTGAAAATAACCCGATCCAGTTGAGGCAATCCTTTTTTCCAGAAGTTTTCATTTTTTACCAGTACAACGGAATCATTTTTCTTCCAGCTTTCAAACCGGAACGGACCCGTTCCAACCGGAGTTTGCGCAAATTTTACCGGATCTTTTTTTACAGCCTCAGGAGAGGCGATACCAAACGGAGACATGGCCAGGTTGCTTAAAAATGGCCCCAAAGGTTTTTTCAATTTAAACTGGACCGTATTTTCATCCAGTGCCGTCACGCTCTCGATCACATGACCTTCATCCCCTTTAAATCCGCCAAACATATATCCGTAATATGGAAATTCCCCGCCTTTATGTTCGGGGTGATCGGGGTCCATCCAACGTTCAAAGTTATACACCACCGCCTCGGCGTTAAAAGGACTCCCGTCATGAAACTGAATATTTTTACGCAATTTAAAAGTCCAGGTCAAGTCATCTTCACTGGTTTCCCAACTTTCAGCCAGTCCGGGAACCACTTCAGTTGTTTTTTTATCGTACTCTACCAGAGTATCGAAAATCTGGTCTGTCGGTTTAAAAGATTCTCCATCCGTCACCTGGATGGGATCAAGCAATTTGGAGTCGGCTCCCCGGCCATAAACCAGCGTTTTTCCGCTTGTTGCTGATTTTTTCTCTACACAGCCAATCAACATGGAAGAAAAAATAAAAACAGCAGCCAAACTGATCATCCAAAAACGTTTTTTCATTTTATCTCCCCCTTTTAAATGGTATTGTGCTGATTTATTGCTTCGTTCTCCCGGATCACCTCCCCGGTCTAATAAGAAATACCGTTACCTGCCTTCCTTCATCAAATGGCAGGCAACCATATGGCCGGAGCCGACATCTTCAAAAACAGGCCTCTCCTCCTTGCAACGTGCTAGTACATGGGGACAGCGAGGATGGAAGGCACATCCCGCCGGAGGTTTCCCGGTACCGGGGACATCCCCTTGCAGGATAATACGCTCCCGTTTGGCTTCCGGGTCCGGCACAGGAACAGCGGACAACAATGCCTGTGTGTAAGGATGCAAAGGCTTGCTGTAGAGTTCGTCCCGCGCTGCCAATTCAATCATTTTTCCCAGATACATCACTCCGATCCGGTGGCTGATATGTTTTACAACACTCAAGTCATGCGCAATAAAAATATATGTCAGCGAAAACTGTTCCTGCAGATCCATCATCAAATTTAAAACTTGCGATTGAATCGAAACATCGAGAGCGGATACCGGCTCATCGGCGATAATCAGCTTTGGCCTGGTTGACAAGGCCCGGGCAATTCCAATTCGCTGCCGCTGCCCTCCGCTGAATTGGTGCGGGTAACGTTCGCCGTGAAAAGAGCTCAAGCCGACAACACGGAGTAAATCCTGCACCCGTTCCTTACGCTCTTTGGACGTCCCAATTTTGTGCACTATTAATGGTTCTTCAAGGATATGGGCAATCTTCCGGCGTGGATTCAAAGACGCGAACGGATCCTGAAAAACCATTTGCAAATCCTTGCGCGTTTTTCTCATCTCCCCGGAACTCAACTTAAACAGATTTTTTCCATCAAAAAAGACTTCACCTTCAGTCGGTTTGTATAAACGCATAATGGTACGCCCCGCAGTTGATTTCCCACAACCGGATTCACCGACAAGGCCAAGTATTTCTCCTTTTTGAACCGTAAAACTGACATCATCCACTGCCCTGACTTCCCCAATTTTTCTGCCAAACATTCCTCCGTATACCGGAAAACTCTTATGTAAACTTTTCACATCAAGCAGCGCCATGATCTTATTCCTCCTCCTGGTACAGAAAACAGCGGCTTAAGTGTCCTTCAGCCACGGGGTATAAAGGGGGAGCTTCTTTTTTGCATCGTTCCATCACAAACTCACATCTTGGAGCAAACCGGCATCCATCAGGCAGATCATGAGGCGACACAACCTGGCCAGGAATAACATACAGCCGTTTTCGCTGCTCTTCCAATTTGGGAATGGATCTTAGCAATCCTTGTGTATAGGGGTGTCCTGGATTTTTGTATAATGAGTAACGATCAGTTGATTCCACTACTTGCCCGGCATACATTACGAAAATTCGGTCACACAATTCTGCAACTACCCCCAGGTCATGCGTAATCATTAAAATGGAGGTCCCAAACTCTTTATTTAAAAATCTCATCAAGTCCAGAATCTGGGCTTGAATCGTCACATCCAATGCAGTCGTAGGTTCATCAGCTATCAATAAGCGGGGCTTTAAAATCATGGCCATCGCAATCATGACACGTTGCCGCATTCCGCCTGACAACTGATGAGGATAGTCTTTCAGAATTCCCTGCCGGAAAATACCGACTTTTTTTAATATTTCCAAGGCTCGTTCCTGTGCTTCCCTCCTGGAACAGATCTCGTGTGTCCGAATAGCTTCGGCTAATTGACTTCCCACAGTAAACAAAGGGTTAAGGGAAGTCATCGGCTCCTGAAAAATCATAGCAATCTCTCTTCCGCGCAGTTGACGCATTTTCCGCGCAGGAATCCTGACCAGATCATTTCCTTCAAACAGAATGGAACCATTTACAATTCTTCCAGGCGGTTGGGGGACAAGTCCCATAATACTTAAAGAAGTTACACTTTTACCACAACCCGATTCTCCTACCAACCCGACAATTTCCCCTTTATTGATAGCAAGATCAACTCCGTCGACTGCTTTTACCACCCCTTGATCCGTAAAAAAGTGTAACTCTAATTGCTTAATCTCAAGCACTGGCTGAGCCAAATAAATCACCTCAAAAAAATTGATAAAAACAGAACGTAAATGAAGTTCCTTGAAAAATTCTGCAAATCTGCAAACGAGACAGATTTTACAATTATGGAAATAATAAATCAATTTTGTGTTTTTTATATAAAATAAAAATATTGATAATTTGTTGTATTCTATGTTGAATCAAAAAATTCCTCTCATAAAAATAAATCTTTTTCCTTTCTGCTATCCTCCAATTCGATGATTTTTACACCATCAATAAAAAGCCGGGCAAACGGTTGATTTTGCCCGGCAAAAATCATCCGGCTCAAAAAAAAAGAATTTTGAGTCCTTTTATCTTTCCTCTTTATTCCACATCGTTTCCTTTTTTCAAACGATATCCCATATGGAGCACCGGGCCAACATACTGGTTCAGGGCAAATCCGCCACGGATTGCCTCAGTAATAAATTCTTTGGCCAGCAGGATTGCTTCCGGAACTGTTTTTCCTTTGGCCAGTTCAGCAGTAATCGCTGCAGAAAATGTACAACCGGCTCCGTGAATATAGGGGGTATCAATCCGTACTTCTTCCAGCACCTTGAAATCACAGCCATCATACAAAACATCGACTGCCTTGTCGTGTTCCAGTTTGCTTCCCCCTTTGACAATTACTACTTTTGCTCCCAGATCGTGAATTCGCGCTGCCGCTTCTTTCATATCCTCAATTGTTTCAAGTGAATGCATTTTGCTTAATTGCCCTGCTTCAAACAAATTGGGCGTTACAACTGTTGCCATGGGCACCAGAATTTCCCGCAATGCTTCCGCCAATTCCGGATGAAGCACTTCATCTGTTCCCTTGCATACCATTACCGGATCAATAACAGCCGGGACCTGTTGTGAACGGATCGCTTCCGCGGCAGTTTCAATAATTTCTACAGAACCCAGCATACCCGTTTTCATAGCGTGAACACCGATTCCTTGTAAAATGGTTTTTAACTGTTCCCGCAATATATCTATGGAAATGGGAAATACCAGATGATTCCAGTCATGATCCGGATCCATTGCCACAATCGTCGTCAAGGCTGACATTCCATAGACACCACGTTCCTGGAAGGTTTTCAAATCCGCCTGAATACCTGCTCCCCCGCTGCTGTCTGATCCGGCAATGGTCAATACTTTATATCGTTTTGCCATACTGATCCTCCTGATTCTGCCTGTTTATTGGTTTAGTTTGGCATTATTCACTTCAAATGATAATAAATTCCTAACGAATAAAAAAGGCTAAACTTTAACTTATCTATAAAACCCGAGAAAAGATAAAGCGAATTCTGTCAGTTAAAACGAAACGAAACTGTTTGAGCGCAGCGTGTGAAGTGCCCGTCTGGAGCATCTGCTGGAGTTGCTTTAACTGATTCTTTGCAAGTTGAAGCTAAACAAAGACCTGAAAATCGTTTTTAATGGTTCTTTCTACAGTAAACACCTAACTTGCAAGGCAATTTTTTCATCATTCCCCATTTGCAAAGAGTTTGATAGAATGAAAGGCATGATGATAGGGAGGTTGGATGGATGAAACAGGAACAAAGGGTGGACTTGACACAATATGTGTCCAATCTCGACAAAAATATATATACCATTTTTAATCTGCCTGAAGAAGTAATTGCCGTCATTTTTGCCTATGTCAGCCGATCTTCGGCCGGCTTCCGCGAGAATCTGGAGAAACTTCTGGCTGATGAAGAGTTGCAAGTCGGCCAGAAAACCTTGGGGACAGCCGGGGGATACTCCGAAAAAGCAGCCCGCTTTCATGAGAAATGGGTCGTTGGTTATGGACACAGCAGTGTTGCAGAACACGCCGTTGCCCATATTGGAATTGAAAAAATCAGCCGTCTGGCTTCTGCCGAGTTGGAATTGGCCAATTCATTCAACAGTTTCACCGAATACAGCCAGCGCTATCAACGGCCAAAACGGGGAAATTTTTATTTGCCCCCCGAACTGGATCGTCACGTGGAACTCAGGAACAAGTTCCTGGCTCTTCAAGAAAGGGCTTTTGATACTTATGAACAAATGATGCACAGTTTGAATAACCATTTATTGAAGGTGATTTCCCAAAAGCAGAACGAATCAGACCGCGCTTATCGTTCACGTGTGGAAAAAATCGCTTTTGAAGATGCCCGCTATGTGCTCACCCTGGCTACACTCACCAATCTGGGCATGACTGGAAATGGCCGTGCTTTAAGAGATACACTTGTTCAGTTGCTTTCCAGTCCGTATGGCGAATGTCAGCAGCTGGCCAGACAGATGGAACAGGAAATCAGCCGGATAATCCCCACATTGTTAAAATATGTAAAACCGAGTGAATATCTGCTCACAACAAGACAACAGCTCAAGAATACATTTTCCCTGAAACAGGCACCTATGTCCCGGCCTGTTGAAGGGCCCAGGGCTCGTATGACCAAAATGCCTGCCTATGAAGAAGCATTGCAAGAACTTGCCGCCCAATTGATCATTAGCGAGACTTCTCTTTCCTATGCGGAAGCAAAACAACAGGCTCTCTCCTGTCCGACAACGACACTGGAGAAAATGGCAGAAGCGGCTTTAAGCAAATTGCGCTTTTTTGATAATCCAAGGAATGAATTTCACCATCTCCATTACCAGTTTGAATTCATAATTTCCGAAGCCAACTGGCACCAGTTGCTTCGACATAACCGCCGCACTTATTTTACTTATGGGTTGCCTACGATTCGTTTGGGTTATACTGTTCCTCCTCACGTGAAAGAGTCAGGACTGGAACCGGTTTACGAGGAGTTTTTGCAGGAAGCGGAAAACCTCTACCGGAAACTTGCGGCGTTTGACCCGCTTATTGCTCCCTATGCCATCACCAATGCGCATCATCGGCAAGTTGTGGCAACCGCCAGTTTGTGGGAATTGTATCATTTAATCAATTTGCGCACTTCCCCTGAGGCGCAATGGGACATTCGCAAAGCCTTTGAATCCTTGTTCGAAGAATTGGAAGTTCATCATCCGGTACTTGCAAAATATGCCCAGCGCCGCTTTGTAGATTGATCTGCCAAGCCATGGCGCGAAACAGTTTCGATGCCATGGCTCATTATCAAGTGCGACTTTTGACCGGATATATTCTTATGATTCGGGAAAATAAACGATATAATAGAATTATCAAAAGGAATGTGAGGTGCTTCCAGATATGTTAAAAACTTTTTCCCAAAATGAGTTGATCTCCAGCCATGATCTGGAAGAAATGAACAAGCAAAAATTATTTGATGATCTTCTGTACACAACCAAAAAGCTGGGGCTTGTCCATAACGATCAGTTGCGTGCCGTAATCATGGACATCGAGGCCTATGAAGAGTTAATATGCCGTTTGAATGAATTGGAAGACATGTACGAAGATATGAAATGGGGTGACTCGTTAAAAGAACGCCTGACTATAAGTGAAGCCGAATGGATTGAAAAACCGGACAATGTGTCCCGTCTGTCATTCTTGGAGCATAAGCTGGACAATAAAAAAGGACCGTCATCACTATGATTGAAAAGTATCACCCGCAATTCCGCGATGATCTGTTATTTATGGCCAGTATTCTCGGCAAAAAAAGATTTCAGGAATTTTTGCTGCAATTGGACCGTGCCATTGTTCAGGTGATCCGAAATCCCTATAAGGCTGCCCGTTTGAAATATGCCCCGCTTACCGGATATCGCAAAAAAAAGTTTTTTTCCGTCGCCCGTCCCCGCAAAAAACAACGGCCAGACCTTCGCCTTATTTATCGCTATATTCCTGCTGAAAAAACCATTTATTTTGTCGCAGTCGGCTTCCGGATTGCCCAAAAGCCCAGAAATCCCCATGATGTTTACCAGCGGACCCGAAAAAGGGATTTATCCTGTGGGAAAGAATCTGATTCTGCCTCTACCTGATTGCCAATCGAATCAGATCACTTCCCCTAAACTATTCGATTGTATTAACAGATTTCTTCAATCTCTCCAGTCCATCAATCAATTTTGTCCGGGGACAACCAATATTCATACGCAAAAATTCACCTTCATTTGCATGATAAATACTGCCTGACATAATACCAACATTACCTGTGTTTACTAGCGCATTCTGTATTTCAGCATCTGATGCATACAGTTTGGAACAATCTATCCATGCGAGATATGTAGATTCAGGCATGTTAAATGACAAATTTGGAAGCTCTTCTTTTATGAATTTAAAAACAAGCTTCATATTGTCATATAAATACGCTGTTAATTCATCTACCCAGTAGGCAGAGTGTTTGTATCCGTTAATAACAGAGAGAATTCCAAATATCATTGCACTCGATAAGCCATCACGCTGTTTCATAATTGATAAAAACGAATCTCTTGTCTTTTTGTCTGGGATGAATGCATAGGAACCACCTAAGCCAGGTATATTAAACGTTTTGCTTGCAGACGTGCAGATAAATACGTTGTTTGGATTGCCAATTATACCGGTAATCGGTGTATAGCTATGGCTTCGATAAACAATATCCATATGAATATCATCGGAAATTATTTTCACATGATGCTTCTCACACAAGTCTGCGATATTTTGCAGTTCATACGTGTTCCAAACCCTTCCGGTAGGATTATGCGGGTTACAAAAAAGTAATAATTTTGCTTTAGGATTGGATAACTGCTTTTCCAACAAATCAAAATCGATTGAATAAAAACCGTCTTTGCAGATTAATGGATTTTCAACCATTTCTCTTCCGGACGCGGATATCTGTTTAAAAAAAGCATCATAACCAGGTGAGTTTAAAACAATCTGGTCGTTTTTAACCGTTAAGATATCTATTAATTTGGAAATTGTATAAATAACACTTGGACTGTAAACAATCCACCCGGCGGGAATATCTGTTGAAAAACGAGATTTGTACCAATGCATAATAGCAGATTTATATGCATTATGATCCCATCTTGTATAGCCAAATATACCATGTTTCACATGTTTTTCCATGGCCTGTAAAATCTCTGGCGGGCTCTGGAAATCCATATCTGATATGGAGAAAGGGAGAACGTTGTTTTTGCCAAAACGGTCTAATGCAAAATCCCACTGTGTAGAATAAGTCCCTTTTCTATTAACTGCTTTATGAAAGTTAATACTCAAGGAATCTCCTCCCTTACAGCAATAGTTTAATAATTTTTAAAATGATAAACCCACATCCTCATTTTCGTTTATATCGCTCTCTTTACGCAGGAATCCTACTGTTAAAGCTATAATAACTACAGCTGCAATAAGACCGAATAATAACATGAATGGACCGTGTACAAATGGCAACCCCCAGATACCGATTGCTGCAGGAATAGGCGCTTCTGCTCCAAGCAATAATGCAATTCCACCGCCTATGCCAGATCCGATTGTAATGACAGGAATTACTTTTAGTGGTGTTGCAACAGCATATGGAATAGCCCCTTCTGTAATACCTAGCGAGCCCATCAATGTTGCTGGAATTGCGTTACCTTTTTCCGATTTTGAGAATTTCTTTGGAAATAATAGCGTTGATAGAGATAATCCGAGTGGTGCAGCCATGATGCCAATCCAGCATGCTGCCATCGGAGCGTAGATCCCTTCAGCAAGGGTAGCATAACAGAATGCTAAAGCGATTTTGTTAACCGGACCACCCATATCAAATGCCATCATGGCGCCGATAATAAATCCCAGGATCAACAGATTACTTCCATCCATTGAATTTAACCAGTTTTCCAAACCGGTCATTGCTGGAGCTAATGGAATAGATATCAGCCACATAAAAATTGCAGATGCTCCGATACCCAGAACAGGTATAACCATGATAGGTTTAATTACAGCGATATTTGGATGCATCGGTATTTTCTTCAATTGGTTCGTAATCCAACCTGCGAAGAAACCAACTAAAATACCGCCAATATAACCAGTGCCCAGTTCAGCTGCAAACACACCACTTGCCAAACCAACGGCGATACCTGGTCTGTCAGCAATGGAATAGGAAATGTAACCAGCGATCATTGGAACCATTAAACCTAAAGTCCAAACACCAAAGTTAACTAATTGTTCACCTATACCTGTTTTTTCCCCGATGACTACTCCCAGCGAAAGTAAAATACCACCCGCCACAACGACAGGAATCATATAAGAAACACCAGTCATCAAGTGTTTTTTTGCTTTATTCCACATAGTTTTTCACCACTGTTTTTTATAGTTTTGCTACTGCGTCTTCAATTACTTTAACTGCATTTTTAACCGCCGCAGCTACTGGAACTTCGTGAATGATTTTACCATTAAATCTGCTTGCTTTTTCAATTTTTGTATCGACTGCCAGGATGACCAAATCAGCCTTTTCCAAATCTTCCGGTTTGATTTTATTTTCAATTCCCATTGAGCCTTGCGTTTCTACTTTGATCTTATATCCCAGCTTCTTAGCGGCCTTTTCCAATCCTTTTTTAGCCATATACGTATGAGCTACTCCTGCCGGGCATGCAGTTACCGCTACAATATTCATGATTGAATCTCTCCTTTTATTCGAACATACCGGTGATTATTTGATATATTTCATTCTTTGTTTTTGCTGACAGCAAAGAACATGTGAATCTTTCTTCCATCAGATTCTCTGATAGTTTCGCCAATAGTTGAAGATGGAGTGTCCCTTCCTGATTCGCTGGTACAGCTAATGCAATTACTAACTGAACGGGCTTACCATCCATTGCCTCCCATTCCACTGCCTCTTTCAGCTTTATTACACTAATGGCAGGTTTCAGAATCGCATCAATTTTTGCATGAGGTATGGCAATCCCACTGCCAAAACCAGTAGTTGATTTGCTTTCTCTTTCCAGCATTCCATTCAAATAAGCTTCTGCACTGTCCACACGTTTGGCGTTAAAAGCGATTTTGGCAATTTCTTTTAACACATCCTCTTTTGTTTTCGCATGAACACTTAGTTTGATCAGACTTTCATCTATTACTTCTCTATTGGTCATTGATGAATATTCTCCTAACTAAATTGAATCGATGGCTGCCAGAAATTGATTAAAGTCCCTTTTCTCACACAAATCTTGAACATTTTCGGGCGATTGGATAATATCATATAGTGATTCAAATATCTCCTGAAATTTTGCTTGCAATCTTTTTTCCAGAACAATAATCAGTATTAGTTTTACTTCTTCACTGGACGACCATTTTAATGGTTTACTTAGTAATGCTGTGCATATAAAAGATTGGGCAGAGATCATATCCATTGGATGCGGGATAGCAACTGCATTTCCAATGGAAGTTGGAGATATGCGTTCACGTTCCAGTATCGAGTTTTTGATTTTTGTATCTATATAGCTCATCTGAATCATTGTGCATGTCAGAAATTCCAAAGCTTCCTCTTTTGTTTTTGCTTTAAAGCCTGGAAAAAACAATTCTTTGCTAAAAAATTGGCTAATTGTCTTTTTCTTTTTATGAATATTTCTTAATGAATTTTGAATTTCCAGGATGTCTCTGTTATTTAAAATTGATGGTACATGAATAACGGAAAGATCCAGTTTTCTTTCAATTGGTACAGTTGTAAGGATAAAATCCGGGTTTTGTTTTAATAATTTATCTAGCTGATGCAGGGCATATACTCCGATCAGATTATAATTATTATCCAGAACATGAGACAGTTTGGTTAAGAGCAGTTCAGATGTCGCCATACCTGAAGCACATACTAAAGCGACTTTTTTCTTTGAAACGGATATTATCCGCTGTCTTTCAATCGCTGCACCAAAATGTAAAGCTAAAAATCCGATTTCATTATCATTTACTTGAAAACCAGTTTCTTTTTCCACACAATGGGCTGCGATAACTCCAGCTTCAAAAGCCAAAGGATGTTGTATTTTAATTTTGTTTACAAGAGGATTTCTGATATTCATATTATAAGTGAGTCTCATCACTAACTGTTCAAGGTGTAAACCAAGATTATAAATCAGTTTCTTATCTTCATAAATATCCAATCCCTTAAGGCCAATTTTGATTTGTTCAACAATGTCAACAGATAATTTAAAAATATCATCGCCCAAAAACAGTTCCAAATCAGATAACAGGATTTTTTCTTTCTGTCCAAGTCGATTTCCCGCAAGATGTAAAGTAGTGTACGCAATTTCCTGCTCAGAAAATTTGACATTGTAAAGGGATTCAATAAAATGGTTAATTCTTTTTGCTACTTCATATTCATCTTTACTTTTTAGATACTCTATGTTTCTTATTGAACTGACAGGCTGGCCATTTTTAATTCTCCCAACCGCTATGAGGATGTGAATTGCAATTTTATTTAATATTTCATCAGTAATTTGTATGTTATTTTTGTCCAATTGACTCAGGATGATTTCCTTTATTTTCTTCATGTCTCCATCAGAAAAGTTATTTCCAAAACAATTAATAAGTTTAATAATAAATATATTTTCTATTTTCCCACTGTTTATAAAGTAATCGGAAATACAGAATCGTTTATTTATTTCATTTCCTTTGGCTTTTATGCCCTTGTTGTCTTTAACTACTGTAATGTTGTATTCCTTTAGAATTTCCTTTACTCTTTTTAAATCTTTTTTTATCGTTGAATCGCTTACATACAGTTCATCACCAAGCAATTCAAGTTTTATGCTTTTAGTGGAGCACAATAGTTTCTGTACAATAAACCGGACTCTGTCTTCTAGTGCAACAGAATTAACATCGAACATAAGTCTTTCTGTCTCGATCTTATTCAATAACAAGTTGCGTTGTTTTTCTGAGTCAAAGAAAAGTTTATACCCTTTGCTTTTTTTAGGTGTAATTTGAGTTCCATATATATTTATTGTGCCATTTATAATCTTTATATCTTCACGTATTGTTCTGGAAGTCACCCCCAGCTTTTTTGCGAGCTCGTTACTTGTAACAAAACCATCTGCAGAAGAAAGTATTTTAATAATTTCTGCCATCCTGGCGGTCAAATACAAGGGCAACTTTGTACACCCCCAAAGTTAAGGTTAGTTGAATGATCAATAGTTTCACAGGGAAAGTTCTTCCTTTAGATAGCGGAAATAACTTATTGAAAAAATGTTGAACCGGTATTCAAACTGGAGGAGATTTAATGCACCCTGCCCAGGGGTTTTTTTGAAAGCGGGATGATGAAGAACGTGATTTGTCAGTAAAAGCCCTGCAAAGACCAGCAATATGCTATATATACGCTGATTTTCTAAATCAGGAGCTAAACAGATCCCCGATGAGCAACATTTTAAACGACATGACAAAGGCAGAACAAGGGCGACCTTCGTTTATAGCCAATTACAGAAAATAGAGTAACATAACCAGAAAGACTGTTTTTTAAGACTTCCGTCTTGCAAGGAAGAGTGAGAGCGGAGAAAAGGAATACCTCAAACCATGAGATAGGACCCAAATAATCATATCTATTGGAAGATCGACCGCGCCTGAGCAGAAGCATATCAGCAACTGCCGCAATGAGCTGATCACACCCAATCAGAAAAAAACTCTACAGAGACACCTTGAAAATGGACATTTCATTATATATTTTTTTTATTGTTTAAATCCCACAATTTTTTATTTGTAAAAAACAGGAAAGAACCGTTTCTTCCTCACAGTCTCATCCATCTCATCTCCATGAATCTGCCAGGCTTTTTCCTCTGCCGGAATCCGGACAAACCATAAGAAGAACAGATTTGTGACAGAAAATAAGACCAGACTGACATAGGCACCCGTAATCAGCGGCAGCAAAACAAATTCCAGCATTACCACAACATAATTGGGATGCCTCAGATAACGGTATGGTCCTTTGATCTGCGGTTTTGTTCCAGGGATGACATAAATCCGTGTATTCCAAAAGGCTCCCAGTGATCGGATCACCCATATTCTTATCCCTTGCACCGCGAAAAAAAGCACCAGTGCAATCCATCGCCATGGCCCAGGCTGATTTTCCCAAAGCAATCCTTCCGCCAGCATCGCAGCAAAAAACAGGATGTGGATCAGGATAAGCCAGGGGTAGTGCTTTTGTCCATATTCCACTCCGCCCTGCTCTTTAATCCAACGTGCATTCCGTTTCGCCACAGACAATTCAAACAATCTTTGTCCGATCACAAAAACCCACAGCAGCCAAATCTCCCTTGCATCCATTATTCCCCCTCCTTGCCCCAGCGCAACAAGGACAATTCCAAACTGAATCCCGGTCCCAGCGCCGCCATTAGCCCATAGCTGCCTGAAGCATGATTTCTTTCCAGTTCCTTTTCCAGGACAAACAAAATGGTAGCAGACGACATATTCCCGTAATTTTGTAATACTTGATAGGACAAGTCCAATCGGGCAGCTGGAATCTGGAGAGACTGATGATAGGCGTCCAATACCTTTTTGCCGCCAGGATGCATAATAAAATGTGTGATTTGCGTCAAGTCCAATCCTGTTTTTTCCAAGAAATATTTTATTGCCGGCATCATCTCCGTGTGCACAAGATCAGGAATGCTCCGGGAAAAGATCACTTTCATGCCTTCGTTTGTAAATTCCCAACCCATTACATCTTCCGAATGCGGCCATAAATAGCTTTGTGTATGTATTATTTTGGGGGAAATCCTGTTTTTGTCCGACAACACCATATTCTCTCCGCCAATTAAAACGGCTGCCGCCCCATCGGAAAACAGGGAAGTGGCTACAAGATTGCTTTTTGAACGGTCTGATGAACAAAATGTCAAACTGCAGCATTCAACTGCCAATAATAATACTTTTTCTGACGGATTTGCCCTTGCATATTCACAAGCCCTCGCCAATCCGGCCACTCCGCCGGCACAACCCAATCCCCAAATTGGAGTCCGCTTTACATCTCTTTTCATCGACAGTCGATTGATCAAATAAGCATCAATACTGGGTGTAGAAAAGCCCGTCGTAGAAACAAAAACAAAGTGATCAATTTCCTCGGCTGCCATTTCCAGTTTGCCAAGGCACCGTCGAATCGCTTGTTCCCCCAGTGAAATAGCCGTTCCAACATAAGCATTGTTTTTTTCGACAAAATCATGCTCCCGTTTATACCATGATTGCGGCTTGCTTAAATACCGACAACGAATAGCTCCATTTTCAAAAATGGGCAAATAACGGTCAATCTGTTTGAAGGAATCCGAAAACATACGCCTGGCAAACAATTTTGCTTCTTCCTGTTTGATCAGATAAAGGGGAACTGCCGTTCCCACGGCAAGGATTTTTGGCATGAATGTCACTCCTGATCAAAAAACTTTATTAGAAATATTTTTTTCCATTCATCACCAAAAAATGCAATGATAAAAAACATCCACCCTTTGGTTCAAGAGTGGATAGGGACAAGACCTTTTTAAAATTGGACATATCGACAAAGGTTGGGAAGAGTAATTTTAAGCGAATTGGCTTCGAAAACATATTAAGTAAAAGCATCCACAGCCAGTGAAAACAGTCAAAACTGTTTGAGCGTAAACAAGCCCCTGAGTTGCCTGGAAATGTTGCAAAAGCGTTTGGCTGCTTCTTGTCCAAGTGATGCGTAACAGATTAATAAAAACAGCCTATAAAAAACCGTTTTCAACAGTGTGAGGTGTTTCTGTATCCAATTCAAATTTGGCGGCGAATTATTTTTTCCAACGCGAAGCGTACTACCCCTACAACAATTGCCAAAGTAACAGCAAAGCCGGTTCCTGATGAGTGGGATCCAATAACCATTAAATAAATCATCACAGCCCAGGCAATGGATTTGAACAAGGAATGCCATATAAATGAAGTAATGACCAAGACAACAAATATGATAATACTCAATGAAGTGGAGTGCATATGTCTTCCTATTACAAATGATAAAAACAATGTCTCAATAAAAGGAATCAAACTTGTAAAAAAACCAAAAATGGCTCTTAACAATTTCCCCAATTTCTGTCTTCCTCTCTATCTGAAAATGGAGTTGAACCGATCCATTGGGTTCGGATCGGTTCAATTGTTTTTGTTGATGTTAATTGGCATTTTCTGAAGGTGGATCAACATGCAGAGACTGATCCATATAATCGGAGATTTCCTTGTCAACTTGTTCAATAGATCGCGTTTCCCCAGCATTGCGCAGAATTTCCAACCCCCAGTCCAGTCCCCAGTTCATGGCCTCATCTTTTTCTCCACTCCTGTGGTCTGCCTCTTTTCCGTCAGGACGAAATACCCGGGGAGGTTCATTGGATACCACACAAGTCGTTACGTCACTGCGCATTTTTCTCTTGGCGCGAATATAAACAGCGGCATTTCGTTCAGGCAACGACTCTACCAGACTGGATTTTACATATTTACGGGTCAGGCTTTCCACCTCATCAGAACCTTCTGTCTGTCCGCAACTGATTACCATTCCAATATTGGAACGGATGGCCTGCATCAAATCATAATTCTCAAAATGGTCGATCTCTCTTGTGATCAGTCCAATTCCAAACGGATATCTTCGATCCTCCTGCAGGATTTCCGTAATTAATGGAATTTGCACCATATGCGCTTCCTCAATCAGCATCATATGAAACTTGGATGAAGCTGTACGCTTTTTCGCCATTTGATAGTACAGATTTAACAAATAACCAACCGTTACCCGCAAATCATAATTTTTTATGCCATAAGTGTCGATCAGGACAATATGCCCTTCATCCATATAGGTTTTGGGATCCAGACTCATCCCTTTTTGGCAGAAAAGGCGGCGAAGTGTCGGATTTTGCATAATCTGGTCAAGACGGTGCAAAACAGGTTCCATTTCATTTTTTATTTCCTGTTCGTCTGTATTTGCCCAAAACCGCTTGATATAGGGATCCTGTACATTCTGAATCACTTTTTTTCTAAAGGCATGGTTCCGGAACAAATCATCAATTCCCAAAAGCGTGTGTGTCTGGTTATCTTCGAGCAGACTTTGCACGGCTATTTCAATCAACCGTCTGGATCGCTCAATCGACTCTTCCTTAAACTCCAAATCAACCAGAATCGTTGCCAGTTGCTGGGCAACCTGTCCGGCTGACAATCCTTCAGGCTGATGGAGCATATTTAATGCGGGAATGTGGGTTGCATCAAAAGACAAATTTAAGTGATGAATTTTCTCCTTGGGAAATTTGACTCCAAACTGTTCAGCAATTCGCAGTCGGTTTTCAATAATTGCCACCAGTTCCCGCGCAGGGTCAATAATCGTAAATCCCGGACTTTCATCAGGATTGTCAAACCATTCATCCAGGAGTGACTGAATCATATCAATTGCTACACTCGATTTCCCCATTCCGCTGGCACCTGTTAAAACAAAGTGTTTGTTCAGTTGATCAAAATTCACACGAACTTCCCTTTTATCAAACGGATGTTGCAGTTTTCCAACCAAGACGCCTTCCTGCAATTCATCTTTTTCCAAAGTCCGCTGATTCTCAAACAAATGGGATACATAACCGCGTGTATTCGGACCTTCATCCTGAGGAGGCTGGTAAATGTAATGATCAGCGGGCGGCAAGTGGAATAATGTTGCAATTTCATCAGAAGTCCAGGCCATCAGTGTAAATGGCCAAGGAATTGGCACCAGGTTTTCATCTTTCATCGGATTCCACCAACGCTGGCGAATAAACCAGATTTCCCCGTCGTACTTCATGGTTGTCTGAATCGATTCTGCTGTCGACCGGACAACCGATTCGGGGTTTTCGTGAGTAGACCAGACTGACAGACGCACCTGAAAAGACAACTCACGACCAGTTAGACGCTGGATCAAACCGGCACGGCGAATCCGCTCTTCGGGCCCCATGCTTTTATGTTTTTTTTTCGTCAAAAGACTGCGCGCCTCTCCGGAACGCTCTTCAACTGCTCGCCAACTTACGGGAGAAAATTGCAAATCCATATAAGTTCCTGGCCGCAAGCTGTTTAGAATACTTCCAAGCTGGCTTTGTTTTGTTTGCATAAGAGAAGTAAGAGGATAACCTTTCTTCTTGAACTTGAAAATAAAATGGCCTCCAATCCCCCCCTTGGTCGGACGCGGGAAATCTTCGCTGCTGACATCGTGTAACTCAGCAGTGGGGTAAACACTTCGCAATGTATCCTTTACACTGTTTTCCTTGTCCTCGGGATAGGCCAGATAGATCCCGATCTGTTTGCTCCCTTCCGGGATCGCAAACCGCCAGCGAAACCAGGGACGTCCATACTGGATTCGCATCCGGATTGGACGAATCATACTCCCAAAAGTTCGGGTCAATTCCGCGATTTTGTCCAAATCCAGTTCGGTATCATGGGAAGGAAGAATGCGCAAATATTTGGCTCCTTTTTTGGCGCGTTTTCGATAATGGGATTTCGTAGACCAACGACTGACATAAGCCAATATGAGAGCAACTATGCCCAACAAGACAAGCCAGGGAAGTATAGCCAGGAAAAAACCTGCTGCCGAACCAAACAAACCCCAGAGCCAGTCTGTCGCTTTGTCCGCTTCATTTTTTTCCCCGAACAAATCCGCAAGAAATTTCCACAAATACAATGCGCCAATAACGGAAACAAAGCCAACAACAAGGTAAATAAACCATTTGGTAATCTGACTTAATTGCGGTTCTCCGCCTTTAGGCACATTATTCCAAGGAAACAAGCCAACCCCACCTTTCCTGTTCACAGATAATGTTAATCAGTAATACCAAGCCAAAGTTATATAGTCAATTTCTTTATTACGAACCTTCTTCCTTTATCTTTTTTGAAGAAGGTAACAACATCATCGGATCGACTGCCTGCCCATCTTTAAGAATCTCAAAATGCAAATGCGGCCCGGTGCTCCAGCCATTGGATCCGACAAGTGCAATTACATGGCCTTTTTCCACTTCCTGCCCGACACGAATCTTCACATCTTGCGGATACATATGTGCATACAAAGTCTGAAATCCATTACCATGATCAATAACAATTTTCCAGCCATATCCACTGGAGGGACCCGATTCTGTAACAGTGCCGCCATCACTGGCAACGATGGAGGAACCGGCCGGTTTTGCAATATCAATCCCCTCATGTCTGCGATATACCTTTTTTAAAGGATGAAATCGAAGCCCAAAGGATGAAGAAATCGTTCCGTCCTTTACCGGCCAAACAAACTTGCCTGTAGAGGAACTGGCTTTGGAGGCATATAAAGGTTTGGCAAAGGTATCCGCGTATTCCTTCACTTTTAATACATAATTCTCGTAATCATGGTTATACTGCCAGACAGGTCCACCGCGGGAAAACCAATCTTCTCCGGATTGATGGTTTGCTGCCAGATAATAGGCTGTCGCATGGATCGCATCGACCGGATCATTCGGATCGGCTTTTCCATCTTTATTTCCATCAACCCCATATCCACCATATTTTTCAATCATTTTCGGATTTGTAATATCAACAGAATCAGGCAAGTCCCCCAATCTCGTTCCACCAGGGTAGTCCCAGCCCAACCAGGTTTTATCCATAAATTGGGTATGTCCCGTTGCACCAACCGAACTTACACTCAGATTGCGTCCAAAATCCGTCTCTACTTTATGGATGGCAGCCAGTATTTGCCACGGTATCCCATACTTTTCCCCGGCTTCCTGGTAGATGGGCAAATACTTTTCCGCTGTTTCAGGAAAACCTTCCGCTACTTCCCACTGCCCCGCCTGGCTGTTTTCAGACGAGGTAACTGAAAAAAGACTGATCAAAACAGTTCCAAATATGGTAATTAAAACAAAAAGCAAACCGCCAATTCCCAAAATGCCTGTAAACAAAACCAATTTTGTATTAAAGGAGAGAGATTTCCCAGAACGGATTGGGCGGCGGCGAGCAGTGGAAATCCTGAGTTTAGTCGAAGCTTCCACGTACCTCTACCTCCTCAATAACCCATTCCCCTTTTTCCTTGATCAAGGTGAGTTGATAAACACGCTCAATAGGGATTTTTTTCCCGTTTTCATCCTGTTCGACTACTGTTTCCGCCAGGCAGCCCACTTTTCCCAACTCAGCCTGACATTGAAGCCTGCCCAATTGTTTAAACTGACTTGTTGGCGTCTGGCCCCCTGACTTGAAATAGTCCGCTTCCTCCTTCAGCAGGGAAAACAGTTGGTCGGTAACGTAAGGTTTGAGTGAACGGAGCCAACCATCATAGTCAGTGGAAGTTCGCGTTACGTATGCACGAATAAAGGCATCTGCCGAACTTTGTGCATGCTGTATTTCTTCTTGCGACAAGGCAGGAGTTTCAGGTTCTGTAACAGGCTCCGTGTTTTGGGAATTTGCCGCTTTGGCTCCGGCATCCGGACTTTCAGTCCCACCCACCCAACCCAGATGAATAATCAGATATTTGACGGAAAAACCGGCTACTATAAAAACTGACAATATTAAAACAAACAGGCGACGGCGTCCACTGGGCAAGTCTGTGTTAAACAACTCCATTCCCTCCTACATATTTAAAAACGCAGAGCACTTTCCCGGACTACTTTCTCAATTTGATTTTTTTAGCTTTAGACGCCAGGCTTTGTGTATATTTCGTCATATAATCAATCGGCATTTGAATGTTAAACTCGCCTTTGAAACTGTCTCCCTTGCCCATTGGGGCTTTCATGATGCTGAACAGTTCTTCCCGTTTCCACAAGACACCAATTACCAGTATGAGTTGCATGGCAATGGTCCAGACATAGCCAACTTTATCCGGTGGGCTCATCGTATACAGGAACTGTGAAATGGTTAGCAGCATGCTGAAAAAAACGCCAATAATCAGTTTGATCAGCTGATAGCCGACAAACTTTTTAAACCAGTTTACCGCAACGCTTGACCAGACCGGATTCAGGGCCATCAAGAAGGCGAACGGCGCAAACAGGGCGATAAGCAGGAACAAAAACTGATAAACAATCATTGCTCCGGCAATGAAAAAGAATAGCAGACCCAGAATAAAATGGGAAACACATAGCAAAATCAATAATGTCAGGCGTTGGAAGACGCCTTCCGTGGTTACCATTTGATTATTAAACTTTTTCACTTCTTCTTCAGCCATATTATGTCTCGCTGTACTGCCTGACTTAAATGCGAGGATTTTTTGAATCCTTCCCTCTGTCAACTCGGGATCGCTTGAAGTTTTGGCATACTGCAGCATCAGGTAAGGTTCATATACCATCATGTTGTAAAGCTTATCGGAAACAACCAGCGACGAAACCTCGGCAGGGTAATTGACCTCTCCCTCTTCAAGATTTTCCTGAAACTCAATACCTACTCCCATCAATTCCTGGCTCAAACCGCTGCTGATTTCGTTAAGATACTGCATGACCCCGCCGGCATTGGCAAAGAAAACAAGGCCCAGCATCAGGATCAGCACACTGGAAAGCATTCCGCCCAGTGCTTCGGTTGTCTTCTTTTTAATCAGCCCTTTGTAAGCAATCCAGGCTCCGGCAATAATGATCATCAGGGTCAAAAAGTTTCCCATCAGTCCCGTGTTTCCATAACCGTTTCCGTTAAAACCGGACAATTGCTGAACCGCTTCTTCCACCGCACCTGCAAACTGGTCAACCACATTGAGCGAAAATGCATTTTCAACAATTAATATCACCGTGAAATTCCACGACAGCAAGGCTTGCCAAATAAAATTATTAAACTCGTTAATCAGGATATACACCTGGTTTGACAACTTGCTATCCAATTCATAAAAAGAGGTTTCTTCTGTATATATTTCCAGATTGTACTGGCTTGGCAGATATTTTGAAAACTGCACATCATAGCCTCTTGCTTTCGCCTTTTCTATTTGGTCCTCAGGAAAAATGGTTAACAGATCACTGATCAGACTGTATCCTTCCGAATTCTTTTCCTGTTCTTCTGCGGCAAATGCTGCTTTACTGTTTCCAACCATTACGATCAAAAAAATCAAGGCAGCCAGGAATATTATAAATATTTTTCTTCCAAACATGAGCTGGTCTCCTTCACCTTATACATTATCGGAAACCCCTTTATGGGACAGAATGATACTCATCCTGCTGGGCAGAATAATATGAGTCCGTTTGCTCCTGGCGAGATCCCGGGCGGGTGTCAAATGCCCTGAATAAACGCTCTTCCAATACGCGGATCTCAAGTTCATTGACACGTTTCTCCAAATCAGACATCAAACAGGTTCCCGTTGGCAAGCTTCGGACCGTTTCGATATTTTCTTCATTTGGCTCAATTCCCAGAATTTGGCAAGCTGCTTCTGCTTCCTTGACATCACGGCATCGAAATACAAACCGACAGCCCAAATTGGACCGGATCTCTTCTCCCAGCAAATCTTTTGCATTCTGACTGATCAGGTAAATCGCGGCATTTTTGCTGCGGCCGGTTCTTACCAGCTCTTCGAGAATATCTCTTCCTTCACGGACTTTGGCCAGTCGCCATGACTCATCAAACAGGACAAGTTTAAATTCACTGGTAGACTGGTTGGAGAAACGGCGGGAAAAATCGGAAATAGCCATCATTAGGGCAATCGCCATCCGTCCATAATCTGTCTGGCTTTCATCCGGCAGTTTCAATCCTTCAACCTGCAAAATGGTCAAACGCATGGACAGATCGATCACTTTTTGCGAACCATCCCCGAACAGCAACTGTCCCTGGCCGGACGTAGCCAGATAGCTTAAAACATCGACAATCTCTTCCAGACTGTCCTGCCTTTTTTCCGGTGCTTCCTTCAAACTCTTGCTCAGGTAGTCAATAACTTTCATCATGGATGGTTCAGGTTCATCTAACACCTGGTCAACCGCTTTTCCGATCATGATCGCTTCATAGGTACCATCTGTGGCCCGAGCCAAAAACTGCAGAATTTTTTTTGCTGTCTCGGCAGCAGCCAATTTGTCTGATGGCTCCAAAACCCCAACCAGCGGATCCAGTTTGCCACGGTCATCCAGGCTGGCACGCAATGTAACAACACGGGTCATGTCTTTTAATTCGGGCAAGACATCTGCCCAATGGCCCCGTTCATCCTTGGGGTCAAAAATGAGTACTTTCGCACCATTTAACAGTGCCTGATAAGCTAACAAATTGGCTCCCAATGATTTTCCGGCACCAAGTGAACCGATAAAGGCCGCTGAAGCAGTAGTACTCAACCTTTTATCTTTCGGACCCCGATCATGTTGGAAAAATACGGGCAAATTGTTTGACATTCCGATAAAATGACCTTTGCCATCCCCCAGTTGTCTCGTGGCGCCAATCATACTGGCAGCCACTGCGGCCGGATCCATATAATGCACATAATCATTAATTGTTCTTTTGGCTCCTGGTATAAACTCATTAAATCCTCTCCATTGATCTCCAAACGGAATTTCAACCTGGATCATCATATCGCTGAACAAATCCTTTACGAGCTGGATCCGTAAATTGAGTTCCTCCAAAGAGGCCGCAGAAACACATAGCAAAACAGAGGTAGTAATAAGCGGAAATTTATCTGTCCGCAAATTACTTTCAAGTTCATTGGCATCATGCCGGCTGTGCATAATGTGATAAGCGGTTTCCACTCCGCTTTCTACCGCGTGTTCATCTTCCGCTTTCAACTCTTTTTTCTTGTTAAGTACTTGTGCCAAAGCTTTGCTGTATTCAATTGTGCCTGTTCGTACCGATGCTTCTACCGGAAATGAAAGTCTTTGCAGATTATATAACCACTCTATTCCGGGGAAAGGGGCTTTGTCAGGGATATGAGAAAGTGTCAAAAATGCCATATACCCTTTCTTGATTTGTCCCCCTGAATGCTGTTCAACAATCAGATTGCGGCCGTGTGAATCATCAAAACGCCCTTCCGCCAATGTTAAAATATCTCTGGCAGGACGAATGGCTTTTTTTCCCTTGATTTCAACCGGAATTTTTTTAGGCTTCCAGTTTTTTCGGCGCGGAGTTTCTCCAATTCCCCGATAAAATCCCCGCCGAATCAGCCATTCCAAATCGGCCGTAGTAACCCGTTTAGCCCTCAAATAACCATTCAATCTGGATGATATCAGTTCTTCCTGCACACGATAGGCGTGAATTTCCTCTTCAAAGATTTCAGGCGCATCTGTCCCGGCCTGATTATTTAAATACCTTTTGAAATCTTTCCATATATAGCTGATCTCTTTTAGGAAAGAGAGCCCTTTTACGGATGCCGGTTTCAGTTTGATGCCCATAAAAAAGCGAAATTGATGTACTTCTTTGCCGTGCAAATGCTCAATTGCTTTACGAATGTGCTCTCTTCCTGTCTCAATCAATTCGGCGCACAAATCAGCTTCCATTGCCTGGCGCTGTTCTTCCAGGCTTTGGAACTCAGGCACAACCAGCGCATGAGTTTCGGCATGGATATTCCAATAAAAAGCCTCCAAATTTCCATGGAGGCTGAGTTGATCATCCGTCGAACGGTAATCGTAATTAAACGTTTGCAACTCATAATAAGCATAAACGGCTCCATCTTGAGCAAAAACCAGATTATCTTCAAAATACTTTACCGGAAAAGGTATGCGCGTCACGATAAATCCCTCCTGGTTACAAAGCGGTAGGATACTTCCCCTTCATATTGATAAACATTGTTCTTCGGTTTTTCAATTTCTTTGTAACGCGCAAAATGATGAGGACTGAAAAAATGTTCGATCCATCGAAATATAAAGCGATGGGGTGCTTTGCCATCCAATGTTTTGCGAGTGAAGAACCATGAAACCATAGCTGGGATCGCCACAAATTTAATCAGAAAAAAATCGATCCAACTTACAGGTGGGAACTTGTTTAAAATCACCATAACAATCAGAGTTCCAACAAAAAATGCCATCTGCCGGTATGAAACCGGCAGCGGTAAATGAATCCCCTGGATGGAATAAACTGTCTTTTCAATGCGGAAAACCTGATCGTAAACCCGTATCTGTTTCATTCCAGATATGCCTCAAATAACCAGCGAAATCCGTCGGAACCCAATGAAGAAATCAACTCTGGCTGGAAAATAAAGACACTGACCAGCATCGCAAACAAGGCAAAACCAATAAACGCGGTAAACGCACGTTTCCAAAATAACGTCAGGCTAATAAAAATTACGGCTAAAAAGAACAATGAACCAATTTCCGATCCGACTGACTCCTGCAGTTTTTCACCTGGACCTGCAACCAGGAGCGTCATCAAATAAGATGTCATCACATTAATTCTCTCCTTGTTCCATACTTAATACATACCAGCGCCCGCCTTCTTTAACGAGCTTAAACAGGTAATAGTTGGTTAATTTTGCCCCAGACGCCAAATCTTTCAACAATACATTACACTCAGCCACATATACTCCCTGGCTCTGGCGAACGGTGAGTTGATCCATTTCCAAAAATGACATCATTCCTGTCAAACCGGATGCAGACTTGCTGTTTTTCTCAAAATAGGCAATTTCCTCGGGTGCCCCTGTGGTATAAACTTTCCAGAAAGATTTCATAAACTGTTCGACTTCCAGGCGGGTTTGATTATCCACCGCTTTTCCCTGAATATCCTTCTCATCTTCTTGCTCTGCCGGCATTCTGGCAACCGGCGGTGCCACAAACCTGGGAACTCCAACGACAAGATAGGAATCACCTGCTTTTTTCAAAGGGACTATCAGATAGCGGTCAACCCTTTTTTGTTCATTGGAATCCTTTACATGACTGAGAATGGTCTCTGCATAAACCGTCACTTCAATTACTCCGGGTTGCCCAGCTCTCTCTTTCGCCGACCAGGCATCAACATTTCGGGCATAGGAGTTCCACTCCACCTGTTTGAAATCCAGCCCGCCCTGTACGTCCATATTCGGCTTCCAGAAAGGTTTCAAGCGTGCCGCCCGCGATTCCTCGTTTCCTTGCGTCCAGAAGAGGTATTCACGCACAAACTGTTCCGCAAACGCAAGTTGGCTTATCATCATTTTTTCGCTTTTCTGCGGAGTTTGTTCCGCTGTATCCAAATTACGAGGCGGCAGTTGGATGAGGCCAAATTGAATGGCCAGGACTGCCGTTGTAGTTAAAGCCGTGTATATAATTAATAACCAGAACAAAATCCGTGGTATCTTGCGGCGAACAATCGGCCGTTCCATCTTTCTCCTCCTTATGAGTCAATCGCAATTGCTACTCAACTTTCTTCATGTGCTCTGCCTGAATAATATATCGCTCTGGAGCCGGCCCGACATATGTGAACGGATAACAGGTAGTTAAAGTAAGTACCGGTTTTTTGTGTGGAACGATCACGGTGCGATCATCTGGCGTGGTAGTCCAGGTTTTGGTTATTGTATACTCAAATTTCCCGTACTTTGTTTGAACCAGTAACCGATCCCCTGGCTTTAACTGGCCTATTTTTCGAAATACGGTATCCCGATGACCTGATAAGACAGTGTTATCCGGTTCTCCCGGAAGTACACTTCCTGCGTAGTGCCCAACCCCTTTTTCCAGTTCATCCTCATGCGTCCCTTCGATAACAGGCATTTTTGCCTGCAGCTTGGGAATGATCAAATCCGCAAAATAATCTCCTTTTCCCGGCCTTTGCCCCTGTGCAACAACCAGTCCTTCATTTTGCTGCAATTGACCGTTGCCGACTTCAACAATCTCTGTGTTTGCTTCTGTAGAAGTATTCACAAGTTTTGACTGAAGAAAATATTTTGTTCCCGAATATCCGGCATAGAAAATACCTGCTGTAACAAGAAACAAGGCGATAACTTTATCCCATTTCAAGATGATTCCACCTTGTTTTTCCGAAGGATATATACCGATCCAAAAAGTGCCACAGCTCCTCCCAGCAGCGCTTTGTTCAAATCATCGCCTGCTGTGTCAGGCAAAGCTCCTCCTTGTATTGTTTTCGCAATTTTTTGTTGTGTCTTGTTTTCTTGACCGTCATTTTTAGCAGTTTCTTTATTCGCATCAACAGGTACGCCATGATTGGCAGCCTTTGGTAAAACCTGTTTCTCCCTGGCAAAAGGCTTGTCATTCTTCACCTCAGGTTCTTTATTGTCCTGAACGTTTCTTTCCTGATCCTGAATTCCGGGCTGTACAGATTGTTTCAATTCTTTTTGGTGTCCTGCTTCTACATCCGCAGGTACATTTTCAGCCGGTTTCTTTTCTTCAGCCTGTTCCGGCTTCTTCACTGCCTCGTTTTCATATTGCTCCTGAATGACGATCTTCTCTATATCCTGGGGGATATTTTGTATCGGGGGAAAATCTTTAGTTTCTGTCTGTTGTTGGTTCTTCTGTTGATGTTCGTCCATTCCGGATTCTGCTTCTTCCTTTTTATCCAGGCCTGTCGGATGCTCCGGCAATTTTCTCTCCACTTCCTTGCCTTCTGACTGAGGCTGTTCAACATTCAGGTTTGCCTTGCTGGGCGCTTCATCAACCGGAGGCTGTACCGGACCGATTTCACTGTTGGCAAAAGCCGATCCCACACCTGCAGACAAACCCGTAACAAGACAAACGGATAAAGCAGCCGCCATCTGGTTCATGTTTTTACCGAGAGTATTTTGCGGTTTGCGACGATTTCCTTTTGAATTGGGATACTCAAGATCAAATTGTCTTAACAGGCTTGAATAAATGTTTTGTGAATGAACATCAGTTCGAAACGACTCTAGAATTTGTTTGGGATCTTTCACTGAAATCCCTCCTGTCAAGCTTTAATATGGGTTGTGAAAGAAAACACCTTTTTAAATACTTATTTCATTAACCGTTTACAGGTTAATGCCAAGAGGATGTTTACATCATCATGACCGGTTTCCTGGCATTCTTCCCTCCATTAAAATTAACGTATTCACCTTTCCTTTTTCCTATAATATTACATAAATCGTACTTATTTCAACACAATTCCGTAAAATTTGCCAACACAATTTTTTTGTCAATATGAATAATTTATGCTTTATATTTTCCATGCATTCAAGCCTTTTTCGTCAGGCAACTTTATAAACACATTGATGGAAAATAAACTTTTTCCAATAATATTATTTTTATATAATTAAATTTTTATAGATAAAATATAAAAAAAGCCGTTTTCCTCATCACTTATATAAATCAGGCAGAAAAACGGCAGCTGTTTTCACAAAGGTTTATACAAATATTTCCTCACCTTGCTGACATATATCTGGTCTATTACGATGTCCAACCAATCATTCTTTTTTCTAAATTTCCCGTAAAAGGCTCAGGATGATTTCAGGATCTCCAAACTGAACAGACCAGCTCCTACCGTGAAAAAGCGGTACTCTCACAAGAATTTTCAAATGAAAACTGCTTGATTCGGGGCAATCCTCCTGATCTCACCTTCTTCCCTTTTCAACCGGCAAAACAAGACATTTCCCCATTCCAGACAAACATCTGTACCCTTTGTGTACCAGCTTAATCCTCAGGATATCGAAGTAAAACGGGAGAATTCTCACTCTCAGGATAATGCAGTTAAATATGCCCGGTTCATAAATGGACTTCCTTCCCTTTAAGCCAAAACTTCCAAAGTATACGTCTGGCTTCCGACCAGGCGGCGGTATGCGTCAACCATCTGGTATGGGATTTCCAGCGTAAAGGACTGGTTGAGCAGCTTGGGGGCAATCCGCACCTGATACTTGTTTTCCCAAACCCATCGATAACGTTTCCCCTGATAGAAAATACCATCTTCACACCAAAGATCCTTGTTTTCACCTGGATCATTTTGGCAAATAAAAAGTGACAACTTGTCACAAAACTGCAACAGCCGAAAGTTATGAGCAATATTCTCTTCCTCTGTCCGGGTAAAATATTCCCGCAACTGATGCTGCCTAGTCAATTCCTGTTCCCGAAACTTGCGGGCCGCCGGATCCGGCTCATTGGTAAAAAAAGAAGCATAATGTTTGCTGCATAAAAAACCGGCATAGGGATCATTGGCAACAACGCGGGCAATCCCTTTCGAGTATGCTTCCAATTTGGGCAAAAGGGGATAATCATAAAAGTCATAAGGGCGATTTTTCTCTTCATTCCATCGAATTGTCCGATCCAGTTCTCCCCAGCCAATATCATGATGAGAAATAGCATACAGTGTTTTGGCAAGGGGCCGGATCGGTTCGTTGATGTGAGCAGCTATTTCCCCGGCAACCAGTCCATGGTCATGCTGTTTGACCAATATAAAATGATTCTCCCGCTTTCTTACAATCATTTCAGTCTCCTCTCCTGGTGGTTTGGCCTTGTAAATAAATTTTATAGCTATAAGATATTATTCATAAATGTGTCCACATTCGGCCGGCCTTCTTCACTCTTCCTGTCATTTCTTATTTTTAGTCCGTTTTTAACGGCCTCTTCCAGCAGTGTGATCACAGCTTCGTTAAAGCTCAGATTCCGTTTGCGGCAAAAATGTTCAAACTCCTTCTCCAGTTCTTTTGGCAAAACCAGAACCCGTTCGGATTTTACTTCTTGCGGACAATCTACATTTTCCCGGACAAATCTTGAAAATGCATCCATCTTTGTTCTTCTTTCCTCCTGACCAGTCTGACAAGCATAAGAAAGCCAAACTTCCGGAATGAAAGAAATTTGGCTTTTTATCAATATGCTTTAGCTGTTACCACAGACAGATTATTCTTGATACGGCCATTTCATATGATTTCCCCACTCATTTTCAAAAACCATTTTCGACAGATCGAGGCGGGATTTCCAGCCTGCTTCCTCAAGTAGCGGCCTAGTCCGGAATTCAACCGGGTAACCAACACAGAGATAAGCAACCAATTGAACACCAGCCGGAAGTTTCAAAAGCTTTCCCACTTTCTCCTTGTCCAATATGCTTACCCATCCAATTCCGATCCCCTCTGCACGGGCAGCCAGCCACATGTTCTCGATCGCCAAACAGGTACTATACAAATCGGTTTCCGGCATTGGACCTCTCCCCAATACAAAGGGAGCATCCCGATTCCGGTCGCAGGTTACCGCAAGATTCACCGGAGCTTCCATAATTCCTTCCAACTTCAAATCCCTGTAAAGCTTCTGACGCTCATATTCGGTGATTTGTTCCAATTGTTCTTTATTCGTCTCAAGAAATTGATTTTTAATTTCCTGCCGCAATTTCATGGAATTGACAAAAATAAAGTTCCATGGTTGCATGAATCCCACAGAAGGTGCAAAGTGAGCAGCCTCCAGGATTCTGGCCAAGGCATCACCAGGAACAGAATTCTTTTGAAAATGGCGAATGTCCCGCCGCGCGCGAATCACTCTGTATATGACTTCCTGTTCCGTCTTTGAAAATGTTTCACTCAAGCAAATGCCCCCCTGTAGAAGAGAAAAATATAGACTCTGATCAGACTGTATTAACAGGAAGACGATTTTCAGGTCTCCGTTTTGGCCCCCGCCTTGCAAGGAAGCAGCAGGAGCATCCCGGCATTCACTTTGCTTCTAAAAATCGCTTCTTTAATCCTTGTTAATAAACCCTCTATTATATTTATTATATTCATTAATATGAACTTTTTTCTATAGAATAGACAAACTTCATGACAATTTCCAAACGGATCGGCAAAGTCTGAGGAAGTACATATGAGAAGAAAAAAATGTGTCTCTTCCGTTTTGAAAACGGAAGAGTTCGCAGGAGAGTTTAACAGTTTAAAAACGGTTAGGCACAAATATAAAAATATTATCCAACGTCTACTTTGGCGTTTCGCTCTTTAAAATTCCAGTCCGGGTAATATTCATTGGCCACTATAAGGTTTGGCCCTGCACAACGTGCCTCAGGGCAAAAACAATGAACCTTTTTTGTAACGGGATGTTCCAGCCAACGCTCAAAAACGTCACTTAACCGATCACGCCGAATGTTCCCAAGAGGCGGAATATCCCCAAAATCAGTCACAATTACATCTCCAGTATATGAATTGACATTTAAACGGGAACGCCCATCCGGATCCTGGCGTACTGTTACATGAGGTTCCTGGTGAAGCCGGGTCCACAATTCAAGGTCTTCCTGTTTTTCACTGCAAGGATAAAAAGGAAATGTTCCAAACAAAAGCCATATATCCGGATTGCGGTGCTTAACCAGTTCCCAGATCGTATCCCGTAATTCATCAAGGCTTAAGAGTTGCATTCCCTTGGCAAAGTCACTGGGGTATAAAGGATTGACTTCATGCCGTTTGCATCCCATTTCAACTACTGCCTGATGCATCTTTACAATATGAGGAGAAGTAAACGGGCTTAAAAAGGACTCCGCAGAAACAAAAACACCCAGTTTGGAGAGTTCATATGCATTATCAACCATTTGTCGATATAAGGCAGATGCCGCACGAAGACTTACCTCTTTCCCGTAATTCCTGAAAACAATCCGGTAAAAGTCTTCTTCATTGCGATAATTATAAGAAATATGCAAAACATCCAGATCTTCAATCCAGTCCAGATATCTGGACAAAGGCAAGGTCAGGTTTGAATTCAATTGTGTGTGGATTCCGCGATCCTTGCAGTATTTTAACAAAGGCTGAATCAATCCTTTTACCACTTGCGGATTCAGAATCGGTTCACCTCCGGTAAAACTTACAGTCCGGAGCGTTTCTACTTCATCCAGACTACGAACCAGTTCATCAACTGGAAGCGGCGTTCCTTCTTTTTCTGCCAGATCCTCACCCACCGCACAATGTTCGCAACGAAGGTTGCATAAATGCGTGACCGTAAATTCAACACTGGTAAGTTCGTATCTGCCCTTTTCCATTCGGGTATACAGCGGATCCCAAGGATCCCGTTCAGGAATATTCAATTTTTGTTCACTCTGCTCCATGGTTCCAGCCTCCTTTTCGATTCATACAAGGCACCCTTTTAGTCAGGTTTGCACTGTGTATGAATATAGCGCAACTGTTTTTACAGCGTCAATGTCTTTCTTGACCGCCAAAGGCATGGTATGCCAAGTGTGGACGCATGCGTACGGTTGTGTATGGACAGATTGCCCGCCTCAGGTTTAACTTGGTTTGTCAAACGAGGTAGATGCGATATTTAGAAGCAGAGCGATGTAATCAAAGCGAAAGCATTCACTTACAGGAAAAACGGGCTGCCTGCTTGTGGTCTCTGAAATCAAATAAATGGGAGCCTGGTGCCTGCTGCCAGTCGTTTCCTGAAATCTGTCGCCACAAGAGACAATAAATTAACAAAATCCTGTCGGTTGTAACAAACCGGTTTTACTATTTCTCTATTTTAACTCCAGCTTTACATGTACATTACATTTGGGCAGAAACAGTGACAGGCCTGATATACTGCCGATATAATAAAGACACTAACACCACTCACCTAAACTACCTATTCATTTTACAGGAGGAAGTTATAATGCACCGTCCAATGATTGGAGTATTCAACGCAATGTTATTAAGCATACCATGTTGGGGACTGATTGGTTATGGCATTAGCCTGTTTGTATAAAGGTTGGAAAAAATAAACGCCTTCATCGAAAAATGGATGAAGGCGTTTTTTATGGTTATTCCTTTATTGCTCCGATTGTTCCGGATCTTATATAATCATTAAAAAGCACACCGGAGGTGACGCCAAAATGATCGGACCTGCCTGGCTGCAATGGGTTTACCTGTTTTTTTGGCTCTGTTTCCTTGCTTTTTTGGCAATTGGCGGTTATTTTATGTTCCGCAAATTTTTGAAAGTTCTGCCCAAAGAAGATGGGAAATCAATTCTTGATTGGCAGGAATATCACATCAATAAAACCATCCATCTTTGGAACAAGGAACATAAAGAACTGTTAAACGATCTGGTAAAGCCGGTCCCTCAAATATTTCGAGACACAGTCAAACAAAAAATTGCCGGAAAAATCGGAGAATTGGCCCTGAAAGATCAAATCCAAACCTTAAATGAAGAATATATTATCCGGGGCTACATTATAGCCACTCCGAAGCGGGATCACAAATGGCTTATAAAAACACTGGAAGCCAAAAAAATTAATTTGTCCAAATATCAGAATCTACTCGGGTAATGTGTAAAAAACTTGAAACTTAACAATTTGCGTGCTAAGATTGGATTATAATGAGTTAAAAAGTGGGTTTGCAAGTCAAGTTTCATCTTGTGGCCTCTTGTTCAGAAACAAAAGGTTTTCAAGTGCTTGAGTTTTGACCGCTTTTTAATTGGAAAGAAGGAGGCCCTAAGATGAAGGGAAAAGTAAAATGGTTTAATGCCGAAAAAGGTTATGGATTCATCGAGCGCGAAGATGGCGGCGACGTATTCGTTCACTATTCCGCAATTCAAGCTGACGGATTCAAAACCCTTGAAGAAGGCGAACCAGTAGAATTTGACATTGTTGATGGCGATCGCGGTCCTCAATCTGCCAATGTTGTTCGTTTGAATGCTGTACGCTAATTGATTATGGAAAACAAAGCACTTTCCTTCTGGAAAGTGCTTTTTTAAATGCTGCCAATATTTTTTTCATTTACATCATTTTAAGTAAAGCCTGCCGCCCTGTCATCCCCGGCTCAATCCCTTTCTCTATTGCTGTATGGGTAACTGACTCCAGCGGCGCATCCAGCAGCTGTTCCAAAGTTCTGACCCCCAATGCCCTTGCAGCTACAATATTTCGTTCAGAAAGACGTTCATTTAACAAAGCTACATCAAGTGCACCGCACATAATATATCCCTGATCCGTTGTAACCACCAACAAAGTTGTCCTTGGCAACCTGACTTCGATTCCTAAAACCTTTTTTCCTTCAATATCAATCGGTTTTAGTTGAATCATATGTTTCCCTCCTCATGCTACACACCTTTTTATTCAGTGTATGAATAAAAGCCCAAACATGTGAGGGAATGTTTTGCTCAGTGATAGCGTGTAGCCGGAGAGTCAAAGCGCAAACGGGGCAGTTTCCCGTCTTGAACCATTTTGACTTTTAACATTTCCACCAGATACACACCCATCATTTGCATTATTTCATCATCATCCATCTGTTGGATGAGCTCCATCATGTTCTCCCGTGATTGTTCCTCCAGGATACTCAATACAATATTTACAGCATCTTCTTCCTCTTCGGTTAACTGATCACGGTACAAATCATAAACTTCATCTACAAAACTCATGCAACAACCTCCCTGCATTCAAATAGGCTAACGTATCCTGTCCTGTTTTTATATGATACAATCCTGTTTTATGGTAAGTATGAGTATTCGAATAGTAACTTAACCTTTTGATTTTGTACACAAACAAAAATTTCCTTCCTATCAACCGCTAATTCTTCCTGTTTATCAGGTCAGGAAACGCCGATGTCTGCAATTCCTGACCGCAGCCGGTTTTTTTAACTGGTGCGTCAGCAAATCACGCAAGAATTCAGGCAAAAAATATTTGACGAGTTTTCCGCTTTTCAGTCTTAAATATCCTGCTCCAAACATGAACATATCAATCATGCCAACCAGATATTTTTCGTTTTCCTTCCATTCTCTCTCCCCTAACCAGATTGACGTGATTTTTTGAAATGGTTCCCGAGCGGGGTCATATCTTACTTCAATTCCTGAAACACTCAGCATGCCCAAAATTTTTCCCCGAAAGCCAAAACCGCGGATCGGCTTTTGCTTGAATTCCCTCAACAAGGATTCTTCCAGAGTATCCTTAAGGTCCCTTCCGCTTATTTCTATTAGTACAGGATTAATCGGATGGGGACATGCCTGATGAATAGTTTTTTGCGTAATCGTTCCACGTGGCAAGTCGCATAATAATTGACCGCTGTTTACGAGTGCCAGGTCAGATCCAACCCAATCCCGTATACTGTCAGCGAGCAAGTTGGCAAAAGGAGATTCCTCATTCCAGTTAATCTCCAGAGGCTCTTCCAGCCGGACAACAGGCCGGGACAAATTCTGTTCAGCTTGTACTTTATACCGGTTCAACAGCGCATCAATTTTTTCCGCAGAGGCCTGTTGTTCAACAAAATGGCAACATGCCACCACATCATCAATCGAACGCCGGTCCACATCGACAGTAACCGAGATTAGCCCCACCGCTTGTCCGAATTTCCCTGCTGCAGTTAAATAAGTGTTGCCGATTTTTTCCGCCTGTTCCAGCAGATGATGTGTATGAGCTCCGATGATTATATCTATTCCATCTATATTCTCAGCCAGCAGCCGATCTTTATCCAATCCCAGATGGGAAAGCAACACTATTACATCTGTATGCTCACGAATGGATCGAACAGCCTCTTCAATGATTGGATACGGATTTTTCACTTGCCAGCCCATCATGTTATATACCACTGGATAAGGAATAGTAGCCGCCAAAAAGCAGCAACGAATACCATTAACCACTTTCCATTGACAGGGAACAATCCAATCAGGCTGATAATCTCCATTTAAATCAAATACATTGGTAGAAACAACGGAAAATGGCGCATCATGATAAAGGATTCCAAGCTGTTCCTTGGAAAAAGTCAACAATTCATTATTGCCAAAGGTAACCATATCATAACCCGTTCGTTCAAGAAGAGCACGATTCACTCTCCCGTCAGTACCTTCTGTTTCCATACGAAACCGATCCATATGGTCGCCAACATCCAGAAGCAAACACGACTCACCCTGCGCTTCGATTTGTGACCGCAAAGATTCCACCAGCGCATAAATTTTCCCGGCTTGATCCAAGTGACTGTGCAAGTCGTTGGTATGCAAGAAGTGAACTCGTTTCTGGCCCACAAAAATCCTCCCTTGATCTTTAATTCCGAACCATCCTCATTTGTGGAGGGAAGCGCCCAAAAAGCATAATTCGTCAAAAAAAGTTAACTGTCTTGAAGACAGTTAAAGGCAAGATTCAATTCGCGTATCATCTGGTTGGTGTTCTTCGCCGCATCTCCTTCAGAATTATTGTTAAAAAGAACGGCTATTTGCCCAACCTGCTTGCTTGGTGTCTGAATATGTTTTGCCCATTCATCCAACCCGGCATCGGAAACAATATGCATAGCGAGCATCCTGCCAGTCTGGGCGCCCGGAATCATTCCTTCCATTTAAATTCCGTCCATGAAACGGACTAAAGCAAATTGTGGATGTGTATGCGGATGTGTTGTTTCGACAAATGGAGGGATCGATCCTTCCCCAGTCTGAGGTACATCACAAACCGTATGGATAAGTCCTTCCTTTCGCAAAAATTCAAGAGTTCGTTCAATTAGTCCAGGTCGATACCAGCTTTTATGGCCTAAATTCTATTGTAACGGGCTATGAATGAAATACTTCACGGATTCGATGTATATATTTTACATGTTTTTATGTGCAATCAAACTATGGGAAACTGAAACAACAGCATCTGCAACTTTCCAGCTTCCAAAAGCGGATCAACCGAGTCTCCTGTTTACTTTACCAGCTCAATCAATGTTCGTACCTTGGCACTTTCCATCCGGCCATGCCCTGTAATTTCCCGGTACGCTTTAACAACAAAACGGAAGGAATCTCATGTTTCCTGTGACCAACGCTCTATTCCAGCCCCAGGAGCAATAGCATCGGGAAATGGCGCATAGACGACTAATTTGTGTCTTTTGCTCTTGGGTGGTACGGATACAAATCGTGATCGTCCCATCCGCACAGACCGACCTGGATCGGGTTTATGATTTTAATCATCATTCATCCAGCCTTTCCCCGACCATTTTTGCAGATCTAAATTTCTTATATTGTACCATTTGTATAAAACAAAAAAAAAGCAAAATCCTTGGAAAGGTTATTTTCAAGAAGCAATGATACAATGGAAGGCAAAATATAGGTTATAATATACTTATGCATTATACTATAAAATCGATCATAGACTTTCTATTCATAGAAATATAAAATAATGGCAGATTTATTAAACAGAACTTGCAAATCTCCGGGAGGGGAGCCGGGAATCATGCCAGCCTATTTTACTATTCATCATTATGTAATCAATGAAATACAGGATTATTGCCTCGAAAAATATCCTAACGAAGGGTATGGCTTTTTGGCAGGACGCAACTCAACAATTACGCATTTTTTCCCCGTTCCCTGCCAGAATCATTTGCCCTGCTCCTTGGAACTGGAGCCGCGCGTTTATTTTAAAATCATTAAAAAGATGCGTTATAATCATTTGGAATGGCTGGGGATCATGCACTCTCATCCGCTTACCCGACCTTACCCCTCAAAGCGTGATTTGTCTGGATGGACCTTTGCAGACAAAAGTTTTTGGATCTTGTCACTCAAGGATAAAGAATTGCAACTTTGTGCCTATAATATAAAGGATAACAAGGTAATTCCTCTTATGTTCAAGGTTATTGAATGAATTTGAAAGAACAGGAGCAAACTCCATGACTGATTACATCTCAGCGTTACACACAGACAAATACCAAATTACGATGATGTATGCCCACTTCAAAAACGGTTCCCATTTAAACCGACGGGCATTTGATCTATATTTTCGCAACCTGCCTTTCGGAAACGGTTATGTCGTAGTGGCCGGGTTGGAAAGAGCCGTTACATACTTGGAAAATCTGCATTTTACAGAAGAAGATATTGCCTATTTAAAAACGCTAGGCGAAAACTTTGACCCGGCTTTTTACGATTTATTGCGCAATTTCCGTTTCTCCGGCAACGTTTACGCACTACCTGAAGGGACCGTCACTTTCCCGGGTGTACCCATGATGCGGGTCGAAGGACCAATCATGGAATTGCAATTGATTGAAACCGCCCTGTTAAACTTCATCGGTTTCCAAAGTCTGATTGCCACCAAAGCGGCACGGATCCGTCATGTTGCACAATCTGACATATTAATGGAATTTGGAACCAGGCGCGCACAGGAAAAAGATGCTGCTGTCTGGGGGGCACGCGCAACCTATATTGCCGGTTTTGACTCCACCTCCAATACACTGGCCGGAAAAAAATTTGGCATCCCCACAAGTGGAACACATGCTCACGCCTGGATTCAGGATTTCTCAAGCGAATTAGATGCATTTCGTGCTTACGCCAAAGCATTCCCGGATCAATGTGTTCTGCTTGTCGACACATATGACACTCTGAAGAGCGGCCTGCCAAACGCGATTAAGGTGGGGTTGGAACTGAAACAACAGGGCAAAACACTAAAAGGAATTCGCATTGACAGCGGCGACCTGGCCTATTTATCCAAACAGGCACGACAAATGTTGGATGAAGCAGGCTTAACAGAAACAAAAATTGTTGCCTCAAGCGATCTGGACGAATTTACAATTTTAAACCTGAAATCACAAAATGCCCGGGTTGATTCCTGGGGAGTCGGAACAAAACTGATTACGGCCCATGACAAACCTGCATTGGGTGCAGTTTACAAAATGGTTGCACGCTATGAGAACCAGAAATGGGAACCGACGATCAAAATTTCTTCAAATCCCGCCAAAGTAACCACACCGGAAAGGAAAAACGTTTATCGCATTCTTGACCGCAAAAATAAAGCACACGGAGATTTGCTTACTTTGATTGATGAACAGATTGATGAGGATAAACCGCTTACCCTGTTTCATCCTGTTCACACATTCCGTCGCAAAAAAATGAAACGTTTCAGAGCTGTCCCGCTGTTAAAAACCATTTTTCAGGACGGGAAACTTGTCTATTCCCTTCCTTCAATCGATGAAATTCGAGCCTATCACCGTGATCAGCTTTCACAGTTTTGGGCAGAATATCTTCGCATACTGAACCCGGAAGAATATCACGTGAATATGTCAGATAAACTGTGGAAAACAAGAGAAAATATGATTCAAAAGGTTTATCAAATGATCAAAATCGAAAATGGATACGAGTGAAGCTCGATTATCAGGAAGGACCTGTCTTTTTGACAGGTCCTTCATTTATAATCAGGAGGTAAACTGTTCAGCTTCTGTAGATTCTTTCAAAGCAGTTGTGGAAGAAGTTCCACCGGAGATCACCATCGATACTTCATCAAAGTAGCCGGTACCTACTTCACGTTGGTGTTTTACAGCCGTATATCCTTTGTCCTGAATTCCAAATTCGGCCTGTTGCAGTTCAGAGTAAGCTTCCATCCCTCGTTTGCTGTATCCTTTGGCCAATTCAAACATGCTGTAGTTGAGGGCATGGAATCCTGCCAGTGTGACGAACTGGAATTTGTATCCCATTTTTCCCAGTTCTTCCTGGAATGTGGCAATTGTTTTTTGATCCAGTTTCTTTTGCCAATTAAAGGAAGGGGAGCAGTTGTAGGCGAGCCATTTGCCCGGATATTGCTCGTGAATGGCTTCGGCAAACTGGCGTGCTTCTTCAAGGTTGGGTTCAGATGTTTCACACCAGATCAGGTCAGCGTAAGGTGCATATGCCAATCCACGTGCAATCGCTGTTTGCAGACCACTTCGCAAATGATAGAATCCTTCAGGTGTACGGTCACCGATAATGAATGGATGGTCTGCCGGATCGATATCACTGGTAATTAATTTTGCTGCATTCGCATCAGTTCGTGCAATCAACACAGTTGGAACTCCCATGACATCTGCCGCCAAACGTGCTGCAATCAGATTGCGAACAGCTTGTTGTGTCGGAACCAGTACTTTCCCGCCCAAGTGACCGCATTTTTTCTCAGATGCAAGCTGATCTTCAAAGTGTACCCCTGCTGCACCTGCCTCAATCATACCCTTCATCAGCTCGAATACGTTTAACGGACCGCCAAATCCGGCTTCAGCATCTGCAACAATCGGAGCAAACCAATCCCGTTCACTTTTTCCTTCAGAATGTTCGATTTGGTCTGCTCTTTGCAAAGCCTGGTTGATTCTTTTGACAACATGCGGAACGCTGTTTGCCGGGTACAGGCTTTGATCAGGATACATTTGTCCGGCCAGGTTGGCATCCGCTGCAACTTGCCAGCCGCTCAGGTAGATGGCTTGCAAACCGGCTTTGACCTGTTGTACTGCCTGATTGCCGGTCAATGCACCCAAAGCGCGTACAAACGGTTCTTCCCCCATTGATTTCCACAGACGCTCTGCCCCTCTTCTGGCCAGAGTATATTCAATTTTGACTGAACCGCGCAATTTCAGAACATCTTCAGGTGTATACGGGCGTGTAACCCCATGCCAACGCGAACTATTTTCCCATTCAGTTTTCATTTGCAAAGCTTCCTGTTGTTTATTCATATTTTTTCATCCTTTCACATCATAGTGATTAATTTAAATATTCAGAAGCTGGCAGTGTCAAAAATTCAACATATTCATCATCAAGAACCAAGTCGGAAAAGATCTGTTTGGCTTTTTCAAAATCCCTGTCTTTCCATGCTTCTTCCCCGACAAGGCGGCGTAATTTGGTTACCTCCTGATCAATCATTTCACTAACCAGTTGCTTGGTAATCTTGCGTCCATCAGACAGGTTTCCCTGTTCATGCCGAATCCACTGCCAAACCTGCGTCCTGGAAATTTCTGCAGTTGCCGCATCCTCCATAAGATGGTCGATTGCAGCAGCGCCCATCCCCTGTAACCAGGATTCCAAATATTGAATGGCTACACGGATATTTTTCCGCAAACCATACTCGGTGATCATCCCTTTCGGTACAGCCAGCAGATCTTTCGCTTCTACGTGTACATCCTCTCTTTTGTTATCAATCTGATTCGGTGTAGTCATATATTTATCAAACATTTCCATTGCAACCGGAACCAGCCCCGGGTGTGCAACCCATGTACCATCATGCCCGTCTTTTGCTTCCCGTTCTTTATCCAGCCGGACCTTTTTGATGGCTTCTGCATTTTTTCTTTGATCATTTTTAATCGGGATTTGGGCTGCCATTCCACCGATGCATGGTGCATTTCGCCGGTGGCAGGTTTTAATGGCCAATAAGGTGTAAGCACGCATGAAAGGGACAGTCATCGTAACTCGCTCCCGATCGGGCAAAATGACCCCGGAATGATTTCGCAATCTTTTGATATAACTAAAAATATAATCCCAGCGTCCACAGTTCAGGCCTGCGGAATGTTCACGGAGTTCATACAAAATTTCATCCATTTCAAATGCAGCCATAATCGTTTCAATCAATACAGTTGCTTTAATCGTGCCTTTCGGGAGGGAGAATTCATGTTCTGCAAACAGGAATACGTCATTCCATAAACGGGCTTCCAAATGACTTTCCACTTTTGGCAGGTAAAAATATGGACCTGATCCTTTTTCCAGTAATTTTCTCGCGTTGTGGAAGAAATAAAGCCCAAAGTCAACCAATCCGCCTGGTACGGGATTTCCATCCACCAAAATATGTTTTTCATCCAGATGCCACCCCCGCGGACGGACAATCAATACAGCGGGATTATCATTCAAACGGTATTCCTTTCCATTCGGATTGCGGTAATCAATTGTGCCATTAACGGCATCGCGCAAATGAATTTGTCCTCCAATTGTATTTTTCCAGGTCGGGGAGTTGGCATCTTCAAAGTCAGCCATAAACACTTTGGCTCCGGAATTCATGGCGTTAATCACCATTTTCCGGTCTCCCGCGGGTCCGGTAATTTCAACTCTTCGATCCTGCAAATCTTCTGGCAAAGGAGCAATCGTCCAGTTTCCTTCCCGTATTTCAGCCGTCTCCGGCAAGAAATCCGGCAGTTCTCCCTGATCCAGCCGTTTTTGCCTTTCTTCCCTGTTTAATAACAGGCGATTCCGCATCGGAGTAAAGGCACGGGCCAATCTGGTAATAAATTGCAATGCTTCGTTTGTCAAAATTTCTCGATAAAGCGGCGGCATCTCGCCATTAATTTTAATCCCTTCTGAAACAAGCTCGGACATTTAAGATTCCCCCCCATTTAATCTCCGGTTATTATATAACAGTCGATCTTTATGTTTTATATATTAACACAGACGCTGTTGTATAACAACAGTAAATTTATTTTTTTCTTTCATTTCTGAAGAGAAGCACGATATATTGCCGTTTTAGCTGGCTAAAATAAAAAAACGCCTACTTAGGAGCGTTAGGAAGTTTTATAATAGGGGGCAGGGAACTGTACAGTGGCGTTTCTGTTGGGAGACAAAGCTGGAACCTGCTGCTCCTTCATTATGTATAACGGACCTGGGGAATCGAGAAAATTAATACCACTTTAACATTTTGTTACCAGATCTTGGACTTATAATTTCTATTCCGGATAGGTTTATTACTTTTATACTGAACCGCTGAACCCCCAGACAAAGAAATAATATTGGCTTGGTACCAGGAGCTAACATCTCTGCTGTATGCAGAGAATATGGAATATTGCAACCCAAGTATTACAAGTGGAAAGAATCTTTTTTTCAAGGAGGGCTTCCTGCCCTGGCAACAGGTCCATCCAAGCGAGAACAAGAATTAAGAGAGAATTGAAAGAAGCCGGGACACTGCCTGGTGAACAAGCACTGCAGATTGAAATCCTTCGAAAAAAAGACCAACTGGAGCCAAGGTAAGTTCAAGAAAGTTGGCTAAGACCTTGGCAGGTGAAGGTATTCGGTCCCGCAAATTACTCATTCCCATCAAAACAACTGTACCAGTGAATACGAGCTAATCAAAGAGAAAGCGCTAAAAAAGCGTGTGTGGAATGTTCCCAACCAATGGATATCGGCGAATGCCAGTGAATTATCCACCTGATCAATTTGAAAACTGCATTTGGATTTCGAATAAAAAAATCACATATGAACAACAAACACCCCGAATTGCAATTTTATATATTTTTGGCTACTAAATCAGTGTAACTATAAAAAGTGATGATAAACAGAAACAACAACTAAAAGCATGCCCTTCTGTCAAAATCCTGAAGGGCATGCTTTTTATTTTTCAATTTTTTCAATTTCCCAATTAAATATCGATATTCAATTCTGCCTGCTCATCATCCAATGTTAACTCAAACTCTTTACTACCATACTCCGTCTCAAAATCCCTGGACTCAATTTTTATTTCGACAGGATCCCAGGTATCCTTCAATTTCCTCCCTCCTTATAACTGACTGCTTATACTTTCTGGTTATATTTTATTGAAAATACAGTTTGCGATGAACAAGCCGGGTGTGGTTCGGGATGGGTTTGCTAATAATTATATTTTCTATAATATTTCAATTATTCCTTTTATGTTTTTGTTTTTATTTGCTAATTTATTTTACAAAATAATCTTTTTAATTAAGCGCTGGCAGCAAAAAAAAAGAAGCGATTCCAGAACTCTATCCCTCCTTTACCCTACAGGAAAACCGTCAAGGATCTTATTTCCGGAAATCGCTTCAAATTTCCCGTGTTTCATCCGGCAAAACATGCCGCTTTTCTACACACGCCTGACAATTACTGATTCATATCCAATTTTTCCTGACGCCGCAACATAACCAATCGATAAAGGTGGCTAAGCACAACTTTGGCGACGGCGTAAGTGGGAACAGCCAGCAACAGTCCGAAGAATCCGGCCATGCTTCCGGCAACCAGCAACAGGACGATAATTGTCAATGGATGGATATTCAGGTTTTTCCCCATTACCTGCGGTGATACAAGATTCCCTTCAAGCTGTTGCGCAACGACCGCTACAATTAATACTTTTACAACCATAAACGGAGAATCGATCAAAGCGACAACAATCGCCGGAACTGTACCAATAAGCGGACCTACAAAAGGAATCACATTGGTAAACATTGTAATCAGAGCCAAAATCAATGAATATTCGATCCCGATAATCAGATATCCTATGTAAACCAGGACACCTACAAACACACTTACCATAATTTGCCCTTTAATGTAAGAACTTAAAGCCTTGTCCATATCTGATAAAATCCGGTGTCCCTGTCCCCGTTCCTTTTCAGGCAACCATTGCAAGACAAGACGAGGAAACCGATCCCCTTCCTTTAACATGTAATACAAGATGAAGGGAACTGTCACAAAAACCAGCACAATATTTGTAATCACTTGAAAAAAGCCGGCTATATTGGCGCCAATCGCTTTGTAGCCTGTCTTCAGATACTCGGTTATGCTGGTCGTTATTTTCTTCCAGTCCAAGTTGTCACTGATCCAGGGATGATGGCTCAGCCGTATTAATTCTTCCTTGGCTGAATCAATAATCATCGGCAAATTTTTTGCCAATTGATCCACTTGCTTTTGCAGAAGCGGGCCAATTAAAAAACCGAACAAAACAATCAGGCCGATGAACACCAGATAAATAAATAGAATGGATAATGATCGGGGTATTCTTTTTGTCTCCAGCCAGCCAACCACCGGCCGGAATAAATAAAACAGGATTCCTGCCACTAAAAAAGGAGTAAACAAGGTTTGAACCAGTACAACCAGCGGATTGAAAATAAACTGTACCTCGTAAGCCAACAGAATAATCAGCAATACGATAACGATCCCGTAGCCAATGCGAAACATCCTTGAATTTGGCATGATTTTCCCTCTCCCTGCTTCATCTTTTTATTTGAGTTAATGTGGCATTTATCATGCCGCCCAAAATCAGAATCAATGCTGATAAATAAAACCAGCCTACCAATACAATCAGCGCTCCCAAATTCCCGTAAATATGTGTGTAATTATTGAGCGATACATAGTAGGCAAAACCCAGAGAGCTGAGTTGCCAGCCGATCGTGGCAAACAATGCGCCCGGCAAAGCTTTTTTAAAGCGTATTTTAATATTTGGAGCGAACTTGTAAACACTTAAAAAAACCAAAAACAGAACAAAGCTGCTGATCAGCCATCTGAGCCAAATCCATACTTCATAGAAAAAATGAATCATTCCCAGCAAACTGAACACAAATTCTCCGATCACTCTTCCAAAAACAGGCAACATCAATGATACCACCACCGCAAACAACAAGCCAAACATCAATAACACTCCCAATATCCACTGTATGATAAACGACCTGTCCTGCTGAACCTGATACGCATTATTCAAGATACGAATAATCGATTGGAAGACAATCGAGGCAAGATATAAAGTAATTAACAGGCTGATTGAAAAGATTCCACCCTGCTGTTTTCCTAATACGAGCGACAAATTATACTCCACAAGCGCATATGTATTTTCCGGAGCATAGGGTTCGATCAAGCGAAGAATATTTTCGCCGGAAATCGGGAGATACCCCAGCAACGTTACGGCCAACAATAAAAACGGAAATAAGGACATTAAAAAGTAATAAGCGAGTTGTGCCGACAAATCGTAGAGTCTCTCCTCGAAAACACGGCGTTTTAACTCTTTAATAAACGTAAGCAACAAATACTTTCCCTCCAATATGAAGTGTAAATCCCTTTTTCGGTTGTCTGTAAAAACCTATTATAATATTTTTTAACTTGATAAAATAACTTTTATTTTATAAAAAAATTTTGCTATGCTCGTATATTGGTTGGTTTCAATATTTTTAAGATCCATTACTTCCTTTTTTACCGCGCTTTTTCATCTCTTTACTTTTATTTCCGTTTCTTACCTGTTTCATAGCATCAAATGCAAATCCCCACCTAATAATCACTTTATATTTAAGAAAATTAAAAAATACTCATTCCAAATTTTTTTAAAAAGGTGTAATATAATAATAATTATAGTTTATAAAGAGGTGATCGGTATGAAACAACTGGCTTTGCATGAAATTGGTGAGGTTATACGAAAGGTCAGAAAAGATCGTGGTTTGAGATTAGAAGACTTGGCTGATGAAAATATCTCACCGGCTACTGTCAGTAATATTGAGCGAGGCGTCGCTCATGTAAGCCCTGAAAAAATTTCATATTTACTGGAAAAATTGAATCTTCCCATGAATAAATTACCAGAGATGCTTATGAAAGAGCAGGAAGAAATAAAAAAAGTAAAATTCCAACTGCTCTCCATCGCTACATTACGCAGGGTTGGGCTGATTGATGAAGCTTTGGAGAAGCTGGAAGAGCTGGACCTGGATGATAATCATCCATATATAGCACAGGTTTATTATTACAAAGGCGAATGTTATATGAGTAAATTCAAATGGAAACAAGCTGAACGAGCACTCTATAATGCTCTTCGCATTTCCCAGCAAAACCCGTACAAGGAAAGCAACATGGAGGCAGCCAGTTACCTTTTGCTTGGTCTCATTCGTTACAATCAAAATAATATTGAGCAAGCCCTTGAGCTCACATCTGACGGAATCGAAGCATTTAATGACAAAGGGGATAACCAACATATCAAATGCTTGCTCTACCGCAACAAAGGCGTCTACCTGCAACGCATGGGGCGAATCACAGAAGGCATGCGGCTGATTCAGGATGTTTGGGATATGATGCCAGGCATTGACGATATCAACACCTTGCTCGGATTTTACTGGTTACGTGCTGAATTTTCCCGCCAATCCGGTTTAATGGACGAAGCGATTGAATATGCAACAGAAGGAATTGAAATTTCCCGCCTTAACAAACAATATGACAGCATGTGTGATTTATGGACGGTACTTGGAAGTGTCTATACAACCAAAAAGGATTGGGAAATGGCAGAAACCTCATTTAAAATGGCTCTGAAACTTGAGGGTAAATTTCCTCCTGACCAACGATTGACGACCGTATATACACGTCTTGGCATCCTTTATATTAAACAAGGCCGAAACAATGAGGCCAAAGAAGCCTTGAAGACAGCAATTAACTTTGCGGAAAGATTTAACGACGCACCGCGACTAAGCACCAGTCTGATCATTCTTGGTGACTTGTACCACATGTGCAATCAAATTGAAGGGGCGATTTCATCTTATCAGAAAGCTCTTGAAATATCGCAAAAACATAAGTATCAGGATAAAGAATTTAAAATCTGGTTCAGTTTGGCTCGCTGTTATGATGGACGTGATGAAGAAGGATTTCAGAATTGCATGCGAAATATGTATAATGTAAAAAAAGAATTTAATAGATGGGAGGTAGAAGACTATGAAAATAACATCTAAAATAATTCTTTTAGTTAGTGTAATTGCTTTTCTTGGAATTGTCGGATCCACTGATTCAGAGCCCTTCAATATTGCACAAAGCGAGCCAGGCGGACTTGTTTGTCCTTTGCAAAGCGAACCAGGTGGACTATAAAATTATTTTGATCCTCTTGAGGAGGATCTTTTTTATGGAAAATGATCCGGAGTATGAAGTTTCTTAAGATTATTCATGAATTATGATATACTTGTTCATAAATTATTTGGCCTAATGCTGAATGAATGCACTTTACTCTTCTATATTGGAAAGGATGAAAATATGAAAGAGATGGATGCGTATCAGATCATTGAATTTATTCAAAAAAGCGAAAAAACAACGCCTGTAAAAGTACATATAAAAGGAAACCTGGACGAAATCGATTTTGGCGATGCAAAGACCTTTATCACAGGAAACGTTGGTGTTGTTTTTGGTGATTGGAATCAGTTAAAACCGGTCCTTGATGCCAATAAAGAAAAAGTAGACGATTTTGTTATTGAAAATGATCGACGGAACTCGGCAATCCCGCTTCTGGATATGAAAGAAGTTCCGGCCCGGATCGAACCAGGTGCCCTAATTCGGGAAAATGTACAAATCGGGAAAAATACGGTTATTATGATGGGGGCTGTAATCAACATCGGATCTGTCATTGGAGATGGAACAATGATTGATATGAATGTTGTTGTCGGAGGCCGCGGAACAATCGGAAAAAAATGTCATATTGGCGCCGGTACGGTTATTGCCGGAGTTATTGAACCGCCATCTGCTACACCAGTAATCATTGAAGATGAAGTGGTTATCGGAGCAAACGCCGTGATCCTAGAAGGTGTCCGAATCGGAAAAGGATCAGTTGTTGCGGCAGGAGCCGTAGTGACAAGAGATGTTCCTCCGAACAGTGTGGTGGCTGGCACACCGGCCCGTGTAATTAAAACAATCGATGACAAAACCCGTTCCAAAACAGAAGTAATTCAAGCATTGCGTGAACTTTAACCTGAAAATCGGACCCCCTGCCTGCGGGGGTCTCATTTTATATTTCATAGGAGGATCAATCATGTCAGACTGGCAATATCTGGACAAAACTTTTATCCTTCCAACTTTCGGACGGTTGCCAATCGCCATTTCCAAAGCGGAAAAAAACGTTTTGATTGATACAGAGGGAAACCGTTATCTTGACTTGTTTACAGGACTTGCAGTAAATATTTTAGGTCATTCCCATCCCCGTCTGTTAAAAGCTTTGACAGAACAAGGAAACCGGTTTTTGCATATCTCCAATATCTTTCTGAATCCACCGGCAATCCGCCTGGCCGAGCGCCTGGTAAAACTCTCTCTCGGTACTGGAAAGGTATACTTTGGCAACTCAGGTGCAGAAGCAACGGAAGCAGCCATTAAACTTGTTCACAAATGGTCTGCCAAATATGCTCCGGACAAAAAAGGAATTATTGTACTTAAAAACAGCTTTCACGGACGTACGTCAGGCGCATTGAAACTGACACGGCAACCTGGCATTTATCAGGATTTTCCGCAAATCGACCTTCCCGTCTTTGAAATAGAGGCAAATCAGATCAGCCAATTGGAGCAGGTTTGTGAGCAGTTCCATCCTGCCGCCGTTCTCGTGGAACCGATATTGGGTTCAGGAGGCATTGTGCCCCTGACAAGAGAGTTCTTGCAGACAATTCAACAATTGTGCCAAAAACACCAGATGCTCTTTTGCGTCGATGAAATCCAGGCAGGCATGGGTCGTACGGGCACATTGTTTGCCCATCAGGCATTTTCTTTAAAACCGGATCTTATCCTGTTTGGCAAAGGAGCAGGTGGCGGTTTGCCATTAAGCGGAATAATTGCCGGCAAAAAATTGCTGGATGTATTTCAGCCCGGGGATCATGGCACAACTTTTGCCCCTTCCCCGCTTGGCGCTGCACTTGGCAATGCTGTCCTGGACGCGTTGTTCGAAGACGGAGTGCTGAAAAAAGGAAAACAAACCGCAGATCTTTTGTGGTCCCGCCTCTATGAATTAAAAACGAAGTTTCCCTCTATTATTCAAAGCGTCAATGGACGCGGCATGATGATTGGCATACGGACCTTTCTCACCAAAGAGGAAATCCAGGCATTGCAAAAAGAGCTGATGCATGATGGAATTCTGGTTAACATCACTGCCCAAACAGTGATCCGACTGCTTCCACCTCTTACACTGACAGAAGAAGAAATCCACTTTTTTATCGCCTCACTGGAGAATCGACTGCATCAACGAATGGCCAAAAAGGAGGGTTAGGTTTGGATATCGCACAAGCTTCGCCGTTTATTGAATTGCGACGCCAGCTTCACCAAATTCCGGAACCTGGCTTCAATGAACACAAAACACAACAAAAAATCCTGGAATACCTTGGCACTCTTCCTGAAGACCGGCTGCATATCCGTACCTGGAAAACGGGCATCCTGGTCAAAATACCGGGAAACCGCCCGCAAAAATGTATTGGCTACCGAGCAGACATGGATGGACTCCCAATCACAGAACAAACATCCTGTCCGTTTTCATCGATCCATGACGGATACATGCATGCTTGCGGACATGACATGCATATGGCCATTGCCTTGGGAATTCTGACTCATTTTGTTCATCACCGGATAGATGACGATTTGGTGTTTATTTTTCAACCGGCTGAAGAAGGACCTGGCGGAGCTTTGCCTATGCTCCAGAGTAATGCTTTGGGGAAATGGAAGCCCGATGTTATTTTTGCAATTCATATCGCACCTGAATTTCCTGTGGGTGTGATTGCCATCCGGCCAGGTCTGCTTTTTGCCAATACCTCAGAACTTTTCATTGATCTGTACGGGACAAGCGGCCATGCCGCCCGTCCGCATCTGGCCAATGATATGGTAATCGCAATAACCCAACTGGTTCAGCAGTTACAAACCATTGTTTCACGAAGCATGGATCCACTGGATGCGGCTATCCTTACCATCGGCAAAATGGAAGCCGGCACCAAGCAAAATATCATCGCTAATCACGCCCGAATTGAAGGGACAATCCGTACCACTTCCAAAAAATCGATGGAACTTGTCAAAAACAGGATTGTATCACTGATTAAAGGGATTGAAGCCGGGTTTAACTGCGAATCGGCCATTGATTGGGGATGCAATTACTGCCAGGTTTATAATGATGCCAAATGGACAAAGTCTTTTATGAATTTCATTGCGCACCAAACTCCATATCAGCTGATTGAATGCCGTGAGTCAATGGCTGGGGAGGACTTTGGCTATTTTCTGAATGAAATTCCAGGTTTCATGTTCTGGCTGGGGGTTGATACACCTTATGGATTACACCATCCACGACTTGATCCCAGTGAAGAAGCTATTCCGGTTGCTATCACTTCCATGACCAAATATATTGAACAGCTGGGAACACGTGAAAGATCATAAACTTTTTCATTCTTCTCCTCAAATAGAGGAGAATTTTTTTGTATAAAATAAAAAAAGGAGGTTTGATTGCGTATAAAAAGGGTACTTATATAGTAAAACAATGTTATGTTATGGAGGGTTCCCCTTGAACTATAAGGCGATCAAAATTCTTGTACATGCAAGCACCTGGTTTGCGCCAGTTCTTGTGCCACTGCTTGTATATTTCATTATCTCAGACAGGGATTTGAAGCGTTTGTCATTGCAGGCCCTGATATTTCATGCTGTCTTCTGGCTGCTCATTGGGGTTTCAACGGTCTTCTCTTTTATTTTAATCGGTATACCATTTTTAATTGTCTTCTCAATCATGACGATTTATTATCCAATCAAAGGAATTATTTATGCACTGAACGATAAATATTATCAATATCCCGTTGCCAAATGGTTTGTCCATTAAAAAACAGCCCTTTTCTCTGCCTGGGAAAAGGGCTGTTTTGATGCTGTTTATTATATGACATTTCACTGTTTAAGCACCTTTTTATAACCGGTCTCTTCCATAAACAGAGGATCAATCGGGGCAAAAGATGCAACAGCCGACGGATCAATTTCGGCAACCATCTTTTGAACCGCTTTTCGTTTTCTCCTGGGTATGATAATAAAAATTTCATGATCGGGAATTTTCGCCGACATATAGGTAAACTGTTTTTTAAACTTGTTTTTTAGAGCGTATTTTACCAATCCCGGATACTCCGTTTTGATCCACACAGCATTTTTCATACCAAATTGATTCATCATATATTCACTTGATATTAATGAGACAGTATAGCCAAATATCGCATATACGGCTTGTTGCCAACCAAAAATAAATCCGGCCAGCCCCAAAATCAGGAGATTAATCAGCATAACAATTTGGCCAACAGCAAGCGGGAACCGTTTTTTTATCAGGAAAGCAGCCTGGCGAACTCCATCGGTAAACCCGCCATAGCGAAATATAATCCCCACACCAACCCCTAACATCAGACTGCCCAGGAATGCTGCACCCGGCAGAGACTCAATGACAGCAGGAAAAGGGTGAAACCATAAAATGAATATTGTTAACAGAATTAAACTGAAGGTAGCCCAAAACGCCCTGATGCGACTTGCAATCCTGATATGGCGAAGAAGAAATGGGAGATTCAGAAAAAACAGGAACACCCCCATTTTAATCTCGGTCACATGGGATAATATGCCTGATATCCCAATGATTCCACCAGGCATAATCTGATTTGGCACAAGGAACATTTCCAATCCAAAAGCAGTAAGGAACACACCAACCATAACAATAATAACACGTATACCTGTTACAAGCCTTTTCTTCTTCTGCCTGTATTTCTTCTGTCTTGCCATACGCTTATACGGGATGATTTTACTCATTTTACTCTCTCCATACTTGCGTAAACAGTCTTGGACTCCAGCCTTCTGTTCCTTTTCTAACTTTCCTGGTCGTTTTGTTCATTTGTTATGAGGCCAAGGGCATGATTAATCCCTACAGTCTGTTCCACCTCCAACACAAACGCGATGCCTTTCCCGGGTTTATCCAGCTGCACACTTTGCGTGATCGCTTCAAGTACCTGCTCGGTTTTCTGGCGATCAATCAGGGTCAGGACAATTTCTTTTTCCGGTTCAATAACAATATTGAACAGTTTGGCTTTTTCCCGGATGCCGGTACCCCGTCCAAACAGAATTGTTCCGCCCTCTGCACCAGCTTTTTTTGATGCATCAACCACCTCTTCTGAAAATCCTTTGTTAACAATGGTAACAATCAAGTCATAATATATCTTTTGCTTGGCCATGTAATTGCCTCCTTTCAGGAATAGGGATGAAGTAAATGGTGAATCCCGACAATTTTTTTAGTATCCAGCACAAACCCGATTCCTTTTCCCGGGCGGTCAAGTTCACCAGCTTTTTTTATGGCCTTCAGTACAGGTTCCAGTTTCTCATCAGGCACCAAGGTTAAAATTAATTCTTTTTCCGGTTCGATATGAATGCCCAAAAAAGATACCAATTCATGGATTCCGCTCCCCTTGCCAAACAGGACCGTACCACCCTCAGCCCCCGCTTGCTTTGAAGCCTTGACCACTTTTCTGGCTGTTCCTTTATTGACGACTGTCACAATTAATTTATGATTGGGCACTTTGTTCATTTTCTCTCTCCTTCCTGCCATACATTATTCCCAAAATCAATACAGAAAGGATCGGAGCCAGTGCAACAAGTGAAATCATACCGAAACCTTCAAGCAATGGATTTCGATCCTCCAGCACTGTGGCAACCCCTACCACCATGGAAAGGATAAATGTAACTGTCATGGGCCCAGTAGCAACTCCGCCTGAATCAAAAGCAATAGCTGTAAAGCTTTTCTTGGTATACCGCGTTAAAATAAATGCCAGCAAATATCCCGGAATGACGAAATACCACAGAGGAATTCCGGCAATAACCCTCAGCATGGAAAGAGCAACCGAAACAGCCACACCTATCGAAACTGTATACAGCATCACTTTTTCCGGAATCGAACCTGTAGATACTTTATCAACCTGTTGATTCAGGATTCGTACTGCAGGCTCAGCAAAGGTGGCCACAAATCCGAGCGCAAGGCCAATAGGAATAAGAATCCAGTTATAGGAAAGATCGCCCAGGATGTTCCCCATCTTTTCTCCTGTTGGCAAAAATCCGACATGAACGCCTTGCAAAAAAAATGCCAGCCCAATAAAAGTCAGGATGAACCCTTTTATGATATTGCTAACCCTTCTCCTGGGCAATTTCAGCTGAAAAATCTGGAACAGCAAAAAGGTCACAAACAACGGAGTTAAAGCGATAGCAACTTCTATTAATGTGTTTCCAAACCCGTCAAATGGATTTGTCATGCAAACACCACTCCCAACAGCAACACCGATATAATCGGACCAATTGAAGCCAGTGCAACCAACCCAAAACCATCTGTGGAAGCGCTTTTACCACTCAGAACCGATGCAACCCCCACACCCAAAGCCAGGATAAACGGCACTGTCATCGGACCGGTTGTAACCCCTCCGGAATCGAGAGAGACCGGTACAAATTCGGTTGGAGCAAAAAAGGAAAGAACAAAAATCAAACTGTAGCCCCCGAATATAAGATAGATAATAGGGATACCAAGCAAGATCCGCAAAATTGCCAGCCCAACAAAAATTCCGACACCAAGGGCAACGGTAAAAATGAGAATACTTTTGGGAATGGCTCCATCCGTCACCATGTCCACCTGGGAAGCCAATACTATCAAATCCGGTTCGGCAATAGTGGCAGCAACCCCTAGGATTACACTGAATAAAACGACAAGCCCGATTTTCCCCAGTCTGGACAATGCTGAACCAATCATTTCACCAACTGGGGTCAAGCCTATATCGACGCCAACCAAAAATAAAAATAACCCCAATCCAACCATGACAACACCGATCAGGAATTGCAGGAACATTTCGGTTGGCAGCCAGATAACAGTATATTGCAAAATAAAAATGAGGGCAGTCATGGGAAGAATAGCCATGATTACTTCTCGGCCAATATTTTTAAGATGATCCAAATTGATTCTCCTCTCTGTTAATTTTAATCCACAAAACGCAGTAGTCTGAATGTTCTCTGTTTGTCTTCTTCACGCAAACTGCACTTGATATATCTCGTTCCTCCATTCTTTTCAAAGGTCTACATCAATTTCTGTTCTGAACTTCTCACTTTTTGATATGCCTAGAAATCTGAGAGTTTCTGAGGGAGTGGAATGATTGAAATGTTTCTGAAGCAAAGAGATGGCTACTCCTCTTTTATAAGCATGAAACCCAAAAGTTTTACGCAATGAGTTGGTGCCAATTTTCCCTTCAATCCCTACCGCTTTGGCGCATTGTTGTATAATTCGATAAGCTTGCTGGCGTGTAATGGGCTTTTTGGTTTTAGAGGATTGAAACAAATAATCTTCAAGGCTTAATTGATGCGATTGGACGTAATGAAGAATTGCTTTTTTTACTTTTGAGTTAAGATAAACTTCCTTGCATGATCCGGCAACCTGGTAAAAATCCTTGACAATCCCTTCTTTCTCGATCACATCAACCACTCTGGCAATTAAAATGTCGCTAATTTTCAAGCCTGTATTGATTCCAAAAACAAAAAGCAAAAAGTCCCGCTCTGAATGCTTTTTCAGATATTTCTTCATGGCATTAATCTGCTTTTTATTTGTAAGGGCTTCTACAAACTCCACACGAAACCACCTCGACTCAATGTTACTTATTTATATTGTAATATATGGTTTTGTTACATTCAAGCATAAAATATTTACGTTAATCGCGATAAATATAAAAAATAAATTTAAATTGTTATAACACTTAATAACCGTTCTTTTTGTATAGTTTTAATTAGTTTAAACTTTTGATATATACATCATTAAATTATATATTTAACTATAATTTACACAGTTTATATGAACCTCCATTTGTTTGAAAAGCAGTTTTTCAGGCCAAAAAAATTCAGGCCCCTATTCCTGGAAAATGGAGCCTGATTCCTGGTTTTGCTGATCATTTCTTACCAACGGCAGGGTGATACAACGAAACGCTCCGCCGCTCTTGACAATTTCGGAGATATCGATTTCTTCAACAAAGTATCCGTGACAGCGCAGTTGCTCATTGAGACGGGGAAATTGCGGTTGGCTGAACACTTTTTTATTCCCGATGGAAAAAACATTTGCCGCCAATCCAAATTGTTCTTCTTCGGTGACAATAATTAAATTAGGCCAGTTTTGCTTAATCAATTCAAAACTTTGTGATGAAAAGGCGGGGGGATAAATAATGGCTTCTTTTTCAGATAAAATGCTCAGGATACAGTCCAGATGCAAATATTTCGAAGGATAGGAAATCACATGTATTTGAAACGCGGGAAACCGTTTCTGCAAGGAATCTATCGCGGCAGAACTGGTTCGGTCGCTTTTGCCAATCCATAATTGATTTCCGTGAATCAGCACATCTCCTCCCTCAATCGGAGATTCAGGTCGCTCAAAATAAGGTATTTTATTTTCTTTAAGCCAGGTTTCCAACCATTTCTCTTCTCCTTGGCGAACCGGTTCTTTCATATGTGCGATCTGAAAAGACCTCCCCAAAACAAAACCAATATCACGGGTGAAAATCTGATCAGTAAACCTCCGGTTTGGAGTTAAAAGCAGGACTTGCACTCCATGTTCTTCCAGCTTGTCAACCACATTATAAAATTGGGACTTTGCCTTGTCCTGGTCAATTGGTTCGTTCAGGTGGGCCCGCTGCACCTGATTGATTACTTCTTTTATATCGAAAAAAGTGGGTGGACACATGATCACTTCTTTTAAAAGAGTGTATTCATGATCACAAGCAGGCCTTTCCTTTATTTTTACAGGCTGTGAAACCATTTCTTTTAAAAACCTCCTCTCTATTCTCTTGCTCCTCAAACAAGCTGAATATTTTCATCTTAGTTTTTCCCTGATTCCGCAAATTTAACCTTAATCATTCATGCTGCTTTCCTCAAACCCTGATCAAAAACAAATTCCAATAAAATCATTTAAAAACGAGGGTATATTTTCTTTTAAAATATGAACAATAACAGCATAGAGGAGGAGATCTCATGAAACATGTTAGAGCTTTAATAATAAAGTTTGTTGCTACTCTGGCTCTTCTGTACATTATCCTCGGTCTAATATATGGAATGACATTTGGTGAGGTTTTACTTATTTCTGCCGTTTTGGGAGTAGCAGCCTATTTCATCGGAGACAGGTTAATCTTGCCAAGAACAAATAATATTGTAGCAACAATTGCAGATTTCCTGTTAGCATGGATGATTATTTATTGGTTTGCTGAAGGTTTGACTGTTGATGACAACGCCTATACTGCTTCTTTGATTGCTGCAGCAGGTGTAGGTTTGTTTGAAATATTCTTTCACCGTTATTTGGCAAACAATATTTTAACAAATTACAGAAAAAACCCGGAAAACCGGAACCCTCAATATCAGACTGAACTATCCGGTGAATTGGGGGGAATGTTCCGATGATAGAAGTAAAAATTAAATTTATAAACCTTGGTAACTCATTTTACTAGAGCGTGTTAAAAAACAGCAATGAAAAACGCCTGGGTAAAGTCCAGGCATTTTTCTTTTACAGCTTTATACATAACAATATCCCCTAAGCGCTACGCCCTGTTATAAATAATTCCCTTGAAAAGGAAGTTGCTTTTTAAGGGTCAAAGCTTGGTATATCTGCTTTGACGAGTACCCCATTAACACCTTTGCACCGTAATCTCCATTCACAGCAAATCCTCCTGTATGGACGGACAAACACAAAAGGAGACGAACCAAATTCGTCTCCTAAGGATAATAAAAAATCATAATCATCCATTAACCAACGTTCACTGAAAAAAGTACTGTCCCTATCTGTTTACAGTTATCCAATCGATCCTTCCATCTCGAACTTGATCAGACGATTCATCTCAACCGCATATTCCATGGGCAATTCTTTGGTAAATGGTTCAATAAAGCCCATGATGATCATATGTGTAGCCTCATCTTCAGAAAGCCCGCGACTCATGAGATAGAACAATTGTTCTTCACTTACTTTTGACACGGTGGCTTCGTGCTCAAGAATAACATCGTCAGTTTTCGATTCATTATACGGAATCGTATCAGATGTCGATTGTTCATCCAGAATCAGTGTATCACATTTGACATTGGCCTTGGAGCCATCTGCCCTGGGCCCAAAACTGGACAAGCCGCGATAGGTAACTTTCCCCCCTTGTTTGCTGATCGATTTGGATACAATGGTTGAGGTGCAATTCGGAGCAAGCGCAACCACTTTAGCTCCTGCATCCTGATGCTGTCCTTTCCCGGCAACCGCAATCGACAGGACATCTGCTTTTGCGCCTTCACCTGTCATAACAACAGCCGGATATTTCATGGTCACCTTGCTGCCAATATTCCCGTCTACCCATTCCATATGGGCTCCTTTTCGGGCTACAGCCCGTTTGGTGACAAGGTTGTAAATATTGGAGGACCAGTTCTGGATAGTTGAATAGCGACAACGGGCATTATCTTTTACAATAATTTCCACAACTGCGCTATGCAAGGAGTCCGTGCTGTAGACCGGGGCGGTGCAGCCTTCCACATAATGCACAAAAGATCCTTCATCAGCAATAATCAGTGTCCGTTCAAATTGCCCCATATTCTCAGCATTGATACGAAAATAGGCTTGCAGCGGAACTTCGCAACGCACCCCTTTGGGAACATAGATAAAACTCCCGCCACTCCACACTGCACTGTTTAATGCGGCAAATTTGTTATCAGAAGGCGGAACAACCGTCCCGAAATATTCCTTCAACAAATCGGGATATTCCCGTAACGCAGTATCGGTGTCACAAAAAATAACTCCCTGTTCTTCCAGTTCCTTTTGCATGTTATGATACACAACTTCTGATTCATACTGTGCCGATACCCCGGCCAGAAATTTCTGCTCCGCTTCCGGAATACCCAGCTTGTCAAATGTTTCCTTGATTTGATCAGGAACTTCATCCCAGGTCTTTCCCTGTCGTTCCGAAGGTTTAATATAGTAAGTAATATCATCAAAATCCAATTCATCCAGTTTCCCTGGCAAAAGAGAAAACCAATTGCTGTTGCCGGAATCCGGCATAGGCATTTTATAAAACTGTTCCAATGATTTCAACCGAAATTCAAGCATCCAGTCTGGCTCACCTTTTATCCGGGAAATCTCTTCAACCACTTCCCGGCTTAATCCCTTTTTTGAACGGAAAACCGAGACATCTTTATCATGAAAACCGTACTTGTAATCGGATAGATCTGGCAATTGGCTGTTTGTCACGGTTTTCTCCTCCTTATTTATAAGATCCATGCTTATGCTCTTCAATTCCTTTCCCAAGCGCCTTCCAAGCCAAGGTGGCACATTTGATGCGAGCCGGAAAATTCTTGACTCCTGACAGGGCCTCTATATCCTCAAGCGGAAAACGCTCTGCGTCCACTTCTTCGCCTCGCATCATTCGGGAAAACAGATCAACCAGCTCCAACGACTGCTCTACTTTCAGACCTTTTACAGCTTCTGTCATCATTGAAGCAGAAGCCATACTGATCGAGCAGCCATCTCCCAGAAACTTCACATCTGTAATTCGTCCGTCTTCTATACTCATTTGCAGAGAAATACTGTCACCACAAGTCGGGTTGTTCATATCGATCGTAAAGGCCCCATCGTCAAGTTTGCCCCGGTTTTTCGGGTTTTGATAATGGTCCATAATCACCCGCCGATAAAGATTATCTAAAGACATGTCCAAAATACTCCTTCGTCTTTTGTAATCCCAAAACAAGCTGATCAATATCCGACTCATCATTATACAGATAAAAACTTGCTCTGGCTGTCGCTGTCACATCAAGCCATCTCATCAAGGGCTGGCAACAATGATGGCCGGCCCGAACAGCTATGCCTTCCGCATCCAAAACGGTTGACACATCATGAGGATGTACTTGATCCATATTGAAAGTAACAAGACCGATCCGATCTTCCGGACCATATATAGTAATCCCGTCGATTTGCCGAAGTTGTTCATAAGCGTATCGAGCCAGATTTCGGTCATGCTCTTCGATTCTATCGAGTCCGATTGATTCCAGATAATCAATCGCGACTCCAAGCCCAATTGCCCCGGCAATAATAGGGGTTCCTCCTTCAAATTTCCACGGCAGTTCTTTCCATGTTGACTCATAATCATACACAAAGTCAATCATCTCGCCGCCAAATTCAATTGGTTCCATGCCGTCTAACAATTCTTCCTTGCCGTACAAAACACCAATCCCTGTAGGTCCGCACATTTTGTGACCGGAAAAGGCAAAAAAGTCAACATCAAGATCTTGAACATCCACTTTTATGTGGGGGATGCTTTGTGCACCGTCCACCACGATATAACCGCCCTTTTGATGAGTATACCGGGCAATTTCCCTGATTGGATGCAAAGTTCCCAGGACATTGGAAACCTGCTGAATGGCAACAATCTTCGTTTTGTCCGTCACTGTTGCCCTTATTTGATCCATACTAACAGTTCCGTCTATTTCAAGCGGAAGATATTTCAACCTCGCTCCGGTCCACTTGGCCACCTGTTGCCAGGGGATCAGGTTACTGTGATGTTCAGATGGGGAAACCACTATTTCATCCTCCGGTTTTAACAGCGGGTAGGCAAAACTCCTGGCCACCAGATTAAGAGATGACGTGGTTCCCCTGGTAAAGACAACTTCTTTAACCGACCGGGCATTAATAAAATAACGCACCTTTTCACGGGCCCCTTCATAAGCATCTGTCGCTTTGGAGCCAAGTGTATGAACACCGCGGTGTACATTGGAATTATATTCTTTATAGTAAGTCTCGATTGCTTCAATCACTTGAAGCGGCTTCTGCGATGTCGCCGCACTATCCAGATATACCAACGGATGACCATTAACCTCTTGATCCAGAATCGGAAAGTCTTTACGCCATCTGTTCATGATTTGAATTTCCTTTCAATAGTTTGATGAATCTGTTCACGCAGCACATCCGAGGGCATCGCGCAAATAATGGCATCCAGAAAACCGTGGATAATCAACTTCTCCGCATCGCTTTGGCGAATGCCTCGGGACATAAGATAATACAATTGAAGCGGATCTACTTTCCCGATACTGGCTGCATGGCCTGCCACCACATCGTTTTCATCGATAAGCAGGATTGGATTTATATCTCCGCGGACCATCCGATTCATCATTAGTACTTTTCCCGATTGTTGGCCATTTGATTTGCTGGCACCTTTTTCAATCTTGGTAATGCTGTTCAATATGCTTGAGGCTTTATCTTTCATAACTGACCGGGCATTAATATTGCTATTGGTATGACGTTCTGCATGGTAAACCGAAGAGGTCACATTTGCTTTCATATCACCGGTCCCGAGAGCAAACGCCTTTACCTCCACATCGCTCCCTTCTCCTTGCAGATATGAAGTATTGTCGGAAATGATCCGTCCATTACTCAGATCAGCAATATTCCATTCCAAATGCCCATTCCGGTCAACTATCGCCCGGCGATAAACCACATCAACCGCTTCTTTGTTAAGACTATTGACTGTCGAAATCCTTACGTCTGCCTGTGCTCCTACAAATGCTTCCATAATGCTGTTGTTGACTGCTCCCTGATCTTCTGGCAAAGCAACAAAATTGGCAACAAAATCGACACGACTTCCTGCTTCCGCAACGATCAGAATATGCGGCAACATACCAACACCTTCGCCAGACAGCCAAAAAATCCCCTGAAGCGGCATGGTTACCCGTACATCTCTTGGAACATAAAGGAAGAGACCACCGCTGTGAAGAGCCGCGTGAATTGCTGTCAAGCGGTGTTCATCTGTTTTAACGCCATCTGTCATAAAGTATTTTCTCAGCAAGGTCTCATGTTGTCTGGATGCCGTTCCCATATCAGTAAAAATGACACCCTGTTCACTCAGGTTTTGTTCCAGGTCACAGTAAACCACATTCATATTTTTTTGCACAAGCAAGTTCTTTTTCTGATCATCCAGGACATACGCTTTTATATCTCCCGGAAGCCCGTCCGGCAACATAATTGAAGCTTTTTCTTGCAATGGTTTAAACTGCGTAAAGTTCCAGTGGCTGATGTTTGTTTTTTGCAGTTGGGGCAAGGGAAGTTGGGTTGCTTGTTTCAACGCATCCAAACGGTTTTGAAGCATCCATTCCGGTTCATGGTTCTTTTTGGATGCTTCAAATATAATTTTCTTATCAAACAACAATTGGGTATCTACACTCATCCGAAAACACCACCCTTACGCCTTTTGACCAACTGTCTCATCTTCAATACCCAACTCTTCCTTTACCCAGTCGTAACCTTCAGCTTCCAAATGCTCAGCCAGCTCTGGACCGCCGGATTTGACAATTTGTCCCTCGATAAAGACATGTACATAATCTGGTTTAATGTAGTTTAACAAACGCTGATAGTGTGTAATCAGGATAACACCCATTTCAGGACCCAATAGCGAGTTAACCCCTTTGGAAACCACTTTCAGGGCATCTATATCCAGACCGGAATCAATCTCATCCAACATGGCAATCCGAGGTTTTAGCATCATCATTTGCAATATTTCATTCCGCTTTTTCTCCCCGCCGGAAAAACCTTCATTTAAATAACGAGTGGCAAATCTTTCATCCATTTCAAGCAGTTCCATTTTTTTATCCATTTCCCGGATAAACTTCATAAGGGATATCTCTTTTCCCTCTCCGCGTTTCGCATTCACCGCGCTTCGCAAAAAATCAGAGTTGGTAACCCCGCCAATTTCAGCAGGATATTGCATTCCCAGAAAGAGGCCGGCACGCGCTCTTTCATCCACTGCCATTTTCAAAACATTTTCTCCATCCAAGGTAACGCTTCCATGGGTTACCTCATAACGCGGATTTCCCATTAAAACCGAAGCCAATGTACTTTTCCCGGTACCGTTCGGTCCCATAATCGCATGGATTTCTCCACCTTTTACCTCCAAGTTCACACCTTTTAGAATCTCTTTCCCATCAACCGCAGCTTTTAAATCCTTGACTACCAGTCTTGGTACTGTTGACATAGTCTCATCCTCCATCAAATCTTGTGCAATTTATATCTCCTAAATCCATACATGGTTATTTTTTATGTGGAGATAGCCTTGTTACTATCCAGATGGATAAAAAAAGAAATATTATTTGATCAGTATCATGATATTAATTTAAACTAATTATCATCTGATTCTCATCTGATTCTCATTCCATTTTACTTCACACCTTGCTCTATATCAAGCTTAGTTTAAAACTGATGAGAAGCTTTTTCATGACTATTCCTTTCATAATACAACAGATTTTATATATTTTTTACATACCTTATAAAACACATCCATAATTTAAGACGTATTTACATCAACCAATCATCTGGCAATCTAAAAACAATGAGAAATAAAATTAAATTAAAAAGTTATCTATTTTTTACTCAAAATGTTTTTTTGAAATTTGTTATTAATTCCTTTACTGTCGAAATTTGTTATCGGGAAGAGCCAATTATAAACATTAAATCACTGCTTTTTCCACTCCCGTAAAATCATCAAAAAACGCCCTGTTTTTCTAAAAGTTTCCCCATTTTAACCCTTGCTTTTAAATGAACTTTGAGGCAAAATATTAATAGGAGGTTTTCTGGATTAATCGAAATATTTCGCCTTAAAATGTTTTGTGGATTTTTTTATAATCATCGGTTTTTATTATATCTTTTTTTATTTTCTGCACTTTTTTGTTTCCTAATCAAATTATTTCCTTAATGTAGTCGTAGGAGGAGTTTTTAATGAAAAAAAATATTTATAAAGTTTCAAGGGCTCCATCTACTATATCCCCATCCCCTAGTTCTCCGATCGGAATTTACGCAAAATCAGCAGTTTCCAGCAAACAATTCAGTCATGGTAAAAAGAGTCCTTTTTTATTTGGAAATGTAGTTGTTTCCGAAAAAAAATCCAACTTCAGCATTTCTCTTGAAACCAAAGATCAGCAACGCTATCTTAACAGCTTTTTTAAGAAAAAAACTCTGCAATTATGGAAAAAACATCGTTCCGTCTTCTCCACGCCCTTCCCGACATTAGAAAAAGCCTGTGAAGAATGGAGGCGCATTTATGAAGAATTAAAACCGGTTATTGTAAATTCCTATGAAGAGGATTTTACAATCCCTCTAATTCCTTTTACATTGTTTGGCTGGTTGCAATACGTCAAGCTTGTAGCTCAAATAACGGACAAAAACAAGGACGTTCAACTATGGGATGAAATAACGCAATTTTTCCAGCAATGCCACAAGAATGAGTTGATAAGCGATTTGTTTGAGACATACGCTTCCAAGAAAAATACTTAAATCCTTAAGTTTTACATGGATTTGTGTATTCTTTAACAAAATATTACCTTGCTTTTATTTATACATCTTCGTGAACTTCTTTAGTTTTGCGTCTAACCTGAATCAGGATAATATAAATAGAAACCGCCTCAATATGAAATTGAGGCGGTTTTTTTATCGTTTTTTGCCCAGTATTTATTTTTGAAATTTGCCAACTATCGTTTCAATATATTCTTCTTTAAAATAATTAATCACCTGCTCCATCATTACTTTTCTTGTGAGTATACCTACTAACTGTCCTTTTAAATCAATAATTGGAATATAAGATCGATTAACCAGCACTTCAAATGCAAATGAAAAAATGGAATTGGCCAAAATACCCGAATGGTTCTCATTCATAGCCTCATTCACAGTATGTTCGGTCAGTTGAGAAAAATCAATTTCATTGCCACGACTGAGCGTCAGCATAAAATCAAGTATATCCGTTTTACTGATCACACCCTCTACCTGTTCCTTGTTGTTGATAACGGGTACGGAATTGGTTCCATTACGTGTCAATACCAGTAACGCCCTGTTAAGTGACCAATCAGTGTTAACAACAACAACTTTTTCTTTAGGAATAATATAAGGCGTGATCTCACGAGAAAATAAGTAATCGGTTTTATCTCGTTTCTGCATATGCAAAAACTCCCTTACTCTTGGTAATCCCATCTGTCATTACCACAGAGTGATTGAAATTAAACCTATTTTTTCACATTCAAAACTTTTTCTCTCTTGTTCTGTAAAGATCTTTCCCCAATCATGTTATCCCGATTATAATTTGAGTGTCAATGGTATATTCGCTTTTTTAAAACATTTATCAGTTGAAATAATAAGATATATTTCTTATTGAATTTACTAATTTATAATTATAATAACAAAAAATTTTTATATTCTTTAAGAGTCATAAGAGCCTGATCGGTAAAAGCATTAAAAAATCCGGTTTTTAAACCGGATTTTTTAATGCTTGATTTCCTCTGGAAGTTTATATCAATGTTTTCTGTACAAGTGTGACCACTTGCAACATGACCAAGCCCTCGCCAAATGGATTGGTTACATAAACCGCCTCCAGGATTTCCCGGGCATTTGCTCCAGCCTCTTTGGTATTGTAAACAAACAATATTCATCATCTGTAAAAATACCAGGCTCAAGGCAATCAAACGCTTCTCCTTTTTGGTCAAAGCGATATATCAACTCTTTAATTCCTAGTCTGTCTTGACAGGAAAAAATGTACTACTCCAATTTTAATATAATTTTACCACAGTTTCTGTTCAACTCCATATATTCATGTGCTTCCTTGACTTGTTCAAAGGGAAACTCACGATCAATAACGGGCCTGATCTCCCCACTTTCAAGACGTGAAAAAGCGAACGAAGCGAACTCACGGCTTAATCTGATTTTATAATCAAGGGAACGGTTTCGCAGTGTCGTGCCGGTTATTTGCAACCTTTTACCTAAAATGGGAGCCAGTGACGCCTGCTCAAGCCGGCTGCCTCCCAATGTACCGATCAGCACCCAGCGCCCATCCATTTTCAATACTTTGATATTTTGTTTCCAGTACGCCGCTCCTATAAAATCCAATACCAATTCTACCCCTTGCCCATTTGTCGCTTCCATCACCTTCGATGCAAAATCTCCTTCTTTATAATTGAAGGCATGTTGTGCACCAAGATCCAAACAAAATTTTTGTTTCTTTTCACTACCAACCGTAGCAATAGGAATGGCACCGGCAGCCCTTGCCAGTTGAATGGCAGCTGATCCGACACCGCCAGCCCCCGCGTGAATCAAAACACGTTCCCCTTTGCCAAGTCGCCCCACCCAGAAAAGCGTCTGGAAAGCTGTCAAAAAAGCTTCAGGAATGGAAGCTGCTTCGGAAAAAGAAATTCCGTCTGGAATTCGTAAGGCCAATTTTCCTGGCACAGTCACATACTCGGCATATCCACCGCTGGGAAGCAACGCAAACACACGATCACCAATTTTCCAGTCTTCCTTGCAATTTTCGCCAACCTCCTCGACAACACCGGATGCTTCCAATCCCATCAGCGGACTGGCACCTTCTGGTGGAGGATAGTAACCTCTGCGCTGCAAAAGATCTGCCCTGTTCAAAGCAGTTGCTTTCACTTTGACAAGAATCTCTTCTTTACCACACGCTGGCTTTGGAAAATCTCCAATATAGAGCTGATCAACATCCCCAGGCTTTTTAACAAGAACTGCTTTCATAAACGATCATCTCCTCATTCTAATTTTGCAATATTCTCTTTGCAATATAAAAGGTGTTATTCTACAATGAATAAAACAATCACCTTTTTATCCATCAATCTCATAAAGAAAGGAAATAAAAATGGATCAGCAAAAACTTCAATTGATCAGTATTATTTTGCAAATGGTTAAAGACATTTATGAAAAAACAATTCAATTGGAAAAAATGTTTCAGTCCAACAGCATACATATTTTATCACGCCACTTTGATCCATTTAACGAACTCATTAAAACTTTAAACCTTTCGCAACAAAGCAATACATTATTTTTGGAGTTGGTTCAACTTTACCTGGAAAATCAAATGACATTGCAGGAATTAATACTTGAACTGGAAAACCAGATCAAGAAAGAGATGTCTGAAACCCACGTTTGATTGATTTTATTATTCGAAGACGGGCTCCTGAACAGGAGCCCATCCTAATGTTTCGTCAAGCAACATTGCTGCTTTAAATTTTAACACATCTGAAAAGTTCAGGCTGAAATATCTTTGATAAATATTTGCGAACTTTAAACATATATTGGTAGTGCAAGAAAGCTTGACCTCCTTATAGACTGAATGAACTGACGAACGTTATGATGAGTGTTGATTTCACTGTCAGAAAGGGTTTTCCCGATGAGTCTCTGGTTCATATTGGCACTTTTCAGTTCATTTACTTTCGGCTTGTCCGGATTTTTGATGAAAGTCAGTTCAGTCCGAAAAGGTGACCACGACTTTTTATTGTGGGGGTTGTATTTGACTGGCTCTCTCGGATTCTTTTGGTGGATGGTCCAGACCCATGACATGGATTTTTCTTATGCTGTCCTGATTGCCGGGGTCATTGTAGGAATTGGCTCAGCGTTTGGCAACTTGTTATTTATGAAGGCCCTTGACATTGGCCCTGCCAGCCTGACTTCTCCAGTTGTAAACAGCAATAATGTGTTAATAATTGGAATGTCCATGCTGATGTATGGTGAAACCATTACTGTTATTGAAGCAACAGGGGTGGGGTTGTTGTTAATCGCGATGACAATTTTACCTGTTGATCCGAATGAGAGTCTAAAAATTCACAATAAACGCTGGTACGCCCTTGTTTTTATAACCATGCTGTTCTTCTTTTTCCGCAATGGCGGATTAAAAATTACAGAAGAAATGCACCTTTCAGCAACCTCCATTCTTTTTGTCAGTTATGTATCTGGATTTGTCTGGTTTACGTTCCAGGTCCTGCGAAAAAAGTTTCAAAACCAGTTCCTGTTTTCTACTGCCCGGATCCGTACGGGAATAGCCTGCGGACTTGCTGCAGGAATTTTTTCTTTCGCCGGAATGCAACTTTACGCGATTGCTCTCAATCAAGGACCAGCCACCATTATTGCTCCAATTTTCTCTACGAACAGCCTGGTCGTCGCCTTACTGTCCATTGTCATATATCGTGAACGTCTTTCACTGTTCCAAACCCTGTCATTATTCCTGCTGTTTGCCGGTCTTGTTCTTGTCCGACTTTAAGGAGGGAATCCGTTCTCATGAAAGCAAAAGACTTCACACTTCCGGATCTGTCAGGCAATATCCACCGGCTAAGCGATTACCATGGCCAAATTGTCTGGCTTGAATTCTGGATTTCATGGTGTGGTGCATGCCAGGCTTCTTTACTCAACAGAAATATTTTATATCGTTCGTTAAATACGAGAGAGGTTGCATTTCTCACAATTAATGTAACGGGACGGGAAGCAGCTCCTGAACGCGTTAAATCTTTCATCAGACAGGCAGGTTTTCATTTCCCTGTTTTATGCGATCATGGCACCAAAACTTATGATGCCTATGAAATTTTATCCGTTCCGACAGATGTGCTTATCACACAGCAAGGGGAAATTCATGGCGTCTATAATGAAACGATACCCCAGATCACGATAATTCGCGAAGTGGGATCTCTTCTGTCCAAACCTTGAAAGGTAGGCGGGTTATGAATGAATTGGTTAGAAGCAGCCATTTTGGGAATTATTCAGGGCCTTACTGAATTCCTGCCAATCAGCAGTACCGGACACCTCTATCTGGGACGGCATTTGTTCAAACTTGATGAAGCCGGACTATTCCTGGATACCATGCTCCATTTCGGGACATTTATCGCTGTAATCTCCTTTTATCGGCAGGAAGTGCTTAATATAATTCGCCATCCATGGGGAAAATCAAGCCGGTTGATCATCGTTGGAACGATTCCTACCGCCATGATTGGCATGATCTTCAAGGACTGGTTTGAAGAGATTTCCCGAACCGGAACCACGATTGGCTGGGAATTTCTGGCCACTGGATTAATTCTGTGGTTTGCCGATCTTCAAAAAAATGCAGGCTATAAAAAAGTTGACCAAATTACTTACCGTGACGCTTTATGGATTGGAACCATGCAAGGCGCAGCCATCATACCGGCTTTGTCCCGTTCCGGTCTCACTATTGCCGCTGCTCTGTTTCGGCGGATTGATAAAGCTGCTGCTGCTTACTATTCTTTTCTGCTATCGATCCCTTCCATTGCCGGAGCTGTTATTTTACAAGGCAAGAAACTGTGGACAGAAGGATCGGATCTCCTGCCTTTAAGCTCATTAATGATCGGTACTGCCTGCTCAGCCCTGTTCGGCTATGTTGCTGTCAAATGGATGGTATCCCTGTTGCAAAAAGGATCCCTGAAAGGCTTTTCGATTTATGTTTGGCTGCTAGGTTCTTTTATAATCATGGCACAGTGGATCGGAATATTTTAGGGACCGGTGTATCCTGCAATTTTATCCGGTTCCCGCTTCCCCATCGTTGGGGATTTTTTTATATTTCCGAAACCCTCTTGTTCCTGATCCTCATTTCTACTATAATAAAAAACAGAACATATGTTCTGGATATTTGGTAGAAATATTTGTGAACTTTCGCAACCCTGTTTCTCTCAGGTTTTGTCGACAAGTTTACGGAAACCATGTCTGTTATCTGGTATGGAGGAATTGATATGAAATATCGTCCCGAGAAACTGGTACAATTAGCCCGTTTGTTACTTTCAGAAGATCCGGGTCTGGCAGAAGAAATCAGTTTCAGCATAAAAAAGCCGCAACAATACCTTGATAATTATTTCATTATTGACTCAGAACCAGTAAGCAATCTTCCCTGGTTTGCACTCATACATGGCTTATCCAGACGAAACCTGATTCTAACAATTAATGAAGACATCATTCTTGCCTGGTTCAGCAAAAAAAGAGAAAAGAAATGGAAGCGATTTGCTTGTGTGATTCGTGATGGAAAATGGAATGAAAGTTTTTGCTGCTATTCCGATTCGATAACCCACCTCTATGTAAAATTCTTTTTTCAATTGGCTAACCACTACCTGGAACCACTGCAATATGTTCTGTGCTCATTTACGCCAACACTTCATCCCTATACGTTAACCATCCTGCCTGCACAAACAGCCAAAGTCTGCCAGGAACTTGCTTTTGAGTCAGGCTATGGCATCCTGTGGATTGAAAAGAATCCGCAGTTAAAACCGGAACCGCATTATCAGGCATTGGCACCGGCTTTCATTCACCTGCTGAAAAAAGAAACTCCTTTTTGGATATCCTGACCGGTAAACGGATAACTTTTTTAATAACAAAAAAACCACTGATAAAACATCAGTGGTTTTTCGGTGTGTATTCCCTGAAAACCAAAGAGTGAATAACCGCGAC